>NZ_JAFBFA010000006.1 GCF_016909015.1 Gracilibacillus alcaliphilus
AAAATTAATAAAAAATCAAGTACAGCAATGGGTGGCAGGTTTACCTAACTATATCAAGGGTTACTTGTCTATTTCAGTGTGCGAAAGTTGAGTTACTTAGTAATGGAAGATTATTAATCTAAAAAGGAAATTTTTATGGAGGATAAAAAATGAAAAAATTTACTGGTATTATCTTTGTTTTTATTTTGGGCATGTTAGTTATGACTGGCTGTTCAGAGAAAACTACTGAAGAACAAGTGAATGAGAGTACACCTGAAATCCTTAATGAAGAAGGATTTCCAATTGTTGATGAAGAAATCAGTTTAAAGTTTTTTGCGAGACGTTCACCACAGAACGGACCTTATGAGAATATGTTGGTTTTTCAGGAATATGAAAATATGACAAATATCAAGATTGAATGGGATGATGTGCCACAGGATAATTTTGATGAAAGAAAAAGCTTGGAGTTAGCTTCAGGTAAATTGCCGGATGTTTTCTATAAGGCAAGTCTTTCGCAATTACAGGCTGTTGAATATGGTTCATCTGGGATATTTATACCTTTGGAAGATTTAATTGAAAAATATGCACCAAATTTAACCGCACTTTTTGAAAAGTATCCAGAAATAAAATCTTCCATTACTGCTCCAGATGGTCACATCTATGCTCTTCCTGCGATTGTGGAACTGGAAGCTGCTAGAACTGAAAAGTTTTGGGTTAACAAGGACTGGCTGGAAACACTTGGATTAGAAGAGCCAACTACTGTTGATGAGCTGGTCGAAGTTCTTACCGCATTTAAGAATGAAGATCCAAATGGTAATGGTGAACAGGATGAGATTCCATTGACAGAAAGGGACTTATATTCGTTAATTAATACCTTTGGCGGCTCTTGGGGTTTATTACATCAAATGGGTAATACGATCAACATTGAAAATGGTGAAGTGAAATTTTGGAAAACTAGTGAAAGATATAAGGAATTACTACAGTTTTTAAATAAACTTTACAGTGAAGGATTATTAGATCGGGAAGTTCTTACACATAACCAAGCTGATTATATGGGGAAAGTATCTACTGGCAGAATTGGAATGTCCCACGTCCAAGGAGATGATTTAAACGACCAAGCTAAGGATTGGGAGTATATTGGGATTTCACCAATAATAGGTCCCCATGGAGATCAAATGCAGCCTTCCAGCCCAATTGCAAGAGACTTCGGTACATTTGCAATTACCTCTAGCAACCAGCATCCTGCAGCAACGATAAGGTGGTTGGATTACTTCTTTAGTGAAGAAGGCTCGATTATGTTTAGATATGGAATCGAAGGTGAAACCTTCTATTATGATGAAGACGGTCTCCCTGAATATAGTGATGAAATTTATTCTGACCCGCGTGGTTATGGTGTAGCTATCGGTGATTTTACTCCATATCCAGGTGGCGGCTCGCCTCAATACATTACAGAATACAATGCTTCTGGAATTAATCCGCCAGCCGTCCAGGAAGCTCAGAAAAAACTTGATGGATATTTGCCTGAGGTTGTTTATGGCCCTCCATTGTTTGATGTGGATACAGCTGAGGAAGTGGATCAGATCCGTCAAGACATGGATGCCTATTATAACGAGAGCACTGCCCAATTTATTAATGGCGATATGAGTTTCGATAAGTGGGATGATTATGTGTCTACCATTGAAAATATGGGACTCTCGCGATTAACTGAAATTTACCAAGAAGCTTACGATACTCAATATAAAAATTGATTCTTTTATTAGGCACATTTTAATGTGTGCCTAATGCTTCCCTTTTAATGATGAACTAGAGAGGGCGTGTGACAAATGAGTAAAATGAAAACAGAAATGGATATAGCTAATTACAATGTTAAGCCTGCTTCGAAAGCAAAAAAGGCCTGGGTGAACATTGCTAAGCGTTATGACTTATATTTAATGCTTCTGTTCCCTTTGACTTGGTATATCATTTTTCAATATCTTCCCATGTATGGTTTACAAATTGCTTTCAAAGATTTTAATCCTGCTTTTGGTTTTCTAGGCAGTGAATGGGTGGGGTTCGAGCATTTTGAAAGATTTTTTGACTCGTATTACTTCGGCAGAATTATTTGGAATACGATATCAATTAGTTTATTTTCTTTAATTTTTGCCTTCCCTATACCAATTATGCTTGCCTTGTTAGTTAATGAGATTAGTCGAAATAAGTTAAAGAAGCTAGTTCAAAATGTTACATATGTCCCACACTTCATTTCGGTAGTTGTTATTGTAGGAATGTTAAATTTGTTTCTCGATCCTAACGGAGGATTTGTAAATACTATTCTTAATTCTTTAGGTTTTGAATCGATTGCATTTATGGAAAGACCAGAATGGTTTAAAACAGTATTTATTGGATCAGGTGTTTGGCAAAGTGCAGGCTGGCAATCCATTATTTATATTGCCGCTTTAAGTGGTATTGATCCACAATTGTATGAGGCAGCAAAAATTGATGGTGCAAGCAGATTGCAAAGAATTTTGCATGTTTCTTTACCCGGAATATTACCGGTTATTATTATCTTGCTCATTTTAGAAGTAGGTAATTTTATGAATGTAGGGTTCGAAAAAATTTTGTTAATGCAAAATAGTTTGAATATGGGCTCTAGTGATGTTATTCAAACCTTCGTGTATAGAAGTGGAATTCTCAATGGTAATTACAGTTATAGTGCAGCGATCGGTTTATTTAACGCAATTATTAATTTTACACTGTTAATCCTGATTAATTATATAGCTAAGAAAAAGGCAGAAACTAGTCTTTGGTAAGAATATTTAATCGTATTTGACAGAAAGGAGAGGGTGAGATGAGAGAACGGTCTCGAAAATTTTCCAGTGATAAGTGGTTTGATATAGCAGTTGTTATGCTATCTGCCTTTATTTTAATCATTGTGCTTTATCCGTTAATTTTCGTTGTCAGTGCTTCCTTTAGTAATCCGGAAAAAGTGATGAACGGTGAAATGTGGCTTTTTCCAGTTGACTTTACACTAGATGCTTATACGGAGATTCTGAAAAATGGGAGTGTGTGGAATGGCTATAAAAATACACTTATCTATACAATTGGCGGTACGTTTATCAATATTATTTTAACAACATTAGCAGCATATCCACTCTCAAGACGTGATTTACCGGGTAGAAACCTATTTATGTTCATCATTACCTTTACAATGTTCTTTAATGGAGGATTAATTCCAACCTTTTTAATTGTACAAGGACTGGGTTTGGTGGATACTATTTGGGCTATGATGATTCCTAATGCCATTGCTACCTATAATTTAATTGTGATGAGGACCTATTTCCAATCCAGTATCCCTTGGGAAATTCAAGAATCTGCCATGATGGATGGTTGTAACAACATTCACATGCTATGGAAGATCATTTTACCATTATCAAAACCAATATTGGCTGTAATGATTTTATTTTATGCAGTAGGTCATTGGAATGCATTTTTTAATGCGTTAATCTATTTAAGAGATGATGCGCTTTATCCTTTACAACTTGTCTTAAGAGAAATCCTGCTTGTTACACAAGCTAGTGCAACAGAAGGTCTAGATAGTTTTGGCTTAGGAGACAAATTACTATTGGGTGAAAGTATAAAATATGCATTAATTATTGTCGCTAGTTTGCCAGTGTTAATTATGTATCCGTTTGTTCAAAAGCATTTTGTAAAAGGGGTTATGATCGGTTCGATTAAAGGGTGAGAACGTTAAGAGATCAATAAGCTTCTTAATTTTGAAAACATTTATTTAAAGGAGTGTAAAATTGTGACAGAGAAAACATTTCGGAATCCACTTTTAACTCATCTTGGAGCTGACCCGTGGGTATGGAAGAATAAAGATGTCTATTATTTTATGGTAACAAGAAGAACACGAATTCAATTATGGAAATCAAACACTTTAAGTGGAATTGCGCAAGGAGAGAATAAAACGATTTGGACTGCACCTGAAACAGGAATCAATAGTGCAAATATATGGGCACCAGAGATTCATAAAATAAATGATATTTGGTATATATATTTTACTGCTAATGATGGGGAGGGTGGAGACCAATCCAGGAAAGTATTTGTTCTCGAGAATAATTCTGATCCTTTTGATGGAGAGTGGGTAGAGAAGGGATTTGTTAATACAGAGCACCCTGGTTTAGATGGCACCGTTTTCGAACATCAAAGCAAACTTTATTTTGTTTATGCTGGATATGGGCATTTTCCGGATTATGGGTCAGCATTATATATTTCTGAGATGGAAAATCCATGGACATTGAAAGGACCAAATGTATTGATAACTAAACCTGAATATGACTGGGAGAAACAAGGTGGAATGGCTATTAATGAAGGTCCTGTCATGTTAAAGCGTAATAATAAATTATTTATGGTGTATTCTGCTAGTGCAACATGGTCTGATGATTATTGTCTAGGCATGTTAACGGCCTCTGCTGATGCTGATATTTTAAATGCAGACGCATGGTTAAAATCTACCCAGCCTGTTTTTAAGAAGAGTGTTGCAAATAAAGTATTTGCCCCGGGTCATAATGGTTTTACTCAGTCTCCTGATGGAACAGAAGACTGGATTGTTTACCATGCCATTTCAGAATCAGATGGTGGTGCTCAAAAACGAAGTACTCGTATGCAGAAATTTACTTGGAAGTCAGATGGTTCTCCAGATTTTGGTGTACCCTTACCAACTGAAATGCCAATTGCTGTGCCATCTGGAGAGTAGTATTAAATATTTGTATCACATAATGGTCAGATCGTAACTGCTGCTTTATTGGGTGTAGCTATTGTAAAGCCCGTAGATCCACAGAATAGGGAATGCAGAGAGTAAATAAGTTGGAGCACACCACCATTCGTATAGGAAATATATCCGTTTTGTATCCAAAAATAAATCTTACCTATTTTCAGCAGCCAAGGTTTCATAATTGCCGTGATCATCATATATTACTATATCTTTATCATTGGTGGTGTACATGTATGGTTGAGGTTAGTTTGTGTATGATTGTAAAAAACGAAGAAGAGGTATTGCGGCAATGTTTAGAGAGTGTGGCACATCTTTGTGATGAGGTCATTATTGTGGATACGGGATCTACAGACCGGACGAAGGAAATCGCTGCGGATTTTACAGATCAGATATTTGATTTTGAATGGGTAGATGACTTTTCTGCAGCCAGGAATTTTGCTTTTAGTCAAGCAAATGGCGACTATATTTTTTGGCTTGATGCTGATGATATATTAGCGGAAGAAGATCAACGGAAATGTAAGCAGCTCCTTGCAGGCTTAGATGAATCAGTGGATGCTGTGTCGATGCTCTACCATATTGCCTTTGACGAATATGATCATCCGACATTCAGTTATCGCAGGAATAGACTTGTCAAACGTTCAAGGAATTTTCAATGGATTGGACCTGTTCACGAATATTTAGAAGTAAACGGAAATATTATCGCCTCGGATGTAGCGATTAGACACCGCAAATCAGATAAATCAACAGAATCGGTACCGAAAGATCGCAACCTGAAAATATATCAAAAGCGCTTAGAACGAGGGGAGAAATTCACCCCGCGTGATTTGTTTTATTATGCCAATGAACTAAAGGATCATCGTCAATTCCAAAAGGCTGCTATTTATTACAGGGAATTCCTTGCTACCAAAAAAGGCTGGGTAGAAGATGAGATTCGCGCTTGTATAAATATGGCTGCTTGTTATCGAAGTCTAGGTAACCAGGAAAAAGAAATCGAATCTCTGGTTATGTCTATTATTTATGATGTTCCTCGGCCGGAAGTCTCTTGTCGAATAGGAGATCTATATAAAGAGAAGAACATGTTTGAGAAAGCAATTATCTGGTATCGATTAGCAATAGAGATAGACATTAGTGACAGCCAAGGTTTCTACCAGCAGAGCTATGCCACTTGGTATCCTCATTTACAGTTATGTGTTTGCTATTGGCACACTGGGGATCATGACCGGGCTGTGGAACATAATAATAAGGCAAAGCACTATCGACCCAACGATACTCAGGTACAATATAATGAGAAGTTTTTCAAAGAATATGCCAAGAATAAGCAATAAGTTTAGGCCCTTTTCTCACTGATAGAAAAGGGTCTGTTTACACTATAGGGAAGCATAAAAGTTTATGGATTATAGTCTAAGTAAAACCTAGCTTTCGCCATAAATACTAGGTGATAAGCCGTGTTTTTCTAATCGTGAAGTTCTTTCTACAGCCTATCCAAAAAGGTAGGCTGGCTGTATTTTAGTATCCAATAAAGGTGTGAATGTGATGAGAAAGGTTTTGTATATTGGCTGGATTGGCTATCGTAACTTAGGAGATGATCTCCTATGGCATGCCTTTCGCGAGTTGCATGCAAGATATCTGTCATCTGATCAAATTACTGTTGTACCATCTTTTCCAGCTGTCAATATCCGTCAGCTAGAACCGTATGATACGGTTGTCTTGGGTGGTGGCTCCCTTATTGCGCCAAGCTATATTGCGGTTTTGTACAAGGCGATGAAGATGGGAAAGAAGATTTTGATATGGGGGAGCGGTATCGATCGAATACCTGAAACACAACTTTATCATTTGCAAAATAATGAAAAGGTAAGCACTATCCTGCGTTTCCAAGGAGAAGAAAGAGATAAGCTGAGAGAAGTGTTTCAAGGTGCGGTCTTTGCAGGTGTTAGAGGGCCGTATACTAAGAGAGTGATTGAGATATTAACGGGGGAACAGGAGATTTCAGTGATTGGTGATCCCGGCTTGCTGTTAGAAGTAGAAAAGAATTCACCGAATCGTCAACAAACGATTGGGATTAACTGGGGAACGACCAATAATCAATTATATGGCGGTAATGAAAAAATGCTGGAAGATCAGATTGTATCTGTTGCTCAACAGTTAATAGAGGACGGTTATGATATGTTTATTTATGCGGTATGGGATCAAGATTTTGCAGCCTGCCAGCGTTTAGTGACGAAGATTGACCGCGAGAAATCTGTTGTATTTGAGAGGAAACTGTATAGCGAACAAGAATTAATGACCAAACTGTCAGAGTGTCAGCTAACGATTAATTTTAAACTCCATCCAAATGTGTTGTCGTTTGCTGCTGGCACGCCGGCCATTGCTTTAGGTTATCGCTTTAAAGTCTTTGATTTGTATGCTTCATTAGCTTTAGCAGAATTGGTTCTTACTACGAACAGTAAAGATCTTGACCAGCAGATAATCGAATTAGTTTCTGTAACGAATAATAACAGAGAACAGATTATGTCGGTTTACCGAGCTAAACAGGATTTGTACCGACCGAAGATAGAATCACCATTTGTCGATTCAACTTTCTATATGAATAGAAAGTAAAACTTGTTTCGAAAGTCATGCAGAAGGTATGTTCTCGGTTCATTCATGTGAATTCTAAGCTTTATCGCAGTGTAACTGGCTGTAAGACTCCCCCTTCAAAAAAAGGGAACGCGTCATTTCTAAGTGGGAGATTCAACAGCCAGTAACAGCCCGATTGGTTCAACTAACGTTCAGTGGGAATGGAAAAGTCCTCCACTGAACGAAGTTTCATTGTATAAGAATGAACCAAATAATAGGAGAACAGAGGATAAAAAAACATAGGTTTGTTGGTCTAGTTACTTATTTTTAAAAAAAGGCGACCTATCAAAGTCGCCTAATTACTGCTTAATCTTCTCTAATTCATCGATGATGTTCAACAGTTCTTGTGCCCGATTTTCATAGGTGTGGTGAACTAAGGCATGGCGATACCCAGCAGAAGCAATTGTCTGCGCTTCTTCTAAATGATTTAAATAATAGTCTGCTTTTTCTATTAAATCATCGTGATCATGGAAAAGGACAAGATGTTTGCCATCGGTAAAGATCTCTTCCATTTTTGGTACATAATCAGTAAGAACAAGGGAGCCGCAGCCTATCCCTTCAAAAAGCCGCATATTAAGGCTCTTAATATGATCAGCCGTCTGATTGAGCACGATTTTGCTGTCCCGGTAAGACGCAGCTAGTTCGTCTAAGAAAATACGTTTATGAAAAGACAAATGATAGATAGCTTGGAATCGTTCTTTTAATAACTGAATGGCCTTTTTGCGGTTTTGATAATAAACTGAATCTAATGTACCTACAGAAGAGATATCTGTAGGCCGGTCAAGTAAAGGTTTATTACTATTAAATATTTCTTTTGCCATAGCAAATGGAAAGAAGCGAACCGGTACAGAAAAATGTTTGGCTAAATGTAAGGAATGAGCCATAAGAATTAGATCTGGCTGATATTTTTTTGCTAACTGCGTATTAGTGACCAAGCGATTTTCCCCATGGTGAACCCAAAAAATTTTTGGTATGGTAACCTGATCGATGTTTTGCACATGTATTGGTGGTCTGGCAGGGCTTTCTACAAATAGAACAGCTCTATAACTAGTGAGGTCGATTTTATCAAAATCAATGTTTTGCTCATATACGTCTACCGTTAATCCATTTGCTCGCAGTCCATCTTCTAGATATCGACCTGGCGTGAAATCGGTTTTGCCATAGCACATAAGAATTTTATGCTTTTCCACTTTGTCGATACATTCCTTTCTGAATAAAGTAAGACTTCCACCATTAGGAGGGCTATATCCTTAATGGTGGTCGGTATAACTTATCAGGGTGTCTGTGTCCGTCTCAGTTGCTTGAGGTGACGGGGGAGCACCATGATAAAATAGTAGTCTTCTTAGTGTATGTTCTGCTTGACAAAGTGAATGTTTATCTGTCTTTAGGTGGCCGAATTGTCTGTTAAAATGGTTTCGATCTCCTTTAGGAAATCCAGTGCACGCTGTTTGGTGGAGTGATGTTTTTGAGATAATTGCATGCCATTTTTGGCAATGGTTTGCCTTTCTTCTTCATGCTCCAGATAATAATAGGCCTTTTCCTCAAAATTCTGTTCATCGATTGATACAAAATGGACACCAGGAACAAAACCTAAATCACCTAATTCTTTTGAATAAGGGGCTAATAGTAATGTATTACAGGCAGTGATTTCAAAGTATTTCATTAATGGATACTTGAAAACAGAGTCACAAGTGAGACTTATTTTGGCACGATTTAATTCTCTTGCATAACGTGCTCCCACGTAAACATTCTTTTCCTGTTTTTGTATTTGGCGATAACCAGGATGAGGAAGATAAGTAAATTCCGGCCGTTTTGCCAGCTGATTCTGCATCAGTACCCTTAATGGATAGTAGTCTTCCAATAAAGAACCTGTCATCAATAAATCGATGTCTTTATTAAGTTGGTAATCATAATAAATATCAGTGTGTGCATGGTGCGGCAGCCAGTGCATTTGTGCGGAGAATTCAGGGTACCACTGCAGAAACTTATCGCGATAATAAGTAAAAATATGTTGGACTGCTTCTTTTTCAAGCATTGCCTTGCGATATGATTTTTGATAATGAAGATCATGAAGACCTACTGCACAGGGGATGATAATGTCCTTTAAACCGTTGATAGCAGGCGAGCCATTTTCGAAATAATCATTAATATAAATAAAATCCGGCTGCTCATCCAGACTTGCTACAATCTCATGAATGTCACCAGATTTATGTGATACATAGAGATCAGTCAGTTTACTCAGCTCTTGCACAAAATAATAGGAAGCAGGAACCGTATATTGACTATCATTTCGAGTTACAAACAATATCTTTAATTTACTCATTGTCACGCTTCCTTATCCTTAAAGATAAAGTCCCTGTTCAAAGGGGATTATCAGTTTCTTTTGGTACATCTGTTGATATTGCTGCATTGTATCTGCGATGTTTTGTTTGTTGGTAATAATTTGCTGTTCAAGTGAGAGAATCTTTTCAGAGAGTTGAACATCGTCTGTTGCGATCACCATATCACTTAAATCAATGGAAGCCGCAAAGTCAAAGATTTTAAAGCGATAGCCTAGTGCGATAAAAGGGGTCTGTGCAGCCAGTGATAAATAATTGGCATGTAATTTAAAGTTAATCGTGAAAGCAAAGCGGTCCATTAAAGCCATTAATTCATCTTGATGGTATACCTTTTCATCAAGGATGACAGCTTGTTGATCGGTTAATTTTTGACACAGGCGTTTGGTAACTTCTAAATCTGCTTGCCATACTAAATAAAAATAAATCTTATATCCTTTGGCAATCAACTGATTTAAGGCAGAGGCCAACCGATTCTCCAATGTGATTTCATCATGGCCATAGATATTCTGATAAGAAGTTCCCCAATTTACACCAATCATTTTTTCCGTCTTCTCGTTGACAGATGTTTGATCTAATAGGAAAGCTGGGTCACCGCTTATTTCAATAGAGCCGTTCATTCCACAGTGCTGTAATAGTTGTTGGGTGAGAGGACCTCTTACACCAGTCCAAACACTTTCCTTAAAAACAGTCTGCGCTTTTTGTTTGATGTCTGGAGAGACCTGCCAAGAGATAAGGGAATCAAGGGCTATATATGATTTTGGTACCCAGTCAATGCCAGATCCCCAAATCATTATTTTTTTATTTAATTGTAAGGATTTATATAATGTTTCGATAATATAGGGTTGCATGATTTGGTCAGGTCCACTGATAATAGAGCCACCGCCAAGAACAATTAAATCATAAACATGTAAAGGGGCATTATCCAGATAACGTTTTTCATTATTCACAAGGTCAAGTTTATAGTCTTCTCCCAGTCGAGAGAATTGTTGTTTGAATAAGTCAAACATAAGTTCATCACCTAGATTATGATAACCTATCCAACCAATATATAATACATTTTTCAAGTGCGAACCTCCTGACATTATTTATCTTCGATTTTAAGTTTATTTAAGCAAGCCTTTTTATATTCAAGGGCCTTATCACTTCCTACTCCTTTTAAGATTAGATAATGAGGATGATGATCCCCTAATTCCAAGCATCTATTAAAGCAGTCTAAAGCTTCGGAATAATCCCCTTGTTCAAATAATAAACAACCTTTATAAAAATGCAGATCAACATAGTCAGGATATAATTGAATGGCTTTTTCAATGCCGATTAATGCCTGATCTAAGCTGTTTGTTCGCAGTAAGATGTCATATTTTAATTTGTACAGAAGAGCTGGCGGTTTTTTTAATGCCAATAAAAATTGTAACAACGATTGGTTGATAAACTCAAAGGCTTTTTGATAGTCCTGCTCACGATAAAATTCACTGGCTAAATGATATTCAATCCATGGACTATGATTCGGCTTGTTGTAATCCTTCATCAATAATCGTTTATTGCGATCTGCTTTCTTTTTTTGTTTGTTTACCTCGGTAATATAACCAAAATGATAGATTGGTATGTCCAGATATTCTACGGTAACTGGATTGGGAATATCTAATGTTTCATGGATTCGATGGATAAATTGAATATGTTGATGATTGCGAAAGAGTCGAGGCTGATGGTATAAGTATGCTTGATTGTGAGAATCTTCTAAAGTGTCACTAATATAATTGATAATAGGCAAGGAGAGCACAGCAGCATCTGTTTGCTGCAAAGTTTGCCGTAGTTCTTCTATTTTATGATAATCTATTTGCTCATCCGCATCGAGCCATAGAATCCAGTCACCGGTCGCTTGTTGCAGGCCGGTATTTCTAGCATTTGCGAAATGGTCATCCCAATCATAATGAAAGATCCGTGCCTGGAAATTTTTGCTGATCTTGATGGTTTGATCGGTGGAACCAGTATCAACAATTATAATCTCATCAATTAATGGATGAACACTTTCCAAACATTGTTGTAAAAATGTTTCTTCATTTTTAACAATCATACATAAACTAATAGTAGGAGACTGTGTCATGTGCTTGGCTCTCCTTATTCCAAAATTCCCCTGATAACCCCTCAGCAACCCATGGCAGGCAGTGGGGAGATTGATTAATCACAGGAATGATTGGATAATAGCTTAGCAATTGTCTTAGAATAATCAGGCATTGGTGTTTTGTCTGATCTGATTGAAAGGAATAGCGCAAGAGACTTGTCTTTGTATTTAACAACTGGAATCCCAGCTTTTCTGCATTAGTATCTGTTATAACGGAGGTTTCATCAGTTGCTTCAAAGATAGGTTCTAATAGCTTTTTTCTTAATAAAATATGGTAATGCAGTTTTTCGAGTATGACTAAGGAAATTAGCAGTTGTCTCTCGATCTGCTGTTTTTCTTTTGCTGTAATAGAACATTTTGTTAATTTTAGCAAATAACATGATAGAAAATGTAAGAAGGCTTGCATATATGCTAGATATTCAGTTTCACTCTTTATGAAGTCCTGTTTGATAGTTGAGTCATGTTTGCACACCTTACATTCCCCCTTTAAATGGATATTTATTTGTCACGATGGTGTTCATGATCTTTATGCTTATGAACGTTCCCTTCAGGCCGGAGTTGATCATGAAAATTGTGGCAACCTGCTTTTTTAGGTTTAGGTTTTGGCTTCTCACAGGTGCATTCACAATGGTCATCCAGATCAGCTACATCTTCTAACTTGAATTGAAGAAGCATTTGCGATTTGACAATAGTACGAAGTGTTTGATTGACACTGTGATTTATTTTTAAGTAATCATCTAGACAATGGTCTTGTTGTTTTAAGAAGGATTGCAGTTTTTCTCCCTCTGCATTCAAAATATGAGATAATCCAATCTCCTCAAGGGCGATAGATGATAATAATAAGTCGATTGTTTCACAGCGGGTTAATGATACGGTTGGTGTAATATTAGGAATGTTTGGCATGGACATGTTTCTTCCTCCTAGCTTTATCACAGTGTTATCGTCTGTAGAATTCATCTAATGATTCGCTATTACTATTTAGCACGGAATCAACGGACGATAATCCTTCTGTTAAATCGCATTGCTCATCCATAGTCTCCCACAAATGAAAGCCTCACTTGATCAAAACATTGCTTTATCTTTTGATTAAGGAAAAGTAGGCTTTTGTCTGCATTTAATTCATCATACTCAAATTACGTGTATTTAGTGAACGGTTTTGGTGAAAACTTTTAAGAATACTAGTCAATGATTTCAATAACGTTTTTAAGTTTAGTTTGCAGTAGTAATTCTTTCTTCAGGATAACTTCAAGAGTGGATTGAACACTATCGTTAATAGTTAATAGATCATCTAAATTAGGGTTGGTCATATCTGATGAGTCTGTTAAAGTACCTAAGACATACTGAATTTTTTCCCCTTCTGCATTAATGATATGTGCTAAGCCTAATTCTTCTAAGGCGATCGATGCTAGCAATAAATTAATCACGTCATTTCTGTCAATTGCAATCTCAGGTGTAATATTAGGGATATTTGCTTGTGACAAGTGAATTTCCTCATTTCTTCATAGATTTGTTATTACGGTACTATTGTATGTAAGGGTTAGGCGGGCTGTTCCTTAATTGGGCGGGTGGCTAATTGTAAATATATAAATGATTTACAATACAAAAGGGATTGTTTAGGGGAGAAGGGAGTAAATAGAAATTATACAATTCTAATCACACTCTTGTTGCATGAAATATAATATAAAGAAACTGGAGCAAAAAAGTTTGCTCCAGTCTGACTTGGCTACGCAATTTGATTAATAGACCAAACGATTCCTTGCTGGCTACTACCGCCTAGGTTTAAGCCAATGGTTAAGCCATTAGCAATATAGAATAGACCAATCTGATCTCCGGCATTAAGTTGGACATCTCCTGCAAGAGTTACCGTTCCGTTACCTAATACAGCTCTCAGGGTGAGGAGCAGAGCAATGTTTACGTTCAAAATAGGGAATAAGCCAGTTACTAATGGTGTAGGGTTTGGAGTAATACGTTGAACGGCAAAAGCTGGGTTTACTCCCGCTCCAAGAGAAATGGTAAGTGCGGCAGTCGTTTGATAGTTGATGGTTGCGTTAATGGAATAACGTCCTGTTTCAGGGACGGTAAATATTCCATCTAATGCGTTAAAGTTAGGGTTTGGATAATAAGGTGGCAGCGTAGACCAGCTAATTATTTGCTCTGATCCAGATACAGTCATGGTTCCTTGAAATGCAGAAAATCCGTTTTCTGCAAAAGCAGGTCCGGTAGGTCCAGTAGCCCCAGTAGGTCCGGTGGCTCCAGTAGGTCCAGTAGCCCCAGTAGGTCCGGTGGCTCCAGTAGGTCCGGTAGGCCCCGTAGGTCCGGTGGCTCCAGCAAGTCCAGTGGCACCCGTAGGTCCGGTGGCTCCAGCAAGTCCAGTGGCACCCGTAGGTCCGGTAGGCCCCGTAGGTCCAGTGGCTCCAGCAAGTCCAGTGGCACCCGTAGGTCCGGTGGCTCCAGCAAGTCCGGTGGCTCCAGCAAGTCCGGTGGCACCCGTAGGTCCGGTGGCTCCAGCAGGTCCGGTGGCACCCGTAGGTCCGGTGGCTCCAGCAAGTCCAGTGGCACCCGTAGGTCCGGTGGCACCAGTAGATCCGGTAGCACCTGTAGGTCCAGTAGCCCCAGTAGGTCCGGTGGCTCCAGCAAGTCCAGTAGCGCCCGTAGGTCCGGTGGCTCCAGCAAGTCCAGTGGCACCCGTAGGTCCGGTGGCTCCAGCAGGTCCGGTGGCACCCGTAGGTCCGGTGGCTCCAGCAGGTCCGGTGGCACCCGTAGGTCCGGTAGGCCCCGTAGGTCCAGTGGCTCCAGCAAGTCCAGTGGCACCCGTAGGTCCAGTAGCGCCCGTAGGTCCGGTGGCACCCGTAGGTCCGGTGGCTCCAGCAAGTCCAGTGGCACCTGTAGGTCCAGTGGCACCCGTAGGTCCAGTGGCTCCAGCAAGTCCAGTGGCACCTGTAGGTCCAGTAGCTCCAGTAGGTCCGGTGGCACCCGTAGGTCCAGTAGCCCCAGTAGGTCCGGTGGCTCCAGCAAGTCCAGTAGCGCCCGTAGGTCCGGTGGCTCCAGCAAGTCCAGTGGCACCCGTAGGTCCGGTGGCTCCAGTAGGTCCAGTAGCGCCCGTAGGTCCGGTGGCTCCAGCAAGTCCAGTGGCACCTGTAGGTCCGGTGGCTCCAGCAAGTCCAGTGGCACCTGTAGGTCCAGTAGCGCCCGTAGGTCCAGTGGCCCCAGCAGGTCCAGTAGCGCCCGTAGGTCCGGTTGGCCCAGTAGGTCCTATTGGTCCCGTATCACTGCTAGGTATAATGCTGGTTACACGTTTTAATTTGTCATCGAGAATTAATTCCTTCTTCATAGCGGCTGAAAGCATATCCTGTACACTCTCATTTACTTCCAAAATTTCATCTAGAGAGGATGGTAAAGTTAAACCTGGTATTGTACCTAATGCGTATTGGATTTTTTCTCCTTCTGCATTAATAATATGAGAAAGACCTAATTCCTCCATGGCAATGGAAGCAAGTAGCAGATTGATTACGTCATCTCTTGATACAGAAATATTAGGAGTGAAATTGGGGAGATTAGGTAGAGACATTATCATTCTCCTTTCAAGGGATATAAAGAATAAGAAACACCACCGTTTAAACGCAGGAACTTACTGCATCTAAACGTTATGTTCTCTTTCAATATATTCGTTGTTAGTGAGTCGGTATAGACAGACTCCTACTTCCTCCCTTCTTCTTGAAAAACAGGCATTCAAGCCATGGGGGATAAAAGGAATGAATATAGTAAATGAATTTTACCATGTGATCTTCGTCGTGAATAACAAACTTGGCAAAATAGAAATTTTTAATATAGCGATTATCATGGTAACATGCTTATAAAAGGAAAATGGAGGAGATGAAGTGTATCGAGTCATCATTATCTTGTTTGGATTATTGCTGTTAGGCTGTCAGCCAGATGGCTCAGAAGAAGAGAAAACTATTTTTCAAGAAGGAGTGAAGGAATTGGATCAATCATTTATTACATATGCAAAAAACGGGAACACTGAAAAAGTTCTGCAACTGCTGCAGCAAGGAGTAGCTATTAATGCTGTCGATTCAGATGGTACGACGGCGGTATTGGCTGCTACGCAAAATAATCAAATTGAAACCGTAAAGGTATTAATAGAAGCAGGGGCAGATCTAGATGTGCAAAATGATCATTTAGACAATGTATTATTATATGCTGGGGCGGAAGGAATGATCGAAATTGTTAAGTTGGCGATCGATGCGGGAGCAGATACAACGATCACCAATCGGTTCGGCGGGACAGCCCTTATTCCAGCTGCAGAAAGAGGACATGTAGATGTAGTTAAAGAACTATTGGTTCATTCAGATGTAGATGTGAATCATATAAATAACCTCCATTGGACTGCTTTATTGGAGGCTGTTCTTCTCGGAGACGGAGGTACATCACATCAAGAAATTGTACAGTTGTTAGTAGATCATGGAGCAGATATGACAATCGGAGACCGGGAAGGTGTGACTCCATTAGAACATGCCATTAAAAATGATTATTCAGAGATCGCTGAGATACTAAAGGCAGCAGAATAGAAATATAGGATAACCGAAAGGAGAGATGGTGCGAATGACTGATAGACCTTATTGGTTAACCAATGTTCGACTAGAAAAAGGTTATCAATATCACGATGGCGAAATAATGGCTACAGAAACCGATCTTTATCATGTTTTAATTCAGGAAAGTCAAATTCAAAAAGTGGTGCCAGCCGCACAAGTTCTTGATTCAGCATTATCGAGACAGGAGGCAAAAGGGCTGTTGATGCTGCCTGCTTTTAGAGATATGCATATTCACCTTGACAAAACATATTACGGAGGACGATGGAAGGCACCATCTATTGCTAAAGAAGGTATTTTAACTAGGTTAAAGGAAGAAGAAGCGTTATTACCTGCATTACATGCCGTCACAGAAGAAAGAGCAATGAAATTAATGGACTTACTATTATCTGCAGGTTCTACGTATATCCGCAGCCATTGTAATGTCGGACCTGTAGAGGGATTAAGGAATTTAGAATCAACTCTGCGTGCCGTAGAAACTTATAAGGATAAAATAGCGGTTGAAATAGTTGCCTTCCCACAGCAAGGTTTATTACGATCGAATGCAGCATCTTATGTAAGAGAAGCATTGAGAAATGGAGCCGGCCTTGTGGGGGGAGTTGATCCTGGATCAATAGATCAAGATATAGAGAAATCGTTACAGCTGGTGATGGAATTAGCCGTAGAGGCAGACGCCGCTGTCGATTTACATATCCATGAGCCAGGTCAGCTTGGTATGTTTACCTTTAAACGCTTGGCGGCACTTACTGAGGAAGCTGGCTGGCAAGGACGAGTAACGATTAGTCATGCTTTCGCTTTGGCTGATGCCTCCCTTCAGGAAGCAGAAGAAGCGGCTGAATTATTAGCGGCTCAAAGCATTTCGTTGACATCAACTGTACCGTTAAGTCGCACTATTCCAGTACCCATGTTGAAAGCAAAAGGTGTAGATGTCTGGCTGGGAGATGATAGTATAACAGATCATTGGTCACCTTTTGGCCGAGGTGACAGTTTGGAGAAGGCAGGCAGGTTAGCCGAGCGATTTGGAATGAGTGATGAGCGTTCGTTAGGTCAAGCTTTAGCACATATTACAGGAGGAATAACACCATTAGATGAGCAGGGGCAGCAAATATGGCCTCGAGTTGGAGATGAGGCAAGCTTTGTTTTAGTTGAGGCCAGCTGTTCAGCAGAAGCAGTGGCTAGAAGAGCTTCACGAAAGGCCGTATTTTTTAAAGGAAAACAAATAGTGAAACAATAATTGGTCCACTGATCGAAAGATAACTTACTAAAGAGAGCCAGCTGCTGAGGCACCATAAAATATTACTGCCCCAAGGTTCATCAAACTCTTGGGGCAGTGATATTTTTATATTGTCTTAAATTCACGTGCTTTTACAAATACGCTTAGTGCGATAATAAATCCGACGATACCAAAGCTTAACAAGATGATCTGAATCGATACATTAATAGCCACAAGCCCGGATACTACCCCATAAGAGATAGGATCGAATCCATTCATAGCAAGGAAGACAATGCTCATTACCCGGCCCATTAAGCGGTTTTCGGTATTCTCTTGTACGGCGGTGAAGAACGGTACAAAGACAAAGGCCATCGCTAGCCCAATAAAAAAGACTAACAGAGTAAGCAGGAATAAATTAGGCACTTGGCTAAAGATAAGAAAAATAATTAACGAAGCAAGTAAACCTAGGATAGAAACGAGCCCTTTCCGTTTAAGCATAACCGTGCCTAGTATCCCTGTTCCGATAATCATACCGACACCTAAGCTTACTTCCATATAACTTAGGTTTAATGGACTGCCACCGTGAAGATCTACTAATAATGGGATGGCAATTTGTAATGTCCCAAACACAAAGAAGTTTAATGTGATCAACACAATTAAACCGACTAAAAGAAAGTTTGATTTTAAGACATACGATAAACCTTCTTTAAAATCGTTTAATGGACTTTGTTTCACATCATTTTCCACTGCTGATTCTTTAATAAACGGCGGAAAAATAATAACCGCAGACAGGAAGACCAGGATAGTCGCAATCAGATAACTGCTGGCTACTCCAGAAAATTCCATTACCACACCTGCCAAGATAGGGCCAATTACAAAAGATACTTGATCTACTCCTTGGAAAAAGGCATTGGCCCGCTGCAGCTGATGTTTAGGGACAATTTTTGGGATCATCGATGAACTGGCAGGTCCAAAGAAGGCATCCAGCATCCCGAAGATACCAGCAATGATAAGCAGTAAAGTAAAAGTCATCCAGTCACTTGCTACTAATAGATAAATAATTAGCAGCAAGAAACCTTGGGCTAAGTTTGTGGCAAACATAATCGTCGTTTTTTTATATTTATCGGCAACTACGCCGCCATAAATCATCATCAAAAGTCTTGGGACAGTTGCCACAATCAGGACAACTCCAAGCGAACTGGATGAACCAATATCGGTGACTACATACCATGTAGTAGTGGTAAGAAACATACTAAAGCCAACGACGGCAAATATCCCAGCAACAAGCAGCAAGACAAATGTACGATTTTGCATTAAAGGGGTTGTTTGTTGTTCCATGATTCGTTCTCCTCTATTTTTTTACAATAAATTAATCTAGCTGTATATAGACAAACAATGCTTCGGAGCAGAGTCTTTACTTCTCTGTAGAAAAAAGATAAAATAAACCTACCTACCGTTAGTTTTGTTGACTGTGAGAATTATATATCAATAATAAATAAAAGTCAAAGTGTGCGTTCAAAAACAATTTGTAAATGAACTGATGGCTATTACTTAGTGCAGGTTCTCGTATGAAAAGCTGTCTGATTAGAAGCGAGGAGGATGAGATGCCATAGCTTTGAATAAATGGACTTACACACAGAAAAAGTTGTCTTCTGTTTCAAGTAACGGAGGATGTGTTTTTAGATACGTGAATAGCGGAAAAAGTTAACGAAGCGATTTTCTGCTTATCATTTAGTGATTTTTTGAACTACCTTTCAAAGGAGAAAATCAATGAAAACAAAAGATATTATTTTAAGGGCCAGTGCGGAATTGTTTTCTGTTCATGGCTATGAAGGTACGACCTTGGCAATGATTGCGAAAGAAGTAGGTATCAAGAAACCTTCTTTATATGCACATTATGAAAGTAAAGAGGCATTATTTTCGGCCGTTCTGGATCAAATGTCATCAGAATACGAGAAGTTTATTAAATCAGCATTAGAAAATGCAGAACATACATCAGTTGAAGGGAAATTATATGCATTGCTGCAGGCCTATACGTTGGAGCTTCCGAAAGATAAAGCTGGTATGAATTTTTATAATCGGTTTTATATTTATCCACCGGCAGGATTAGAAGAGTCGGTAAGAAACTATGTACTGGATGGAGATGAGGTTGTAAAATCATCTATCAGTGAGTGGATTGAAATGGGCAAGCAGCAACAGCAAATTCGTACCGATCTAACTACTTCGCAAATCACTCATACCTTTTTTTATCTTATCGAAGGGTTATATAATGAAAATAGTCTTTATTCAGATGAAGAGATTAAAGATCATATGCATGAAGTTTGGGATATGTTCTGGGGAAGTATTATGTATCATCGTTAACATTCACCATGTCTAAACAGGGAGGCTTATCTGCAGTGAACACTTCCATTTCTTTCAGCCAAACTGCTGATTTGCTTCCTTCTGTGTTTCATTCAGATTTAGATAACTTGCAGCCGACAGACGATAAATTTTTAAAAATGAAAGCGTTTTTGCTAGACTTTTTGGCCAACTTCTGTTAATTTTTGCTCAATTGATAGAAAAACAAATTAGGAGGAAAACGCATGAAAATTCTCGAGAAGTATGACCTTACAAACAAAGTATCGATTGTAACGGGTGCAGCTGCTGGTTTAGGAAAGGCGATGGCCGAGGCATTAGCACAAGCGGGATCGCATATTGTGATAGCCGATATCGATATAGAAAAGGCACAAGCAACAGCTAAACAATTAAGTGATCAAGAAGGGATTGACACCTTGGCGATCCAAACAGATGTAACGGAAGAGACTCAGGTACAGCAGATGGTGGATCAAGTGCTAGACCGTTTTGGCAGTATTGATGTTCTGATCAATAATGCCGGTATTGTCTTAAACGAGAAGGCAGAAGATACGTCCTTTGCAGACTGGCAGAAGGTAATCAATATTAACCTGAACGGAGTATTTATTGTATCCCAAATAGTAGGAAGGCAGATGATAGCGCAGCAGCGGGGTTCTATCATTAATATTTCTTCAATGTCTGGTTTGGTTGTAAATACACCTCAATGTCAAGCCTCCTATAATGCGTCAAAAGCAGGTGTGATCATGTTGACAAAGAGTTTAGCTATGGAATGGGCCAGACACAATATCCGTGTGAATACTATTGCACCAGGATATATGAAAACAGAACTAACGAAGAAGTTCTTTGACCAAGGCGGCATGACAGATACATGGATGGAGATGACACCGATGGGAAGACCGGGCAATCCGGAAGAATTGGGTGGAATTGCCTTGTATTTGGCTTCAGAAGCTTCCTCCTTTGCAACAGGATCAGTTTTTACGATTGATGGAGGTTACACGGCACTGTAGTCCTGCTGTAATGATATCTGTGGATCTATAGTTTGTATTGGACTGGAATTGGAATAAAGAGTCACAGCAAACACTCTATTTACCTGCTCCTTTGTTAAAACAGGGGAAAGGATGAGATCATTGTGTTTGAAGTACGGTAGTTGAAAAAAAGCTGTAAGAGAGGGATTCTATGGGGGAAATGTTAATTAGTTTAATACCTATTGATAAACACAATAAAGAGCAATGTGTAAATTTAAAGCCCAGAAGAGATCAAGAAGAGTTAGTTGCAACAAATTCTAATTCACTTGTCCATGCCACTAAAGAGCCGACTACTGTTCCACATGGCATATACGCTAATGATCAGATGGTTGGCTTTATATTGTTCGATAATCAAATGTATAATGACGGGTATTATTGGATATTAAGATTTATGATTGATCAGCGTTATCAAGGAAATGGTTATGGGAAATCAGCTATTTTAGAAGTTATAAAACAACTTGAGGCTAAGTCCGACTGTAAAGAAATTAGAGTGTCACATGTACCTCACAATAAAGCAGCTAATGGTTTGTATAAAAGTTTAGGTTTTGAAGAAACGGGAGAAATGGAAGACGGAGAAACAGTTCTTAGTTATGTAATAAGGCATTAGCAGGATAAGGGAAAATCTTATGGAATATATACTGTAAAGCTGTCCATATTTGCGAAGTTATTTGTTATTAGCTCAACTATCGCACTTCGTGTTAAGATATTTCAACGTATGGCAGGTATCGAGAGCAAGGCACCGCTGCGGCTGACCGTTTCGCGTTCCGAGGGCATGCTCTTCAGCTAACTTTTGCCAAGAAGAGCACTTGACAAAAGTGGATCTTCAGATCATGCGAATCCCTCCGGAGTCGAAACGGTCGCCTCCGCTAAGGTTTGATGTTACAACGTTTGGAAAGTGATAGTCCTGCTTTACAATCAATAAACAGAGATGACTATGTGTGTTCTGCTTTGCTTGAGTTAGGAAGTGTCACAGTAAAGACCGTTCCAACATTAGGTTTACTAGTAACGTTAAGCTTGCCGTTATGCAGCTTAACCACATTTGCAGCAATGGCCAGCCCAAGCCCTGAACCTTCTATTGTTCGGGTACGAGCCATATCTGCTCGATAGAACCGGTCAAAAATTCTTTCCATTTCCTCTGGTGACATTCCAATTCCTTGATCTTCAAATCTGATAATGATTGTGCTGGCTGTTTTTTCAGCTTGAATGATGATACTGCCATTGGGTTTGTTATATTTGATGGCATTGGATAACAGGTTATCCCAAACCGTGTTCAGTAAGGAAGGATCGCCGACGATATCTATATCAGGAATCGAATAGCTCAGCATAATATTTTTTTCCTGAATCAGCCATTGATAATGCCGAATCAGCTCTTTTAACTGCTCACTTACACTATATCGTTTTTCTTTTAGAATATCTTGATCATGATCTAAAGAAGCCAGTAATAGTAATTGACGGGTTAAAGAAGAGAGCCGCGTGATTTCACCATTAATAATTGTGATATATTCATTTCGCTCTAGCTTGTCCAATGAGTCGTCTTCCAGCAGATTGGTATAACCTTTTATATTGGATAAAGGCGATTGGATATCATGAGAGATATTTGAAATAAATTCTTTTCGCATCGCATCGGCTTGTTCTAATTTGGCGGCCATCATAGCAAAACTATTCGTCAATTTACCTAATTCATCCTGACGCTTGGTATGGAGTTCCACATCGAATTGACCGTCAGCTAATTCTTTGGTGGCCTTGGTTAGTCTGCCGATCGGTTTGACTAAGTACTTCGTACTGAAAATTACCATAATTATGCTTAAAGTAATTGTTAACAGCAGTAACCAAGCAAACAGAAAATGCATTTCATTAAATAGCAGCTTAATATCTGGTCTGATAAATAAGGCATAATCTTCCCCTTGATAGCTGATAGGTACACCAATTGTATTTTGTAGTTCATTAGCAAAAAAACCAGTCACAAACGTTTGATTAGGAAATTCAGCTATTCCATGGTAAGTAGATCCGGCTAATACAAACGCTTTTGTTGTATCTGGCAAAGCTGTGTCACGAAATGGAGCGCCGTATAAGGTATCCTCGCCATTACTGTCAACAAGATATAACTGATACCCCACTTGAGAGATATTCTCTAAATAGTCATTCAGCTGAAGATCAGGATTTTGCTTGATATAAGCAGCGATAGACTGAGCAATTTCTGTGTTTTTTTGATCATTATCCGGCTTTAATGCCTGATGGTAATAAATATTACAAAGCAAAAAGGCTATAATACTGCTGATCATCATAATGCCAATCGTCATGACGACATATTTAATATAGAGGGATTTCATGGCTGTTTTTCCTCCAGTAAGTAGCCTACACCTCGCACTGTTTTAATTTGAAAGTCATCCGATAAGCCGCGAAATCTTTCCCGTAACCGTTTGATATGCACATCAACTGTTCGGTCATCCCCTTGATAAGCTAATCCCCAGATTTGTTCGATTAATTGCTCCCTGGAAAATACCTGAAGCGGGTGAGACATCAATAGGAACAACAATTCAAATTCTTTTAAAGGAAGAAGAAGTGTTTGATGATGAATCTGTACCTCATAGCTTTTCTTATCCATCTTTGTCTGCCCTATTTGAATAAAAGATTCGTCATTTGCTGGAGCATAGCGTCTTAGCAAAGCCTTGATGCGGTAAATTAATTCTTTTGGCTCAAAGGGTTTAACCAAATAATCGTCTGTTCCAGCAAAAAAGCCTTGTTCTTTATCCTCGATTTCCGCTTTGGCAGTCAATAATATAATTGGAATATCATAGCGGCGGCGAATTTCTTTAGTTAACTCGTAACCGTCCATAAACGGCATCATTACATCAACAACGGCTAATTCACAAGGGTATTTTTTTAACACAGCCAGGGCTTGTATACCATCTTGCGCCTGGTACACTGAGTAACCCTGTGCAGCCAAATGGTGTTCTACAAACTTCAGCATATGCTGATCATCATCTGCAATAAGAATATTTGTCATGATTTAATGGCTCCTATATTTGGTTAATTTGCTTCTAACATACCAAAAAAGATAACATAATTGCAATACACCTATCACACAGGCTGCGATAAACAGCCATCTTTCATTTCGATCATATGATCAGCATAGGCCATCGTATCCTGATCATGAGTTACCATTAATGTAGTAATTCCTAGTTCTTTGGTCAGGTTACGCATTAATGTCATTACTTCTTTTGACCGTTTGGAATCAAGACTAGCCGTAGGTTCATCGGCAAATAAGATGGTGGGTTGATGAACCATTGCTCGTGCGATAGCAATTCGTTGTTTTTCACCCCCGGATAAAGAGGCAGGATAAGCAGTTCGGCGGTGTTCCATATCTACAAGCTCCAGCAGTCGCTTGATTTCTGCTGCCCGCTGTTGTTTATTTTGCTTAGAGTCAGAAACATCAAGCATGAAAATCAGCTGCTCCTCCACCGTTAAAAAAGGTACAAGATGGGCAAATTGAAAAACAAAGCCAAACTGACTCGCACGAATATGGCGTATTTGGTCTGGTTTTAATTCGGCTAGATCATGTGACTCGAAATAAATATGTCCGCTTGTCGGCGGCTGGAGTCCAGCAGCAATAGTTAGCAGGGTGCTTTTTCCAGAGCCTGAGGCCCCGGTTAATGCTGTTATTTCTCCTTGCTTCAATGACAAGCTGATGCCTTTTAATATTTCTTCTTCTACATCACCGTTTTTAAATGTTTTGTGGATATTTTCTAAGGTTAAAATAGTCATATTAACTCTCTCCTTGTTGGATTGCCTGTAATGGTTCTGCCTTTTTAATTTGGAAACCGGAAATCGTTGCCCCTGCAAAGCCAATTATCAAAAAGATAACAGACAGCTGAATAGTGGTAATGGCAGTTAAATGGAATGGCATTCCAGCTGGGGCAAACAGGTTAAATAAATGACTGAGACTAATCGAAAATGCCAGGGCAATAATAGTAATCAGCAGCATTTGCAGCCAGATCATTTTAAAAAGGGCACTTGTTTTTACTCCGACGGCTTTTAAAATACCGTATAGTCCGATTTTTTGTACATTCATCATGTAGAAAAAAATACCGAATAACATTCCGCTGATAACAACCAGGAACCAGATAATCATATTTAACGACAATTGCTCTGCCTGATAGCTAGGGATCGTATTCAGGAATTCTGCTGGAGAATAGGCCTGTAAGTGTTCCGTATTTATAGCTGCTTGTTCTTCTGGAGTGTATAGGATCTGCAGCGATTCTGTGCGATACATGTCCTGATAGTCTTGTATGTTGATATAAGCAACAGGAGCATGACTGAATTTACTTTCCTCCACAAATCCAACTACTTCCAGTTCCCCATCAAATTGCTGGTTTGTCAGGATATCACCCACGGCAATGCCATCTTCCTTTAAACTTTGGTCTAGTATCACTTCGCCATGATCGGCATGGGCAAAATCATCAGAAGCGGTTGACGTCACGAAAGCAACACTGTGTTGTTTATCATCTTGGTCATCTACAAATCCCATCTGAATTGAAAAAGCAGTAACCTCGTCAGACATGGCTAAGAGATCCTCCTGAAATTCACTGTCAATACTGGAAAAACTATAATTACCCTCTGCTTCTGCTTCCAGATATAATGTTCCATCAGGGAGATTTTTAATTAAAGCGGCATTATCCTGAGATAGGCCATTTGCCAAGCCAGATATCATGAATGTTAATAGACTGACTAGAAAAACAATTGATCCGAGAATAACAAATCTTATTTTATTTCTTTTTATTTCCTTCCATCCTAAGTTCATATTGATTCCTCCAATTTCTAGCTTCACTAATAAGAATATGACTTGTTTATGAACAGAAGATGAACAGATGGTTACGAAATAAAAATGGCCATGATTTATGAATATGTGTGTGCAACTGGATTTTTTAAGAACTGGGGCAAAATAAGATGAGTTAACTTAAACGCAAATGGAGTAAGCGCACATACTAGGGTTAGAGGATAAATAATTTTTCAGTAACAGCTGGAAGTTTGTCCTTTCCAAAAACAGCGTGTAAATGAACCACGCGCAAGCACGGAGCCAGCGTTTTTGTATAATTAGTGGGTAGAAATTGGTTTCACAGGTGTGATAGAAAAATAATAGTGTTACAATAGAGAACAGGTTGCGAATACATTACTCCCTCTTTCGTAAGCGATTAATTTATTATATAATAAAAGTTAGACAACAAGATAGCGAGGGTCCTAAATGAATGGAATAATGAAATTTTTTTATCAATTCGGTACATGGCTGTTTAATATCATGTATCTACAAGTGCTGTGGTATTTGTTTACAGCAATTGGTCTTGGAGTATTAGGTGTTGTTCCGGCTACATTGGCAACAGCTGCAGTAATACATAAATGGTTTAAAAATGGTACCGATATCCCAATTTTTAAAGAGTTCTGGAGTACTTATAAGAAAGCATTTATACAGGGTAATGGTTTAGGATTGATTTGGGTAGCGTTAGGTTTGTTTTTTTATGCTGATTACGTTATTTCCAGAGACTTTATTCAATCTTTTTATTTTCATGCCTTTATTGTGTTGGTTATCGTTTTTTATACAATTCTAGTGTTCCATTTCTTAATTATATATAATCGGTATGAGTTGCGATTCCTCCAGTATTTTAAGCAAACTTTTCTGATTGCCTTGATCCGACCGTTTGAATCACTGGCCATGTTAGTGGCCTTGCTACCATTGTATTATCTGTATAATTTCTTGCCTGTGTTAATAATATTTATGGGAGTGCCGTTAACACTTTATCCAATTTTATGGTTTTCCTATCGGGCATGTGCAGTTATTGAGGAGAAGAGCGCAGCATTACAAGAGGACAGTACAGAAGAAAAATAACCAACAAAGTGGATGCTGGGAGGGACCTCGTTGATAAGATCAAAATTATTTATCCAATATATTATTTCATATTTTATCGTGTTTCTAGTGCCTTTTGTCGTTATGTGTTCGATCATTTATTTGAATTCGGTTTCTGATTTAAAAGAAGAGATTGAACAGTCGAATATTGGCAAGCTAGAACAAGTAGCGACTATCACGGATGAAAGAATTAATGAACTAGACATGATAGCAAACAGAATTGCATATGACCCGAGATTAACTCCATATATGATGAGTCATGAATATTATAGTTCGGAGGCTATCAACGAATTGAAGAAGTATCGGGCGAATAGTTCCATTATTGAAGAGATCATGGTTTATTATCATGGTTCTGATCGCATTTATTCTTCTAATGGTGCTTATTCTTTGTCCACGGCCTTTGATAAATATAATTGGGATGAAGACACCGTTTTACAGGCCGTAGAAGACAATGTGCCCTTAACGATGGTAGCAGAACAAGGTGCTGGAAAAAGAGATAGTTTTCGGTATATTAATTATTTTGTTCCCATGTCATCAGACAGCCATAACAGCTATGGTACAATTGTTTATTTGATTCGGGAACGGACCATGAATGATTTAATCAATAATACCTTAAATGATGCACAAGGAAATGGCTTTATTATATCAGAACAGAATCAAGTGATTGCTTCATCCATTGTTGATGAAGCAATCGATCGAAACAGTATTACTTTGGAAGATGCAGCTTATGGTCAAGTGACCAGTGTGAAGCAAGATGGTGAGAATTACTCCGTGGCAGCCATAGAATCAGAACAGACTGGCTGGAAGTTTGTCATTATGATGAAAACATCTCAGTTTTTTGAACGGTTAACGAATACGATTTTGATCATGGTATTGATCTGTATCAGTCTGTTTATTGTAGGCAGTCTGCTTACGTTATGGCTTGCCAAAAGGCAGTATCAACCGATTCGTTCATTATTCAATTCCATTAGCCAAAATAGGACATTGGAAGCAAAAGGTATTAATGAGCTAGAAACGATTAAAAGAACGGTGACCTCGGTGTTTGAGGATCATGAAATGTTAAGTGAAACCGTTTATAAACATCAATCTTTTGCAAAAGATCAATTCCTCACCAACATTATCAAAGGGGATTTCAGCAGTGAAGAGGAAATTGACAGTTATAATGAAACCTTATATCTGGATCTTAATGGAGATTACTACTGTTCAATGATTATTACCCTTGATAAACAACAATTATCAACAGAGAGAATTATTGAACGTGAGACTTTGTATGAGTTATTTACAGACGTATCTCTTAAAGATGTAACAGCATATGGTATTGATTTATTAAATATGGATGCGATCGCACTTGTTGTGAAATTTAATGGAGACAAGGATGCAGCAGAACAGATTCGCAAAAACTTTGTCAAACAAATCAAAGAAGATATAAGCAACCTATTTGAGATGAAACCGATGATTGGAATCGGCAAAATCTATGACAATAAAACGATGATTAACCGTTCTTATATCGAGGCACTGGCAGCTTTAGAGCATAAGTATTTCTACAGCCAAGGCAGCAGTATTTATTTTGAAGATATTAAAGAGAAAGAATTTGATGTAGGTTATCCGCGTGAGGATCTGTTAAAAGTTGTGCAGAGTATCAAACAAGGAGATAAAGAGGTTGCCCAGGAGACATTGGCTGCTATCTTTATCCAGTTACGATCCAACGAATTATCTGTATCTTTTCTGCGGGCAATTTGTTTTGATGTCATCAATACAGTAATTAAGACAATTACAGAAATAGGTGTTCAACCATCACAGCAAACCTACGAACAGATTTTTGATTTTCGTTCACAAGAACAATTGCATGAACGTTTAAATGACTTGGTAGCCCAAGCGTGTAAAGAAGTGAATGAGAATAAGAAAAGTCATAATGAAAAGCTAAAGAACAGTATTACGGACTATTTGAACAAAAATTTTATGTTATATGATTTATCATTAGAAAAGATAGCAATGGAATTCCGTTTATCTGCCTCTTATGTGAGTCGGTTTATCAAGGAACAGACAGGCTATACGTTTAAACAGTATGTACAGCATTTACGGATGGAAGAAGTCAAGAAACAACTTACCTCCACCGAGAAGCCTATAAAAGCCATTGTATTAGATGTAGGTTATAAAGATGTAGCCAATTTCACACGAAAATTCAAGAATGAAGTAGGTATGACACCCGGTAAATACAGACAAACTTATATGTAGTAATAGGAGAGAACTGCTAGAGTTTTTAAAATTTTGGCAGTTCTTTTTATTTTACAGGAAAGTATATCAAAAACTAGCCATTAGGAGCTATTTAGGCAGGGGTATGGAGAGTATGACGATAATAGCTGCGACTGGTCGTTTTGGTTTTCGGCGCGCAGAACGTACTAGTGCATTAGTCTGTCGAGGGGCATGCTCTTCAGATCATGTGAATCTCTATCCAGTTTTGGATGCTTGTGGCCAGACAAGGGAATAGCATAAGCTGAAGCCACATCTGTGGCAAGTAACTTCTTGTAGTGGACATCTATCTTGGCTAAAAGAAAGGACATAATCTTTTTTCTGCTTGATTAAAACAAGGCGTTATCCGCGGTATCAGTGCTTTGTCAAATTTCACATATATTATAAGTTTTACATATTCAATATGATAAAAAACAACTATGGATTAAGGTTTTTATCTTATGACATTCAATTTTTGTGACAATTTATTGTGAGAAATACATATTGAAAGCGGTTTATGACTAAAGGTATATTTGTAAGCAGTTACATTGCTAGCATAAATATGCTTAAGCATGTTAAAAGACAAATTATAACAAATGCTAGTCATTGAACAAGAGTATGGTTTGTCATAATTTTTGAAGTTGTGTGGAGGTGAGGATAAACAACATAAACATAATTTAGAAACTCTTTGTTACTAAACTTAGTCAAAAAGGGGGGGTGCAAGATGAAAAAGAAATTAATGTTTGTATTAATGATTTTAATAGCTATAGTGTTAGCTGCTTGTAATGGAAGTGATTCTTCCTCGTCAGATGATACATCTAATGAAGAGGCTTCTTCTGAAAATGCAGAAGAAGTAAATAAAGAAGGTTTTCCAATTGTAGATGAGGAGATCACTTTATCGATGATTGCACCTGGTACAGGACAAGAAGATTGGGAGAATATGGAGACACTAATAGAGTACTCTGAGATGACCAATATCAATTTCACCTATGATACACCACCGCTTAGTGATTTTCAAACCAAATTAAACTTGGCCTTTGCAAGTGGAGATATTGCGGATGTAATCTATGCTGCTGGTTCTGATAGTTTGACCGCTGGTATGGAAGTTGATTATGGACAGCAAGGGGTATTAATTCCTTTAGAAGATTTAATTGCAGAATATGCACCGAATATTCAAGCAATATTAGATGAAAATCCTGATATTGCCAAATCTATCACCACTGTAGATGGGCATATCTATTCCTTACCACGTATTGCGGAAGGTGGCTCTTCTGCTCTTTGGATAAGAGGTCCGATGTGGTATAACGGTACATGGTTAGAAGAATTGGGTGTGGAAGAATTACCGAAAACGGTAGATGAATTCTATGATCTGCTGGTTCGTTTTCGTGATGAAGATCCAAATGGCAATGGGGAGGCAGATGAGGTTCCATTAATCGATGTCGAAATGGATAGTACTCGTCCTTGGCTGTTAGCTGGATTTGGTTTGAAAGATTGGGGCATCGAAGAAGTAGATGGAGAGGTACGTTATACTCCGGTTACAGAGAACTACAAGGCTTATTTAGAATTTATGAACAAGCTGTATGAAGAACAGCTATTAGATCCAGAAACCTTCTCACATACAGATGAGCAGAAAAAAGCTAAAGGTCAGGAGAATAGACTAGGTGTCTTCCCAGACTGGTTCTCCTTCTTTACAACTGGTCAGGAAACAGAAGAATCTGTCAATAATCCAATGTTCCATCCGCTCACAAGTGAATGGTCAGAAGAACCATTAATGCCAATGAGCCCAGGTCTTAGCAGAGGAACATTCTCTATCACAAGCAACAATGAGCATCCAGAAGCGACAATAAGATGGATTGATTATTTCTACAGTCCTGAAGGAAGAGCCTTCTTAAATATGGGGCCTGAAGGTGTTATGTGGGAATATGATGAGGATGGTAACAGGGTCAATTTAGATACACCTGCCGAATTTGATAGTGCAGAAGACTGGCGTGCAACGGTTACACCAGATTATGGTATTGCTGCGCCAACGATTACTTACCCAATTGAGGGAGTAGAGGAAAGCGATTTTGATAAATTTATTGAATCAGAAACAAATGAGAAAATTGCACCGTATGGTCAAGTAGCTTATCCATTAGTATACTTCACGAAAGACGAGCAAGATGAATTAAATACGATTGAGGTTGATCTAGAGTCTTATGTAAGACAAATGGAGGCGAAGTTTATTACAGGAGTGGAACCGCTTTCTAATTGGGATAATTATGTAGAAACGATTGAAAAAATGAACCTAGAGCGTTTTGTAGAGATTCACCAAGAAGCGTATGACCGTTGGGCTAGTAACTAGGTAAGCAGTAAAATGACTTGTATTATCACGGATACAAGACATGTTCATAACAATAAAAGAAAGCGTTAACTAATGTTATAAAGGAATAGGTATTTTATCAGCGGCTTAGTTGGGTAACCTATTGAAGAAAAGGGAGAACGGCTTTGCGTTGACGTAATACGGTGTTTAGAAGAATGAACAAATCAGTGAAAGGGGTAATGAAGATGAAACGTAAATCGATCTATTTGTTAGTTATTTACTTATTAATTGGCATACTAGCTGCATGCAGTAATAAAGCTGATACCGAAACTGAAAATGGTGAGGCGGCTTCCAGTTCTGCCGAGGAAGTGAATAAAGAAGGTTTTCCGATTGTGGATGAGCAAATTACCTTGTCTTTAATGGCGCCAGGTACTGGAATTGCAGAATGGAAGGATATGCCCACTTTACAAGAATATGCAGAACAAACCAATATAGATTTTGAATACATTACACCACCTATGAGTGATTTTCAGACACGTTTGAACCTCGCCTTTGCCAGTGGGGATACACCAGATATTATTTTTGCAGCAGGTTCGGATAATTTGACGCCTGCCATGGAAGTAGACTATGGACGGCAGGGGGTTTTGCTTCCGTTGGAGGATTTAATTGATGAATATGCGCCTAATTTTAAGGCTTTGATGGAGGAGAATCCTGAAATCAGAAAATCCATTACAACCAATGATGGCCATATCTATGCCTTGCCAGTTATTAATCAACATCCAACATCTGCATGGCCAGCTGGTCCGCTTTGGTATAATGGTGAATGGCTAGAAACCCTTGGGGTGGAAGAATTGCCACAAACCACTGATGAATTATATGAGCTGTTGGTCCGTTTCCGTGATGAAGATCCTAATGGAAATGGAGAGGCAGATGAGATTCCATTAATTGATGTCAAAATGAATAGTTCAAGAGCTTGGTTTTTGGCGGCATTTGGCATGAAAGCATGGGGAATTGAGGCAGTTGGAGATGAAGTGCGTTATGCTCCGACTAGTGATAATTACTTGGAGTACTTAACCTATATGCATCAGTTATATGATGAAAACTTGCTTGATCCCGAAACATTCTCTCACTCAGATGAACAGAAGAAGGCAAAAGGGCAAGAAGATCGATTAGGGTTATTCCCAGATTGGTTTTCCTTCTTTACAACAGGGCAACCGGAAGAAGAAGCAATTAATAATCCAATGTTTCAGCCCTTAACAAGTGATATCTCACCAGAAATCGTTTTGCCTGGTAATCCAGGTATCAATCGTGGCGCCTTTGCTATTACTAATAATAATGAACATCCAGAAGCTTCGATTAGATGGGTAGATTACCTGTATTCACAGGAGGGAAGAGATTTCTTTGATCAAGGCCCAGAAGGTTATCTATGGGAAATGGGAGAGGACGGAGAGCGTGAATTCTTAGATATTCCAGAAGAATTCGACAGCAGTGAGGACTATCGCGGCTCTCTGACTCCAGCTTATGGAATCCCTGTTCCGATGCTGGTTGACTTGGTAGAAGGTTCTCCAAGATCAGATTTTGATCTGTTTATTGAGGCGGAAACACAAGAGAAAGTAGATGCCTATGCCGAAACACCATATCCATTAACTTATTTGACAGATGAAGAGCAGGAAATCGTTAATGGTATTGAGGTAGATTTAATGTCTTATGTAGAACAGATGGAGGCTAAGTTTATTACAGGAGTAGAGCCGTTATCTAATTGGGATGCATATGTGTCAACGATTGAGAGTATGAATGTCGATCAATATGTAGAAATCCATCAAGAAGCATACGACCGCTGGGCTAGTAATTAAAGTAAGCTCTAATAGGAATGATTTGTTTGGATGTGAAAACAAGTCATTCCTTATCTTTTTCCCATTTGCAGTATAAACAGATTGGTTAAGGGAATATTGTCATATATTACATAGAAAATAAGTTTGACATATACCACAAATATACAATGATTATAATAGAAGGAAAAAGTGATGTATACCAGTCATTTGTAAACTAAATATCACAAAAAATACATATTGCTGATAAGCGCAATATCAAATTAATATGAAAACAGTTACATTACCTGTATGACAGTATTTGTAGATAATTGTATATAGTGTTTAGAGTGTGTAATAGATGAATGAAATATAATCAGTATGTATTCATTGCACATATCAAAAGCAACTATACGGATGATATCGGTAACAATTCTGTCTGGAAGGAAATGTAATCCAAACACCTAAATAAGAAAGGGGTCAAAAGAAAATGACAAAGAAAGTGTACTATTTGTTGTTTAGCTTGGTATTATGCTCTGTTTTAGCCGCATGTAATAGTAATACAAGCAGTGAAAGTGACCAGCAAGAATCTGGTTCGTCTGAGTCAGCAGCAAATGTAAACAAAGAAGGCTTTCCCATCGTAGATGAAGAAATTACCTTATCTATGATTGCACCAGGAACCGGAATGGAAGACTGGGACAAAATGGAGACACTGCAGGAGTACAGTGAAATGACCAACATTCATTTCAACTATGACACACCTCCTATGGCAGACTTTCAGACTAAGTTGAATCTTGCTTTTGCCAGTGGAGATATTGCTGATATTATTTTTGCAGCTGGTTCTACTGATTTCACTCCAGGGATGGAGGTGGACTACGGCCAGCAGGGAGTGCTTGTTCCGTTAGAGGATTTAATTGCAGAATATGCACCTAATATTCAGAAAATGTTAGATGATAACCCTGATATTGCAAAATCGATTACAACAGTAGATGGACATATTTATTCACTGCCGCGTGTTTCACAGGGAGATTTCGGTGCCGTTTGGTATCGGGGACCAATGTGGTATAACGGTAAGTGGCTTGATGAGCTTGGTGTGGAAGAATTGCCAAAGACAATTGATGAATTTTATGATTTATTAGTTCGTTTTCGTGACGAAGACCCGAATGGTAATGGGGAGGCAGACGAAATTCCCTTAATTGATGTGCAAATGAATAGTACCAGACTATGGTTATTAGCTGCTTTCGGTTTAAAAGAGTGGGGAATTGATGAAGTGGATGGTGAGGTTCGCTATACCCCGATTACAGAGAATTACAAGGAATATTTAACTTTTATGAATAAGTTATACGACGAGAAATTATTAGATCAAGAGACATTTGCACAGTCGGATGAGCAGAAGAAAGCAAAGGGACAAGATAATCGAGTAGGAGTCTTCCCTGATTATTTCTCTTATTTTACAACTGGTGAAACAGAAGAAGAAGCGATGAACAACCCGATGTTTCATCCTCTGACCAGTGAATGGTCAGAGGAACCTGTACTGCCGCTAAATCCTGGTATATCTCGTGCAACGTTCTCCATTACCAATAACAATGAACATCCAGAAGCCTCTATTCGATGGATAGATTACTTCTATTCGGAAGAAGGTCACCAATTTCTTAACATGGGACCAGAAGGGGTGATGTGGGAATATGGAGATAATGGAGAAATTATTGAATTTGATACCCCGTCAGAATTCGATAGTTCAGAAGACTGGCGCGGAACGATTACACCTGATTATGGTATCTCTACCCCGACCTTATCCCAGCCTATCGAAGGAAAAGAGGTAACAGAGTTTACTGAGTTTGTGCAGGAAGAAACAGATGAGAAGTATACTCCTTATGGTGAAGTACCATTCCCATTAGTATACTTAACGCAAGAAGAGCAAGAAGAATTAAACGCGATTGCCGTAGATTTACAATCTTATGTGGAGCAAGCAGAGGCTAAGTTTATTACTGGTGTCGAACCGATGTCCAATTGGGATGCTTATGTAACCACTATTGAGAATATGAATGTGGAGCGTTATATTGAAATTTATCAAGCCGCTTATGATCGCTGGGCGGAAAGCTAAAAGAAAGTGTAAAGCATGCCTTCTTTGCATAGATAAAGTAAGGCATGCTTTATCTATGTAGCTGGTGAATTGCAGGATGTTGTTACAGCTGAGGAAGATAAACCCTATTTGTCAAAGACTATACAGTGAATATCAAGTATGACATAGTTAATAAATTTGACATATTCCACATAGCGCAAACCCTTTGGCAACAGGAAGTTTTCATTTCGATCGATCAAAATAATGACAATCAAAAATAAAAACCACATATTGATAACGCTTACGATAACAGTTTATGATGAAAACAGTTACACAAATGCAACAACCGGAAAACAAAGGAGGAAAGCGAGTATGGCTTCAGGATCAGCAGTAGCTAATAAAGAAAAAAACGCCGCTAAAAGAGCAAGTACATTTAAGAAGATTATACAAAATTGGCAGTTATACATTTTTATATTACCAGCAGTTTTGTATTTCATTATCTTCCACTATGTACCGATGTATGGAATTCAAATTGCGTTTAAAGACTATGTACCATCACTTGGATTCTTAGGTAGTGAGTGGGTTGGATTTAAACATTTTGAAAGGTTTTTCGATTCCTATTATTTTTGGGATTTATTGAAAAACACATTGGGAATCAGTGTTTATGAATTAATTGTTGGTTTCCCGCTGCCAATTATTTTGGCTTTATTATTAAATGAAGTAAAGGATGGTTTTTATAAGCGAACCGTACAGACGGTTACCTATGCACCACACTTTATTTCTGTTGTAGTAATTTCAGGTATGATTATCGCCTTCTTGTCTCCGACAACAGGTATTATTAACCACTTTATTTCATTCCTAGGATTTGAACCGATCAGTTTTATGAGTGATCCAAAATGGTTTAAAACGGTCTATGTATTATCCGGGGTATGGCAAAGTACTGGTTGGGGAACGATCATTTATTTGGCAGCACTTTCAGGGGTAGACCCGCAGCAGCATGAGGCAGCAATTGTAGATGGTGCTTCCAGATTCCAACGTATTATGTATATCAATATCCCGACATTGGTACCTACTATGGTTATTTTATTAATCATGAACTTAGGGAATATCATGGCACTCGGTTTTGAGAAAATCTTACTATTACAAAACCCGTTAAACTTAGAGTCTTCTAACGTTATCGCAACATTTGTTTATCAGGCAGGTTTATTGGACGCGCAGTATAGTTTTGCAGCAGCAGTTGGTTTATTTAACGCCGTAATCAATGCGATATTGTTAGTTGTCGTAAACCAAATTGCTAGAAAAACAAGTGAAACAAGTCTATGGTAAGGGAGGCAGCAAGATATGGATTCCAATCTTTATGAAACGAAACGGGATAAACTCTTTAAATATTTTGTATATTTTTGTTTAACAATTGCCCTTGTGGCAGTGCTATATCCGCTGATTTATATCATCAGTGCTTCAATCAGTAACCCGGCCCTTGTTAACTCAGGTAAAATGTGGCTTTGGCCAAAGGACATTACCTTTGAAGGCTACCGATTAATCTTTGGAAATGATTCGATTTGGCAGGGTTACTTAATGACAGTTGTTTATACAGGTCTTGGAACGTTGATTAATTTATTGGTAACGATACCAGCAGCCTATGCATTAGCTCGTAAGGACTTTTATGGAAGAGGTTTCTTTACCGCTTTATTTGTTCTTACTATGTTCTTTACTGGTGGTTTAATTCCAACTTATCTAGTAGTAAGAGACTTGGGGTTGATTGATTCGATCTGGGCAATGGTTCTTCCAAATGCAGCAGCAGTATGGAATATCGTTATTGCTCGAGTGTTCTTCCAATCCACTATTCCAAGAGGGCTGGAGGAGGCGGCAACCATCGATGGTGCCTCGAATTTTAAATTGTTTTTTAAGATTATTTTACCGTTATCCGCTCCGATTATTGCTGTAATGGCACTGTTCTATGGGGTAGGTCACTGGAATGGTTATTTCAATGCCTTGATTTATATTTCAGATCGAGACTTATTCCCATTACAGTTAGTGTTGAGAGAAATCCTTGTACTGCAAGATATGTCCTCCAATAACACGAATATGACGGGGGAGGCTGCCCAATTAATTCATAGTAACCAGCAATTAGCAGCCATTATTAAATATGGGGTAATGATTGTGTCTTCCTTACCTGTTATTATTGTGTATCCGTTCTTACAGAAATACTTTGTAAAAGGTGTTATGATTGGATCATTGAAAGGATAAGGAAACCGCTAGGTATTAAATAATTGGCGGTACCTTGCATAGGGAAACAGCAGTGACTAAAGTCAGCAACTGCTGCTGCAAGGGACTGCCAATATAAATAATAAACAACTATTAAAAGCAGATTTCCATTTTTAAAGGAGGTGAAATCTAGTAACCAAAGGCAGTTAAGTTAAATGCAACAGGGACATTCTATTCTTAGATAAAAAGAGAGGTTTACAAAAAATGAAAAAACATTTTCTATTTGCTTTAGTTAGTGTCGTATGTATGAGTTTATTAGCAGCATGCGGCGGAAATAGCACATCAGATGAAGGAACAGAATTAGTTTCTACAGATGAAACAGTCGAAATCAATGAAGAAGGCTTTCCAATTGTTGACGAAGAAATTACTCTTTCGTTAATGGCTCCAGGTACTGGTTTGGAAGATTGGGAGAACATGGGGACCCTCCAAGAATATGCGGAAATGACGAATATTAACTTGTCATTTGATACACCGCCAATAAGTGATTTCCAAACCAAATTGAATTTAGCATTTGCCAGCGGTGATGTAGCAGATATTATTTATGCAGCTGGTTCTGATAATCTTACTCCTGGTATGGAAGTAGATTATGGACAGCAAGGTGTATTAATTCCTTTAGAAGATCTAATTGCGGAACATGCACCTAATATTAAAAAATTACTTGACGAAAATCCAGATATAGAAAAATCGATCACAACAGTTGATGGTCATATCTATTCACTGCCACGTGTTGCAGAAGGCGGCTCATCTGCCCTTTGGTATACTGGACCAATGTGGTATAACGGCCAATGGTTAGATGAATTAGGCGTAGAAGAGTTACCGAAGACGATTGATGAGTTCTATGATTTATTAGTGCGTTTCCGTGATGAAGATCCGAATGGAAATGGGGAAGCAGATGAAATTCCGTTATTAGACGTACAAATGAATAGTACTCGTCCATGGTTACTAGCAGCATTCGGTTTAAAAGAATGGGGCATTGACGAGGTAGACGGCGAGGTCCGCTATACACCAATCACTGATAACTATAAAGAATACTTGACTTTTATGAATAAACTATATGAAGAGAATTTACTAGATCCAGAAACATTCTCACAATCAGATGAACAAAAGAAAGCCAAAGGTCAACAAAATACAATAGGTTTATTTCCGGATTGGTTCTCTTTCTTCACAACAGGTGAAACAGAAGAAGAAGCGATGAATAATCCAATGTTTCACCCATTAACAAGTGAATGGTCAGAAGAACCTGTTATGCCATTAAGTCCTGGCTTAACGAGAGGAACTTTCTCCATTACAGTCAATAACAGTAATCCCGAAGCAACGATCCGCTGGATTGATTATTTCTATTCGCCTGAAGGATTTGCCTTCTTGAATATGGGACCAGAAGGAGCTCTTTGGGAACGTGACGAAGATGGCAAGGTGATTAATCTTGATCCACCAGAAGGATATGAGAGTGCCGAAGACTATCGTGGAACATTAACACCTGATTACGGTATTGCCGCTCCAACAGTAACTTATCCGATTGAAGGAAAAGAAGAATCCGAATTCGATCAATTTATTAGGGCAGAAACCGAAGAAAAGATTGAACCATATGGTGAGGTTCCATTTCCATTGGTGTATTTAACTAAAGATGAACAAGATGAATTAAACACGATTGAAGTAGATTTGGAATCTTATGTGGAACAAATGGAAGCGAAATTTATTACTGGCGTCGAACCACTTGAGAACTGGGATGCTTATGTAGAAACGATTGAGAATATGAATATTGAGAGATATGTCGAGATCAATCAAGAAGCCTATGATCGCTGGGCAAGCAACTAATAGATAGTAACAAGTGAATGGCTCGTTTTTTACAACAAAGTGCTGACGTAAAAGGACGAGCCATTCTTTTATGTGAAAACAGCTAATAAATAGGAGATATGAGACCTAGTGCTGCAAATAAAACGTTCTCAGTCAGAAAGGTAATCAGGCCTATAGCTATAAGTTACTGGAATAGATATTCTACTAATTAAGCAAAAACAGAAATATTTAGTACCCAGTATCAAAATGTGTCTGAATTTTTTAAATTTGATTATGGGGTGAATGATACATATGTGGTTAACAGAGAAAAAATTAAATGCAAGAATACAGGAGCTCGCATCCTATCGATATCGAGACATACAAAAGCTGGATACATGGCAATATACCGAAGATCAAGCGGGAGAAATAGCGACTTATCCACCGTCAGACCTATCAGCATCTACACAAATTAAGATTGGTGACCGTTGGAGTGGAAGAGATTTATATGTATGGCTGCAGAAAGAAGTAACCATCCCTGAAACATGGAGCGGGCAAACCGTTGTAGGTTTCTTTGACTTTGGTCAAACAGGTGCAGGGGGAAACTCAGGATTTGAATCCTTGTTATTTATGAATCGCAAGCCATATCAGGGAGTAGATTCCAACCATAAAGAGGTTTTTCTGCCAGAAGAACTAATAGGAACCAAGGTACAGTTTGATTTTCGCCTGTGGTCAGGCCTTGAGGGAGGCGGTCAGCCACAAGAGCAGCATTATCGCTTTGACCATGCCTGGCTGGCGGTATTAGATGAAGCCGTCGATCATTTCTATTTTGATGCTAAGGCTGTCTTGGAAACCGTTCAAGCCTTGCCTGATACACAAGTGGAAAAGTCTAAACTATCACAATGTCTGAATGAAGCCTTTGCAAAAATCGATTGGCTGCAACCGGGCTCTGAGACTTTTTATCAATCTGTTTATGAAGCGAATCAGTATCTAACAGAGCAGTTAGCAAATATGCCGAAATGCAGTGAGGTTATCTTCCATTGTGTCGGCCATACACATATTGATGTGGCCTGGCTCTGGCGTTTGAAACATACCCGCGAGAAATCGGCTCGCTCTTTTAGTACGGTATTGCGGCTGATGGAAAAATATCCAGAATATCTATTTTTACAAAGCCAACCGCAATTATACGATTATATCAAACAAGATTATCCGCAATTATACCAGCAGATTAAAGAAAAGATTAAAGAAGATAAGTGGGAAGTAGAAGGCGGAATGTGGGTAGAAGCGGATTGTAATATTCCATCTGGTGAATCACTGGTGCGTCAATTATTGCTGGGTACCCGTTTCTTTAAAGAAGAATTCGGTAAGGAAAATGAAGTTCTTTGGCTGCCAGACGTATTTGGCTATAGCTGGGCATTGCCGCAAATTTTGAAAAAATCAGGCTTTACATCGTTTATGACAACCAAAATCAGCTGGAATCAATATAACCGAATGCCGCATGATACGTTCCAGTGGCGCGGCATAGACGGCAGTGAAATTTTAACTCATTTTATTACGACAACAGAACCATGGCCAGAGTCTACTTATTACACATATAACGGCTATATGGAACCGAAGATTACCTTAGATTCTTGGGAGGCTTATAAAGATAAAGCGATTAATCAAGATTTATTATTGGCGTATGGGTATGGCGATGGTGGCGGCGGTGTCAATCGTGAGATGTTAGAAATGCGCCGTCGTATTGATAAAATCCCTGGTCTGCCACAAGCGAAGCCGGCTAAAGCAAAAGGTTATTTTCAAAAATTACGAGACAAGATAGCAGCAACTGATCAATATGTTCATACATGGGATGGTGAGTTATATTTAGAATTCCACCGTGGCACTTATACTTCACAGGCGTTTATGAAGAAAATGAATCGTAAACTGGAATTGCTGTATCGTGAAAGTGAATGGCTGAATAGCTGGGCAAGCATTATCAATCCAACTGCGGTTTACCCAAGCGAGGAATTAATCGATGGCTGGAAAATTATTTTGCGTAACCAGTTTCATGACATTATTCCAGGGTCTTCTATTAAAGAAGTATATGAGGACGCAGCGATCGAATATAAAGAAGCAGAATCGATTGTGCAGCGAACAACTGATCAAGCACTGAAGGCTTTGGCTGTTACTGAAACAGATCATGTATTTCTTGTTTTTAATGCCGCTTCTTGGCAGCGAGATGATGTAGCTTTTGTTCCTCATCAAACAGACGGGATATGGAGCGATCATCAAGGCCGCCACTTAGAAGCACAAAAAACAGACGGAGGAAGTCTTGTACATGTTCCGGCCATTCCGGCATTAGGCTATAAGACGATCTATTTTGAACCAGGAAAGCAGCAAGCAGCTGAATCGGTCTTCCAACATCAAGCTAATGGAGTAGTAACGCCATTCTACGAGATAACATGGAATGCACAAGGTCAATTAACACGTATCTTTGACCGTAAAGCGAACCGTGAAGTACTTGAAGCAGGTAAGGTCGGCAATGATTTGCAAATTTTTGAAGATAAACCATTAATGTTTGATGCATGGGATATTGATATCTTCTATCAAGAGAAAATGGAACACGTTGATCAAGTGGAGCTAATAGAACAGGAAGCAGACGGAGCGTTATATACGAAGATTCGTTTTCAATGGAGCTATGGCTCATCCACTATCTCTCAAGACATGATTCTATATGCTGATCAACCTCGAATCGATTTTAAAACAACAGTCGATTGGCAGGAGCGTCAGCGTTTGCTAAAAGTAGCTTTTCCTGTGGAAATTCGTGCAACAGAAGCTACTTATGATATCCAATATGGAAATGTAAAACGTCCTACTCATTGGAATACAAGCTGGGATTATGCTCGTTTTGAATCAGTGGGGCATAAATGGGCAGATCTTCAGGAGCCAGGTTATGGCGTAAGTTTATTAAATGACAGTAAATACGGTTATGATATCAAGGATAACGTTCTGCGTCTGTCTTTGCTAAAATCACCAACTTATCCGGATCCAGAAGGGGATAGAGGTGAGCACCACTTTACCTATTCCTTGTTACCTCACCAAGGGGACTGGCGCGAAGCAAATGTACCGCAACAAGCTCATTATCTCAATCAGCCTTTACGTGTAGCAGCAGGGGAATTAGCAACAGTTGAACAGTCATTAATTGCTTCAAACACTGATTATATCGAGATAGATGCTGTGAAACAGGCTGAGGATGGACAGGAAATTATTGTCCGTTTGCATGAATTTCATGGAAGACGCGGTCAAGTGACACTAACTAGTGACTTCGACATTGCTTCATGGCAGATATGTGATCTAATGGAACGCAGAGAAGGCGAACCACAAACAGGTGAGATTGTCTTTGATATTGATCCATATGAGATTAAAACAATAGCAATAGCATTTAAAGAGGATGTTTAAAAGATAATTCGGAGGTAGAAACATGCAGCACACACAACAGAAAACAGTTCATATTATCTCCCACACTCACTGGGATCGGGAGTGGTATTTACCATATGAGAAGCATCATTTCTTATTAGTGAAATTTATGGATGAGCTGATTGACACATTAGAAAATGATCCAAATTATAAAAGTTTTCACTTGGATGGACAAACGATTATTTTAGATGATTATTTACAAGTGCGTCCTGAGAAAAGGGAACAAATTAAGAGACTGATTGAGGCGGACAGAATCCATGTTGGTCCCTGGTATATCTTACAGGATGAGTTCTTAACAAGCAGTGAAGCGAATATTCGCAACTTGCAGTATGGAATGAAGGACGCCAAAAAATGGGGAAATATTTCTAAGATTGGATATTTTCCTGATTCGTTCGGCAATATGGGACAGGCCCCGCAAATATTAAAACAAGCAGGTATCCGCCATGCTGCTTATGGACGCGGAGTTAAACCAACAGGTTTTAATAACTTGGTTAGTGAGGCAGATATGTATGAATCCCCATATTCAGAAATGAAATGGCAGTCACCGGATGGATCAGAAGTGACGGGAATCTTATTTGCTAATTGGTATTGTAATGGTAATGAGGTACCGACAGAGATAGAAGCTGCCAAGAAATATTGGGACGGCCATTTAGAAGCAATGGAGAAGTACGCTTCATCTAATCATATGTTAATGCTGAATGGATGTGATCATCAGCCCGTCCAGACTGATTTATCCAAGGCAATCGAAACCGCACAAGCACTTTATCCTGAGATTCAATTTGTCCACTCGAACTTTAATGATTATACAGCTGCTTTGGATGCAGAGTTAGATCAAGAGAGATTAAAAACGGTTGACGGGGAACTGCGCAGTCAGCATACAGATGGCTGGGGGACATTAGTCAATACTGCTTCTGCTCGCGTCTACTTAAAACAGATGAATCAAGAAGTACAGACATTGCTGGAAAGTGAATTAGAGCCATTAGCTGTATTTGCCTATCTGGTAGGAGAAGAATATGATCACGATATTTTAGAATATGCGTGGAAAACATTGATGCAAAATCACCCGCATGACAGTATCTGTGGCTGTAGTGTCGATGAAGTTCACCGTGAAATGGCCACTCGATTTGAGAAAAGCAAGCATATGAGTGAAAGTTTAAAGAAAGACGTTTTAGCAAAATTAACGAAACGAATTGACACAAGTGCTTTTAAACAATATGGAGATAATCCTGTTCCATTAGCTGTGTTTAACACAACAGGGCATCAGCGTACAAGCATGACAACATTACAAGTCGATTTGGAGCGTCAATATTATGCAGATGGTGTCCATCGTAAGAAATTAGTGGATAAAAAGATTGATAGCTTTAAATTAGTAGATAACGAGGGAAATATCGTACCATCTACTATAGAGGACAAAGGAGTTGTATTTGATTACGACCTGCCAAAACATCAATTCCGTCAGCCGTATCTTGCTCGAAGAGTGGAGGTATCTTTTGAAGCGGTTGATATGCCAGCATTTAGTCATCGTGCTTATGCATTAGTAGAGACAGAAGTAGAAACAACAGAAGAGTCACTAATTGCCTCTGGCGAAAATGTATTAGAGAATCAGTGGATAAAGGCAGAAATCCAGCCTAATGGTTCCTTGTCTATTTTAAATAAAACAACCAATCAATCATTTGATCGTGTATTAGTATATGAAGATACAGGTGATATCGGTAATGAGTATATGTATAAGCAGGCAAACGAAGATCTAGCGATTACAACAGAAGATTTACAGGCAGATATTCGTTTGCTGGAAAATGGCAGTCATCGTGCAGCCTATGAGATCGTACATCAGTTGGAAATTCCAGAAAGTGCAGACGACACCTTGGAACAAGAGCAACAAGCCGTGGTCTGGTTTACGAACAGAAAAGCGAAACGCAGTAATCGGACTACTTTGCTTACTATTTATACACAAGTATCCTTAACAAAGCATGATAAGGGCATTGAAGTCGAAGTGCACTACCATAACACAGCTAAAGATCATCGCTTACGTGTATTATTCCCAACCAATATTCAATCGGATTATCATTATGCTGATTCAATTTTTGAAGTGGCAAAGCGTGTTAATGTGCCGGCTGCTGAGTGGACTAATCCCGATCATTCTCAACATCAACAGGCTTTTGTCAGCATGCATGACGAACATAAAGGACTAACGATCGCCAATAAAGGACTCAATGAATATGAAATTTTAAGAGATAACCAGAATACCATTGCGGTGACATTATTAAGAGCTGTGGGGGAAATGGGTGACTGGGGGTATTTCCCAACACCAGAGGCGCAATGTTTAGGAGCGCAGACAGCCAGCTTTAAGATATTCCCGCATCTGGCAAATGACACGTGTTATGAAGTATATCAACAAGCTTATTTATATCAAGTTCCGCTAGCGGCCTTTCCTATTCCAGAACAGACAGGCGAATTAGCGGCAGAACACACCTATGTATCGATTAATTTACCAAATCAAGTGGCTTGGACATCATTAAAGGTATCAGATGATTCTAACGATGTTTATCTACGTATGTTCAATATGTCTGATCAGCCAAGAAGTGCTTTGGTTACTATTGACCAAGCAACAGAGGCATATCAGAGTAATGTTATCGAAGAGAAAATTGGCAGTATAGAGAACGAGATCAAGATAGCACCTTATGAAATAACGACAACAGCTTGGAAATTATAATGAAAAGGAGTGCAGTCAATGACTAATTCATTACCACTTACTTCCTCGATTACACAGTTAATCGAGGAAGTAAAACAACACTACCAAACAGAGCCAAAACTGCAACAGTTATTTGAGAATTGCTTCGTAAATACGTATCAAACAACGATTCGCCCACAGCCAGACGGTACGACGTTCGTTATTACGGGCGATATCCCTGCTATGTGGCTGAGAGATTCGGCAGCTCAAGTACGCCCATATTTAATGTTAGCGAATGAGGATCCAGTAATTGCCGATATGATTAAAGGTGTCATTAAGCGGCAATTTAGTTTTATTGACCATGATCCATATGCTAATGCATTTAATGAGGAAGCGAATGGGAACAGATATCATGAAGACCAAACAAAAATGACAGATTGGATTTGGGAGCGTAAGTATGAAATTGATTCTTTATGCTATCCGATTCAATTGGCTTATCTGTATTGGAAGGCGACAGGAGATACTGAACATTTTAATGATACTTTCCAACAAGCTGTTCAGAAAATTTTGCAGGTATGGAAAACTGAACAACGTCATCATGAAGATTCCGATTATCATTTCGTCAGGGATAATTGTCCGGCGCAAGATACGTTATCTCATGATGGGGCAGGGGCGCCAGTGGAGTATACAGGTATGACTTGGAGCGGTTTCCGTCCTAGTGATGACGCCTGTAAATATGGCTACTTAGTACCCGCGAACATGTTCGCTGTTGTATCACTTCAACAATTATCGGAAATCGCTACCGAGGTGCTTCGGGATGTCGAATTAGCAGCCAAAGCAGAAAAATTGGCACAAGAAATTGATCAAGGGATTAAAGAATATGGAACAATCGACCATCCGACATACGGCCAGATCTATGTTTATGAAACCGACGGATTAGGCAACCATGTCTTGATGGATGATGCGAATGTTCCCAGTTTATTATCAATGCCTTATTTAGGATATTGCCCATTCGATGATAAGATCTATCAAAATACGAGAAAATTCCTTTTAAGCGAGGATAATCCTTATTATTTTTCTGGAAAAGCAGCAAGCGGTATCGGCAGTCCGCACACACCAGATCAATATATTTGGCATATTGCCTTAGCTATTCAAGGTTTAACGTCTATTGAAGAAGAAGAGAAGCAGCGAATTACTGGTTTATTCCAAACAACCGATGCAGACGAGAATCTGATGCATGAAGGTTTTCATGTCGATGACCCAACTCAATATACACGGCCTTGGTTTTCTTGGGCCAATTCGATGTTTAGTGAATTCTTGCTAAGCAGAATGGGACGGATTGTCACAGGGAGTCCATTAGAAAAGTGGGCAGCCCAAAACAAATAAAGAGGATGTGGTAGAGGTGAGTGAGAAGACAGAAGTCGAACGCGGGGTACATAATTACAGTGCCGAGGATAAATGGGTAAAACCAACCGATCCTGCCGTATTAGAGAAACTGGAATGGTTTAAAGATCAGAAGCTGGCACTTATGATGCACTGGGGGCCATACTCTCAAATCGGATTAGTAGAATCATGGGCATTAAGTGATGCCGATGGAGACTGGTCTCGCCATGATGTTGACTGGGAAGAGGATATGGAAGAATTTAAACGTCAATATTTTAACTTAAATAAGACGTTTAATCCAATTCGTTTCCAGCCAGAGAAATGGGCAGAACTAGCCAAACAAGGCGGATTTAAGTACTTAATCTTTACGACCAAACATCATGATGGCTTCTCGATGTGGAATACAAAAGAAACCGACTATCGAATCACCGGACCAGATTGTCCCTTCCACACGCACAAATATGCAGATATTTGTAAACATGTCTTTGATGCCTTTAGAAATCAAGGTATAGGGATTGCAGCTTACTTCTCAAAGGCTGACTGGCATACACCATACTACTGGGCACCCGGAATGGAACGTAAAAATTATATGTGGCGCGGTCCGTCCTATGATCCCGATGAATATCCTTGGATGTGGGATAACTTCGTTTCTTTTACACACCGTCAGTTACTGGAATTGCTGACCGAATACGGTAAGATAGATATTTTATGGCTGGATGCTGGTTGGGTTGGTAAAGGGAAACAGGATATCCGGCTTGGTGAAGTAGTGGAGCAAGCACGAAAACATCAGCCAGGACTCCTTACTGCCGACCGGACAATCGGCGGTGAACATGAGAACTACATTACACCGGAACAAACGATACCGGAAAAACCGCTCCATATCCCTTGGGAAAGTTGTATCTCAATCGCTACCTCATTTGCTTTTAAATATGAGGATGAATATAAGTCATTGCGTGACATTATCCAAGTGCTGATCGAAATTGTTGCCAAAGGCGGTAACTTGGCATTAAATGTACCTCCGCAGCCGGATGGGAGACTTCCAAGGATTGCGGTTGAACGAATGGAGCAGTTAGGTCAATGGTTAGATCAGTTTGGTGAGGCCATCTATGGAACAAGAATAACCGCTCCTTACTTTGAAGCACCATTTGCCTTCACGAAAAAAGAGGATCAAGTCTTCTGTTTCCGTTTATTTGAAGATGGAGATACCTCTTATCAAGATGACACGATTCATGTCCCATTTACTGACAAGGTAGAAGCGGTTGAATGGATCAATGAAAAACAGGCACTTACATTTACCCAGGATGATCAGGGTATTACCATTCAAATGGGAGATTCCGCAGCAAATAAGTCGGAAACCCCGATAGCACATGTCTTTCGTTTGAAAGTAGGAAAATAAGTTTGAAATTAAGCCTATATCCCTTGTGATTATTTAGGGATATGGGCTACACTAGTCAAAAGTATACATAATTAAAGGAAGAGACTGTTCAAAAAGTCCGACCAACATAGCAAATTTCTGAGATGGCTTGCACTTTTTGAACACGGTATTTAAAAAAAAACAGGAGTGAGAGAATGATTGTTGTATTAATTGGGCAGGAACAGAATATGGCCCAGCATATCACCTTTTGGTTATCACGACCTGGTGTAGACTTGAAAACCTACCTCTTAGAGTCAGAGGATTCACTGGCGGGATTAGCTGATTTTATGGCAGCTCTTCCTAAAGTGGATGTTGTCGATACATGTGTCCCTGACCAGTATAAGCTGTCACTGCTTGAACAGCTTACCGATCATCAGCCAATTATTATGAGTTTGCCATTGGCTGCCTCATTGGAAGAAGAGCAGCAAGTTTTGCATCTCATCGATGAGAAAGCATTACCAGTAATAGTGGCCAATCCATTGCTGGCAAAACCAGAAATGGCAAGCCTTTGCCAGTCTATGCAAAACAAACAATTAGGTAAAACAGGTGTGAACCGCTTATCGCTCCAAACGGATGACATCGATTACAGCTATTCCTTGGAACGTCAATTGATAGATTGGCTGGTGCAAAGTTTTGGAGACTATCAATCTATTTATGCTAAACAAATCCGTGATCGATACAAAGTAGTTCAAATCAGACATGCCGACCAAAGTTTTACTCAGGTTGAACTGGCTTATCAGTTTGGTAAAGAAGCATTAAAAGTAGAAATGACAGGTGACGCTGGAATGTTATCTTATGACAGTGCACAATCTGCACCAATTCAGCTTACTGGCAGAAACATAACAAGCAGAAGTCTGCAGACAAGTGGCAAAACATTAGTGTATCGCATGTATGACCCCATCTACCAAGCATTACAGCAACGAAAGATATCTTGTGACTATACAACAACGGTTCTTTCTTATCACTGCATGAAAGCGATTGATCAAGCATATCAACAATCAGAACCAGTAGTCAAAGGGGGGGCAAAAAATGCTTAAGATAGGAATAATCAGTTTTGCACATATGCATGCATTGAGTTATGCCTCTGCCCTGACCAAAAGCAGTCAGGCGGAATTAACAGCGATCTGGGATGATGTAAGTACAAGAGGACATGAGATGGCCGCAGCCTATCAAGCTAATTATTATCAGGATTTAGAGGAAATGCTGGCAACAGATCTGGACGCTGTGATTATCTGTTCAGAGAATATTCATCATAAAGAACATGTCATCAAGGCTGCAGCTTATCAGAAACATATTTTATGTGAGAAACCGCTAGCTACTGAGGTGAAGGATGCAGAAGTAATGATTGCCGCTTGTGAGGCGCAGAATGTTCGTCTGCAGGTGGCTTATCCAGTAAGGTTTACCTCAGCGATCCAACAAGTGAAGGAACTGATAGATGCGGCTGAGCTTGGCAATGTGTTGGCGATTAATGCAACTAATCACGGTTTGCTCCCAGGCGGCTGGTTTATTCAGCCTGAGTTGTCAGGTGGCGGGTGTGCCACTGATCATATAGTCCATATCGTGGATGCTTTGCGGTGGATATTTAACCAGGAGGTAGTTAAAGTCTATGCTGCCTTCGATACCAGATTCTATGATATTGAGGTAGAAGACTGTGGGCAAGTAATGATAGAGTTTGATTCAGGTATGGTGGTTACGATTGATCCAAGCTGGTCGAGACCAAAAACCTTCCCGACATGGGGGGATGTGACCATGTCGATCTATGGGGAAGAGGGCATGCTGGAAGTTGATGCGTTTAAACAACATCATCTTTTCTACAATGACCAGAAGAATAAGCTGGAAGAACAAGTCTGGGCAGATGATATGGATGAGGCATTAGTGGAGGACTTTCTCCAGTGTGTGGCTAATAATCGGGAACCATTTATTACTGGTACAGATGGCTTAAGAACGTTGGAAGTAGTAAAGGCAGCTTATCGATCCAACCAAGAAAGGAAACCAATCACCATTGAAACAATTAGAGGAGGACACTCGCAATGAAATTAGGAATGAGCTCATATAGTTTGGCAAATGCAATTCATTCAGGAGAAATGACGATTTTAGATGTGATGCAATGGACGAAAGATTTAGGTGGAGAACATATTGAAATAGTGCCGGTTGGGTACACCTTGACAGATAATCCTCAGTTGGTAGAGGATATCGTCAACAAGGCTAACGAATTAGAACTGGATATTTCTAATTATGCCATTGGTGCCGATTTTTTATCAGGGGATGAGGCAGCGTTTGACAAAGAAGTCGAGCGTGTTAAGAAGGAAGTAGATATTGCCCATCAACTGGGTGTGAAAAGAATGCGTCATGATGTATCCTTTAAACCGCCACATGAAGCCAGTATCGAACAATTTGATCAAGATTTACCTCAAATTGTGAAGGCATGTCAAATCATTGCTGATTATGCGAAGCAATATGATATTGTGACCAGTCTTGAGAATCATGGTTTTTATTTACAGGCAAGTGACCGTATCAACCTGATCATTGCAAAGGTAGATCGTCCTAACTTTGGTCATACATTAGATACAGGGAATTTCGTCTGTGTGGATGAAGACCCAGTATCCGCAGTGCAAAAATGTTTGACCAATATATCGATGCTGCATGTGAAAGATTTTTATATTCGTCCGGCTTCACATGCCAATCCAGGAGAAGGCTGGTTTGGTTCAGCGGCAGGTAATTATTTAAGAGGCGCTATTACAGGACATGGTGATCTGCCATTAGCCGATATCTTGAAGGTTGTCAAAGACAGCGGTTATGATGGCTTTGTATCGATCGAATTTGAAGGAATGGAAGAGTGTAAACAGGCAAGTAAGATTTCATTCCAAAATATTAAAAAACTATGGGAATCACTTTAAGGGAGGATAATGAATATGAGTAGAATTAAAGTAGGTGTAATTGGATTAGGCTCTATTTCAGAAATGCATATCCAATCCTATCAAAAGTCAACAGAGGCAGACCTTGTAGCTTTATGTGATATGAACCAAGAACGTTTGGAGAAGCAGGCAAAAGAACTGGGTATCACCCAGACATATACGAATTATCATGAATTGTTAGCTAACCCTGATATCGATGCAGTAAGTATCTGTACGTGGAACAATACCCATGCTGAAATTGCCATTGCTGCCTTAAATAGCGGCAAAAGCGTATTGTCTGAAAAACCATTATGTAAGACAGTGGAAGAGGCAGAGGCTGTTCAGCAAGCAGTCAGAGCTAATCCTAACCAGTTCTTGCAAGTTGGCTATGTTCGACGTTTCGGTACTAACACACAAGTGTTAAAGAAATTTATTGACAATGGCGATTTGGGCGATATTTATTATGCAAAAGCCTCTTGTATTCGTGTAATCGGAAACCCAGGCGGCTGGTTTGCCGATAAAGAACGTTCTGGCGGTGGACCTTTAATTGATCTTGGCGTCCATGTCATCGATCTTTGCTGGTATCTAATGGGCAAACCTAAAGTAAAATCGGTCAGCGGCAATACCTATCAGAAACTGGGTAATCGCTCCAATGTAGAATTTAAGTCTTTCTATAAAGCTGCAGACTATGATGCAGATAAAAACGATGTGGAAGATTTGGCAAATGCAATAATCCGTTTTGACAATGGTGCCTCTATCATGGTTGACGTCAGCTTTGCCTTACATGCCAAGAAAGAAGAAATCAATGTCAGCTTACATGGAGACAAAGGTGGCGCTGTCATTGAACCAGCATTAGAAATTTTTACTGAAAAGAATAATATTATCTTAAACAGCACACCACAGATTGATCACTTGTCTTTTGATTTCGTTCAAGGCTTCCAAAAAGAAGTAGATCATTTTGTGGCATGTGTGAAAGGAGAAGCCTCAACGATTGCTCCTGTAGAAGACGGTGTAGAAATGATGAAAATCCTTACTGGAGTATACCAATCCAGTTTAGAACAAAAAGAAGTACATTTTGACAGCTAGGTGGTGGAGAGAATGAGTAAGCAGGAAAAACGACAATTAACCGATTGGCAATTTAAAGAAGCAGCTGCGGACGAATGGAAGAAGGCAACGGTTCCAGGCTGTGTACACACAGATTTATTAGATCACGGCATCATAGAAGATCCGTTTGTAGGAAAAAAAGAGTTAGATGTACAATGGATTGATAAGAAAGACTGGGAGTATCAGACGACATTTGATGTTTCAGACAAGACGCTTCAAGAGGACCGTATCGAGCTTACCTTTGAGGGGCTCGATACGTATGCGGATGTTCAGTTAAATGGTACGACCATCCTGAAAGCAAATAACATGTTCCGGATTTGGAAGATAGATATCAAGGATCAGCTTCAACTTGGTGAGAATACACTTCATGTCTATTTTCACTCACCTATTCAGCATGATATCGATAAACCAGATCAAATCGGTTTCAATTATCCAGCGGATAATGATCATTCCGAAGATGGCGGAGTCGGTGAGAAGAAGCTCAGTATTTTTGCTCGTAAGGCACCTTACCATTATGGTTGGGATTGGGGGCCTCGATTTGTCACGTCCGGGATTTGGAAAGAAGTATATATAGAGGCTTGGTCTGAACTGAAGCTTCAAGATGTGTATCTTGAACAGCAAGAGGTGACTGCTAAACAGGCAACCGTAATGGCCAAACTGGAGGTAGAAACAACCAATCCGCAAGAGGTTATCATTAACATCAGTGATCAATATGGCTGGGAACACCAACAGACCGTAAGTGTAGAAACTGGGAAACAAATAGTTGAAGTACCGTTCACGAAAGAGGCGCCTAAGTTATGGTGGACCAATGGCTTAGGTGAAGCACACTTGTATCAGTTTACTTTTGAGATACTTTCTGCTGAACAGCAGCTTTTAAGCGATTATCAACTGACTACCGGTTTACGCTCGCTTCGTTTTGTAAGAGAACCAGATTCATATGGGGAAAGTTTTTATTTTGAATTAAATGGTGTGCCGGTATTCGCCAAAGGGGCCAACCATATTCCAAATGACAGCTTTCAGACAAGTGTAACGAAAGAGCGCTATTTACATGAGATACTGACTGCAGTGGACTCCAATATGAACATGCTTCGTATCTGGGGCGGCGGTATCTATGAATATGATGCATTCTATGAGTATTGTGATCAATATGGTATTCTCGTTTGGCAGGATTTTATGTTTGCCTGCAGTATGTATCCTGGAGATGAGGCATTCCTGGCTAATGTGAAGCAAGAGGCGATTGATCAAGTGAAGCGATTACGCAACTATGCCTCACTAGCATTATGGTGCGGAAATAATGAGATTGATTCAGCTTGGGCTGAATATATCGAAGAAGCAGGCTGGGGCTGGAAGCAGCTTTATAATGCCGATCAGCGCAAACAGTTGTGGGAAGACTATGAGAAGTTATTTCATCAGCTGCTGCCAGAAGTGATTGAACAGTACAATCCAGTTACTTCCTATTGGCCAAGTTCACCAATCCAGAATCTATCTCATACAGGTTCGCGTCATGCTACGAACCATACGGTAACCAAAGGGGATATGCACTATTGGGATGTATGGCATGGATTGAAGCCATTGGAAGCGTATAAGGAGAATGTCGGACGTTTTATGAGTGAATACGGTTTTCAATCATTCCCTGAAGAGAAAACGTTGAGGGAATATGCGAAAGAGGAAGAACTGGAACTGGAATCTGATGTCATGCTCCATCACCAGAAGAATGGTTCAGGAAACCGGCTGATCAAGAACTACATGGAAATGTACTATAAAGAGCCAAAAGATTTTCTAGCCTTTGTACATGTCAGTCATATTCTACAAGCCGATGCGATAAAACAGGCAGTAGAAGGACACCGTCAGCATATGCCTTATTGTATGGGAACACTGTATTGGCAAATGAATGATTGCTGGCCAGTCGCTTCTTGGTCTGGTATGGATTACTTTGGCAGATGGAAGGCATTGCAGTTTGTAATGAAGGATCGTTTTAAACCAACCGTATTAATTGCTGATCAAACAGAGGAACAGCTGGCGATCTATGCTGTATCTGATGTTACAGAAGAACAAGAAGCAGAATTGGTGTGTACGCTGTATGATTTCCAGGGTAATGTATTGGATAAAACCCATAAACCAGTTGTCATTCAGGCCAACACGTCAACGAAGATAGCAGAAGAAGATCTGTCTGCTTTTGAACAAATAGATTGGAGTAACTCTGTATTACACTGTGAACTGATCAAAGGAGAGGAACAGATAGATTCGATTCACCATCTCTTCTCCAAACCTAAAGATATAAAACTGGAAAATACGCAAATTACATGTACAATCGTTGAAGGCGGTATCGAACTGGAAGCTGACTCCTTTGCTTTAAATGTTTGGCTTGATACAGAACAAACTGGTCATTTTGATGATAATAATTTTTCATTGATACCAGGAATCAAGAAATTTGTCCCTTTCCGGGGATCATTAGACCCGCAGGAACAGAAATCAGCTGTCCTTCACAATGTAGAAATTACATCGATGTATGATTATATTACTAAATAATGACATGGTTTCCACCATGATAAAGATGGATAGAGGTTGTTGCAGGTTTTGCAGCAACCTTTATCTGCACGGAAAGTCGATTTAACATAAAGAAAGAGAAGAAGGTGATCTAGTTATGTCTTATCCAATCATTGCTATCGAAGAAAGAAATCATCAATTAGAGAATACCCATCAGGGAATTATTTGTGTCTTGGATCAGCATCAACAAGTGGTGTATCAGAAAGGTGATATCGAGCAATTTGTCTATTATCGTTCTGCGATGAAGCCGATTCAGGCTATACCCGCTTTTTCTAGTTCCATCATTGAAACATATCAATTAACAAAAGAAGAAGCTGCCTTACTTACCGCTTCACAGCGTGGCGAGAGTTACCATCAAGACGCACTGATTCGGCTGGCGGATAAACTTGGTATAAGCGAGGATTACCTCGTCTGTCATCCAAGCTATCCTTTGAATGAGGAACCAAAGCTTGCTTATGTTACAGCACAAAAACCAAAAAGGAGGCTATTGCACAATTGCGCAGGTAAACATTTAGGGCTATTAGCTTATGCCAGAGAAAACGGTCTGCCTATGGATTCTTATGCTTCCATCTCTCATCCAGTGCAGCAATTGATCCTAGAACGGCTGGCCGAACTGGCAGAAATAGATAAAGCACAAATTGTTAGCGGTACCGATGGCTGTGGCTTACCTATTCATGCCATACCTTTACGGAATATGGCCATCTCCTACCTGAAATTTGCTGATCCATTTTTGATAGAAGAAAATCGACTACGCGAGACGGTTACAACCATTGGCGAGGTGATGCAAGCCCATCCCGAAATAGTAGCCTCCCATGATTTTATTTGTACGGTGTTATTGGAAGATCCTAATATTATAGCTAAAGGCGGGGCGCAAGGAGTTTACTGCCTGGCACTAAAACAGGAAAAAATCAGTATTGCCTTAAAGGTACTGAGCGGAACCGAACATTTATGGCCTTTATTAGTTGCAAAGCTGTTGGAGAAATTGAATTACTCCAATCAAACGACGATTGATAAGTTATACCAACTTAGACCTGAGCAGATTTTGAATGATAATGGAAAAGAAGCAGGGCAGATTAAAATCGATCTATAGAGGGAAGAACTGTCTGTCAGTGAATCGTATCATCAAATCCACCTTTGATTTTCACACTAGTGAATATATTGGTCTAATCGCCAATAAAGTTAATAAGAAAGCATATTTGAAAAAGCGTATGTAAACTCGATTACTGGTTTTGCCCACTGTCACCGTTTTTCGAGCTTATCGAAACAAGGTAGCGCAGTGTTTCGGATCATCATCTGGTAGTTTTGTACAAAAGGAAGAAGAGGCAGAAGTGAAATTGACACAATTAGATGGGCAAGTATTACTTGCGTTTCAATAGTAAGGAGGAGAACCATGCAGGCGAAAATTCATTTTTTACATAAGGATGGCAAGGAATTGCCGTCCTCTCTAAAGAAACAGCATATCGATTTTGGCAAGATAACAATAAGATATTATCAAGAAAGCCCGATTCTATTTGTTGGACTGGCAACTGAAAAACGAGAATTAGAAGCTGTTAAACATCTGGCAGCAAATATTAGAAGGGCAGCCGTAAAGGAAGGATTTATTGGGCTGGATCTTCCGTTAGATCAATTTCAAGCTTCAGATGAAGAGATAGGCGCTTTTTTTGAAGGCTGGTATTTAGCAGGTTATCAATTTAACAAATACAAGAAGAACAGTACCAATATGAAGGTGGAGTTAAACTATCATCCTGATTATCAGCCGCTCGATCAACTGGGAAAAACGGTAGCTGAGGCAGTAGCAACTGCTCGTGATTTATGCAATGAACCAGCTAGAGTACTAACTCCTTCTCATTATGCCGATCGACTTGTGCAGATGTTTCGAGCAACGAAAGTCGAGGTGAAAATCTTTTCCGGTGAGGAGCTGCAAAAGCATTTTCCAGCAACTAACCGCGTGGGAGAAGGAAGTGCTCATTCTCCTAGAGTTGCCATCCTTACTTTGGCGAATGGTGGTTCCCAATCGATTGGTTTAGTCGGCAAAGGAGTTACTTTTGATACAGGTGGTATAAGTTTAAAGACAGGTTCTGATATTGTTGACATGAAAATGGATATGGGTGGTTCGGCAGCTGTGGTTGGTGCTGTTAAACTGGCTGCCGATTTAGATTTACCAGTAAATGTGACAGCAATTCTGCCTTTAACTGAGAATATTCCTGGCAGTCGTGCTTATCTGCCTTCTGATGTGATTGTTTATAAGGATGGTACTACAGTTGAGGTTGGAAACACCGATGCAGAAGGGCGGCTGATTCTTGCGGATGGATTACTCTATGCCCAGTCTATTGGTGCTGATGTAATTATTGATATTGCCACGCTTACTGGTTCTATCGGGAATGCGCTTGGACTAAAGGTAGCCGGCATTTTTTGTAATCAGTCTTTATCGATAGAGACTTGCCAGGAAATCAGCAGAAAATCAGGCGACTCAATTTGGCCGATGCCTTTAGTAGACGACTATGCTTCTTTATTAGCAAGTCCTACGGCAGACCTTAAGAATGTAGGCAAATCCCCTTATGGTGGTGCAGTGATTGCCGCTGAATTCTTAAAACATTTTATTTCCCCTAAACATAAGTGGTATCATATTGATATGGCGAACACCGTAACCCCTTTTGAGGAAAACGGGTATTATTCAAAAGGTGCAGCTGGATTTGGTGTTCGCCTTCTCGCCGAGTTAATCAAACAGGAGGAAGGGATTTAATTGCTGATTGAGGTTATTGCTCTAACTAAGCAAGATGTAATAGAAGCAGAGAAGCAAGGATATGACCGTGTGGAGTTAGTATCCTCGATTGATCAAGATGGTCTTACCCCAGACTTAGAGCTTGTTCAATCGATCATGGAGGAAAAACTGTCTATACCTGTCCAGGTTATGATTCGCCCCCATGACAAAGGCTTCTATTATAATGAAGAAGATACACAGGTGATTCTGAACAGCTTTCAAGAAATGTATAAGCTAGGTGTGCGGCGTTTTGTCTTTGGTGCCTTAAATCAAGATAATACAGTAGATGAAGTGATGTTACAGGACATTCAAGACATTGCTGACGATATTCGCATTACGTTTCACCGTGCAATTGATTTTTCCAAGGATATAGAGGTGTCCTATCAAGTGATTGCCAAGTATCCAAAATTAATAGAAAGGGTGTTGACTTCTGGTGGGGAGCCGACCTGTACAGCAGGAAAGGAAACAATTAAGCGCCTGCTACAGTTATCGGAACAATGGAATGGTCCAGTTGTTATGCCTGGTTCAGGAATAACTTTAACAAATTTGCTGCCATTTCATGAGGAGGTCCAGGCAGGAGAATACCATGTAGGCAAAGGTGTCCGGCATGATCAGTCTTATCATAATCGCTTTGTTTCACGGCCTGCAGAATGGAAATAATGCAAAAAAGGTTGTCCGCTGTATATTGCGGACAACCTTTTTGCATAGATGCACTTTACTTAAGAGTGATTTAAAATAGGCTTAGAGTGGCTTGAAAACACCTTCGAGTGACTTAAATGTGCATAAGGTGACTTAAATCAAGCTTGAAATGGCTTGAAAATATTAGGGTGGAGAAAGATCTACAAAAAAAATTACCTACTCATAGGTGAATTTGTGCTTTGTGGTATGCATATTATTTTAATAGTGTTAAAATAGAGAAAGTTCAAAATTTTTTTATAGTAGCAACTTATAGTAGAAAGAGGGTATGGAAAGTGGCACAAATGCGTAGTGATATGATCAAAAAAGGTGTTGATCGTGCACCACACCGAAGTCTGCTTCATGCGGCCGGTGTAAAAACGAGAGATTTGGACAAACCTTTTATTTTAGTAGTTAATTCCTATATAGATATTGTTCCTGGACATGTCCATTTACAAGAGTTTGGTAAAATCGTTAAGGAAGCAATCCGTGAAGCAGGCGGGATTCCGTTTGAGATGAATACGATTGGTGTGGATGACGGTATTGCAATGGGACATATCGGGATGAGATATTCTTTGCCAAGTCGTGAAATCATTGCCGATTCCGTAGAGACAGTGGCAAATGCCCACTGGTTTGATGGCATGGTTTGTATTCCAAACTGTGACAAAATTACACCAGGTATGTTAATGGCTTCTTTACGAGTTAATATTCCGTCTATCTTTGTTAGTGGTGGGCCAATGAAGGCAGGAACCGACAGCGCTGGTAATCCACTTTCGCTTACTTCTGTGTTTGAAGGAGTAGGAGCCTATCAAGCTGGTCAAATTGATGAAGCTAGATTACTAGAATTAGAGCAAAATGCATGTCCGACATGTGGATCATGTTCTGGTATGTTTACGGCTAACTCGATGAACTGTCTGGCAGAAGGAATTGGTTTGGCACTTCCAGGTAATGGTACGATTCTGGCCGTTTCTGAAGAACGTAAAGAATTTGTCAAACGCTCTGCTAAACAACTAATGGAATTAATCAAAAAAGATATTAAACCACGTGATATTGTCACAAGAGAAACGATTGATAATGCCTTTGCATTAGATATGGCAATGGGCGGCTCTACCAATACAGTGCTACATACATTGGCATTGGCACATGAAGCAGAAATAGATTACCCGCTTGAACGCATTAATGAAATTGCCAATCGAGTGCCCCACTTAGCCAAAGTTGCACCGGCTTCCGATTATCATATTGAAGATGTTCACCGTGCAGGCGGCATCAGTGCCATTGTTAATGAATTACTTAAAAAACCAGGCGCATTTGATGGTGATCGTTTAAGTGTTTCAGCCAAAACGATCCGAGAAAATGTCCAGGATGCAGAAATCTTAGATGAAGATGTTATTCATCCATTAGATAATCCACATTCTGAGCGAGGCGGCCTTGCTGTATTATTCGGCAACTTAGCACCAAATGGTTCTATTGTCAAAGTAGGTGCAATTGATCCAGAAGTTGGCGGATATTTTAAAGGACCAGCTATCTGTTTTGATTCGCAAGAAGAGGCTATGGAAGGTATTGAGTCAGGCAAGGTAACAGAGGGGCATGTTGTTGTCATCCGTTATGAAGGTCCTAAGGGCGGCCCGGGAATGCCGGAAATGCTTGCTCCAACCTCACAGATTGTAGGACGTGGCCTTGGTGCCAAGGTTGGGCTAATTACTGATGGACGTTTCTCTGGCGCCTCAAGAGGGATTTCAATCGGTCACATTTCTCCAGAAGCTGCAGAAGGTGGACCTATTGCCTTTGTAGAAGATGGCGACATGATTGAGCTTGATCTTGATAACCGCGAAATGAATCTGCTTATTTCTGATGAAGAATTTGATAAACGAAAAGCCAACTGGAAAGGCTTTGAACCAAAAGTGAAAAAAGGATGGCTGGGGCGTTATTCTACACTGGTAACTTCAGCTAATACTGGCGGGGTTATGAAAATATAATATACAACTACTGAGACACCTCTTCTTTTGGATAGTGGTTTTGAGAAAGACCAACTATCCTGAATGAAGAGGTTTTTTAATAATTATAGTAAAATTTAATCACGCTAACTATAATTGATTTATTGGAGCGGATCCCGCATTGGCTAAATAGCGAAGGGTTATGTGTATTTCTTAAATACTTAAATGGAAAGATTTGTGTATTTAATGTAAGATAAAAGGTAGGAATTTATCCCATACGATGGAGGTATAACAGGAATGATAAAAGCTATTATTTTTGATTTTGATGGATTAATCTTTGATTCAGAATTATTTATTTTCACCGCTTTTGAAGACTTATACAAAAAATATGAACTGACTTTGCATAAGGAAAAATGGAATCAATCGATAGGCGGGGCATTAGCATTTGATCCATATGAGGATATATTAACAAAGTATCCAAATATACAAAAGGAAGAGCTGCAAAAACAATATGAAGAAAAATATACGTTTTATTCGAAAGGGCAGTTACCGAGGGAAGGCGTTCTAAACTATCTAGAACGAGCGAAAGAGCTGGACTTACATATAGGGCTTGCTTCCAGCTCACCACTTGCTTGGATTGAAGAACACTTGAATAAGTTACAAATCAAGCATTATTTTGATTTTATATGTACATCAGATGATGTAGAACAAGTAAAACCTGATCTAGAACTATATCAACGTGTATTAGATTATTTTAAGCTCGCGCCTGATGAGGCTATTGTTTTTGAAGATTCTCCCAATGGTGCGTTAGCGGCTATAACAGCTGGCATTCCTTGTGTGATTGTTCCAAATCAAGTGACAAAGTCTCTCTCTTTTGATCAACGAGTTTTGCTAAGGATGGATTCAAAAACAGACCTAACATTAGATCAAGTGATAGAAAAGGCGGATAAATAATTGCTATATTTTCCAAAAGGGGAATCGTTAGGTAAAAGGAAAGTGATGATTATGTGTAGTGACTACTTTAGTTTTTCTTTTTAGATGGGAATTGCATAGTACGATCAAATACTTACTAATGAAAGATAGAATTATGATTTTGACTTAAGAAGGGAGGTTAATATATTGATAATGGGGACAGGCGCTCCGATTAATCGGGTCTTTCTGGAAATCGGGCCATTGACGATATATTGGTATGGTATCATTATTGCTGTTGGAACCGTGTTGGCAGCTTATTTAGCAACAAAAGAAGCAAAGAGAGTCGGGCTGGGCAAGGAAATCGTTATGGATTTTCTTATTTATGCCGTTCCAGTTGCTATTATTTTTGCACGTGTTTATTATGTGATCTTTGAATTTGACCAATATGCCAATGAACCATTTTGGAAAGTGTTTGCCGTTTGGGAAGGCGGTATTGCTATTCATGGGGCGATTATTGGTGGAGTTATTACAGCCATCTTTTTTACAAGAAAACGAAAAATATCTTTTTGGAAATTTGCTGATGTCTTAGCGCCTAGTTTAGTCTTAGGAGAAGCTATCGGCCGCTGGGGAAACTTTACAAATCAAGAAGCACACGGAGGGCCGGTTTCTGAAGCTGCCTATGCAAATTTCTATCAGTTTTTACCTGATTTTATTATGAATCAAATGATTATTGATGGTGTCATGTATCATCCAACATTTTTATTTCAATCAACTTGGAATATCCTCATTTTTGTTATGCTCTTGTTCCTCCGCAGAGCGAATTTGACACAAGGAATGGTGTTTTTAACGTATGCCATTACTTACTCGATTGGAAGATTCTTTATTGAAGGGCTTCGGACAGATAGTTTATATCTTATTGGTGATTTGCGCATGGCACAGCTTGTATCTATTTTAACAATTATCATCAGCATATCTTTGATGATTTATCGCAAACAATCAACCTCTGCACGTTATATGGACATATCCCTTTCGAAGTAAGTCCAAAAATAAACAGCCTGAACAACAGGCTGTTTTATTTTACAAACTTCTTTCACTAAAAATAATCTTTGTTGTCAAGCCTATCTGGAAGATGATGTTTATACATAACCATAGGGTGATCATGTGCCGTTAATGTGGCTGTCGTTTTGGGATGTGGCTTGGCATAGATCACTGGATCATCATATTCTCCATCTGCTTCACGTATAGGAAAAGCTAATTGTTCTTTTTCTGTGGAAAATTGTGCGTTTACCCCCGGTTTATTTCCACGAGCATCGACCCTAATCCATTTTTGCAGGCTAGCTAAATAAATAGCATTCAAGGCATGAATACTGTAACCGTCCTCAGGCTTTTCAAACAATACTAACCGCTGATAGCAGAAACCAGTAGGAATACCTTGAGAACGCAGCAGAGCAGCTAATAGATTCGTTTTAGCATAGCAAATACCTTCTTTAAATTGTAATACCTCAGATGCCTTACAGGTGACATGACTGCCTTGGATATCAAAAGAATGAGAAATCTGATCACGTACAAAGATAAACGCTGTTTCTGCTTTTTCAACATCTGTTTGTATATCGCTGAATAATTCCGATGTTACTGTACGCACAAGTGGATGAGAAAAATCGGTTTCCGGAAGTTCTATTACATAGTCGTTCCAATATTTTGATTCAAGGATCCATTTCAATATAGGTGCACCTCAATTTTTTGAATTTATATTCATATTTATGAATTAATATACATTAAAAACAATTTATATGCAAGTACTTGTTATCAATGGCAGGCTGTGGTATAGTAACGAAGTTAACTTATTAAAGTCATTTAAAAAGTGGTGATATAGAAAGTGGATCAAAAAATGATGTCCCAAAAGTCTGGAAAGCAAATGATTATCCGAGGGATACGCAGATTTATGCTGGCTCATGAAACCATAACAAAAGCGGAAGCGGCCACATATTTAGATGTTAGTTTTCCAACCGTAAGCAAATTTTTAAATCAAATGGTGGCATGTGGTGAAGTCATTTCTTTAGGGCTGGCCGCATCGAGCGGAGGGAGACGGGCAAATCAATACCAATACAATACGGCCTACATGCTTAATATGGTGGTGTTTCTGGAGAAAGAGGAAACATATTATAAAGTTTATGATAGTGCTGGAGAAGTGAAAGAACAAGGGAGCTGGCCTACAGTACTAGTAGCAGGCGGACTTGAAGTATTAGTCGGCCGTATTAGTCAAGTGTTTGCCATCTACCCAGCTATTCAGAGCTTGACAATCGGTGTGCCTGGTGTTGTAGACAATGGAAAAATCCTTTATATTCCTGATTATCCGCCTTTTGAAGGGCTCGATATTAGCCAGCATATGGCCACCCATTTTTCCATTCCGACAGTAGTTGAAAATGATATGAATGCCGCTGTCATTGGCTATTTTCATCTTCATAAATTAAAGGATGATAAAACACTAGTTTATATGTATCTTGGCCAGAATGGACCGGGGGCAGGTGTTATCATCAATGGCCGCGTTCATCGTGGGGAAACATTTTTCGCTGGGGAAGTAGCTTTTATTCCACAATATGATAGAGCTAACTTTTATCAAGCAGTACAACAGGCAGGACGAACAATCCATAACGATAATATGCCGCTAATCGATGCCTTAAGTCGTTTGATTGCTGCTATTACGGCTATTATTAATCCCTATTTGATAATTTTCTGTCAACACGAGATAGATCAGAGGACATTACAGCTTATTCAACAGACCAGCAGTAAATATATGGCAAAACGGCATCTGCCAAAACTGGTACTTGGTGAATGGCGGGAAGATTATTTGTTTGGGTTACATCACTTGGGAATGGATGTATTGTTGGATCGGCCTTTACCTGATTATTAAAAAGAGGTGGGGTAGTTATTGGTAACATTATTATTAATCATTATTTATTTAGCTTTTATAAGTTTGGGGCTGCCAGATTCTTTATTAGGTGCCGCCTGGCCGGCTATGCAGCTGGATTTTGAGGCTCCGATAGATACAGCAGGTTATCTGTTTATGGTGATTGCTGCAGGGACCATCATCTCAAGTCTGGCAAGCGGTCATGTCTTAAAGCTCTTCGGCACTGGAAAAGTAACCTTGGTAAGCGCAGGTATGACGGCTATAGCCTTGCTTGGTTTCCATTTTGCTCCATCACTTATTTGGTTAGTCGTTTTTGCGATCCCGCTTGGACTGGGTGCAGGAGCTATTGATACAGGGCTCAATGACTATGTAGCCCGGCATTATAAAGCACACCATATGAGCTGGCTTCACAGTTTCTGGGGTGTCGGAGCTACATTAGGGCCGATTGTTATGGCGTATTTTATGCAAGAGCATGATTCATGGAGAAATGGCTATCTCACTATTTCCATTATCCAGTTTAGTTTAGTATTGATTTTATTTATCTCTTTACCTTTATGGGGGAAAGCTGCTCGTCAACATCCACCAGTGGAACAAGAACAAGGTAAAGAACAAGCTAACGAAGGAACAGAGACCAAATCAATAAGGAATAAAAAAGGGGTAAAGTGGGCTTTGTTTTCATTCTTTTTCTATTGTGCTGCTGAGGCAACAGTAGGTTTGTGGGGGAGCAGTTATTTAGTGAATATGAAGGCGCTTTCTCCTTCTGTAGCTGCCAAGTGGATTTCCTTTTATTGGGCAGGTATTACGATCGGCCGATTTATTACTGGTTTTATCACATTAAAAGTAAATAATAATCAACTAATCCGAGCGGGGCAAATGATTGCCTTGAGTGGTGCTGTTTTATTGCTGCTGCCATTACCGTCCGGCTTTGCTTTAGTTGGTTTACTGCTGATTGGACTAGGCTTAGCACCAATTTTTCCTTGTATGTTACATGAGACCCCGGTTCGTTTCGGCACCTCTCACTCACAGAAGATTATGGGGTACCAAATGGCGACAGCCTATACAGGGACTACATTTATGCCACCTCTGTTTGGTTTTATTGCGGCTTACACAAGTGTTGCCTTGTTCCCTGTATTTATCGTGGGATTTATCGCCATTATGTGGCTTACATCGGAACGTTTACAACGAATATTAAAGCAGGAATAGGAGTATGAAAATGAGAACAGAAAAAGAGAAAATGTTAGCAGGAGAACTTTATGATGCAACCGACGCGGTTTTGACAGAGGATCGTCATCGAGTAAGACAGCTTGTTCGTACGTATAATGCAACAGAGGAGCATCAATTGAAATACCGGGTAGAGTTATTAAAAGAGATAGTTGGATCAACCGGTGAAAATATTTACATAGAGCCCAATATCCGCTTTGATTACGGCTATAATACGTATGTAGGTGAAAACTTTTTTGCCAATTTTGATTTTACGGTGTTGGACGTATGTGAAGTACGGATTGGAGATGACTGTCTGATTGGACCGGGGGTGAAAATCCTAACTGCTACACATCCGCTTGATGCAATGGAACGGGCTTCAGGCAAAGAATACGGCAAACCTATCAAAATTGGTGATAAGGTATGGATTGGCGGAGGAGTAATTATTAACCCGGGTGTAACAATTGGTGATAACGTGGTGATAGGTTCGGGTGCGGTGGTAACTAATGATGTTCCCAATAATGTTCTGGTTGGCGGTAATCCAGCTAGAGTGATAAAAACAATAGATTAGTAGGGGATGTTCAAAAAGTCCAACAAAAATGACACGGCGAATTTATGCATTGGCAATAGGGGAATGTCTCCATGTTGATGTACAATTTATATTGTAGAGAAATGGAGGGTGAGTTATGATTAAGCTAGTATTAACAGATATGGATGGAACTTTTTTAAATAATCAGGGGGATTTTAATCGCGAGTTATTTCAAGAAGTGAAGCAAGTTATGCAGGATAAGGGCGTTACCTTTGCACCGGTAACTGGTAAACAGTGCGAGCGAGTAGAGGAGCTTTTTGGCCAAGATGCGTCCGGCCTATGGATTTTGGGGGATAGTGCCACTAGAATCAAGCATAAGGGCGAGTATGTGTATGAATCTTTATTAAATAATCAAACAGGACAAGAAATCATTGCCGCATTGGAAGCGATCAGTTTAGATCAAACGATTATTGCTTGCACAAGGAATGGTGCATTTATTAAAGAAACGACACCCCCAGAAGAATCAGCCATTGTCCGTATGTCTTATGCGCAAGTGCATCTTGTAAGTGACTTCAAGGAAATCACCGATGATTTTGTTAAAATTACCGTACATGATCCGTTATTAAACTGTTTTGTAACGAAAGAGCACTTAGCAGATTTCTTTGACCGTGCCTATTTTGTTGCCTCGGAAGCGGCATGGATTGATATCGCAAATGTCAACGTTCATAAAGGTACAACCGTTCAGAAACTGCAAGAGCTTTTGGATGTTACTGCTGACGAAACGATGGCCTTTGGTGATGGTTACAACGATATTGAACTGATGCGAGCGGCAGCTTACAGTTTTGCTGTAAGCAATGCCGTGCCGGAAACGAAGGCAGCTGCAAGTTTTGTGACCGGATCTAATGAAGAAGAGGCGGTGATGACTACCATTATCAAAATATTAACACTGCAATCGTAAGAAAGGCAATAACTCTCCCTTACTCATACCATCAGATATGCTGGTATGAGTTTTTGACTTGGTATAACGTAAGCTCGCGTAAAGATCTGCTGGAAGTGATAACATAACTGCTGTATCTTTCGATGATATTGAAAAAAGTGCAACCTAAGTATGGTTCAATTCGTATTATATACTATGCAGGGAGAATGGAAGAAAGAAATAGGATAAAAAATATATTATCTAGGCTTTGGTGCAGTAAATAAGTTTTGAAAAACAGTAGCGACCTCAAGCGCAGTATGTATAAAACATTGATAAATCAGAAAATAACTTAAGTCTAAATCATTAATAAATAGACAGAAGTAACCACAGTCAGTAAAAACGTGTATAATATAGTATAAGTCATGGTACCTATAGTGATAATTAGAATGATGGTGGAAGGTGACAATTATGCAGGCTGTTTGGTTGCATTCTAAAACAACTATACCTAAAGTGGCGGATACTATTATCACCAGAGAACGCTTGTATCCCTTTATACGCCATAATCCTCAGGCGAGAATTACGATTATTCAAGCAGCTGCTGGTTATGGAAAAGCAACTATTTTAAGTCAATGGGTTCAGCAGCTGGCAGAACCAGTGGCCTGACTGTCTATTGATGTGATGGATAATGATCCAAGCCGTTTCTGGCAATATATCTTAAAAGCTATTGAAAAAGCGACAGGGCAACCAATAGATAAAAAATTGGAGCATTTATTTGATTTGCAATATATGCCTCCTCTAGAGCTGATTGTCGATTCGCTGCTGAACGAACTAAGTCTGTTCGAATCGCCTCTGCATATTGTGTTAGATGACTATCATCATATAGAGCTGGATATCATTCATGAAATGGTGATCCGCCTTATTAATTACTTACCAGATCATATCTATCTATATACAGCCAGCAGAAGCAAATTACCATTTCCTATTGCCGCCTGGCGGGTAAAATCTTGACTTGCAGAAGTTGGCATTGATAAGTTGTCTTTTACCTATCAAGAAGTAGAAGCCCTCTACCAAAAGAAGAATATTGTTATGGATAAAGCCTCCTTTTGCGAGAAAATTTTGCGAAAAACAAATGGATGGGCAGCTGGTGTGCAGTTAGCAGGGATATCGGAGGAAAGAAATAGCGGAACACTACATAGTTCAACATCATTTGTTACAGAATATATTATGCAAGAAATATTTGTCACCTTGCCTGTCACTACACAGCAGTTCCTATTACAAACATCACTGTTGAAAGTGCTGGATCCAGAGCTTTGTAATATCCTAACTAATCGTAAAGATAGCTATGAACAATTGTCTGAATTAGTGGACTTAGGCATTCTTACGATACGCTTGTCCCCTCAAAACAGACCTTTCGTTACCATCAGCTGTTGGCGGAAGTGTTAGAATTGGAACGAAGAAACAAATATACCACGGAACAGCTGCAAGCACTTGCTGAAAAAACTGCTGGATTGTTGTATACCAGAGGGGATTACAATACCGCTATTGAGTTAGAATTGGAACGAGGCTTGTACTTGTCCGCCGATCAATGGATTGCTGAACAATTGCTTGATATTTTCTATAGTGGTCAAATCAGGCTGTTGATTCAGTGGGTAGATAATTTACGTGAAGCAGCTTATCCTGTGAATGTGGAGACACTGGTTATATACGCTGTTTCGCTAACCACGATTCAAAATATGGAAAAGGCGGACAGGGTAATTAAGGAATTAGACAACCGTCATGTACAAGAAGGATGGCAGGATCAAGAGGAATATGCAGAGCCTGCCAGTATTCTGCGATCCTTAAAAGCATATGTCAAGTTAGCTACGGGAGAACAAGAGGCTTTTATTGAGCTTCTTACCGAACAAGTGAAGAAGGGGCTGATAAATGATAAATGGTATCTTGCCCCTGTACAGTATAATCCATTTCACGCCAAGCTCACTCGTACATCATTTGGTTCTAAGGGGAAGTATTCTGCTGTTAATGAGGTTCGCGCCTTCTTAGAAGTTTTTCGTCAGACAGAATTTAAAGAACAACATGTGATGGGATACAGCTATGGAGTATTTGCCGAAATTCTCTATGAAACCAATCAATTAGAAGAGGTGTTGTTGGAAATTCATGAAGGCATGCAATATGCTCTTCGCTTTAAAGATCATGGTTTATATGTGCCGCTGTCTATTCTCAAAGGGAAAGTGTATATGATACAAGGGCAGATGACAGCTGCCCATGCAGTATGGGATCAGGCCTTAAGTCATGTGTCGGAGTGGTATTGGTGGCGGTCTATCGAGGCGATGAAGGCATTAGCCTATCTGAGAGAAAATAAGCCAGCAGAAGCAGAAAAGGAATTATTCAAAACAATACGCCCAGACTCCCTGCAAATAGAGTTAGGTCAAGAGTTGTGGCTATTAGTTTATTGCCGTCTGTTAATGAAGAAAAATGAATGGGAGATGGCATTGAAAATCGTTATTCAAGTGCGTGAACATGCCGCTGAAGATGAGCAAATTGATTTGCTCATCGAGTCCGCTGTCTTAGAAGCTATTTGCCATAAACAGCTGAAACAGGAGGAGATCGCATCTGTTACTTTGCATGAGGCACTTGTATTAGGTTCTAGCTATGGCTACAAACGAATATTTCTTGATGAGAATGGTTTTAAGGATGTGTTAATGACCTACCAGACTTTTAAAAGAAAGACAAAGCTAATTCAAGAAGACGTTCCTGCTGTTTATCTGGAAGGACTGGGTGCCAAAGAAAGAAGTTCCATTCCAGTTGATGACAGCGTAAATACGCTGACACCGCGAGAAATAGATGACCTGCGTTTATTGATAAGCGGTGTTTCAAACCGTGAGATGGCGAAGCAGTTATTTCTAACTGAGGGTACCATTCGAGTCTATCTCACAAAGATTTACAGCAAGTTAGGTGTCCAATCACGAGCTCAAGCCATACTAAAGGCAAAGGAATGGAAGCTCTAACCTGCTTTAAAGACGTCAAACCCATTTTTCTTTTTTTATCATGTTTTATTTGGAGACAGAGCAGGTATGATGAGAAGAGAAGGATGTTACAAAAAGAATGGAGGATGATACATATGAATAAAAAAAGGTGGTTAGCATTAGCAGCAGCGGCAGGATTATTTCTGATTTCTGTCGGGTTTCAATTTATGTCATCGATGCTAACAGCTGACTTTGACCGCCTCTTTAGTTTTTATGACCAGACAGAAGGTTATTCTGAAAAGGTGATAGAACAGGGAAGCGGTTCGCAGAAAATTGCTGTTTTACATGTGGATGGAGTCATTCAGGACACAGGTTCAGCAGGCTTTTTGAATGCCGGTGGCTATAATCATCAGGCTTTTCTGGAAATGCTGGATCAGGCAGGGGAGGATAGCTCGGTAGGTGGCGTTATCTTGCGTGTCAATACCCCTGGTGGAGGTGTTGTGGAAAGTGCTGAAATCCATGACAAAATAGTAGAAATCAAGGAAATGTATGATAAACCAGTGTACGTTTCGATGGGAAATACAGCGGCATCAGGCGGTTATTATATTTCAGCGCCAGTGGATAAGATCGTCGCCCATAATGCAACTTTAACGGGTTCTATCGGAGTAATTATGGAGAGCTATAATTTCTCAGAATTGGCAGATCAGCTTGGTATTGACGTGAACACGATTAAAAGCGGGGAACATAAGGATATTATGTCTATGTACCGTGAGATGAGTGATGAAGAGCGTGACTTATTACAAGCGATGATTGATGATATGTATAATGATTTTGTACAGGTCATTGTCGATGGCAGAGATATGCCGGAAGACCGTGTGCGTGAGCTCGGAGATGGCAGGGTATATACTGGTTCACAGGCACAAGCAGAAGGCTTAGTAGATGAACTAGGTTCATTTGATGATACGGTAGCGATGATGAAAGAAGAGCAAAATTTGGCTAATGCGTCATTGATTGAGTATAGTCAATCAGGTTATTATGATCAATTGCTGGGCGGTGTAGCACAGAGTTTGTTCAGCTCTGAAACCAATATTTTTGGTTTAAAGGAACTATTACAAGAAAATAATGCACCGCGTGCGATGTACTTATATTCACGATAAGGGGGGGGCGATAAAGTGGAAGAACCACAAGTAACAACCCATCGCTATGCAGGATTTTGGATGCGGTTTTGGGCGTATTTAGTCGATAGTATCATTGTTTTAAGCATTAGCGGCATCTTGCTTGTTCCCTTTGCTTTTATCAATGAAGGTAAGCCGCTGACAATTGGTTTTTGGACGGTGAATGGTATTCTGACAGCGGTCATCTTTTATTTATACTTCTTATTAATGACCAAATTCTTTCAGCAAACGTTAGGAAAGATGATTTTTGGTTTGCGAGTAATCCGAGAAGATGACCAGCCTTTAAAATGGAGTGACCTTATCTTTCGTGAAGTAATCGGACGTTTTATTTATCGAATCTTTATGATTATGTATTTGCTTTACCTGTTTGTGGCTTTTACCAATCAGAAGCAAGGATTACATGATATGGTCGCTAATACCCGTGTGGTATTTGACGAATAACAAGGAATGGGGTTATTGCTTATAACAAAAGTAATAACCCTTTTTCTTGTAAGATAAGAAGTATATCCAATGCCAGTTATTATTAGCTATTTTAGAAATAAGCTCTGTAGAAGATATGGAGAACAAGGCAATCGCTGCGGCTAACCGTTTCGTTTTTCGACGTACAGGGCGTACTAGTGCCGACGTGGCGATTGTCGTCGCGATGTTAGTCTGCCGAGGGGGCATGCTCTTCAGCTAACTTTTTTTGCTATGCCAGGCGGAAAATGGTCTGCCGCAGACTATATGGTTTTGTGGAACCGCGGAAACGGATTATCGGCCTAATCAACACTTTATTTATTTGATGAATGAGGCAGGTAATGATATCACTTTGATTGATTATAAAAGATGTAGATTATGGTTTTTTTCACTATGGAAGACATGAAAATAAATATTTTTATGAGACCATTCAAGAAGCGGAAGAATTTTTTACTGTGAGGGGATTTCTTTAATGAACAGACTTACTCTCCGCTTTTTGTTGTTTTTTATGCTTAAAGGCAATCCATGATGTTTTTAATGAGGAATAGGTACAGCGCCTCCATAAAATGCTCCCGTAAATATTCCAGCCCACAGATCATGCCGGTGACTAATAAAGATAAGAAAGCCAAGCAAACTGGCAATGGTGAGATGGAATACCCGAGGAATGGGAAATAGTTTTGCCAATTGTGTCAGTATGATAAATACTGGAACAGCTATTACACCGTCCTAAACATTGGTATGAATCGTTGGAAAATCGATAAAAGATCACCCCTTTTTTATGGCCAGCTAAAAAACTCCGTTGCCCTAACAAGAGCTAACAAGCTTCACTGGATATGGTGAAGATAAAACTCCCACAAACGAAACTTGTCCCTTTATTGAAATGATTTGTTTTCTAATACAATTACTTTAGAAGGAAAACGTTGCCCGGCTTCTTTCGTTTCTTTCACCAGTTGTTGAATTTGTAAACAACATTGCCGGGCACCCATAATTAAGAAGGGCACTCCAAGAAAATCCAGATGCAGCCCTCTGGATAACATCCCTCCGATCGTAAGAGCAAGAGGAACTGTTGGCGAAGTATTAGATAGGATTACCTTGTCTTGTAGGCCATGTTGTTCCTGTAAGAGCCTAACTAATTGTTCTAAGGCAGGTACAACATATTTATTGTTCTTTCTCCCAATGGTATAAACTGAATGGCCTTGTTGATCGACACCGTGAAAAATTAACTTGCCAAAATCTTGTTTGGTTAGTTTATTAAAATAGTCGGTATTGATTACTTCATCTTTAGTTAATTTTCTGTTAACAGGCAGCTTTTTCAAATGATAAGCAGCTGCCAAAGAGGTAGTATGTGTTCCTCCATAATCATTGTAAATAAAAATCATTGTATTCATCCTTTATCATTTTGCAACTGTGCAGGATGGGTGTTGCAACAAATGTTTTCGGTGGGACTAGTAACCGCAGTCCCAGAATGTTGTGAACGTAACGGATGTTTTTATCGACCATTTTGAACATGTACTAATATAGTTATTGTAGGAGGAAATAAAAAAACTATTCTATGCAATCTTTGTTATTTTTTAGGAAGAGTGAACTAGAGAAAATAATGATGCACTCTTTATGCTCGTCAAAGCCAGGAAAAAGCAGTAAACAGTCTCAATCGAATTTGCCGTCATTAGTTGTTTTCCTTAGACTTGTTTGAAACCGGAGGTCTTATAGACGATTACGTCGGAATAAATAAATCACCTTATACCAAATAAAGTATTAATTTATATATTTTTCTTCTATATATTGTACTTTATTTTATAAATATGTTGTATTTTTACTGGGGTTAATGTTATATTTTAACTATCGAATAGATAAATCCAGTTGTAACCGCTTAGATGATTTTGTTCTCAAGCGGTCGATGAAGAGAACTGGAAGATTACGGTGCTTTTATTCAGGAACAACCAGATATAAAAATATTCATGACGGAAACCAGATAGGAAGGGGAACAAATCCATTGAATACGGAATATTTAGATTTACTAGCCGAAAAATATGACTGTGAAGAAAAAGTAGTGACAGAGATCATTAATTTAGAAGCTATCCTCAATTTACCAAAGGGAACAGAACACTTCGTCAGTGACCTACACGGGGAGTACCAAGCATTTCAACATGTACTGCGAAATGGGTCCGGTAAAGTCAGAGAGAAGATCCATGATATCTTTAAGGAAACCTTATCCGAGCAAGAGATTACCGAATTTGCGACGCTTGTTTATTATCCGGAAGAAAAGCTTGCCCTGATAAAGAACGAACTGACCGATCAAAAGGAATTACAGTCTTTTTATACCAAGCGAATTCACCAATTGATTGATTTAATTGCTTATGCCTCTTCAAAATATACAAGTTCTAAGCTGCGAAAGGCATTGCCGCAGCAGTTTGTTTACGTCATCGAAGAACTGTTATACAAAAGTGATCAGTATACGAATAAAAAATTATATTATCAGAAGATTGTACAGCAGATTATTTCCCTCCAACAAGCGGATAAACTAATTACTGGACTTGCCTATACCATTCAGCGGTTAGTCGTTGATCATCTGCATGTAGTGGGAGATATCTATGATCGAGGTCCAGAACCAGATAAAATAATGGAGACATTGATTAATTATCATTCGGTGGATATACAATGGGGGAATCATGATGTCTTATGGATTGGTGCTTATGCAGGTTCGAAGGTTTGTTTAGCCAATATCTTGCGTATCTGTGCTCGGTATAACAACTTAGATATTATTGAAGACGTCTATGGCATTAATTTACGGCCGTTATTGAACTTGGCAGAGACGTACTATCAGGATAATCCATCATTCCGGCCAAAGAAAACAACAGGTAAATCGTTAACAGAGCAAGAAGAATTGCAAATTACTAAAATTCATCAAGCCATTGCTATTATTCAGTTTAAATTAGAAAGTCCGATTATTAAACGGCGGCCATTTTTTAATATGGAAGAACGTCTCGTCCTAGAGAAAATAGACTACGAAAGCAACACAATAACAATCTATGGAACAACCTATTCCCTGAAAGACACATGTTTTGCAACCATTAATCCAAATCAGCCTGATCAGCTGTTACAAGAGGAAGAAGAGGTCATCAATAAACTCTTAGTTGCAGTTCAACAATCAGAAAAATTAGGACGGCATATGCGCTTTTTAATGAAAAAAGGTAGCTTATATTTACGTTATAATGGCAATTTATTGATTCATGGCTGTATTCCGATTGATAAAGATGGCAATATGGAGCAGATGGTAATCGATGGGCAGGTATACAAAGGCAGAGATTTATTAGATCAATTTGAAATTTTTCTGCGTCAGGCCTTTGCTCATAAACATATTACTGATGATTTAGCAACAGATATGGTCTGGTATTTATGGACGGGTGAATTTTCATCTTTGTTTGGCAAACGGGCCATGACTACTTTTGAACGGTATTTCATTAAGGATAAAGCTGCTCATAAAGAAGAAAAGAACCATTACTATTATTTACGGGAGAACAAGCAAATTTGCTGCCGCATATTACAAGAATTCGATCTGGATCCTCAGCAAGGTCATATTATCAATGGACATACACCAGTTAAAGAGATCGAAGGAGAGAATCCAATTAAAGCCGATGGCAAAATGATTGTTATTGATGGGGGTTTTTCAAAGGCTTATCAATCAACAACAGGTATTGCAGGTTATACGTTATTATATAATTCATATGGCATGCAGCTTGTTGCCCACCAGTATTTCACTTCCAAGACAGATGTCTTGTTAAAAGGGGCGGATGTCTTATCGGTTCGGAGGGTAGTTGACAAAGAATTAGAACGAAAAACGGTGCGGCAAACCAATATTGGAAAAAGGCTGTTGCGCGAAATCGACCATCTGCAACAACTTATGTCCTATCGTTATATCCGTTAAATATGTCCGATAACAGGCTTTTCCTGTAACAGAAGAGGGGAAGCCGGTGTATAACGTTTTTCAAAAGTCTATGCTTTGATTATTCTAGTTGTTTCCTCAGTAGTGTGCAGCAAACCGTAAACTAGTAAAAACAGGGTACCTGTTACCATTTTTATCCTAACTTGTGTAGCAATATTGCCATAAATGGTCAACTAAATTGCTAGTAATTATGATATAATACATGGTAATTATTCCACCTGGTGTAACCGTTTGTAATCTTTACTTCAAGGTTTAGAGGTATAAAGTAGGAGGAGTGGATGAACAACACCTGCAGACGTTTTGCTCAATTATAGCAGGAAGAAAACCTGCTGATGAACTTTTGCTTTATATAGTCCAAATTAAATATGGAAGAGTTGGAGAAATGAAAAGAAAATATATTTGGTTGATCATTATGTTAGTCATTTTCCTCTCCAGTTTAACAGGTTTACGTCTTATTTGGTTAGAATGGTTTGACTCGGCAACAAGGATCGAATTTCAGGACGGAGAATTGGATTTACGGGAACGGGATTTAACCGACGACGAAATTTTCCTGTTGGATGGGGGCTGGGAGTTCTACCCTTATGCATTTATCATGGAACAGGAAGACACTGGTGAGTCGACATCCAAACATGAATCTATTGAGGTTCCTAATGGCTGGAATGACAAGTTAGGTTCTTCTTTTGGTTATGGAAGTTATCGGCTTCAAATCAAAGTAGATCCTAACTTGCCTACTAACTACAGTTTGTATATACCGAGTATTCGCAGTTCCTCTGAGGTGTATGTCAATGGACGTTTGCTAGGTTCCTCAGGGGAAGTGGCTCGTTCAGGAGAGAATTATACTGCTAGAAATTTACCTTATAATCTTTTTATTACTCCAGACAACCAAGGCCTGATTGATATTGTCATTCAGGCTGCTAATTATAAGGATATTAGAAACAGCGGTATTATCCGTTCGATGAAATTTGGTACAGACCATGCGATAACACGGGAGTCACAGATTTCGAGCAACTTACAAATGGTGACCATTATTTTCTTCTTAATTAACTCAATCTATACGCTAATCATATATTTTTTAGGGAATCGGGATAAACGCTTATTATTTTTCTCATTACTTTCTATTTCCATCATTATCATCACCTTATTAAGTACAGGTGATAAATTATTTCATCAGTTATTCTATATCAGCTATGATTTTGATTTTCGCTTGGCAAATGCAGTGGCATTAATTGCTTGTTTTGCCTTGATGCAATGTACAAATCATGGAGATCTTCCTTATTGGCGAAAGATCTTTCCTTATTTTCAAATAATTATATGGGCGATGGCTTTGATTACGATGTTTTTATCGATCCCACAGGTTATTAGCAGCTTTCCGATCTATTATCTGCTTATAGGTATAACTGTGACGATGACACTGATAGCCATTATCAGAAACATTCGTCAAGATGTTCAAACAAATCTGTTGCTAGTACTAAGTTTTGCAGCAGTGCTTCATCACTTTGCCTGGACATTGGGTTTGCGGGAATTAAATTTGTATTATATTTATTATCCATTTGATTTAATCATTGCAGCCCTCTGTTATGTAATGCTTTGGTTTAGAAAGTATTTTCAAACATATCGGGAAACAAAACAGTTAGCCGCTAGTTTACAGCGTATGAATGAGCAAAAAGATCAGTTTCTGGCTAATACATCACATGAATTCCGTAATCCGTTGAATAGTATAATATTACTGTCCAAGTCGGTATTAGAACGAGAGTATGTGAGTTTGCAGACAAGAAGCAGAAAAGAATTAAATACGGTGCTCAAGGTTGGAAAGAGGATGAGCCTGTTACTGACTGATTTGTTAGAAGCAAGAAAATTAGAACATGGACAGCCTAGACTTAATAAACAGGTGATTGCCTTAGCGCCCGTTGTCACAGGGGTTATCGATATGGTTCGATTCTCGGTGGAAATGAAGCAATTAAAGATGGAGAACCGTATTCCTAGTGATTTCCCGGCTGTATATGCGGATGAAAATCGTGTGGTACAAATTTTCTATAATATTATCGAGAACGCTATCAAATATACGAATCAAGGAACCATTACTATTACGGCTTCGATTAACCGTGAAGCAGCAGAGATTGCAATCACTGACACTGGTATAGGCATTTCACCAGAGATGCAGAAACGTATTTTCAATCCATATGAACAAGACCACAGCAATAAGACAATATTGGAGGGTGGTTTTGGTTTAGGTTTAAGTATTACAAGGCAATTGGTTGAACTTCATGGTGGAACAATCAGAGTAGACTCCAAACAAGGAGAAGGTACGAGAATCAGCTTCACGTTAAAACTAGCTCATGCCGAAGAGGCAATCCGTTTACCGCAAGGGCAGTTCTTTAATATGGTGGATGAAGAGGAAAAAGGCCGAAGTGAAGCCACTATACCGTATGACATAGAACGCCCGGCGATTTTGGTAGTAGATGATGATCCAGCCAATCTGTTGGCGATGGAGGCAGTTTTACCAGTTGAGAAATATCATATGGTATTAGTATCTAGTGCCAGTAAAGCACTGGAAGAAATACAAAATCGACAGTGGGACTTGGTTATCTCTGATATTATGATGCCAGACATTTCTGGTTATGAGCTGACTAAAAGCATTCGTGAGCGTTATAGTTTAACAGAGCTGCCGGTATTATTGTTAACAGGAAACAGCACAACCATTCAAACTAGCTTTATAGCAGGTGCAAATGATTATGTCACAAAGCCAGTAGAATCAGTAGAACTGCAAGCACGTGTAGATTCATTAATTACATTAAAGAAGGTTGCTGAACAACAGCTGCAGCTTGAAACTTCCTGGCTTCAAGCGCAGATACAACCCCATTTCTTATTTAATACATTAAATTCAATCATTGCTTTGAGTGAATGGGATTTGAAAAAAATGCGACAAGTATTAAATACCTTTAGCGAGTTTCTCAGAAGTAAATTTCAGTTCCATCAAATGGATTCTTTAATCCCAATCGAAGAGGAACTTCATATCGTTCGTTCCTATCTTTATATTGAACAGGTCCGTTTTGGTGATTTATTAGAAGTGAAATGGGAAGTGGCTGACAGCCAGGATATCAAGGTGCCATTTCTGTCTATTCAACCGCTGGTAGAGAATGCGATTCGTCATGGAATTAGGAAGAAACAAGGGAAAGGAACAATAACTGTGAAATTGCAAGCCAATCACAGGAGGTCAGAGGCAACTGTCATGATTGAGGATAATGGTATAGGAATGAATCAAGAGCGAATACAGGCTGTCTTAAAAAAACCTGTCAATAGTGAATCAGGGGTGGGACTCTTAAATGTAGAGCAAAGACTGAAACAATTTTATGGTAAAGGATTGACTATAGAGAGTACACCGGATCAAGGGACAAAGGTGTCCTTTACAGTTACACTTCATCATGACTAACCAAATAAGGTCAAGCGATGCGGAGGAAATCGCTTGACCTTTTGTATATGCAGTGCTTTTCCAGTGTATGTCAGACAATGGGTAGAATAGGAATGTTTTATGATCTTTATGACAACAGTCTTATTTTATCTCTGTTTCGCCAACAGCAACCAATATTCTTCCTGTAATATGACCATCTAAAATAGTTGACAATTGTTCTGGAAGTTGTTCCAATCTAACTTCTTGAGCGACTATCTCCTCAAGATGAGCCGGTTTTAAATCAGTCGCCATTCGCCTCCACATAGGTTCTCTTATATTCATTGGACAAAAAACCGAATCGATGCCCACTAAGCTCACTCCGCGCAAAATAAATGGAAAGACTGTGGCAGGCAAGTCAGTGCCGGCGGTTAACCCGCTGACGGCTGCAACACCGCCGTATTGCAGCTGGCTTAAGACTGAGGCGAGGACACTGCCGCCTACAGGATCAATTACGCCTGCCCAGCGTTGTTGTTTTAACGGTTTTAATGAACCATTGTAAACTTCTTCTCGCGGAATGACACTCTCCGCGCCAAGCTTCTTTAAATAGTCATGCTGCTCTGCCTTCCCTGTACTTGCTGTGACGCGGTAACCTTTGTTTGTCAGCATGTCTACAGCAAGGCTGCCTACTCCCCCAGTGGCACCTGTAACTAGTATTTCACCATGATCGGGCTGAACGCCATGCTCTTCCAGTTTACTAATGGATAGAGCAGCTGTTAAGCCAGCTGTACCGAGTATAGCAGCTTCTCTTAATGTTAATTCTTCGGGCAGTTTTACCACCCAGTCAGCAGGAATACAGGCATATTCACTATAACCTCCATGATGTGCCACCCCGATATCATAACTGGTCGCAATCACCTTGTCTCCTTTTTGAAAGCGAGGGTCATCAGAAGATTCCACAATTCCCGTGAGATCGATACCAGGAATCAGTGGGTATTTTTGGATTATTTTTCCATTAGGAGTACTAGCTAAACCATCCTTATAATTTACACTGGAGTAAGCAACTTTAATAAAGACATCGGATCGAGGCAGGTCTTCTTTTGTTAGTGTCTTCATCTTTACGGAAAAGTCTTGATCGGTTTTTGAGACCATTAAGGCTTGAAATGTATGCATGAGTAGACAACTCCTTATTAAGATTACAATTTTATTCATATAATGATAAGAAATCTTCTTTTAGAATGGCATATAATTTGATATCCCAATGTTGATCATTATGAAATAGTGCTTTACGCATCACACCTTCAAAGGTCATGCCTGCCTTTTCCATCACTCGGGCAGAGCCAATATTAGCAGCAATACATTTTGCTTGAATACGGACGAGATTCATTTCTTCAAAACCAAAGGTTAAGATTCTTTTGGCAGCTTCCGTGATCAGTCCTTTGTTCCAATAATCTTCAGAGAGAGCATAACCAATTTCGGCAATTTGATGATCAGGATTCCAAGATACAAAACCTATAGTGCCGATTAGTTTCTGGTCTTCTCTATGTTCGATTCCCCATGGTGATATTAAATTATTCTCATATTGATATAAGGTCATTTCGATAAATTCTTTTGAATCTGTGTGTGTTTCATGTTTTGGCCAGCTTACATATTTTGCGACATTGGCATTGGAGCCGTAATAGTAAATGTCATTCAGGTCATCCATCGTAATTTTTCTCAAAAGAAGTCTTTCGGTTGCCAAGCTGGGAAAGTTTCGATAAATATCTTCGATTTGCAAGGGGACCACCTTCTATTCATTTTTAGCGTGATAACTATACCATAATATGTATATCTCATTTCGTCAATTAAAGCCAATTGAACAGCCTTTTCAAGAGTAGGAAGGAACGTAGCGAACATTTTATCACGACGGGAACTGTCTTTGATAAGAGTATAAGTGGGAAATGTTTATAGAAAAAGAACCAGGAGTCGACCCGTTTATGCATCTGTTCCCGATTCTTTTTTCAGCATATTTTCTTTTGGATGCTTTTAACAAGGACAGAAACATTCCATTTTGATGTGAGAGTTTTTTCGTTTGGTCTCTGCCTCTAGCTATCTTTTTGCTGGTTTTTCCTTTCCTTTAATAACTTCACTAACTCTGGCGGAAAGACCATCTCATCATTAGTTAGTTGATTATGAATGTAATCCGCTTCTTTAATCTCATTAACTTCATTATGGATGCGCTCCATACGTTCATCTAACTCACCAGCTAAGAGTGCGGCATCCCGCAGCTCATTTTTCAGTGTTTGTGGGATTGCCTTATTATACTTATAGTAAATTTTATGTTCCAAACTGGCCCAGAAATCCATGGCGATCGTGCGAATTTGGATTTCGGCATAGACATTTTCTACCCTGTCTGACATAAAAATCGGTATTTGAATAATCAAGTGGAGACTTTTATAACCATTATATTTCGGATTTTTGATATAGTCTTTCTTTTCGATCAGTGTAATATCCTTTTGTTGGACAAGCATATCTGCTACTTGATAAATATCAGATACAAAAGAACAGTTAATCCGAATTCCAGCGATATCACGAATATTCTCACGAATGGATGGCAAATTTACCTCAAGGCCTTTTTTCTTTACCTTGAGCAAAATACTTTCTGGAGATTTTACCCGTGATTTGACATGTTCTATTGGGTTGTAATCGTGGATGTGCTGAAATTCATCTTGCAATATGTTGATTTTGGTCGTTAGTTCTTTAATTGCAAAATCGTAGGCCATAATAAATCGTAATAATTCTTTCTTCCAATTCTTTATATCTTGTAAGTCTAATGATTGATAGTCCATCATAAAAGTAACTCCTTAATAATAGTGGTTACCTCTATTATTAAGGAGTTACTGGTTGAAGTCAAAGAATATTATTAGTAAAAAGTGTGAAACAAAGACCGAATGATTAGCTGCATGTATTGGTGCTTGATATTCGCTTGTGGCCAGATTTGCTAAAATTCTTCATATTCGCTAGGGTCTTGGCCACCGATACGTCCATCTGCTTTAGACAGACTGTTGATCTTTTCCATATCTTCATAGTCTAAGGCAAAATCAAAGATAGAGATATTATTTAGTTGTCTGATCGATGATGTAGATCTGGGGATTGAAACAGCACCAAGTTGATAATGCCAGCGCAGGATAATTTGCCCAACAGATTTTTTATACTTATCAGCGATTTGCTGTAAGCTTTCATTTTCAATAATATCTTTGGCACGATATAACGGACTCCAAGATTCTGTAATGATATGGTGTTCTTCGTGCCACTTGCACTGCTGTTTTTGATTGAAGAATGGGTGCAGTTCAATTTGATTGACAGTAGGGAGTACCCCAGTCTCTTTCTGTAAATGTTCGAGATGTTCAGGCAAGAAGTTACTTACTCCGATAGAACGAACGAGACCCCACTTTTGTGCATCAATTAAAGCTTGCCATGCTTCAAGATATTTCCCTTGTTTCGGATTAGGCCAATGGATTAAATAAAGATCAAAATAATCAAGATTAGCACGGAATAAGGATTCTTGCAGGGCTTGAATAGCTTCAGCATAATCATGATAACGGCCTGGCAGCTTGGAAGTGACAAACACTTGGTTGCGGGGAATGCCGCTTTGTCGAATAGCTGCACCAACAGCACCTTCGTTTTCATAATTATAGGCCGTGTCGATGAGACGGTAGCCATGATTTAACGCACTAGCGATAACACGGGCCCCCGCGGCTCCTTTAATACTCGCAGTACCAAACCCTATGGCAGGAATCTCGATGCCGTCGTGTAAAGTAAAACTAGGTATCGTTTGTTCCATAAAATAATTCCTCCTTTAAGTGATCTTACTAACAAGATACCACAAATCTTTTATAGTCAAACACATAGTGCAGAATCAGTTGCACATTCCAAATAAATAAAAAAACAAGGAGTTTTCACTTTACAATGATAAGAAAAAAGACTATTATGCACTTATGACCAGAATAGTTTTTTGGTCATTTTCTAAGAAAGGGAAGAAGATAAAATGAATAAAAAACAACAAATATTATTAGCTGCAACACAGTCATTCTCGCGCTATGGTTATAAAGCAACAACGATGGATCGGGTATCCAAGATTGCTCAAGTAGGTAAAGGAACGATTTATCTTCATTTTGCTAATAAAGAGGAACTATTGAAGGAAATTATCAAGGAACTAGCCGCACAAATGAGACTGGCTGCTGATCAGGAAATTAATAAACATGCAACTTTTATTGATCGATTTGAGGCAGCTTTATATGGGATTTTGCAATTTCAAGAGCGTCACGAGCTAATTATTAAGCTTTCAGACGAATTAAAAGATTTCCGAACACCTATCGTCAAGAAGGTATTAGCCGATTTTGAACAAGAAATTTGTTTATATATTGAGGAAAAAGTGGAAAAAGCTATACAGAAGCAAGAAATTAAGCCCTGTGATCCAAAGCTTACCGCTTTTTTGATGTATAAAACGTATATCCATTTAGTGAATGATTGGAAGGAAAATCATCAGCCGTTGTCTAGAGAGCAGGTAGTATACTTGATTCGTTTTTATTTTCTAGAAGGCTTAAAGCCGGCAGCTTATCAAGCATAGATATTAGCACGTGGAGGAATTAATAATGAAAAACATTGGGAAAATTTTTATGCAAGATTTACGGAACCTTAAACGTGTCCCACTTGTTGCGTTACTTTTGATTGGATTAGCTATTTTGCCCTCATTATATGCGTGGTTTAATTTAGGGGCTTCTTGGGATCCTTATTCTAATACCGAAGATATAAAAATTGCGATAGTAAATGAGGATATGGGGGCAGAGATTGAAGGGGAAGAAGTTAATCTAGGAGAGAATCTGGAAGAAAATTTGAAAGAGAACGAAGCTATGGGCTGGGTGTTTACCGATCGAGAGAAAGCAGAAAAGGGAATCCGTCATGGAGATTATTATGCGGGTATTTTTATTGAATCAGATTTCTCCCAGGAGTTATCGAGGATTGTTGATGGCGAGCCCGTGCAGACTTCTGTTGAATATCAAGTCAACCAAAAGAAAAATGCTATAGCTCCTAAGATGACATCTGCTGGCGCCAGCACGATTGTCAATGAGATAAACAATCAGTTTGTTGATGAAGTGTCAAAAACTTTATTTGCGGAATTTGATAAACTAGGCCTCAAGATTGAAGAAGAATTACCAACGATTAGAAGAATTAAGAATGCCCTTTATGAATTGAATGAAAAAATGCCTGAAATCGTCGAGATTGGGGAGTATATTGAGGGGATAGATAATGATTGGGAAACAATCGATGAACAAGTGGATCATTTTTTGGCGATTCGTGAGTATATCCCGCAGATCAATGAAGGGGCAGATCAGGTTCTTGCATTACAACAGCATATTCCGAGAATTTATGAACTGAGTGATCATATTGACGAAGTTCAAGAAACGATCCCTACATTGGAAAGGGCAGTGGAAAGCTTTGATAAGATTGGTCCTATGTTTGATGAAGCAGACCAATTCTTAAATGAGTCACAAGAACAGATTGCTGAAACAAGGGAACAGATCAGTCATATAAGTACAAGACTTCATAATGCCAATGATCAAGTATCGACGATTGAAGATAATATCGGCGAATTCCAGCAAGTGATTGCCGAGGCAGAACTGGATGCTGCTCCATTTGTGCAATCCTTCCAAAGTCAGCTGGTGCGTATGGATCAAACGATGGCAGATTTACAAGCGTTATTACAGCAAATTACTGCTGATGAAAGTGTCAGCGAACATGGTGATGAATTGCAGAAGGTGCAGCAAGAGATTGCCAAACATCGGCTTTATTTAGAAAGTAATCGTCAAGTTTATCAGAAATTGCAAGATATCTCAGGAGATAGCAGCCTCTCAGGACTGTTAAACGAAATGGACGCTGCTAATGCCAGTTTGGAAACAATGCAAGGATCAGTAGAGCAGGTTCACAGTTCGGGTGTATTAGAAGAAGACTTGTCCAATACGATCGAAAACAATGTAGCAACCACGCAACAGCATACCCAAGCACTGTCTGAGTGGTTAGCGGCTAATGGGGAGTCCAGCTTGAACAGCAGTTTTGGAGCGATTAAAGACACGGTTGCTTCTGCTGATTTTAATATGGATCAGCTTCATGAAATCAATGACACCTTGCAAGACTTGTTGGGTGAGGCTGATTCTGTCTTAGCACAAGTGAATCAAGATATTGCTACATTACGAGAGGAGATGCCAGGGGTAAAGGATCGCTGGCTGGAGATTAATGGCAAGGTACAGGAAAGCTTCCCCAAAATGGTCGACGCCCTGAACACCTTTGATCAATTTATCGAAAATGATCTTCCAAACGTAGAAGAGAAGGTAAACCAATTGGCTGCTTTTATTGAAGAGGAACTGCCAGGTATAGAAGAGACTTATAATGATGTAGCCGATCAAGTTGAAGAGAAAATGCCTGCAGTAGAGTCTGCGATCCATGAGTTGGCTGCATTTAGCCGTGATAAGTTACCAGAAATTAAGAATGAAGTATCAGAGGCATCCGATAAAGTCCATACCATCGATGCGAATAATCAATTAAGTGATCTTATTTCCTTGTTGCGAAATGATTTAGCAGATGAGAATGAATTTTTTGCTACACCTGTTCAGTTGGTAGAAAAGGATATCTTCCCAGTTCCTAACTATGGATCTGCAAATGCACCTTTCTATACAGCATTATCCTTATGGGTTGGAGCATTGCTGTTATCTAATTTATTGTCTGCTAATGTGCACCAATTGGATTATCGAGAAGACTATACCTTAAGACAGGTCTATTTTGGCCGAATGATCTTATTCTTGATTATTGGTGTTTTACAGGCTTTAATTGTTAGTATTGGGAACTTAACGATCTTAAAAATGTATGCCAGCAATGCCGCCATGTTCATCTTATTTAGTGTGTTGATCGCTGTAGTATTTATGGTGATAGTCTATACCTTTGCTTCTGTTTTAGGCAATATTGGTAAGGCATTAATGATTATTTTATTGGTGTTACAAATATCTAGTGGCGGGGGAACTTTCCCGATTGAAGTAGCACCGCCGTTTTTCCAAGCGATTCATCCGTTTATACCGTTCTCCTATGCGATTGATTTATTGCGTGAGGCAGTAGCTGGTATTGTGCCGGCAATTGTATGGTATAACATCCTCATGTTAATGGTATTTCTAGCAATTGCCATTCTTATCGGGGTAGTATTAAAACCAATTCTAGCTAGTCGAATTGAAAAAACAGTCGAAAAATCAAAGGATAGCCGATTAATTGACTAAACTGAAATGGATGGAGAGAAAAAAGGAGTATCTCCATCCTTTTAATATGGTCTGTTTTTCTTTATAGCATTTTCATCTCCAGCACTATAAAGGTCTTATCATATAGGTCATTGTGCTTAGTTAGTGCAGAGATAGTTAAAAAAATTGGCAGAAATAGTTGGTTTTAAGGTTCAAAAAGTGTATCATAAATAGTAAGGTGAGACTTCCATCTATAGGGTGTTATGGGTGGTTAGCACCATGATAAATAAACAAGTTAATGGGGGACGATCATGAAATTAAGGATAACTGCTATTATGTTTATCTTTCTTTCGATGTTGCTTATAGCATGTTCAAAAGATGAAGAAACCGAAAAGGTAGAGCAGCCAGAAGAAGAGACAGAAGAAATTGTACTAACAGAAGAAGAAGCAATAGCTGTCTTAGAAGAATATCAAGTGATCTTTTCCAATATTGTAGATCACGCAGCAGATGATGGTGAATTACAGCAATATGGATCGATCGATGAGGTTAAAGCTGAATTATTAACTATCATGACAGAGGATTTTGCAGATGCAACACTGGGGCAATACTTTGAAGAAAAGAATGAGATAATTTATCTCATAGAAACGGAAGAACCGATTTGGTTTGATGAGGAAGAAGCATATGAATTGGAACAAACAGATGATCAAGCATATGAAATATCACAAGAACAATTAAACGCACAAGATCAATTGGTTCATACGACTTATGTAATCAGTTGGGACGACGAGAAGTGGCGTCTTAATGACCTGCTTCAAGAAGAGGTAGAACTGGAAGAAGAGAATGGTGCTCCAGAAGTAGCTAACCCTGAGGAAGAACCAAGCCAGGACAGTAGTGTAGATAATAATGATGATAGTAATAACGATGATAATAATACCAGCTCTGACGGAACAGCAGAATCGGATAATGAAAATAATTCCAATTCAGACGATTCTAGTAATACCAATGCAGGTAACAATGAAGCCTCAACGAATAATCCAGAAGAACCAAATAATACAGATGACGGTGCCAATCAAGACAGTGACACTCCAGCAGGTAATGAGGACAATAACGGTGATGCAGAAGATAATCCAACAGACAGCTCAGGGAATAGTGACGCCTCTATATCTGAAGGAGACGCGGTTGAATTAGTAAAACAACATTTAAGTATAACAGATGATTCTACATTTAATGTGGTGGTTGATCATCTTGATGAGAATGGTAATTATGTGGTTCAAGTTTTTGAAGTAATGGAAAACGAAGGTGTAGGACATACTGCCACGTTTGGATGGTATATTGTTAATAAAAACGATGGATCTATTGCGGAAATGTAAAACTAAGGGCTTGAACAACACAATAGGATAGCAAATGGGCATCTGTATCTGCCTTTCATCAAATAAGAAAGTTTTGCTTCCTTAGGTGAGAAAGATGAAACTGGTGAGCTGGAAGATGATATGCAAAGTTGTCGAAGAAGAATAGGGAGCAGATCCATAGACGGGCCTGCTCCCTATTTTTTCGACAAAATAAGCTTGATGACAAGTTTTTCACCTTGTCTTTTGAACATTCTCTTATAAAAAGTCTCTTCGTAATTCTTCTGGTGACCGTGGTGAAAGCTGGGCTAGTGTTACATCATAGACCGTTTTCGCACCATATTGTTTTGTTTCACTCAGGCGATAGGCAGCACGGGCATAGGCAACTAATACACTCGCTGTAAATTCAGGATTGCTGTCCAGCTGAAGGGAGAATTCATAAATTTGTTTGTTATCTTCCCCTGTATTACCTCCGCGAATAACAAATCCACCATGTGGTGCTTTCGAGTGGTTTTGCTGTAATTCTTCTTCCGTAATAAAGTGTACCTCTGTTTCATAGTCAGCGAAGTAATGCGGCATTGTTTTGATCTCTTTTTCAATGGCTGCTTTGTCTGCCTGTTCTTCTGCAACAACATAGCATACGCGACGGTGTTTCTCAGCAGTGGATAATTCTGGGTTGGTACCGCTGCGTACTTTATCCATAGCTTGTTCAGAAGGAATCGTGTACTGAACCCCATTTTTGACACCATTTACTCGTCTTACGGCATCAGAGTGTCCTTGGCTTAGACCTTTACCCCAGAAGGTATAGTTTTCCCCAAGTGGCAGAATGGCATCAGCCATCACACGATTAATGGAGAATAAACCTGGATCCCAGCCCACAGCAATCAAGGCTGTTTTATTATGTTTGGCCGCAACTTCGTTGACAGCTTGATAGAATTCAGGAATTTTCGCATGGGTGTCATAGCTATCCACTGTATTAAACATACTGGCAAAGTGTGGCGTTTGTTCCGGCAAATCTGTTGCCGAACCTCCACATAGCAGCATTACATCAATTTGATCTTGGTAATCAATTGCATCAGATATATGTAAAGCCTTAACACCAGGTTCATCAAGTACAAGCGAGCCTGGTTCTCTTCTTGTGAAAACGGCTACTAATTCCATATCAGCAGTTTGCTTAATCGCCTTTACGGCACCTTTTCCTAGATTACCGTAACCTACAATACCTAGTCTAATCTTATTGCTCATAAACATTTCCCCTTATTATTGAAAATTTATAACCTGCTTCTTTCTACTTTAAATAATTTTTGTGCAGAAATCAATGTAAAGCTCTGTGATTTGGCAGATAAATCTATTGAAATAGACAAAAACGGAGCTGTTTTTCATATGAAAATGCTGACTCCGTCAACCTCTTAGCTCTGTTGAAAATGGAAGACTGCTAGAATTTTATGGATAGTAGTGGTGTCTGCCAGAGTATATTGCTTTTGAACATGCAGTTTAAGAAAAATTTAATAATTGGATAAGCGGGAGTTTAGATTTACGGAATAAACTAAAGGAGAAGTCAGGAGGGAAGGTAATGAGAATACAATTTGCACGATTCGTATTTTACACATTATTAATAGTATTTACCACAGCGATTGTCATTCAATTTATTTTAGCAGGTATGGCTGTATTTATGGATCCAAGTCAATGGAGAAACCATACGCTGTTTGTTCATTTATTTGGTTTTAACTTGCCTGTGCTGCTGCTTATAACAGCTTGGCTTGCCAATATGCCTCTAAAAGTATACGGGCAATTGATCGGTTTAATGGGGTTGATTTTTTTGCTGTATTTTACGGCTAATATGGCTGGTATGCTGCCATGGATTGGTGCATTACATCCGATTGCCGGGGTGCTGTTATTGTTGTTGGCAGGTATGATATTAGCTGATCAAATCAAAAGTAAGCAAGGGGAGAAGATACAATGAGGATATTAGTCGGTGTCATTTTAGGCTGGTTTGGTGGTTTTATCTTAGGCATTGCCTTTTCCAGTATAATTGGGATTGTTACCTTGACATTATTCGATATACCGATGGGGATTAAATTCTTATCTTATTTTACGGCTTTTATTGGTGCAGTGTTGGTGCCGGTACTAGATCGAAGAAGGGGTGAATAACCGTTGGCTTATCCGTTCTTTTTCCATTATACTTTAAGAGATTGTTCAAACAGTCCAAAAAAAAATGATGCATCGAATTTTAGCGTTGGCTTGCTTCTCCTCTACTCACGTATTAAAAGGAAGAGGAACTTCTACTAAGATTGTCCTTTTTATCAAACTTTTTGAACATGTATTTTAATAAAATCCATTTGTTTGACGGTAGGTGATCAAGATGTCAATTAAGAAACGCCTGATTCTTTCTAATCTGGGCATGATTATCATTCCGATTCTTGCCTTTTTCCTAATTGAGATCGGCTTAGGGCTTGCCTTTTTTGTTTGGCAGGATAATAATATGGAAGAAGATAAGTTGCGAGCATTTGTGAATTATCGTTTTTTATTACTGCTTCTCGTTGTCATTATTACAAATGGAGTGTTGACCTATCTGGTCTCGCGCACTATTATTGGACCGATTCAGCAGCTTATCCTGGCTGCTAAGCACATCAAGGCCGGTCATCTGGATAAAGAAGTCCAAACCAGCTATCAAGGCGAATTAGGCGAACTGGCGACAACCTTTGAAGCGATGAGGAAAAGTTTAAAAGAAGCACAGGATGTCCAGAAAAAATATGAAACCAATCGCCGGGAATTAATCTCTAGTATTTCACATGATTTACGGACACCTGTCACATCTATTAAAGGATATGTGCAAGGTGTGACGGATGGGGTAGCCAATACCCCGGAGAAGCTGGATCGCTATATGACAACAATTGGTCAGAAAACCAATGAATTGGAGCGAATGGTCGATGAATTGTTTCTCTATTCCAAATTGGATCTGGATCGCGTGCCTTTTCATTTTATGCCAATCGATATCGATCAATTTTTGCGTGATATTATCGATGAATGGGCTTTTCAATATCCTGATATCAAGTGGGAATATCAGATCAAAGCAAATGTGACAAAAACAGTCCGAGCAGATCGGGAACAGTTATATCGTGCAGTAGTGAATATCCTGAATAATTGTTTGAAATATCGTCATACGGATGCACTTAAGATCAACATTGCCGTTGAGCAGCAAGGTGATTATCTGAAGTTAATGATCCGGGATAATGGGATTGGCATAGCAAAAGAAGCACTCCCATTTATATTTGATCAATTTTATCGTAGTGATGAATCACGTAATTCAACAACTGGCGGCAGTGGAATCGGTTTGGCGATTGTGAAAAAGATTATCGAGGCACATGGCGGAAAAGTATATGCAGAGAGTGAAGTGAATCAAGGCACAGCAGTTTACTTCTTACTTAAAAGTGGGTGAGAATAATGAAGCAAATATTAATTATCGAAGATGAACAAAGTATTGCTGAATTGCAGGCAGATTATTTGGAAATAGCAGGTTTTGAGACGACTATTGCCTTAACAGGGAAAAAAGGCTTGGAATACGCACTTACAGAAGCATATGATTTGATCTTATTAGACTTGATGCTGCCTGAAATCAATGGCTTTGAATTGTGTGAACAATTACGTGCCAGATTGGATATTCCGATTTTAATGGTCACGGCTCGTAAGGAAGATATTGATAAGATAAAAGGTTTTGATCGCGGGGCAGACGACTATATTGTGAAACCGTTTAATCCAAATGAATTAGTTGCCAGGGTGAGAGCGCATTTGGCCAGATATCAGCGATTAACGAAGAAAGACGATACCAGTCATTTGCTTGAAAGCAAAAGCCTATTGGTGGATGCACAAGCTAGAAGAGTTTTCTTAGATGAACGAGAATTGATCATGACCGCAAAAGAATATGACTTATTATTGTTTCTGCTGACACACCCTAATCAGGTATTTACCAAAGAACAATTATTCGAACAAATATGGGGCTGGGACGCGATTGGTGATAATACAACCGTTACGGTGCATATCCGTAAAATTAGAGAGAAAATTGAGGAGAATCCATCTAAGCCCGTATTTATTGAGACAGTTTGGGGCGTCGGCTACCGGTTTCGGGATAATTAGTTTATCTTAGTGTAATCGACCGTAAGCCCCACTTAAAAGTAAATCAGGAAGACTCCCGTTTTGACTTGATTGACGAGGAGAGAAAAGACAGAAATGTTACTTGGATGCTAAAGTATATAAGGGGCAGAGGTGTAGAAAATGAATCACGTAGTAAAGCGTTTGAAGGTATTAGCTATTGTTGCGGCAGTGGCGTTAGTTGTGTTTATTTGTCTGGCAATTGCTGTATCAAAAGACACGGCTTTTAGTGTGGATACCTTTTTTCAGCAGGGGGATCATTTTGCGGAAGCCAGCTTGTTATATCAGGTTATGGGGACGCTTACCCATGCAGGATCGGTTTGGTTTTTAACGACTGCAACGATAGTGGTTGCAGCGGCCTTATGGTTTAGTAAGTACAGCAATTGGTACAGCTTATATTTTTGTATAAACATGATCGGTATTAGTATACTGATTAAAGTATTGAAAACGGTGATCGGAAGGGAAAGGCCAGAGGTGATTGCACAATATGATGGTACAGGCTTCAGTTTTCCCAGCGGACATGCAGCAGGTTCTTTTGCTTTCTATGGTCTGCTAAGCTATCTTCTCTGGCGGCATCTGTCCCGCAAGACCGTTAAATGGTTTGCGGTCGTGCTATTATTAATCGTTACCCTTATTATTGCTTGCAGTCGTGTAGTATTAAGTGTGCATTTTGTAACAGATATTACAGCCGGTATTGCTTTGAGTACCGTGTGGTTATTTATTTGTATCTTTGCTTTAGAATACACCTTGTCACGACAGCCGTCTGCTGCTGACTAAGTCGTTAGATATGAAATGCAAGATGATTATTGCTATACTAATAATGTTATCAAAAGTAAGCAAGGGGGCATTATTGTGCAACAACTTTTTGATCCATTTCAGATAAAAGATCTAACGCTAAAAAACCGCGTCGTGATGGCACCTATGTGTCAATACTCCGTCGACAAACAAGACGGCACACCAAACGACTGGCACTATACCCATTATGTATCACGAGCCGTTGGAGAAACAGGCCTGATTATTGTGGAGATGACTAATGTTGAACCAGACGGACGTATCACTAATCAATGTCTTGGTTTATGGTCAGATGAACAGATTCCAGCTTATCGTAAAATAACAGAGGCCGTCCATAAACATGGAGGCAAAATTGCTATTCAGATTGCACATGCCGGCAGAAAGGCTGAGGACGCTGATACACCAGTAGCTCCGTCAGCGATTGCCTATGATGAGAATTATAAGCAGCCACGAGCATTGACAACAGAAGAAGTGAAAGCGATGGTAGAAAAATTCAGACAAGCGGCTCGCCGCGCTGTAGCAGCAGGTTTTGATGCGATTGAACTGCATGGAGCACATGGCTACTTAATCCATCAATTTCATTCGCCGGTAACCAATAAACGTGAGGATGAATACAAAGAATATACCCGTTTTGGTCAGGAAGTAATTGAAGCTGTAAAAAGTGAGATGCCAGAAGGTATGCCACTGCTCATGCGAATATCTGCGACCGAATTTGTGGAAGATGGTTATACCTTGGAAGACGGAATCGAGAAGGCACAAGCCTACCAGCAGGCAGGTGTAGATATGTTTCATATTAGCGCTGGCGGTGAGGGAGCGATTGCTCCTGCCCGTCATCCAGGTAACCATCAAGGATATATGCTGCCGTTCGCCCGTGCTATGCGGAAGGCGCTCTATGTACCAACGATAGCAGTCGGTTCTTTAGAAGATCCTGCCCTAGCCAATTCTGTGATTGGTAATGATGAGGCAGACTTAGTAGCAATTGGCCGAGGCATGCTTCGCGATCCGTATTGGGCTATCCATGCGGCTCGGCAGCTGGAACAAGCAATCGATATTCCGACACAATATCAACGCGGTTTTGCATAAAAAAAGGAAGATGTCATCTTTTGCGGTGACATCTTTTCTTTTATTAGGCTTTCCCTTACAATAAGGGAAAGAGAAACGAAGGAGCACACAAAATGAAGCAGATAGCTATTATAACTGGGGTTAGTCGCGCCAACAGTATTGGTGCCGCCATTTGTCACAAGCTGGCAAGGGATGGGATTGATATTTTTTTTACTCATTTGGCGGCGGCAGACCCCTATGTGACAAGTCATCATTATCCACGGCAGCTGAAACAGGAACTATTAGAACTTGGTGTACGTGCTGCTGAGATAGAAGTCGATTTTACAGACGAAGACGCCCCAGCTCGGCTGATGCAGGAAGTGAGACATCAATTAGGGGAACCAACGATTTTGGTCAATAATGCTACGTATGAGTTTCCTTCTAATGCAGCAACGCTCTCTGGCGATATGTTGGATCGACATTATCAGGTTAACAATAAGGCAACAATTCTACTAAGTACATTATTTGCAAGCAATTTTCAACAAGTATTTCCTGAGGGTAGACAAGGAAGAATTATTTTTATGGTTTCTGGCGGGCCAGATCCGAATAATTTGGCTTACATCGCTACCAAAGGGGCATTGAAGGCAATCACTCCGCCATTGGCAACCAATTTGGCGGCTTCCAGTATAACTGTCAACGCCTTAGATCCAGGACCGACCGATACTGGGTGGATTGAGGCAGATTTAAAACAGCAATTCCTGCCATTGTTTCCAGCAGGGCGTATTGGAGAGCCGCTTGATGCCGCAAATATGATTTCTTTAATCGTAAGGGAGGAAGCAAGCTGGTTAACAGGCCAAGTGATTGCAGCAAATGGGGGCTTTCTTGGCAAATAGTAGGATAAGAGAATTAGCGCTTTTTCCTTCCAGTTGAGATTTTTCTTGAAATGAAGAAGTTAGCGTTAGTGATAAGGAGAAAAAAGGACGTGAATACTTTGCAATTTAGACCGTGTATTGATTTACATCAAGGAAAGGTAAAACAAATAGTAGGGGCCACACTAAATCAAGAAAACAAGCAAGTAGTCGAGAATTATGTATCTAGTCATGACAGCAGTTACTATGCCAAGATGTTTGCCCAAGACCAGCTGACAGGCGGTCATGTAATCATGCTAGGAGATGGTAATAAAGAGGCAGCCATCCAAGCTTTACAGGCCTATCCAGGTGGGTTGCAGATTGGTGGAGGGATTCATGTTGACAATGCCGATGAATTTCTGCAGGCTGGTGCCTCACATGTCATTGTGACTTCCTATATTTTCCAAGACGGTGAATTGAAGATGGACAGATTGAAGCAGCTTGTAGACAAGATCGGTAAAGATCGTTTGGTTATTGACCTCAGTTGTAAACAGAAGGATGGCCAATGGTTTGTAGTAACCGATAAATGGACAAAATTTAGTAATATCGCGATTACGGAGGAAACAATCAAGGAACTAGAAGAATATTGTGATGAATTCCTTATCCATGCAGCAGATGTCGAAGGAAAAAAATCTGGTATTGCTGCTGAGCTAGTAAAATTACTGGCAGAGTATGTATCCATTCCTACGACATATGCAGGAGGAGTCAGGTCAATAGCCGATTTACAATTATTTGAACAATTGACTAAAGGTAAGCTGCATATCACGATTGGCAGTGCTCTTGATATATTCGGCGGCGGTTTGCCTTATCGTGAAGTAGTTGAATATTGTAAATAGTCCAATCAAACTGGAACAAACAGAAAGAATGGTTTGTTCCGGTTTTTTTCTATCCGGTAATCATATAACTCCAGCAGCACCTTGGATTTACAAGCAATAACTTATCCGATAGAAAGAGGACATAGAAATTCGTGAATAGCGAAGATAAACTGGTCATGCGGTAGAAAGAGGGTATGGAAATTTGCAAACAGCAAAGATAGAGCTGTTAAGCGATAAAGAGGGAGCAGGGAAATTCGTAAACAGCAAAGATCCCCCTTTGATCCCTTAGAAAAAGGCAGTTTGCAATCTATCAATAGTGAAGGTAAATTCCCCCTCTTATTTACTAGAAAAAAGGAGTCTACAATCGGCTAAATGGCAAGAACAAGTCGATTATTGGAAATAAAACTAAATCTTCTTTGCTCAAAAAATAAGAATAATCCTATTATCTGACCAGAAAATGATCAAGGTGAGTCGCAAAAAGTGAAATTGCTTTGTAAGCTAGTTATTGTCCATTTGGATAGAATAACTAAAAGTGGAAAGGGGTGTTTAATCTGTTTAAAAAAGAGCGTCAAGTACAAGCAGAATTAGCTATTTATCAAGCATTATCTAAGCGTAAATCACTAGACAAGATGGAATACCAAAAGTACCAGCGGCTGAAACATGGTTTTGAAGTTTGATTCATATCTTGAACCAGGAAGCGATCGTTTCCCCATTATTAATGACCTCTTATTGAAATGGCAGGATTCCTATTTTCAAATAGATACACTATTATTAACCAACGATACTATTTATCTTTTTGAATTAAAAAATTATACTGGCCAGTTCTATTTTGATCAAGATAGATTTTGTAATCTGCAAAGGAACGAGATAGGTAATCCTATTATTCAATGTAATCGAACCTTCTCTTTATTCCGCCGCTTCCTCCAAAGTAATAAAATTTACCTCAAGTCGTAGCTTATATCGTTTTTATTAATCCGAGCTGCACTATATACCAAACTTCAATAGATCAACAAATTCTTTTTTATTCCAATTTGGAAATCTTTTTAAAGCAAATGATCGCTAATCATAAAATAATTAATGCATCTTCAGTGGTTTCTCACCTGTTGTCCGCTCATCAAACACATTCCCCTTATTTGCGTTTGCCAGCGTATGCACTGATAGAATGTAGGGTAGGCATCCCATGTTCACAATGTGATTTCCTGCATACCGCACTTCAGTCCAGATCCATTATTTGTGAGTCTTGCATGGCCAAAGAAGGTAATTATTAAGCTGTATTTCGCTGTGTACAAGATTATTATTTATTATTTCCAGAACAAAAAATCACTACTGCTTCTAGCTATCAATGGTGTGGAAAGATAGTCAGCCAACAACAGTGCAGACAAGTATTATTGAAATTACTTCATAAAAGTAGAAGAAGGCAGACAGACGCATTTTATTATCAAAAAAAGGAGTTTGCTCGCTTATAGCTGATAAATGCTTTACAATAGGTAAAAAGAGACAGAGATGAGGTGTACATATGAAATATGCCATTTATCAAATGGATGTCGTAACTGCTGAACCTCAAGCAAACTTTCATAAGATTCAAACATGGGTGGAAGAACAAGTGCAAGCAGATAAGCCTGATGTGTTTATCTTGCCTGAAATGTGGAATACTGGCTATGCCTTACCACAATTAATAACAATAGCAGATAGCAAGGGGAAAGAAACGATTCCATTCCTTAGTTCCTTAGCCAAACAACATCAAGTGCATATTATCGGCGGATCGATTGCAAATAAGAAAGAAGATGGCATTTACAATACAAGTTATGTCTTTAATCGTGAAGGTGAGTTAGTTCATGAATATGACAAAATTCATCTCGTACCGATGCTGGATGAGCCCAACTATTTACAAGGCGGTAAAAATAAAGCCAAGGTGTTTGAACTGGAGGGGGTAAAAATGGGGCTGATTATTTGCTATGACCTCCGTTTTCCAGAATTGACCCGTGATTTGGCACTACAAGGAGCCGAAGTGATACATATTGTAGCACAGTGGCCAACTTCTAGAAAAGAACACTGGCATTTTCTGCAGCATGCACGGGCAATTGAAAATCAATGCTTTATTATTTCTGCCAATAGCTGCGGTACGTGTGATGGTACGGATTTTGCCGGAGATTCATTGGTAATTGACCCCTCTGGTAAACAAATTGTAGCAGGTGACAGTGAGATAGAGGCCACCGTAAAAACTAGTTTAAATCTAACTGAAGTAGAGAAAACACGTAAGCGTATCCCTGTTTTTGACAGCAGAGTACCTCGTTTATATGGAGTGTGACCAGTAATGATAGAATTTGAATATGCCGAAGCATTAAAACGATTGCCAGATCAATTTTTCGCTAAATTAGTAAAGACAACACAGGCATTAAAAGAGGAAGGGCATGATGTCATTAATTTAGGTCAGGGGAACCCTGATTTGCCGACACCGGAATTTATTGTCAAGGCACTGCAAGAAAGCAGTGAGCGTGGGACTTTTCATAAATATCCTCCTTTTCAAGGATTTCCTTTTTTAAAAGAGGCTGTAGCCGATTTTTATAAGCGTGAATATCAAGTAGAGGTAGATCCGAAGTCAGAGGTAGCGATTATGTTCGGCTCTAAGACAGGCTTAGTGGAAATCAGCCAATGTTTGCTGAATGCTAAGGATAAGGTGCTGGTACCCGATCCAGGTTATCCGGATTATATGTCAGGGGTAGCATTAGTTGATGCGGATCCAGTTTTTATGCCATTAAAACAGGAAAATCATTTTTTGCCTAATTATCAGGAATTGAACCCAGCCGATTTGACAGCCGCCAAACTGATGTTTCTTAATTATCCCAATAATCCGACGGCTGCTACAGCGACTAAGTCATTCTTCGATGAAACGGTTGCTGTAGCCAAGACACATCAAATAGGTGTTGTTCATGATTTTGCTTATGGTTCGATTGGTTTTGAGCAGGACAAACCACAGAGTTTTTTACAATCGGAAGGAGCAAAAGAGGTAGGGGTGGAGATGTATACGTTATCGAAGGCTTTTAATATGGCTGGATGGCGTGTTGCCTTTGCTGTTGGCAACCCTTCGATTATTCGAGCTATTGAATTAATTCAAGATCATTATTATGTCAGCATCTTTGGAGCGATTCAAATGGCGGCAAAAGAGGCGTTAGATCATGGGAAAGCAGCGATGATACAATTAACAGCAACATATCAAGAACGAAGAGATGCTTTTCTAGCTGCCGCTGAGGCGATTGGCTGGACGGGCGGTACGGCACAAGGATCCTTTTTTATCTGGATGCCGGTGCCAGCCGGGTATCAAGCAGAGGAATTTGCTGATGTCTTATTAAAACAAGCCCATGTTGTTGTCGCACCTGGCAATGGCTTTGGTAAAACGGGAGAAGGGTTTGTTCGGATCGGGCTGTTGGATCATCCCGTCAGGTTGCAAGAGGCATGTGAGCGAATTGGTAAGCTTGCTTTATTTAGGACACCATCTTAATAGCAGGAGGATGTTATGGGAATTTTCTTTGAAGAAGATGTTCGTCGAAAAAAGTATCCAAAACCGAGAGTACTAGTGACGTTTCAATTAGTGATTATGTTTGGCTTGATAGGTTTCTTAATTATGGGAATCAGTCAAGAGGCAAGCCGAACATTATACCTCGGAATTGCCAACTTGCTCCTTGTGGCAAGTATGGGGATTGATGAGATATTTTACTATACAGTAACAAAAAAATGGCGCAAAAAGCCTTGGCTAATGATTATATTGTTTTTAATATTGGGTGTATCATTAATTATTGCCCCGTATTAATAAAGGATCTTCAAAACGCCTGATAAAAATGACGTGTCGAATGACGGAGTTGCAACACGATGTTGCGAACTTAACCGTTGAAGGTTATATGACCGGATTTTTGGAACACGCTTTATATAGAGAAAAAGCTGAATAGGCCAGACGCCTGTTATCGGCTTTTTCTCGTTTCAGGCAAAGGGAAGTTTAAGACATCACCATGTAGGTGCCTTTTCCCATTTGTTTGGCCTTATAAAGTCCTTCATCGGCCAGTTGCATCAATTGTTTCAGTGGCTGTTTGGTTTGATAATGGACAATTCCGATACTAACTGAGATATCAATCGGGAGGGTATACTCAGACCAATCCGACAAGGAATGGATAATGGTCTGTGCGCAATGATAGGAGTATACTTCATTTGGAGGCTCCGGCAGAATAATAATAAATTCATCCCCTCCAATACGGCACAGGATATCCTGATCACGCAAGGTCTTTTTTAAACGATTACTGACCTCCACAAGGATTTTATCTCCCCATGCATGCCCATATTGATCATTTACTTCTTTAAAGCCGTCTAAATCAATCGATAATAGTGTACCTGAGGTCTTCATTTTCTTAAAATTCTCATAGAGGTAGCGTCGATTATATGTTTTTGTCAGCATATCGCTCATCGCTTGATGCTCTAATTCCAGTACATAGGAAAAAAGACGGGAACATCTCTCTAATATTAGAATGGTATTTTCATCATAATAATGCTTTTTCTGATGAGTAGCACATAATATGCCAATTATCATTTCACCTTTGTATATGGGAACTCCTGCATAGGATCGTATCGGTGTTGGGTAGAGAAGCTTTAGCTCTTTTATTAACTTTATGCTTGATATATCATGAAGGATAATTGCTTGTTTACTTGTCAGGATTTTTTGGCAGCATTTTTCCAGTGTATCTAGCCGCTGGTCATCTAATATCATTTCCCCGGCAGCATGCTTATCTTGCGCTTTCAGAAAGAAAAGCCCATCCTTAACTATACGTCCAATAAACAGCTGGCTTTCCGGTATCATAGTGATTACAAGTTCTAATAAGTCACCTAAAGTCTTTCTTTCCATAATAACCTCCAAGCTTCCATAATGAAGTGAGCAGAAAGTTCTATACGAGCAGCAAAAAAGATCTGCAGTATGTACCAAGATATTACTCATCGAAAAAATATTTATGTAGAAGGTTTGCGAACTAGGTGGGAATGACACCCTCGATCCAACCATGGAGATAAGAAACCACAATTGAAAGTCTCACTTTATTATAATGGAAGCCTAAATGGTTAACAATACCTAATCTATGGTAAAATAAGCACAAAATAGAACAAAAATATACAGATAGAAAAGAATAAACGACAGAATTTTGTAAAAAAGTGTTTAATAAGTGAAAGGTGAATTAGGATCATTTTCCTGTCTAATCATTCCTTTGATCCCAAACTGCCCGCTTGCTAGAAAATTTAAAAAGGTTTGGTAATCATTAATAAAATAATGACAATGATTAATAGATTTACAATATATTCTGTGCGAAGCAGTTTATTTCGTGCATGGTAATAACTGCTGGGGATTTCTTTTATATTAAGATCAGCTATCATTTGCCGGATAGGACGTGTATACGTCTTGAGCAGAGTTACTCCTAAGATGAGTACGATTAAATAAAGGAATAAACTCAGAAGAAACCAGCCTTGTTGGAATAAGAAAGGATTCACTGCACCTAACAATAAACCTGTTGCCAATAACAAGATGCCCCCTGTTCTGACAAACCGGTGGAGCCGATATTTGATAGCGAACACATATCTGACTTGATCCATCGTTTGCGCTGTTTTTACTAATGTAGTCAAAATAAAGCCAGGACCAATTCCGATAATAGCAGATAGAATATGAGCGATAACAAGTATACTATATAAGCTATTCATTTTCTCTCTCCTTTGCGAATACAGATTTTCAGCCAAACATGCAGAAAGTATATAATGTTGTCTTCATTTATTCGTATACAAGGAGATCCTTGTCCAGCTGCAAGCGCCAAACTTTAGAGATTTCGCGTCATGCCCTACGATTAGTCAACATCGGTTCGTCACCTCACCGTGTTTCTTATATCTCAGTTGTTCTGCTCCATTCGTTACGTGTTTAAACGGGCGCTCTGCACTTTTCTTTCTCCATACCTTATTATCCTCTGTTTGGGAATTTCCTGAGAATGACCAAGACGGCTAATAAAGCGAAGCCTCCCGTGACATAGAATACTTCCCCTAGTCCAAATTGCTCTGCAATACTGCCTGCTATTAATGGACCCAAAAATATACCAAGTGCATAAAAGGATTGAAAAAAGCCCATAGCCGACATTTTTAAATTTGCTGGGCTACAGCGTATCACCTCATCCAATAGAATCGGGAATACAAAACCAAGCGTAAGTCCAATGACAAAATGAAGGGCACTTAAAGCAAACAGAGTATGTGCCAATGGTACAAAGCAAAGAAACATTCCCGTTATTCCGAAACAGCTCCACAAAATCGATTTATTATGTTTGCTGTCGATGTTGGTGAAAACCAGGCTTAACGAGGCAGCAGCATGCGGAATAAAGAAAGCACTAACCAGCCAAATAAAATCTGTCTCTGAAACGCCATTATCAGCAGCAATAATTGGGCTAAAGCCAAAGATGGTAATAAACAGAATCGCATGGGCCATCAACGATAAGAAGGTGATCATTTTTAATCCGGGCAGGGCAAGCATCGTGTATAAATGAGATAATAGATTAGATTTGTTCTTAGATGTTGTTTCCGTTGAACCGCTTTGTAAATCCTTAATTTGAGAAGCAAGTAAAATACCTAATATAGAAGCTAAAGCACCAATCCAAAAGGGAGCATTCCAGCCCAGCTTTTCCACAATAAATCCACTTATTGCCATACTGATAAACTGTGTGGTTACCGTAATAAACTGTAATGTTCCCATTGCCTTGGCTGATTGATCTGCACTAAAGTAATAGGTATACAGAACAGTAGCCATTACCCACATGGAGGCAGTAATCCCTGCCAGTAATCTTGCTGTCGTAATCATAAAAAAAGAGTCGAAATAGACTAAAATCAGACAGCTGATCAGCGAAACAGCAAACCCGCCGACAAACAAAAGCTTCCTTAATTTATTCAGATAATCAGATAAAATCCCAAGTGGTAAACGCAGTAAAATCTGAGTAATACCGTAACTTCCAATAATGATGCCGACCGCTGAATAAGAAAATCCTTTAGATTGTAAGTACACACCAAAAACAGGTGAGTAAATATAGATAGCAAACCAAAAACAAAATATGGCCGCTAAAAAAATAACATGATCCTTTTTCAGAATCAGTTTCTGACTTTCATTTCCAACATATTCGTTACTCAAGTGAACATCCCCTCATTCTATAGCCTATACAGTTTTTTATTATTATGGTAACCGTTCATCATCCTAGATTCAAGTGGGAGGTAGTAGCCACTTGAATCCTCTTATAATGAAAAATATTCCTATCCACTTTGGAAATGGACAGGAATATTTTGAAACTAGTAGTTGTCATATATTATGGAATGAAACCATTGATAAATTTTCATCATTTATTCTGCTTTTGCTATCATACGATTAAACCAAGACAAGCTGATTAGTTAATCGATCACAGAATTTATCACACTTCATTATGTCATCGTCTTGTGGAGTCAGCTCTACTTTTAGGGTAACAGCCAAGTTGCTTTGGACATACAACATGTCACGGAAAAGGTCAACAGCGCCACAGAAATGAGAGTAGAAGCTGTCTCCTGTACCAAATACACCTGTTGTAATGTGTTGAACATCTTCCTCTTCAAATGCTTCGAAGACATCTTCCATTTCCATCGGTAATTCCCCATCATCCCAAGAGTAAGTGCCGATAGCTACCATGTCATAATTGGACAAAGCGGCTGGATCAAAGGAATCTACCGGAATTAGGTCGGTAGCAATATGACGCTTTTCCATATTTTCATGAATGATTTCAGCTAATGTCGCTGTATTACCAGTAACTGATGTGTAGATAATTGCTGCTTTCATACAGCAACACCTCCTTTAATAAAATCGTTTATCGCAGTGTAACTGGCTGTAGGACTCCCCTTCCAGATAAGGGAAAGCCTCGTTGTTAAAGCAGGAGATCCAACAGCTAGTAACCATCCGATTAGTTCAACTAACGTTCAGTGGAGAGAGGAAACTGACTAAGTTTGCGGCCGTCATGTCGCAACGTCTGCACTAGCACTTCCTATGCGTCGAACCCTCACTGAACGAAGTTACACTTTATAATTCGTCAAATCCATTGGATGAAGAAACTTTGGTATAGGTACGTGATTTCTGTTCAAAGAAGTCAGACTTAGTTTCATTCATCATTTCGTCACTAAAGACGTGAATCCATTGCATTGGGTTTTCCCGGTCTGGATAATAGTTGTCTAAGCCAATTTGGCGGAAACGTTTATTGGCTAGATACTCCACATAGCCATGGAATTCTTGAAGGTCAATTCCTTCAATATCTTTTAAAATATAATCGGCCCATTCCTTTTCTAATTGAACGGCTTGATCGATTGTATCATAAGCAAATTGAATATTTTCAGGAGTGTTTAGCTCCGGATTTTCGGTAAGTAAGATACGTACAAATTGAGAAATAAAATAAGCGTGTTGCATTTCATCCCGTTGAATATAACTGATCATTGTACTTGTTTTAAGCATTTTTTGCTGACGTGCTAAATGATAGAAGAAGGCAAATCCAGCGTAAAAATAGATACCTTCCAAATTAATCGAGCTAATTGCTAGTTCAAATAGGCGTTGTGCTGTCGGCTGTTCACGGAATGCTTCATATCTGTCTAAGATTAATTGATTTCTTTTACGAACAATTGGGTCTTCTTTCGCCTGATTAAAGCGTCTGTTCTGTTCACTAGTCGGTACAAGTGAACTCAAGATATAAGAATAAGATTCATTATGCACTGCCTCTTGCTGAGCGATTACGGCAAAGATTGCCTTAAAACTAGAGTCTGTTACATAGTCCATCACTTGTGTCATCGTTGGTGTCTGCAAACTGTCTAAAGAAGCTAACTGTGTATTAATACGCAAGAAAACGTCTTTCTCTGTGTCAGACAGTGCATCCCATTGTTTAATATCATCTTGCATATTGATTTCTTGAGCCTTCCAGAAGTTGGCGAGTAATGTTTGATATAGGTCATACATTTGCGAGTAAGCAATATCATTCCAATTAAGCAAACCAGAAGATTCACCATTAATAATTCCTGTTGATTTATTTGGATGAGTAGGATTTAATAGTTTGATTTTTGATAAACGTTGGTCCACTTGTGTCATTGTTCATATCCTCCTTACAGTTAGAGAGAAGAGAGAGGAGAATCTCTCTTCTCTGGCTGCTGTGCATTTTGTTTCTCATAGCAGCAGGGTTCTCGATCCTCTGCTGAAGTCTTTAGCTATGGCAAGCTTCACATTCTTCAATTTCTGTTTGTGAAGTGCTTCGTACATAATAGGTTGTTTTTAATTTGTTTTCCCATGCAGCAAGGTGCAGGTTTAAAAGATCTTTTGCCTTAATATCGTGGCGTACATAAAGGTTAAAGCTGATCGCTTGGTCAATATGGCGCTGGCGTTTGGCATTTTGTTTAATGCTCCATATTTGATCTAATTCATGACGGGCACGGCGATAATAGTTATAAGTAACATGATCTAGATCAGGTGCCGTCACTTTAAATTTGAAATTCTTTTTCTCTTCGGCATACTCTACATTGTAGATTGGGTCAATTCCATCGGTAGAGCCGCCAATTTTGGCAGTGGAAGAGTTAGGTGCTACCGCCATTAACCAGCCGTTGCGCATACCATTTTCAGCCACTTGCTGACGCAATTCCTGCCAGCGGTCAGATGTATAGTTCCGACGGTCAAAGTAGACACCGGTTTGCCATTCAGATCCTTCAAATTCAGAATAGGCACCTTTTTCTTGTGCTAATTCCATAGAAGCCTTGATCGTGTAGTAGGCAATGTCTTCATATACTTTATCGGCATAATCAACCGCTTCTTCTGATTCCCAGTGCAGGTGCTCTAAGGCAAGCAGGTGATGCCAGCCAAACGTACCTAAACCAACGGCACGGTATTTCTTGTTGGTTGCCTGTGCTTGGCCAACAGAAATTGTATTCAAGTCAATTACGTTATCCAGCATACGGACTTGAACAGCAATCAGGCGTTCTAGTACTTCAGCACGAACGGCATTTGCCAAATTGATAGAAGACAAGTTACAGACAACAAAATCTCCTGGCTTACGGATGATCACGATATTTCCGTCTTCATCTAAATATTCTTTTGTAATCGTTGTAGCCGACATATTTTGTGCAATTTCAGTACAGAGGTTACTGCAGTAAATGGATGTTCTGCCAATGCCTCGTTTATGTTTATTCGGATTCTGGCGATTGACTTCATCACGATAGAACATATATGGTGTACCAGTTTCCAACTGGGCAACCATGATGCGTGCCATAATATCCATCGCACGGTATGTTTTTCTAGGAAGTAATGGATGATTGACTGCTTCCCAATATTTATCTGTGAAATATTTCTGATCTTCTTCATCATAGAAATCTTCTAGTCCGAGCGGATTGCCATCTTCGTCTTTCCATCCCATGGTTTGTTTCACTTGATGTGGACAGAATGTATGCCATTCACCAATGCTTTTGCCGTTCTCATCACGTTCTTGAAGCTGTTGCATGAACAAATCCGGAATAGCAACACCTGTGAAGATATCGTGTGCTTTACGGCGCTCATCCCCATTATTGGTCTTTAAGTCTAAGAAGCCGTTCATAATATCTTTATGGAAGATATCTAAATAAATAGCAACTGCACCTTGACGCTGACCAAGCTGATCAACACTGACTGCTGTATCATTCACTAAACGAATCCAAGGAACAACCCCAGAAGAATTGCCTTTAAACTTCTTAATATCAGAGCCTAGGGCACGAACCTTTCCATAATAAATACCAATTCCGCCGCCATCTTTACTTAAGCGGGCGATATCCCAGTTGTTTAAGTAGATACCATCTAATGAGTCATCAACTGTGTCAATAAAACAAGAAGATAATTGGCCATAGCTTTTACCAGCGTTCGATAAGGTAGGAGTGGCTACGGTCATATATAAGTTGCTTAAAGCCCAATAGGCTTCTTTCACTAATTCCAACCGCTTTTCTTTTGTTTCATTTTGCATAAGTGTCATCGCAATGATCAAGAAACGTTCTTGAGGTAATTCATATAAATGACGATCATGGTCACGGGCTAGATAGCGATCTGACAGTAAAAATAATCCAATATAATTAAATAGTGCGTCTTTTTCCGGTTCAATGACTTGCTGCAGGGCATCCATCTCATCTTTATCATAGGCTTCCAAAAGTGCTCTAGAGTAGATACCTTTATCTGTTAAAGTGGTGATGAGCTCATATAGACTGCCGTATTTTTGATCTGCCTGGTAGCCGCGGTTGGCTGCTGCCTCTTGATAAAGGTTGGTTAAATGGAAATGAGCGGCTACAAAAGTCCAATCCGGCTGATCCATTGCAATTCTATTTAATGAGTAAAATAATGCCTCCTGTGTTGTTTCTTGCTCTGATTTGCTTGTTTGTTCGATTCGTTGTTGAATTTCTTTCGTATCTAAACCGTACTTTTCACCAGCCTTTTGTAATGCATTGATGACAGATTGTTTGATACTGCTTGTTTCCATTGTTGTCATGTCAAGACCTCCATTTACATAATAAAAGCGCCCATTGTAGAGCGATATATTTGGTGATTTGTTAAAAATCATATAGATATGTAGCATAGGGTGCGTAAGAGCGATCTTACACTAGTGATACAATATATTGATGTTTTTTGATTGCTTATGTCTATATATTGTATTCTAAAACATAAATGGAGTTTTTACAACCAAAAAGTAATCATAAATGGATAGAGTTTTTTTGAATGTTGGTGTGGTGAGGGTTAGCCATCGAAGAATAAGACTTAAGTCTGATATAAGCATCTCACTTATACATGAAAAATAGTAAAATTATGTTTTTACTGAGGAACCTAAAGACTGAGCTGAGAAAGCCTCATATTTTGATAATGTCAATTTTTGGGTGTGTTTGTCTTTTGGAAGCGACTATTTTAGTCGAAAAATAATACACTGAAATGTTATTATATGATAGAAATAAGTGAAATGTCAAAGTAAAAAACAAAAAACAAGGGGTAATATTATGGCGACAATAGAGGACTTTTTGCAATTAGATTTGCGCATCGGAACTATCATAGAGGCAGAAAATTTCACAGAGGCAAGAAAACCAGCATTGAAATTAAAGATAGACTTTGGGGAGCTTGGAATAAAGCAATCATCAGCTCAAATTACTAAACGCTACTCACCAGAGCAGTTAATCGGAAGACAAATTACAGCAGTAGTTAATTTTCCGCCTCTTAGAATTGCAGGTTTTCGATCAGAGGTGCTTGTTTTGGGAGGAGTGCCGGGTGAAGGTGATGTCGTCCTGTTAGCACCAGATCAAACAGTAGCGAATGGGACAAAGATTTCTTAAACAGGGGATGTTTAAAACCAGCATGTCCTGGTAGGTATCACCAGCCATGTAAGCTTTAGCCACCCTAGTAATTTGGTTCATTCGTGTGAACCACTGGATCAGAGTTTTCGTATAACAAGGCAAGAAGGGGCTGTTGCACCATGTAAATGCTGCATGTTGTAACAGCTTTTTGGTATGAGGATGGTTCTTTTTAATTATTGCTAATGATGGGAAAGAACATTCACGTGAGACATCCTTTTTAACTTTCTAAGTCGGCTTCAAGAGATAAAAGTCGGCTCATAGAGGGCTTGAAAAGATAAGATACCCCTGACATCTTATCAAAAGAACAACTCCTCAAAGCTTCAACAGATAAGATATAATCTCAGCATTTGATGAAAAGCCCATTTCTTGGGACTTGAAGAGATCGAGTAGCCATAGAGGGTCAACAAAAATGGCTATCTTGACAACATCCCTTTTCAACCATTTGAAAAGAATACGTCTTTGCGTAAGTCAGACACCTAAAAAGAGGAACTGTCGCACCATGTAGTTCCCATTGTGCAGCAGCCCCTTCTTAATGACATAAAATCCTATGTTAAGATTATTGATTTTGATATTGGATATGGTGCAGACGTGCAAATACACCATTACGTTCTAACAATTCTTGATAACTTCCTTGTTCCACAATTCCTTCCTTGGTAACTACGACGACGCGGTCGGCGTCTTTGATGGTGGCCAGACGATGTGCAATAACTAGGGTTGTACGATCCTCCGCAAGATTATCTAACGATTTCTGAATCATACGCTCTGTCTCCGTATCTAAGGCGGAAGTTGCTTCATCCAAGATAAGGATTGGCGGATTCTTTAAGAAAGTTCGGGCGATAGCCATCCGTTGTTTTTGTCCGCCTGATAACTTCAAGCCGCGTTCACCGATTTGTGTATCATACCCTTCTGGCAGCTCGGCAATTACATCATGAAGATAGGCCTTTTTTGCCGCCTCAATGATTTCTTCTTCTGTAGCCTCCCTATTACCGTAGGCAATATTCTCCCGCACTGTACCGCTAAATAGGAAGACATCCTGCTGCACAATTCCAATTTGAGAACGAAGTGATCGTTTCGTCATATCCCTAATATCGGTGCCATCAATGGAGATTGAACCACTGTTGACATCATAAAATCGTGGAATTAAGGAGCAAATCGTTGTTTTACCAGCGCCTGAAGGACCGACAAAGGCTACCGTCTCGCCTGGCTGGATCTGCAGATTAATATCTTCCAGCACCTGTTTATTTTCATCGTAATGAAAGTGCACATGATCGAATACAATGTTGCCTTGTAATGATTGGATATCGGTTGCGCCAGAGCGATCTTTTATTTCTGGCTCCTTTGCCAACAGCTCCTGAAAACGGCGGAATCCAGCCATTCCTTTTGGATATAGTTCTAACAAAGCACTAACCTTATCAATTGGTTTAATCAGGACGTTGGTGTACAATACAAAGCTGACTAATTCTCCATAACGCAAGTCACCCTTAAAGCTTAACCAGGCTCCTACTACTAACACAATAAGCGTTAATAAACGTGTCATCATATAGATGCTGGAATGAGTACCGGCCATTACCTTATATGCACCAATTTTTGCCTTGCGGAAGAGTCCGTTATTTTTTCTGAATCGTGTTAATTCGAAATCTTCGTTAGTAAAGGATTGTACAACCCTTGCACCAGATACGGCATCTTCGACACGGGCGTTGACATCTGCAATATTACGGTACATGTTATGCCATGCTTTATTCATGGCAATATTACAATAAGTAATCAAGACAACAAGCAGTGGCACCATTACTAAGGCGATTAATGCCAATGTTGGATTAATGTTAAACATAATCCAGAAAGCCCCAAAAAACGTCATAATGGCAATAAAGAAATCCTCAGGACCATGGTGAGCTAACTCGCCAATATCAAATAAATCATTGGTGATCCGGCTCATAATATGTCCTGTCTTTGTATTATCAAAAAAGCGGAATGATTGCCGCTGCACATGGGTGAATAATTCTTCACGCATGTCTGTTTCAATATTGATTCCCAGCTTATGACCCAGATAACTTACAATATATTGTAAGAATGTACTTAATAGATAAACAGCCAGTAACAGAATACTGATCGTTACAATTAAGTTCCAATCTCCCTGCGGCAATAGCTCATCAATGAGCCATTGAACAGCGATTGGAAAGGCTAGCTCTAGTATCGCCACGACTACAGCACTAGAGAAGTCAATGATAAATAAGCGCTTATGCGGCTTATAATAAGAGAAAAATTGCTTTAACATAATTGCGCATGCTCCTTTTCTATCTGGATTCACATAATTATAGCAAAACTATTTCGAAATTCGTAATAAATTTTATTATTTTGTAAAAAATCCTGATTCATAGTGTCTTTGTTCACAAAAGTGACATTTGTTGAAATTATCATCGAAAACGCTGTCTAAAGAGGTTCGGTTATGCTAAAATAATCTATGATAAACAGATGTACTTACGATCACTTACAACTTTTGCAATGTGATGATAGGTCGTTTTAAGAGGAGGTAACAGCATTGAAATTAGGTGCAATTGAAGCTGGAGGTACAAAGTTTGTTCTGGCAGTAGGGACAGACAAAGGAGATATTTTAGAGAAAGAAGTGATTCCAACGGAACATCCGGATATCACGGTTCCTAAAGTAATCACTTTTTTTGAAGGAAAAGGGATTGAACGTTTAGGGTTAGGCGGTTTTGGACCAATTGATATGAATGAACATAGTGATACATATGGTCAACTCCAGAAAACCCCAAAAACAGATTGGGTGGATTATCCGCTTGGAGCAAAGCTGACAGAAGCGCTGCAAGTTCCAATTGTTATTGATACAGATGTTAATGTGGCAGCGATGTCGGAAGCCAAATGGGGCAATGCGACAGATGTAGACACATGCTTATATATTACAGTAGGTACAGGGATTGGCGCTGGAGCGTATTTTCATGGACAAACATTAAAAGGGTTATCCCACCCAGAAATGGGACATATCAGTGTAAGGCGTCATCCAGAAGATACTTACGAAGGAACTTGTCCTTATCATGCCGATTGTGTGGAAGGATTGGCGGCAGGACCATCATTAGAGAAAAGATGGGGGAAGAAAGGCCACGAGTTAGCTGAGGATGACAAGGTTTGGGAAATGGAAGCCTATTATCTTGCCCAGGCACTAACCACTTATATCTATATCCTTTCACCAGAACGAATTATTATGGGGGGAGGGGTAATGAAACAAAAACAATTATTCCCATTAATTCGTAAGAAGGTGTTGGAACTGCTCAATGGTTATGTAAGTTCCCCATACCTAACAGAAAAAGAAATTGATAAATATATTGTAGCACCAGGCTTAACAGACGAAGCAGGGATAAAAGGTGCATTATATTTGGCAATGGAAAAGTAAGCTATGCCAAGAGAATGATGTAAAAGAACCGGGGGCAGCTCCAATAAGTAGGACAGTCTCCGGTTTTGTTATGGAAAAATAAATCAGAGCCAGTCTACTCTATTCCTACTTTAACAAAGTCGTAGGAGATTGAAAATATTGGATGTGACCCGTACTGTATTATTAACGCTTTTGCCTCACTTGGTAAAGTGCAATATAATCGCTTACACACACGCTTTGTGCTACAATTACTGATACAAATGGGAGAGGAGTGAATAGAATGAAGAAGCTTGAAATAGGAAAAAGCGGCTTGCAGACTAGTGAAATTTCGTTAGGCTGTATGCGTATGGATCAATTGTCTGTGCAAGAGGCTAATCGAGTGATTCAAAATGCACTGGATTTAGAAATTGATATGTTTGATCATGCAGACATATATGGAAAAGGAAGATCAGAAGAGATTTTTGCTGAGGCAATCGATATGAATCCGTCTATTCGTGAAAAAATGGTAATCCAAACGAAATGTGGTATTCGTGAAGGATTTTTTGACTTCTCGAAAGAACATATTCTGGCTTCAGTGGAAGGCAGTTTGAAGCGTTTAAAGACAGATTATATTGATATTCTGTTGTTACATAGACCAGATACGCTGGTAGAGCCGGAAGAGGTAGCAGCAGCCTTTGATGAATTGAAACAAAGCGGTAAGGTTCGTCATTTTGGGGTAAGTAACCATAATCCAAGCCAAATTGAATTATTGAAAAAGTATGTCGACCAAGATTTGATCGCCAATCAGCTGCAATTAAGCTTAATGTTTACACCAATGATAGACGCAGGTCTGAACGTTAATATGCAGCATGATCCATCTATTGTGCGAGATGGCGGTATTTTGGACTACAGCCGCTTGCATGATATGACGATTCAACCTTGGTCTCCATTCCAGCATGGTTTCTTTGGAGGGGTGTTTGTCGATAATGATAAATTCCCTGAAGTCAATCAGAAACTGCAGGAATATGCTGATAAATATCGTGCAACAAAATCAGCTATTGCGATTGCCTGGCTTCTGCGTCATCCAGCGAAGATGCAGCCAATCGTAGGCACAATGAATAAGGAACGCTTAACAGACATTGCTAAGGCTTCTGATGTAACGCTTTCTAGAGAAGAGTGGTATGACTTGTATCGTGCTGCTGGTAATCAGCTGCCTTAGTCAATAAGTAAGCGGCATAAGACTCAAAAACCCCCATAACTGGAATGGGGGTTTTTATGATGAAATAATGAGGAAGATAGAGGACTCAGCTATGAAATATTTGAATTCGTTATAACAGAGAATGCAACTTTAATAGGGGAAGCGATCGCTAGCCGCCAGCAGGTAGGTATCCTTTCTGATAGTTACATATATAACGTGGCCAGCATAATTCCTAAGGTATCTGCATAAATCTCATCAAATTGACTAATCGGAAGGGGGTTTACGCCAAGCCCTAATTCCACGGTAAAGCCGGGATGCCTAAACTCCTGGATAAACCAATCTTTATATCCGGAAAAACTGTCAACATACTGTACTGATTTATAACCGCTGACACGTTCGTATTCATCTGCAATAACGTAAGATGCTGCTGGTTCTAGTCTTTGAATTCCCCAATAGAATTCTTGTCCTTGCGTATGAAAGGCATTCATAATATCAAATGGTTGCTGTTGTGCCAGCTCAGCCATCGCAATTGACTCCGGCTCAGTTAAGGGAGCATAGTCAGGAAAATCCCGCGGTTGTGGGGAATCTGGTTTTCTAGCTGCATCAATTTCCCATAATGCTGGAAATTGATTATTTAAATCAACCCCATTTATATTTGCTTTCCAATCAGAGAAATCCTGATTTCCTTGATTTATTTCCAGTACACTTTCTTGCTTATCTCCAGCTGCTTCTGCCCCAAATAACACTAAGTCGACCCCATCTGCGTTTACCATTGGAACAAGTGATAACGTGTTTTGTGAAAAGTAAGGCAACATATCCAAACCATTGATAGGCTGTTGGTTTGTTAAGGCCAAAGCATATTGATTCGCAAATTGCATAATAACCGGTGTAGTAATCCATTCATTGGCATGAAAAGCACCGTTGATATGTTTTTTTCGTGCCCCGGTTCCAAATTGTAATTCGATTATTTCCTTCCCTAATACGGTTTGACCAATCACATTTTTCTGAATAAATGGATAAACTTCTATCAATTTGTCGATATCTGCCTGCATTTTGGCATAGGAATATTCGGTAACATCTGTAACAATGGCATGTTGGACACGAACTGGACTGGCGATGCTTTGTCCAGGCTGTAAATTGTCTGCTATAGAAGCTGTATTTAGTAATAATAATTGGTCAAGAGGGATTTGCTGCTGTTTAGAAATCTTCCAAAAAGAATCATGCACTTGAATCGTATAGGAAGCAGTTTCGTATCCTGGAATATTGATTTGCTGACCGATTTGCAAGGAAACAGCTGAGAGATGTGGGTTAGCAGCAAGAAGCAAGGGGAGCGGTATATTAAATAATTGACTGTAATACCATAAGCTATCATTGGGACGTACGGTAATCCTCATCTATGATGACCTCCAGCTTTTAGAAAGTATTATAGTATATGAAAGTCTGGTTCATTTCATGAAAGAAGACAAGAGATCGATCTCTTGTCTTTAAAAAGTTGCTATATGCTGGTCTGTCTTGATCAGTTTTAAATCTTGTTCGTAGTTATAGATCGCTGCTTTTAAAGGAATCATTTGTGAGTGTGTTTCAATGAAGTTGTGTACCATAACAGAAGAAATAACTCGAAGCAAATGAAAGAAATAGTCCTTGTTTTCAATCGGATTAACAGCCAATTCTAACTGTTGCTGGTATGCTTTCTCGTTATCAATCGTAAAAAAATGACTGATTAATTGATGAATCTTGCCATTCATATTTAACAGTGCATGAGTGAATATCGGAAAATGTTTACTCTCTTTGAGAAGTATAGCATAGAATTCCGTAGTAGCCGAATAAATAACCCCATCATGTTTCTCTAACAGTCCTGTAAACAAGTTAGCAACTTCCCTCATCTGTTGTTCAAGTGTATAATAATAGGCATCCTCTAAATCAGAAAAATACTGGTAGAAACTTCCTCTGGGTATTTCAGCATCCGCTATAATACGGGCAATCGAGGAATCATTTAACGAATAAAAAGAAAATTCTTTGTAAAGAGCCTGATCAAGCTTCCATCTTTTTTTACCGGGTAAATTATAAAATGTGTTTTTCGGCATTTTATTCACCTCTTTCTTCATCAAAAACTAACTATTACAAAATGTTATAGCAATTATATCGGCAGCTTTTACGAAATGTTAAATATATATTTTACATTAAGTTGAATTTAAGGTTTGAGTGCGCTCGTTTTTTTGACTTTTCCCAGAACAAAAAGACATCTGAACCTCGATGGTTATATGAAGATATGACATCACATTTTATTATAAGAGCATAAGGCCGGAAATAGAGAGAATAAATCAACCTATTATTCAGTCATTTTCTTATTTTGTATAAAAAAGCTCTGTTTATTCCCTTTGTTAAAAAGTTATGATAAAATAGAATAACAACGTTGTTAAAAATGAAATAAAAACAAATGAATGTAGCGATTGAAGAGCCGATATTGTCAAATTAGTCTGATGCAATGCTATACTATAGCTTATCAGGGACTGGTAACTTGCATAGGTTTGTCTTTCTCGGTACCTGTGTCCTAACAAAAGGGTGGTGTGTCGTTGACAGAGTTTATATTTATTTTTCAAGATGTCATTCTGCCGGTATTTATATTATTAGCCATAGGATTTATCTTACATCTTAAATTTCAATTAGATTTGGGCACATTAGCAAAATTAAATATTTATTTTTTGGTGCCAGGCTTTATCTTTGTCCGATTATATGAGACAACTATTGATGGACAGTTATTTCTTTATGTTTTTGGCTTTTTCGTGTTATTGGTAGTTACGCTCTTCATTGTTGCGGTTATTATAGCTAAATGGTTAAAGATCACAGATGGAAAGCGGACAACGTTTACCAATAGTGCCATGTTTTTTAATTCTGGCAATTATGGCGTACCAGTAAATGATTTAGTTTTTCGAAGTGATCCGTATGCCATGTCGATTCAAGTACTGGTCTTAACACTTCAGAATATTTTTCTGTTCTCTTATGGTATATTTACTTTACGGGCAGCAAGAGATGGCAAGTGGAAAGCGGCGTTAGGTTATTTTCGAATGCCTGTCCTATATGCGATGTTAGCAGGCGTCATGCTTAATATTTGGCAGGTACCAATTCCAGATCCGATTTGGACTTCGGCAAGTTATATCGCTGATTCAATGGTAGCGCTTGCGCTTGTGACTTTGGGTGCACAAGTAGCCAGAATGAAATTTATTAAGGGATTAGCAAGTGTCTACGCTAGTATTGCTCTTCGTTTAGTTGGAGGACCTATTATTGCTTATGTCATTATTGCATTTGCCTTCCGACTAGAAGGAGTATTGGCTCAGGCATTACTGATAGCTTCTGCCATGCCGACTTCTGTTAATAGTGCAGTGATCGCTGAAGAGTACAACAATCATCCAGATTTAGCAGCGCAGACGGTACTTTATTCTACCGTGGTAAGTATGTTGACTGTAACGGCAACGGTATATGTTGCCCAGCACATATTCTAAATAAGGAGTGAAGAAAATGGGGATTTTAGAACAATTGGTGCAGGATATACCGATACCAAAGATGGTAAAGGTAAAGCAGCATTTCGATAATCAGCAAATTGATGATTTAACACAAGAATTATCAAAGCGATTACATACTGAACGTATTGAGCAGCGAATACGTCCGGGTATGGAAATCGCAGTGGCAGTCGGAAGCAGAGGATTAGATCGAATTGTTGAAATGACAAAGGTAACGGTTGACTTCTTGAAGGAGCAAGGTGCGGCACCCTTTATTGTCCCATGTATGGGAAGTCATGGAGGGGCAACAGGACCTGGACAGAAAGCTGTTCTTGAACATCTGGGTGTAAAAGAAGAAGTGGTCGGGGCAGAAATTCGTTCTTCGATGGAAGTCATTAAAATTGATGAACTGGAGAATGGCCTGCCTGTGTATATAGATAAGCTTGCTTCTGAAGCAGATGGTATCGTAGTGATTAACCGGGTGAAACCTCATACAGCCTTCAGGGGACCCTACGAAAGCGGAATTATGAAAATGATTAGTATTGGACTTGGTAAACAGAAAGGGGCAGAAGCTTGTCATCAGTTAGGTTTTAAGCATATGGCTGAATATGTTCCTGCAATGGGCAAAGTAATTCTTGATAAAATGCCGATATTATTTGCTATTGCCACGGTAGAGAATGCCTTTGACAAGGTAGCTCGATTAGAGGTGCTTTTGCCAAATGAGATTGTAGAACAAGAGCCAGATTTACAGAAGTTAGCGAAAGCTTCCTTACCAAAGCTGATGTTTGATCAGATTGATGTACTGATTATTGATCAAATAGGTAAGAACATAAGTGGAGATGGAATGGATCCCAATATCACTGGGAGATATCCAACACCATATGCTTATGGGGGGCCAGAAGTTACCAAGATGGTTGTGCTGGATTTAACCGAAGCAACCGAAGGGAATGCGAATGGGGTAGGAACAGCTGATTTCACGACTGAACGTCTAGTAGATAAAATGGATCGTGAAGCAACCTACGCAAATGGATTAACTTCTACTGTTGTAGGCCCAACCCATATCTCTACCGCTATGCCTAATGAAAAGGCGGCTATCCAAGCGGCAATTAAGACATGTAATATTTTAGATTTTCATAAGGCTAGAGTAGTGCGCATCAAGAACACTTTAGAAATCGGGGAAATAGAAGTTTCGGAGAATATGTTAACAGATGTAGCAGAGAATGAGAGCTTAGAAAAAGCATCAGAGGTATATGCATGGCATTTTGATCAAGAAGGCAATTTGACACAATAATTTTAGGAGGTCTATGATATGAGTTCTTTATTTGATTTATCAGGAAAAGTAGCAGTAGCATTAGGAGGTAATAGTACACTTGGAGGTGCAATGGCCAAAGGGTTAGCAGATCATGGAGCAAAGGTGGCAATTGTAGGACGTAATATGCAAACCGCAGAAGAAGTGGCACAAACGATTAAGGAAAGTGGTGGAGAAGCAAAGGCTTTTCAAGCAGATGTCAGTGATCTGTCAAGCATTGATCGAGTAATTGGTGAGATTGAAGCATGGTCAGGCGGCTGGGATATCTTGTTGAACGCCCCGGGTATGAACAGTACCACCCCATACCTTGAATTAGACCCAGAAGAATGGGATCAAATTATGGATGTCAATCTGAAAGGAATCGTATTTGCTACACAAGCTTTTGCCAAAAAGATGATCGAACAAGGCCGAAGTGGCAGTATTATTAATATATCTTCCGTTTCATCAACGACACCTCTTTCTAAAGTATTCACCTATTCGGCTTCGAAGGCAGCTATTAATAGTGTGACACAATATTTAGCAAGAGAATTTGCGCCATATCACATTAGGGTAAACGCAATTATTCCGGGCTTTTTCCCAGCAGAACAGAACAGGAAGATCTTAAGTGAAGACAGAGTGCAATCGATTATGGGCCATACCCCTATGAAACGCTTTGGAGATCCAGAAGAATTACAAGGTGCAACTGTATACCTTGCTTCTGATAAAGCAAGCGGCTTTGTAACCGGAGAACTGCTTCGGGTGGATGGCGGCTTTGGCAGTATGACGATCTAAAAGGTAAAGGAGAGAGGCAGAACATGATAGAACAGAAGCAGCAGTCACTTATTTCTATCCTTCAGGATATGAAAAAAGTTGTCGTCGCCTTTTCTGGCGGCGTAGACAGTACCTATTTATTGAAAGTGGCGGTAGAGGCGCTTGGAACCGATCATGTCCTGGCAGTTACTGCAGATTCAGAAACCTATCCAACAAGTGAATTAGAAGAGGCAAAGCGTTTAGCAGAACATATTGGGGCGAGACATCTAGTTATTGAGACAAGTGAACTAGCCATTCCAGGTTATACAGAGAATGATAAGAATCGGTGTTATTTCTGCAAAAACAGCCTGTTTGATCATTTAGTACCGATTATGAACGAAAAAGGTTTTGAGAATATCGTATATGGCGTTATTGCTGATGATATGAGTGAGTATCGTCCAGGAATGAGAGCGGCAAAAGAGCAAGGTGTGCGCGGTCCATTACAAGAAGCTGATTTATATAAGGAAGAAATTCGTGAGCTATCGAAGCGTTTAGGCCTGCCTACTTGGGATAAACCATCTTTTGCTTGTTTATCATCACGGATTGCCTATGGTGAAACGATTACTAAAGCCAAACTGACAAAGGTAGAGAAATCAGAGGCCTTTTTGAAAACCGTTGGGGTAAGACAGGTGCGGGTAAGGACACATGATAATATCGCACGAATAGAGGTAGAACCTCAAGATATGGATCTCATTTTGAGAAATCATACAAGGATTACAGAAAAACTGCAGAGTTATGGTTATCAATTTGTTACAATGGATTTAGTTGGATATAAAAGTGGCAGTATGAACCGGGAATTATCTAAAATAAAGAGTTAATCGAAAAGTAACGAAACGATTGCTTTGCTGCCAATAGGATAATTACAAACAAGTAATGAGATTGCTGTCTCCCAAAGTCTGATAATGGGTGACAGCTTCTCATTGTGGCGACAAGAGGTACATCGGTTATAGTTCTCATTATGAATTAGCTCAATGTTATGAAAAGAGTACAAAGGAGGATATCATGGAGGAATTAGTGATAGGTCTGGATATTGGTACTACTAGTGTGAAAGCTATTGCCTTTGACTTGCAGGGGAAGGTGGAAGCAGAAGCGGAACAGTTAATTGATACATATTATCCAAGTACATCTTATGTAGAACAGAATCCGCTCGAAGTAGAAGCAAGTACTCAACAAGTATTAAAGGAGATTTTTCAAAAGGTCAACCAAGATAAAGTAGTGGCGATTGGGATATCTTGTGCTATGCATTCGCTTATTTGTGTGGACGACAAGGGTGAGCCTTTGTCTAATATGTTAATATGGTCAGATGGGCGCAGCAGTGAACTTGCTGACTCATTAGATCCAACACTAAAGAAAGCAATTTATAGTAAAACAGGCACCCCGATTCATCCGATGTCACCATTGCTTAAGTTAATGTGGATGAAAGATAATCGTTACCAGCCCTATCAAGATGCTGCATTTTTCATGTCAATGAAAGAATATATATTATACAAGTGGTCCAAACAGCGAGTGATCGATTATTCGATGGCTTCGGCAACAGGTTTAATGAATATTTATAGTTTGGATTGGGATGCGCAAGCATTGGAATTGGCAGGTATCGACCGAAGTCAATTATCAGACATTGTTGCCCCTACAACTATGGTAACCGATATAGATGCAACGATTAAGACGGCTTTAGAATGGCCTGCTGATGTACCATTAATTATTGGGGCAGCTGATGGGCAGCTTGCTAACTTAGGCGATGGGGCAATTAAGCCAGGTGAAGTTGCAGTATCTGTTGGGACGAGTGGAGCTATCCGTCAATTAATTTCTGGCCAGCTCGTTAATGATAATGGCGAAACCTTTAGTTATGCCTTTACCAAGGATACCTCGATTGTTGGCGGTCCTACTAATAATGGCGGAATAGCTTTACAATGGCTGAAGAACGTAATGGAGTTTGAGGGAACACATCAGGAGTTTCTGGCAGGTGCAGAAATAATTGAGCCGGGCGCTGACGGCCTGTTGTTTATTCCATATGTAAATGGGGAACGTGCTCCGGTTTGGAACCAACAAGCGCGAGGTAATTTCTACGGTCTGAATATGACACATAAACGCACACATATGGTAAGAGCTGTTCTGGAAGGAATAGTTTTCAATTTATATACGATCAATCAATCGGTAGAAGAAATTGCCGGTCCGCCAACTACCATTTCGGCAAACGGTGGATTAACAAAATCTCCACTTTGGGTGCAGATTTTGGCAGATGTCTTTGGAAAGCCTGTACAGCTTGCTGATACACATCATGGAGCAGCTTGGGGAGCAGGGTGGACTGCGCTAGTAGGTATAGGACGTGTAGAATCTTTCGAACAAATTAAGGAAAATATACCGATTAAACAGGTTGTTCAGCCAAACATGGAGCGGCATCAGCAATATCAATCAATTGTAAAAAAATACCAAAAATTGAATGGAGCAATTCAATCATTTTTTTGATAGACTAAGAAGATATACTATAAGAAGCGGGTTTTCCTTCTCTACAACAGGTTTAGTGAAACCTATCTCCATGCTGTTGCTGATGTTACCCTTTTCAATGATAGGACGGTATGGACTGTTAATACATGATAAATATGAATTGTTTAGGTATAAAGTATTGGAAGTAAGTCTATTTTGCTATAGATTTATAGTTTTTCTAAATAAGGGAGTGAATATATGCTAGAGAAGGTCCTGCAGCAAGTGGCAAATGGACAACTTTCTGTTCATGAAGCGCAAAAAAAGTTAGCAACTTTTGAAAACTTAGGCTTTGCTAAGGTTGATCATCATCGAAAAAAAAGACAAGGATTTCCTGAAATTATTTTTGGGGAAGGGAAAACGGCAGAACAAATTATCGATATTTCCCGGGCAATGATCAAAAAAGCGGAGGACATTTTAATCACTAGAATAAAAGCAGACAAGGCTGCAGTCATTTGTCAATCCTTGCCCTCCTTTGAATATGATGAAACCAGTCAAATATTATTGATGAAAAATAGTACATTCAAACCATCCTATAAGGGCTATGTCTCCGTTGTTTGTGCAGGGACCTCTGATTTAGCTGTTGCAGAAGAGGCTGCCAAAACGGCAGAAGCCTTTGGTGTAGAAGTAAGACGTTTTTATGATGTGGGTGTAGCTGGTATTCACCGGCTATTGGCACATATAGAAGAAATTCAACAAGCAACCAGTTCGGTTGTTGTAGCCGGTATGGAAGGGGCATTACCTAGTGTAGTAGGCGGTTTAGTAGCCCATCCTATTATTGCCGTTCCGACTAGTGTGGGCTACGGTGCCAATTTTCAAGGTTTGTCTGCTTTATTAACGATGCTTAATTCATGCGCATCTGGAGTCAGCGTAGTCAATATTGATAATGGATTTGGTGCAGCTTATAACGCGGTGATGATACATAGAATTGCTAATCAATCCATGTGATTGGGATAGAACAAAGGGATTGTTATGGAAAAATCCGATTCGGTTCAGAACATTTTAAATAAAAATATTAATCATAGAGCGGTCAATCTATTGGTTGTTCGCTCTATCCATATGTCGACACTAATTTAAAGTGTTGTCGCTGTCTCATTACTTTTCGCTGTGTTTAGTACGACTACTCCGCTTATTATGAGTAAGATTCCAATTACTTTCAATATGCTTAACACCTCACCCCAAAATATAACACTGATTAATACTGTTAGTGCGGTTCCTGCCCCAGCCCATATGGCATAGGCTAAACTTAATGGCATCGTTTTAAGTGTTAATCCCAGAAAGTAAAATGAAAATCCATAGCCAATAATTGCTGCAAAAGAAGGAAATGGTACCGTAAAACCTTCTGATATTTTGAGCATAGTGGTAGCAAATACTTCTGTTATAATTGAGATGATTAAAAAAAGATATGTCTTCATCATGTACCCCCTCTTTTTCTGTATTAGTGCACGCCACCCAAGTTCAAGAGAATAACTCCTCCAATAATCAGGCTTAATCCAATAAATTTTTTACTGTTGAAGCCTTCTTTATACAGGATTACACCTGCTAAAGCAGTCAAGGCTGTTCCTAATCCTGACCAAATAGCATAGGCCATTCCAAGAGGGATTATCTTTAAAGATAAGGATAGTGTATAAAATGCTATCCCGTATCCCATAATGATAGCCAGAGTAGGCAGGAGTTTTTTAAAGCCATTAGAAGCCTTGAGCATGGAACTTCCAAATACTTCACCCACAATGGCGGTTATTAAGAGTAAATATCCATTCATAGCTGTTCCTCACTTATTGTCATATTCATTAGATGTTGAATTAATTTTTAAAAATGTATTCACCTAAGGCTCAGGAGGTCAATTATCATAGAGAGCTATTTTATTGTATCGTCTGGACGGATTTTTTACAATATAAATATAGCGTTATAAGCATGGTGCTAATCGTCTATAAGCCTCACTTCAACATTTACCGTCAAAGCCTTCTTGGTGAATCTAGTTCTATTTTGCAAAGTTACATATAGAGCTGTAAGAAGAGAAATGGATTTGAATTAGCTGCAGCTTGTCAATCTGTACTTTTCATGATGAAATAATTCTGCCATAATAAAGTCAAGTTTTCATTAGATAAAATCTTGTGTTGTTTGCGCAATAAATGGAAAGATAATTTCTATTTATTTGAAACCTATGTATGTTTATTCACGTATTATTAATTAGAAGGAGTGAAATATATGAGAGAACAGCCAAATGTAAGGATTGCCAAAGATGCCATCAAAGCCTGGCAATTAACGGCCCATTTATTTGCCATTATATCTTTTATCATTACCATTGCGGCAATTGTACTATATTTCTATGTGGACTTTGTGCCAGGATGGTTAGTACTTGCTATAGCAGGTGTGACCATCGTCGAATGGGTTGTTACCGCCTTTATCATACCAAAGTTGAGATGGCGCAGATGGCGGTATCAAATTTATGATCAAGAGATCTACATACAGCATGGTATATTAATTGTAACAAGAACGCTTGTACCAATGATTCGTGTGCAGCACGTAGACACACAGCAAGGCCCGATTCTAAAGAAATACGGACTAGCAACATTAGAAATATCAACTGCAGCTACCACACACCAGATTCCCGCTCTATTAGAAGAAGAGGCTTCAGAATTGCGGGACCAAATTTCTGAATTAGCAAGGGTGGAACAAGATGATGTCTGAGCCAAAACGATTGCACCCAGCTGCCATGATATTTAATATTATTCAAGCCATTAAACAATCTGTTCTGGGACTTTTACCTTTAGTAATTATTGCGCTCACGAATGGTGTCTTGTTAATTGTTATGGTTATTAGTGCGGTAGTGTTGTTGGCAGGGGTAATTTTAGTAAGCGTGTTGTCATGGTTGCGGTTCACGTATCAGCTGGAGGATGACCAATTAAGAATTGAAAGAGGTATATTGATCCGGAAGAAACGGACCATCTCCAAGCACCGCATTCAGTCGATTGATTTATCACAAAATGTGATTCATCGAATTTTTGGTTTAACAAAGGTACAGATTGAGACAGCAGGAAATGATCCAGCAACTGATGCCGCTTTATCGGCTGTATCAATGGCAGAAGGGCAAAGACTGCACGATGAATTGAAGTATAAAAAACAAGTGCCAGAAGAACTGGAAGCAGATCTAGAAGGCCAAGAAGAAGAGCAGCCAGCACTGGTACAGCCTGATCCAATCGAGGAGACCGAACTGCCGCGGCGTAAGATTACTCTGAAAACATTACTAATTGCTGGTTCAACATCAGCAAGCTTTGGGATATTATTAGGTATCTTCGGGGTGGTATTTTCTCAAGCAGAAGCATTAATCCCGGACGAGTTTTATAGTGATGCCAGCCGCTGGGTTTTGTCTCTAGGTGCCCAACTTATGATTGTACTTGGGATAGTAGTAGTTATATTCTTATGGTTATTAAGTATTTTGCAAACCGTTATCAAGAATTGGGATTTTACGATTACACGTTATGAGAAGGAATTATTTATTACCAGGGGACTATTGGAAAAGAAACAATCAACGATCCCATTAAAAAAAATTCAGGCGATAGGTATCAAGGAATCTATTGTTCACCAGCCATTAGGCTTTGTTTCAGTTTATGTAGAAATAGCCAGTGGGGAAGTCAATCAGAACGAAGAAATGCATACGCTTATTTTCCCATTAATGCGCAAAAAAGACTTGACGTCTTTCTTGGCGGAAATACTGCCTGAATATTCGTATGAGACGGAGCAGCTTGTTTCTCTGCCCAAAAAGGCACTGCCTTACTATCTTGTTAGATCGGCGATTATTCCGTTGCTTGCTACAATTGGGGTAGGGATTTTCTTCTTGTCATATATTTGGATTCCACTTATTATACTAATTATTGCCCTGTTATATGGTTTTGCGTCATATCATACAGCTGGCTATGTCATTGATGATCGTCAGATAACCGTGCAAAGCCGTATATTAGGTAAGGACACAGCAATCATTAAGCAGCACCGTGTTCAAGCATTAGCAAGAAAACAAAATCCTTTACACCGTAAACAAGCTCTTGTCAACATGGACATGGCCATTTTGAATAAAATGTCTGGCCGTCATTTTATCATTAGGGAATTACGTGTCGAAGATGGTAATAAAATAGCAGATTGGTATTCTTACCAAAAAGAATCCTCTTCCTGACAATATTTGAACAAAAATTCACTTTATGAATACGGCACCTCTAATATGGTTTAACAGCCTTGATTTTAGAGGTGTTTTTATTTGCTGGTTTAAGAAGCAATGCGATCTATCAAACACTCCAAAGAAATAATTCATAAAAATCTTGACGTATTTTTGTATACGGTGTAATATTTTTCCTAGAAGAAACTATTTTAGGCGAGTCGCATATACTGTCTACAAAAGAATGAGATGGTCTGAAAAAGAGGTGAGAGGGTCAGTTGGATTTTGATGGTAATATATTAATAGCATTCGGTCTTACATTGATGGCTGGTTTGGCTACAGGAGTAGGCAGTTTATTAGCCTTTTTTACATCGAATACAAATACAAAGTTCTTATCCTGGGCATTAGGGTTTTCAGCAGGTGTGATGATTTATGTCTCTATGGTAGAGATCTTTGTCAAGGCTGAGGAATCATTAGTGGCTGGTTTAGGGACCGGTAAGGGACAATGGGTAACTGTCATTAGTTTCTTTGCTGGCATGGTGTTAATTGCCTTAATTGATAAGCTGATCCCCAAACAAGGAAACCCGCATGAAGTCAAAAAAGTAGAAGATATGAATAAAAGTCCAAATGGAGACGGCAATTTATTAAAAATGGGGACTTTTACCGCATTAGCGATTGCCATCCATAACTTTCCGGAAGGGATCGCTACGTTTACTGCCGCACTGAAGGATCCTATGTTAGGCATACCTATTGCCATTGCCATCGCTATTCATAATATTCCAGAAGGGATTGCCGTGTCTGTTCCGATTTATTTTTCAACTGGTGATAAGAAGAAGGCCTTTCGCCTATCTTTTTTGTCCGGTTTGGCAGAGCCGATAGGGGCAATCGTAGCCTTCTTGTTTTTAATGCCGTTTTTAAATGATGTCTTATTTGGTATTATCTTTGCCGCAGTGGCAGGTATTATGGTATTTATTTCACTTGATGAATTGCTGCCAGCTGCCAAGAAGTATGATCAGGCCCATACATCTATTTATGGATTGATAACAGGGATGGCAGTGATGGCGCTAAGTATCCTGTTATTTATTTAGATTAACTTGCACAGCTAATAACGAAACAAAGGCATTTCAACAAGTCGCAGAAAGGAAATGCCTTTGTTTATCATTTTCTGATCAACTTTACAATCAGAACAATTAATGCAATCACTAACAAAAAATGAATAAGGCTGCCGGCCACATTAAATATAAATCCTAGCAGCCAGAACAAAACCAAAATACCAATAATCGTCCAAATCATCTGATCACTCCTTATGTTTATTACAGTACGGGCTTTTATCATGAATAAGGAAGAAACTCTTTCTTATTGCATGATTTCTTGTATTTAACAATAGTTTACCCAAGTCGACAATTTTAAAACTTTTTTTCGACAACTATTGCAAATGAACGTGTAGATTGCTATAATAATAAGCGTGGTTCTGATTAGTGAAACAATGAATATGCGGGTGTAGTTTAGTGGTAAAACCTCAGCCTTCCAAGCTGATGTCGAGGGTTCAATTCCCTTCACCCGCTCCATACATAGGGGTGAACGTAGTGTTTCGTTTTAAATGAGGCATTACGTTTTTTTATTGTCTTCGTAATACCAAAAGGCAACTGTATGAATGAGCTTATAAACTTCTAAATCAAGCTTTGGTCATGACTTTCTCCATAAGAACTGCTGCTAGGACAAGTTTATTCTCATGATTTTATCTTCTATTTAGGTGAAATAGAACAAAGCTGAGGTGTATTTGTCGAAAAGAAAGGAGAGCCAACCCATTTTATGGATTTACTCTCCTTTCTTTTTTGCACTATACTTCTGATTTAGGTTTAGTTTGGCTGTATTTCATCCGGCAAGCGATTGATCTGGTCAATAGAAGCCTTAGATAAACCTCCTGTCCGCCAAAAAGAAAAGGCATTATAATTTCCATGTGATGTGAGGTACTGTACCCAATTTTTTATAGTTGTTTCATCTGCATACCAAACCTCTGTGTCAGCACCTTCATCTATTACGGAAAAGGTCATTGCGTCACTTGTTGCATCACGGGTTTGTTCTGGGTGATGCTTGTCTATTAATCGTTGTATTTCCTGTTCTGTTAATGCCTTAATATTGCCATCGGCCCAACTAAATCCACCGGTAGACAAGGCAATCTGAAAATCATTATCTTGATGAGGAAAGTTAGTAATAATTTCATCCAAAAAACGATAGTCTGCTTTGGGTCCAGGGCCACTGTGATAACCATATAGGTTATATGCCATCACAATATAAGCAATCCCATTAGGCAAGTCATATTGTCGGCTGGGAAAGGTAGGCTCTAATACCACTCGAAGTCTTAACCCCTCTTCTTGAAGTTCATCTCTCAACTCTGTAAGAAATAGAATAAATTCAGGGACTAAGGAGTCCGGAATCTTCTCATAATCAATTTCAATTCCGTCAATAGCTAGTGGTTTCACATAATCGGTAATTTCCTTGATATGGACGGAGCGGTTTTGTTCTGAAATTAACAGTGCCTGTAATAAGTCAGGATTTTTTTGAATAACTGAGCCGTCATGTAAGAATTGATCATTAATGATGCTCAGATAAATCTCTTTTTGCTGAAGTGAACTTTTTAATGTCTTATCAATTAAGCTTTCAGTATTTTGTGCTGGATACAGTTGTTGATCTTGATTAAAGTATGTGCCAAACAATAGGATGTCATCAGTAGAAGAGAGCATTTCTGCCTCTTTCAAGCTCTCTTCATGCATCCAGTCTACTAACCAGATGGAAGTATGAATCTTATTCATTCCTTCCTCATTATTTGAGTGATGACCCCCTGGTAGGGCCTGTTCTTTATTCAGTGAACAGCCACTAAGTAGTAGGAGTAAGAATGAGAGGATCAGCAGAGACCGTATCATCATACTTCCATCTTCCTTTCTTAAAGAGGTTGTTAAAAAGTTTCAATAAAGAAGTCAATTACTTCTGAACTTCTTTTATCTATGATGCGATAAATAGTTTCGCCTTCGTCAGTAACAGAATAGATGGTGTTTTCACCAGATGTAATTCGCAAATCTTCAACGATAGAGTCATAAATTGTATCTTCACTCCGTTGATGAGAGGTATTTAACTTGATGCTTTTTCCAGCCAATTGCAGCTGATAACTATCTGCAGCATAAGCCAGCTCTATTTGCTTTACAGTATTACCATCTATTTTGATAAGCAGATTTCCCGGTTCCATTTCCAATGTAAGGGAGCGCTTGTTTGCCAATGTCAGCGGATAATCTTCTTCGTCAATCCTTGATCCGCTTTGTGTATCATGGTAATCGTAGGTAGTCGCCTTATTAAAGGCATAATCTTTGCCGCTCCACGAAACCTCGCTTAACGGTTCTTTATATAATAATTCTACCTGATTTTTTTGGTTTGTTTGATAAATATATAAGGTGTTTTTCTTCAGCATGATCTGAATTTGGTTCTGTTGGTCGCTAGACTGGAGGTATACCGTCTGTTCTCCCATTATATTGCCTTTTAAGCTCATGTCAGCAATAAAATGGTTGGGTAATGCTTGTTTTAAAGTTGCGACTACTTCTTTATTAGGCTGAGAAGTAAGGATAATTGACGTATGATCAAATTCAGCTGCTCCACTGGTTAAATCCCAGTGTTGCGCTGTCTCTGCATCTCCTTGTTCAAAGTCAATCGCCCAATTATGATCATCTTGAATCTTCATTAATAAATGATTGACCGGCCAGTGGGGGGCTACTGGCAAACGGTTTAAATTATATATATCTGTGTCTTTATCATTATAAGACTCCCAATCTCGATTAAAATGAAAGGCAAAGGTATCTTTAATCATTTTATCATTAATACGTTCTACCGCTTCATTCATACCATTATAGAGAGAATTCGCGTGCATGATGGCGTAAGCCTTTGGCATTTTATCAAAATCTGCTTGATAAATATCCTGCATTTGCTGATAATCTTCGATAATCCTTGCTTCCATTTCTTTGCGGGTTTCTTTCGGGAGCATATATTCATCACGCAAATAATCCATCAGATAATGATTATAGTACTCCATCTGCATTTTATCAGGGATATCATTCTCATCAATTTCACCCAAATATGCTCCGTCCTCGTTGAAAATATTAGTATAAGTTAACCGATATCCATTGGAACCAAGCTCCCAGTATCCGCTATTCATCATTGGGATTAAATCTTTAGGTTTAAGGAATTTGGTATCTCTCGTATCCATTTTATTGGCATACGTAAACATTGTAGCTCGATAGTTCAGTTCTTCCAATGTCTTTTGGGCAAAGATACTCGAATCGGTCCGGCCATCTTCAAATGAAAGGAATAAAGCCTTTTCTGGTAAAGGAGTGCCATTCTGATAGAAATCCAATATCTGTTGCTGTGAAATAGTTTCAAATCCCTGTTGTTTTAAAACTGTCAGATGCTTGTTCAGTTCATCCTTCGAAATATGTTTCGCCGATCCGCTGCGGTCCACGCCAAAGTAAGATAAGGCAATAAATCCATGATCATTCGTCAGTTCACTGCTGGAGACAGTTTGAAATTTATTAGTAAAGAAAATCGCCTGCACTACAATGATCAACAGTAAGACAATCATTATAGACTGCACGATGACACTGATTACTTTCTTGCGGTTTTTTCTTTTGACATTGAGTTTCGTATTTTTACCAAACTGAAACATGACTTCCTAACCTCCTTTCGATTACCCATGTTGTCTTTTTTTCCTGCGCAGCGCTTTTTTAAGCTCCTTTTTTTGCCGTGCTTCGACATCTTGCGGGGTTTCCCGTGTCCCCCATGTTGATTTCCAGAAGGTAACCCATGCAACAGGCATTTGCCATAGCAGGATAAATTCATAGTACATGACAAATACAAAACCGAAGAACCATAACGTACTCTTACGGAAAAACAAATGGGCAAAACTCATCATTAATGCCATTACTAGTAATCCCACGATAAAGGTGGTAGGGAAGATGCCATGCATAAGCGGTACATACAGTAAATTAAATGCAACAACAACAGGGGCTGCAATGGGAACAATTAATCCTACAAGAAAGAAAAGCTGCATAAAGGGCTCTTTTTTGATCATAAAAGTCAATGCCCGCAGCGATTCTCTTAGCCAAGACCGCTTCCAGCGCATTTGCTGCTTAAGAAAGACATGGAAATCAGACGGTACAATCGTTGAACAGACTGCTTTGTCCTGATAACCAGTCCGATGTGTTTTTAAGATAAAATTGGTCATACTGCGGTCATCGCCAAATGTGGCAGGATGCCCCAAGAAGCGTTGATTGAGCCATGCCTCAGCATTGTCCAATACCAACGATTTCCGATAACAAGAAAGCGGTCCGGATAAACATGTAACACAATCAAACGTTGCTTCGGCTGCCTTCATGATACGGAAGGCAATGTAATAACGTACAGTTTGTAATTTCGTCAGGGCATTGGTGAACTTATTCTCTACTTCTGTTCTGCCGGATACACCGCCCATTTTCGGATCTTGAAATGGCTGAACAATGTTCCGGATCGCATTTGGCTCTAAGAAGCTATCAGAATCTACAAAGACAACCAATTCATGAGTAGCTGCTTTTGTACCTTCTACCAATGCTTCTCGCTTCCCGGCATTCTTAGGTAATTGGATAAATTTCAGCCGTTCTTCTGTTTTAAAACGATGGCCTTCTCGATATATTTTTGCGACTGTCTCTTTTATTTTCTCTACACTGCCGTCTGTCGAACAATCGTCAACAATAATAACCTCTAATTTATCAATCGGATAGGTTTGATCGATACAGCCTAAAATGGTTCGTTCTATCCATTCTTCCTCATTGAAAACAGGAATTACTATACTTACTCCTGGTTCATAAGAAAGGTTGACTGGCACATTGCGATAAACCATCCCGAAAACATAACGGCTCAACAAAAAGGTAGCGGCTATTAAACTATAAAAATACAGAAACTTATTAAACTTAAAATAGATAACACTTTCAGTTCTCATAAGAATAACGATTAACATCATGAAAAAGAGGAGCAGACTTGCTGTAAAAATCGATAAGCCCCATCGCCGCTTTTTCAAATAACTCTCTAAGGATTGTTCAAACTCAAAAGCACAATAAGTATAGGAGGCGGCATTGGTTGTTTCATTAAAATGACGTACTACCTTACCCTGCAATTTGAACTTTGCTTCATATCCCTCTGGCATGGCAGCCGGAGGGATGGTGAATGTTAGTTTAGCATTTTTATTTGCTTCCAAATCTTGTTTTAAATCAGCGTGTGGTATCTGTACTAACATCCCTGTATTAGAGATGTCTACACAACTGGCCTTTACTTTACGTCCATGTAGTCGTACATTTACGGGAAACTTTGCCATATAACGCTTGCCGTTCATTCTTGCTTGATAGGCAGTATTGGGATTCGTCTCATCTTTCATTAAATTTCCTCTGCGATCAAGCGTTTTTCTAATACCATCTGGGTCAGGAATATTGGACAGAGTACGCCGGTCTTTTTTAGGTACAGTTAATTTTTCACGTTTTGCCATAATCGTGTAGCTGGTGCAAGCAGCCTTCCTCCTTTTCCTTTATTGGCTAACCCATTCAGATATTTTCTTGAATTCGTAGCCTCGTGATTGCAGATTTTCAATAACGCGTGGTAAAACCTGAATAGTATGTGATTCATCAAGAATATGCAGACCGATAATACTGCCTGGTTGTACGTTATCGACGATGCGGTGATAAATTTCGTCTTCTGGCCGGTTAAGATCCCAATCTAATGAAGCAATATCAAAGAGAATAATATAATCCACACCTGTAGCAGTTATAGCTTTAGCTGTTCTGTCATCAATTAAACCTTGGGCCGGCCTAAAATAGTTTAAAGGTTTTTCTTGCAGAGCTTCTGTAAGAATTTGGTCATTCAAGACTACATCTTCTTGCAATTCTTTAGTACCCATTTCCGTAATTACTTGATGATGATAGGAGTGACTGGCTACTTCGTGTCCCCGTTCTTCTATTAAACGGGCTAGCTGCGGATTGATTTCCACTCCGCGGCCAATGACGAAAAAGGTAGAAGAAATTTGATATTGATCTAAGATATCCAAGATCTGCGACAGAGTTTCATCACTTGCCCAATCATCAAAGGTTAACGCAACTTCTTTTTTATCTGTTGCAAATTTTCGGATAATGTTAGGCTGTACCTCTTTATAATCCAAGTTTACTTGTAGATTGTTCGTGACCGGTATCACTTCTTCATTGACATAATTTCCTTTCATCACCTCTTCTAGTGTGTTTAAGGTATAACCCTTGGCTGCTGCATTTTGTTTGATTAATTCAAGTGATTGGATGACTTCTGGATTAAGATAAGTGTTTAATTGAATCACAGCGCCCCGGTTGGTAAAACGGTCAATATAATCAGCTATTTCCGCTGCACTTTGCATCTCCCCATCATTTGGGTTAATCGTATTGGTTACCACACGCATATCCAACTGGGCGGCGGCCTCTTCAAAAGCAGTTGATGTATCTCCAGAACGGCTTCTGACATAAGCGGGTTTAAGTTCTAGTTCTTCTTTAAAGACCTTATTGGCTAAGAATAGTTCCACATATGCCTGGTCGTAATCATAGTCTTGAATCAGTACATGATTTAGGGTGTTATTTTGAATGGTGTGTCCCTGTTCGATAATTTGCTGCACTAGTTCTGGTTCTTCAGCCACTTTCATCCCTTGTAGGAAGAAGGTAGCATGTATATCTAACATTTTTAGCTGGTCTAACAATCGCTTCATGGTTACTTGATCTGCCAACCCATTAAAGGTCAGAGCCATCTTTTTTTCAGTAGTTTGAATGTGATTAACAGGTGGGAGAGGAGTCTTTTCGTTTACAGCTATTTCAATTTCAGGTTCAATGGCCTGGATTTCAGACTGTTTGTTACTACAAGCTGTCAGACTTAGGGAAATGAGGCATGCGAAAAATAAGAAGAGTAACTTTTTCACTGTTATACATTCCTTTTCTAATAAATTTATTTGGTTTTTCAGGGTGGTGAGATAGAAATGGTAAAGACAACTTGATAATTTATTTGATTATACCTCTTAAGTGATAAATTGAATATATATTTAAACAAAATAGTAGTAAATTTAGTGCCATTATCACATATTATATATTCATTTTGTCAGCCTGAATAATATTGAGGGATGTTAATAGTTTGGGCTTTTTTAGAGAGCCGTGCATGTGGAATAGAGAGTGTTGTGAAATTCACGTGTACTCTTGAACGGAGATGGTTGCTTGAAAAGGCCAAGCTATACAGTCAGAAATCAAGTGGTTTTCTCCATATTTTTTATTGGTACATTTATGCTGATAAAGAGATGGTGATGAAGGCATAGACGAAACGCTTGCCTCGCTGGATAATTAATTGTATCCTAGTCGATGACGATACTTAAAGAGGGGTTATAGATAGATGAGAAAACTAAAGCAACTCTTACGGGATATAGATGGAAAAAGCTACAAGGCATATAAACAATTAAAAGGAAGCTATCACTTCCAGTCTTATCAAATAACTATAGATTATGTGCAAGGAGATCCGTTTGCAGCACCGTCAAAAATAAGGGTGATCATCCCGCAAAGTAAGCGCCCGTTGAAACGCCAATGGATTGACAATAAGCAGCGAAATATATATGTGTCTGACCGTATTGCCAGATCTGTAGCAAAGGAAATAGAAGATCAATCAAGCAAGGTAAGGGGATCTGGCAAAAGTGGACTGATCTTGATTGATAAACCAGGTCAAGAAATTATCGAACGGACAGCTGTTCAAATGAAACAAAAAGAGACGGTGATCTGTTTGTCTATCGGATTACCTGCCAGTGGCAGACGGGTGTTAGGCAGAGAAGCAGAGAAACTGTTTTTTCAAATGATACCAGCAATTATCAAAAAAGGTTTCTTTTCCATAAGTGAAGCCATATTGGAGGAGAGTGCCCAGCTTGCTGATCAGCATACTGCGATCAGAGAGGCAATGATTAAGCATAACTGGATCGCCTTTATTGCGGATGGCGCTATTCTGCCAAGGGTCAGCGGTGTCAGCAATCGACCTTTGAAACAGGCTGTCCCCTTTAAAAGTCCCAGCACTGACCGAGTGGAATTAATGATCCCGCACCGTGATGAGCCCATGACGGGCATGGCAATAAAGCCGGGGATCAATCTGATTGCAGGCGGAGGTTACCATGGAAAGAGTACATTACTGCAAGCATTGGAACGAGGAGTCTACCATCATATTCGCGGTGATGGACGAGAATATGTTCTTACTGACCCGAGTGCAGTAAAGATCCGTGCGGAAGATGGACGGCAAGTAACTGCTGTCGATATCTCGCCTTTTATTAATGACTTGCCACATGGCCAAGATACAACGGCCTTCTCCACAGAAAATGCGAGTGGAAGTACATCACAGGCGGCAAATGTAGTCGAAGCTATAGAGGCAGGTGCCAGCACCTTATTAATTGACGAAGATACAAGTGCCACCAATTTTATGATCCGTGATGCACGTATGCAGGCTTTAGTGAGTCAGGAAAAAGAACCGATTACGCCATTTATTGATCAGATCCAGCAGTTAAGAGATCAATTACATGTCTCCGCCATTATTGTAATGGGGGGATCTGGAGATTATTTTGATGTAGCTGATGAAGTGTGGATGATGGATCATTATCTGGCTTACAATGTGACGGCAAAGGTCAGCGAAATTGCCAAAAAACACCCCATCTCTCGCCAAGCAAGTAAGCACTCTAACATCAAACAGCAAAATAAGCGGATCTTTTTGCCTGAAAGTTTATCTTTAAACAAAGGTAAGAAAAAACAAGTGCAGGCTAAGGCACTAGATACTATTGTAATGGGTAGAACCGAAATTCAGCTGCAATATGTGGAACAGCTTGTTGATGCTTCGCAAACAAGGGCGATTGCCGAGATATTGCGATATCTAGAGTCACATAACGTGCTACAACGGAAGCAGAGTTTATCGGAGTTATTGGACGATATCGAACAGATCATAGATCGATCGGGGTTGGCTGCCTTTGCGCCCTTCCCGGATCAACACCCAGGTGAGTTAGCACGTCCACGCCGTTCAGAAATAGCTGCTTGTTTGAATCGGATGCGGACAGCGAAGATTATGTAATAAAGTATCGGTGTTGCAACACGATGTTGCGAACTTAACCGATGATGGCCCTTTTTACCGAACTTTTTGAACACGCACTTATAGAAAAGAGGTGAGTATGCTGGCATACCAATCATTGAAACAAGAACTGATTCAGTATAGTAAGGAAATTGGGATTGATCAAATCGGCTTTGCTAGTGCAGATGACTTTGCCGAATTAAAGTCAAGGCTGCAGGAACAACAAGAAGCAGGTTATGCCTCTGGGTTTGAGAAAGGTACGATAGAGGAACGGACCGAGCCGAATCGATTAATGCCAGGAGCGGAATCAATTATCGCTATTGCACTTGCTTATCCTACGAGATTGAAAAATGATGTCAAGAGTGGCAAGGGAAATCGCAGAGGCATGTTTTGCCGTGCTTCATGGGGGACAGATTATCATCTCGTTTTACAAGAAAAACTTTCCCAATTGACAAATTTTTTGACAGAACGGGTGCCAGGCTTTTCCTCGCTTTCGATGGTGGATACCGGCGAATTATCTGATCGGGCAGTCGCAGAGCGCGCCGGTATTGGATTTAGTGCCAAAAATACATTTATTATTTCGCCGCAATTTGGTTCGTATATTTATTTGGGCGAAATGATCACGAATATCCCCTTTACACCAGATAAGCCGCTTGCTGAAGGATGTGGAAGCTGTACCAAATGTCTGGATGCTTGTCCAACTGGTGCCCTAGTGGAACCAGGCCGCTTAAATGCTCAACAATGTTTGGCGTTCTTAACCCAGACAAAAGGCTTTTTACCAGATGAACATCGAGATAAGCTGGGGAATTTTATTTATGGGTATGAAACTTGTCAGGTAGTATGTCCATACAACAGAGGTGTCGACTATCATCACCATGAACAATTTGAACCAGACCCTGATTTAGTTAAACCGCGGTTACTCGATTTATTAACTATTTCCAACCGGGAATTTAAGCGTAAATTTGGAAAAATGTCAGGTTCGTGGCGAGGCAAGAAACCAATTCAACGTAATGCCATTATTGCCCTTGCTCATTATAAGGAAGTAGCAGCAGTCGATCAGCTAATTGATTTAATGCAGCATGATCCACGACCAGTAATCAGGGGAACAGCCGCCTGGGCGTTAGGGAAAATTGGTGAACCAAGCGGAATTGCTGCCATTAGAGAAGCTATGGAAACAGAGCAGGAGCAAGAAGTGCTGGCTGAAATGAGAAAGGGACTAGCCTATCCGCAGAAAGTAGAATAAGGGATGGAGATGGTTCACATGACGAAATGAATGAGTAGAGGAGAAGTAATGGATTGTATTTACTATGTCAACTATACATCACCAATAGGTCCGCTAGTGTTACTCAGCTATCAAGGTCATTTGATCTATGTAAAATACGGCAGTATGGAAAGTTCCAAGGATAAGTTAACAGCTTGGTGCAACCGGCATCAACTCCCGGTCAGGTTTGTCGAATCAACAGAGACTTTAGCTCAGGTTATTAAGCAATTAGATGAATATTTTGCGCAAAAGCGAACAACTTTTTCCATTCCTTATCAGCTATATGGTACCCCTTTTCAAAAAAAGGTGTGGCAGGCATTAGCTACTGAGGTGACATATGGCAATACTTGTACCTATCAAGATATTGCGGTTGCGGTCTCATCACCTAAGGCAGTCAGGGCAGTCGGTGGGGCGAATAACAAGAATCCAATTTCGATTATCTTGCCTTGTCACCGCGTGATTGGAAAGAATGGCAAACTAGTTGGGTATGGGGGAGGAATGGACAAAAAACAGTACCTTCTAAACCTTGAACAGCATAAAAAAAGAAGGTAAACAGAGCCTTCTTTTTTTTATATATATGAACAGTTATATCTTATCCCTCTTCTTGGTTGGAATCTTCGCTTGAATCAGGAGCTTTTTCTAATGGGGGCGGTGTTTGATTATTATGCTGCTGTTGTCCGGCACCCATGCACCCACTTAAACCACCAAGCATTAATGTGGATATGCTTAACATCGCTAACCACTTCTTCATTAAAATCCTCCTCATTCGTTATTCATTACATACATACCCTAATTGTCAGTGAAGTAATCATCTTCTGGGAAAATATTTTTCTTCTTTTAATTAAGTAATTCTCAGAAAATCTTAAAGAGAGTCATATCAGGGTTTACTAGATGAATAAAATAGAAGGAGTTATGTGCTCGCTAGGTTATGAGATGTGATAAGTCACAGTTCTAACGAGAGGAGGGCTACAAGATGACGGAATGGAATCTTGTGAAAACTTATTGGGAAGACAACATCGCCAAGTATCTGTCACCAACCTTTCTTCTTCATCAAAAACACCATAAACGTACGAAGCATCTAGTCGTTAAGGCAGAACAACAAGATCTGATTAGACAAGAAAAGCAAACGACAATTCCTTATCAGCTGCATATTAAACTATTAATAGAAGATCTTGATGATTATTATCATGAGGAATGGAGACAGCAGCGAATTGCTCGTTTTGAAGAAGGCTGGTTGCTGGATGATCATCCAGTAGCACGTACAATTAGTGATAATTTACCGCGTGTTCAAGCAAATCCGTTAGAAACCCGTTTTGTTTATGACCGTAGAGCTGCTGTGCGATATGCGGAAAGATGGTGGAATAGTGCCAATCCGGCATATCATTATTTTGAAGAGAACGATTGTACCAATTATGTGTCTCAATGTTTAAAGGCTGGCGGTATTCCTATGCATGGCATGCCTAATCGGTCAGAGGGATGGTGGTATGGCCAAGGAAGCTGGAGTTACAGCTGGGCAGTGGCTCATTCTTTTCGATGGTATCTGGCTGGGGCAGTGTCTAAATGGCAAGGAAGAGAAGTAAATCAAGCCAGTGAATTATCACCAGGTGATGTCATTTGTTATGACTTTGAAGGTAATGGCAGGTGGGATCATAATACAATCGTGGTTGCCAAGGACAGTCAGAATCAGCCATTGGTAAATGCCCATACCAATAACAGCAGAAATCGATTTTGGACTTATGAAGATTCAGCGGCATGGACACCGGCATGTGAGTATCTTTTTTTCCGGATTAGTGATTAGCTAAACGTGCAAAAGGGGGAGAGTATGATATAATAGCAAAGGTTAAATAGCGATAGTTGAGGTGAGAAAGATTGGCAATACATGTTGTACTATATCAACCAGAAATCCCAGCTAATACGGGCAATATCGCCAGAACCTGTCTTGCGACAAATGTGCATTTACATTTGATTCGGCCTTTGGGTTTTTCCACAGACGATAAGATGTTGCGTCGGGCGGGGCTAGATTATTGGCATGATGTTCAAATTCATTACTATGATTCCATCAATGAATTATATCAAACATATGACAATGGGGATTTTTATTATATTGAAAACTTTGGTACAAAATATTATTCTGATTTTGATTTTAGCAATACAGAAAAAGAATTATTCTTTGTATTTGGACGAGAGACAAATGGTATACCAAAAGAATTATTAATCGGTAAAGAAGACCGTTGTCTGCGCCTGCAAATGACTGATAAGGTACGGTCTCTGAATTTATCGAATACAGCTGCTATTGTTATATATGATGTATTAAAACAGCAGGGATTTCCTGGATTACATTAGATCAAGGTAGCGGTCTATTCTGTATTTATCCGCTTCATTAAATAAAACGGGAAAGGCTGTGATGGAGCGGACAAACTTTGGTTTGCTGCTCCATCTTTGTACTCAAAAACGCTTCATTGAAATCCCCTCATATTTTCCTGACTATACTTAGCCATTCTGTGCCGTTTGTATAATTTTCTGCATAAAGGTGGCATTGGGATAGTGAACGTCTTCATATTGTTTACAGACTGTTTCGATTGGATAAGATACCCTTATTTGTTGCACATTTAATTGATTATTTTCGATATCAAGGAGGACATATGAGGCCTTGGGGATGCCGTCAAATGGTAATCCGACACTGCCTAAATTAACAATTGTTTTGCCTGCAATTGTTCGCTGGTAAGATCTATGGATATGCCCGTATAGGTAAAGGTCGGCTTCTTCATTTAAAGTTAAACTTTCTAATAGATCATGGTCTGATCCGTCTGGAGTAATGACATCAAAGAGACTGTTCGGTGTTGCATGAAAGGCATGAATCTTTATGTTTTCTACAGATAAACTCAGTTCCGTAGGTAAGTTATCCAGATAGCTAATTTCTTCTTCTGATAATTGGTCTCTAGCCCATGCTTGTTCTGTTTGCATGGTAGCTAATGCTTGGTCAGGAACCTCTCCTGAACGCACACCCCTGACGATCCATTGATCTGCATTTCCTTTAATCACATCGGTTTGTAAGGAACGAATCCATTGAATACATTTTGCGGGTTCCGGACCACGATAGGCAAGGTCACCCAGTACGATAATTCGGTCGACCTTCTTCCTTTCGATATCTTGTAAAACCGCTTCTAAAGCAATAGCATTTCCATGAATATCTGATAGGAATGCAATTCTCATGATTATCACCTCTTAAATTATGATAAATGAAATAGTTGCTATAAAGCAAAGGTTTTGACGAAGCGGCTTATACGGGCATATAATAAAATAGTAACGTATTTTAGACTATTGGGGGATGTATAGTATGTTCTCTTACTTTGCGAAAGATCTTCCTATATTTGTAAAGACAGAGTTGGAACGTTTATTTGAGAAACTATCACCATTGATGAGGAAAAATGCAAAATATCGAATTTTTTCCTTGCCATTACTGTTTATATCTATCTTAAATTTGCTGTTTTGGTTGTTTATTGGTGGATTAGATAGAGGTTTATTGATTGTTTACGCATTAATTGCAGCGATCGGTCTTGCCTTATACAAGGAATCCAGTTATATTAAGAAACAAATCAGTGCCATTGAGAAAGAACATATAGTGAACCGTATTCAAACTAGTGATATTATCAATGACTATAAGAAAAAGGACTATCTTTCCATGCTGGAAACACAGCCGAGAATGAGATTGCACACATTTTTGCAATTCTTAACAGAAGAAAATGAGCGAAAAAGCAGAATGCAAGATTCATAGCAAAAAGTCTACACACATCTAAACTAAAATGATTTAGGTGTGTTTTTTATGCAATCATAGAAAGGCTGCGATCTCCAGCATGTTTTTGAGTAAAATGACAGAATAGGAGGAAGAATAGGTTATGAATGAATTATGTATGTGTGAGACAACAACAGTTTATCGATTAGAGGCCGATTATGAGGCAAGTCCCATCTGGTGTGCTGACTGCAGCTGTAATATAGAAATAGAGGCTATTCTTATGGATAAACAATTGAAACAGTTGTTAACAGAATGGGCCAGTGAGTATGGGGAATGGTTTGATTGGGTAAACGACCAGCTGAAAGCAGGCGCTGCAGAGCGAGAAGCAGCTCATAATAAGCAGGGCGAGCAGCTATTAAAACAGTTACAAGAGACGCATCCAATGTTTCAAACAGCTACTTTTTCGCCAGCGACACTAACAAAGGTATATATATAAACAGCATGCCTTAGTAGATAGAATCCACAATAAGTTATATTAAAAGGCTGTATATATTTTTTATACAATATTTTGTTGTTTAAATAGTTCAAAAGTATTATAATAAAAGGAGTGATTATTACATAAAAAGAATGGATTCGAGGATGTGAAAGAAATGAAACAGAAGGTTATCATTGGAGAAGCACAGAAATTATTTAAAGAGATGATTACTAGTATTGTAGGAGAAATTGATCAGTTTCAAGTAATTGGCACAATGGAAAACAGTCAAGAAATCATTGACTTTATAAAACAAAAACAAGTTCAGCCTTCGTTAGCGATTATAAATGTTGAGCTTTTACAAGGACAAGGGATTCAGTGCCTTACCTGCTTAAAGGAAGCATATCCAACTGTAAAATTAGTGCTGTTATCAGAAGAAACTGAAGATACTGCCATTGATTCTATCTTAGCAACTGAAGCAAATGGCTATATTCAGAAAAACCTAGGTTTAGAAGAGTTTAAGGAAGTTCTTCAATTTATTACAGCTGGCCATTTTGTAGCACCTGCATCATTTACTACCTATTTATCTGAGCGATTATGGCCATTTCTCCCAATGGAGCAGGTGCTTTCTTCTGAACGTTTAGAAAGTAGGTTACAGCTGGATAATCCTCTCAGTCAAAGAGACATAGGGATTATTCGATTGATTCAAAGAGGTTGGACTAACAAAGTGATTGCTGAGAAATTAGGTGTCAGTGAAGGTACTGTTAAGAAAAGCCTGTCTCAGATTTATAAAGAATTAGCTGTAAAAAACCGTGTACAGTTACTGAAATTATTAACAGAATAGCAAGACGTGCATCATTCAAGTTTACTGCCAAAGTAATCCAGAATGAATTTGTCCGTGTGGTCAAAAGTCAAAGATTTTTTGGCGGTATTCCCTCGGGGAAACAAGGTAGGTTTTCTTAAACACCCGATGAAAATAGGAATAGGAGCCGAATCCACAGTTTTGGGCAATGTTTTCTAAGGTCATCGTGGTGTATTTCATCTGATTAATAGCAGTAGATAACCGAATAGACTGAGCATATTCAATAATGGTTTGACCTACATACTCCTTAAATAAATGCACACACCGCGATTCGCTTAAATTGCAAAAAGCAGCAATAGATTCAATTTTAAAGCCTTGCTTTGTGGCGTTTTCTTCAATATAACGCATCATTCTGGTAACAATATACGGACGAAACGTGTCGGTTGACTTCTTATCAAGTGCTCGTTCTAATGAGACAAACAGTGCACTTAACAGGTGATAGGTCAACTCCCTGTTTCTTTCCATCTCTGGCCGGCGCTCTTCAATGATGAGATATTGCCATAGATTTAAAATTCCATCATCTAAGGCAATCTTCGAAAGGGTCGGGCTGTGTCGAAACCGTTCGCTAATTTCATTACCCTCACAATATAAATGAAAATCTCCGCTTTGCTGTCCGTCAGATACATGAAGTTCATAACCTTCCCCTGGCTTAACGATTAGCAGATCTCCTTTTTCAATTGGATGAGTTTCCTCGTTTATGTTAATCGCCGCCTGACCTTCCACCTGTAACCGAAAAAGGTAAGAAGAATAGCGGGATTGATGTAGTGTATGAAATAAATGGTTATGGTACGAGTATCCGCAAAAGTCAATTCTCATCAATAATCTCCCTTTCAGAGGATATTCAAAAAGTTCAACCAAAATAACGCATCTAATGTTGGAGTTGGCGGTAGATGTTGCAAAGTTAATCGATGATAGTCTTGTTTGTCGAACTTTTGAACACGCCCTTTCTTTTTATTAATCTCTATTCTTTTTTGCTTAAAACGATAAGAAGAAAGTAGAGGTTTGTAACAGCTTATCCTTGAAACAATTTAACAAGAAAGAAACAATATCTCATAAATGACACTATCCTTTCCACGCAATCTCTCAGCTAGGAGGAAAAAATTATCGTGGAAAGAAACCTTATTTTATAGCAAGATAGTTCATGTTATGATTATATCATTTATGTTCAATTTATAGAATATCTTATATCATGAGAAATAGATTATTTTGCTAATGAAAAGGATAACATTTTTCAGATTGACGTTTATCTGATAAAATGTTTGTTCAAGGAGTTACGCAAATAAGATAACTTAAGGAGGATAACAATGAAAGTATTAATATGGAATGAATACCGACACGAGAAACGAGACGAAGAAATCGCAAAAATCTACCCAGAAGGAATCCATGGTGCTATTAAGTCCTTCTTGGAAACAGATGAGGATATAGAAGTAGAAACAGCAACTTTAGACGAGCCTAATCATGGTATCACTGATGAAAGATTAGCAGAAACAGATGTAGTAGTATGGTGGGGGCATATGGCCCATGAGGAAGTAGCAGATGAAATCGTAGAGAAAGTTCACCAGCGAGTTATGGAAGGTATGGGGTTAATCGTTCTTCACTCTGGACATTTCTCTAAAATATTCAAAAAATTAATGGGTACTGGCTGTGATTTGAAATGGCGTGAAGCAGATGATAAAGAACGTCTTTGGGTCGTTAATCCAAGTCACCCAATCGCAGAGGGTATTGGAGAATATATCGAACTTGAAAATGAAGAAATGTACGGAGAGCATTTTGATATACCAGCACCGGATGAGTTAGTTTTTGTAAGCTGGTTTACTGGAGGAGAAGTGTTCCGTTCAGGTTGTACATACCGTCGCGGTCATGGGAAAGTTTTCTATTTCCGTCCAGGTCATGAAACTTATCCAACTTATCATCACAAAGATGTACAGCGCGTGATTAAAAACGCTGTCCGTTGGGCAAAACCAACAACAAGAGCATTCTCAAGTTATGGAAATGCAAAAGCATTAGAACAATAAAAATAATATATTAAATATAGGAGTGAAGATTGTTATGAGTCAATTAAAAGTAGCTGTAATCGGTGCCGGCAGTATAGCTGTTCACCGTCATTTACCGGAGTATGCCCAAAGAGAAGATGTAGAGATTGTTGCTGTTTGTGATATTCTAAAGGAGCGTGCAGAGCAGGTAGCTGAAGAGTATGGTGCCAAAGCATACACCGACTATAAAGAAGCAATCACCGAATCTGGTGCGGATTTAGTAAGTGTCTGTCTGCCAAACTATTTACATGCTCCAGTGTCGATTTTTGCTTTAGAACAAGGTAAGCATGTCCTTTGCGAGAAGCCAATGGCAACTTCACATGAGGAAGCAGAACAAATGATTGCCGCAAGTAAGCAAGCGGGCAAGAAACTGATGATCGGTCATAACCAGCGTTTTGTAGCCAGTCACCAAAAAGCTCGTGAAATCATTGCTAATGGGGAACTTGGCAGGATTTACAATTTCCGTACAACATTTGGTCATGGTGGTCCTGAGGGCTGGAGCGTGGATGGTGCAGACAGCTGGTTCTTCCGTAAGAAAGAAGCTTTTATCGGGGCATTAGGTGACTTAGGGGTACACAAAGCAGACTTGATCCGTTACATTTTAGGAGAAGAATTTACAGAAGTAGCGGCAATGGTAGAATCATCTGCTAAAAAGAATAGTGATGTAGACGATCAGGCAGTTAGTGTATTGCGCAGTGAAAGTGGAGTTATTGGAACATTAACTGCAAGCTGGGCATACAAAGGCGGAGAAGATAACTCTACCATTATTTATGGAGAGAAGGGGAACCTTCGTTTAGAAGATGATCCTGCTTACAGTTTAATTGCTAGTTTCACAGATGGTACTCGTGTAAATTATGAATTAGGTCAAATCCAAACAAATGACAGCGGCGGACAAACCTCTTCTGGTGTAGTTGATCACTTTGTGGAAAGTGTGTTAAATGATACAGAACCATTAATTAATGGAGAAGAAGGTCATAAATCACTTAGCATTATTTTAGCTGCATTAGAATCAAATGAAACGAAGAAAAATGTAACCATTTCATAAGAAGGAGGATTTTATTGATGAAGTTAGGTGTATTTACTGTTTTATTTTCAGACAAGAAGTTTGAGGACATGCTTGATCATGTAAAAGCAAGCGGCTTAGATGCTGTAGAGATTGGAACGGGTGGATATCCAGGAGGTGCACACTGTAACTTGGATGAGTTACTGGCAGATGAAGCGAAACGCAGTGCCTATCTGAAGGCTGTAGAAGACCGAGGGCTTACTATTAGCGCATTTAGCTGCCACGGTAATCCTTTGACTCCGGATCAAGCGTTCGCGAAGGAATCGGATGAGACACTTCGTAAGACGATTGAATTGGCTGGTTTAACAGGAGTACCTGTTGTTAACTGCTTCTCAGGGACACCAGGTGATCACGAAAATGCCAAAGCTCCTAACTGGCCGGTTGCACCTTGGCCAACAGAATATTCTGATGTACTGGAATGGCAGTGGGAAGAGAAATTAATCCCTTATTGGAAAGAGATCGGAGCATTAGCAGAGAAAAATAATGTGAAGATTGGGATTGAATTACATGCTGGGTTCTTAGTGCATACGCCATATACGATGTTAAAGTTGCGTGAAAAAACAAGTCCGGCAATTGGTGCTAACCTTGATCCAAGTCACTTATGGTGGCAAGGTATTGATCCAGTAGCGGCGATCAAAATACTAGGTGCGGAAAATGCTATTCATCATTTCCACGCCAAAGATACGTACATTGATCAAGATAATGTTAATATGTATGGTCTTACAGATATGCAGCCTTATGGCAATATTAAAACAAGGGCCTGGAATTTCCGCTCGGTTGGCTGTGGCCATGGTTTAGAAGAGTGGTCTAACATCATCAGTGCGCTAAGAATTGCTGGATATGATTATGTTGTAAGTATTGAACACGAAGATCCTATCATGTCTATCGATGAAGGCTTCGCACGTGCTGTGAACAGCCTGAAAGCAGTTAATATTTCAGAATCACCAACAGATATGTGGTGGGCGTAAGGAAAGGACGATTTTGCGGATGACGAAATTAAAGGTTGGATTGATTGGTGCAGGCGGCATTGCGACTTCTGTTCACATCCCGGCTTATGAGGCTGTTGCAGATAAAGTAGAGATTGCAGCTATTGCAGATGTGGCATATGACCGTGCCAAGGCGGTAGCAGAACAAAGCGGTATCCCGGCAGTTTTTGATAATCATGAAACAATGTTAGCAGAAACAGATCTCGATGCTATAAGTGTTTGTGTACCGAATAAATTTCATAAATCTGCAGTTATTGCAGCACTAGAGGCTGGCTGTCATGTTTTATGTGAAAAACCTCCAGCAATGAACCAAACAGAAGCAAAGGAAATGGAAGAGGCGGCAAAGGCAGCAGGGAAATTACTGATGTACGGTTTCCACTTCCGTTTCCAATCGGAAACACAAGCTGCCAAACGTTTTATTGACGCAGGTGAATTTGGTGAGATATATTCTGGAAGGGTACAAGCGATCAGACGTCGGGGCATTCCCGGTTGGGGTGTGTTTACGAATAAGGAATTGCAAGGTGGGGGACCACTTATTGATATAGGCGTCCATATGCTGGATACAGCTTTATATTTGATGGGTTACCCTGAACCAGCTGTTGTGTTGGGGAAAACACATCAACAAATCGGTACGAAAAAAGGCGTTGGCTTATTAGGTGAATGGAACTATCAGAATTTCACTATAGAAGATATGGCAGTAGGGATGATTACTTTTAAAAACGGTGCTTCTTTAGTATTAGAATCTGCATTTGCAGCCAATGTAGAGCAGCGGGAAACTATGCAAGTGTCGTTGATGGGAAATAAAGGCGGAGCAGATATTTTTCCTTTGAAGATGTATCAGGAGAAACATGACACATTAGTGGATATTACACCAGCCTATTTGCCTAAAGTACCAGCTCATCAAGCAGAGATACATGCCTTTGTAGCTGAATGTATGAGCGGGGATATCTCGGATCACTATGCCAAACAAGGAACCAGTATTCAAAAGATCATTGATGCCTTATATGAATCTGCAGACACTGGTAAAGCTGTTTACTTATAGAAACAGGACTTTTCCTCAGCGGAGGCAGACATCTCTGCTGAGGTTTTGTATTAATCATGCTTGTCTTTCCTTAGTGGAAGTCTAGCAGCAATATAAACATTCAAAAAGGAGCGGATATACAATGGGGAAAATTGCAATTCAATTATATTCAGTACGTGAACATACAGCAAACGACTTCCTTGGCACGTTGTCAAAACTAGGTGAGATGGGGTATGAAGCTGTTCAATTTGCAGGTTTCTTTGACACTCCAGCAGATGAATTAAAGAAGGTAATGGATGAGGCTGGTCTTGTCGCTGCGGGAAGTCATATGCCTTTTGAAAGTTTGGTTGGAGATCAATTGACAGCTTCATTAGAATATAACCGTACGATTGGTAATGATCTGATTATCTGCCCGATTTTGCCTGAGGAATATCGCGAGGATGAGGCAGCTTATTATCGCGGCGCAGAAGCGTTAAATGAGATTGGAGAAAAATGTAGACAAGCAGGTTTTACATTTGCGTATCATAACCATGATATGGAATTTATTGATCTAGGAAACGGAAAAAGAGGTTTTGATATTTTATTTGAAGAAACGGATCATGAGAACGTTAAGATGGAATTAGATTGCTATTGGGCAACCTATGCAAGCGTAGATCCATTACAAACAATCCATGCTTACGATGATATCGTTGTTTCCCTTCATATCAAGGATATGACCGTGGAAGACGGTAAAAAACGCAGCATTGAAATTGGTAAAGGCTCATTAGATATCAAATCACTTTGGGAAACTGGTGAAGCTGCTGGCGTGAAGTGGTTTGTTATTGAGCAAGAGCAATTTGACGGCGATCCGCTGGATAGTGCACGTGAAAATGTAGTGCAGTTAAAGGCACTCGTTAGATAAATAAACATGAATCCCTCTCTTTGGAAAGAGAGGGTTTTTGTTGGTTAGAGTTTTGTGAAAAAGGGTAAAATATATAGATAGTTAACAATTTATTGGAGGGTTTATGATGCTAGGTAAATTATTCAAGAAGAAAAAGTCAGACATGAACATAGTAGCACCAATGACTGGGAGAATAATGGCTTTGGCGGAGGTTCCTGACCAAGTCTTCTCTCAAAAAATGATGGGGGAAGGAATAGCGCTTGAACCTAATACAAATGAAGTATTATCACCTATTGATGGGAAAGTGGTGGATGTCTTCCGGACAAAGCATGCCATCAGTATGATTGCTGATAATGGTGCAGAAGTATTGATTCATATGGGGCTGGAAACCGTAGAATTAGATGGAAAAGGCTTTGAGATTCATGTAACCAACGGTCAAAAAATTGGTAAAGGTGATCATCTAGCTACCTTTGATATTGAGACCGTTGCAGCGGAGGGCTATAAGATCATTACCCCGCTAATTATCTTAAATAGTAATGACTATGAAGTAGCTCACCTAACCTCTGAACAACATGCCGAAGCCGGTCAAACCAACTTATTTCAGGTAGATAAAAAATAACTGCCGTACACCCTATCTTAAGGCTGTAGGAACCTGGCTAACACCTTGATAAGTTTACTTGAACAATACGTTTTTCTAATTTAAAAGTTGGATAGAGTTTGTGATATGATGATGATGTTATGAGAGAACATACTAAAAACAAAAAAGGGGGATATGAGATGAATAAGGTAGCCCTATTAGAGGGGTTAGAACAAATAAGTATACAAGAGCAGCCACGGCCAGATTTTCAAGAAAATGAAGTATTAATCCGGGTAAAGAATTGTGGTATTTGTGGAACCGATATACATATTTATCATGGACATCCCGGAAGTGCCGAGGTAACCCCGCCAAGGGTTTTAGGACATGAGCTTGCAGGAGAAGTAGTAGCGGTAGGCAGTGAGGTAACCGAACTCCTTGTAGGGGACCGGGTATCAGTTGATCCAAATATTTATTGTCAATCATGTGAATTCTGCAGAAAAGGCCAGCCAAATCTGTGTGATAACCTTCAGGCAATAGGAGTGACAAGAGATGGCGGTATGGCTGAGTATTGTGCCGTGCCTGCAGCTAATAGTTACAAAATACCAAATGCTATGACATATGAACAAGCAGCGATGGTAGAGCCGTTAGGATGTGTATTGCATGGGTTCAAAAAATTAACGATCCGGTCTATTGATGAAGTATTAATCATTGGCGGTGGATTTATTGGTCAACTATTCCTTCAGTTAGTAGGCCATACACATCCTAAGAAAATCACCGTGATTGAACCAATGGAACATAAACACACCATGTTAAAACAATTAGGAGCCTCAGATGTATGGACACCTGCCCAATTGGACAAGCAGTTAACAGCTGATATTGTTATTGAATGTGTTGGGCGTCAGGACAGTGCAGCTACAGCAGTAGCTCAGGCAAGAAAAGGCGGTCAAGTATTGCTGTTTGGTGTGGCTTCACCAGAAACGATGGTAGAAATATCCCCATTTGAGGTTTTTACAAAAGAACTGCGACTCTATGGTTCTTTTATTAATCCGCATACACATGAAGAAGCTATTGCCTTGATTGCCAATGGCCAAGTGAAGGTAGATGAATTAATAAGCCATCGCCTGTCTATTACAGAGCTTCCTGATGTAATGAAAAACTATCCAGCTCTTAATATCTCAAAGGCTGTTATATGTTTGCATTAATATAGGAAATAGAAGGGTGTTACATGTTATTTGCAATTGCATTGCTGATTATACTTAGTATAACTTTTTTTCTTGTGTTTAAATTAGTGCACAAAGGAAATAAAGAAGAGCCAGAAAAAGAGCGCATAAATATCTTTTTGGTCTTGTTTATCACTGCTTTGTTTACTCTGATTATAACGGGTGTGATCGCCGTCTTTCTGTTTGCGGTTCTTGGGTCAACTAGTGTCGTCAATTTGGTATTTTCTCTGGATATCAGTACAGGGAAGCTTTTTCTATTAGCTATTGTTTTCCTGATCTATCTTTTTACAGTAGATAGTCTGATAGAATTGGTGATCAAATATATTCTGGGCGAAAATATGTTGCTTCGATTGGTCATGTTTATGATGAGGTCAGCAGCATTTTATCTAATTGGCTCGATAGCTGGTCTGACAGATCATACAAGTTTTATATTAGCACTTGGCGTATCAGTTATTGTGTTGATATTTGAAATTTTATATGACTTAAAAGAGAAAAGTAAATAATAGAAATAAGAAAGAGCTGTCACAAAATGCCTCCTTTTTTGTGACAGCTTTTTAATACTAGACGATTCCGTTTGATTTATACCCAACCTTCACACACAGAAACAAACTCCTTGTTATCATTACCATCCTCTCTCATATTGCACTTTCTTAAAAAGATATAGTTGATATATATATTATCTAGATAATCAGTTTATAGAATTATTTTTTTACCGACAAAAAATATATCTATAAAGACATTGATTTAACAGCGTTTTTTGTTATGATATATCAAATGACTTATATAATATATAAATATATTATTGACATGACTTTATCTATATGTATAATTGTTGATAACGGTTACATGTGATATATGGAGTAAAAGGTATATCATATAGAGTCTTGTTAGTATCTGGTCAAATAACTAAGGGAAGGAGGGTGTAGTTTCTTAGATTGATCATAAAATTAAATATCAGGGGGAATTGGGATGAACAATACTAAATTAAATAAGTTAATACTGAGTATAGGTTTATTAATGGTATCGGTATTAGTTGCTTGTTCTTCAGATGAGGAAAGTGGAGGAAGTTCTTCAGGTGATGCCAACACAGTAGAGGTGTGGCATTCTATGACTGATACTTCTGGAGAAGCGATAGAACAAGTAATTGAAGAGTTTGAACAGCAGAATCCGGATATTAAGATTGAAGCTACGTATGTAGCCAATCAAGGAGAAGGGCAAAACGAAAAACTTTTAACTGCTATTGCTGGCGGAAATCCTCCAGATGTAGCTTATTTCGACCGTTTTGAAGTAGCGGCATGGGCAGCACAAGGTTCTTTGGAGCCTTTAACAGAATTAGCAGAACAAGATGGTATCACAGAAGACAATTATTATGGTTTTGCTTGGGAAGAAGCAAGCTTTGAGGATGATCTATACGCCATTCCTACTACAACAGATTCACGATTATTATTTTATAATAAAGATCATTTCGAAGAAGTTGGATTAGATCCAGAAAATCCTCCAACTACGCTTGATGAATTAGAAGCAGCAGCAGAAAAGCTCACCATTAAAGAAGGAAATCGCTTTGAGAGAATTGGCTTTATCCCATGGTACGGTCAAGGATGGTTCTATGGTTGGGGCTGGTCATTTGGCGGGGACTTCTATGATCCGGAGTCAGGAGAAGTTACCGCAGATCATCCTCAAAATGTAGAAGCGTTAGAGTGGATGACAGAGTTTGGACAGGAATATGGAGTAGAAGATATTGCAGGATTTACAGATTCGCAAGGGAGCGGAGCAATGGATCCGTTTGTCTCTGGTCAGCTTAGTATGAAGATTGATGGAAACTTTGGTGTAGCTTCTTTAGAAAAATTTGCCCCAGATCTCAATTACGGTGTAACTCCAATTCCTACTCCTACAGGTGATAATTTTACAACTTGGTCAGGTGGCTGGTCAGTTGTTATTCCGAAGGGAGCTAACAATCAAGACGGAGCCTGGGAATTTTTGAAGTTCTTTGGCAGTGAAGAAGGGCAAAGGATTTTTAGTGAAACTAGCAGAGATTTCTCTGTTATTGAATCGGTGAATGAATCTTTAGGTTATACAGAAGATCCGGTTTTTGCAGAATTTATCAATATACTTCCAGAATCTAATGCTCGCCCTGTTATGACAGAGGGTTCATTATATTGGAATGCATTGGCTGATGCGGTCGAGGCGTCTACTCGTGGAAATGGCACACCGCAAGAGAATTTAGAAAAGGTCACACAACAGGTGACAGAGGCATTAGGAGAATAATTGATAAAGGGGAAGGAGTACTTCTCCTTTCTCTCTATCTGAGGAGGAAAGAAAGATGAAGAATAAAATGAATCAAGCTAATCATTTTTCTGCAACGGCAGGAATTCAGTCTGAGATGAAAAGGAAATCCAAGATAGCTGGTTCATCACTCAATGGTTGGTTATTTGCTTTACCTTGGGTAATAGGGCTAATTTTATTTTATGCGTTTCCGTTGTTTTCTTCTATTTATTTTAGCTTCACTACATACAGCATATTGAGTCCGGGAGAATTCATAGGCTTGGCAAATTATAAACAACTGATGAATGATGGTCTATTTTGGCAGTCTATTTATAATACTATTTATTTTGCTGTCTTCTTTGTGCCTTTAAGTATTATTATTGGAGTTGCTTTAGCTATGATGCTCAATATGAAGGTGAAAGGAATGGCAGTGTACCGTACAATCTTCTTTTTGCCGACGCTTGTGCCGCATGTTGCATTGGCTGTATTGTGGATGTGGTTATTGAATCCTGGTTTTGGTCTTGTTAATGGCGTACTAGATGCGATTGGAATTACTGGCCCTAACTGGTTGGGAAGTGTGACCTGGTCAAAACCTTCGTTAATTTTGATGTCGCTCTGGGCTATTGGTCAGCCAGTTATTATCTATTTAGCTGGTCTGGGAGATATCCCGCAAGAATTGTATGAAGCAGCTGATGTAGACGGGGCAAGCTGGCTGCAGAAAACATTTAAAGTTACCTTGCCATTATTAACACCAGTTATCTTCTTTAATCTAGTTATGGGTGCGATTGGTGCGTTTCAACAATTCACCTTGCCTTATACGATGACGCAAGGACAGGGAACACCAGATAACTCCTTAACATTCTATGTCATGTACTTGTATGATAATGCTTTTAAGTATTTCAAAATGGGTTACGCCTCTGCAATGGCATGGATATTATTTATTGTTATTATGCTGTTGACGGCAGTCATTTTTCTATCATCCAGACGCTGGGTGCATTATCAAGGTAGATAAAAAGGAGGGCATAATCATGCAGCCAAAGGTAAAACATAATCTATTGAGGACTTTTGCTCATTTAGGACTATTAATTGCTTCGGCATTTTTCCTGGTGCCATTTTTATGGATGGTATCCACATCATTAAAACCCGTTACACAAATTTTTACGTATCCGCCTGAATTTATTCCAAATCCATTTCAATGGAGTAATTATATCGAGGCTACAGAATATATTCCGTTTTTTACTTATCTATCTAATACAACGATTATTACCGTGTTCAGTACGATTGGTGTCGTTTTATCGTGTCCGCTGGTAGCTTATAGTTTTGCCAAGCTGGAGTGGAAGGGTAGAAATACAATGTTTATCATTACGATTGCTGTTATGATGATTCCAATGCAAGTGACCATGATTCCACTCTTTCTTTTGTTTAATAAGATCGGCTGGGTAGGTACCCCTTTGCCTCTGATCGTTCCTGCGTTTTTTGGTGTACCATTTTCGATTTTCCTGATGAGGCAATTTTTTATGGGTCTGCCAAATACACTACGTGACGCTGCAAAGATTGACGGTGCAAGTGAATTTCGAATTTATTGGCAGATCATGCTTCCATTGGCAAAACCAGCTGTACTAGCTGTTGGTTTGTTCCAGTTTATGAATGTCTGGACAGATTTTATTGGGCCATTACTTTATCTTACCAATGAATCACAATATACATTATCGTTAGGTTTACAACAATTCCAAAGTCAGAAAGGTACAGAGTGGGGGCTGATGATGGCCGTCTCTACTATGATGACAGTGCCGATTATTGTGTTATTCTTTTTTATGCAGCGAACGTTTATTCAAGGAATTACGTTTAGTGGAATTAAATAACAATAGTATGTCGGTATACTATTCTCCGCATTTATTACGAGGCTGACTGTTCGTAAGCCCTCGCCATAAGCTTTATAAAAAAATGAAGAAGTGAGGCGGGGGAATGATTACTAATACATTGAGGAAAGATATGAGGTTTGGATTGATATATTAATATAGTGCAATGAAATAGTTGTTTATTTTAAGGATCCGAAACATAATTGTTATATTAATCTAATAAACTTTAATAATGCTAAAAAATGGCGCCATTACAGCTTTTTTTAGCTTGGCAATTAAGAGAAGAAAATAAATATTAATAATTTATATTAAATTATTAATATTTAGACTCGCTAGAATTCTAAAAACAATGTATTATAAATAACGAAGGACTTTTGAAAGCTATTTCAAGGGTGCCTGATACATAAAACCATTTAGGAGGACAAAATATGACAAGAACAGTACGTGTAGCAATTATTGGATGCGGGGGTATTGCGAATGGAAAGCATATGCCTAGCTTAAAAAAACTAAAACATGTGGAAATGGTGGCTTTCTGTGACATTGAATTAGACAAAGCGGAGAAAGCGGCTGCAGAATATGGAACAGAAGATGCAAAAGTTTATCAAGACTACCAAGAACTACTTAAAGATGCCAGTATTGAGGCGGTTCATGTTTGTACACCAAATGACGCACATGCCGCAATCACCATTGCAGCACTTGAATCAGATAAACATGTGATGTGTGAGAAGCCGATGGCGAAGACAACGGAAGAGGCACAGCAAATGGTAGAAGCGGCCAAACGTACAGGCAAGAAATTAACGATCGGTTATAACAACCGTTTCCGTCAAGACAGTCAATACTTACATCAGGTTTGTGAGCAGGGTGATCTTGGTGAGATTTATTTTGCGAAAGCACATGCAATCAGACGCCGTGCAGTACCGACATGGGGTGTATTCTTAGATGAAGAGAAACAAGGTGGAGGTCCGTTAATTGATATTGGGACACATGCTTTAGACTTAACGCTATGGATGATGGATAATTATAAGCCGAAAGTGGTAATGGGATCGTCTTATCATAAATTAGGTAAGAAAAAGGATGCCGCCAATGCTTGGGGACCATGGGATCCGGAGAAATTCACTGTAGAGGATTCAGCTTTTGGTTTTATTACGATGGAGAACGGTGCCACCATTATTCTTGAATCAAGCTGGGCTCTTAATAGCTTAGATGTAGATGAAGCAAAATGTTCTTTAAGCGGTACAGAAGGTGGAGCAGATATGAAAGGCGGTCTGCGTCTAAATGGAGAACGATTCGGCAAACTACATGAAACAAATGTTGAACTTGGTGCCGGCGGTGTTGCTTTTTATGATGGATCTGTGGAGACAGATGCCGATTTAGAAGCAAGATTGTGGATTGATAATATTATTCATGATACAGAACCAGTGGTGAAACCAGAACAGGCACTAGTTGTCACGCAAATTCTAGAAGCTATCTATGAATCTGCCAAAACTGGCAAAGCAGTTTACTTATAAAAAATATAAATAGAGTTAAAGGAGTATGTAGATGACTACTAAAGTAAAAATCGGAATTATCGGAAGTGGCGGAATTGCTGCCGCCCATGCAAGAGCTTATTTAAGTTTTCCTGATGTAGAGATTATTGGAGTAGCAGATATTATTCCCGGTAAGGCGCAAAGCTTCATAGATGATCTTGGGATTGAAGGAGCAACGGCTTGTAATAGTGTCGCAGAGCTTGTGAAACTGGATATCGAGGCGGTCAGCGTCTGTACGCCAAATGTTGCCCATCACTCAGCTTCTGTGGAAGCGTTACATGCAGGGAAACATGTGTTAGTGGAAAAACCGCTAGCTGTTACCTTAGAACAAGGTGTAGACATGGTAAAAGCAGCAAAGGCAAATGATCGTTTGTTGAGTGTTGGATTTCAGCCTAGATATGATCCAAATATGAAAGCAATTAAAGAATTAATCCATTCAGGTACCCTAGGTGATGTTTATTATATGCAGGCTGGCGGCGGGCGCCGGCGCGGGATGCCTGGAGGCACCTTTATTAATAAAGAACTTGCAGGTGCAGGAGCGATGGCAGATATTGGCTGTTACTCATTAGATTTAGTGTTAAATGCACTAGATTATCCAAAACCGTTAACCGTATCGGCATATACCTCTAATCATTTTGGAACGAACTCCAAATACCATCCAGAAGCTGATAAATTTGAAGTTGAGGATTTTGGGGTAGCAATGGTTCGCTTAGAAGGCGGCAAGGTATTGAACTTTAAGATTTCATGGGCGATGCACATGGATACACTTGGACCAACTTTGTTCTTAGGAACAGACGCTGGATTGAAGCTGACACCTGCAGGACAAGGGCCGTGGAGCGGTGTATGGGATGGCGGAATCGGATCTATTTCTTTGTTCCATGATGTCAATGATCATCATGTGGAAACATCTATTCCTGTCCAAGAACATAACGTGGATATTTTTGCTGAAAAGGTAAGGGATTTTGTAACGGCAGTGAAAGAAGGAAAGCCAGCACCAATCCCTGCTGAAGAAATCTTAATTAATCAAGCCATTATTGATGGCATTTTGAGATCATCAGAATTAGGTAAAGAAGTAGAGATCCATATACCGGAGATTTAACCATTTAGCTAAAGGAGCGATTGGATGGAATTAGAAGGATTGACAGGCAGAGTGTACAAAATAACGGATTGGTTCATGCTTATAGTTGTTACGAATGTCCTGTGGTTTCTCTTTAATCTGCCAATCGCTTATTTAGCTTTTATGTTATTGGTTGTTGACAGTACAAGAGATATGATTGCCTTTTCTATTTATATTATGGTCTTACTACCGGTTTTTTTCTTTCCGGCAACGACAGCAATGTTTGCCGTCTTGCGGAATAGAATCATGTTTCCTAACGATGATAGAGGAATCTTTACATACTTTCTCAAAAGTTATAAGGCTAATTATATTAGAAGTTTTCTCGGGGGCGTTCTTTTTACCGTATTATGGACAGTATGGATTGTTGATTATTTCTTCTTTGTTAATCGAATAAGTGAGTTATTTTTATATTTGTTCTTATTTATTGGATTTTTGCTTATCGTGATGACGATACACTTTTTCTCAGTAACTGTACATATGCACAGCAAATTGCTTGAGGCGGTAAAAAATGCAGTAATCATTACTATTGCTAATCCGTTATTGACACTTATTATTGGTATAGTAACGATAGTTGTAATTTATATCAGCTTTCAAATAACAACATTCTTTATTCCTTTTTTCTTAGGATCTTTCATCGCCTATATCGCATTTAATAGATTTTATCATTTTGTGAACAAAATGATGGATGATGTAATAATCCAGCCAAACGAAGATAATCATTAGGGGAAAATGACAGGGAATAACGTTCTTTTTTGAATAACCTCTTAGAAAAAGAATCGGGGGAAGAGCTATAATATGGCTCTTCTCCCGATTTGTCTTTGATAAAATACTTTCTTCATAAAAAGCAGCATGTATATGAATTAAACCGTTATAATAAGTAAGTATAAAGCATTTGTTATAATAGGTTATTAAAAGATGGAAGTAAATCGTTAATGTTGAGGTGATTAGATGAGCGCATTGTATGAACAAGTGTATGAGGCAATTAAAAGTGATATCCTTTCAGCAAAGTATAAGGTAGGTGACAAGATTCCTTCAGAAAAAGAGATTGCGGAGTCTTTTTCTGTTAGTCGAATTACTAGTAAGAAAGCTTTGGAAAAATTGGTGCAAGAAGGCTTTGTGTATCGGCAGAGAGGTAAAGGAACTTTTGTGTTAACAACAACTAGTCTTCTATCGAAACAAACGGATAAAGAACATAAAAAACTGCCGGTATTTGGACTAATTATGTCGAAATTTGGTGAAAGTTATGGAACAGGTATAATTGAAGCAATAGAAGAAGCCTCTGATGGGAAATGCTTTATTATTTTGAAATTTTCAAAGGGAATACCAGAGAAAGAAGAAAAAGCGATTAAAGAATTATTAGACTATGGAGTAGATGGACTAATCGTGTTTCCAGCCAAATCGGAGTATTATAGTTCAGAGATTTTGAAAATGATCGTCAATCAATATCCGTTTGTTTTAGTAGATCGAAACTTCAAAGGACTTGCTGCACCATCTGTATCAACGGATAATTTCTATGCAGCTAAGGAAGGTGTTAAATACTTATTTGATCTTGGCCATGAACAAATAGGCATACTAATTCCGGAGGACTTTGAAATTACGGCAATTGAAGACCGATTAAATGGTATTGTCAGTGCATTTGCTGAAAATAAGGTGAGTGTTAACAAGGCTTACTGGTGTGATCAAATAAAAAGGTGTTCTTCTAGTGAGAAAAAAGATATTGAATTGATTATGCAATATTTGCAGAATCATCCTGAGCTGACTGCATTAATGGCCTTAGAGTATAAGATTGCCAAATTGGCAATGATTGCAGCGGAACAGTTAAACTTAAAGATTCCTGAAGATATTTCTATTTTATCGTTTGATAGTCCTTATGTTACCGCCATGGAGTGGAGCTTTACACATGTAAAACAAAATGAACAAGAGATTGGTCGGCGAGCCTTGCAGAAACTATTGGAAATGCATGAACATGGAATAGATTCCAACAAAGAACAAATTAAAGCTACGATACAAGAAGGTGATTCTACGAGGGCGCTGGCAAAGGTTGTCCCAACGGATAAATAAAAAACAACCTGATTTCTGCTTATTATTATATATAATAAACCCTTTGCTAAGCTAGTGGGATAAAAGCCTTCTTAGCAGAGGGAGATAAAAAATCAATCTTCAAAGTTTTTCGAGCTATAAAATAAAACAACTAGTTCACATGGATCACAGCTATTACCTAAAACAAAAAAAGCTGAGCTAATTAAATTAGTAAGAATTCCAGATAGGCACTAATGATATTTATTAGCTATTTCTGGGTAGGAATAGGTGGCATAGAAAAATTGTGTAGAGAGGTCTTATTGTATTTCTAGGGAAAAACGAATAGTATGAAGCTGCCTGTGAATTTATCCCTATTTTGATAATTGACAATTCTGAATTGCTTTATAAAACAGTGAAGATAAGTTAACCAAATATGATTAAATTTGTTGTTATGTCATCAACATAAAGCGAACGAAAAAAGATTATCGGCTGTTTATAGGGAGTTTTTCAATTATAACTGTTAAACAGGAGTGGGATATTTGATTGAATCAAGTACATTCTATAAATTTCCTAGAGTTGATCGGTTTTATACTTCTGTTTTGACTGACCTCTTCAACGTTTATTCTCCTCGGAGTTGATTTTTTAATTTTGTTAATAATTAGGTATTTGTTTGCTCCTCTTAGAAAAAACCTCGTTTTTAATATTATTTACTGTCTTAAATCTGATCCATGTTTAAAACTCATTTAAAATTTGCCGAGATCTCGATTATATATTACTGAAATCTTATAACTAAGTGGTGACGTAAATCTGTTTTTTGTATAGTCAGTTTAAAGGCGAAACCTAATTCAGAACCTGTTGTGTAAAAGCTGTTCTAATCTAAAGCTTATTTACAAATGCTCCGAAAGTGTTTTCAAACAATTCTAATATATGTTGTATAATAAAATAACAAAAATAACAAAAAAGGATGAGGTATGTGGCCAAAAAAATAACAGTACAAATGATTGCGGATGCAGCAGGTTATTCGAAGTATGTCGTTTCTAAAACACTTAATAATAAGCCAGGTGTAAAAGAAAGTACTAGGGATAAAATTCTGTTTGTAGCAGAGCAACTAGGTTATTTCAATAACGACCAACAAAAAAAGAATGAACATATGACAGATGCTGGTTTTGTGTTGGTAATTATGCCAGATCAACGATATCAAAATATAGAATCAGTTTACTGGGGGAAAATATTTGATGGAATAATGAGTACTTTAGAGAAGATGAACTATGGAAGTGTTGTGATTTCCGGGAAAGACTATCTGATTGATAAGGTGAAAGGGGAATCGCTATTAGGGGTTATAACAGTAGGTCATATTGATACGGATATGTTGTTGAATCTCAGTAATCTCTATAGTGTACCATTTGTAATGGTTGATCATGAGGATGAAGTGATTAAAGCAGATCGGATTTTTATGGACAATTACAGAGGGATGTATAAGTTAACTACACATATATTGATGTTAGGGCATGAACAGGTTTGTTTTGTCGGTGATAGAGCTTTTTCGCCAAGTTTTAAAGAAAGATGGATGGGGTTTAGAGAGGCATTAACAGTACAAGGTTGCTATCGTTCAGAGGAGGAGTGTTTATTTAATTTGAATTACAGTAGAGATATGGAGTGGCAATTCAGAGAATGTTTGGAAGAGTATGAGAGGGAATGTGGAAAGTTTACTGCCTTTGTGTGTGCTAATGATGAGATAGCAACAAAGGTTTCAAAGGTTTTATTAGAAAAAGGCTATGATATCCCTTCTGATGTTTCTGTTGCGGGCTTTGATAATATTGATTTTAAGGTGAAAAACATTCCTCCGATTACTACGGTACAAGTTATTCAGGAGGCGATAGGACAGCGTGCAGTGAATGAGTTAATCTGGAGGCTGGATAATTATCAAGCACCTAATGAACGAATACAGATTTCGGGCGACATAATTGTGAAAAAATCTACAGCAAAAGCAAGAAAATAAACCGTTTACATATTTGGGTTTATATGATATCATCTCTTTGTGATAACAAAATAATAACAATAATAACAAAGAGGTGGTAACATGTGGATCAAGAAAAGTAAATGGTTTCTAATCATTACCTATTTTCTAGTTGTCTTAACTGCGTGTAATAATAGTGACAGTGTTTCAGAAAATGAAGAGAATCCTTCGTCATTAACTTTATGGGCATGGCCAGGATTTGGATTGGAGGAGTTAGCGGCTGAATATGAAGAAGAAACTGGCATATCCATAAATATCCAAGAGGCCGAGTATGGAGATGTTCATCAGAATTTAATCACTGCCTTGGCGTCAGGTTCGGGTGCACCAGATATTTCTGCAGTTGATCAAGGTTATCTTGATCAAATGAAACAAAATGAAGACCAATTTCATAATCTCTTTGATTTTGGGGGTGAGGAATTAGCAGATGTCTATCTAGATGCCAAATGGTCTCAGGCTACAAATACAGAAGGTGACTTTTTATTAGGAGTACCTACTGATGTAGGTCCCATGGTTATGCTTTATCGAGAAGATATTTTTGAGGAAGCAGGACTACCGACTAATCCAGATGAAGTGGCTGCAGAGATTGATACATGGGAAGCTTACGTAGAAGCCGGTAAGCAGGTCAGAGAAAATACCGATGCGTATATGATTAACCGAACATCAGATATATATGTTGCCATCTTAGATCAAGCCGAGGAACAGTATTTTACAACAGATGAGGAATTTATTGGTGACAAAAGTACACAAAGCCTACGTGCCTGGGAAGTAGCTAGTCATGCAGTAGATATTTCTATGAATGTAGAAAGAAGCACACCTGAGTGGGGGACTGCGTTAGCGAATGGCGAAATTGCAACCGTTTTATTACCACCATGGATGTTACAAAATGTGAAAAATGCAGCACCAGATACAGCTGGAAAGTGGAATATAACATTTATGCCGGAAGGATCGGGTAATTTTGGTGGTTCATTTTTAACAGTTCCTAAACAAAGTGATTATCCTCAAGCAGCATATGATTTTGCAAAGTGGGTAATGGCACCAGAACAGCAACTTAGAATTTTCGAGAATGGTGGTCCTTTTCCTTCTACACCCTCTATCTATGATGAACCAGCCATTCAGAATCTAGAAGATGATTTTGTAAACAGTGACCAATTAGGAATTTTATATGCAGAAGCAGCTGAAGAAATTGTAGCGGGGTACAAAGGGGTGCACCATGATGCGGTGAGTAGCTTATTTCAGGATGCACTTGTTTCCATTGAAGATGGAAGTGCAACTCCAGAACAGGCATGGGATAATGCCCTTCAAGAGGCAGAGCGACAGCTTAGTCGGTAAATATAATGTGGAGAAATGATAATCTCTTCTCCGTCATCATTCTGAAATAGTAAGGAGGCTTTCTGCATGCAGTCTGAAACAGGACGACTAACGATAAAACAGAGGAAAAGATTTAGTCAAAAAACAAATGAATATAAATCAGGCTATTTATTTATATCACCATTCTTTATTTTGTTCGGGGTATTTGGTGTATTTCCCTTGGTATTTACATTATATATATCCTTTCATCAGTGGGATATTCTCGGTACAACGGAGTTTATTGGTATGACCAACTATCTAAGTTTGATCACAAATGATCCCTTATTCTGGAAGTCAGTTGGGAACACTTTTAGTATTTGGGCATTATCTACCATTCCCCAATTAATTGCGGCATTATTAATTGCTTTCTTTTTAAATCAGGCATTTCTTAAGTACAAGTCATTCTTTAGGTTGTCCATTTTTATGCCAAATGTTACGTCTGTTGTTGCAGTTGCCTTGGTTTTTTCAGTTATTTTTGGTTCTCAGTATGGGTTGGTTAATTATGTGTTGTCATTGATCGGGGTAGAGGCGATTAATTGGAGTGGTTCGTATTTTGGCACGCATGTTGCTATTGCTACAATGGTAATGTGGCGTTGGATAGGATATAATGCGATTATTTATTTGGCAGGGCTTCAAGGTATTTCAAAGGATTTATATGAAGCCGCTACCATTGATGGTGCTAATAAATTACAACAACTTTGGAGTATTACGATACCTATGTTACGGCCAATTATAATCTTTACTGTTGTGCAATCTACTATTGGTGGTATGCAATTATTTGCTGAACCACTCTTGTTTGGACAAGGTTCACAATACCAAGGCTTAACTATGACATTATATTTATATCAAGAAGCATTTAATCGCTTTTCGTTTGGTTATGCAGCAGCAATTGCCTGGATGCTTTTCTTTATCATTATCATTTTTTCGTTGATCAATCTCTTTTTGACAAGAAAAATTAGTTCTGCCTAAAAAGGAGGGATAGTAATGAACCAGGTTGGAGAAAAGAAACTATCCAAAATAATTTTATATGTATTTATGTTAGTTAGTGCCTTATTGTCTGTCTTCCCTTTTTATTGGATGTTTGTAGTAGGATCTAATACAACATCAGCGATTAATAAATTTCCACCTGCCATTATACCAGGCTCGAATTTTATTAGTAATAGCATGGCGGTTTTTGACAAAATACCATTTCTACAAGTATTGTGGAATTCTATTTTTATCTCGATTGTAGTAACAGTGTCTGTTTTGTTTTTCTGCTCATTAGCAGGATTCGCCTTTTCTAAATTGAATTTCAAAGGCAGAGACGGATTATTTATTTTTGTTATTGCCACCATGATGATTCCGCCTCAACTAAGCTTGATACCAAACTTTATGATTATGACGAACTTGGGTTGGATAGATGATCTAAAAGCAGTTATTGTACCGGCAGCGGTTAATGCTTTTGGAGTATTTTGGATGAGGCAGTATATTTCTTCTGCTGTACCATATGAATTGATTGAAGCAGGGAGAATTGATGGTTGCAGTAATTTTAGAATATTTTTAAATATTGTCATTCCAGCTGTTCGACCTGGTTTGGCAACATTAGGTATTTTTACCTTTATGGCAACATGGAATGATTTCCTTTGGCCGTTAGTTGTTCTAAAGGATAGCAGTGTCCATACCTTGCAGATTGCTTTAAGGACGCTGAATGATGTCTACAATACGGATTATTCTCTTATTCTTACTGGTACTTTTTTGGCAACATTGCCAATTCTATTGGTTTTTATTATATTCAGTCGTCAGTTTATTTCAGGTTTAACAGAAGGTGCAATCAAGTAGAAATTCTTATTGTATAGGATGGTATAGTATGAATCAAAAGTTTATCTTCGCAGAATGGCTTTTGGAATTATTTAAACTGCATGTATTTTGGATCGGTTATCTGTTCAGAGGTGGTTTGTTTTTTGGTCTTTTTCCAGCAACGGCAGCTGTATATGCAATTGTAAGGCATTGGATGTTAAAAAGACATCCAGAAACACTATCTTTTCTGTTTAGAAAATATTACAAAGAAAATTTTGTCGTCTCTAATAAAATTGGTTATTTGCTTACGCTTTTAACTGGTATTATCACGATGAATATTATCTATATACCGATATACCACGAGACTATTCGCTTAATTATGTATGTGATCTTAATATTTCTTTCCATTATAGTGTTAATTGTGTGGATATATTTCTTTCCTACTATTGTTCATTTTAACTGTAGAGTAGGAGACTGCTTAATTTTTACGTTCCAGTTTAGCATGTTATCGTTAAATGCATTCTTTCTTCATGTCTTGTTGTTTGGAATATTCATTATTGTGATCTATGCCATCCCTGCGGTATTCCTAGTATTTGGAATTATTCCAATGGTATGTACACAAATGGCGGTTAACAATAATTTATATGAGATCCTGCGAAGGAAGAAAGAAGAAGGAGATGTGAACAGACATTTGGCGTCTGACAAATTGTAAAATGTTAAAAAGAACACGAAAGTGTCTTGGAAGAAATATAATAGCTTAGCATAATCTTAAGGAAGGCAGCTAAAAACAGCTGCCTTTCTTTTATAATGTCCGATATAAAGTGCTAATTGATTGTTGTTCATATAAGCGGATAATCGCTTCTGCTAATACAGGTGCAACCGTCAGCTGTGTAATTTTGTCAATTTGTTTCTCTTCAGACAGTGGAATAGTATTGGTTACAATCAATTCTTTTACAAAAGAGTTTTCCACCTTTGCAACGGCATGGTCAGAAAGAACTGGGTGGGTTGTACAGGCATAGATATCACCTGCTCCATAATTTTTTAATGCTTGAGCGCTGGAAGTAATGCGATGCCCCGTATCAATAATATCATCGATAATAACAGCTGTTTTCTTTTCTACTTCTCCAACAATATGAATAACAGAACCACTTTCACGAGAACCACGTCGATCAATAATGGCGATCGGTGCTTTTAATTGATCGGCTAGTTGTCTGGCACGAGAAACACTGCTATGGTCTGGTGCGACAACTACTACATCATTTAATTCTTTTGTAATTAAGTAATTACCGATAATCGGAATGGCGGTAATTGGATCTACCGGAATATCAAAGAATCCTTGTGCTTGAGGAGCGTGTAAATCAACAGAGATTACACGGGTGGCACCTGCTGTCTGAACCAAATCAGCAATCAGTTTTGCTGTGATTGGTTCTCTGGCACGTGATTTACGGTCCTGTCTTGCATATCCATAATAAGGGATGACAAGGTTAATGGATCGAGCAGAAGCTCGTTTTAATGCATCTGCCATGATCAATAGTTCCATAATATGGTCTTCAACAGGATCGTATGTGGATTGAATCACATATACATCACAACCTCTAATGCTTTCTTCAATGTGGATTTGCAGTTCTCCATCACTAAATCGCTCTACAGAGGTTCGTCCAAGATCAATGCCAATATGTTTGGTGATCTCTTCTGCAAGTGGGATGTTGGAATTTAGTGCAAGTACCTTTAATTTTGTATTTTTATAGCTGTCACTCAAGCGAAAGACCTCCTATTAATTTTCAATTAGTCATATCTAATTATCGCAAAAAGAATCAGAAGAGACAAGTCTTCCCTCTACTAAAAAATCAATAAAATAAGAAGTATGATTTATCGCATTGTTACTGGCTGTAAGCCTCCCACTTCAAGAAATAAGGGAGCATGTCATTTCTAGGTGGGAGATTCAACAGCCAGTGACTAACGGCCCAATTGGTTCAACTTATGTTCAGTGGGGGAGAGAGGAGATGACTAAGTTCGCAATGTCTGAACTAGCACATACTATGTGTCGAAACCTCGATGAACGAAGTGTTATCACCGCCTCTGACAAGAAAAAAGCGCACAACTTGTTGTACGCTTTGATTCTTATAGCATTTAGTTCTCACCAATAAACGCACGACGTACATTGGTTGATTTTCTTAGTTCTAGCAAAAGAATTGTAAAGGAGATATGGCCATAAATCAGATTAGCGATAAATAATCCCCATAAATACATCTCGTTTGGTGCAATTCCAACAGTTACATGCTTAATGAAAATAACCCATGAAGCAATAATAAATGGAATTTGACCGATAGCTGTCTTTTTCCAATGATCATTCCATAATAAAAATGGTGTAAAACTGAATATTAATAAAAAGATTAAGAGTATACTCATTTTCGCTCACCTCGTTTAAATGGTTCTGTAAGTGTTTACAAATATAGTATAACACACGAGTTCAAAAAGTTGTAACAATTAATTCGTTTTTTAGACACAAATTAGCTGTTTTTTGTTCACAATTATAGTTGCCAATGATTCATGGTGTATTTGGCTATATATTAAGAAAGGGAGTCCCAGAGGAGAGATAACTGATACGATGAGGAGTTTTATTAGTTACACAGAGACAGTACTGATTGCCTGAATATAAAAAAACGGAGACAGAATCACTACGGATCTGCCCCCGAATTTAATTAGTTTCTATTATTAATGGATCAACCTGTGTTACGCAGTCCTGCAGCAATACCATTGATAGTTAGTAAAGCTTCTGCCAGCAGTTCCTGGTATTTTTCACTGCCTTCTTCTTCTGTTCGTAATTTAGAGACAAGTTGAACTTGCAGTAGATTTAATGGATCTACTAAAGGATTTCGTAAGCGTACAGAGTCTTTAATATTTGGACGATTGTCGAGTAATTCTTCTTGTTCGGCAATCTTCAGCACAATGTCTTTTGTTACTTCATATTCTGCTTTAATAGCACCAAAGATACGTGAACCGACTTCCGTGTCTTGTACCATCTTCGCATACTCATGAGCGGTATAGACATCAGCTTTTGTTAAAGCCATTTGTAAATTGTTGATGGTAGCCTGGAAGAACGGCCAGCGCTTGTACATATTTTGCAGCAGTTCTAAATTGTTCGTTTCATCTAGATATTGTTTAATTCCTGTACCTGTTGCATACCAAGCAGGTAACAGCTGACGGCTTTGTGTCCAAGCAAATACCCATGGGATAGCTCGAAGATCCTCGAAGCGGTCACTTCCTTTACGTTTCATTGGCCGAGAACCAATATTCAAGTCTCCTAATTCATGTAATGGTGTTGCCTGGTTGAAGTATTCCAAAAAGCTAGGATCTTCAAATACTAATTCCTGATATTTCTTGAGGGCATATTCTGAGATCACATGCATGGCGTCAACTTCTTCTTGTGACGGCTGCATCGAAGTTTGATCATCATTCAGTCCCATAATACCGGTTAGTAAGGTAGAAGTCGCTTGTTCTAAGCTTCGATAAGCAATATCTTCTAATAAATAGCGTGAAGATAGTACTTCGCCTTGTTCTGTAATCTTCACTCCATCACCTAATGTAACGGCTGGCTGAGATAATATACTGGCATATAAAGGTCCGCCGCCACGTCCTAGAGATCCCCCGCGTCCGTGGAAGTATTTAAGCTTCACACCATAGCTAGACGCAATATCATGTATTTCTTGCTGGGCTTGATATAATTCCCAGTTAGCCGTAATATTACCGCCGTCTTTACTGCTGTCTGAATAGCCAAGCATGATTTCCTGTAAATCACCGCGAGCGTCTAAATGTTTGCGGTATAGCGGAATATCAAATAATTTTTTGATCATTTCTGGTCCATTTTTTAAATCATCAATTGTCTCTAACAGTGGCGCAACATGGATTCGACTTACTACCTTGCCGTTCGGATAGACACGGTACAATCCAGCTTCTTTTGCCAATACTAATACTTCTAGTAAATCACTTACATTATCGGTCATACTAATCAGATATACTTCAATAGCCCGTAAGCCAAATGTATCTTGTGCCCGTTTAATCATTCGGAATGTATCAATTACCTCTAATGTATCTGTTGTAAATTCGTCATAGATTGAAATCATTGGACGAGGATTTTCTAATACAGAAATAAGTGTCTGTACTTTTTCCTCTTCGTCTAAGGCAGAATAATCAGCTGAAATATTGACTTTCTGTAAGATTTCCGTTAAGGCAGATTCATGTTCGCCGCTATGGTTACGAATGTCAAGTGAAGCCAAATGGAAACCAAACAGATCAACTTGACGAATTACCTTACGCAATAATTTAACTGGGTTGTTGACTGGATGATGCAATTTCATGCTATCTTGGATAAGCTGTAAATCAGCCAGTAATTCTTCAGACTTTGAATAACCTCGCTTGTCATCTTGCTCGGTATACTTAAGCTTTTTGAGCATAAGAGATAATTTCACACGATACACTTCATCTTCTTTATACCAGCCTTTGATGCCTAATATTTTCTGATCTTTCTTAATTGATTCTTGAATCTCGTCACTGACGTTTATCTTGGAGGTAGAGTGACTTAAGCGATTTTTTAGTACCTCTAGTACACCGATATATTTGTTTAATACCAATTCACGGTGCTTCTTTAATGTATCAAAGGTAGTTGTCGCTTTAACGTTAGGATTTCCATCACGATCTCCGCCAATCCATGAACCAAATCGCAAAAATGAAGGAATTTTCCAACGTTGCTGATATTTTTCAAATAATAAGTCTTCTAGATCGTCGTGAATCTTTGGAAGTACATCAAATAATACCCGATCGAAGAAATACAGCCCATTGGAAACTTCTTTCATTACAGAAGGTTTATTCTGTCTAATTTCTTGAGTTTGCCATAAAATGGTTATTTCATTTGCAATACGTTCTTTGATCATTTTCTTCTCATATCTAGTATAGGAATAATCCCATTGGGTTAACAATCGTGCAATACGTTTGTGTATTTGTAGGATCGTTCTTCTCGTTGCCTCTGTTGGGTGAGCGGTCATTACCAATTCTAATGATAATTTGCCAAGTAATTCTGTTACTTGTTCAGGTGTTACATTGTTATCCGTTAATGTCTTTACACCAGCCTCTAGTGACCCGGGCTGAATCACTGACTCATCTTGTGCTTGATATTCACGACGTCTCCTCGTACGGAAGTTCTGTTCCGCAATATTTAATAAGTGTAAGTGAATAGAAAAAGCATGTATGACATTTTGGCGTAAATTAGGATCTAGCTCGGTAATTTTTCGTTTAATACTATTTAGAGTGTCTTCTTCATGACCATTTCTGGATTCACGTGATAGCTTACGCAGCCCTTTCACGGTATTTAGTAATGTATCCCCACCTTGATGATACAATACTTGATCAAAAATTTGCGTCAAGAACTCGACATCTTGCCATAAAGTTATACTGGACTTCTGTTCTATAGATGTCATAATTGTCCCACTTCCTTTCAAAGTTAAAAAATTATGTCCCTTAAGTACGACATGACTCCGATTATTTTTATGTAATCAGAGTACGGTTTTGTAGTGGTTATGGTGCTGGACATCTGCAGAAAAACTGGTTTGATGTTTAGAACCATAATAAATCTCAGTAAGGCATACAAACTTCTTACTGATTGAAGGTGCACTTTATGTGGCTGGAATGGATGGAATTTATCTGCTTTATCAATTATTCACTTAAACTATGAGACTCTTTGAATAAATCAAGAGATGATAGAGGCACATCTATTATCATAACATGAATTTAGAAAAATGAATAATTTTTTCAATAATCCGTCTCTTTCTTAAACTATGAAAACAAATCAAAAATACATATATTCGTAAGTATATTACCGTCTATGTCTGTATGTAAACATAAATCTAGCTAGTAGAATGGGAGATTTTCTGACGCTTCGTACTAGACACAATTTGTCATATTATTTATGCTGATGTATATATTTTTAAGAAGTTTTGAGCACTTACAAATAGGTGGAATGTAAAAAATATCATAAAAATAGTTTTGCGAAGTGAGTTCGCGCTGTTTGAACATCCTCTTTTTTTAGTATTTCTACTTTCCGTTTGGTGTACTCGTGTGAAACGTAAGTTGTTATAATATGAAAATATAGTGCTGTTTAAGCAAGGAGAGGTGTCGATGAAGTTACAAGGTGTACTGCCAGCAGTAAGAAAAATGAAGGATTTTGAAAAGGTGTTGCAAAGTGATCATTCTTTAGTCATTTTATTAGAAACGAGAATTGCTCAGCTGCCAAAACTTGTTCAGTATGCTAAACAACATCAAAAGAAGGTATTTGTTCATGGCGATTTAATTAACGGTTTAAAGTTAGATCGGTATGGATTAGAGTTTTTGGTGCATCATATAAAGATTGATGGAATTATTTCAACAAGAGCTAATGTGATTGCATTGGCAAAGCAACACACGATCTATGCTATTCAGCGCTTATTTGCTATTGACAGTTCTGCGGTGGAGAAGAATATAGATTTGATTAACAAGACGAAACCCGATTATGTGGAAGTGCTGCCAGGTATTATTCCTTCTGTTATCAAGGAAATCATCCAGAGCACCAATACACCAGTCATTGCCGGAGGACTAATTAAGACGAGAGAAGAGGTTGAAATGGTGTTAACCCATGGAGCCGTGGCTGTTACTACTTCAGAGGCAAGTTTATGGCAAAGATAGTTGACAGACAATTTGTTTTTATAGTATCTTAATCACTAACAAGTTAAAACCGTGCCGGAGACGAGGAGTCCACATCGTAATTTCGTAGCTTTAATAAAGGTTGCGTTATTGTCTTTGTGGACTTTTTTCATACTTGATTTCCTCACGGCTTGCTATAAGGATGGGGATGGTTTTAGATTATTTCTTTTGTGGTAACACTAAGATAACAAAAGATTTATTACAAGATAAGGATGGGGGAAAGTACGATGGAAAAGTATATACTATCGATTGATCAAGGAACTACCAGTTCAAGGGCGATTGTTTTTAATAAAAGTGGGGAGGTTGTAGAATCAAGCCAACTGGAATTTGAACAATTTTTTCCGCAAGCAGGCTGGGTAGAACATGATGCCAATGAGATTTGGACATCGGTATTGGCGTGTATTGCAGATGTTTTGCGTAAAGCAGATATTAATGCTAGTCAAATTGAGGGAATTGGCATTACTAATCAACGGGAGACAACTGTAGTTTGGGATAAAGATACTGGCAAACCAATTTATAAAGCAATTGTCTGGCAGTCTCGTCAAACAGATGACATTTGCCGAGAACTGCGTGAGGCAGGTCATGAAGACACCTTCCGTAAAAAAACAGGGCTGCTTATCGATGCCTATTTTTCAGGAACCAAGGTGAAATGGATCTTAGATTATGTCGAGGGAGCGCGTGAAAAAGCAGAGCAAGGCAAATTATTATTTGGAACGATCGATACGTGGCTGATTTACAAATTTACTAACGGCAAGGTTCATGTGACGGATTATTCAAATGCCTCAAGAACTTTAATGTATAATATTTACGATTTACAATGGGATGATGAACTTCTGGATATTTTGGGTGTTCCAGAGAATATGCTGCCTGAAGTGAAATCGTCTTCTGAGATTTATGGAGAAACCGTTTCTTACCATTTCTTTGGTTACAACGTACCGATTGCCGGTGCTGCAGGAGATCAACAGGCAGCTTTATTTGGTCAGGCATGTTTTGAGAAGGGGATGGTGAAGAATACATACGGTACAGGATGTTTTGTATTGATGCATACGGGAGAGGAGCCTGTACGTTCAGAGCATGGGTTATTGACAACACTGGCTTGCAGCATGGATGGAAAAGCAGAATATGCCTTAGAGGGCAGTATTTTTGTGGCGGGTTCAGCGATCCAATGGCTTCGTGATGGTATGCGCATGTTTAAGAATGCTAAGGAATCAGAGAAGTATGCTTCTAAGGTAGAATCAACGGATGGTGTCTATTTCGTGCCAGCGTTTGTAGGGCTTGGTACACCATATTGGGATAGTGATGCCAGAGGTGCAGTATTTGGCCTGACACGTGGTACATCTAAGGAGCATTTTATCCGCGCAACATTGGAAGCCCTTGCTTATCAAACAAAAGATGTAGTGGGGGTTATGGCCGAAGATGCAGGCACACATGTGAAATCCCTGCGGGTAGACGGTGGCGCAGTATCCAATAATTTTCTGATGCAGTTCCAGAGTGATTTGCTGGATGTATCGGTAGAACGACCAGAAATTATTGAAACAACAGCACTGGGGGCTGCTTATTTGGCTGGTTTGGCTGTAGGTTTTTGGCAAAACAGAGAGGAGATTAGCGAACAATGGCGAGTCGACAAGGAGTTTACAAGTAAAATGGAGGAAGAGAAGCGCCAGCGTTTATATAAAGGATGGCAAAAGGCAGTAGAAGCGACGAGGGTCTTTAAATAAAGGAAACTTCTATATGGAGATTTATGGATGTACTAAATTTTAATCAATAAAGTGCGTGTTCAAAAGTTTGATAAAATTGAACAACCACATAAAGGAGAAAATAAGATGACATTTTCTAGTTTAAACCGTGATCAAGTCTATCAGGAACTTCAGCAGCAGCCGTTGGATCTGATTATTGTTGGTGGCGGAATTACAGGCGCAGGCATTGCCTTAGATGCAGTTTTGCGAGGCTTAAAAGTAGCGTTGTTTGAGATGCAAGATTTTTCAGCAGGTACTTCCAGCCGCTCTACAAAACTTGTACATGGCGGTTTAAGATATCTAAAACAATTTGAAGTGAAAATGGTGGCCGAAGTGGGCAAAGAACGTGAGATAGTCTATGAGAATGGACCACATGTGACAGTTCCGGAATGGATGCTGCTGCCATTTTACCGAAACGGCACATTTGGGCCGCTGTCAACCAATGCAGGGTTGCGTGTGTATGATTTCTTAGCTGGTGTAAAGAAATCAGAGCGCAGAAAAATGTTGAACAGGGAGGAGGCATTGATTCGGGAGCCGTTATTGAAGAAGGAAGGCTTAAAAGGGGCAGGCTACTATGTGGAATACCGCACAGATGATGCCAGGCTTACCTTAGAAGTATTGAAGAAGGCGGTTGAACATGGAGCTCATGCACTAAATTATGCCAAGGTGCAGAAATTGCTATATGATGATAACGGCCAAATTCAAGGGGTGGAAGTAGAAGACCAAGTCAGCCATACCACATCTCAGGTGAAGGCAAAGTATGTAATTAACGCAACAGGCCCATGGGTAGATACATTGCGGGAAAAGGATCATTCCAAACGAGGCAAAACTTTGCATTTGACCAAAGGGATTCACTTAGTATTTGATCACTTGCGGTTTCCATTACAACAGGCAGTTTATTTTGATACCCCAGATGGCCGCATGGTATTTGCCATCCCTCGTGAAGGAAAAACATATGTAGGTACAACGGATACAACGTATACTGGTAACATTGCTCACCCCACAATGACAGAAAGTGACCGTGCCTATGTTTTAAAGGCTATTGATTATATGTTCCCTGAATTATCAATTACTGCTGATGATGTAGAGTCGAGCTGGGCTGGATTACGGCCGCTTATTCACGAAGAAGGGAAGGATCCTTCTGAAATTTCACGCAAGGATGAAATCTTCGAATCAGAGTCAGGTCTAATCTCGATTGCGGGCGGAAAATTAACTGGTTATCGTAAAATGGCTGAAGAAGTGGTAAATGTGATTCGAGACAAGATGATTGAAGCAGAGCGCAAGGTGTTTCTGCCAAGTGACACGAAACACGTACCACTTTCAGGTGGAGATGTAAAAGGGTCTAAGGGGTTTGCCGATTACAAGGCAGAGCAGATTCAGAAAGGAACAGAAATTAGTTTAACGGAAGAAGAGGCAGAACAGCTCGTTCAGCGCTATGGTTCTAATGTTCCAATTGTCTATCAATACTTTATCGATGCCGTGAATAATGAACGGGAAGAGCCAGTCTTGCAGGCGATGCTTCGATATAGCATAGAGCATGAGGCAGCTTGCACTCCGGCCGATTTCTTTATTCGCAGAACAGGAGCATTATACTTCGATATTGCATGGGTGAAACAGCATCAGGCATTAGTCTTGCAGGAAATGAAAAACATTTTAAACTGGACAGCTGCAAAGACAGAACAATATCAAGCAGAATTAGAACAATATCTTAAGGAAGCTGTATATCCAACAACAGAGTCGTGAGGTCTAACCCCACGGCTTTTTCTCTGAAGGCTGTGTTAATAACTATGTTGATAATCATATAAAAGTAAACGCTTGGAATTATTCCAAGCGTTTACGATGTGCATTTGTTCTTCTTCAAGTAAAGCACGCGTTAGCATAGTGGATGGGGCTAGTCGTATCCAGGTGTACCGGTGTGTATTGGACTGTCCTTGAGCGCCCGAAACTTCCTGTCATTAGTGTTCATTTGCTTCGATTTGATGGAGAATTTCATTAACGACGTGCGCGATCGGTGCGGTGGCGTCGATTATAATCCCGTTTTTGGGAACGCCTTCTTTCGTTTGATACATTCGCGCACTGATTTCTCGTTCCTCTGGTCTGCCACCCCAGTCAGTTGGGTCCAGTGCCACTCGCTCATCAATCCGCCGGAGACTGGTTTCCAAGTCAACCTCAAGGACAAGCAATTCGCTGCAGACCGTAGTTTTGCCGGCGCCGGAAACGCCTCCAATCAGATAATTCCTAATGCCCATTGTTAGACCCTCCATTTCCTTCGCTAAACTGAATCGTTAAATAAGGTTCGTTCACCTAATATTATCACAATTAATTGCCTCAATACATAAAATGTTCCCCCTTTTAACAAGGCTGCCAATCGCTTTTTCTGCTTTTGTTTTTCGATACGTCCTTTACAAGCTACCTTAGAAATTTTTAGTACGGTCACGACAGCAGGTACGCAGACTTGCTCTTTACTGATTCCTCGAAACTGTGATACAACGAAGTACCAATTTAGAGTTAAGTCTCTGAGTGTGGTACAATAAAGGAAGATTTTCACAAGCTTATAGGAACGAGGTGGTTGGTGATGAAAAAAGTAGTTAATCATCCGGACAAGGTTGTTCAAGATATGTTGGATGGTTTTGTGAAAGCGCATCATACATCTATGAAACGAATTCCAGATACTACTGTTATCATTAGGCAAGAGGCCCCAATCTCTGGCAAGGTTGGATTGGTAAGTGGCGGGGGCAGCGGTCATGAGCCTGCACATGCCGGCTATGTGGGAAAAGGAATGCTGGATGCAGCTGTGGTAGGAGAGGTGTTTACTTCTCCAACACCTGATCAAGTGTTAGAGGCGATAAAAGCTGTCGACAGTGGAGCAGGTGTATTATTAATCATTAAGAATTACACCGGTGATGTGATGAATTTTGAAATGGCGGCTGAACTAGCAGAAGCAGAAGGGATTACCGTTGACAAGGTGATTGTAAATGATGATGTTGCAGTGGAAGACAGTACCTTTACCACAGGACGGCGAGGAATTGCAGGGACAGTATTGGTTCACCGTGTAGCAGGAGCTGTGGCAGAGACTGGTGCCAGTTTAGCAGAAGTGAAACAAGCTGCGGAAAAAGTCGTCCGCAATGTACGTTCCATGGGACTGGCCTTGACGGCGTGTACCGTACCAGCAGCTGGTAAACCGAGTTTTACTTTACATGATAATGAAATAGAAATAGGCACAGGTATTCACGGTGAACCGGGGATTGAACGGGTGCCTTTGCAAACAGCAGAAGAAATGAGCGAGCGGTTAGTAGAAAAAATTCTAGCTGATAAAGATTATACGAACAGCGAAGTGGCAATCATGATTAATGGAATGGGTGCGACCCCGGAAATGGAACTGTATATTGTCTATAGAGAAGTAGAACGATTACTGCATAAACATGGGATAGCCGTTTATCGTGCCTGGGTTGGAGAGTATATGACATCATTAGAAATGGCTGGCTTCTCAGTCACTTTACTAGCGGTTGATCATGAAATCAAACAGGCATTATCCACACCGGTAGAAACAATCGCATTTAGATAAGGCCGCCTCTCTGGTTTGTGCCAATCAAATAAAAGCTTGGCACGTTGGCTGAATTTTCCTAAAAAATGATTACAAAGGAGAAAATGTATGGTAATTTTAACAGTAGATCAAGCCAAGCAATGGATGATAGAAAGTCAAAAGAAATTAGTCGAACATAAAGAGCAGCTGACGACATTAGATCAAGCAATTGGCGACGGAGATCATGGGATTAATATGGCAAGAGGCTTCTCAGAAGTAGTTGATAAGATTGAAGGAACGGAATACGACACGGTTGCCGATGTCTTGAAATCAGCTGCAATGACTTTAACTGCTAAAGTTGGCGGTGCTTCAGGTCCGCTTTATGGGACAGCTTTTTTAAAAATGGCGGTATCGTTACAAGGAAAAGAAGTAACAGCGGAGGCCTTTGTTGACGCGGTCGATGCCGGATTGGAAGGTATTCAGACAAGAGGAAAGGCTGAATTTGGTGAAAAAACGTTATTTGATGTCTGGTATCAAGTAGCTGCTTTTCTTCATTCAGAACCGTACGATACATGGGAGGGTATTTTGGAAGTGTGTCAAGCCATTATCGAGGATACAAGAGAGATGGTAGCACTGCGTGGCAGAGCCTCCTACTTAAAGGAACGATCAAAAGGACATATTGATCCCGGTTCGATGTCTTCGTTCTATATCTTTCAGGCCTTTGTCGATGTATTAGAATGGGAGAAAGCCTAATGTCTGGCAAGGTGGGTATTGTGATTATCTCTCATAGTCCAGAGATAGCGAAGGGCATTCATGCCTTAATTAATCAGGTGATAGAAGGGGTGCCAGTTGCTGAAGCGGCCGGTACAGATGACGGAGAGATCGGTACCAGTATGGAGAAGATTCTTCTGGCAATTGAAACAGTCGATCAAGGACAAGGTGTTTTAATGTTCTATGACCTGGGGAGTGCCAAAATGAATGCCGAGATGGCACTTGAATTTACGGAAGCAGCTGATGTGCGGATAGCCGACCATGTGGCGATTGTAGAAGGAACCTATGTGGCTGCTGTTGAGTCCAGTATCGGCAAAACGCTGGATGATATTGTAGCAAGTCTAGAGAGACTAGCTATTACAGAAATGTAGAAGAATCAGCCTTGGCTGATTCTTCTGCGTTAGCGATTAATGTATATGGATGGTTGCCCCCGCTGAGCTCCATGCAGCTCCTAATTCATGGGGAAGTTTCCCTTCTTGATAGCATAAAGTAAGCAATTTTTCCAGTCCTTCTACGGTTGTTAAGCGCTGCTGCTGGTGGTAGTGGATCAATTCCTCGGGGAATTTTGGTATTTCCGGCACAGATTCATGCATAGCATAAATTGCCTCGACATGGGTACGCGCTGCTTCTGCACCGCAGCGAATTTGATCGGTTCCATTCTGAATGGCAGTAATCATTACACCTAGCTTTGATAGATGATTTCGTTCAGGATCTTCATAGCTAGACATAGTCCCATCTTTCCATGTTACCTGAATCTCCCCATTGGTTCCTTCTGGCTGATAAGAAATAGTGGCTTGTTCAAACTCTAAAGTGTAAGTCGGACGATGTTCCTCCATCACGGCATGAGAGGCAAGATAGATAATTTCTATTTGATTGGTTGTTTGGATTTTGACAGCACAAGTGTCAAAGGTTTCGATCGGATTGGCACGGTATAGTTCAGCAGATAATTGTTCGATTTCAGCACTTGTTTCCATCGAATCTCCAGCCAGGTAAAAAAGATGATGGAGAAAATGGGCCGTTGCGTTATTGGCCACACTATCAAAAATCCGCTCTCCATCTGGACTAAATTGTTTCCCTGCCCAACTGGAGCGATTGTAGTAATCTGCCGTACGAGGCCAAAGCACCAAACTTTTCATCCGTAATGCTCGCCCAAACTTGCCGTCAAGGATGTCCTGTTTCAGCTGTTGCACTGTGTCAGTGAACGACCAATTAAAGCCAATGGCCAGTTTCTTATTGGTGCGATCCCTTGTTTCAATCATTTCCTGTAATTGTTGGGGGTCAGCTGTGGCTGGTTTTTCACAAAGGACATGGCTTCCATGCTCCATTGCCAAACAGCTCTGGTCTTTATGAAACTGAATCGGTGTAGAGATAATCGCAAGATCAGCCGTATGTACTTGATAAAATTCTTCTAAACTATGAAAAATAGGGATGTTGCGCTCAACAATTTCTTGATGGAAATTAGAACGCTCTGGACTAACATCGACAACACCTTGTAAGTATGCGTTTTCATTGCTGCCATGAAGTAATTCCTTTAGATAGATATTTCCATAACCGCCCATCCCAACTAAGACGATGGATACTTGGTTATTCATAAATAAATTCCCCTCTCTAGTCTTGTTTGTCAGTAAAAAGTGATAGCACGCACTGATAGCAAGCTTGCAAGAATTTATTCTATCACGGTTTGTCAGGAGAAACAACATAGATTTACAATTCAAAAAATAATTGGCAGTGGCAACGAATCCGTTGAGTAAAGCAGTAAATTACTATATGATAAGTGGTAGCCACCAATTTAACAAGATAAGGAATGGATATCCTATGTTTAAACAAATTGAGGTTGATCCGTCTGGCATCCAATTATATGAGAGTAAACACCATGCTGGTGACCGGATTGCTGAGCATCATCACGAGATCTATCAGCTGATTTATGCATTAGAAGGCACCGGACAAATTATAGTCGATGGCGAAGCTTACCGGCTGGAGCATGACCAGCTTACTTTTATTACCCCGTATACCGATCACGCGGTAATCGCAGACGATAAACTAACGGTGTTGGTATTAGCCTTTGATCAACGGGTAATAGATGCCACTAATCGATCTTTATTTGAACACAGTTTATATGAATCCAAGTTTGTTGGTTTTAATCCTTTTACAAGTGGAGAAGTGCGTCAGCTGTTACGAACAATCTTGTATGAACAATCTCATCAAAGTACATATCAACAAAATGCGATGTCGATTTATTTATCCCAGTTATTGCTGCTGATTGCCCGTGGAGAACGTAATCAAGAATCAAGTAACGCTAATTCATTACGTGCTGATAAGCTGAGAGAATATATTGACTCCCACTATTATGAGGCGTTAGATGCGGAGAACCTTGCCGGTAAATTAGGAGTAAGTACGAGACATATGAACACGATCTTCAAGGAAACCTTTGATCAGACACCGATGCAATATTTGGCAGAAGTAAGAGTTGGTTTATCAAAGAAAATGCTTCTGGAAACAGATAAAGATATCGCCTCCATATGTTTTGAGGTCGGTTTTGAGTCTATTTCCACATTCTATCGTGCCTTTAAACACCATACAGCGATTTCCCCTCATAAATTCCGTACAAATAAAAAAATTGACTTCTGAAATTAAGAAATTCGTTCTTAGATTAATAAGACGGATTTTTTTTATTAGCTTAAGATGAAATTAATACAGAAAAAAGGAGAGGTTAGAAAGATGGCGGAACAACGTATTGGAATTATTATGAATGGTGTAACTGGCAGAATGGGAACGAATCAACACTTAATTCGCTCTATTAAAGCGATCAGGGAGCAAGGCGGTGTTTTGTTGAAAAATGAAGACCGTTTAATACCAGATCCGATTTTAATAGGACGTAACGAAAAAAAACTGCAAGCATTAGCAGAGGCACATGGTATTGAACGATATTCTACGGATTTGGAAGCGGCACTTGCAGATGACTACAATGTGATCTATTTTGATTCACAAACTACGGTTCGCAGAGCAGAGGCCATTAAGCAAGCTATTGCAGCAGGCAAGCACATTTATTGTGAAAAACCAACAGCTACCAATTTAGAAGGTTCGATCGAATTAGCTAAGCTGGCAAAAGAAGCAGGTGTTAAAAATGGCGTCGTACAAGATAAGTTATTTTTACCAGGATTGCTAAAATTAAAGCGTTTAATTGATTCAGGTTTCTTCGGCGAGATACTATCTGTGCGTATGGAGTTTGGTTATTGGGTATTTGAAGGAGACTGGCAAGAGGCTCAAAGACCTTCATGGAACTATCGCGAAGAAGATGGCGGCGGTATTATTGTCGATATGTTTGCTCACTGGCGTTATGTTATCGATAATCTGTTTGGTAATGTGAAATCTGTTTCTTGTCTTGGTGCGACACATATTCCGGAACGAGTAGACGAGAATGGTGAGACATATAAGGCTACTGCTGATGATGCTGCTTACGGAACGTTTGAATTAGACAATGGTATTATCGTACAGGCTAATTCTTCATGGGCTGTACGAGTTAATCGTGATGATCTATTAACCATCCAAGTCGATGGTACAGAAGGAAGTGCGGTTGCTGGTTTAAGAGATTGTAAGGTACAGCATCGTGTAAACACTCCGAAGCCAACTTGGAATCCGGATATCGACAATCCATTTGACTTCCAATCTCAGTGGCAAGAGGTGCCGACAAATGATGTATATGATAATGGCTTTAAAGTACAGTGGGAACTTTTCTTAAAACATATACAAGAAGATCATCCGTTTCCTTGGGATTTGTTAGAAGGTGCCAAAGGAACACAACTGTCCGATTTAGGTCTGAAATCTTGGAAAGAGCGTCGTTGGATTGACGTACCTGAAATTAAATTGTAGGAGGTGGGCTAATTGACTAAGTTACTTTTACCAAATCAAGAGGGAAAACTATATTCCTACCAGCCAAGTGAATATACCCCATTTGATATTCCCAAAGACCAACCCTTTACCAAACGGACGGCTTATTCGGCAGCACATGTGGTTGCTGATCCATTAGCTAATATTGATCCTACATTAGAGGTAGCGATTGATTGGGATAAAACGATGGAATATCGTCATTACCTTTGGTCTCTAGGCCTTTCCGTTGCGGAGGCAATGGATACAGCACAGCGAGGAATGGGGCTTAATTGGGAAGGTGCAAAACAATTAATTTCCCGCTCTATTCAAGAGGCAAAATCAGTTGGCGGAAAGATGGCCAGCGGTGTTGGAACCGATCATCTTGAACCATCTTCACAAGTGACCTTGGAAGACGTAGAGCAGGCCTATGAGGAACAAGCTGCATTTGTAGAAGGAGAAGGCGGAAGAATTATATTAATGGCCAGCCGTGCATTAGCAGCCTGTGCAAATGGTCCTGAAGATTATCAACGCGTTTATAATAAAATTCTGCAAAATGTGTCCCAGCCGGTTATTCTTCATTGGCTTGGTGATATGTTTGACCCAGCATTAAAAGGATACTGGGGATTCGAAGATCTGGATAAGGCGATGGAGGTATGTCTGCAAATTATTCGTGATAATGAAGAAAAGGTAGACGGTATCAAGATCTCCCTGTTAGATGATCAGAAAGAAATCCAGATGCGCCGTCAATTGCCAGACAGTGTCCGCATGTATACAGGGGATGACTTTAATTATGCGGATTTAATCAAAGGTGATGACCAAGGTTACAGTCATGCCTTGCTAGGTATATTTGATGCAATAGCCCCGGCAGCAGCGGCAGCCATGCATGCATTAGATCAAGGTAATGAAGTGAAATATGATCAGCTGTTAGAGAAGACAGTACCATTATCCCGCCATATCTTCCAGGCGCCTACGTTCTCCTATAAGACTGGTGTTGTATTTATGGCTTATCTAAATGGCCATCAGGATCATTTCCGCATGGTCGGAGGAAAGGAAAGTGCCCGATCTATTACACACTTGTCGGAGCTATTTGTCTTAGCGGACCAAGCAGGCTTATTGCGCGATCCGGAGTTAGCTACTGACCGGATGGCTAAAGTTCTTGCATTATCTGGAATTAAGCAGGAGGTAACGGTATGACAGCAGATGTAAAGCGATTAAGTCTCAATCAAATCACTACCGATCAATGGAATTTGCAGCAGGCTGTTGAGGGCTGTCTGCGGAATAATATCGGCTGGATTGCGGTGTGGCGCCATAAAATAGAAGAGATTGGATTAAAACAAGCAAAAAAACTAATTCATGACTCTGGCTTACAAGTATCTAGCATTTGCCGCGGGGGGATGTTCCCTGCAGCAACTGCTAAAGAACGGTCATTAAGAATTGATGATAATAAACGAGCGATTGAAGAAGCAGCTGAATTAGGGACAGATACACTAGTTCTTGTTTGCGGTCCAAGTGCGGACAGAGATATTGACAATGCTCGTGCACAAGTAGCGGATGGCATCGATCAATTAGTACCCTATGCCAAAGAATATGGTGTAAAGCTGGCAGTAGAACCATTACACCCGATGTTTGCGGCTGATCGATCGGTGATTAATACATTAGATCAAGCTACTACAATTGCAGAGCAGTATGATCCCACAGAAGTTGGGGTAATTGTTGACGTGTATCATGTCTGGTGGGATCCTAATCTTTATCCAGCTATTGAACGTGCGAAGGGGAGAGTTCTTGGTTTCCATGTCTCAGACTGGAAAGTACCAATGCCTGACATGTTTAAAGGCCGCGCTATGATGGGAGCTGGTGTGATTGAAATCAACCGAATGCGCCAAGCCGTAGAACAAACGGGTTACCACGGTCCAATAGAGGTAGAGATTATTAATCAATCACTTTGGGATCGTGAGGGTGATGAAGTATTAACAGAGATCAAGCAGCGTTTTATGGAACATGTCTAAGTTTTTTATCCGTATTTATCGACAAAGTATTGATAACCAAAAAAACAAAGGCGAAGAAATGAAGATCGTCTATAATGTTACTGCGTTTGATTTTAGTAAAACCAGTAAGCAAAAAAAGAAGATAAAACAGGAAAGTTGGCGTCGTTTAATACCATGCCAACTTTCACATACATATTTTTTCCTTCATAAGGGCAATGGGTGTTTTTGCTTTATCACAATGCTAATTGTCAGCAAGATCAAAACATTTACGATCGTTCTTTTCACTTTTCCTCATTCGTATATTTCCCCATGGTTAACATTTACGGAAATTCAGTTTCTGCTATCCAGCTAACCCTTTCTGCAATTTATCAAATATGACTTTAAAATCTTTCTATATATATCCTGCTCATACTCACCAGATAATGGAACTAATCGGTTATTCCTTATTTTTCTAAGCTGTTATCCTCATACAGACTTTTCTAGTTCAGTGATACGCTTTTTCGTTTGTAATAGCGTGTCTTGTATTCTGGATACCTCTTTTTCCTTTTCAGACATACCTAGTTTAGATACTTCTTCACAAATTCATTTTCCTATGCAAAGAATAATTCTTTACCAGTCATGGAAGAAGTTATATGTTTTATCAAAAGATTTTTTAATCCTGACACACTAGATGTCAGGTTGGGTGCGTTATTCTTAAATTAGCTGAAATGAAAGGAGTTGGATACAATGAATCATATGATTTAATAAAATACGAATAGATAACAGATAAGTCTATTGACAAGGAGAGAAAAAAGATGAAACTGGATCGCTTGCTGGGTATTACGATGGAATTATTGACGAAAAAAAGAGTAACGGCTACGGAATTGGCTTCGAGGTTCGAGGTCTCCATTCGAACAATCTATCGTGATATTGAATTAATTAATCAATCTGGTATTCCAATTGCCTCTTTCTCTGGGACAGATGGCGGCTTTGAGATAATGAAGGGTTTTTTCTTATCCAAGCAGCACTTCTCTATTGACGACTTTTCTGTTATCTACAGCCTCTTAGAGGGGATGGAAGGCGCTGTCGGCGGAACGACATTTACATCTTTAGTCAATAAGCTTAGCAGTTTGCAGCCTGCATTGTTGGATGAAGGGCTTAAGAAAAAAATTGTTTTCGATACAAGCACTTCAGAAGAAGAGAAAGAGGTTCTCCCTCTCTTATTAGAAGCAATTGATCAATCAAGAAGAGTTGGATTCACTTATATAAATGCCTATGGACAAGTATCAGAGCGGAAAATTGAACCTTTAAATCTTTTATGGGAAGGAGGAACTTGGTATCTGGAAGGTTATTGTTTATTACGAAAAGCCAATCGTTATTTCCGCATTTCAAGGATCACCAATCTCGACTTATTAGAAGAAACATTCATCCCGGGAGCAAAAACTATATCTTCGATTGATAAACAAGCAGGCGGTATCAATGTTCATCTCCGTTTTGATTTGACCGCACAGCCGAGAGTTTTTGAACAATTTCCAGGAGAATGCACATATTACGGGAATTTTGTTGATGTAAAAACGGTTTTCTATTCAAATGAGTATGCTCTTTCTGTCATTTTAAGCTATGGCACTAAGGTTGAAATTCTTTCCCCAGATGGCTTAAAGCAAGATTTAATTGAAAAAATAAATGAGATTCGAAAGATGTATTTTTGACAAAATATCTGTTTAATCTTAAGTAACATTACAATGATATTCCACTTAGCAAATTAAACAAAACAAAGGAGCATGTATAAATGACAATTTTAGTGACAGGTGCTACAGGAACAGTAGGAAGACATGTGGTCGAACAACTTGTTAATAAAGATGTACAAGTAAGAGCGTTATCGCGCGACCCCAAAAGAGCTAATCTGCCAGAAGGTGTAGAGGTAGCAGCAGGAGATCTTATGTCCCCTGAAACGTTGATACCAGCGTTCCAAGATGTTACTGCATTATATTTAATTGCTTCCAGTGATCAGGCCGAAACGACGTTGGAAACCAATCCTCAGATCATTGATTTGGCAGAAAAGGCAGGGGTACAAAGAGTATCATTATTGACGGTGTACGGTGATGGTCCAGTGGAACAGGCAATTAAAAACAGTCGTCTTGATTGGACATTCGTGCAACCGGTCGGATTTATGGCAAATGCGATTGATGACTGGCAGGAATCGATTCGAAATGAAGGGGTCGTTCGTAAACTTGGAGGCGATACACGAGGGGCCATTATCCATGAAGCTGACATTGCAGCAGTTTTTGTCGAAACACTCCTTGAGAAAGGCCATCACGGAAACTTTTATACACTCACTGGCCCAGAAGCCCTCTCTACCATTGAACAAGTGGAGATCATTAGTAAAGCCATTGGTAAAGATATTAAATTTGAAGAATTAACGGAAGAAGAAGCGCGAAGTGCGTGGCAAGAGAAGGGGCACAATGAGGAAAGTATTGATTTTATGGTTCAAATGAGTAAAAACCCGCCTGAGATCGGTTATACTGTTTTACCAACGGTCGAAGAAATAACAGGACATCCGGCAAAAACATTTGCTGAATGGGTGTCTGAACATAAAAGCGATCTTATGTAATAGATCCTATTTCAATATGCCCTGGGTTATCTGCCAGGACATTCTTAAAAAATTCATATAAAAGACGAGAAGGAGCCCGCCAAAATGCAATATGCAATAAAGGTGAATAACCTAAAAAAATCGTATAATGAAAATCAGGTGGTGAAGGGTATCAATTTGCAAGTAAAAAAAGGTGAGCTATTTGCCCTTCTCGGCCCAAACGGTGCCGGAAAAACAACCACCATCCACATGCTCTCGACTCTCCTGAAACCGGATGGAGGAACTGTGTTGATTGGAGGAGTAGATGTTGTCAAAAATGCCAAAGACGTTCGAAAAAAAATAAGTCTTACAGGACAGTTTGCTGCCCTAGATGAAGGGTTGTCAGGTTTACAAAATTTAATGTTGATTGCCAAACTTCATGGCTACTCCAATAAACAAGCTCGTTCAATAGCCAATACATTGACTCAATCCTTCGATCTATTTGAGGCCAGGAACCGTATGGTAGCAAATTATTCCGGGGGCATGCGGCGTCGATTGGACATTGCAGCAAGTATTGTCACACAACCGGATCTTATTTTTCTTGATGAGCCATCAACGGGACTAGATCCCCAGAGTCGAATTCAAGTTTGGGAAGTAATCCGCTCGCTTCTAAAATTGGGTACGACTGTATTGTTAACCACTCAATATTTAGAAGAGGCTGATCAGTTGGCTGATCAAATCGCTGTCATTAATAAGGGTACAATCATTGCAGAAGGGACACCAAACGAACTGAAAGCTTCGGTTGGTGAAAAGACCCTATCGTTTCGGTTAACAAAACCGTATGAACATAAAAAGATTTGTAGCATTTTAGCCGATCAACACGCTTTAAGTGTATTTGAAGATGATGATCCCCTTGTTTTCAAGATACCCGTAATAGAAACAAGACTTGCCAACGACGCGATTCATACACTTTTAGTCAATGAGGTTCCCCTTGATGAATTTGCATTGGGTGAACCAAGTCTGGACGAGGTGTTCCTAGCTTTAACAGAATCGAAACACGAGGAGGTTGTTCGATGAACATAACAAAGAATTTAAGCGAATCATTGTTCACCTGGGATTCATCACCAAAAAGTACAGGTGCCTTAAAGGCTACACGAACCTTTATATGGAGAACTGTACAAAACACAAAGAATAACCTCTTCGGATATGTTTTTGAAGCCGTCCTGAGCCCTGTGATTATGCTGCTTATCTTTAGTTATTTGTTTGGTGGAGCCATTGCAGGATCAACTAATGAGTATATTCAATTCCTTTTGCCAGGAATCCTTATTTTGACTGTCGTTCCCTTAACTGTCTACAGTGGAACAACCATATGTCTGGATATAACAAAAGGTGTTTTTAATCGGTTTCGAACCATGCCTTTTTGGCAGCCGGCAGCCATATTCGGGCCATTAATTACTGATGGACTAAGATATACCATTGCATTACTTTCTGCATTGGCTATAGGATTTCTACTGGGATTTCGTCCGGAAGGCGGCCTATTGGGAACAGTACTGGCCATATTATTTATTATTTTCTTCGCATTTAGCGTGAGTTGGATTATTTCGAGCATCGGTGTCATTGCCAAACGTCCAGAATCCGTATCGGGGTCGAGTATGATGCTTATTTATCCACTTATGTTTGCTAGTAATATTTTGGTAGATTCCGCTACGATGCCAAAATGGATTCAAGTTATCGTTGAACTGAACCCGATCAGTATTGTAACCTCTGCTGTGAGGGGATTAATGTCTGGAACTGCTACTACTGCTGAAATCTTAGGAGGTATAGCCATATGCCTATTTTTTATCTTTGTTTTTGCACCGATAACCATTTATCTTTATCTCTCCAAGAACAATAGGTGAGCAAATTAGACTGGACTGAGCAAAAGCTTTTGAAATTGTAATGGAAGCTGCTCAGTCAATCGTTTCAAAAGGTAGTTTTTTAACAATGAATGCCGATATACGCAATCAAGGTGAAAAGGATGCTATTCGGCAGGAGTATAAGTATGTAACGTCATTTTTTCGGTATAACAAATAGCAAGTCTATTTATACTCAACAGCCCCATTGAACAGCTAGGGGGTTGCACTATTTTTTTCACCTAGAAATTCATCTTTTCGAATGGAGAAACCAAAATGCGGCATATCTACTCCATAATAATGCCGAATATCTCTTCCTCGCACCTTCATCCCATTTTTTATCGCCACATTCATAGAAGCAATATTACTATCACGTATGATGGAATAGACTTCTTTACAACCTAATTGAAGAAATGCATATCTTTTAGCAGCCTGAGCAGCTTCAATCGCATAACCTTGGTGCCAGCAATCCTGCCGCAGCAGGTAGCCAATTTCAAGCACGGATTCCCCTTGAAAATGTTGATAAGTCAAGCCACATTGTCCAATCATGTCACTGGTTTCTTTAAGAATCAACGCCCAAAGTCCATGACCATCTTGTTTGTATCTATCCAATTGATTGTGAAGCCAGGACAGTACTTCCTCATCATTAAATGCATGTTCATAGGCATGCATAACTTCAGGATCTTGCAAAATATCAGCTAGCCTTTGATAGTCAGAGTGATCCATTTCCCTAGTATAGAGACGTTCGGTTTCAAAGATTATCATAATTTGCCCCTCTCTATTAAATCTTATCATAAGATAAAAACGAATTGTTTCCTTTGTTTTGGAAAATAAGAATATTGTGACAAGGTACAGTATACAGTAAATCATAGCATAGAGGAGGTGTTGAGCAATATATGATCTGTTGTCAAGATAGAACTTGTCTGTTCAACATGACTATAATACTAAAAAAAGGAATCTATTTCTTTACTCAATTTACTGGAACTCAAATCAAGATGGATTGTTAAACAAAAGGAGGGACAGGAGCCATTTATGGATCTGTCCCTCTTCTTGTTTAACAAACATACTCCATCTCTATACGTATGAATTGGTTTATGGGTTTATGATCCGACAACTATCTTGTCTTTATATCTAAAATCAGGAATCATAAACAGCGCATAGATTTATTTGGCTATTACATTGTTTGAAGCGTTACCTAATGAAATTTTAAGTGAAAAAATATTGATTAATAAAATCTAGCATGTTAACATTCTAGTATACTAGTTTAACAAGTATATGAATGGATTTTTGAAAGCGTTTCTATTTAGGGGGTGTTAAAGTACATCAAGTGTTTATACCTTATTAATATTTGTGAGATCTCTACTAGTTAGAACTTATGATCAGTAAGTGCTGAAATTAATAAAGAGTAACACCACTTAATAAATGAGCTGGAAGTATTAAATCATATTGTTGGAGGGATGTACTGTGAGATATAAAAACAAGTTACTATTTTCATTTATGTTTCTATTGGCAATCGTTTTATTTGGCTGTCAACAAAATGATGGGAATGGTGGGTCTGAAGGCAATGTTTCACTTAGGGTTTTACATAGTTTTACTGGTTCCCAGCCCCAGGCTCCTGTTATAGAACCAGCTATTGAAGCATTCGATCAAACACATGACGATATCAGTTTAAATATTCAAACAGCCCCGGGTAATGACATTTTGGATCAATTAAGAACAGAGATGGCTGCTCAAGATCCACCAGATGTTTTTACTCATTGGGGAATGAGGAGAACAGAAAATTATATAAAAAATGGGATTATTCCTGATATTACTGAATTAATTGAAGAAGATGAAGAATTAGAAGGTTTATATATTGATGGAGCATTTGACCCTGTTACCTACCAAGGGGGCATTTATGGTTTACCCTTTCAAGGATATAGCTACTATTTGATGATAAATAAAGATTTGTTTGAAGAGCATAATGTGGAAATACCTACAACGTATGATGAGCTCAAAGAGGCAGTTGTACAGTTTAATGAAGCAGGTTTAATTCCATTTGCTGCAAATAATCATAGTGTCAGATATATGATGTTAACATGGTTTGCCCAGAAACAAACAGTAGAAGAATTAAGAGCCTATGCTACAGCAGAGGAAGAATTTGGCGAAGATTTATTAGAAGCAGCTGAAAAAGTACAAGAATTAGCTGCGTTAGGTGCATTTCCAGATGGGTATATGAGCTTAGAGACAGCGCAATCTTTAGAGATATTTCATGCAGAACAGTCTCCTATGTTTTATCAGCATAGTTGGACAGTGGGATCGATTGATGAGGAATTACTCGATACTTATGAAGTTATTCCATTTCCATTAGGCGATGAAGCATCAGAACCAACTGTGTTAGCCGGTACAGGCCATTTTGTTTATATGAGTCAAGAGGCATTCGATGACCCAGAAAAACGTGAGGCTGCTTGGGAATTAATGAAAACGATTGCTGGACCAGATGTAGCGAAAGAGTTTATTGAGGATATTTCAAATAATACAGCACTAAATGTAGACTATGATGAATCTAAACTTAATCCGATATTTAAACAAGTCTTAGATGAAATGAATAATGCAGAGAAATTATTGCCTTCCTATGAAGAAGATCTGTTTGCTTCTGCAGTAGAGGGAGAATACTGGCCGTTAACTGATGCCCTGTTATTAGGTGATATAACTCCTCAACAGTATGTAGATCAAATGAATGAATTAATAGCGGAAAATCCAAACATGCAATTTGATTAAATAAAAAGGACAGAAGTAGACAATACTGCTTTTACTTCTGTTCAAACAAAGAGGTGGTTGATTTGGTTCGCCAAAAAACACTGGCAATCATTTGTTTCACATTGCCTACTTTAGCTTTCTATATATACTTTTTTCTAACTCCCGTGTTTGATACTGTGTACAATAGCTTATTTGAATGGGATGGAATATCAGACAAATTATTTTTATTTTTGGGGAATTATCTAGAATTACTGCAAGATCCAATTTTTTATAAAGCATTAGGAAATACATTTTACTGGGTTCTGTTGGTTATTATACTTCAGATTCCGCTTGGTTTCTTCTTAGCTTACTTTATTTATCAAAAAGTAAAAGCATTTAAATTACTTAGAACGGTGTATTTCATTCCTGTTATTGCTTCAGCAGTTGCTGTTTCCCTTGCTTTTTCATTTATATATGAAGCGCAATTTGGAATCCTTAATAGTTTTTTAAAGCTGATTGGTTTGGAACAATATACCACAGCATGGTTACAAGATCCAAACACTGCAATGACAGCAGTCTCTTTACCGTTTGTATGGAATTATGTAGGTTTAATGATGGTCGTATTATATTCTGGGTTGCAATCTGTTCCAGACGAATTGATTGAAGCTTCTGAAATAGATGGAGTGAATGCACTGCAAAAAATATGGTATGTGATTTTACCTTCTTTACGAAATGTTTTAGTAATTTGTCTAGTTCTAGGAATCTCTTATGCGTTTAAACAATTTGATTATGTTTTGTTACTAACAAACGGTGGTCCTGTCCATCTAACGGAGGTTACCGGAACTTATATGTACAAACAAGGTTTTAGTGAAGCCAGATATGGTTATGGAAATGCAATTGCGATTACCATGATGTTTATTGTTATTGTGTTTACTCTAATCATCAATAAAGTTTTACAGCCAAAAGACTAGTTTCTTTAACGGAAGGAGGTAACTATTTATGCCAAGAAATACTAATAAACTTTCTAGAAAGTTTCAAGCCAAAAATGGAATTGCGGCAATTTTTAAGTATATATTTATTTGGGGATATTTTGCATTAACATTCGGGCTATTTATTTGGCTGTTGATGACTTCTTTTAAAACAAACAGAGAAATATTCTCAAGCCCTTTTGGGTTACCTGAATCGGTTAATTTTGATAATTATATAGTAGGGCTGTTTGACGCTAATTTGACGCTCTTTATGGGTAATAGCTTTATAGTTGCTGTTTCAACGGTTGTATTGTGTTTTATATTAGGTTCAACAGTCTCTTATGCTATATCCCGTTTTACTTTTAAAGGGAATGCTTTTATATATTTGCTGTTTGTAATAGGCTTGACGATTCCTTTACAATCCTTAATTTTTCCAATGTTTTTTAAAATGCATTCATTGGGGTTAAGGGATACTTTGTTTGGCATTATTCTAGTATATACAGCACTTAATCTGCCAAAAACCGTTTTTCTGCTGGTAGGGTTTATGAAAGGAATACCTAAAGAGATGGAAGAGGCAGCAATCATTGATGGTTGCAATTATTGGAATATATTCACAAAAGTGCTTATTCCAATGAGTAGACCAGCGTTAGCTACAGCAGGGATTTTGGTGTTTATTGCTGCATGGAATGAATATATATTTGCAACAGTATTGTTATCCTCAGATGCTACTAGTACATTGCCATTAGGACTAGCTAGTTTCCAAACTTCCTATACAAATGACTATGGTTTGATAGCAGCAGGGGTCATTATATCAATTATTCCAGTTCTCATTGCATATATGCTATTCCAAGAACAAATCATCAAAGGAATGGCTTCTGGAGCAGTCAAAGGTTAATAAACAAGAAGGCTAGATTGAAAAGTGAAATAGACGCATGGAGGTAATGATAATGAATAAAAAAGATGGAATGAATTATGCACCAACCGGAAGGAGTAAAAAAGTGGTGGAAAATGGAGAATTCCAGATAGCAGCAATTGGTCTTGACCATGGACATATTTATGGTATGTGTAATGGGTTAATAGAAGCTGGAGCTAAATTAATGTATGTTTACGATTCAGATCCAGAAAAAGTGAATGCTTTTTGTGAAAGATATCCAGATGTAGTACCAGTGGACAGTGAAGAAGAGATATATAATAAGGATTCAATCGATTTAATTGCATGTGCCAGTATCCCGATAGATAGATTTGAAGTTGGAAAAAAGGCATTGAGCAGTGGTAAACATTTTTTTTCAGATAAGCCCGGCTTTATCAAACTGGAGCATGTTCAACAAGCGCGTGAGCTAGTGAGCAGAACTGGTTTAAAATGGGGTATTTATTATAGTGAACGTTTGCATGTAGAGAGTGCTATGTATGCGGGTGAGTTAGTGAAACAAGGTGCTATTGGGAGAGTTGTGCAAGTAATAGGTACGGGACCACATCGTCTGAATGCTTCTGCTCGTCCAGATTGGTTTTTTAAACCAGACTATTTTGGAGGTATCTTATGTGATATTGGCAGTCATCAAATTGAGCAGTTTTTGCATTATACTGGAGCAACAGATGCTCAAGTATTACACAGTAAAGTTGCAAATTATAACAACAAACAATATTCGGATTTTCAGGACTTTGGCGATGCCACTCTATTAGCAGATAATGGAGCAACCTTTTATTTTCGTGTTGACTGGTTTACACCAGATGGTCTTCAAACATGGGGAGACGGGAGAGCATTTATATTAGGTACAGAAGGCTATATTGAAATTAGAAAATATATTGATATAGCTAATAACAGTACGTCAGACCATCTTTATTTGGTGAACAATGAGAAAGAAGAGCATTTTGGATTAAAGGGACAAGTGGGTTTTGCATTTTTTGGCGAGTTTATCCTAGATTGTCTGCATAACACAGAAAAATCTATGACTCAGGAACATATCTTTAGGGTGGCAGAACTTAGTATTGAAACACAGGAAAAAGCTGTAAAAGTCGAATGATAAGGCATGGGGGAAATAGTTAATTCAATAGCTGTTTATCCTGTTGCAATTATCCGTAAGCTTTTCACTTCAAAGGTTTGTGAGATGTCAAAGAAATAATCTGGAGGGAGACACTCCGATAAGTCTCACATTTTTCAGGTAAAGAGAAAATAAGTATAAAGTAAAAAAAATGACTAATATTCCTTTTTCCAAAATACTGTGTATTTTTAACCATTTATTATTTGATATATACTTAAGTATAAATGGTTAGATGTGAAGGCCATATATTTTTACAAATAACAGTTTTAGTGGAAAAGGAGCGTTAAAATGATTAGTAAAAACATAAGAGGTTCTTCAAGAGATCATGTCTATAATAGTATTCGAACACAGATTATGGCTGGAGCAATCCCACCTGGAGAAAAGTTGTCTGAAAAAGAAATCTCTGAGCAGTTTAATGTCAGCCGAACACCAGTGAGAGAGGCATTTCTCAAATTAAGTCAAGAGGAACTATTGAATATCTATCCCCAAATTGGGTCAATTGTAAGTAAGATTGATTTAAAATTAGTAGAGGAAGGGAGATTTGTCCGAAAAAATATTGAAAAAGCTGTAATTAAAGAGGTTGCTGAAGTCATTAATCAAGAAGACTTACTACAATTGGAAACGAACTTGACATTGCAAAACTTTTCTTTGGAAAAGGGTTCATATCAGCGTTTATTTGAGTTAGACAATGAATTTCATCAATTATTATACTCCGCCTGCAAAAAGCAGCGTACTTGGGCAATGGTTCAGCAAATGAATATCCAATTCGATCGCCTTCGATTATTGCGTTTATCTGTAAATCATGATTGGGGTATCGTCGTTAGTCAGCATCATAATATCTATCAAGCAATTGTTGATAAAGAACCCATTTTGGCAGAACAAGCAGCTATTGAACACTTGAATTTAGTGGAATTCGAAATCAATCAATTACTAGAAGATCATCCGAATTTCTTTATGGTGTAAATGAAGATTGCGATATGTGAAAAAGGTCCATTATTAATTCATTTAAAGGAGAGATTTTATATGTTAAAAGTAGCGGTCATCGGTACAGGAGCTATTTGCAGTGCACATATTCAAGGGTACTTAACTTTTCCAGACAAGTGTCAAATTGTCGCATTGTGTGATATTTATCCGGAGAAGGCTGAGAGGATAAACGAGGAGTTCTCGTTACAGGCAGCTGTTTATAATGATGCAAAGACATTATTAGAGAAGGAGGATGTGAATTTAATTTCGGTATGTACTCCACCATATACACATGCAGGATTAGCAATAGATTGTTTGGATGCAGGTAAGCATGTATTAGTTGAAAAACCGATGGCCTCCTCCTTAGAAGAATGTGATGCCATGAATGAAGCACAGCAGCGGAATAATAAAATCTTATCTGTTGTAGCGCAGAATCGATTTACAACACCGATGATGAAAGTGAAACAAATTTTAGAACAAGACATGATCGGAACCGTATTACATACACAGGTTGATTCCTTTTGGTGGAGAGGACACAGTTATTATGATCTATGGTGGCGTGGAACATGGGAGAAAGAAGGTGGCGGCTGTACATTAAATCATGCTGTTCACCATATAGATATCTTTCAATGGATGCAAGGGATGCCAGATGAAATTACTGCGGTTACAAGTAATACGGCACATGATAATGCAGAAGTCGAAGATATCTCAATAGCTATTGGCCGCTACCCGAATGGAAGTTTAGCCCAGATTACTAGTTCTGTAGTTCATCATGGAGAAGAGCAGCAATTAGTTTTTCAAGGGGAGAAGGCGCGTATTTCTGTTCCATGGAAAATAAAGGCCTCTCTTTCCCAAGAGAATGGCTTTCCAGAAGCTAATCAGTCGTTAGAAGATCAACTGATGGAAGCCTATAACACGCAGCCATCACTTACCTATGAAGGCCATACAGGTCAAATTCAAGATGTAATCGAGTCGATTCAGCAAAATAAACAAGTCTTGGTGGATGGTATTCAAGGTCGACAAACATTAGAATTAATTACAGCCATTTATGAATCCGCCAATTATCAGCGGACTGTTAAATTACCTTTAACAAAGGAGAGTCCTTTCTATACACGCAAAGGTATCTTAAAGAACGCCAAACATTTTTATGAAAAAGGCAAGTCTATTGAAAACTTCAAAAATAATCAAATTACCACCTAAATATTAGAATAAAACTAGCCGTCCATATGCCGCCACTGATGGCTGTTTCGCTCTATCATTTAATATGTCGTCTGATCTCCAGTTGTGATGGCAGGCAAAGACGGTTAGTCATGCAGTAAGCAAGAACGAACCGGTTGTTAGTGCTGGTTCGTTCTTAGTTTTAGACACATGTAAAATTGAATGAGAAATAAGTCAAAAAAATTGTTGAGACAAAAAAAGACACCCTATTCATCAATAGGGTGCAAAGGGGGACAATCTATTTTGAATCAAAATACTGTACATCTTGTTTATATGAGGGAATCATATAAACAAAGTGTGTACACAACAACTATTATTGTAACCGATTTCATTATATTAAATAAGGAAAGCGATTTCAATAGGTAAAAAGGACTATTTATTTTAAATTAAGACTGATAAAAATACTAATCCTTGAATACAGTAGAAGAGAGACATTTTCGTTTTCTAGAAGAATATTTAAAGGGAAGCTAATGAATGGCATGGTTTTAAACTATTCATTAAAGAAAGTCTCACTTTATTTGGGTGATAATATTGAATAAACGATTATTTATGCAAAGGTATCGAAACCTGGTTCTGCTTGCCGGCTTATTTCTGTTTGTACTTTGTTTAGGTATTAGTCTGTTTGTGTTTATTACGTCTTTTTTCTCTGATCAACGTCAAGCAGTAAAGGCAGCAGAAGCTTTTTATCAATATGAGCAGCAAGCAGACTTCGGAAATTCGTGGGAATTATTTCATTCTTCCATGAAAGAACGATTTAGTAAAGGGGATTATATTCAAGATCGATCTCATGTGTTTCTACAGCACTTTGGTGTGGATACTTTTCAGTATCAGTTTAGTGAAGCGGAAAAGCTGACAAACTACCAAGTGACAGAAGACATCATTTATGAAGAAGTTTATCGTTTGATGGTAACCCATATATATGACAGTAAGTATGGCTACCTTGAAATTAGGCAGCCAGTGATCATGGTACCAGAAAAGGAGAAATGGAAGGTGTTATGGGAGTACGATAATTAACTCAACTTTCGCACATATAAATAGACACGACACCCTGCTATCATTGCATAATCCTGTTACTCTTGCCTTGTCATTATTTTGACTCAATAAACGTACGGCAATTCGCTCCGGTCAGCCACTCCGTTTTTCGAGGTGCAAAAGTTGAGTAATTAAGTAAAAAAGCAAACGAACGATGAAGTAACCGCTAGTTTGCTTCAGCTGTCTTCTTGGCTTGCAGATAAAAAATCAGTTGAGGAAGCCAGCAGATGAAACAGCCAGTTTCCTCAACCATGGAGAGGTGGTCTCCGACAAACGAAAATCTCACAGTAGAGGAGGCTAAGGATGGATAAGTGCCTGTTCTGTAGAGTGAAAGAAATTTTCAATGGTGAAGGCTGTCATCCCCAACACTGTTGAGTAATCAGCTAGTTTTGCTACATTAAGGTCAACATCATGTTTGTTAAAACCAATCGCATTTTGCTCAATTCGTTTGTGAATGCTAGGTAGCATAAATGGCATCGCTTGTTGAAGCGTATTACCAATAATGACTTGTTCCGGGTTAAAGATATGAATACAATTGGTTATGCCAACTCCCAAGTAATCACCAATTTCTTCAAATAGATGTAGCACATCTGTATGTCCTTGACTGGCGGCCTGTACTAACTGATTAACCGTAGCTTCAGGAAAACCTATTTCTTTTGCTTGATCTAGCAGAGCCTGTTCAGAAGCGTATAATTCCCAACAACCTTGATTACCACAGCGGCATTGTTCGCCATCTTTGTTAATCGTCATATGCCCTAATTCACCAGAAAAGCCGCGCAGGCCTTTATAGAGTTTGCCGTTTAAAATCAAACCAACACCGATACCAATACCAGCACTGACATAAATGATCTCATTGGCAAGTTTTCCAGCCCCATAAATTTTTTCTCCATAAGCACCGGCATTTGCTTCATTTTCGATGATAATAGGTAATTGATAGCGTTCCGATAATAATTGTTTAAGCGGAATTTGCTTCCACTTTAAATTGGGGGCAAGCAGTATGTCGCCCTCATTTGTTACAACGCCTGGAACACCGACTCCTATCCCGACAATACCATATGGTGAGGGTGGAGCCTGCTCTTTTAAATGATCGATGGCAGCAAATAGTAAGGCAAGTACAGAATCGACATCTTTTGTTTGAAAAGGTAATTTCTTTTCCGCAATCAAATCGCCTTGCAAGTCGGTTAATACAGCAATCATATGATTGACCTCTAATCCGATGGAGATGGTAAAGCCAGCCTTTTCATTAGGTAATAACATAACGGGCCGTCTGCCACCGCTTGAAGCACCAATACCTGATTCATATATTAATTGTTCATCAATTAATTCACTAATTAGGGAAGAGACAGTCCCTTTATTTAGTCCTGTAACCTGTGCAATATTTGCTCTTGAAATCGGGGCGTGTTGTTGAACTGTTTGCAATACAAGAGATTTATTTTCTTTTTTTACTACGTGTTGATTCCATGTTTGACTCATTCAATTTTCACTTCTTTCTTTAAGAGGTTGTTCAAAAAGTTCAATAAAAATAACACATCGAATTTCTGCGTTGGCTTGCTTTTCCTTTCCTTGAAAAAGAAGATCACTTTTTCTGCGTGCAAGACCGTCTGCTCACGTATTAGAAGCATATGCTCCGCTACTCAAAGCTGCGTCGCCTTGAAACTTTCGACATACAGGATGTGCTAGTATCGGTGTTGCAACAGGACGTTGCGAACTTAACTGATGATCGCCCTTTTATCGCCCTTTTTGAACACGCACTTTTAAACGTCTACCTTCTTTATTTCATTTTAACATAGGAAGAAAATAAATACTACAATCTTTGTTTATTCACTAGACAAACTAATAATCAGTTGCTATACTTTAAATTAGAAATTAACAAAGATAGGGGAGATTTAAAAAATGACATGGTTTGCAAACGTAAACAAGATTAAATATGAAGGTCCACACTCGACCAATCCATTAGCATTTAAGTTTTACAATCCAGAAGAGAAAATAAATGGGCAGACAATGGAGGAGTTTTTGCGTTTTGGTGTAGCCTACTGGCATACCTTTACACAAGAACTTGTTGATCCGTTTGGGGATGGAACGGCAATTCGTAGCTGGAATAAATTCGATGGTATGGATAAGGCAAAGGCAAGAGTAGAGGCAGCATTTGAGTTATTTGAGAAACTAGGGGTTAAATATTTCTGTTTCCATGACGTAGATATTGCACCAGAGGGAGCAACACTACAGGAAAGTAATCAGAATTTGGATACCATTGTAGCAATGATCAAGGAATATATGAACACTAGTGATGTCAAACTGTTATGGAATACGGCAAATAATTTCACTAATCCGCGTTTTGTCCATGGGGCAGCTTCTTCCAGCAATGCAGATGTCTTTGCTTATGCTGCAGCAAAGGTAAAGAAGCAGCTTGAAATTGGTAAAGAATTGAATGGTGAGAGTTATGTATTCTGGGGCGGCCGTGAAGGGTATGAAACACTGTTAAATACAGACCTTGGATTAGAACAGGACAACTTGGCCCGTTTCTTCCAAATGGCAGTAGATTATGCTAAGGAAATTGATTTTGGCGCACAATTCTTAATTGAGCCGAAACCAAAAGAACCGACTACACATCAATATGATTTTGATGCACAATCTACACATGCCTTCTTGTTGAAGTATGGTTTGCAAGATTATTTTAAACTAAATATTGAAGCTAACCATGCAACACTTGCCGGGCACACTTTTGAACATGAACTTCGTTATGCACGAGTAAATGGTATTCTTGGTTCTGTTGATGCCAATCAAGGTGATCCATTAATTGGCTGGGATACCGATGAATTCCCGGCAGATATTTATGCTACTACATTAGCTATGTATGAAATTATCAAAAATGGCGGCTTAGGATCTGGCGGTTTGAACTTTGATGCAAAAGTAAGACGTGGTTCTTTTGAACAAGATGATTTATTCTATGCTCATATCGCTGGAATGGATGCCTTTGCAGCTGGTTATCGTATTGCTAACCAAATGGTAGAAGATCAAGTATTTGAGAAAATCATCGATGAGCGTTATGCTAGCTATAAAGAAGGTATTGGCAAAGATATTGTAGAGGGTAAAGCTGATTTCAAATCATTGGAACAACATGCCTTAAACTTAAAAGAAATTAAGAATACATCAGGACGGCTAGAGTTGATTAGGGCAACAATTAACCAATATTTATTGACATTGTATGCACAAAAATAAGCTGCAGAGCAGGAGCCGGTCAAAGACTTAGTTGAACTGTTTTCAACTAAGTCTTTCTAATAGTATAAGAAGGTAAAAAAAATGGGCGTGTAATTGCTCCAGAAATAGGCTCCGCGTTCCATGGGCTTGCGCTCAGCCTCCTCAGAAAAGAAGAGCTCTTCTTTTTCAAGTTAGCTGAAGCTATACCCGCGGAAAGCGATTTCTCGGAGCGGACATCCCACTTGGTTAAAAAGTAAAGGACCAAGTGTACTACTTGGTTTTTCTTATTGATGGACTGTAATATAATATTTGACAGATGCAAGGTCATGAAATAAAGTGACTCTGCTATGTAGAGAGGGTGTTGACAATGAGTTATGTCATCGGGGTAGATTTAGGGACTAGTGCAGTAAAACTGTTGTTAGTAGACCAGACAGGAGAAGTAGTGAACGAAGTATCAAAAGAGTATCCGTTATATCAAGAGAAGACAGGTTACTCTGAACAAGACCCGGAGGACTGGACAGAAAAAACGATTGCCGGTTTAAAGGAATTAGTAGAACAATTAGATGGCGGGGCCAGTGACATTGAAGGGATTAGTTTTTCCGGTCAGATGCACGGTCTAGTATTATTAGATAAACAACATAAACCAATTCGCCGGGCTATTCTATGGAATGATACGAGAACAACTGCCCAATGTCAGGAAATCTATCAGAAAGTAGGCAAGGATCGCTTTGTCAATATTACAAAGAACCTCGCCTTAGAAGGATTTACTTTACCAAAAATACTCTGGGTGCGGGAGCATGAGCCTGATCTGTTCGAACAGGCAAGCAAGTTTGTGCTGCCAAAGGATTACCTCCGCTATCGTCTGACAGAAACGATAGCAATGGATTATTCTGATGCTGCAGGCACCAGTTTATTAAATGTGGCTGAGAAAAAGTGGAGTCAACAGATTTGTGATTTGTTAGATATAGATATAAATCTTTGTCCACCTTTAGTAGAGTCACATGCAAAGGTGGGTGTCATTACACCAGCTGTTGCTGAAGCAACTGGTCTTGATCCGGCAACACCAGTCTTTGCTGGTGGAGCTGATAACGCTTGTGGTGCGATAGGTGCTGGTATTTTATCCGAAGGCAAGACATTTGTCAGCATTGGCACTTCTGGGGTCGTTTTATCGTATGAAGCGACAGGTAATAAGGATTATAAGGGAAAGGTTCATTATTTTAACCATGCAGAAGAGGATACATACTATGCTATGGGTGTTACCCTTGCTGCCGGGAACAGTTTGAGCTGGTTCAGAAAAACCTTTGCTCCAGATCAAAGCTTTGAAGAACTGCTAAGTAATGTAGGAGATGTGCCAATTGGTGCTAACGGGCTTTTGTTTACTCTATATATTACTGGAGAACGATCTCCTCATGCTGATTCGCAAATTCGCGGCAGTTTTATTGGGATGGACAGTTCCCATACGTTATCTGATTTTGCCCGGGCGGTTTTAGAAGGAATAACCTTCTCGATTAATGATTCGATTGCTATTTTTCGCGAAAATGGTAAAAAGATTGATACGATTTATTCAATTGGAGGCGGGGCTAAGAATCCGACATGGCTCCAAATACAGGCAGATATTTTTAATGCAAGAATAATTCGCTTAAAGAGTGAGCAAGGGCCAGGTATGGGGGCAGCCATGTTAGCGGCCTACGGGGTAGGATGGTTTGATTCCTTGCAGGCTTGTGCCGAGGCCTTTCTAGTCGAGGCTGACTCCTATCAGCCAAGGGAAGAAAATGTAGAGGCATATCGCAGGTTGTTCCAGCTGTATCAAGAGATTTATCCACAAACTAAAGGGCTGAATAAGGAACTAATGGCCTTTCGTCAATAATAAGTAGGAGAGGGAAGGTAATCAATAGCATTACACTTCCCTTTTTTACACCTAACAAGATAGAACTGCAAAAGAAGGGTGGTTTTGTATCAAGAGTTGTGTGTAAAATAAATTTATCCTTGTTTTTTTATAGATATTTTGTGGAGAGTTTAGGCAAGGCATTTTTTCTTTAATGGTGGAAGGAGGTGGGTAATGAATAAGCTGCTGCGTTTTTTTGACCAATTAAATGTAAAAAACAAATTACTTGGAATTTATCTACTAGTCACCGTGATTCCAATTATTTTAGTGGGTGCATATTTGAACTTCAGTACCAGAAATATTGTATTAAACCATTCACTTAGTGAAGCAGATTCCAATGTTGACAAGCTGGAGTTACGCTTTCAAACCTCATTAAATCGCATTATTAACGTTTCTGATATGTTATTTATGAATCCTACGTTAAAAGAATTTCTAGAAAACGATTATGAAACGACTCTAGATATGTATAATGCCTATCAGAATTATCCGATCTTTGATGAATATTTGAATTATTACGATGAAATTGCAACGATTCAATTTTTTATGAATAAAGAGATGATCACTAATTCCCACTTTATTCAGGCTGATGATGTTGTACAAGAACAAGCTTGGTATAGAGAGGCAAGGGCAAAAAATGGTCAAATTGTCTGGGTGTATTTAGAAGAACATTGGACCAAGAGAAAAAGCGTTGCCTTAGCTCGAACTGTCTATGGGACAGATAACAGCAATTTAGGAGTATTAGTGATCCATCTTTCTCCACATATTCTTCGTTCTCTTGTAGAGGGGGAGTTATACCATTCCTTTATCACTTTAGACGAAGAGGTAATTATTTATGATTCAAATAAGGCCTATATTGGAGAACAAACGAATATCTTTGAAAATAATGATAGCCATAATAAAAATTATGTGATAGATACGACGTATGATCATAAACAGGTCAAAATCATTGTTCATGATTTGCTGCCAACGAAATCCCTATATAACTCCTTTCAGATTGGGACGGTTATTCCCGTAGAAGAAGTAACCAAGGAATCAAATGCGGCATATGCGAAGGGTTTTTTTATCACATTAGGGGCATTATCTGTTTCCTTGGTATTGATCCTGATTTTTACGAAGAGTTTTCACAGCAGGGTGAACCAACTAAGGCGTACGATGTATCAGGTGGCAAAAGGGGACTTTTCAATTACGGATAAAATGAAGGGGCACGATGAAATCAGCCAAGTATATGATGATCTCACGCAGACGGCAGCCAGTGTGGAGCAAATCATTGATGAAGTATATAATCAAAAACTAAAAGAAGAGAAATGGAAGCGTCAACAAAAGGAAATGGACTTTAAGATGCTTGCTAGTCAAATCAATCCGCACTTTCTATATAATACATTGGAAATGATTCGCATGAAATCACTGTCCAATGGTGACAGGGAAGTGGCCAAGATTGTGAAGATGCTCAGCAAGATGATGCGTTCAGCGTTAACGAGCACAGATAAGCTGCTGCCATTTAGCAATGAGGTCGATTTAATCCAAAATTATTTAGAAATCCAGAAATTAAGGTTTGGAGAAAAGATAGATTACCAACTGGAAGTAGAAGATTCGGTGTATTCCTATTATTTACTGCCGCTATTAATTCAGCCGCTTGTAGAAAATGCTATTATACACGGATTAGAGCCGAAAGAAGGCTCTGGGTTTGTCAAAATAAAGATAAGTGAAAAAGAAACATATATCTTGATTATTGTTAAAGATAATGGTGTTGGCATGCCATCAGCAAGGGTAAATGAGATAAAAGGGCGGATCGCGGATGAACAGCATACAAGTGAAAGCATAGGGCTGCATAACGTGCACCAGCGCTTGAGATTGTCATATGGAGGGCAATATGGCTTGGAGATTAATAGTTTAGAAGAATTAGGAACAAAAATGATATTAAAAGTGCCGAAACTAACAAAATAAGAGAAGCAGGAGGGATCAACCAACATGTTGAAGGTAATGTTTATCGATGATGAGCCATTGATTCGGGATGGGATGGCTTTGCTTATTGACTGGGAAGACTACGGTTATCAGGTTGTTGGTTCAGCTGATAATGGTAAAAATGGGTTAGAGAAGTTACGGTTACTACGGCCCGATCTAGTTTTTGTTGATATCAGAATGCCGGGATTGAGTGGAATTGAAATGATTAAGCAGGCCAAGGCGGAAGGGCTGCACAGCAAATATATTATTTTGTCGGGTTATTCTGATTTTGCATATGCCCAACAAGCCATTCGTTTGGGGATGGAATCTTATTTATTAAAACCAGTAGATGAAGAAGAATTAATCCCTTTGATTCAACAAGTGCGTCAGAAATGCCTAGATGAAACACAAGAGAAATATTATCTAAGCAATTATAAATTAATGCAAGAAAAACAGCAGTGGCAAAATTTATTAAATGGAACCATACAAGATGAAGCATGGATAGGACAGTTTTGCCAGCAACGTTTCCATCTAGTCAGTGTTATCCACCTGAGTGAATTGGGCAAGGCAGAGGTAGAGACTGCGTTTGATCATTATCCTGTCTTCGAAAGAGTGTGGCTGGATTCATGCCTCTATCTTATTTTGGAGGAATCAGCATATGATTCCTTTAACAAGCAATTCTTGGAGAGACAACGTCTTGTTTCTAGGAGACGGTTTCAATGTCAAGCAGTAGCAATTCCAATGACCATAAGAGAGCTGCCGCAAGCAGTAAGAAAATTGAATAAACTGCAAGAATTACATTTTAGTTATGATGGATGTGTAATTTTAACAGAGGAACAACTTATTTGTGAAGGAGCCGAATTATCAGAGGATTGGATTCGTTCCCTTTGTAATGCTTTAACCTTTGGTGAAGAACAGCAAATAGATGCTTTATTTATCCAGTTGAAACGGTATTACCAAACGAATCAGTTGGATAAACAGCATATTATTACCGAGACAATTGAGCGGATTAAGGATGTATACTTGATGTTGGCACATGAACATCAGACGATTTCCGTACTGTCTAATCAAGTGATGACCGATATGATCTGCCAGGCTGATACGTTAGAAATTTTGTTAGAAGCAATCAAGACACAGCTCAAACGAGACACGGCCAGTATCAATGCCTTTATTAGTTCTGGTGACAATATTGTACAGAAGATTATTGAATTTGTAGAACGTTATTATTATAAAGACCTCAATTTAAAAGCGGTAGCTGAATTATTTAACTATAATAATACCTATCTGGGAAAGAAATTTAAGAAGACGACAAATCAATATTTTCATCATTATCTGGATCAGGTTAGAATTGAAAAAGCCAAAACTTTTTTAGCGGAAGAGAATAGGAAGGTATATGAAGTGGCTGAGAAAGTGGGATATTCAAGTAACGATTATTTCTATAAAAAATTTAAGAAATACGTAGGGATCAGTCCCAAAGAGTATCAAAAATCAAAGCGTAAACAATATATTTGATTATAAGGGAGGAATCGTGATGTCAACTACAGTTACAGAAAGACCGCTGTATATTGCTATTCAATATATCTACTATGTTATGATTACTAACATTCTATTTATAGCAGCAAATATTCTCTTAGTAGCAGCATTTATCTTCGTGGAGATAAGGATAGAGAATATCTTATTGTTTTATGCAGCTCTCTTGCCAATGGGGCCTGCTTTAGCGGCATTGCATGCAACAATGGGAAAGGCGATCCGTGAACAAGATTTGAAACCGGTGAAAGACTTTTTTTCTTATTATCGTAAGAATTTTGCTGTTTCCAGTAAATATTGGCTGATACATCTCACAGCTGTTACGATTTTGATCATTGATATTCATTATGCCAATATTTATTTTTCCGCTTTATCGCCTATATTTTTATTTTTAATAGTGATTTTGTTGTTTATGATGCTATATGCATTTCCCATTTTGACTAGGTTTGAGGTGAAAATCAAGAATTTGCTGATGGTCTCAATTTATTCGATTTTTCGTTTTTATAAAACAACATTGCTTCATCTGTCTACCTTGTTATCACTAGGAATTATCTATTACTTTGCACCTGGGATTGTATGGTGGTTTTGTATGAGTGCGGCTGTCTTTTTTATTATGTTAAATATGAATAAGCCGCTTAAGGTGTTGGAAACACAAATGTCAGAAAATGTGAGGGAACAACATGAAAAAGTATAAATTTATAGTTATCATTATCGGAATTATGATTGCCGCTGTTTTGCTCATCGTTTTCCTAGATATGGACAAACAGGTGGAAACCAATGCCAAAGACAGACGGCTGTTAGAGCATTTTGATTCGATGGATACGATTCAAATTCATGCGGACACTAAGCTTTCTTTGCATAAAGAGGGGGAGAAATGGAATTTGGAAGGAGCTGAACAATCGCTTGATCAATCGGCGCTGGAGCGTTTTCTTACTGCCATGGAAACCATGCAAGGAGAACCAGTGGAAGTGAACAAAAATGATGTCTATTTAGATTTCCCGACGGTTGCTGTTACTTTTCATAATCAGGAAGGAGACAAACAGCAAATTACGATTGGTCAAATGCATCCGCAAGCAAACAAATACTATGTCGAACAAAAAAATCAAGAGCAAGTCTATCTGGTCGATCGCGAATTGATTGAAACGATTCCGCTGCAGCCCAAGCATTTGCTGGATTATCAGCTGCTAACTGTACAGGCGAAAGACGTAACGGAAATGACGATTGACAATGGTACAGAAGTAATCGAATTGAGCAGAGACTCACCTTTTTCTGAACAAGAGGCTCTCGCCCATATCAGTGGCTGGTATCTGCAACAGCCTTATTCTAATTACAGTATTGCCTTTTCGATGATGCAAGAGATGCTTCAGACGATTCAACATTTTGAAGCTGAACCTGTTTCTGATTTGCAGCAAGCGGCTGGTTTGGGAGATGCTGATTTTACGATTACCTTTAAGACACCAGATCAAGAGGAACAGCTTATTATAGGTGATCCTGCAGCAAACAATCGTTATTATGTACAGGTTGCAGGAAGAGATGATGTCTATACGGTGGAAGCTGCATTATTAGAGCCATTTAGTCATCAAGCCTATGATATGATTGATCCTTTTGTTTATATTGTTCCAATGGAAACACTGGAATCTTTAGAGATGGAAGTCGCTGATGGATCTATTACATTTGCGTTTAACCATCAACCAGAAGGAGATCAAGTACAGACAACCGTTTATTATCAAGGAAATAAGCTGGATACCGAAGCTTTTAGGGAGATATATAAACAGGTTATCGGCTTAACATTTGATGGGAAATATGAAGAGGAAGAATTAACAGACACTGATCAGGCCAGATTAAGCTTTCGTTTGCAAACTGAAGAAGCAGAGTCGCTTACGACAAATATAGAGTTTGTTTCGATATCGCCCACACATTATGCGATCAAGCGAGAGAACACACCGATCGATTTTGTGATTGAAAAACAAAAAGTAGAACAAGCATTCACCAGTTTGCAACATATCGCTGCAAATAAATAAGCAGAAAACTAAGCTCTCGAGCTTAGTTTTTTTATGCAAGATTTCTATTCTATGTCAAATCTAATACGTCTATCCAAGGCTTTTGTTGTCTTAAGTTGTCCGTTTTATTAGGATAGTAGCTGGTTTCCCTATGTGAAAGGATCGTCAACAAACACCTCTCGTTTTTACCTGTTTTTATGTCTTATTTGACAGGTTTTTATTGAAAGCGGTTTCCGATATAATGAAATTATCGTTGAGAAAGCTTGTTATAACGGCTTTTGATAGAGTAAGGAGAGGGTAGCCATGAGTCAAAAAAAACATGTTTCAGAAGCTAATATAAAGGTCGCCGGGGCTTCAACTTTGTTGAAACGGAAAAGAAAACCTCATTATGAGGACGGTTTCTTACAAAAACTGGGTAAACAAAAAGCACTATTGTTAATGTCCCTGCCATTTGTTGTTTGGCTGATTATTTTCAAATATATTCCCGTAGCAGGCTGGGTGATGGCCTTTCAAGATTATAAACCGCAATTCGGTATGTTTGATCAGGAATGGGTAGGGTGGAAGCATTTTAAGGAATTATTCAATGAGCCGACTTTTTACCGAGCATTGGAAAATACCTTGGGCATGGGGATACTCGGCTTAGTTTTCGGTACGCTATTTGCGATTGCATTTGCCCTTTTGCTAAATGAGTTACGGTTTTTAACATTAAAGAAATGGACACAGACGATTTCTTATTTACCTCACTTTGTATCTTGGGTCATTGTCGCTAACATTGTGATCACGATGTTGTCTCCTGAAGGAATTATTAATAATCTGCTGGTAGGTACTGGCATTCTGAACAATCCGATTAATTTCATGGCCAGACCGGATATGTTTTGGGGAATTGTTACAGCTGCCGATGTTTGGAAAGAAACAGGCTGGAATGCCATCATTTATCTGGCCGCTATGGCAGGTGTCGATCCACAGTTATATGAAGCAGCAAAAGTGGATGGGGCCAGCAGATGGCGGCAAATGTGGCATATTACTTTACCGAGTATCAGACCAGTTATTATTGTTCTTTTAATATTAAATATTGGTAATTTAATCAATATAGGTTTTGAAAAACAAATGCTGTTAGGGAATAATATCGTGGCAGAAAAAGCCCTTGTTATTGATCTATATGCACTGGAATATGGTATCGGGATGTTCCGTTATTCCTTTGGTACAGCAATTGGGATCTTTAAATCAGTTATCAGTATTATCTTGATCTTGATTTGTAATGGGTTTGCCAAACGGATGGGAGAAGGCAGAGTATTTTGATAAAAAGAGGTTGTTCAAAAAGTCCAACAAAAATGAGACAGCGAATTTCTGCGTTGACTTGCTTTTCCGCTACTCACGTATTAAAAGCATACGCTCCGTTCCTTGGAAAAGAAGATCGCTTTTCCGGCGTGCAAGACCGTCTCCTTGAAAAAGAAGGTCGCTTTTTCTGCGTGCAAGATCGGTTGCTCAAAGACTGCGCCGCCTTGAACTTCTTGGTCCTTTTTATCGAACTTTTTGAACACGCACTAAAAAGAGGTGTTTTCAGATGAAAAAAAGAAAATGGACTGGTTTTGATCTAATCCTTGTATTATTAATGGCTTTTATTGTTGTAATTACTTTATATCCTTTTCTAAACATATTAGCGATATCACTGAATAATGCAGTTGATACGGCGAGGGGCGGTATTCATATCTGGCCGCGTGATTTCACCTTTGCCAACTATCAAGAGATATTTGGCAGTAATGACTTATTGTTGCAGGCATTCTTTATGTCCATTTTAAGAACCGTTGTTGGTACTATTACCGGGATTATTGCCAGTACGATGCTCGCTTATGTATTAAGCAGGAGAGATTTTGTTTTAAATGGCTTTGTGGGTTTCTTGTTGGTACTAACCATGTTTATCAGTGGTGGCTTAATTCCAGAATATATGCTAATTCGGGAGTTAGGACTGATTAATGAATTTGGTGTTTATATCTGGCCCATGCTTATTTCGGCCTTTAACGTCATCATTATTCGTTCCTTTATGGATAATCTGCCAGCCGCTTTAGAGGAATCGGCAAAAATGGATGGGGCAAATGACTTTATTATCTTTTCCAGAATTATTATTCCGCTTTGTCTGCCGGTTATCGCAACGATTGCGTTATTCCTAGCGGTTATGCAATGGAATAGTTGGTTTGATACGTATCTTTATGCCCGAAATAATCAGGCATTGACTACCTTACAATTTGAATTGATGAAAATCCTTGATAATGCCAATATCTCTAGCGGGGATATTACGTCACAGAATGCCGATGTGATTGCTGGTCAAACAAACCCGCAGTCGATTAAAATGGCGATTACCATTATTGCAACTGTTCCGATCCTGCTTGTTTATCCATTTTTGCAAAAATACTTTGTAACAGGATTAACACTGGGAGCGGTCAAAAGCTAGTATCCATGCAAGATACTATATATGTCAATAAAATATGGAGGGGAAAACAGATGAAGAGAAAAATAACTAGCATGTCGTTATGGATGTTAGTCATGATGGCTGTTGTATTCTTAGCAGCCTGCAGTGACGATTCTAGTTCAGACCAATCATCTGATGGCAATTCAGATGAACCGATCACCTTGACACTCTTTAATGCGGATGGGGAAGAAAAGACCTTTGATGATCCAGTAGCACAGAAAATTACAGAAGAAACAGGTGTTAAACTGGAAATAGACTATCCAGTTGGCGGCAGTGATGAAGCGGTACCATTAATGATTGCCAGCGGTGATTATCCGGATTTAATCTTTGCCAAGGGAGATCTGGGCAAATTGATTGAAGCAGGAGGCGTGATCAAGCTAGACGATCTTATCGAGGAAAAAGGCGATAATATAAAGCAAATGTATGGCGACCAATTAGATCGTTTACGAAATTCGATTGATGATCCAAGCATCTATACTGTTGGGACATATGGTGTAGAGAATGCACATTGGGAAACAAGTGGTACATTTCAAATTCAACTTGATGTATTACGTGAACTAGGTTATCCAGAGATTAATACGCTTGAGGAATTTGAGGCGGCTATTACAGAATATGTCGAAATGCATCCAGAAATAGATGGACAAAAAACAATCCCATTATCATTATTGGGAAGTGATTGGCGCTGGTTAATTACTGTTGGTGATCCGGCTTCAGCAGCTTCAGGTATCCCAGGAGATGGACAATGGGCAATAGATGATGAAACAGGAGAAGCAACGTATAAATTTTTATTACCAGAATTAAAGGAATACTTCCGTTGGTTAAATGGTATGAACGATAAAGGATTATTAGATCCTGAGTCTTTTACCCATACGTATGATACGTATATTTCGAAATTATCGTCTGGTCGAGTTCTTTCTGTCGCAGATCAAGATTGGAATATATCGGATGCCGATGCTGCATTGGTATCAGATGGGAAGGAATGGCGTACTTATGCACCACTACCGGTCACCCTTGGTGAAGAATATGTTTCACAAGGATTAAAGGATTATGGCTACTCTGGAGGATGGGGGATAGCAATTTCCTCTACTAGTGAATATCAAGAAGAGGCATTCGAATTTTTAGATTGGATGGCCTCTGAAGAAGCACAAATCCTAGTGAACTGGGGTATTGAAGGTGAAAATTATGATGTAGTTGACGGTAAACGTGTATTAAAAGAAGAGGATAGGGAAAGAAAGAATTCAGATAATAATTATGGTAAGGAAACAGGTGTAGGCTATTATGTCTATCCATTCCCTCAATGGGGAAATGCAGCTCTGGATTCTAACGGTGAACCAATATCACCTGATACAGAGCAAGATATTATTGATAATTTTAATTCAGCAGAGAAGGAAGTCTTAGTAGAATATGATATGAATAATTGGATAGATTGGTTCCCTCCTACAGAAGAGTTAGGAGTTTCTAATCATGGGCAGGCTTTCAATTATCCAATTAGTTCCGGAAGCGATTTAGAAATCATTCAACAGAAGGCCGATGATTTAACCGAACAAAGAATTACTCAAGCAATTCTTGGCAGCCCAGATGATTTTGATGCTACTTGGGATGCGATGATAGATGAGCTGGAGGCAATGGATATTGAGAAAGCTAACCAAGAAATGACGCAAAAAACGTTGGAAATAATGGAGCTTTGGGGAACAAAATAAAGAGAAAACAGAGCCTGAAACCATGTAGGAGTGGTCTTAGGCTTCCTCTTTTTATCCCATAAGTTTCTTTTTTCTAAAAAAGGAAAGGCAAACAAACGCCCTGATAAATTTTCGTTAACAATAAAAAATATTGAATTCGCCAGAATAGGAGCAGATACAATGAAATTCACAAACGGAAACTGGCTAGTAAAAGAAGGCTATACAATTCATTTTCCGAAAACTGTACATGAAGTGAGGCAGGCAGATCAAAGTGTGGTGCTATATGCCCCATGTAACTGGATTAACCACCGCGGGGCCACATTAACAGGACCGCTGCTGACGATTCGAATCTCTTCCCCGCTAGAAGATGTCTTTCGCATCCAAGCCTGGCATTTCACCGGCGGGGTGGAACAAGGCCCTTATTTTCCGGTGTTGACCGAGGCGAAGGCATTAGACGTGGACGATCAAGACGATATGATCACCCTGCAAACCGGCGGGTTTACGCTGACCATCGATAAACAGGCATTCGGACTTACCTTCACACGGGAAGGGGAAGTTGTGACTAAGATGGATGGCAAAGGGATTGCTTGGATTGATGGA
>NZ_JAFBFA010000007.1 GCF_016909015.1 Gracilibacillus alcaliphilus
ATAATAAATCCCCCCTACGAAAAGTAGGAGGGAACAATAAATAACGGTTCAAGAAAACCTTGAACCGTCTGAATCGGCGAATGCCGAGAGTCTATTAATAGTATGAGGAGGAATCGATGGTGGACGCTGGAACTATTGTCGGTTTGGTATTTACGGGAGTCGGTATGATTATTTTATTTGTGTTGTTACTGATTAATTTTTTTAGGCAGCGTTTCAGAACTCGGCCTGATGTTGTGCAATCGGAGGCATATGTAGTTAGAAATGAGATGTCTTTAGGTGATGTATCCATGTATCATCCGGTTATACAATTTCAGACCGAAGACGGCCAAGTCCATGAATATAAGTCAATAATCGGCACAAGTCCTCCTCGTTTTGAGGAAGATACATATGTACCGATTTACTATGTGCGTGATAATCCAAAGAAACATCAGCTGGTATCCCTAAATGGGACATCAATAGGCATTTCCATTTTGGCTGGTAGCGATCATTTTTCTTGGAGTGGGTTTGTTTACGCTTATTATTTTATAACCTAACTATCTACTTACAGATGTTGGAATAATTACAAAAAGCGATGTTATGTTATCTCTGCTAAGTATAGGCCAAGTTCACCAAGGGGAAGAGTCGATATTCCTATTTTTCTGTCAGATTATATACTTTTTTCCTCTGAATATGGTATGATATAGCTTACTTTAACCGATTGAAAAATGGGTTTTTTTTACGATAAGCATAAAAATTAATGAATGATAGCATATGTGTGTTTAAGAAGGTCGATGTACCACTTTTATTGGACTTTTTGAACACTCTCTATTTTAGGCAAAAAAGCGGATGTGAAGGACAACTAGACAGGAGGTGGTCATACTGCGGTTAAATCGAGATTCTTTGGTGAATTATCTGATGATTACTTTAGGTTTGATGTTCCTTTCTGGAGGAGCTTGGGTCGGTATCAGTTATCTGGATGGCAAAACAGTTTTTAATAACCATTCTATTCAGCTGTTGGCTGTAGAATTACATACACCTCGTACTCCATCTGATCAGCTCCAAGCGGATCAAGATATCAATTCAGATTGGTTTGCAGATGAGGCAGAACTGGAAGTGGAGGAAGTCATCGAGGAAGGGTTTATGCAGGAGGATGAAGCAGACGCTTTTGTGGACTATTCCGAAGAGGAACCAGCTAATGAGGAGTGGATAGAACCTGAAACGATAGCAGAAGAAGAGGTTGAGCAACCAGCATATGAAGCGAGTAATGAAGTCGTCACCAGCCCATCACCGCCGAATGATAACACATCAAATTCAACTGGACCGGGACAAGAAAACAGCGGTGGACAAGCGCCTAGCGAATGGCAGCCAGAACAAGACATAGAAACAGTGGAGACTGCCCCCCATGTTCCAGCAGGAAATGATCAGCCAGACACTCCTGAAGGAGAAGAACCAGTAAATCCAGAGAATGAGCAAGAAGAAATAGAAGAAGAGATAAACGAAGAAACAGAGCCGGCTGAGATCGAGATCCCAGCGGCTGATGAAGAACCGAATATAGAAACAGACCATCAATAAAATACCTGTTGATGTATCCCTTATAATAGATTTTTCTACTATCGTAAGGGATTTTTTGCATGTTAAAAAGATTGTAGCTCTTTTAAAGCGACGGGATTTCAAATGAATGGAAGTGGGAGCCGACATTTTGATAAGTCTTAGGATATAAAACGAACTTTGTTTGAATTGGAATAGGGGGAGGTAATGATTACTTTGAAAACGATATGTTTGCTTACATTAAAATACGATAAGGTATTTTTATTGTTACTAATAGTTACTTTATTTATGTTGGGAACTTCCTTAAGTTTACCCTGGCGGAAACAAGATATTAATTGATGACATTCTTATCGAAGGTCAGTTGAACCTTGTATTACCCGTCGCAATTGCCTATGTTAGTTTGGCTGTATTGAATGTTGTTTTATATGTGGCTGTGCCAAAAATTAGCGTTTATCTAATCATTACGCAGGATCTTCGTAATAAACTAAATGAGTATATCTGTTTTAGCTCGCGAAGATTATTCCTCAGAAAAAGGCGATATCCTCAATATTTATACCAATGATATTCCGATTATTTCGTCACTGGTTAGTAAAAGTAAGAAGGATGGTATAGAACAGGGAATGATATTGTTTATTACCATAATGATTCTGCTTATGATAGATGTACGAATAGCTTTGATATCGCTAATAGGTATTCCATTTTATTTGATGCTGCCATTATGTTTTAGGCAGAAAATAGCTGACCAGTAAAAAAGTGCAAGAGCAAAATTCTGATATTCACACCATGATTCAAGAAGGATTAAATATTTGAACCAGTATATATGAAAATATTGCCTTAGGTGCCCTTCATGAAAATAAAGTATCAAAAGCAAAGATTATCGCTGCTGCCCGTCAGGCCTATGCAGATGATTTTATTATGAACCTGCCTAACCAATATGAGGCTGTATATGGCAAGGATGGTTTGATGTTATCAACGGAACAGAAACAGCGAATAGCGCTCAGTCGGGTATTTTTAAGGAATCCTGATCTTATTATTCTGGATGAACCTACTGCCAATCTAGACCCCAAATCCAGTGAAAGCATTATGGAAGCATTACTTGATTTTTCCAAAGATAAGCTTTTAATTATTGTTACACATGATAGATACATGTTGGAGAAATTTGATTATCGGTACTCGCCTTGATAAAGGCTATCTTAAAGAGCATACATGAAAAAACTCCTTCGCAGAAAATGAAAGACTGTTAACCTATTAATTATTCCTGATGTAACTTCTGTTTGCATCATAAAATAGTTGACTTTTGCTTTGGGGGAAGTAATCATGAACATATACTATCGAGAAAATTGCCAACAAGGGGTGAGAAGAAATGATTCATCAAATTGGTCAAGTGATGTTATATGTCAATGATCAAGAGCAGGCCAAGGCATTTTGGACAGAAAAACTTGGGTTCTATGTTGTGTCAGAAGAGGATATAGAAGGAATGCGCTGGATTGAAATGGCAACGGCTAATCATGCAGGTACAACGATTATTTTACAGGATAAAGATCTTGCTGCCAGGCTGTCCCCAGAGCAGAATCTGGTTTCCCCATCTTTAGTATTCTTTACCGAAGACTTAGAGGCATTATATGATGATTTGATAGATAGGGAAGTGACAGTGGGGGAAATGCTGCAAATGCCGACTGGGAAAGTGTTTCATTTCGCTGATCATGAAGGTAATTACTTTGCGGTAATGGAGAGCAAGGAAATGGGGTGACAGGTATGGAGAACTTTCCTGAGGGGATACAGTTTAAATATTCATGGAGATCTTACCAACAAGCCATTATAGATGAGATGGACACCTATCTGAATAAACGCCATTTACATTTAGTAGCTCCTCCTGGTTCAGGAAAAACAGTTATCGGTTTGGAGATGATGCTGCGTTTTAATCAGCCTTCATTAATATTGGCACCAACGATCGCTATCCGCGATCAATGGGTGGCTCGTTTTGTAGAACTGTTTTATCAAGCAGGTACTCAGCCGGAGTGGATTACAACGGATCTAAAGGAAAAAGCATTGGTTACGGTTGTGACGTATCAAGGCTTTCATCAATGGATGACAGATCAGGAGGAAGAGGTACAGGAGCAACTTGCTGATCATGTAAAGACATTGGTGCTGGACGAGGCTCACCATTTACGGACCGCATGGTGGCGATCGGCTATTTCTTTTAGAAAAAATCTGACCAATCCAGCTATTATAGCCTTGACTGCCACGCCGCCATATGACGTATCAATGCAAGAATGGAATCGCTATTTGGAATTATGTGGTGAGATAGACGCTGAAATTAGTATAGCAGAGCTAGTGCGAGAGGCGGAGCTTGCCCCATTTCAAGATTATGTTTGGATATCGAATCCCCTTGATGAGGAGCAAGAAGAAATTAATCAATTCCGAGGCCAGATCATGGAGTTTCAACAATCTATACGTGATAACACAGCACTTATTGACAGAATAGAAACACATCCATGGATCAAGGAGCCGGATACATATGCAGAAGAAATTTTATCGGAACCTGCTTACTTGTCTAGTATGCTTATTTTCTTAAAAGAAGTAGGCAGCCCTGCTTGGACAGTGCCACTCAAGGTAATGGGCATGAAAGCAAAACAAATTCCGGAGTGGAGCTTAGAATGGTTAGAAATTATGCTGACCCAGCTGTTATATCAAGATAAGCACATCGATCAAGATCAGCCGCCGCTAAAAGAAATTCAATCGTATCTTCAGCGTATCGGAGCTGTTGAAAAGCGCAAGGTGGTCTTAACAGCAAACAATCGAATTAATCGTTTGTTAGTGCAAAGTCCATCAAAATTAAACAGTATTCAACAAGTGACGGCCTTTGAGGCACAAGAATTAGGAACGAAGCTGCGTCAGGTTATTCTTACGGATTATATTAGACAAGAAGATTTGCCTAAGAAAGCGGGGGATGAGCAGCCTCTTCGGCGTTTGGGGGCTGTGCCCGTTTTTGAACAATTGCGTCGTCAAGAATTGGATGTCTCACTTGGGGTTTTAACTGGCTCGATCGTTATTATCCCAAAAAAAGCACTATCCGTATGTGAACAATTGGCTCAACAATGGGATGTCACCATAACAGCAAATGAACTGTCCCATGATTCACATTATCTAGAAATCACGGTCAATGCCAGTGCACGGCACCGAATGGTTCAAATGATGACCAAATTATTTGAACGCGGTGATATCACAGTATTAATTGGTACGGCTGCATTACTTGGAGAAGGTTGGGATGCTCCATTTATTAATTCATTAATCCTAGCTTCATATGTTGGTTCGTTTATGCTGTCTAATCAGATGCGCGGAAGAGCAATCCGTGTGGAAAAAAACAATCCGCAGAAAACAGCCAATATATGGCACTTTGTTTGTTTGGATGCTACCAATCCTGATGGCGGTGAGGACTACCTTGCCCTTAAAAGGCGCTTTAAGGCTTTGATTGGTTTAGGTCATCAAGAGGATGTGATTCAATCAGGCATTGGTCGATTAACATTGGCAGAACCCCCGTTTTGCAACATAGATACAGAACAATCCAATCGGCAAATGTGTGATTTGGCGAAGATGCGAGATCAGCTTTTCCAGCGCTGGAAGTCTGCTGTTGCAATAGATGGGACATTAAAGGAAGAGATGGTTACCAGAAAACAACAGGTACCGCGACCGTTTCTATTTACAAATACCATCAAAGCCTTGAGCTTGGCAATACTTGGCATACTTATTTATTTTTTGGACGGTTTTCTTGGTGAAATACATGGTTATCGCTTGCTGACAGATAATTTTCGCGCCTTTTTATGGGTAGTTGTTATTATTATAGTAATTGCTTTTGTCATTGCTTCCCCACTAATTTGGCGAGTACTCAAAATCTTATTTCGTAATATTAGTGTTGAGAAAAGTATGAGTGAAGTCGGAGTGGCAGTGTATCAGGCCTTATTTGAGGCAAATTGGATAGAGACAAAGCCAGACGTTTGCCGTATTCAAACAGAAGAAGTAAATGGAATCATTACGTGCTGGTTAGAAAATGCCTCCATCTATGAACAAAAAATATTTGTCGAAGCATTGCGTGAGGTGGTAGACCCTGTTGAGAGTCCCAGATATATGATCGTCCGCAACAAGCGGACATTATGGTGGGATCGAATAGATTACCATGCTGTTCCTGCTATGCTGGCACAAAATAAAGAAATGGCAGAACTTTTCCTGATCAGTTGGGAAAAACACTTGGGCAAAGCAGAACTAGTATATACCAGAACACCAGAAGGACGGCAAACATTGCTTCAAGCAAGGGCAAATGCTATGTCGGCACAATTTGTATCAAAATCTGAACAAATATCCGTATGGAAATAACGAGGGCTATAAGCTTTCGTTTTTTTTTGTTCTTTAGGACTTGCTTTATCGAAAATAACAAGATCATCTATTTCCTCCCTTATTGTAATAGAAAGGAGCCCCTTTTTAAACCATCCCAAAACTACTTTCTAAAATACTCCGTTATATAATCTAACAAACTCGTAGCAGTCTTTCATTTTTCCGATTAAGCTAGAGCACATAGTAAGATTTGTGATCACAAATCAACTCATATACAAGGGGTTATATCGATGGAAAAACAACTGATACAAGTATCTACCATTGGAGAAGAAGTTTATCATCAACTAAAACAGCGAATAATTACAGGTAAGCTTAAGCCGGGGCAGCGCGTTACGGTCAGGGATCTGGCACAGTCTATGGGAGTGAGCACCATGCCTATACGGGAATCATTGAGGAAATTGGAAGTGGAAGGATTTATCCATTATCAAAGACGCAGTGTCTCGGTTACTCATTTATCTGCTAAAGAAGTAACAGAAATCTTTGAAATAAGGAAACAGTTAGAGAGCATGGCGATTCGCTGGTCGATTTGTAATGTGAACAAAGAAAGGGAGACTCAACTATTGACAATCCTTGAACAAATGGATGAACAGCTGACAAATGAACAAGCATGGGAGCGGCTTAATAAATCTTTTCATCTAACTCTATATTCCTACGCTGATGCCAAACCATTACAGGATATATTGACACAAATTTGGCACAGAGTAGAACCATATATGCATCTATACGCTTTAACAACAAAAGATTATTCATTGGTAAAGGCGCAGCAGGATCATTACCAGATGCTTTATCTTTGGCAACAAAAAGAGTCTGATCGCCTTGTAGCATTAATAAAGGAGCATTTAGAAAAAACATGTCAGGATATTCTTTTATCGCAGTGTAACTGGCTGTAAGCCTCCTAATTCAAGAAAGAAGGGAACACGTCATTTCTAAGCGGGAGCTCCAACAGCTAGTAACGGACCGATTGGTTCCACAAATGTTAAGTGAGGGATGGAATCCACCACTTAACGAAGTTTCACTTTACATCTAGAATGCCAGAGATAGGGAGGAAAAAGAAATGACCACAACAAATAAGAAAAACGATTTAGTACAAGAAGAGTATGAGACGACACCTGTACCACAAGATAAACGAAAATCATTGTTCTCAGTAACGATGGTATGGGCGGGATTTCCGATGATTATTACTTCAGCAGTTACAGGTGCAACCCTTGTACACGCCATGGGATTTGCACAAGGAATGCTGGCTGTACTGTTAGGTAATTTATTATTATTTGGCTATGTTGGCCTATTAAGTATTCTAGGAGCAAAATACGGTATGAATTTTGGTATGTTAGCATCCAGAACATTTGGTAAGAAAGGTTATATGATCGCAACAGGGTTATTATCTACCTTAGTGATTGGATGGTTTGCCGTTCAAACCAGTTTGACTGGTGAAAGTATGGCTGCTGCTTATGATGTGAGCTTGTTTGTAGTTACCCTTATTGCGGGATTGCTTTTCTTAGCAGCAACCTTGATTGGAATTAAGGCATTAACAGTTATTGGTGCGGTTTCTGTACCGCTTTTTCTAATCATGGGTATTTATTCGGTCGTGGATGTTTGGCAGTCGGGGACAGATATTTGGAGTTACCAAGGAACAGCGGACTTAGTCATTCCAATGGGTGTAGCTGTGACAATGGTATTTGCTTTGTTTGTTGATTCAGGAACCATGACAGCAGATTTTACACGATGGGCTAAGAATGGGAAACATGCAGTAATTGCTACACTTTCAGCCTTCCCGATTGGGAACATGATTGCAATGGCAATTGGCGGAATCATCGCTGCTTCGGTTGCTGGGAGTTCTGGAGATGTGTTTGGGATTGCTGCCAGTAAGGGAGGGCTGTTAACTTTATTAGCCATTATTTTCTTATTTGCTAATCTAGGCTCTGTCTGTATGCATTGCCTGTATAACGGGGCGGTTGGTTGGTCCTTTATCACTGGCAAAAAAATGAGAACCTTGACACTGATACTAGGAATTATCGGTATTGTCCTTGCTGTAGCGGGTGCATACAATTATTTCATTCATTGGTTGGAGTTGTTAGGGGTGATTGTACCGCCAATTGGTGCCATTCTTATTGTTGATCAGTTAGTAGTTCGCCGGCATATGAGTGATCAGATGGAAACCTTGAGGTATACCCCATTTATTGCTTGGGGAGCAGGGTCTTTAACCGCCTTAATTGCTCATTACCAGTTTACTAGTCTTTCTACCGCAGTAATTGGTATTGTCATTGCTGCAGTTACTTACTTGATCATTAGTGCATTTTCTAAACATAACAAGAAAGATCTCAACGTTAGAGAAGCAGCCTAAGCCGTATAACAGTTACAATTTGTAATGGTTAAAATACACTTACCAAAAAGCAATTAAGTGAGATTTCCACTTGCTCCATGGTTAGAAAATAAGAAAGGGGAACAAGAAAATGAGAATAGAAGCAAACCCATATCAATGGCCATATAATGGAGGTTTAGATCCACATAAGACGGCATTGGTTATTATCGATATGCAGACAGACTTTTGTGGAGAAGGGGGATATGTCGCACAAATGGGCTATGATATTTCGTTAACAGCTAAAGCTATTCAGCCTATCAAACGATTATTAGAATATGTGCGGAATATCGAAGGATTCCATGTAATTCATACAAGAGAAGGACACAAGCCGGATTTATCGGATCTTCCTGCTAATAAGCGCTGGAGAAGTAAGCAAATTGGTGCAGAGATTGGTGTGGCAGGACCTTCCGGCAGCAGAATATTAGTACAAGGGGAACCAGGCTGGGAGATTATTGATGAGCTAAAACCCATTAAAGGAGAAATCATTATTGATAAACCAGGTAAAGGCAGTTTCTATGCAACAAATCTTGATCTGATCCTGCATAATAAGGGAATTACTAATCTAATTTTGGTAGGAATCACTACCGATGTATGTGTTAGTACTACTATGCGGGAAGCGAATGACCGCGGTTATGAATGCTTGATCTTGGAAGACTGTACCGGGGCAACGGATGAGAATAATCACCGTGCTGCATTGAACATGGTAAAAATGCAAGGCGGAGTGTTTGGAAGTGTTTCAGACTCAGAACAAGTGATCAAGACATTAGCGCCAATGACAGCAACCGTATAGGAAGGATGTATCGTGATGAGAAAGTGGACGATTGACACATTACAAGCCAGCTATCGCAAGGGAGAAATCGAGCCAAGTCAGGTGATGGAAGCTATTGTAGAACAAGCAGATGCCGAAAAAGAGATGAATATTTGGATAACACCGCCAGATCTTGAATTTATCGAACCATATCTAACAGCATTAGAAAACAAAGATCAAGCAATTGCACCTTTATGGGGAGTACCTTTTGCGGTCAAAGATAATATTGATGTAGCCGGTCTACCCACCACTGCTGGTTGTGAAGGATATACGTACACACCGACTAAACATGCAACAGTTGTTGAACGGTTAATTGAGGCTGGTGCGATACCAGTTGGAAAAACGAATTTAGATCAATTTGCCACTGGTTTAGTCGGAACAAGAAGTCCGTATGGTGAAACACATAATGCATTACGTTCTGAACTAATTAGTGGTGGATCGAGTTCTGGCTCTGCTGTGTCTGTTGCTACTGGCCAAGTAGTTTTTGCCCTAGGGACAGATACTGCGGGATCAGGACGCATACCTGCAGCATTAAACGGACTGATTGGCTTTAAACCAAGCCTTGGATCATGGCCAGTTCCGGGATTAGTGCCGGCTTGTGCCAGCTTAGACTGTATTTCTGTCTTTGCGCATGATTTACAAGATGTGCAGCTTGTTCATGAAGTAGTGCAAGGCATTGATGAGCAAGACAAATGGTCAAAGCCGTTTCTGGATCAGGCGACGACATTGCCTAAAAAAATAGTACTACCCAACCGGCCATTAACCTTCTTTGGCCCTTATCAGCACGAGTATCAAGCTGCATGGGAAGAGACCAAGCAACGACTTTTATCGCTGTCACTGAATGTTGAATATATAGACATTGATCTGTTTTTAGAGGCAGCTGCTATCTTATACGATGGACCATGGGTGGCCGAAAGATGGGCGGCGGTAGGTGATTTTATATCAGAACATGAAGAGGCAGTCTTTCCTGTAACTATGCAAGTATTATCTGGTGGCAAGCCGAAAAACCATTCAGCTGCCTCTTTATTTAAGGCTGTACATCGGCTTAAAGAGATTCAGTTAGCTGTAAAACATTTACTGGAGGATGCCGTATTAGTATTGCCTACCTGTGGAGGAACTTGGACAAGGGAACAAGTAAGGGATAACCCAATAGAGACCAACAGTAAAATGGGGTTATACACCAATCACTGTAATTTATTAGATATGTGTGCGATCGCAGTACCAGCAGGCGAGGCAGCTGCACAACTCCCGTTTGGAATAACAATATTTGGGATGTCAGGGCAAGATCATCTTATACTGAGAACAGCAGCTCTTTTCTTCAACCAGCAATTAGTAGAGGTAGCTGTGTGTGGCTTACACATGCGAGGGTTACCATTTGAAACACAAATGCAAGAGCATGGCGCTTTCTTTTGTGAAGAGACTGTTACTGCCCCCGTTTATCGAATGGTAAAAATCCCAGGAGTAATAGAAAAACCAGGCCTCATTAAGAACATAGCAACAGGGGAATCTATTGAATTAGAAGTGTGGAAGATGCCGATTCATCAATTTGGAAAATTTGCCGCTTCCATTCCATCCCCTTTAGGGATTGGAAAAGTAGAACTAGCTGATGGCAGAGAAGTTTCAGGCTTTTTATGTGAAGGTTATATCACGAATAATCCAAATGTACAGGATATTACGAAATCCAGAAGTTGGAGAAAAATAAGTGGAAATCATGTATAATGAAGGGTAATTCATTTGAAAAGGATGTAGTATACATGATAAAAGCTGTTATCTTCGATTTGGATGCAACGTTATTGGATCGTGACACTTCTGTACGGCAATTTATCAGCAGGCAATATGACCGCTTCCATTCTTTATTCAGTCATTTGGATAAAGAGACATATACAACCAAGTTTATCGAGCTGGATTGCCACGGCTATGTATGGAAGGATCGAGTATATCAACAAATGGTTACCGCGTTTCAAATAGACAGTCTTTCATGGGAGACGCTGTTACAAGATTATTTGCAGGAGTTTTGTAACAGCTGTGTCCCTTTTCCAGATCTGCAGGCGATGTTGAAAGATTTGCAACAGCAAGGTTTGCAGTTAGCTATGATTACCAATGGCAAATATCCTTTTCAATTAGATAATATTAAAGCGCTTCAAATTGAGGATTATTTTGATCCGATTCTCATTTCGGAAAGGGAAGGAATGAAAAAGCCAGATCCGGCTATTTTTCAAAGAGCTTTGAGCAAACTGGATATTGAGCCAAGTGAGGCTATATATGTTGGTGACCACCCTGTCAATGATGTGCAAGCAGCACAAAAGGCAGGGATGTTAAGCATTTGGAAGCAGAATCAGCATTGGGATCAAGTGGAGGCAAATTATATCATCGATGATTTAAGCGAGCTGCCAGCCATAGTTCAACAAATAAATAAGCGGAGGAGATAAAATGGTCGGCATTCGCAATTCTGCTAAAGCTATTATTCTTCATAATCAGCATTCGTTAGCTGTTAAAAAGCAGGACAATGAAGGCTTTTATTACCTGCTGCCTGGTGGTGGCCAGGAGCATGGAGAGAACTTACATCAAGCACTTGCACGTGAATGTATAGAAGTAATAAATGCAGAGTTAATGGATCTATCCGCAAACACTTCGTCAGTAGCTATTGGATCATATCGAAGGTAAAGCTGTATCCACTTATTTAGGGGATGTCAACTAAAAGAAAAGGAGCTAACGTTATGTATACGAAAGTAAATTTGGTCAGACATGCACATTCTACATATACTCCTGATGAATATGGCAGACCTTTGTCGGAAAAAGGGTTAAAGGATGCCGAGATGGTCACTGATCGATTAGCAAAAGAGAAGATTGATATCGTTTATGCCAGCCCATATAAGCGAGCCATCCAAACTGTGGAAGGGATAGCACAGGCATTTGATTTCCAGATGGTGATCGAACCGGGCTTTAAGGAGCGGAAGCTGGCAGGTCAGACAGCAGCTGATTTTTCAGCTGCGATGGAACAAGTCTGGAGTGATCCGGCGTTTTCTTTTCCAGGCGGAGAATCCAATCAAATGGCTCAAAAACGTGGGGCAGCCTCTCTGCAACAGGTAATCAAGCAACATCAAGGGCAAGGGATTGTGATTGGTACACATGGTAATATTATGGTATTAATGATGAATTATTTTGATGCACAGTATGACTTTGGTTTTTGGCAGCAATTGACCATGCCGGATATTTACCAGCTGACTTTTCAAGAGCAGGAATTAGTTGGTGTAAAAAGGTTATGGAGAGGGTAAGGGCAGGAAACGCAAGTAGATCCACCTTTTATAGCAGCAGATAAGGTGAGCGAAGCCAAAGACTAGCTCTTCTCTTTTTCGTGCTCTGTTGGAGATGTGCAAAACTTGTACATGAGTAAGGTATGGCGTGTTTCGAAACACTTACTCCACAAGTACAGATCCTGAAATGTTGATTGAATTTTCTCCACTATAAGCAGTAATACTCATATCTACACTAGCGATGTATAAAATTTTTATGCCTGGCTAGTGTAGTTTTTAAAATCATAAAAACCTAGGAAGCTCGTGCTTCCCCTATTTCAAGTATTGTTTCACTTCCTCTATCGTTTGAAATTCATCTATATGATCAATAATTGCTTCTAACGTACTTATTTCTTGCTCATCATCTTATTTTTTATCTCTTCAGAAAGTGGAGCTACGAATTTTGTAATTAATTGAATGGCAGTGTTAGCTAATGCTTCTGTTTTTCCTTCAACTTTTCCTTTTTGTAAGCCTTCTTCTATTCCTTCATTCCGAAAAATTTCTGCTAAACTCATCGTCCTTTCGCTTCCTTCTTTATACGTATGGTTTACATGTTCGATTATATCCTAATGAAGGGTGTCCAAAAAAACTGTTAAAAATGACGTATCAAATGTCGGAATTAGCATGAACTTTCGACGTAGACGTATAGGAGGCACTAGTGTCGGTGTTGCAACACGATGTTGTGAACTTAACCGATGATCATTCCTATTACCGAATTTTTTGAACACGCACTACAAGAAAAGGAAGGCATTAGCCAGCTATAACTAATACCCCCCTTTTTATTTTCTAGTTTATAAGCAACAAGAGTGCTAGCTTACAAATGAATCAACGTTTTGTTAGTTTGGAAATTACTTGCTTCAAAAAAGGCAGGAACTTCATCAAATGAAATATGGTTGGTTACATAGTTGTCTTTGATCTGCCCTTTTGCCATACAATCAATCACATATTGGAAGTCTTCTCTTGTCGCATTACGGCTTCCTAACAGTGATAATTCTTTGGAATGGAAATCTGGGTCAAAGAAGCTGATTGTATCTTTGACTAAACCAACGTATACTAATTTGCCGCCATGTGATACATAATCAAAGGAATTCATCATCGAATGCTTATTGCCAGTAGCGTCTAAAACGATAGAAGGCAGCTCACCGTTATTTAAGTCTAATAGTTTTTGCTGTGCTCCTTCACCAGCTACTACAGTTTCATCACATTCGGCCCATTCCTTACAGAAGCTTAGGCGTTCCTCACTAAGGTCCATGACAATCGTTTTTGCGCCTGCTAATTTAGTAAAACGTGCTACCCCTAATCCGATCGGTCCTGTACCAACAACTAACACAGTATCTTGCTCATGGATATCTGCCCTGCGCACAGCGTGGGCACCAATGCTAAGCGGTTCAATGATGGCAGCTTTTTCTAAGGGTAGGTCATTTACTGCAAATACATTTTCTGCAGGAACCTTTATATATTCTGTCATGCCGCCATCACGATGAACACCAAGCACTTGCATCTGTGTACAGCAATTAGTCTTGCCATTGCGGCAGGCAATACATTCCTTACAGTTGATATAAGGGATAACGGCTACTTTATCCCCTTGTTTTACTTGGTTGACTTGGTTACCAACTTGTTCGGCAATGCCGGAAAGCTCATGACCAAGTACCCGTGGATAATCGAAAAAGGGCTGATTTCCTCCATAAGCATGAATATCTGTTCCGCAAATACCAATCTTTTTAATCGCTATCAGAATCTCGTTGTCTTGGATCTTGTTATCGAACTCAGTCTGAATTAATTCCATTTCATTTGGTTTATGACAAATAACTGTTTTCATTGATATAACCTACTTTCTGCTTATTATTGCTTGTTCTGCACCTAACGCTTCTATCTGTATAAAATCAGCTGCAATCGCTTCTGCCAGTTCCTCCACAATCGTCTCGTTAGCAGAAAAGTCTTGCTGAAGCAACGAGCGAATAAACGCAGTTAACGTTGCTTTTGATCCATCAAACGACGTAAAAAAGGATTCGAACTGCTTGATTAACTTTGGATCGTCTTTCCAAGCGTACTGCTTTGTTACACTTGCTTCCTTAAAGAAATATAATAAAGCGGCAAAGGAGAAGACAAGCCGTACAGGATATGTTCCATATTGTTCTTTATAAGTGAGGAGGCTAGGCCATACTCTGGTTTTGAATTTGGCATAGCTATTCAGCTGAATATCAGACAGTTTATGATCTAAATAAGGATTATCAAATCGATCATACATTTGTTGGATATAGACGTTAATTTCTTTCATTGAACTGTTGGTAAGGGTAGGGGCAATTTCCTCTACCAGCGTTTGATGGATAAAATCAAATAAATGGGTATTTTTCATTGCGTCTCTTACAATCGCTATACCACAAAGTGTCCCTAGAGTTGCAAGCATGGTGTGTGAACCATTTAAGAATTTCACCTTGAGTTCACGGTAAGGATATATCTGGTCAAAGACAACATGTAAGCCTGCCTGTTGAAACGGCAATTTCCCCTTGATATCTTGATCACTTTCGACTACAAATAAATGATAAGGTTCAGCTACAGCTAATAAAGGATCTTGATAGCCTAATTGTTCGAAGAGCTGATCGGCTTGCAGACTGGGAAAACCAGGCACAATGCGATCTACCAATGTATTACAGAATGTACAAGCTTTCTCTATCCATGTGATAAATGCTTGTGGTAATTGCCAGTCATCTGCAACCTGCAGGCAAATTTTCTTCAACTCATCTCCATTGTTTTCAATCAGTTCACAAGGCAGGATTGTCCACCCCTTGTGGAGATCGCCGTTAAAATGGAGATAGCGGTGATAAAGCAGTCTTGTCAGTTTACCGGGGTAAGAAACAGGACAGATATCAGGTGTGTCCTGTTCAGAGACATATCGGATCCCTGCTTCCGTTGTATTAGAAAAGACAAACTCCAACTGTTCCTGTTCAGCCAGTTTTAAGGTTTCTGTCCAATTCGTATAAGGATCTATACCCTGTTTGATGGCCGAGATAACCCGTGTTTCTTCTACTGGCTGGCCATCCCGTTTTCCTTTCAATAACAGGGTAAATAAGCCGTCTTGATGATTCAGTTTCTTTGTTGTTTGATCTTGCGGGAGTGCTTGTAAGGTGATCACACTCCCATTAAAATCGGTACGTTCGTTTAATTGATCAATCATCCAATCGATAAAAGACCTGATAAAATTCCCATCCCCGATTTGGAGAACTTTGACGGGATAAGATGGATTTTCTCTATCCCGTTTTAAAGATACATGAGTCATGAATTACGTCACCAACTTTCTAAGTTGTTTTCTTAATTTAAAATGGTTGGCAGGAACAGCGAGATTTGCGGTATAAAGGCAATCAGTAGACACGCAATAACCAAGATGATAATAAACGGTATACTTGCTTTGACAAAGTCTTCAATTTTTGTTCCTGTAACGGAACTGGTAACAAACATAATTGTTCCAACAGGCGGAGTAATTGTGCCAATACTTAAGGTAAGGATAAACAAAATCCCGAAATGGACAGGGTCAATGCCATAGTCCGCTAACATTGGTATAAATAATGGGGTTAAAATAATAATCGCCACATTGCCTTCGATAAACATACCAATAAAAAGAAGGAACAATAAAATAATCAGTATAAAGGTAATTGGTGAACCAATAAAGTTGGTAATAAAGCTTGTCATCTGCTGTGGGATTTGCTCCATAGTCAACGCCCAGCCAAATGCCGTACCGCCGGCGATAATTAATAAGATTCCAGCAGCTGAATGTACAGTCTCTACTAGTGATTGAATTAGATTTTTGAAGCTCATTTCCCGATAGACGAACAATCCTAAGATTAAAGCATAGAACACCGCAATAACCCCAGCTTCGGTCGCACTAAAAATACCAAAACGGATCCCGCCAATAATACCAATCGGCAGTAATAAGGCTAAGAAGGCATCTTTTAAACCAAGGAAAAATTCTTTTGCAGTTGCCTTTTCTTTTTTCTCTGTCTCTAAGTTATGTTTTTTCGTATAGAAGTAAACAAATACCATGAGCAATACAGCTAATAATAAGCCAGGAAGTACTCCTGCCATAAAGAGCTGTCCAATCGATACATTACCGACATAGCCATACATAATTAAGGCGATCCCTGGTGGAATAATCGGCGTAATAATTGCCGAAGTGGCCGTCAATGCAGTAGCAAAAGCTCTGTCATATCCCTTTTTTACCATCGAAGGTACCAACATCTTGGACTGCATCGAGGCATCGGCAATATTGGAACCAGAGAGTCCGCTGACAAGTACACTTAACACGACATTGACTTGTGCAAGGGCGCCTGGTAAAGGTCTGGTAATAATTTCGGCGAAAGCCAGCAATCTTTTTGTAATTCCAGTGTAGTTCATTAAGATCCCAGAAGCCATAAAGAAAATAATCGCCATTAATGGTACGGATTCTAATCCGCTTATCATACGTTGAACCATTACCATACTGTCAAAATTTCCAGCTGCCAGAAAATATAAAGCAGTACTGGCAATCAACGCAAATGCTACTGGAACGTTTAATAAAATCTAAACGAGTAAAGAAACAATTAATATCGTGACCGCCATCTTACATATCTCCTTTCAATGAGGAGTCAGTTGAAAAGGAGTTAGATAGATTTTTCGTAAAGTGATAGAGCATGAGTATTCCCCCAAGCACTACTGCTATATCTATCCAAAAATAACTGATTCTTAAGATTGGCGTTACTTTATTGGTAGCTTGTAACGACAAGGCTGAACCTAGAAAGATAAACACATAACCAAGTACGGCATAGATCATCACATTTCTGGCGACAATCATCGCTGTCCTGAATGTAGGAGGCAGTTTGTCAATGAAATAGCTAATGCCAATGTGTCCGTCTCTTTTCATCGTCGAACTTGCGCCGATAAATACAACCCAGACATATAGGGCCAATGAAACCTCTTCTCCCCATAGAATTGGGCTGTTAAAGAGGTAGCGAGATAAAACATTAGCGAACGTAATAGAGATTAGACCTACAAAAGCTAACGTAGCGATCAGGTCATCCACATTATAAAAAAATTTTTTCATGATTGTTTCACTCCCAGATGTGCTGACAACATTTATTCATTTTGCGCTTCGTATTCTTCAATAAGAGAATGGACTGTCTCATATAAGCCATCTGACCAATCTGGAAATGCGGTATATACCGATTGTGATTGTTCTCTAAATGGCTCAATATCCACCATATTAATCTCGATTCCTTGTTCCTCGAATTCTTGTAATACGCTCTCTTCTTCGGATTCAATAATATCTCTTGCAAATGCTGCCGCTTCCAAACTTGTTTCTTTTAGTAATTCGACTGTTTCTGCTGGTAAGGTATCAATAAAATCTGTTCCAGCAATCCACGGACTGATAATCTTCGTATGACCGGTTAAGGTAAGATAGTTGGTCACTTCATTGGTTTTCGAACCTGCCAGTACAGGCAAAGGGTTCTCAGCTCCGTCAATAAGCCCTTGCTGTAAAGAGGTGTACGTATCAGACAAAGGCATTGGGGTTGGTGAAGCGCCAAAAGCTTGAAATGTCTTAATATACATTTGATTGTTTGGAACCCGTATCTTCAAACCTCTTAAATCCTCTGGAGATTCGATCAATTTATCCGTCATTAATTGACGTTCACCATAAACGGTGCTGGTATTGATAATCTCGATCCCTTTCGCTTGTAAATCATCTTCCAGACTATAAAACCAGTCTGATTCAGTAAGTGCTAATAGCGTATCAATATCCTCTGTTAAGAAAGGGGCGGTCAATATCCCAGCATCTGGTACATAATCCATTAGAAAATCATAGCCGGTAAAAATAATCACGTTATTTCCCATAATCGCCTGTTCGACAACATCCTTCTCAGACCCGAGCTGTGAACTAGGATAAATATTGAGCTGTACTTGACCATTGCTTTCTTCTTCGACTAATTCACGCCATTTTTCTGCCATTTGTCCAATCGGCTCTGTTGGCTGGTTTCCATGAGCGATGTTAATTTCTAAGACACCATCCTCACTGGATTGGGAACCGCTTTCACAACCCGTAAATAAGAAACAAATAAACAATGCGAAAAAGAACATCATACTTCTGTTGTTCATCGTTGTCACCCTTTATATTGAAATAATGAAACCCTTGATATCATGAAAGGACCTGACTAAGAGGAATTTCACGCTCTTAGCCAGATAATCATATAGTAAAAGGTTATAGAGGTTGTTCAAAAAGTCCAAGTAAAAGTGACCAGCGCATGTCGGAGTTGGTGTTAGAGGAACTTCTACTAAGATCACCCACATCGAGTGGATAACGCAGAAGTCAACACTTTCTGTGCAAGTCCTCACGTATGAAAAGCGGACACTCCGTTACTCAAAGCTGCGCCGACTTGAACTTTCGACACACACGATGTGCTAGTATCGGTGTTGCAACAAATGGTTTCGGTGGGGCGAGTAACCGCAGTCCCAGGACGTTGCGAACTTAACCGATGATGGTCCTTTTTATCGAACTTTTTGAACACTCACTTATGATGTTTTTAAACCGCCTAGCCAATCATGGATACACCCATAATGGAAGTTCTATAGATTTAACAAGTCTAAATGCTTGCCAATATGTGCGGCCAATGCTTGTCGATAGACTTCTTCTTGATCAGTTAATGTTTGGAAGAAGCTGTTTCTGAATGTATATTGTCCATTATCCTGTTTATCTGTTAACAGCAGACCGTAAGTGACATGGAATAATTGCCGTGCAGCGTCATCTGCCATATATTCTGGCAAGTCCTTATCAGCAACCTGATCAAGTGGTTTAATGCTGGCCAAGTCTGGTGTTACATGATAATACTTCAATGTCTCTTCAAAATGTTCTAAGGCAAATACATGCATCTTTCGGTATAGGGAAGGATTTGTTTCCGCAATCACACGAATAGCCTCTAACCAGTTTGTTCCAGCTGTTTTGATATGGAAAATACCATCAGTATATTTTGTGATAATTGGAAACACGGTGAACTTGTCACTTCCTGAATGGATACTTAATTTATAAGCAAAGTGATCAGCAATTAAGGCATGCTCTCTTAGTTCTATCTCAAACTGTGCCGTGTCTCCAATATAGTCGATCCCTTTTTGGAATTCACCACAAAAACGAGGAGCTAAGCTGGTTACTTCTACACCATGATGTGTTAATTCATTCGCGACAAAGAAATGCTCGGCTGGAGACGTAATGGTTTCTGTTTCATCAATAGAGATCTCAAAATCAATCTCTCTTGTTTCGGCACGGATATATGTTTCATATACATGTACCATATAATCGAGCGCTTTGCCGTAGACTAGTGCATTTTTCATGACTGTTTCTTTATCAAAGGCAATGGTTGTTCCTTTGATATCAAATGATTTACCTATATAGGTTTCAGTATAGTGGTCCTTTAACGCTGGTGGTAATTGTTCATATTCACGTTCGATCTCTTCACTGCTTGCTTGCTCGATATGGTTTTGAATATGATCTGAACAATCCAGTGTTAACATCGACATACCGATGGATAAGGCGTATCGGATATCTTCTTCTTTCTTCAAGTGATCTCCGTCAGCACCAAATCCGCCTTTATATCCTTCTTGGAAGACAGCAAAGCTAGCTGCGTCAAGAATATCATGCATCGATCTGCCGGTTAAATCAAGCTCACGAATACTTTGCTGGGCAAAGATAGGTTTTACTTTTCTGCCTGTAATGGCATCGATATGTCCAGGTGTAGCTAGACCAAGCCGGTCTCCTAAACCAATTGTAGCTTGCCTTGTACCAAAAGCTTGAGGAACTGTATAATCAAAGTATTTATTTAAGACAAGCCGGTTTTTGTGTGTTAAAGGGGATAGTTTTTTTGCATGTCTTAGCTCGGTACCGTCCAATTCATCATATAGCTTGCCTGTACCAGTTACTAGAATTCCTTTTTGGCCATTGTCATTAATCATTAAAAGGTATACGTTTTCATGCTGCGTAAACGATTTCTCATACACTTTTATATGCTGGTTTTCTGTATTCACCTGTCCATTAGCTAAAGAATCAAGAATAGGCAATAAATATTCCATCTATCAACATCTCCTTTTTGTCAACGCTTTCCTTGATCATAAAATACATGTTAATAACAACGTTGTTATTAACAGCAACAGGGAATAACAACGTTGTTATTAACATCTTAAACTAAATAGTTAAATAGAACAAGGCTTTTTGCCGAATTTTTAAGATTTATTCTGGTTTCCGTTTTGTATGTTGTGAAATGAAACTTACAATGCGTGCTTAGAAGTTACTGTAAACATCTGACGGACGAAGAATGTTGTGATAAAATAGTAGGCGATAACGCAAAGGGGGAATAGGGAAGATGCATGCACCAGAATACTTGTTGAAAGTATGGAAGCAATTTGATTGCTTTCCAATGGAAACCCTTACAAAATTATGGTATTACCAACAGCCAAATAAACATAAACAGCGTGACGTGTCCTTAATCAAGGAACATAGGGAACAGTATGGCTTGTCAGGGAATTGCTTTGATTTAGCGTTCTGCCTGCTGGATGCGTTTCAAAAAGAAGGGATAACAGCTTATCCGATTGGACACGGCCTCCACACAGAAGATGTTCATGTGGCAGTGATTGCATTAGATGAACAAGGAAATCGCTATCTTTGTGATTTAGGTGATCAATGGATTATTCCTATATTATTGGAAAAAGAACATGACGCTTTTACAGAAGACCGTTTAAGTGGATTTTTCCCAGGGGCAATGGTTCAAGTGCAGGCAATGGATCAGGAGCTAACCATTTCGTTTCAGCGTCCTAATGATAAGATCTCTAGACAATCTTATGATTTAACCCCTATTGATAGGGAGGAGTTCACCAAAGCTGCCGAGTCTTGCCAGCGTCTTATTGATCCTGTTCCTTTGCTGGAGTATCGTATGCCGTATAAACGTGAGATTGCTCATTGGGAATTTGATCGCTGGAGTATTTTCTTAAGTACGAAGGAAGGGCTGCTGAAAGAACCAAGACTGACTACGATAGAAGGATGGGCAGAACGGATTCATCAAGTGACTGGTGGTGATAAGGATTTTGTGAGGCAAGTGCTGGAGCAGTATCAACAGTTTTCCTAGTTGACATGAGATGCCAGTACCAATTAAGAAACATTGATTGTATCGTATAGAGAGGAGGTAGCTTGTGAGCAGAGGAGGTTTTCAACAATTATTTGAGTGGGCAGCTAAACTGGCTTATCTCAATTTACTATGGATCATCTATACCCTGATGGGTTTGCTTGTTCTTGGGGCAGGGCCGGCAACTGTCAGCTTGTTTACTATCCTAAGACAGATGCTAAGAGGTAACGATCATGATCCGATTTGGCAGACATTCCATCGAACATATCGTCAGGAATTTTGGAAAGCCAATCAATTAATGATTCCGATTTATTTGGTAGGAGGTTTTATTTATTTGGATTTCATGTTTATCCAAGCTTTGCCTTATAGCTTTCTTATCGATAATATTGTCTTTCCGGCTCTTTTGCTATTGACGGTTCTGTTTATTTTAGCAGCTGGGTATTTATTTACTGCGTATGTACACGTTGATGTGTCTTCTGGCATCTATATAAAGTATGCCTTAGTGATGATTGGACTTTATCCGTTATTCTCGATTCTGATGTTTTTTAGCCTGAGTATTTTTGCTGTTGTTTTGTTTATTTTTCCTGCTATTTTACCTTTTTACGGTGTGAGTATAGCTGCTTTCATTGTAATAAGTTGTGCCAGCAGAGCCTTTGATTCATTTATCTCGGCAAAGAATATACAAAAGGAACCTATTGACAAAAAGAATCACACCATCTAAAATAGAGTGGAAAGCGCTTTCGATAGGGGTATGACATGGTAACAATATATGATATTGCAAAAAAATCAGGTTATTCTATTACAACAGTTTCTAAAGTATTAAATGACTATGCTAATGTGAGTGAAAAGGCAAAACGAAAGGTACTAGCGGCTGTTGAAGAGTTAGGCTATACACCGAATTCTTCCGCTCGTACACTAGCCACCAGCAAGTCTTGGATGATTGGTGTAGTATTTGCAGAGCATTTAGGAGTAGGTATGGCTCATCCTTTTTTTAGTGAGGTCATTGAGAGTTTCAAGAAACATATTGAATTATACAATTACGATCTATTGTTTATTTCCCGGAGAATGGGGCTAAAGGAAGAAACGTATAAACATTTGCGGCATCGAGGGGTAGATGGTGTTGTGGTAGTCCAATCTTTAGGTGAGGATGCATTGGATTTTACACAATTTAATATGCCTACTGTCTTTATCGATATGCCAGAAAAAGGAGCAATATCGGTTTATAGTGATAATCAGCAAGGCAGTATGCTGGCAGTTGAATATCTTTATGAACTAGGTCATCGGAAAATTGCCCATATTATGGGAGCACAAACGATGTATACGGCTCTTGAACGTACGATTGGCTATAAGGTGGCAATGGAGAAACTAGGACTTGTTATTCCAGACCATTATATCGCTGATGGTGGTTATTATTCTTATGAAGGCGGGCGTGAAGCGATGTTGCGATTGCTCTTATTGCCTGATAGACCAACAGCTGTCTATGTTTCTGGTGATGTGATGGCATTAGGTGCCATCAGGGTTATCAGGGAAGCGGGTTTGCGAGTCCCGGATGATATATCGGTCATTGGATTTGATGACCTTCCAATCGCTAATCATGTAGATCCGCCTTTAACTACGATTAGACAAGATAAGGAATTGATTGGCAAGCAAGCGGCTATTGTATTACTGGATGAGATTAATCAATTGAGTAAAAAAAGCCGCAAAGATAAAATTATCCCTGTACAGCTAATTAAAAGGGATTCGTGTCAACGTTTAAGTGAGAACGAGGAGAAAAAATAAGCAAGCCTTATTTTTTCTCCTAAAATGTAAAGCGCTTTACTAGACTTAACGCAACCTGTATTGTACATAAAAGCGGTTAAAAACATGTATAATAATAAAAATTACTCTATTTTACGTTATAAATTTCAGGTTTAAGTCATATTTATTTTGTAAAGCGCTTTACTGTTGTGGCGGGCATGGCTGATGTTTTTCTTTAACATATTTACAAAACATATCTACTCTAGGAGGGGAATTATGAAGAAATTTTTGTGTTTATTTGCTGTTTCTATTTTGTTAGTTATACTAGGAGCTTGTACTTCAGGAAGTAAAGCGGATTTAGTCGTTACCTCATTTACAGATGAATTACAGGAACCAATTGATCGATTTGAAGAGCTTCACGATGTGACGGTAGATTTACAGATTATACCGACAGAAAATTATACTACTACCTTACGGCCCGCATTAGAGAGCGGTAAGGGTGCGCCAGATGTGTTTACAGGAGAGATTGTCTATTTGAAGGATTGGATTGAACAAGATTACTGGGAGAATCTTTCCGCAGATCCATATAATGTGGACGAATGGGAAGATGATTACATGGAATATGTTTGGGATTTAGGTAAAAACGATGCCGGCGAAGTGAGAGCTGTTTCATGGCAAACGACACCAGGCGGTATTTATTACCGCAGAAGCATTGCTGAGGAAGTGCTTGGCACAGATGATCCATATGAGATTGGCGAAATGTTCTCCACCATGGATGGTTTAATGGAGGTTGGGGAGAAGATGAAGGAACATAATTATCGATTATTCCCAGATGAAGGATCGATTCAGCCGTTTACCAATGGGCAAGATCCACAGCCATGGGTCAATGAAAATAACGAACTTGTGATGACAGAGGCTCGTTTATCCTATTTTGATTATGCCAAAGAACTGCGTGATAAACAGTATACAGCACTAGCTCCTGCATGGTCTCCTGCTTGGTATGAATCGTTCGTCGGCCCGATCAGCTATAATGTCGGATGGGATGAATTAGACGAAGTCGATGAAGATGCCGATAAAACAGAGGTATTTGCGGTAGCATTACCTACTTGGGGTCTGAATTCCGTATTGAAGGCAGAAGCTCCTGAAACATCAGGTGACTGGGGAGTGACAAGTGGTCCAACACCTTATTTCCAAGGCGGGACATGGATCGGAGTCTATAAAGATTCGGAAAATAAAGATTTGGCATGGGAATTTATTCAAATGCTCGTACATGATGAGGAGTTCTTAACGGAATGGGTTACAGAGACTACGGGTGATGTTTTATCTTACCTTCCAGTGACAAGCAAGATCAGTGAAGACTACTCAGAAGAATATTTAGGCGGACAAAACCATTATAAGTTCTTCTTAGAAGAAGCACAAAAAATCGATTCCAGTACGATTACAAAGTATGATCAGCAAATAGGCGATTTATTTGGAACAGAGGTCGGTAATTATGTAGAAGGAAATGTTACGAAGGAAGAGGCACTGCAAGAATTCTATAACCAAGTGAAAAACGCCTATCCTGACATTGTCGTTCCAGAATAATGAATAGGGGATACAGTAGCAGCTTGTATCCCCTATATGAGGTTGTCAAAAAGTTCAATAAAAATGACACATCGAATTTTTTGAACACGCACTATATCGTCTTTTTTGTATCTGGAAGGAGGAAATAGAAGTGGCAAAAACGCATAGGAAAGCCTATTTATTTATTGCGCCGTTTGTTATTGTTTTTTTGATATTCAATATTTATCCGATTTTTCTTACCTTTTACTATAGTTTAACCAATTATAGCGGAATGGGAGGAATAGCAAATGCTGAATTTATCGGTATAGCTAACTACGCCCGATTAATCACCGATGCTTATTTTTATGAGGCTTTTCTGAATACAATCAAAATCTGGGGATTTAATTTTATTGTCCAGATGTTAATTGCACTTGGACTGGCTCTGTTATTCTCTGATATCCGCTTGAAGTTAAAAGGTGTAGGAGTATTTAGGGCACTGTTCTACTTGCCAAATATTATTACGATTGCTTCCGTAGCCATTCTCTTTAATATATTATTAGATTGGAATCATGGGGCACTAAACCAATTATTGTTAAGCTTTGGCTTTATTGATAGTCCGATTAATTGGCTGAACAGTCCTACGTATGCCCAATCTGCTGTGGCATTAATTGGGGCTTGGATGTGGTTCGGTAATTCATTTATTATTCTGCTTGCCGGTATTTCTGGAATATCAAGAGATTATTATGAAGCAGCTTTGATTGATGGTGCGAACTGGTGGAAGTCCTTTACAAATATTACCTTACCTCAATTGAAGCCTATTCTGTTATATGTATTAATCACTTCCATTATTGGCGGACTGCAGCTGTTTGACTTGCCGATGTTGTTAACGGATACACGAGGTGCACCACAAGGATCGTTAAATACGATGGTGCTCTATTTATATAATCAAGCATTTAAATATAATAATTTTGGATATGGTGCAACCCTAGCATACGGTTTGTTTATTATTACCGTACTGTTCTCAGCGGTTACCTTCCGTGCCATGTACCGAAAAGAAGTGAGATAGGAGGCAAAACATGAACAAAATCCGTTTCGCAAAATTATTTATCTATCTTGCGCTAATCCTGCTGGTAGTCATTTGTTTTATTCCTTTTTACATGATGGTTATTAATGCAACCAGAACTAACTCAGAGATATTACAAGGTTTTTCCTTAGTTCCCGGAACAGCTATCTTAGATAACTATACAACCTTAATCAGTTATATGGATGTCTGGCGTGGATTTTTAAACAGCTTGACTGTGGCGGTCTCTGTTACGATATTAAATGCTTATTTCTCCGCATTAACTGCATTTGCTTTGGTGGTATATCACTTTAAATGGAAAAACGTGATCTTTGTCACCTTTATTGTGATGATGATGGTTCCAGGTCAATTAGGGTTGATAGGGCTGTATGATTTAAGTGAAGCGCTTGGGATGTTGGACACCTATTGGCCATTAATTATTCCTGCTATTGCAGCGCCATTTACGGTATTTTTTTTCAGACAGTATCTCATTACCACGATGCCGATGTCTTTATTGGAGGCAGGGCGGATTGATGGAGCCTCAGAAATGCATATGTTCCACCGTATCGTCATCCCCATATTAATGCCGGCGATTGCCACCATGGGAATATTTACGTTTATTGGTTCATGGAATAACTATATTACGCCATTGGTTATCCTGCGTTCGCCAGAATTATTTACCTTACCAGTGATGATGGGGGCACTGCGTGGATCACCAGTGGCGACAAACCTCGGGGCAATGTATCTAGGGATCGCTATTTCCGTTGTTCCCATTATGATCGCATTCTTATTCTTATCTAGATATATTATTAACAGTATTTCTGCCGGAGCAGTAAAAGGCTAATCAGGAAAGGAAGATGAATGATGAAGAAATTCGACAAAGCTTTTACATTTGGTACAGCAACCTCTTCCTATCAAATTGAAGGAGGAGCAACAGAAGGCGGCAGAACGGATTCGATTTGGGATACCTTTTCAGCAACCCCTGGAAAGGTATTTCAAGGAGATCATGGCGGAATTGCCTGTGATCATTACCATCGCTATAGGGAAGATGTCCAGATTATTAAAAAACTAGGAGTGGAAAGTTATCGTTTTTCCATGGCATGGCCGCGGATTTTTCCTGAAGAAGGTGTTTATAATCAAGAAGGCATGGCATTTTATAAGGCATTAATTCAGGAATTAAAAGCAAATGATATTAAGCCCGTTGTTACGATGTATCATTGGGATTTGCCGCAATGGGCACAAGACCAAGGCGGATGGGCTTCACGAAAATCATTGAAGTGGTTTTCGGAATATGCACATAAGGTCTTCGAAGAACTGGATGGTTTAGTAGACAGCTGGATTACGCAGAATGAACCATGGTGTGCGGCATTTCTTGGTTATCACCAAGGAGTTCATGCACCCGGCCATCGCAATATGGAAGAGGCTTTAAAAGCTGCTCATCATATTCTGTTATCACATGGACAAACGGTGAAATTATTGAAGGAGACATTTCAGTCTGACACACCGATAGGTATTACCTTAAATTTAACTCCTTTCTATGCGGCAAGTGACAGCTATAATGATCAAATTGCAAAAAATAACGCCGATGGCTACACCAATCGCTGGTTTTTGGATCCTATTTTCCGAGGGAGCTATCCAAGTGATATGATCAATTTATTCTCAAAGTATGTCCATGACTTTTCTTTTGTACAACCCGGCGATTTAGAAACGATTTCTGTTCCATGCGACTTTTTTGGGATTAATTATTACAGCAGGGGGCTGGTAGAATTTAATGGAGCTCATGATTTTCTTCAGGCTGCCGCTTATTCAGATTATGAAAAGACAGAGATGCATTGGGATATATCGCCTAGTGAGTTCCAGGAGTTGATTCGCCGCTTGCGTCAAGAGTATACCGACTTACCAATTATTATTACAGAAAACGGTGCAGCTTATCCAGACCAGCTGACAGAGGATAAGCAGATTCATGATCCAGAAAGAACCAGTTATATTCAGAAACATTTACAAGCAATCGCCGAGCTCAATGAAGAAGGGATGAATATCTCCGGTTATTTTGTTTGGTCTTTATTTGATAATTTTGAATGGGCTTTCGGTTATGATAAACGCTTCGGAATTGTCTATGTGGATTTTGACACACAGGAACGCTTTATGAAAGACAGTGCGCATTTTTATCGGAAAGTAGTCAGGGAGAGAGAGGTATGATGGGCCGGAGATAACGGAATCAGATAAGCAACTTTCATCACATTATTCTATTTACCCCACCTTGACAAGCGTTTATCCATGTATTATTGTTAACCTATAAATTTTATAAGTTAACAATAAAACAAAAAAAGGTAAGGTGTACTGATGCTAGATTTTCAATCATTAGCAAACCATGTGCTGGAAGGTTATGAATTAACGGAAGAAGAGGGGGTGGCTATGTTAAATTGTCCAGATGAGGATGTTCTAACATTACTACAAAGCGCTTACACAATTAGAAAACACTATTACGGCAATAAAGTAAAATTAAACATGATTATCAATACGAAATCAGGGGCTTGTTCAGAAAATTGTGGGTATTGTTCCCAGTCTCGTGATGCCACAAGCCCTATCCAAACATATAAAATGATCGATAAAGCCTCAATTGTGAATGGAGCAGAGCGTGCCAGCCAAATGAATGCTGGAACATACTGTATTGTTGCCAGCGGAAGAGGCCCTACAGAACGGGAATTGAACCATATTATCAGTGCTGTTCAAGAAATTAAAGAACAGTATCCTTTAAAGATTTGTGCCTGTCTCGGCATATTAAAACCTGGACAAGCAGAAAGGTTAAAGGAAGCAGGAGTAGACCGATATAATCATAATATTAATACGTCTGAGACACACCATTCTTACATTACTACCAGTCACAGTTATCAAGATCGTGTTCAAACAGTAAAGCGGGTAAAAGAGGCGAATATATCACCATGTTCCGGGGTGATTGTTGGAATGAAGGAAACCAAATCAGACGTGGTTCACATGGCATTTGCCTTAAAGGAATTACAGGCTGAATCGATACCTGTTAATTTTCTGCATGCCATTGATGGCACGTTGCTAGAAGGAACAAATGAGTTAAATCCATTATATTGTCTGAAAGTATTGAGTCTATTTCGCTTTATTAATCCTAAGGCAGAGATCAGAGTTTCTGGAGGACGGGAAGTGAATTTAAGAAGTCTGCAGCCGCTTAGTTTATATCCAGCTAATTCTATCTTTATTGGAGATTATCTGACAACGGCAGGGCAAGAAGCCAATAATGATATTCAAATGCTGAAAGATCTAGGTTTCGAAATCGATTATGGTTATTCCAAAGTGCCTGTTAATGAATAAATTAGGGAGGATTTGGTATAAGGCAAACCAGAGAAACAAAGTGAGTCTGCTAACGTTAACCGCTTGGTCAAACAATTAACAGGCAGTTCTGCTATATAAAGCAGAAAGGACTGTTCAAAATAATTTATAGAATAGTCCTTTTTGTTTATAAGCGGTTGATCAAAAATAGACTGCGCTACTCAGGAAAACTTTAGTCATCCTCTTTATTTGGTTCATTTGTGTGCCATCGATTATTTCACGATAAGTGCAGGGCAGTGTACCCGTTTCATTACCTTATGACTAACACTGCCGATAACCATTTCTTGTAGTTTATTTAACCCTCGACTTCCAATAATAACTAAATCTACCTGATTTTCATTTGCATATTTAATAATTTCAGGTCCGGGTATACCGTGCAGAATGGTGACTTTGTACATAATACCCGCAGCGTTGATTACTTGCTCTGCATTCTGCACTTTTTTGCGCCGCTCTAACAGCAGAGCACTATTTGAACTAGCGTGTAAAACATCTGATTTTGCTTTCTCAAAATCAGCCACATACACGATATCAATAAGTGTCTCATTGGACAGTCCAGCAATTTTTACAGCCTCTTTCGCAGCACGTACGGCATTTTCAGAACCATCAGCAGCAAGCAAAATATGTTTATACATATCATTTTCCTCCTTAATGTGATGACGACATACCATCTAATTGTTGAACAATTTTTTGACTTGGCCCATCCAGGCCGACAATCTCTACTTTAATACCTTTTTCCCTTAATAAATCCTTTGTTTTGGATAAAGCGGCTACCCCAGAATCATCCCAAATATGACTATTGGAAAAGTCAATCGTAATGGTTTTCTCTTGAATATCTGCATTTTTAAAGTAGTTCACAAAACTATCGGCGGAAGCAAAAAATAATTGTCCCTCTACCATATAATGCATGTCTTGTTTGATTATGTTCGTGGTTGAAATCTTGACAACAAAGAAAATAGCGCTTAAAAGCACACCTGCAAGCACCCCTTTAGATAAGTCGTGTGTCCATACCACTATCACGACAGTTGCTAACATGACAATCGCATCTGTGCGAGGGGCTTTTACTAAATATGTAAAGGAGCCCCAATCAAAAGTTCCAATACTAACCATAATCATAATACCAACTAGGACTGGCATTGGAATTTGGACAACGAGATTACCTAATACGAGAATTAAAAACATCAGGAACATACCGGCTACTAGTGTAGATAATCGACCCCGTCCGCCTGATTTCACATTAATGACAGATTGACCAATCATGGCACATCCAGCCATCCCTCCAAAAAAACCATTGATGAAATTGGCAATTCCCTGACCGCGTGCCTCTTTATTTTTGTCACTTTCCGTTGCCGTCATATCATCTACGATTTGTGATGTTAGTAAAGATTCTAGTAGTCCCACAATTGCGAGAGCTAAAGAATAAGGAAAAATAATTTTTAATGTTTCCAAACTAAATGGAACATTTGGAAGCAAGAATGATGGTAATGATTGCGAAATATTCCCTAAATCACCTATCGTGCGTAACTCTACGCCACTAAAAATAGCAATGGTTGTCAGAATAACAATCGCTATAAGAGGGGCTGGAATTACCTTTACAAAACGTGGTAAAGTATAGACAATAATCAAAGTAACTGCGACAAAGATGTAAGTCATGGTTGAAATCCCTAGAAAATGCGGCACTTGTGCCATGAAAATTAGAATAGCCAATGCATTAACAAAGCCTATCATGACGGCATTCGGAATAAATTTCATAATTTTGGCGACTTTACAAACGCCAAATACAATTTGAATAATCCCTGTTAAAATAGTAGCGGCTAACAAGTATTCCAGTCCATGATCTTTAACAAGTGGTACCATGAGTAAGGCCATGGCGCCGGTAGCGGCTGAAATCATACCAGGACGTCCGCCAACAAACGCAATAACCACGGCTATACAGAAAGAGGCATATAACCCTACCATAGGGTCTACACCAGCAATGATGGAAAAGGCAATGGCTTCAGGGATAAGAGCTAATGCGACAACAATTCCTGATAGAATATCTCCACGTACATTACCAAACCATTGTTGTTTTATTGTTTGCATGATAATCTCCTTTTCTCTCGGGGCAGTTAACCATTTCCCGCTTTAAGACTTTGAGATTCAAAGAGATATAAGTAGGGATCATGGATGCTAATACACCGATAAAACTCAATTTATTAAAATTCTTTGCTTATCATACCACTTAAATTCCTAAAAAGGAACCCTTTTGGGAATGTTAAAGGAGCGATACGGATGATTTTTGGCTATAAACGCCCTATTTACAACGATATATCTTGTGAAAAACAATTAACAATCAAACATGTGTTATTTGATAAAGTATATGAAGAAGCACATCATTTACCGAAAAAACGCGTTCAGTTAGAAGAATTATTAATACATTTAAATCAAGGTGATGAAATATTTGTAGAAAATTTCTTTATTCTTGCTGATTCTACACTACATCTCATGGAAATACTGAACATTTGTGAAAAAGATGACGTCACCATTCATTTTATTAAGGAAGGTATGAACAGTCGTGATGTAATAGTTGCAACACTGCCAGAAATACTTCAGCATATGATTGAATTTCAAGCAGATATCACCAAGCACTCCACGTTAATAGGAATGGAACGTGCAAAGGAAAAAGGGAAAGTAATCGGAAGACCCAGGAAAGCAGATGAAAATGTAAAAAAAGCTATTTTAATGTATCATTCAGGGGATTATACGTTGAGAGATATTAAGATGGAAACAGGGATTAGTAAATCAACCTTGTATCGGTATCTCGAAAGTGAGGATAATTAGTAATAGCTTGGACGATGATCTATCTCCATGTAAACGTCCATAAAAAGCTCGCTTTCAGAGATGGAGAGAGTTCAAAGAAGTATAGCTGCTAACACTTCGATAGGACTTGCTAGCCATCATTGGAGAGGAGTAAATTGCCCCCTGATGGCAGTCTCGATTGAAGTAAAAGAGGCTGCAGTTTTAAGACAGCCTCTTTAAGTTATTTGCCAGTTTCACTAAATTGTTTGATTCTCTCGCCAATCTCATCTCTTACTCGTTGAAATTCTGTCCAGTCCTTACCGGCAGGATCATCAAATCCCCAATGCTCTTTGACCACATGAGGTGGTAATACAGGGCAATTATGGTCAGCATCGCTGCATAGTGTAATGACTAAAGAAGCGCTACTTAAAATGTTGGGGTCTATTATATCTGACGTTTGATTAGAAATATCAATCCCGACTTCTTTCATAGCAGCAATGGCTTTTGGATTAACACCATGCGTTTCAATACCAGCAGAGTAAACATCCCATTCATTATCTAAAATGTCTTTAGCCCAACCTTCCGCCATTTGGCTTCTGCAAGAGTTGCCTGTGCAAATAAAATAAATAACTTTCTTTTCCATGTAAGATACCTCATTTCTTTAGAAGATTAATAATGTTAAATACAGTCCAATCAATGTAATAAATAACACAGGAATAGTGATCACAATGCCCGTTTTAAAATAAGTCCCCCAAGAAATTTTCATTCCTTTTTGAGATAAGACATGCAGCCATAAAAGTGTGGCAAGCGAACCGATTGGTGTGATCTTCGGACCTAAGTCAGAGCCGATAACATTGGCATAGATTAATCCTTCTTTTACCAGCCCAGTAACACTTGCTTGATCAATGGCAATGGCGTCAATTAATACCGTTGGCATATTATTCATAATCGATGACAAGAAGGCAGCAATAAATCCCATACCCATTATTCCTGCAAATAAACCATAACTGCCCAAAGAGGTCAGGGTAGCAGCCAAAAGTGAAGTAATCCCTGCATTTTTTAACCCAAATACAACCAGATACATACCAATTGAGAAAAAGACAATATTCCAAGGCGCGCCTGTTATAATCTGACGAGTGTGCACAGCAGCTGATTTTCTGGCTAATAATAAGAAGACGATCGCGATACTGCCGGCAATAAAAGAAACAGGAATAGCTATAAATTCACTTGCTAAATAGCCAACAAGTAAAATTCCTAAAACAAACCATGAATAGGTAAAGAGCTTTGGGTCTTTTATTGCTTCTATAGGAGCTTTCAGTTGTTTATCATCAAAATGTTTCGGAATAGCTTTTCTAAAGTAGAGCCATAAAACAAAAATACTAGCTGCAAGTGAAAATATATTAGGTATGATCATCCGAGAAAGATATTCAAGAAATCCAATACCGAAATAGTCAGCTGATACGATATTCACAAGATTACTTACGATAAGAGGCAAAGATGTGGTATCAGCAATAAACCCGCTTGCTATAACAAATGGAAAGATAACTTTCTCTTCAAAATGCAGGTTTCGAACCATGGCCAGTACGATCGGGGTTAATATCAATGCCGCACCATCATTAGCAAAAAATGCTGCAACAATGGCGCCTAATAGTGAAATGTAGATAAACATTTTTACGCCGTTGCCTTTTGAGGCTACTACCATGTGTCTTGCAGACCATTCAAAGAATCCAATCTTATCTAAAATTAATGAAATCATAATGATTGCAACAAAAGTAAGAGTGGCATTCCATACAATACCTGTTACTTCTATCACATCAGAAAACGAGACAACTCCTGTCAGAATAGCAAGAATAGCCCCTGCTATAGCCGTTATACCAATGTCCAATCCCTTTGGCTGCCAAATAACAAAGGTAAGGGTGAGTAAAAAAATCAGGATGGCTAATATACTCATGATTCACACGTGCCTTTTTGTATCTGTTCACAAATACACGGTGAATGGTTAGAGCCTAATAAAGAAAGCTGTCCTGTAACATCTGTGATCAGTGCATGATTTAGTCTATACATTGTTTTGGTACCATCCTTACGGGAAAGGACAAGCCTTTTTTCCACTAAAGATTTCATATGATGGCTTAAAGTCGGCTGTGAAAAGGAAAAATGCTCTAGCAAATCATATGCACATAATTCACCGCAAGATAATAAATCTAGTATCTCTAAACGACTTGGGTCAGCCATGATTTTTAATTTGCTGGATAATTCTTTATACGTCATCAAAATCCTCCTGTCTGATGATATATAGATTATCATCTATATAGATAATTGTCTATGTTTTTATGAGAAGTTTGCTAGAAATCATAGGAACAACCGCTTAAAATGAAATGTAAAACTTTTGTATAACTAACAAACGCCATCTACCGGTAAAGTACCGTTTGATGGCGTTATGATAAGCTTTAATGAGTAAAGCAACTTCCTCACTATTCTCTTGTCACTACATCTAATTTTCCTGTGGCTGGATCAATAATCAGCCCGTGAACTTTTACTTCTTTAGGGAGAAGCGGATGATTACGAATAATGCCAACACTTTGTTTTACAGAATCCTCAATTTTTTCAAAGCCATGAAATTCTTTATGCAGATCAATACCTGCATGCTCGAGTGTATGTAACGTATCCTCTGGTATACCCCGATCAAGCATGGATTGCTGTAATTCTTCAGTATTTACGTTCGACATTCCGCAGCCGTAATGTCCAATCACTACAACTTCTTCTGCTTTTAAACTATATATAGCAACCAACAGACTTTTCATAATACTGTCAAATGGTTTCCGGATAATTGCTCCAGCATTTTTAACCATTTTTACATCGCCATTACGAATATTTAATGCTTTAGGGAGTAATTCTACTAATCGTGTATCCATGCAAGTAAAGATAACCATACGTTTATTTGGAAACTTATCAGTATGATAGGTTTCATATTCTTTGTCATCGACAAATTTTTGGTTAAAATCTAAAAGTTGATCTAAGTTCATTTTTTTCATCTCCTTCGATAAAAATATAACATGAAATTTAAAATATGAAAATAAATTAGGCAGAATATTTCATGAATATCCCCCTTTTTGTAAAACATATGTAAAATATTTTCGATATGAATTGAAAACGTTATTTATTCATGATAAATTAATAACGAAATTCGATATCGGAATTCGATTTTTATTTTGGTGCAATTGTTCGTGAGTTTTTCATTTCAAAATTTAGAGTGATTCAAAGGAAGGCTAAATGGGGAGATATGCGAAAAATTCCAGAGTTGGCAGTCTTATTTTATATGTCAGGAGGTGAAAATTTGGAAGATAGATTATTAAGAAAGTTATTTTTAGGGTTTATCCAGATTCATATTTTACATCATGCTAAGGAACATCCTATTTTTGGTTCATGGATGTTAGAAGAGTTAAGGGAACATGGTTATACGATAAGTCCTGGCACCTTATACCCTATTCTGCACGCAATGGAGAATGATGGGCTGTTGATGAAAGAGGATCGTAAGGTAGATGGGAAAATCAGAAAATATTATACCATTACAGAGAAAGGCCAAGCCGTTTTGGTGGAGGCGCGAAATAAAGCATATGAGCTTTTTAAAGAAATCAAAGAGGAATAAGAAAAGAGGTGTCATATGAATAGTCCAGCACAACAAAATAAGTTTAAAGTTTTATTAGAAGTTCTGCTTGTTTCTACTCGACTTGGGCTTACATCTTTTGGAGGACCGATAGCACATCTCGGTTATTTCCATGAAGAGTATGTCCGTAAAAGAAAATGGATGGATGAGAAAAGTTATGGCGATTTAGTAGCTTTGTGTCAGTTTTTACCTGGCCCTGCCAGCAGTCAAGTAGGCATTGGGATCGGCCTTATGCGTGCAGGTATATTTGGAGGTATTCTTGCCTTTATAGGTTTTACACTTCCTTCTGTGATAGCATTGATTATATTTGCTTTAGTGATTCAAGGTTCACAAATGGAAGCAGCTGGTTGGATTCATGGGCTGAAAATCGTAGCGGTAGTAGTAGTGGCACATGCAATTTTGGGGATGGCCAAAAATTTAACACCAGATATCCAACGAAAGTCTATCGCATTGGCTGCGTTAGTGGCAACATTGTTATGGCAGGGAGCTTTTCTGCAAGTAGGGGTTATTATATTGGCAGGTTTAGCAGGCTATGTTATCTATAAAAACCATGCGGATAATAAGGAAATTCAACTAAGTTTTCCTCTTTCTCGGAAGTTAGGCATCACCAGTTTGTCTCTATTTTTTGGATTGCTTATTTTTCTGCCTGTTCTAAGAGAAATAACATCGTTGCAAGGAGTGGCAATGTTTGATAGTTTCTATCGTGCAGGATCTTTAGTTTTTGGTGGCGGTCATGTAGTGCTGCCATTGCTGGAACGTGAATTCGTACCTGCTGGCTGGCTGGATGAAGCCTCATTTTTGGCTGGTTATGGAGCTACTCAAGCTGTACCAGGGCCGTTATTTACTTTTGCAGCATATATAGGGGCTGTGATGGGTGGCTGGCAAGGCGGTTTATTAGCGACGGTCGCTATTTTTTTACCAGCATTTTTACTTATTTTAGGTACCCTGCCGTTTTGGAATCAACTAAGACAAAATCATCATATGAAAGGTGCACTAATGGGCGTGAATGCGGCTGTAGTCGGCATTCTAATCTCCGCTTTCTATCATCCTATCTGGACCAGTGCCATCTTACAACCGGCTGATTTTGCTTTTGCTGCCATACTATTTAGTATGTTGGTATATTGGAAACTGCCGCCGTGGGTTATTGTAGTTGCTGGTGCAGTTGGCGGTTCACTCCTCACACTTTTGTAAAAAAGTTATAAGAAAATAAAAAACCTATTTATCAAACACTTGCCAGACAGCTGGAAGAAGATATCGTAAACGGAATTTTATTGTCTGGTACCAAGCTCCCTCCACAACGAGAGCTGGCTGATTATTTAGATTTAAATTTGAGTACGATTTCCAAAGCTTTTAAAGAATGCGGATTAAAGGGCTTGTTAAGTTCATCTGTTGGAAGTGGAACTTTTGTAGCATATGATGCATTGTCTATGCGTATCTATTGGAAGATACCAAACCGAAGCATTTAATTGAAATGGGAGCGACACTGCCAGATAGTAATTCCTATCAGCCGTTGCAGCTGCAACTAAAAGATATGCTGCAAGAAACAGATTATGCAAAATGGTTCGGCTATGGGCGATCTGGCAGCCTTTGGCAAAAAGATGCAGCAGTAAAGCTGATTCGAAGAGGCGGCTTTGAAACCACTGTTGATCAAATTTTATTTGCTAATGGAGGACAAAATGCGATTGCTGCAGTGTTAGCAAGTCTTTTTAAGCCTGGAGATCGTATCGGAGCTGATCAGCATACCTATCCTGGCTTAAAAACAGTTGCAGCCATGTTTGGTATCCAGATCGTACCCATCAAATCAGAAGGTCATGTGATGAGTTCGGAGGCTTTTGAATATGCGTGTAAAAATGAGCATATTAAAGGCGTTTACCTAATTCCTGATTATCACAATTCAACCGCATGCTGTATGCCTGTTGCCAACCGGCAAATGATTGCGGCAATTGCCAAAAAGTACAAACAGTTTATTATCGAGGACGCAACATACCATCTGCACCATAAACAGCCGTTTCCGGCAGTTGCCGCATTTGCATCAGAACAGACGATCCACATTGCAAGTTTATCCAAATCAATCTCGCCTGGGCTGCGGTTAGCTTATGTGTCCGTACCTGATCAGCTTAAAGATCTGATTTCCAAGGCGCTGTATAATTTAAATATTTCTGTTTCACCGTTACTGGCAGAATTGGCAGCACGTACGATTGTATCCAATCAATTGGAAGATCTATTAGAAGGACATCGACAGCAAACGACCCGCAGAAATCAAGTGGTTCATCAGTATTTGGCAGATTACACATATTTAGGCGCTGAGACAGGTAGCTTTCACTGGCTGTTGCTGCCAGGCGAGATTACTGGTGCTCAATTTGAAGCACTCGCTTCTCAGCAAGGCATACAAGTGTATGCAGCGGAACGTTTTGTGGTAGGTAACAGCTGTCCGGAAAGAGCAGTAAGATTCGCTGTTTGCGCACCGGAAACATTGGAGGAGCTAGAGCGCGGATTGCGAATTATGAAGAAGTTATTAAATCGTTTGACTTGAAAAATATAGTAATACAATGATGTAGATTAAGGAAACTTTTCATCAGTTAATTCGTATGAAGAATATAACCAACTTTTAATCAGAGGTGATAACAATCTTTGGAAAAGAACCGGAGTGTACTATATGTGGGAAAGAAATCCAAGGTGAGGAAGTAGTTTTTATAAAAATGCGTTATCCCAAACGTAAAGGGATGACCGAAATAAAAGCCTATTTAAAAAATGAAGGACAATTCATATGTGAAGATTGCTTCCAGGAAAATCCCACAACAAATCGATAAAATTTGTTTTTACAAAACAACAAGGGAAACTCAGATTGCTATGAGTTTCCCATTTCCATGTTTGCAGCTATACTATTTTAAAGCGAAGCTGTCTGTATGTCCGTTAATAGGGATGTTACAGAGCTCCTATTTAAAAAAACTTCTAACCGTTATGACAGCTTATTTCGTCTATGAATGCCAGCCCAAATAACTACTGGGATAAGCAGTAATGCAAGCATAGCACCGGTAATGGAAAGAGCAGCATAACTGGTATTTGCTACAATGATGCCAGATAAACCGCCTCCTAATGCTCCAGATAAGGCAATCCACACATCAACAGATCCTTGTGTTTTCGCTCTAGTAGAGAGTGGTGTCGCATCAACTAGCATTGCTGTACCACTAATTAAACCGAAATTCCAGCCAAGCCCAAGTAACACAAGAGCCGTAATCAGGACAGTCATGGAGTCAGCCGATCCTACCGCAGCCAGAATACCTGAAGCAAGCAATGTAATAGCAGAAGCAATCGCCATCGCAACGCGGCCGACTTTATCAACCAGACTGCCAGTTATTAAGGATGGAAGATACATCGCCCCGATGTGAAACCCAATAACCAGTCCTACAGCTTGTAAAGCATGGCCATGGTGTCCCATATGGATGGGTGTCATGGTCATAATGGCAGTCATAACAAACTGAGTCAGAATCATTACAGTCGCCCCAGCCCAAATCCCACGCTTGTTTTTCGGTAATCTATCAGCACTTTCCTCAGCCTGCAAATGCCCAGTTTGTTTGTGTGTTTCAGCGATTGCTTTTGCCACGATAAAAGGATCAGGGCGGAGAAAAAGCAAAAGAACTAAACCAGCAACAATATAAGCAGCAGCGGCTAATATAAAGGGACCAGCTAAAGCAGGAACGCCAATGGATACCGCAAAATCTCCCATTACATTTACTAGATTTGGACCAGCAACAGCACCAAATGTGGTAGAAACCATAGCTATGCTGACAGCCTTTGCTCTTTGTGTGGAATTTGCCAAGTCTGTCCCTGCATATCGCGCCTGTAAGTTGGTAGCTGAACCGGCTCCATAAATAACCAGTGACATAAATAAAAGCAGAATACTATTGGTCAATGCTGACATGATGACACCAACAGCACCTAATCCTCCAGTCAAAAAACCTGTTGCCAGTCCAGAACGCCGTCCAAACCGCTGGGAAAGCCGTCCAACAAGCAATGCTGCTCCAGCTGAACCTAAGGTAAATAGGGCAGTTGGAATGCCCGTTACACTATCTGTGCCTAACATGTTCTGTGCCAGGAGTGCCCCTACCGTAATACCTGCAGCAAGACCTGCCCCTCCAAAAATTTGAGAGAGGACAACCACTAGTAATGTTTTCTTATAGAGTTGTCTTTGTTTCTCATCAGAATGAAGATAAGTCTGTAACCAAGCTGGCTGCACATCTGAATGTTTCCCACGATCTCCTAACACGTACTATCCCACCTTTATGTAAATTTAATTTTTGGAGTAATCATCCATTTGAAGATTTAGAGAAGTTCCCCGTAAGACTCGCTTTATTATTACAGATTTACATAGCTTACCATGAATAAAAAAACCATACAATATAATAATTGTACGGCAAACAATTTTTTTATTTGTTCTATATTAAATTTGAAATCATATTAATTGATGAAAAAAATGAAAATGGAGGATGCTTTTATCGTTGAATCAAATAAATGTTTACAGAAAAGCAGGAAATAAAGGGTAATAGGGCTGCAGTTATCTAAAAATTGCCCTTTTTGCCTATATACTGCTTCGACATTATAATGAGAGCAAATTACTTATTACTAGGAAGGTTGTGACTCATTGTTTTCTACTTCGATTGTGATAGAAAGGAAAAAGCCTTATACAAACCATGACCGCTTGTTTAAGGAATTGGAGAAAAGCGAAGGATTGATATCTTAGCAGCAGTGCGATTTTACCATATGGAAGAGCGAATAAAAAACTTGTAAGATCAAGAGAAGGAACCTGTGCTCCAGCTGCCGAATTCTTATTTTGATAAAGGGATGGAAAAAGGAATAGAAAAAGTAGCAATAAAATTATTATCAGCTGGAATGCCGATAGAACAAGTGGCAGAAATGACAGAGCTTGAGCGGGATGTCCTTGAGAAACTTGCTGATAAGTAGCTACTTTACAAGATGAGAAAATCATTTAATACTACCGCAGTATCGAAACTGGGGTAATATTGTTTGTTTTTAATGAATGGCTCCTCTTTTAAGAAGGCAAAACAAGCTTTTAACAATCTGCAGGGTAAGAACTCTGTATGGATAGAGCTGCCTCTGATGATAAAAAACATTTCGCTTCATTTTACAACAGATAGAAGAAGTGGTTTTAACGATTCAACTGTACCAAAGCTGCTTCAGGCACGTCTGTCTGCACAATCTCTACTCATCCTTTGCCATAACTGCCAGCTGCATAAATTTTCAGATAAGCATCAGACTTCAGTTTTTTGTCTATCACCCTATAAATCTTTTGCTGTTCTCCATCCTCATCAAATCCAGAAAATTGATAGCGCAAGTTTCCATTCCATAATGTTTCATACTCTTCTGTTGTTTTGACATAGTATACTTTCTCATCATTGTTGTGAAAGGTCCAATCGCTTAAAGGAATAATAACTGAAGTAGTTTTCTGGATGCCAATTAGGAGTAAAGTAAGGAATATCAGTAAGCCAATCAGTGTAATGCCAATTTTTTTCATTCAAATTCTCTCCTTTTATAAATCTCTTTTTTAAATATACGAATTATGCTGGATTTTAGAAATTCAATACTCTTTCAATTCCCTTACAGTATTGTAAGGTTGTGTGTGTATAGTTGCCCTTTGTAGTCTGTCGTAATGTGTGCCATAATAATTGGAAATAAGGAGTGAACAGAATGCAAACGATCATGATTGTGGAAGATGACCCTAAAATTGCAGAACATTTGCAGACTTATATAAAGAAATACGGCTACCAAGTAGAGCTTGTCACAGCATTTAATGACGTGATGGGGTTGTTTCATAGTGTTAAGCCAGACCTGGTGTTATTAGATATTAATCTGCCGAGTTATGATGGTTACTATTGGTGCAGGCAAATTCGCCAAGTGTCTACCTGTCCGGTCATTTTTATCTCGGCACGAGTAGGGGAAATGGATCAAGTAATGGCATTGGAAAATGGCGGTGATGATTTTATTACTAAGCCATTTAACTCGGAAATCGTGATGGCTAAAATCCGCAGCCAGCTGCGCCGGGCATATGGAGAATATGCTCAGAAAGCTAAAGAACGAAGCCTGGAAGCAGAAGGACTGAAGTTATTTCCCGAGCGGCTGGAAATTAGTTACGGTTCGGAAAAGTCATACTTATCCAAGAAAGAATCCGATATGCTGGAGGTATTGATCAATCGCCATCCACGTGTAGCAGGAAGGGAAGATTTATTAGAAAAGCTGTGGGATGATCAAGCTTACGTAGATGAAAACACACTGAATGTAAATGTAACGAGAGTGAGAAAAAAACTGCTGGCACTTGGTGTGAAAGATGGAGTGGAGACGATCAGAGGTGTCGGTTACCGCCTTCGTCTGCCAAACACAGGAGCTGACACCAGATGAAGTTATTTCTAAAAGATCATGCCCTGCTTATTGGCTTACAAATACTGCAATTTACAGCGATTCTCTTGATCTATTGGCTGGATGGTTACCCTAACTTATTACCTGCACTTTATGCTATTTTTCTTGGCTTTTGCTTGCTTGGCGGTTATCTGGTTTACCGCTATTTAAACCAGCGCATTTTTTATCAGCGGTTAAGCAGGCCATTAGAATCATTAGATGCCTCTTTACAAAAAACCGAACAAACGCCGATATCGGAAGCGATGGATCAGCTGCTGCGTACTCAGTATAAACATTATCAAGAGCAAATAAAGCGGATTGAACAGGAGCGGGAAAATCACTTAAAGCTAATGGATCAATGGGTTCACCAGATGAAAACCCCTTTATCTGTCATTGAATTAACTGCACAGAATCTGGATGAACCAGTCTCTTCTAGTATTCGTGAAGAAACGGAGCGAATGAAGACGGGTTTACATACGATTCTTTATATGGCTCGTCTACGTACAATTGAACAGGATTTTCATATCAAACCGATTTTATTATCACGACTTGTACATGAAGTGAATGGAGAACATAAGCGATTCTATATTCGAAACCAAGTCTATCCGAAAATAGAGGAATCCAGAAAAGGAATTACGGTGCAAACGGATGGGAAGTGGCTGTTCTTTATTCTGTCGCAACTAGTGTTAAATGCCGTGAAGTATTCGGCTGGTAAAAGTAATCGGATTGTGATTTCTATTTATGAACAAGAAAGGGAAGCTGTTTTGGAAGTAACTGATTACGGCGTTGGAATACCAATGACTGATCAAAAACGGATTTTTGATGCATTTTTTACAGGAGAAAATGGGCGGCATTTTAGAGAATCAACAGGTATGGGTCTTTATTTAGCCAAAGAGGCGATTCAGCATTTGGAGCACCGCATCGAGATAGATTCTGTCGTCGGCGAAGGCAGTACGTTTCGAATTATTTTTAGTGAAACACAGAACCTTACAGCGTTGTAAGGTGATTGAAAGAAAAATCGATAGTCTGTTAGAGCAGATAGCGATATACTAAGCACAAATCGAACAATAACGAAAGGAAGTTCTGTCATGTTAAAAGTAAAGCAAGTAAGTAAGGTATATGAAGGCAAGCTCACCTATCGCGCACTAACAGATATTGATTTATCCGTGGAAGATAACGAGTTTGTCGGAATTATGGGCCCGTCTGGAAGTGGGAAGACAACCTTGTTGAATATCATTGCCACGATCGATGAGCCGACAACAGGAGAAGTTACGATTAATGGCGAGAATCCCCATCTTCTGAAAAAAGAAGACTTAGCCAAATTTCGCCGACGGGAATTAGGATTTGTCTTTCAAGATTTTAATTTACTGCATACCTTGACCGTTGAGGAAAATATCGTACTGCCATTAACATTGGATGGCAAGAAGGTAAAAGAGATGAAAGAGAAGGCCTACCAGTTTGCAGATAAACTGGGCATTACCGAGATTATGAAGAAAAGAACTTATGAAATATCCGGAGGCCAGGCACAACGAGCCGCGGTGGCAAGAGCAATGATCCATTCGCCTCAATTACTATTGGCCGATGAACCAACCGGTAACTTAGATTCCCGTTCATCCAAAGATGTAATGGAAATGCTGGCCAGCTTGAATCAAAACGAACAGACGACGATGCTGTTAGTTACACATGATGCTCAGGCTGCCAGCTATTGTGATCGGGTTGTTTTTATTCGCGATGGTAAATTCTACTCTGAAATTCATCGTGGTGACAATCGTCAAGCCTTTTTCCAAAAGATTATTGATACACTCTCGTTAATGGGAGGGGATGCAAATGACCTTTCGTCAGTTCGCGTTTAATAATGTTATTCGGAATAAGAGGTTATATGCCGCCTATTTTCTAACGAGTTTGTTTACGGTTATGGTGTTTTTTACTTTTTCGATTTTTGCCTTTCATCCTGTTTTATCAGGGGAGAATATGAATGGTTATGTATCGATAGGGATGAATGTGGCATCGGGCATTATCTATGTCTTTTCCTTTTTCTTTGTGTTGTATTCGATGAGTTCCTTCTTGCAGTCTCGTAAGAAAGAATTCGGATTGTTAATGATACAGGGAATGAGTATGAAACAAATTCGTTTAATGGTTTTTCTGGAAAATATGTTTATCGGCTTCTTTGCCACACTTGGCGGTATCGTTGGAGGACTAGTGTTTGCTAAAGGAATCTTATTGATTGCGGAGAATGTCCTGATTATTGATGATGAGCTGCCGTTTTATTTTCCAAATCAAGCCATTCTGCTTACGTTTGGCAGTTTTATCGTGTTGTTTTTTCTGATTTCTTTATTTGTTTCCTATATTTTAAGAAGCCGCAAATTGATCAACCTTATCAAAGGTGATAAGCAATCAAAAGGGGAACCAAAGGCAAACTTATTCCTAACTTTATCTGCAGTACTTTTACTTGGGACAGGGTATACGATTGCTTTACTTGTCGAAGGATTAGAAGTAGTAGCGGCACTGCTACCAGTTGTTCTGCTAGTCATTATCGGCACTTATTTACTATTTACCCAGTTAAGTGTATTTGTTATCCGGCGCTTAAAGAAACAGGAACAATTCTTTTGGCATAAAACCAATATGATATTGCTCTCTGATCTTTCTTTCCGTATGAAGGATAATGCCAGAACCTTTTTCTTGGTTGCGATTATTTCGACGGTTGCCTTTTGTGCGATTGGCTCCCTGTATGGCTTTCAGTCGTATTTAACAGCTGGAACAAAGGAACAGACCCCCTATACAATTACGTATACAGATGCTGAAAATGGTGGCGAAGCCAATGCCTCGTTAATTGAAGAAACATTAGAAGCGGAACAGCTAGAAGCAGATGGGGAAAGAATAGAGCTGCGATACTATGAAAAAAGTGATCAATCACTTGTCTTGATTGCGAAGCAGTCAGATTATAATCGTTTTGCTGCCCTATTAAGTCAGGAAACAATCCATGTCTCAGATGGCTCCCCTGTGTTGATTAGGACAGGATTAATTCTCTTTGAAGATGAACATGCTGGCAGCAGTGAAGCAGAGGTACTAGAAAATGCTGCACTGGAGCTGAAGGGTGGGAGTAAACTAGAGCCCAATCAGCTAGTCGAATCTGATGTACTGCCTGGATCTGCGGGGAATTACTATTATGTGGTATCTGATCATGACTTTGAGAACTTGCCTGTCCCTTCCAGTGAACAAAGCTATTATGCTTGGCAGGAAAGAAATGGTGAGAGTATTTCCGTTGAAGCCTCAGAGAAACTGGATCAGGAGGTAACCGGCGGATTTATTACCAATGTATCTTATCAAGAATATATACTTAATAAGATATATGGCCCTATCTTGTTTGTAGGTTTATTTATCGGAATTGTCTTTTTCGTATCGGCAGGAAGTTTTCTCTATTTTCGTCTGTATTCAGATGTGGATGAAGATAAGCGGAAGTTTCAAGCGATAACGAAGATGGGCTTGACGGAAAAGGAACTAAAGAAGGTACTGAACCGCCAGACATTGATTCTCTTTTTTGCGCCGATTCTTGTCGCGTTAATTCATGGTGCCGTAGCACTTACCGCACTGTCTCATTTATTTTTTTATAACTTGTTTATAGAATCTGTTACTGTTCTTAGTCTTTTCACAGCTATTCAAATCGTGTATTTCTTTATTGTCCGTTTTTATTATACGAAACAGGTCAAGGCGGCACTGCAGTAACATAATGGATGATGGAGTGGGCAAGCTGAGGGTTGCCCGCTCTTCAGTTATCGCTGTGTAACTGGTTGTATGATTTCGACTTCAAGAAATACTGAACGAAGTTCCCCCTTATTAACTATTACCGCGGACGCAATCCATCATGGATAAAGTCAATCAATTGTTGAATGGTAGCTTCGGTAATTTCTTTATCAAATAAAAGCGCTGGCAGAACAGTACCAAAGACATTGACAAAAATGAAATAAGTGATTTGTCTTGGATCGATATTTTTAAGTTCCCCTTTGTCAATATAGGCTTGAATAACCGGCTGAAACTTTGCGGTTGCTTTCACTGAGATAAAGTCATGCATCGAGTTTTTAAACTCTTCTCGAAAGACGATTTCTCTCGCGAATACCATGATGATTTCTTTGTTTTGCTGGGCAAAGGCAATTCGATTCCGGACAATCTTTTCTAATAAAGAATAGAAAGGATGTTGATTGGCCGCCTCGGTAGATTGATACATGTCTTCTAGTACAACTGGAATGACAAACTCCTTGAAAAGGGGCAGTATGATTCCAAATAATAAATTCTCCTTGTTCTGAAAGTGTTTATATACCGTACCTTCCGAAACATTGGCATGGCTGGCAATATCTTTCGTCGATGTCTGATGAAATCCTTTTTGACTAAATAGGATTAGGGCAGATCTGGCTACAGCTTGTTGTTTTTCAGATAGATCGTCGATATTGGGTAATTTCTCTTCCATAATTTCAATAATTGATTTCATGCAGGTCACCTCTATACTTTTCGATAACGTCTCAAACCTAGTATATTAAGTGTAACAAAAATCACAATAAAAAGTACTAAAATAAGCAAAGAAGCAGTGATTTCACTTAGCTGAAACCCTTTTAGCACGACATCAAGCATGGCATTGCCGGCATGATAAAGCGGCATAAAGGGTGCCAGCCATTGCAGCCATTCCTCCATCGATTCTATTTTTAACATCCCAGAGAAGAAGATCTGAGGCACAATAATTAATGGGATAAATTGCATCATTTGAAACTCGCTTCTTACAAATGTAGATAGTAATAAGCCAAGTCCCAGTGCCACAAAGCTGAGTAAGATATTGATGATAAACATGTCGATAATAGATCCGGCTACTTCCATATCTAAAATATAAATCGAGAATAAGATAATCACAGCCGTCTGCAGCACAGCGAAAATCCCATATCCAAATAAATAACCAAAGACTAGTTCCGACTTTCGAATCGGAGTGGATAGTAATTTTTCCAATGTACCACTGCTTCTTTCTTTTAACATCGCCATACCAGCAATCAGAAATACGAAGAAGAAGACAAAGAAGCTGACTAGGATGGGATTGATAATATTAAAAAAGCTATAGCGATCATCACCATATACATAGTCTACCGTTAAGGCTTCTTCTTCAATACCCAGCTCGGTATCCGTCTGTAGATCTGGAGCAGTGTCCAAATCTGGCTGCATCTCTGGCGGGAGCTGTGTTAATACGTCTTCTATACCAGCAGAAAATTCATTCATCTTGGTTACTGCTTCATCGATATGATCAACTAGTTCATTGATATTATGTTCCATCACTGCTTGCGTACTTTTCTGTAATATGGGTCCTTCATTGATGGGATTATCATTTACGATGGTAAGTGTCCATTCCCCGTCCTTCTCTTCTAATACTCCGTTCGCATGACCAGCTTCTAGATATGCTTTAGGATCAATATCCGTTTCTTCTTGAACAATTACTTGGTTTTCTTCTAATACAGAGATGATATCAGGGTCTACATGGACTGTTGCAATTGTTACTTCATCATCCGGATCAGGGAAAATATAATTAAGCAGTGTAATCACAAAGATAGGCGCGAGAAACAATAAAGCAAGTGTACGCTTATCACGAAGAACTTGTTTACAAATACGCTTAATGATAAATAATGTTCTCATTTTTCTCCCTCCAGCTTTAAGAAGACTTGATCAATATCGCTCACGCCATATGTTTCTAAAATTTCCTGAGGACTGCCACTAGCTGCGATTCTTTGGTTCTTCATTAATAACAATTGATCACATTTCATGGCTTCGTCCATAATATGGGTGGTGATGAAGAGGGTGCTGCTTTCCTTTAAGGCATGTAACTGCTCCCAAATATTCATTTTTAAAACAGGGTCAATACCAACTGTTGGTTCATCTAGAATTAAGAATTCAGGCTGATGAATGAAGGTGATAGCCAAAGATAAACGTCGTTTCATCCCGCCGGAATAGTGTTCCACTAATTTATGCTTATCCTGGTCAAGTTGGACTAAGTCAAGGATAGCTTGCGTATGTTTTTTGGAGATTCTTTTCCCGTACATATGGGCAAAGAGTTCGATATTTTCTTTTCCCGTTAAGTCATGATAAAGTGAGTCACTTTGTGCCATATAACCAATCTTATTTAGAAGTTTACGATTAGGGACTGTCACATCATTGATGGTAATCAAACCAGCATCATATTTTTCCATGCCCATTAAGCATTTGATCAAGGTAGTTTTCCCGGAGCCTGATGGTCCGAGTAAACCGGTAATTTGATTTGGTGCTATTTCAACCGAAATATCATGTAAAACGGTCTGCTTACCAAAACGCTTGGATATGTTTTTTAAATGGATCATATCGAACAAACTCCTTTCATTTTTTTGGTGAGTGAGTGCTTACTCATTATATTAATGGAAAAGATTTAGAAATGCAATCTTTTTTTGGCAGATAGTTATCAAAATTAGAGCGGCTGGTTTGTAACAGATTAAAAAATTTGCCAGATGAATTAGTTTTGATCAAATTAGGCCTGTTTATGATGGAGGTCCGTTTGCCATAATAGGGCTTGTTTTTCTAAGTGGTTTTACATATACTGAAGAAATGACATAATCGAACAAATTTGAAGGAGAGAATGAGATGGAGCATATGGGGTGGCTTTCCATTATCCCGCCAGTGTTGGCAGTGATTCTGGCTATTATAACGAAAAATGTAATTGTTTCCTTGTTTTTAGGAGTATATGCAGGCGTGTTAATTATCGTTGGCGGCAATCCTTTAAAAGCAACTACAGAAACAATCGGCAATTTTTTATTCCCGCAAGTAGCAGACAGCTATAATGCCGCTGTGCTTGTATTATTATTTTTTATTGGCGGTTTTGTTGCACTGATGGAGAAGTCAGGCGGAGGTGCAGCACTTGCCGCTAAAACAGCAAAAGCTATTAATACAAAGGTGAAGGCGCAAGTATCTGCCTGGATTGGCGGTATTATTATCTTCTTCTCAGATCTTGGAACACCCTTGATCGTTGGTCCGGTTTTTGAAAAGATCTTTGATAAGGCAAGGATATCGAGGGAGAAATTGGCTTGGATCATTGATTCAACCTCCTCTCCTGTTGCTGTATTAGTCCCTTTTATCGGCTGGGGTGTCTATATTATGGGATTGATCAAAAATGAATTTGATAATTTGAATATTACAGCTTCTGAATTTGATACTTTAGTACAAGTCATTCCGTTTCAATTCTATGCTATTTTGGCTGTATCGATGGTTCCTCTGATCGCTTTTTCAAAACTGGATTTCGGTCCAATGGCAAAAGCGGAAAGAAGGGTGCAAGAAACAGGAGAACTATATTGGAAGGATGCTAAACCGCTCAGAAGAGCAGAAAAACAGACTGATTCTGCTGCAGAAGAGAGCCGGGCTATTTTGATTTGGCTTCCTTTATTGGTGTTATTTATCACATTGTTTGGGCTATTGTTTACCCATGGTTTTCCATTCCAGCCGGTAGACGGTAATGATTTCAGGGTATCACTAAGTACGGCGTATTTATTTGCCGCTCTATCTATCATTGTATTATTGCTGATCTTTAAATTAAAGAAATTCGGGGAAATTTTTGAGATCTACACATCAGGTATGCAAAAAATGGTTTATGTTATTGTGACACTTGTACTGGCTTGGGCACTTGGTACAGTGATTGGTGAGATGGGAACAGCTAATTTTATTGTCGAACTTATGCAAGGAAGGGTACCAGCATTTATTATTCCGGCGATTCTCTTTATTGTAGGAGCGATTGTCTCCCTAGCATCTGGATCGTCATGGGGCACATTTGCAATTATGCTGCCGCTTGCTATTCCGATGGCTGTCTCCCTGGACGCTCATTTACTAGTCTGTATTGGTGCGGTCCTGTCAGGAGGCATTTTTGGGGACCATAGTTCACCAATTTCAGATACTACCATTTTGTCTTCCACAGGGGCAGGAGCCGATCATATCGATCACGTGAAAACACAATTTCCATATGCCTTGGTAAATGGTATTATAGCCTTTATTGGTTTTATTGTAGCAGGTATCACAGGCAGTGTTTGGACGCTTATCTTGGTAATTGCTTTGCTTATTTTAGCCGTGTGGGTGCTGTCAAAAATATTTAAGGGCAGAACTGGTGCAGAGGCATAAAGTAATGTTGGTGAATATAAAAATGACGGTATCCTTATAATAAAGGGAAACCGTCATTTTTTTTTCATGGATAGAAGCAGGTTTTAGTAATATTCCAGCAGCTTTTTATCAATTTCATCAATATAACCGATATCACTTTTACGATCCCAGAATACGATTTGCTCGGCTTCCTCATTTTCCTGAAAAGGCCGCAGTTCGATAATCTCACCGCTATAGAGGGCGCCAAATTCAAGGCGGTCATCTGGCTCTAATTGGAATTTCATTAAGCCTTTGAATTGCAGGTTTGGAATCCGTTGATTTGTTTCTTCCAACAGCTCACGGGCGGCACATGTTCTTGGAGACTCACCTTTATCGATCATACCGCCAGCCAATTCCCAATATTTGTGCCATTTGTTAAACAGTAAAAGATATTTTCCCAGATATTTTGCTACAATTAAAGAATGGGTTAACGGAATATCACCTAAATGATTAGGAATATCAATTTCGTTTACAGCTGAAAAATTGATAAACACATTTCCATTTTCACATGTTAGAATCGGCATTTGTATCCTCCTTGTGATAATGTTGTTCTGCACTTAATCAAAATAAACTGCTTTTTCCGGATCATTTGCATAATCAAAAACTAACTGAATTTGTGACTCGGTATTCCGTCCAGCTGAAAGCGGCGGCAATTGATCTTCCGCAAAAAAATCGACTGCACTAGTTTCCAGCCCTTGTGCCGCTTGACCACTGACTATCTCACATTGGATCAATATTTTGTAGGTATGATAGGCAGAAGGGGGATGTGGATGACACTTTTTATCCAAGACGGCTAACAGTCTGGCTGCCTTGACATCCAAGCCAGCTTCTTCCTTCACTTCTTTCACGGCTACTTCACTAGGTGTGAGGCCGATATCGCCCCAGCCGCCAGGTAATGCCCATTTTCCATCTGCCTTCTCTTGTACCAATAGCAGTTTTCCTTCTTGAAAGACCACGGCTCGAATATCTACCTTAGGGGTAGCATAGCCTGTTTCATTGGCAAATAATTCCTTAATCGTTTTATGGTCAAGCTCCGTATAATGTGCCAGTATCTCTGTACTAATCTCTCGAATTCGTTCCAGCCGCTCGATATCATAAACGTCTTTTGAATAGGCTAAGCCTGATTGGGCAATGGATTGCAGTTCTTTTGCCCAAGTTAACCATGTTGGTTCCATCCATCCTCACCGCCTTTTCTGTTATGATAGTAATTGTAACGTGTTTTTCTTTGTTTGTATAATAAAGTGAGATTGTCTTTATGGAGATTCTTCATGCTTGTGGAGACTAGTGAGGTGTTAGCGTCTGTTATCCCTCATAAAGCTTAGATTTTGAACAGATATAATCATAAACGGAGACTTACATCTTGACGATCTTTGTCCGAATATTCCATAGATAAGATAGCAGGAGGCGGTTGACCAATGAAATTATTAATTGTAGAAGATGATCAAACAATAGCCTCAGGGTTAGAGTATTCTTTAACACAAGAGGGATACCAGGTGACGGTATGTCATAATGTACAAGAAGCAATCCAAATCATTGATCAGCAGCTGGATTCGATTTCTCTCTGTTTATTTGATCTGTCTCTGCCAGACGGCAGCGGCTATGATTTATGCCGGCGTGTAAAAGAGACGGCAGATGTGCCGGTTATTTTCCTAACGGTAGTCGATGATGAAGTAAATGTCGTAATGGGACTTGATATGGGAGCAGATGACTATATCACCAAACCATTTCGGATTCGTGAACTGAGCTCACGCATTAAAACCGTGTTACGCCGTTATCAAAAAAGTAAACCGCAAGCACAAGAAGTGATCACCATTCACTCATTAGAAGTGCACCCATTGGAGGGAAAAGTGTATAAACATCAGGAGGAACTGATATTAACAGCGTTAGAATATCGCCTGCTGATGATATTTATCAACCATCGAGGGCAAATCCTTTCCCGAGAGCAATTGTTGGAACTGATTTGGGATGTAGCGGGTGAATTTGTCAATGATAATACCTTAACGGTGTATATTAAACGACTCCGCCAAAAAATTGAAGACAATGCCCAGCAACCGGTGATAATTCAAACCGTTCGCGGGCTGGGATATAGGATGGTAGACAAAGATGTTAAGAAATAAAGAAATTCAATTATTCCTTATTAGTACAATTATTGTTTTAAGTGCCGGGATAATTGCCGCTACTTTTATCTCAGCGATGGCAGCAATAATAGTGGCTATCACGGGCAGTATCCTTTTTATCAGCTATCTGCTGCTGCTTATTTGGCGATATCGACGTATGACTCAGCTTTCTCAATATTTACGACAGATCATGGCAGGTGATACGTCTTTAGATTTGCGTGATAATCGTGAAGGAGAACTAAGTATCTTAAAGAATGATATCTATAAGATGACACGGATGCTGTCAGAACAGCAAGAAGTTTTGCAAGAGGATAAAGGAAAACTGACAGACGCTATTTCTGATATCTCCCATCAGTTGAAGACACCACTTACATCTATGACCGTAATGGCTGATTTATTAAGTGACCCCCATTTGGCGGATAAAAAACGGCTTGAATTCACCCATAATATTCGCAAACAATTAGAACGGATGGACTGGCTTGTCTCTTCTTTACTGAAATTGTCTAAGATCGATGCCGGGACGATAACCTTTGCTAGAGACAGGGTATACGTGGCTGAATTGATAACAGACGTCATTGCACCAATGGAGATACCGATGGAATTGAAAGAAATTGCACTGCATGTGGAAGGAGATCGTGACGTTACCTTTATCGGCGATAAAAACTGGACGAAAGAGGCCTGTATTAATATTTTAAAAAATGCGATCGAACATACATCAACAGGCGGTATGATTACCATCCACTTCCAAGAGAATGCCTTGTATACAGAATTGACGATCCGAGACGATGGGAAAGGAATAGCTAAACGCGATCTCCCTTATATTTTTCAACGCTTCTATAAAGGGGATCAGGCGGCAGATGGCAGTGTAGGAATTGGACTGGCGATGGCGTATACGATTATTACTAATCAGCATGGGGATATCGAGGTAACCAGCCAAATCGATCAAGGTACTGCTTTTTTGATTAAATTTTATAAACAGATTGTTTGAACAACAGCGGAAAGTGACAAAACTGTCACCAAAATTGTCACTCTACCGTCATTTTAGACAAGTAAGATAAGAAACAAGGAATGCAATAAGGAGGATCAAGCAATGGAAATATTAAAGATAGAAAATTTGTCTAAAATGTACGGAAAAGGGAATACAGCGGTTAAGGCGTTAGATCAGGTATCTTTTTCAGTGAAACAAGGGGAGTTTGTAGCTATTATCGGACCATCGGGGTCTGGAAAATCAACCTTGCTCCATCTTTTAGGAGGAGTGGACCGGCCGACAGACGGTAAGGTATTTGTTGATAATACCGACATTTATGCCTTAAATGAAACGCAAATGGCAGTCTTTCGCCGGCGGCAAATTGGTTTAATTTATCAATTCTATAATCTTCTTCCCATTTTAACTGTGGAGGAAAATATTACACTGCCAATGGCCTTGGATGCGCAGCAAGTAGATCAGAAACATTTTCGTGAAGTAGTCGATATTCTTGGCTTACAGCAGCGGTTGGATTATTTGCCTAATCAGTTGTCTGGCGGACAGCAGCAGCGTGTATCGATCGGACGGGCGTTAATCAGCAATCCATCGATTATCCTTGCCGATGAACCAACAGGCAACCTAGACAGTAAGAACAGTAAAGAAATTGTAGATTTACTGAAATTATTTAATAAAACTTATAATCAGACATTGGTGGTGATTACCCATGATGATCGGATCGCCTTGCAGGCGGATCGGGTCATCTCGATTGAAGATGGGCAGCTTGCTAAGGACGAGGTGATTCGTCCATGAATATTGTCAATAAAGTAACGCTTAGACACCTAAAGGAAAATAAGCGGAGAACAATGGTGACGATTATTGGTGTGATTATTTCGGTAGCCATGATTACGGCAGTAGCCGCATTAGGTATGTCTTTTATGGATATGAATCAGCGGGAGGCAAAGGCCGAATATGGAGAATGGCACTATAGTGTGGCAGGGCCGCTAGATGCAGAGCAATTTAAGGCAATTCAATCAGACGATAATACTGATTCTGTCGGTCTTGTGGATGAGATAGGTTTTTCACTTATCAATGATGATTTGGTGCAGCCGTACGTCTATGTGCAAGCAATGGATGATGCCGCCATGGAACAAATGCATGTGAAACTGACCAGTGGCAGACTGCCCGCCAATGAAAACGAAGCAGTCATGTCAGAAGCATTAAAGGACGATTATCAGGTTGGCGATACTGTAGAACTGACTGTTGGTGAGAGGTACGCATTAGATGAAGAGTTATATGCAGGGCAAGTATTAAATCAGGAATATCCCTTGGAAACGCTAGATGGGGGAATAGGTGAGGAGTTACGCAATCAAGAGGAGAGGATCTTTACCATTGTTGGAGAAATAGAAGAACCGTCTTGGGACCGTGAATGGTCACCGGGCAGAAGTTTTGTATCCTATCTTGATAAACAGTCTCTGTCCACGATTGATCAGGCGTTGGTCAAGGTAAAAAAAGTCAAACAGGCCATTTTTGATGATGTCGAGGCCCTTGCTGCTGCAAATGATTTGTCTGTAAATTCCTTAAATACTAATTTATTAGACAGCTATATGGTTTCATTAAATCAGGGCATGGTTGCCTACTTGACGGGCTTGTTAACGATTATTATGTTGATTGTGATGATTGGATCGATTGCCTTAATTTACAATGCTTTTGCGATTTCTGTATCAGAACGGTCGCGTTATTTGGGGATGCTGGCCAGTGTCGGTGCAACTAAAAGCCAAAAACGAAACTCGGTCTTATTTGAAGGGTTAGTAATCGGTGTTATCAGTATTCCGATTGGGATAGCGGCTGGATTACTGGGAATTGGGATTACGCTTCATTTTGTCAGTCCCTTACTGGAAGGAGCCGGAATGGGGGAAGATTTACGTTTAGTCGTGACCGTTCCAGCAATAGTGACAGCAGTGGTTATTTCCTTTTTAACGATAATGATCTCTGCCTTTATACCGGCTTTACGTGCCTCCAGGATCACTGCGATTGATGCGATTCGTCAAGCGAAGGATGTAAAATTAACGAAAAAGGCAGTCAAAACCAATCGTCTGGTACGCAAACTGTTTGGCTATGAAGCTGATATTGCTTTGAAAAATTTAAAGCGTAATAAAAAACGCTACCATGTCACCGTCTTTTCGTTGATGATCAGCATTATCCTCTTTTTATCGGTTGGCTTTTTTACCAGTACGTTGATGAAGTCATTTGAATTACAAACAGACCAGCAGAACTATGATATTTCGGTGGAATTAAATGACTTAGAGGCAACAAAAGAACCATTGGAACAAATTCTCCAAAGTGTGGATGCAATGGATAACGTACAAGAAGCGATATTGTATGATCAGCTTTCCCTTCTTGGCTATATACCGGAAGCGATTGCCGGAGAGGCGATGAAGGAAAGTGAGTGGGGAGATGAAGTTACAGAAGATGGTTATTCGTATAATATGCAGTTGATCGGGCTGGAGGAATCGGACTGGCAGGAGTATCTTCGTCACAATAATATTTCAGATTCTTCTGTAGATGGTACGGAAGCTGTATTGGTTAATACCGTTTCTTATATGAATAGCGCTAATAAATATGAAGAAACAGATATGTTGCCTGTAAAAGCGGGAGATAAGCTTCCGCTGAATATTGAGGTATATCAAGAAGAAACAGAGGAATGGGAAGTGCACCATGATGGCGAACTAGAACTTATTGGTCTGACAGATAACTTACCAATGGGAACTTTTTATCCTTCTGTCAACACTTTATTTCTTATCATGAATGAACAAGCATTGCAGCAACTGGCAGCTGACTTCTCTTATCATTCAGATGTGATGTCAAGACTATATGTAGCCTCTGCGGATCCGATGCAAACAGAAGCGGATATTGAAGCCTTGGGAGCGGCAGAAGAGGTGCGGGTTCACAACCTCTACTATTATCAACAGCAAGATAAGCAATTGGCGTTAGCCCTATCAATCTTTATTTATGGGTTTATCACACTTATTACCTTGATTTCGATCGCAAATATTTTCAATACGATTTCAACTAGTGTAGCATTGCGTAAGCGGGAATTTGCTACGATGAAGTCGATTGGTATGACACCGAAAGCTTTTCGCAAAATGATCCGGTTTGAAAGTATTTTTTATGGAGTAAAATCACTGCTGTATGGTTTACCAATTAGTATTGTTATTATGTATCTGATTCATCTGCAAACCCAGCATGCCTTTGAATACAGTTTTAGCCTGCCTTGGATCTACATAGGGGTTGTGATCTTAGCCGTATTTGTGATCGTTGGTGTTGCGATGTTATATTCTATCACTAAAATTAAGAAAGATAATATTATCGAGACATTAAGACAAGAGAATATTTAAAAAGGGAAAGCTATCTTTTGCTGGAGATAGCTTTCTTTTGGTTGGATATACATACATGGAAAGCCTAAGTGAACCTCTTTCCAAAATCATTAGAGCAGCCAGATAGATATCCATGAGATAAGCGGAATAGTTGCCAATGAGAGAATCGTAGATGTTACCGTCGTAATTACTACTTGCTGTTCATTACTGGTATAACGCGAGAATAATACGGAAGCCAATGTGAAAGTTGGCATACAGGTTAATAGGACTAGCAGCTGTTTGATCATCATATCCAAGGGAAGAATCGATAATACTACTATGGTACTGATAGGAATAACCAATAATTTCAGCAGTAAGGGAAGCCATAATGTAGGGTAATATAAGGCTTGTTTACGTTGAAAAAAGGGCAAAAGCAAGAAGCCGATATATAACATAGCAAGCGGTGCGGCTAAGCCTGATAACATTGCTGTTAACTCTTTTAATAGTGCTGGAGCGTCAAGTCCGCTGGCAGCAAACAGCAATCCGAAACTCACAGCAAATAAAGGCATGTTGATCAGTGATTTTAAATGCCGCCATTGAAAACCACCTTGATTTTGTAATAAATAAATCCCAACCGAGAAGACAACCACGTCCAGCCCGGCATCAAATACTGCTGCCAGTAAGCCGCCAACTGGCCCAAAGATGGCAGCACAAAGCGGAATACCAATAAATCCGGTATTCCCAATAGCAGACAGGAGCGCTAATTGTTTGGCTTTTGCCAGTGAAATGTCAAGGATTTTAGCACTAATTAAGGCAAATCCAATAGCTAATAAGTTAAAGATAACGCTGATAAGAAATATCTTTAATACTTGCATTAATAAGGTATCATTAATTTCTGTGTTAAAGACACCATTGAGGATAATACAAGGAACCGCTATATTAATAATCACGCTCATAAATAGCTGTTTAGCCTCAAATGTAATCTGAATCCGTCTGGCAATAATCACACCAAGGAGAATGATGATCCCCATCATACAGACGGTTAAACTAACTGTGGTAATACTCATGACAAACTCCCTTATGTTATATGTTCAAATTTACCATGTCTTAGAAGACGCTATTATTTATGAAAAAACTGTTCATTCTTTTATATTGCTGAATGGATAGTTAGTTTTCATAGAATATAAGTCGATTTCCTGCTGGATCATGAACGGTTAATTCCTTGCCGCCCCATGGGGGATATTCTATCCCAGGGTTTGCATAGGTATAGTGTTTTTCTTGTAGTAATTGATGATAACCAGTCAGATCATCTATCTCTATTCTTACAGCGCTTCCTGATGTACAATCGCCATGATGCTCGGATAGATGAAGCCTGCAATCATGTAAGGAGATTTGCATATAAAGCGGGAAAGCTTCTTCAAATCGATGTTCCCAATTGAGAGAAAAATCTAAGAAATTAAGGTAGAATTCCTTTGTTTTATCAACATCATACATCCGTAAAATAGGTATAGTATTCATGGTACGCTTCCTTCCATACATTATTGTTGTGGCACGGTTACTTTATTACAGGGCTGACCACTGTAAGATTATAATGATGATAGTTCACTTTATACCTAGAAAAAGCTTTAGGCTGGTTATCTAACATTTACTTCTTTGATTTTCTTGCCACAAAAAATCAACAGCATGATAAAATAATAAGTAGCTTGTTTCTAGTCTAGGTGATTTTTATGGAAGAAACAAGTAGTTCTTACGATAAGATGGAACATAAAACAAGGAAGTGATGATATGATTAGACGATTGTCTAAAGAAGAAACGATCCCGATGTCATTATTATTATTGGCTGATCCATCTGAACGGTTAGTTTTGCAGTATCTCAAACGAGGCCAATGTTATGTGATGGAAGAGGAAGGCGTCATTATCGGTGTATACGTCTTATTAGCCACAAGGCCAGATACCGTCGAAATCGTCAATGTCGCAGTAGAGCCGGATTATCAGGGCAAAGGCCTTGGGAAGCAGCTGGTCATACATGCCATCGACACGGCACGTCAGCAAGGCTGGCATACGATTGAAATCGGTACTGGAAATTCTGGAGTAGTTCAACTAGCCCTTTATCAAAAGTGCGGCTTTCGTATAACCTCGATTGATCGTGATTTTTTTCTGCGTCATTATGAAGAACCCATTATGGAAAATGGGATTCAGGTAGTAGATATGATACGGTTATCGATGGATTTATAGTGAATCCGTTAGTTTCTTGAGACCATAACAAGGAGGGGAGCAAATGCAGCACGAGTATACAGGAATATATCAGCGTTTATTTGCCCATTATGGTCCGCAGGGTTGGTGGCCGGCAGAGACGCCCTTTGAAATGATGATTGGTGCTATCTTGGTGCAAAATACAAATTGGCGCAATGTTGAAAAGGCATTAGTAACACTTGGGGCTAAGCTTGACCCCGAGACTATCGATAAAATGTCGGCAGAGGAATTAGCTCCGCTGATTAAATCAAGTGGATTTTTCAACTTGAAAGCACGGCGCATCAAGGCGTTTATCGATTGGTTTAAGCAATACCAATTTTCAATTAACCAGTTAAAAAAGAAAGATAAAGAGGCACTGCGTGCGGAATTAATCAAGGTGTATGGGATAGGCAGGGAAACGGCGGATTGCATATTATTGTATGCCTTAGAGAAACCCGTATTTGTTGTTGATGCCTATACACGCCGCATCTTTTACCGGATTGGTTATGATATGCCGGTATCCTATGATCGCTTTAAAGAAATAGTGGAACAGCATTTTCCGGGTGAAGTAATGATATATAATGAATTTCATGCCTTATTAGTGGCACATGCCAAACAATTTTGCCGTGTGAAACCAGTCTGTACAAATTGTCCTTTGCTGGAAATATGTCAACAGAGAGTGGAGTAGGGGTGGCTTAACTTGATCAGGGAAGTATGGCTAAAGAAAAGGAGCCACTCCTATAAGTGACCCCTGTTTAAATCAAAAATTATTCATATCTCAATGCATCGATTGGACTGAGTTTAGACGCCTTATTGGCAGGCAGAATGCCGAAAATAATTCCAATAAAGGCAGAGAAACCAACACCGATTAAGATAACGATGGGACTAACCATGGCATCGATCGGTGAAAGTAAGGTGATTAATCCAGCAGTGGCACTGGCAAATCCAATACCGATTAATCCGCCAAGTGATGTCAGTGTAATCGACTCAATTAAGAATTGAAATAGTATTTTACCTCGAGTCGCTCCTAATGCCTTACGCAAGCCGATTTCTCTTGTGCGTTCTGAAACAGAAACAAGCATGATATTCATGACCCCAATACCGCCGACTAATAATGAAATACCGGCAATGCTGCCGATAAACAACGTCATAATTAATACCATTTGATTAATTTCATTCTCGATTTCTGATAAATCATAGGTTGTATAGGAGCCATTTTCTAATTGTTTATGTTCTGTCAGCGTGTCAGCAGCTAACCAGCCTGTTTCAGCAATTCGCTCTGAATCATTAGCGATAACGGCCAGTCTGTCCACTTCTCTGCTTCCATACATCAAAGCAATGACAGATCGAGGCATAAGCATTTCGCCGCCTTCTGACCAGCGAAATTGTTCTGGTATAGGAGAATTATAAACCCCAACAACTTTATATGGGTTATCATCAAGACTGATAATCGCACCAAGCGGATCTTCGTTTTCCTTAAAGAGCTTTTCCCGAGCTACTGTATCAATCATCGCCACGCGGTTCATACCATTATTATCTCTGTTGTTAATCGGTCTGCCCTCTAGTACCTCAATACTTTGAGCAGAAAAGTATTCGGAGCTTACACCGGTAATTTCAGGTTCTGCGTTCTTGTCATTGTAAGTGACAGATCCCCAGGCAGAGTTGGTGGCGATAACAGATCTGATGTCAGGCAAGGCTTGTAATATTTGAATGTCTTCCTGCGTGATTTCGGGTTCTTCATAATAAAAATCACCCATCATTCCTTCTTCATCGCTAAAATCTTGTTCGTAATAAAGTTCAATCACGTTCTTATCAACGGCAAACAGTTCATCTGTCATCATCGATTGGGCACCTTGACCAATGGCTACAATAATAATAACCGCTGCTACACCAATAATAATTCCAAGCATGGTTAAGATAGAGCGAATTTTATGATTCCAGATCGAAGAAAAGGCAATTTTAAAGCTTTCTACTATATTCATGCGTCTTGCCTCCGATCATCTGTAATCATCCCATCCCGAATTGTGATCACTCGCTTGGCATGGGCGGCTACTTCCTCTTCATGAGTAACCAGAATTACTGTTTTGCCTTCTTCATTTAACTGCACAAACAGCTCCATAATCTGTTCACTCGTTTTGGAATCCAGTGCACCGGTTGGTTCATCTGCCATAATAACAGAAGGGTCATTTACTAATGCCCGTGCAATAGCAACCCGTTGCTTCTGCCCGCCGGATAATTGGTTTGGTAAATGTTTGATTCGATCTTCCAATCCTACCTTTTCCAGCATTTGCTGTGCCTTTTGCCGGCGCTCTCGTTTGGATACCCCTGCATAGATTAAAGGCGTTTCCACATTTTTTACTGCCGGAATACGAGGCAGCAAGAAGAATTGCTGGAATACGAAGCCAATGTGCTGATTACGCAATTGGGCAAGTTGTTTTTCTTTAAAGGAACTGATCATTTCTCCATTTAATTCATAGTTCCCACTGCTTGGATAATCCAGAAAACCAATGATATTCATTAAAGTAGATTTCCCAGAGCCAGATGGGCCCATAATGGCAACAAATTCACCAGGTTCTATTGTGAGATTAATATCTTTTAGAACAGCAATTTGCAGTGCCCCATTACCATAAGTTTTGTGGATATTACTCAACTTCATCAAAGGAGATCACTTCCATTCCATCATACCAATCTGGTTCAGGATAAATAACGACCAGTTCACCGCTTTCTACACCACTGGTGATTTCAATAAATTCGTCGTTCATTTCGCCTGTTTCCACGATTCTTTGTTCTAATACGCCATCCACTAGCACATAAACGATTTCTGTGATCTCTCCTGTGCTCATGTCCTCTTCCGCCTCAAAAAAATCATCCTCGATTATCGCCGTATGAGGAACAGCCAGTACTTTTTCACCGCCGGTAGACACTTCAATAGAGACATGGAAACCTTGGCGCAGTTCTGAAGTATCATCTGTAATCGCAACGGTGAATGGATAAGTAGTTACATTACTGCCTTCCATGCCAAAGTCTGCTTCTGCACCGTTGTCATCAGGAAAATGGGAAACCGATTCTACGACACCGTTCCATTCTCGGTCGTTGTATACCTTAGGGCGAATAATGACAGACTGGTCTTTTGCGATTTTTACGGCATCAAATTCATTCATGGTACCAATTACTTTATAAGGTTCATTGGACACAATATGTACAACAGGTTCTGTAACACCTTCTTCAGCAGAAGCAGTGTCCTTGTTGATCTTGACTATGATTCCATTAATTTCACTGGTTACAGTCATTTCCTTGATCTTCTCGTCTAATTCGTTAATCGTCTCTTGTGTAGTAGTGATTTCATCTTTTGTTCCTTCGTGTTCCATCTCTAATTGCAATTTCTCATTCTCTAGTTGCCGGACATCATCTTCTGTAACCATCACAAGGTCTTCTATCGGTTCTTCCAAGTCCCCTTCTGTCTCTTCTTCCACAGACACAGGTTCTACTGGCTTACCAACAGAATTTTTTGCCTCAGTAATTTTCTTGTTGAAACTTTCCATTTGATTGATTTCCATTTGTGACCGCTTCTCTAATAATTCACGATCTCGAACCGCCTTGTTAAATTCTCGTTCCAGACTGCTAGAGTCATATGTATATAATACGTCTCCTTTTTTTACTTCTTGATTTTCCTTGACTTCAAAACCTTGAATCTCACCATTTTCAGGGTTGGCATATAACTTTTGTTCGTTTTCTGGAACTATTTGACCTGTAACTAAGATACTTTGAGCTAATTTTTCTTCTTTAGCTGCTTGAACGGTAACATGAATATCATCTTCCATACTGCTTACTTGTTGGGTTGGGAAATAGTTAAAGGCAAAAATTACTGATGCAGCAATAATAGCAATAATCCCAATACTGACTCCCACCCATATCCATACTTTTTTCTTCAATTATTCTCTCCCCTTAATATATAGTTTATATCTATTTCTACAATATAATAAGACGTTTATAACAGAGAAAAAGTTTCTCTTTTTTTGAAAATATTTCTTTTTTTATTCGGGTATCATCCTTCACTAGACCTATATCCTGGTTTGCCCTGTAGTATTGACAATTCCTTGTAGTTGATATAAAGTTATCTAAGGTAATAGTTAACTAAGGTAATTAAAGGGGAGGCGGAGTAAAAGTGGAGGGTTTCTTACGTTCGTTTATGCAAGTATATCGTCCATTAGTGACAAAGCTAAATGATATTCTCGCTGCCTATCAGTTATCCTATTCACACTGGCAGGTAATTTATTATTTGAAGGTGGAGGGCAGATCAACATTGGCTGATATTTCTGCCCATTATCGAGTGGAAAGACCATCTATTACTAGAAGGGTTCAACGTTTAGAAGAATTGGATATTATCGAGGTTGTTCCTAGTGAAAATCGCCGTGAAAAAAATATTCAACTCACCGAATACGGAAATGAGGTTTATCAGAAATCCCGGCAGGCAATTACCGAGTTAGAGTATTCCTTAGCAGAAGGATTGACAAAGCAGGAACAAGACTTTGTGAGACATACCTTGCGTAAACTTCAACAAAATTTAATAAGTAAAGAAGGGAACAAGTTTGAGTAAAGAGAAATTATGGACAAAGGATTTTTTAATCGTATCAGCGATTAATTTCTTATTAACATTTGTGTTTTATTTGTTTGTCGTTATTATTGGCGTATATGCCGCAGAAACATATCAAGCTACACCAAGCCAAGCGGGCCTTGTGGTTGGTTTATTTATTGTCGGAGCGCTAATAGGCCGTTTATTGATTGGCAGAAGTATTGATTCCATTGGCCGTAAACGGACACTTTTTATCGGCATTATTGCTTTTATTTTAGCAACGACATTATATTTCGTTCATTTTGGAATTGGCTTTCTATTGTTAAATCGTTTCCTGCATGGTTTGGCATTCGGGGTGGCAAGTACTGCTACAGGTACAATTGTTGCACAAATTATTCCAGTCTCTCGAAAAGGAGAAGGGATCGGCTATTACAGTATGAGTGCCACACTGGCAACGGCGATTGGGCCATTTCTTGGTATCATGCTGAATCAGCATACAGATATCCATGTTATTTTTAGCCTCTGTGTTATCGTTGCTGTCCTTTGTTTGGCGACCGCCTTTTTTGTCCATGTGCCAACCCTTGATGGGGAACCGCTTAAACCGAAGGGCTTAAATATTTCGCAATTTATTGAAATAAGAGCACTTCCTATTGCGATCGTTACTTTAGTGGTAGCATTATGTTATTCCAGTGTGCTTTCCTATATTAATTTCTATGCCATCGAACTTCACTTAGTTAGTGCAGCCAGTTTTTTCTTCCTTGTTTATTCGATAGCCGTTCTAGCTTCTCGTCCATTTACCGGGCGTTTGATGGATGCAAAAGGGGCTAACTATGTGATGTATCCTGCTTTTGTGTTTTTTACAATCGGCTTATTCATGTTAGGTGTTACTCATAGTAGTTTCATTTTATTGTTAGCCGGTGTACTTATCGGGCTTGGTTTTGGGAATATGCAATCTTGTACCCAAGCGGTTGCGGTTAAACTAACACCGTCCCATCGAATGGGTTTAGCAACATCTACATTCTTTATCTTTTTAGACGCTGGTTTAGGATTTGGACCATACCTATTAGGATTTATTGTACCCATTACAGGGTATGCCACCTTGTATACGTTATTAGCCTTAGTTGTTATCTTGGCCGCCGGTTTGTATTTCCTATTGCATGGTAAACGAGAAATGGCGGTTAATCACGCATTAGCTCATGAGTAAAATATATAAAATAGCTTGCTTTACGCTGCAACAGAATGTTTTTCAACTAAAGCCAGTGTGGCAGTTAAAATAGAAAATCGGTTATTTGCAGATAAAATTATTGGATGAAAAAACAGGTCGCAACTGTTTGGTTTTTTTTACACTGCGAGAAGAAAAGTTATCAATGAGTGGAGAAAAAAATTAAAAAAGAATAAGGAGATTTTGTATGCGATGGTTACATGAAGTACCAGGTATTCATGACAAAGATGAGGATGCTTTGAAACTTGATTTTTCGATAAGCGAACTTACCATGCGTAATGAACCAAAAGAAACAATCGTAACACATTTTTTCTTAAGTATGTTTAAGCACCAAACTGATGGGGTGCTAATGTTACCAATTCCTGATGAACATATGTTAGAACAGGTAAACACGGAAACAGCACCTTTTTTTGATAAAGTGCAACTTGTATCTTATAAAGGTAAGGTAAAACAAATTCATTTACAATATCCAAAAAAATATATATGTAAAGCTCGATTGGACGCCATTAATGAAATTATCGGATCTGATCAGCAGGTGGCCTCCCCGTTTAATCAGCCAAAAATTTACCGGCTTAATAAGGAATTTTTTGATTGTAAGAATGATAATGATTCACAATTAGATTATTTACTCGCTTTTTTAAAAAATATGTACGTTAATCAAGACCTAACATTTATACCAAATGGATGGGTACTATCAGACAGTTTAAAAGACTTACAGATTTTAAAGTTGCTAGTTTGCAATTCTAATAATGTTTATTTTTATGTAGATAATGAAAATAGGGAAGTAGGCGTGGTACAGGTACAATTTAATTAAAAAGGTAAATTATTGTTCAAATGACTCACATATATCCCAATTAAACCCATTATTAAATACTGAATAAAAGAGGCTGTCGCATCATGTAGTTCCATTGTGCAACAGCCTTCTTCAGCTTGTATTTCTTCTACATGTCTCTATTTGTGCATCATGATTATTGGCATTCATCTTTAAATGGGTGGAGTAGGTAAACAGAACTCAGGCGATAATGGGTTTTATTTAATCATTAGCTGATCACCTGGGTAAATCAAATGGGGGTTTTCCAAGTGATTCGATTGTTCGAGCGTCGTCCATAAATAATTATAACGCAGGCCAATTTCAAATAAAGTGTCACCTGGTTGCACGGGAACTGTCTTTATGTACAGCGATAATTTCCGGCTCCAGATCTTCAACATAGTTTGCCTCGGGATGGACTTTGCGCACATCATTATCAATGATTTCATCTGTGAAGCTTGCTGTGACGATTTCTGGTTGTTCTACACCTTGACTGATATTTATGATCGAAACGGACCCTTCAGGGTTGACTTTATAGTCTTCACTAGGTTCTCCTTCATTAGCAACAAGCAATTTATGTCCAACATGCGTAAAAGTGACCATGTCTGGCAAGGCACCCACTTCGACTGTTGCGAGATGAACGCCTGCACTTGTTAGAAAGAGCACATGACCAGCATCTGTTTTAGGTTCCGCAACGGTTGCTACAACAATGATGTCTTCGGTTGGAAGAACCGCAATGCTTGTTAAATCAGCTACATCGGATAGGGATGGATCCAAGTTTTAATCGTTTTTTTAGTGGAATATCGGTAAAGGCATTATTCTCCGTTAGTGCTTCTCCATCTAAAATATCAATTGATTTTTTATTGCCATTGACTGAAAATATTTGGTTGCTCCTCTCATCGTAGGCAACAATTTCTGCTCCTCCAACGCCAAAATCGGCACCACTTATGTATCGCCCGCTTAGCTCGAATGGTAAGTTCTCTTTCATTGCTGAAACATGCAGAGAGAGGTCGGTCAATTGTTCAGGGATAGAATTGTCGTTTGCGTTTGTAGTTTGCGGAAAAGCTGCTAGAATGGAGACTGCGATTAGTAAATGGAGTGGTGCTTTTTTCATTTCTGCTCTCACCCCATTGTTTATGTATGTACCGAGCATAGCACGTAAATAATAAACGGCTGTAAAATCCAAGTTAATATTTTGTAAAAGGAGCTCTGAAAAAAGTGCTGCATTTTTTAAAAGTCAATACGCTGATATAAAAGAAGACCTCTGCCTGTAATAGGCGAGGTCTTCTTAAGTCACTCATGATTATTTAATTACTCGGATACAACTTCATATCCGCTTTGTTCTAACATTTCAACAGATCGTTGCAAGCTAATACCTTGGCTTGTATCTCCATCTACAATAGATCCGGTTAATTGAGCCATTTCTTCAGGATCCGCTTGATCATAATCAACTGTTAATGATTCTGTCGCATGATCATCATGGTATTCAATGCTGTGCTCGATACCTTCAGCCTCTGCATAAGCTGCAACCATTTCTTGTAACGCAGCCTCTGCTTCTTCTTTATTAGAGACTTGTAAGGCAGTATAAGGAATTTCGTTTTCAGCTGTTTGTTTTGTTACTTTATCTCCATCTGCATAATAAGTCAATTTAGAATACACACCATTTTGATCAATTTGTAAAGTAACGACATTTTCTCCATTTGGATCAATGTCTAGTTCAGTAGCAGCCTCTTCCTCAGAATTGGTATCTCCTTCTAAATCAACGCTTTCTGTCCCTTCATCATCCGCTGTATCTTCATCTTCTGTGCCTTCGTCATTAGCACCTTCTGTTTCTTCTGTTGTATTGTCGTCGCTACTATTGTCATCCGCGTTTGTATCGTCTGATGAACCACAAGCAACTAAGGCAATACTCAATAGTAATGTCAGGCAAAGCATAAGCCATTTATTCATTTTGTGTTCTTCCTCTCTAGAAAAGTTTTTAAAACAGATAGTTAATAGGATATATAAAGATAAGAAATGTTGCAATAGGTTAATGGGCATAGTTTATATGATCTAGTTGTAGCGAAGATGTCGATAATAAGACCTGCATGAATGGGGGATATCCTAATAACACGTTTATAATTTATACCCTTTTCTTTAATGGATAAACATGGAGATGGAAAATATATCAAAATGTTAATCGTGGAGAGGAAAGATGAGGTATTATTTATCCTGTTACAATCGTCCGTGAGACTTGTGCTTGATATTTCAGCGAAGTCTAGAAGAGTTCCTACTGACAACAGTATTGAACATAAATGGAGTTCTGCTTATTTAAGATCCTTTTATACTAAAATGTGAACAGGCAAGCCTTAGCTTGCCTGTGCCATTAATATAGAGAATCTTATTCTTCTGTTTTGACGACAGCTGAATAGTGCTCATTCGCTTCGTTTTAGTTGTTTGATGTGGAAGGTAATTAATCATCTACTTCGACATGATCTTGTTCGCCTGTTTCTGCATTAATAGTAACTTCTACTTCTTTTCTATTTGTTTCTTCAAACTTAATTTCAAACATTGCATGTCCATTTTTAATATCAAGATTCCAGCTTGTGACTGATAAATCACCGGTTTCTTGTGCTTGTTTGGCTGTTGTTATCGCCTCATCGATTGTTACATAACTATCAATTTGCAGTTCTTGTGGGCTGTCATCAGCATCTAATGCTTCTTGTTCTTGATGAAGCACTTCGCCGGCTTCATTAATATGGGCGCTGTATTTATTGGTGTCATCAAATCCATCAATTTCATACATCAACTCCCCATTCTCGACATCTAATTCAATAGCAGACACTTGTACATCAGGGAAAGTTTCATAGAAGATCTGAAGGGCATCATCTACATTCAGGGATACATCCTCCACTGTTACAGTGTTTGTATTATTACCATTAGAAGTGGTGTTATCATTTGTATTGTTGTCATCTGTTCCAGCCTCGTTGTTGTCATTATTCGTTTCGTTAGTTACATCACCTGTATTGTCGTTATCTGCATTTTCCTCATTATTAGTCGTATTACATCCAGCTAAAAATAAGACAAGCAACAGTGTTAGACACATTATTGTCTTTTTTTTCAATTTTATCCATCCCTTCTACCCATTGATAAAATGGGCGATTGTGATTGAAAATCTTTAATATTTTAAATAATACCCAATTGTTAGAGGATGAAACAAAGAATATAAATTTTAATGTTAAGTATGTACATGATATTGTCAATCTATGCAAAAAAATATATCTTTAATGAATAAATGGATCAACTTTTTGGTCTTCAAGAAGAATAGAACATGGTATACTGCTTTGTAAGGGCTAACAAGGAGGTTGAAAAAGATGCGGACAGAGAAGGAAATGATGCAGTTAATTTTAGATACAGCGATGGAAGATGAACGAATTCGAGCAGTCGGTATGAATGGATCACGCACAAATCCTAATGTGTCGCCAGATATTTTTCAAGATTATGATATCGTATATATAGTAAAAGATGTCCAGTCATTTATTGATGATCCGGGGTGGATAGATGTATTTGGTGAACGTTTAATTATGCAGACACCAGATGCTATGTCGCTAATTCCGTCTGAATCAAAAGATACGTTTGCTTATTTAATGAAGTTCCATGATGGGAATCGAATCGATTTGACGCTGTTTCCTGTTGAACGGGCAGCGGAGTGGCATGGCGGAGATAAACTGTCCATTGTTTTATTAGATAAAGACAATATCTTACCGACATTGGATCCACCGACAGATAAGGATTATCAAGTCCAAAGACCGAACCAGCAATTGTTTGATGATTGCTGTAACGAATTTTGGTGGGTATCTACTTATGTCGTAAAGGGGTTATGGCGTCAGGAACTTATTTATGCACAAGATCATCTGCATGTGATTCGTGGAATGTTAATGCATATGCTGTCCTGGAGAATAGGGATGGAGCATGACTTTGCGATAAGTGTAGGGAAATCCGGAAAGCATTTCAAGTCTTTGTTGGATAAGCAAGAATGGGAGGCATTATTAGAGACATATGCCGATGGCAGTTATCAGGGGGCATGGCAAGCTTTGGACTCGATGTGCCAATTATTTGAGCAAACAGCATTAAAAGTGGCACGTCAGCTGGAATTAATTTATGATACCGAAGAATCTGCACGTGTACAGCAATACCATGCGCACATCCGCCAACTTCCTCTTGAGGCAAAAGCAATCTATTAACGGGTGCTGTCGGAAAAGGGGACGTATGACAGTGAACAGATTGATAAGGAAGGTAAGTAACGATAGAATGTTAGGCTTTTAATGTTTCACAGCAATCCAGAATAAGACGGTTATCTGTAAGAAAGAGGGGATAAAAATGGGATTACCTGTCGGGATTTATATTATTACCGGAATTATGGCTTCTGGGAAGTCAACTGTGGCCCAATTACTGGCAGAAAAGCTAGAAAAAAGTGTGCATCTCCACGGTGATATTTATCGGAAGATGATAGTAAACGGGCAGGAAGAGATGGCACCTGATCCGTCTGAGGAGGCCCTGAAACAATTGCTGCTACGCTACCGTTTAACCGCGGCAGCAGCAGAAACCTACTATCGAGCTGGATTTACGGTTGTAGTACAAGATAATTATTTAGGGAAAGAGGCTTATTATTTTTTACAACAGTTTCAGACGAAATCGCTTTATTTTATTACATTAAATCCAAACTTGGAAACAGTGATAGACCGTGAGAAAGAACGTAATAAGACAGGTTATCATACATGGGAGGTCCAACCATTACATCAAGTGCTGATGGAGGAGAATCCACGGATTGGTTTATGGATAGACAATTCTGACCTGACCCCAGAAGAAACAGTGGATGCGATTATAGAGCGAGCAGAAAAGACTGCGCGGATTAGCATATGAAAAAGAATGCTATCGTTAGAAAGGTTGTCTAGTAAGGCAGCCTTTTTGAATGGGGAGGATAAACGTGCTGGGCCTGTTATCAGTGAGATGGCGCCAGCGATTGCACCGGAATAAAATGTATGGCTCATCCTTCTGGTGGATAAAAACACTTTGCAGGTATTTACTTCATCCCTTTTCCTCTATATAATAGCCATAACTAACTATACAAGGAGTGATCGGGATGAAAAACAAAACAAATACTCCATTAATAACGGTGGTGAAAAAAGACTAGCATTACATTGGAGGTACTATGAATATAACCTTAGAATTAGCAAAACAACTTGTTGCAGAGCAATTTCCGGAATGGGCGTCATTAGAAGTGAGGCATGTAAAGAAAAGTGGACATGATAATCGAACGTTTCGACTGGGGGAAACAATGAGCCTGCGTCTGCCCAGTCATCAGGCATATGCGGCAGCAGTGGAAAAAGAATCAACATGGCTGCCGGTTTTAGCCTCACAGTTAGAGCTCCCTATTACCACACCGGTTGCTAAGGGAGAGCCATCAGAGCTGTATCCTTTGCCATGGTCGATCAATAATTGGCTAGAAGGAGAAACATTACAGGATGGTTCTATCGATCTGCCCCAGTTTGCGATTGATTTGGCTCAATTTATCCGGCAGTTACAATCTATTGATGCGACAGATGGGCCTGTCGCAGGTGCACATAGCTTTTATCGGGGCGGGGATTTAGCCGTTTATCAACAGGAAACAGAAGAGGCGCTCAAACAGTTAGAGGGAGTAGTAGATACAGAACGTTGCAGCCATATATTTGCAGAGGCACTTCGCAGTAAATGGACAAAGCCGCCAGTATGGTTTCATGGCGATATTGCCTCTGGGAATCTGTTAGTCCGTCAGCAGCGATTAGCGGCAGTGATTGACTTTGGTACATCGGGAGTTGGTGATCCCGCTTGTGACTTGGTTATTGCCTGGACATTTTTTGATAAAGAAAACAGGCTGATTTTTAAGGAGCATGTCCAGATGGATAAGGCGACATGGCAGCGTGCCAAAGGCTGGGCCTTATGGAAAGCCCTGATTACCTATCAAGCAGAAGAACAAGCAGTTCGAGATCTGGCTCGGCATACATTGACAGCCATCCTGTCAGAATAATAGCAACGCTGATATCCATTATGGGTATCAGCGTTTTTCATCGGTATTTATCGCAGTGTAACTGGCTGTAAGACTCCCACTTCAAGAAATAAGGGAACACGTCATGTCTAAGTGAGAGATTCAACAGACTGTAACGACCAAATTGGTTCAACTAGCGTTCAGTGGGGATGGAAAAAAAACACTGAACGAAGTTTCACTTTATCCTTCCATATCTCTCCGGCGGTAGCCAACAAAACCGAATACGATAAGCAGAGCACTTATCAACAGATAGCTCAAAATAACGCCCCATGAAAAATCCTCACTTGGATACATTGGAATATGTTCATAAATGGATAACAATTTTATCCCTTTAGGTAAATCTAATAAATCGCCCAGATAGATAACGACAAAACCATAGATGACGAACAGCCAAACAAGTGAGATCAGCTTAGGCAGCCAGCCCAGCAGAAACAAAGCAATTCCTGCTAACACAAGTAAGGCAGGTATATAAACTATGGCGGCACCAAACACCTCTTCCCATGCCATCATCTCATCAGCGGCAAAGAAACCGACACCCCAGATGCTGCATGCCAACAGGAGAGGGAAGATACAAGCAATCAAGACAGCAAGCCATGTGTACGTGCGGTACAATTTTGCTCGGGAAAGGGCTTTGCTGTAAATAACCTCTGTTCGTTGTGCTTTCTCCTCACCATGAAGGCGTAAAACCGACATGATCACAGGAGCAGATATAAAAATAATCATAATCGACATCATTAACAGAATAAACTGTTCCATCAGGCTGCCATTAGCAGTTAGAAAAGCTTGTAATGCCTCATTGTCCTGAAAGAATTTTTCTAATTCAGGCAGAATAGCAGCAGAGGCGATTCCCATTATTAAAATACCCGCTAACCAGGAGAGAATCATCGTTTTCTGTAAATGAAATACAAGACCCAGCTTAGTTTGCAACAAGGCGGAGGCATTCTTTCTGCCTTTGCGTTCCGGAATAAAACCGGCACCAATATCACGGATAGATTGTAAATAGTATGTGATGAGAGTGAGCAATATGGCGGCTGCCAATAATCCAACCACAGGCCACCAATCATTATCGGTAAAAACATAAGCACGTGCCAGCCATCCTAATGGGCTAATATAGGAGAGAGCGGTGAACTCTACATCACCAATCGCTCGCAGCAGGTAAAGAATAAGAACAGCACCAAAAGAGAAGATCATAGATGTACGTGATGTTTCTACCAGTTGACTAAACAAAGCTGTCAAACAACCAAAAAATATCCCTGTTCCACCTAATAAACTGCTGTACAACACCGCCCCATGCCAATTCATTCCATCGATTTGGAGACTGCCAATACCTATCGTTAACAAAAGGGTTAAAAGCAGGTTGCTGACAAGCATCACAACAAGACTGCTGTGCAGGTAACTGAGGCGCCCGACGGATCGTGCCTGAACAAGCTCAAGTATTCCTTGTTCCTCATCATCTCTTGTCATCTTGGCTACAAGCAGAATATTCATCATCGCAACCGCAATAGCGGAGAAGAGCAGCATTTCCATAGCAAATAAGCTGCCTAATACATGATAGTTATCATAACCAATCCCTAACATGGCAATCATCGTAGGATTCTCCATTGTCAGGCCAAACGCTTCCCGTGAGGCTGTGTCTCCATAGATGGATTGATAAGAGGCAACGACTGTCACCGTTATTAAGGTAAGTCCAGCCAGCCAATAGATCAGGCGCATGCGGTGCTGCCGGAGCAAGATAGGCAGCAGCCACTTGGATCCTTTAAACAAATGCATGAGCTATCGCCCTCCTTTTTGTTCGTAATGACGCATGAAGAGATCTTCTAGTTTGGGAGGGCTGCTTTCGAGCCGGATAATTCCTTGCTGGCTGAGATATTGCATCACCGGTTCTGTTTGTTCTGCATCCATTTGAAAATGCAGAATATTTCCTTGTTCTTCCACATCATATATTCCCTTATACTGCTCTAGTTCATGCAATGGATATCGTGTTTCGACCATGATATGCATGCGAGTTAAGTGACGCATATCCTTCAAGGAGCCTTGTTCAATAATTTCACCTTGGCGAATGATAGCTACGCGATCACAGAGTTTCTCAACTTCAGATAAAATATGGCTGGATAACAGTACCGTTTTGCCGTTATCCTTCACCTCTTGAACGCCTTGCTGAAAAACATGTTCCATCAACGGGTCCAGCCCAGAGGTTGGTTCATCTAAAATAAATAAATCAGCATTAGAGGCAAAGGCAGCGATAAGGGCGATTTTTTGTCGATTCCCTTTTGAATAAGAACGGCTTTTCTTGGAAGGGTCAAACTGCAATCGTTCGATCCAGTGATCACGTTTTTTCTTGTCATAAATACCGTTCATTTTTAATAAAACATCAATCACCTCACCCCCGGTTAAGTTAGGCCAGACATTAACATCTCCAGGTACATAAGCACAGCGCTTGTGCACTTCGGCTGCATCACGCCAGACATCCTTGCCAAATAGAGTAGCTGAACCACTGGTAGCCTGAAGCATGCCCAAAATAATCCGAATAGTCGTTGATTTACCAGCACCATTCGGACCAATAAAACCATATATTTCCCCTTGTTTTAATTCCATAGAGACTTGATTTAGTGCTTGAAACTGGCCGAATTGCTTAGAGATGCGATCTAATTGTAAAACAGTCATCGGACTCCTCCTGAAAAAAAAGTTTTGAAATATTTATCTATATATATTTCATAATATATAGTATTGGAATAATTGTCAATTAATTTTGAAATATTTTCTTTGAAATATTTCAAAAATTTGATTAAACTAAAGATAATTCGAAGAAAACTTAGATGGGGTGCAATAAATGGATGGTTTTGAGCGACGAAAACAACAAAAAAAACAGGCGATACTGCAGGCGAGTTTATCTTTATTTCAAACGCAAGGAATCAAGAAGGTCCCCATTGCTGAGATTGCCAAGGCGGCAAATGTTTCGCAAGTGACCATTTATAATTACTTTGAAAGTAAAGAGAATTTGTTAGAAGAAGTGTTAATTTACTATGTAGATCAGATTTGGCAAGATTATCAATATCTATTTACGGAAGACATCTCTTTTGACAAAAAGATCAAACAGATGCTCTTTGGTAAAGTTGATATCGCTAATGATATAAATGGCGAGTTTTTGCAGTTTCTGATGCAGTATTACACAACGGAGGGAAATTATATTGAGAAGCTCTATCGGGAAGAAGTGCTGCCAGCCGTGATGCAATTGTTGCAGCAAGGCAGGGAAGAGGGATTAGTCCATGAACAAATTAGTGATCAGGCCATGCTTTTTTATTTGCAGATGTTTGCAGAATATTTGAAGCGAGAGGATTTAGCTCCTCAGATTATTCCAATGACAGAGGATTTAACGAGGTTATTCTTCTATGGCATTGCAGGTGAAGAACCTGCGAGTGAATAAAATGTGGATGGAACTGCATGACTGTGATCTCTTTCCGAACAAAATATAAAGTGAAACTTCATTCAGTGGGGGGCCTTTATCCCCCACTGAATGTTAGTTGAACCAATCGGGCCGTTACTGGCTGTTGGATCTCCTACTTAGAAATGACATGTTCCTCATTTCTTGAAGGTGGAAATCTTACAGTCAGTTACACTGCGAAAAAGGCTGCTATCCATTGGGATAGCAGCCTTTTTCTAGTAGTTGGCAAGAAAACTATTGACTTTGCGCACAAAATGTTCTATGGTTAGTTACATAAGTAATTAACCAATTAAGGGATGAAGCTTATGAAAAAAATTTTGGATGAAAGCAAACCGATTTTCTTACAAATTAAAGAGCAGATTGAAGACTCGATTATGGATGATTCCCTGCAAGCAGGGGATCGTGCTCCTTCAACCAATGAGTTTGCAAATTTTTATCAAATTAATCCTGCAACGGCCGGCAAGGGGATTAATGAATTGGTAGCAGAGGGGATTCTATTAAAGAAAAGAGGCGTTGGTATGTTTGTAACAAGTGAAGCAAAGGAAATTGTGACCGAGAAACGAAAACAGACGTTTTTTGAAAATTATATGCTGCCATTGAAAAGAGAAGCCAAAAAGCTGCATATGGATGAACAGGAATTAATCGATATGCTGAACTGGGAGGATGAAGAAAATGAAGATTGAAGTGAACCAGTTAACTAAAACATATGGACAGAAACACGCACTGGATAAAGTCTCTTTTACCTTAACAGAAAATAAAATCTATGGATTACTAGGCAGAAACGGGGCGGGTAAGACCAACTTTATGGATATTTTAAGCGGACAAATTCTAGCGTCATCTGGTGAGATTAAGATTGATGGGGAAGATCCATTTGAAAATCAACGATTAACCGAATCGATTTGTTTGATCAAGGAAGCAGATAACTTTAGCCCTGAATTAAAAATCAAACAAGTGTTAAAAATCTTTGCTTATTTTTATCCCAATTGGGATCAGCAAATGGCAGAGGAACTGTTGGAAGTATTTCATTTAAAACAGTCTTTCCGAATCAAAACCTTATCGAAAGGGATGGAATCTGCCTTAGGAATTACAGTTGGATTGGCTAGCCAAGCACCGATTACTGTGTTTGATGAACCATACATCGGTATGGATGCACCATCTCGTAAGAAATTTTATGAAATTTTGTTAGAGGACTATCAAGAAAATCCTCGTACAATTATCTTCTCGACGCATTTGATTGATGAAGTCAGTTTGATGTTTGAAGAAGTGCTGATTTTACGGGAAGGGGCGCTTATTCTGCAGGAGACATCGGAAGGCATACGGGAGAAGACGGTTGGCGTTTCTGGACCAAAGACAAAAGTCGATGCCTTTTTAGAAGGGAAAGAAGTGATTCAGCGTAATGACTTGGCTGGCAATTCGATGGCCTATGCCTTTGGCAGCAAACAAGAGGCGAAAGACGCCGGATTACAAGTGGAAGGTGTGCCAATTCAAGAGCTAATGATTCATTTAACTGAGAAAAGTGAAGGGAGTGCCGTCCATGAATAATCAAATCAAAGGAATGATGTATTATTACACACAAGGTGTGATTTACTCAGCGAAAATATTTTTGCTTATTTTAGCAGGGCTTCTAGCAGTAAGCTGTATTATCTGCTACTTATTGCTAGGGACAGATGAATTTAAAATGTATTTTGCGATCCCATTTGCGACTTATTTTAATGTTGGTATTATTGGTTATCAATTAGTGAAAGGAAATGTTCCCTTTGGTTTAAAAATGGGAGCCGTCCGTAAAAATATTTATATAATGCAAGTATACTTCATGCTGCTTTACTCGATGGTGATGGCTGTAATAGGGAATGTGCTGCAATTGGTAACAGAATTACTGCAAAAATGGATCGGGATTGATAATTTTCAATTTACTCATTTGGCGATGCTGTTATCGGATAACCCGGCCACACGGATTGTTGTTGATACGTTGGTGATGTTCTTTATTATGAACTTATTATATCTATTCGGATTGATCTTCTATCGCACAGGTTTGCTGGGTGGCACCATTTTATTAGCAGTATTGCTGCTTGTCGTTTTGTTTGGTGTATTTGAAGGCTGGCTTATCCGCGGAGTAATCGATGTTATGTCTAATATATCATGGATGTTCTTCATCACTTTATTTGTACTCGGCATTGCCTTCTGGCTTATCGGTTATCCATTGATGAGAAAAATTACCGTCGTCAAGACACGATAAATAGTAGAGGGAAAAAACTGCATCAAAAGTGGTGCAGTTTTTTTATGGAAAATTAATTTGCTGTTCAACTAATAGACATCTTTATTTGCTATATTGAATATAACCGTGGAGGAGCAAAGCAGACAAGACGGTTTAACGTGAATGGAGAAGGATATAAGATCAAGATCTTGATATGAAATACAATGTACGTTATAATTTAATTGATCAATCAATTAAAAAAATAATCATATAGTCAATATTTTAGAATGGAGCGAAAAAAGATGGAAAATAAAACAGTAGTTGGTTTAACAATGACCGATAAGCTGATTTTAATAATTGTCACACCTATAGTGGGAGCTTTGCTAGGGTGGTTTATTAAGATTATTGCTTCTTGGCTGTTGAAGATTCCTTTTATCCCATTTGAACCTTTATGGGAATGGGTTGTAGCTTGGGATAGTGTTTGGGTGCCGGTTATTGGAGCGGTTGTGGGGATAATTGCTGGAGTACTCTTTGTATTTTACGCCTTTAGTGTAATATTGAAAATGACCATTACAGACCAAGATGTGACATTGGTGTATAATGATAAAGAAGAGAAGCTGCAGAAAAAAGATATCTCAGCTATCTTTTTAGATGGTAAAGAAATTGTTTTCTTGGGTAATCATGGTCAAGAACTTTATCGCAGAGAAACAGATAATAAAAAACAGGCGATCGCCGAGGCTTTTCAACAACATTTTTTTCCGTGGAAAGATGAAGATCCTTATGCTAATCAATATCATCGCTGGGTGCCGGACCATCCTGATTTCCCTGCTGCTGTTAATACCTTATTAGCGGCCAGGGAAAGGGCAATCCAAGAAGGTAATGAGAAGGAAATAGATATATTGCGTCGGGATTTAGCTGCGGAAGGAGTTGTGATTCGAGATCAAGATGGCCATCAATATGTAAGGTTAGCTAGGGGGAAACATCAATGACTAAAGATAAATCATTTATTGCGAAGGCGCGTCAAGAACAAATTATTCAAGCAGTGATTGAGGTATTAAATGAAATCGGCTATGTCCAAACAAGCCTGGCAAAAATCGCCAAACAAGCAAAAATCAGTACTGGATTAGTTTCTTATCATTTTTCTGATAAGGAAGATCTAATTAATCATACCCTCATGTACTTAATGACGGTACAGGTGAATTACATTAAAGAGCATATTGAGGCTGAAACAGGTGCTTATCAGAAACTGACAGCCTTTATTAAGGCAAGTCTGCATTATCAAAAGCAATATTACGCAAACAACGTAGCTATGCTTGAAATTATTTTTAATGCACGAGACGGAGAGAATACGCCATATTATAAGCTGGTAAATGAGGGAGATGACCCGATTTATGTAATGTTGGAAAAGATTCTGGCACAAGGCCAGCAAGAACAGGTGTTTGCGGCCGAGCTACAGCCAAAGACAGTATCGATACTGATTAATGGTGCTATCGGTGAGAGTATGTTGTTACAGAATGAAACATTTGATATGGAAGGCTATCAGGCGGAATTAATGAAAATGGTAACCAAGGTGGTGAAATGATGTGCAGGGGTTTCAACATACGAAATTACCAGATTGGCTACAAGATTTTCTTGATTCAGAAATAATGGATCAAGCAACCTACCAAACGATCTATGATTTCATCGCTTTGGATAACTTCCGATATGGGGAATATGAAGGTAATCAATATATTATTCGTAAGATCAACCAGCAGCATATCCAAATAGAGGATGAAATAACGACAGCACATACAGGAGTGCCAGTAGTAGCGGTATTTGAGCAGAAAAGGCTGTTAGTATTATTGGATCGTTATGGTCAACAGTTAAACTAGAATGTTTTTTATGCTGAACATAAGCCGCAAATGATGTGAGTTCGCTCATCTTTATTTGTTTTTTAATAAATAAATGATCAGTCCTGTAATTCCTATTAATGCAACGAAGAAGAGGATGATGAGTAGGATTCCCAGCCCTGCAGGGATGCAAATATCATGAGTGAAAAACCTTCTAATAATTAGTCGAAAATGGATTTATTGTATTTCCATTTTGGACAGTATAACATACGCCAATTTTAATTGGAATCACTTATTACCCTATGTTAGGATGGAGATACAGATTATTCCTTTCTTGTAGTTTCAAAGACTAAGCTTGTGATCGGAGTAATTATATATAATGGAAGCTTCGATACTGCTGTCCATTATATCCAGACTGCTTATATTTGTTTACCTGCTTGTGTATCTGTTTTGCAAAAAGAAACGGGCAAGGACAAGGAAATAGGTTATAGATTAATATTTACCATTGTCCTTTTCCTTCTATACCAACTTATGTTTTTCTATTTTAATATAAAAAAGGGGAGAGGGTATGTTTTCTATTATAGATAACCGAGGAGAAGAACATGAACTTATGTTAATCCTAGTTACCATTTGTTCTTTTCTGACATTTCGAAAGATGGAGAAGTTAGAGCGTTATCGAAAAAAATTAAAAGACAGTTACACTCCCTACTAAGAAAGGACAGAGCATGCGAACGAGTTATTCGTTTTCTTGCTCTGTTAATTATCATAAAAAACTCGCATAGTTAGATAAGAAATAGCTCGCTTCTCTTCACTGCTTTTACAACAGTAACATACCCGCAATAGATTCTCATCCGCCTTTTCTCAATACAAAGAAAAAACCTACCAAACCTCCGCCAAATAAAAACAGTATCGTACAGAAAAGAATCGTACCTATCGTTAGTGTACTAAACAAGAAAACAGCAGTAACACAAAGCAGCAGTCCGATAATAAGGAAAAGTTTGCGAAATAATAAGTGGTTTTTTTGCAGCAAGGCGAACAGGCTGGCTGTAAGGAAATAGAGTCCGCTTATTAAACAAATAATAGGAAAGAAACTATAGAATTTAATGGCATAGACCAAGAAATCTAATTGCGAAATATCCGATGGAAGGTTTGGATTGTTATGTAACAAATGAGTAAAAGGGGTATGCTCCCACTCAGATGAATCATGCAATAAATAGCTACCTTCATATAAAGAAGCAAACAACGCAAGCCAGAAGAAACTGAAACTCACTGCTAGTTGAATAAATAACTTGCTTTTGGCAGCAAATATTCCTTTTATTGGAGTAATCCAGTCCACATCTATCACCTTCCCTTCTTCTAAACTAAAGATCCCACTACTATTATATCGTCTAATACCCTTGAAATGCATAGCTAATTGGAGTAAAATTTATAAATAAGGTCATCTGATGACCTTATTTAGTCCGAGTGTGCTTGATAAAAATACATGACAATATTGCTGGGCTGAATCTCGGAAAAGTCAGTTTTCCTTGGAATTCGTAGATTTGAGTAAGATGGAGTGAAGTATATGGAATATAAACGTATTAAATCAGAGAAATTATATGAACAAGTAGCAGATTCATTGATACATATGATTAGACAGGGGGACCTGAAACCAGGTGATAAACTAGATTCGGTGGAACAGCTGGCCCATCATTTTGGTGTTGGTCGTTCAGCAGTCAGAGAGGCCTTAAGCGGTTTGCGTTCGATGGGATTAGTGGAAATGCGTCAAGGGGAAGGTACCTATGTGCAGAACTTTGACCCGGAACGTTTTACACTGCCTGTTAGTACAGCCTTTTTAATGAAACAGGATGATGTAAAAGAATTGTATCAGGTACGCAAGATTTTAGAGGTGGGGACGGCAGGTTACGCTGCTATGAGTTATCAAGAAAACGATCTTAAACGAATGGAAGAAGCACTTCAACTAATGGCAGATGCAAAAGGAAACGATTTACTCGCAGAACGGGCGGATATAGAATTTCATATTGCGATTGCAGAGGCAACTCATATGGAGTTACTCATTCATTTAATGGGCAGTGTTTCTGACCTTATGTCGGAGACCATTCGCGAGACAAGGCGGATTCTATTGTATTCCGAAAATCGTGCAGATATCCTATTCCAAGAACACGAGCGTATCTATCAGGCTATTAAGAACCGAGAAGTAAAGCAGGCAAGAGACCGCATGTTCGAGCATTTAGAAAATGTGGAGCAGCTGCTGTTTCAAGAATTGGATAAGCAGTAGGCGGTTTGGGGTATGGTGGAATAGCTTGGATAAATATAAGTAAAATAGATGAGGTGGGAGCAATGAAGGTTTCATTATTTATTACATGTATCAGTGATATTGTTTTTTCTGAAGTGGGAAAAGATTCCGTGGAGTTACTGGAAAGACTGGGATGTGAAGTAGATTTCCCTGAGGGGCAAACTTGCTGTGGGCAGCCAGCTTATAACAGTGGTTATGTACAAGAGGCCAAAAAAGCAATGAAACAGATGATAAGGGCCTTCAAAGATTCTGAATATGTGGTAGGCCCGTCTGGTTCTTGTGTCGGTATGCTGCGAGAGTATCCGCACATTTTTAAAGGGGATCCTGAATGGGAAAAGGAAGCGATTGCATTGGCAGAAAAAAGCTATGAAATTACCCAATTTATTGTCGATGTACTTGGCGTAACAGATGTAGGATCTACTTTTAAAGGGAAAGTCACCTATCATCCTTCCTGCCATATGACGCGAGTGCTTGGTGTGAAGGAGGCCCCTCAAACCCTTTTAGAGCATGTAGAAGGGATTGAATATGTGGAATTGCCAGTGAAAGAGGATTGTTGTGGCTTTGGCGGAACATTTGCTATCAAGAATGCAGTCATATCACAAGAGATGGTGAAGGAGAAATCACAACATGTATCTGAAACAGGTGCTGAGTACCTGGTTGGCGGAGATATGGGATGTTTGATGAATATTGGTGGCAGAATGCGTCGCGAAGGCAAAGATGTCGAAGTGGTTCATATTACCAAGATCTTAAATACACATGAACAGGGAGGGGAAGGGCATGAGTATCAAAATAGGAGATATTCCTTATAATGACCGGATTGATCAAGGAATTGATAATGAATTTATGCGTCAGGCCGTTTCTTCCGCTCAAGGCAGATTTCGAACAGGCCGCCTCACACAGGCAGAAGTGCTTGGCGATTGGGAGGATTGGCGTCAGATAGGTGAAGAGATTCGTACACATACATTAGAGAATATCGATTATTATTTATATCAATTAAGTGAACAAGTGGAGAAACGTGGCGTCCATGTCTTTTTTGCAGAAACAGCCGAAGAAGCCAATGAATATGTAGAGAATGTCATAAAGAAGAAAAAGGCCAAAAAAGTTGTTAAAACTAAATCGATGGTAACGGAAGAAATTGGTTTAAACCATGCCTTAGAAAATGCTGGAGCAACGGTGGTCGAGTCTGATTTAGGGGAATGGATTTTGCAATTAGATGAAGATCCGCCTTCCCATATTGTTACACCAGCCCTGCATAAAAATAGACAACAGATTCGCGACACGTTTACTGAAAAAAGAGGCTATGATCAGACAGATTCTCCAGAGGAACTGGCTGCCTTTGCCCGTCAGCAGTTGCGTGAGGAGTTTCTAAGTGCAGATGTCGGTATTACGGGTTGTAACTTTGCTATTGCTGACTCAGGAGCAGTCACCTTAGTTACCAATGAAGGCAATGCCGAAATGGTTACTGCCTTGCCAGATACCCAGATTACGGTGATGGGGATGGAACGAATTGTGCCGACATGGGAAGACATGGAGGTTTTGGTTAGTTTACTGACGAGAGCGGCAGTAGGCCAGAAATTAACCAGCTATATTACGGCGATAACTGGTACCCGTTTAGACGAGGAAGTGGATGGTCCAGAGGAATATCATCTGGTAATCGTAGATAATGGCCGTTCCAAAATTTTAGGCACTGAATTTCAATCGGCCTTGCATTGTATTCGTTGTGCCGCCTGTATAAATGTTTGTCCGGTATATCGTCATGTAGGCGGTCATGCTTATAATTCGATCTACCCTGGTCCAATCGGTGCGGTATTAACACCGCTATTGGATGGTTATGATGATCATAAAGAGTTGCCATATGCTTCTTCGTTATGTGCGGCTTGTACCGAGGCGTGTCCAGTGAAGATTCCGCTACATGAATTGTTAATACGACATCGCGAAATTATTGTCGAGGAAGAAAAGCGATCACCTGCAATGGAACGGATTGCTATGAAAGGTTTTGCTCAATGGGCTTCCCATCCAGCAGCTTATAAATTAAGTGCAAAAATGGCTAGAACAGCACTGAAGCCATGGACAGATGAGGAATTTGTCGAGAATGGTCCTGGTCCATTAAAGGGCTGGACAGATGTCCGGGACTTCCCAGCACCAGGAAAACAAACTTTCCGTACTTGGTGGCATAACCATCAAAAGGGGGCGAAAAAATAATGGCTATTCATAATCGAGATAAATTTTTGAATAAACTCGCAGCCAACCTTGGTCGCCCGCAGCGTAGGGAAGGAGTGAGCCGCCCAGAGTATACCGTACAGCCGCAGCACCGGGTATTTAAAGACTATTCTACTGAGGATTTAATCGCTGTATTACAAGAACATTGTAAGGTAATTCATACCGATTTTGTTCGAACCTCTAAGGAAGAGTTAACGACAAGATTACGGGAAGTATTGGATAAGTATGAAGCCAGATCATTGATTGCTTCTAATGATAAACGCAATCAGGAATATGGATTAGATCTTGCTTATCAGCAGTTTGCCGAGGAGATCGATGTCCATATTTGGGATGCCTCGATCGGTAAGGAGAATCAAGTAATTGCCGAACGGACGGATGTCGGTATTTCCTTTAGTGATATTACTCTTGCGGAATCCGGCACAGTGACTTTGATGATGAACAAGGATAATGGACGATCGATCAGTTTAATGCCAAAATGTTATATCGCCATTATTCCCAAAGAAACCATTGTCCCGCGTATGACACAAGCAGCTCAGAAAATCCATGCCAACCATCAAGAGGGAATTGAACCACCGTCAAGTGTCTGCTTTGTAACTGGTCCAAGTAATAGTGCCGATATTGAAATGAATTTAATTGTTGGTGTACATGGGCCTGTGAAGGTAACCTATATTGTGGTAGATTAAATAATAGAAAGAAACCTTCTGAACTTTGGCAGGAGGTTTTTCTTCTGGTAAGGTCAGAAAGTATATAATTTTTCATGAATTCATTCTTATGCAAGAATAGCCATGTCCAGTTCCAAGTGCCGAAAATTAGGAGATTTCAAGTCACGCCCTACGATAAGTTAACATCGACTCCTTCCGTCGTCGTGTTTCCTTTATCTCCGTTGTGACGCTCCAATCTCTACGTTTTTAAAAGGGCGCTTTGCGATTTTCGTTCAATCAACCACTGCGTATAGCAGATTGCAGTCTAGCGATTAAAAAAATATATGATGATTCATTCGTTTTGAAAAGGCTCTTTAGCATGGCAGAAGGGCAAAGAAATGGAGCTGATTCGATAGAAAAGCCTTTATCAAGGTGGAGGAACAAAAAGGTAAGCCCTCATTAACTTGAAAAGCAAAGCAACCTGTACTATTTATTCAAAAGAGTGTTCGAACATACGTAAAAAATGAGGAAAACAGCTTCATCGAATGGCTATTCCATTTAACAGAAAAGTGGAAAATTTTCTCCATAAAGCATATACCATATTTTCAAACTTTTCTTGATAAAATCAATGAAAACCTTTAAAATAAATAACAGATGAACAAAGAACGGAGGTGGAGAGATGTTGAATCAAGCTGTTTTAGTGCACGGATTTTGGACGGAATTCTTGTTTTTAAACCGTGCAAAATTTGCTGATTTAGTTGTTAACGGGATACGTATGTCCTTTTTTAACAACTAAATAGCAAAACTAAAACAGTGAAACATCTCTATACCCATCATAATAGATGAGCAAATTAGAGGGGCTTTTCATGCTCCTCTTTTTTAGTTGATTAACATAATATGATTTAGCATGCCATGGGGAAGTGTTTCTTTCCGATGGCTTTTTTTATTAGATAGAAAAGTATAAGTAGTTGTCTAGCTCCGAACACCCAAAAACTAGGAGTCAACAAGTGGGTCCCTGCGATAAGTCATCATCGATTCGCAAGCTTATCGTGATTCCTTTATCTCAGTCCGTCGCTCCAGTCTCTATGTTTTTAAGCGGGTGTTCTGCGCTTTTCTAATTAGGAGGTAGTTTAAAATGATCGTATGCAGTGTACAACAAGTAGCGAAGAATTATGGAGGAAATCCTATTTTTGAACAGATTTCTTTTGAAATAAAAGAGCAGGAACGGATTGCTTTAGTAGGACGGAATGGCAGTGGAAAGACCACATTATTAAAGCTTCTTGCTGGGGAAGACACACCGGATAACGGGCAAATTCATTGGCAAAAAGGAGCTCAGATTGGTTACTTGAAACAGATAGCTGACTTTGACCAGCAGGCAATCGTGCAACAAATTCTTGAGTCTGCCTTTGGACAGTTAAAGGAAATCGAACAGCAGCTTAAGCAGTTGGAACGAGCAATGGGAGAGCCGGAGAATCAAGAACGGCTCCAAAAATTATATGATCAATATGGTAAATTACAAGAACAGTTCCTCACAGAAGGAGGCTATGAAATCGAGGCTGCTATTCGAAAGGTAGTCAGTGGTCTGCAAATCAAGGAACTGATTGATCAACAGATGGCGCTCCTAAGCGGTGGGGAACGAACAAAGGTAGGCTTAGCCTATATGCTTTTGCAAAATCCAGATCTGCTCTTATTAGATGAGCCAACCAATCATTTGGATTTGGCAGCCGTAGAATGGCTGGGGAATTTTCTGCAGAACTATCAAGGAACGGTTATTATCGTGTCCCATGATCGTTATTTTTTAGATGAAGTCGTTACACAGATAGTGGAATTAGAGGAAGGGGAATTTCACCAGTATCACACCAACTATTCGGATTATATCAAAGAAAAAGAAGAGCGTTTATTGCGTGAATTCCAGCAATATCAAGAACAGCAGAATAAAATTAAAAAGATGAAAGAGGCAATTAAACGCCTGCGTGATTGGGCCAATCGTGCCAATCCACCAAATGCTGGTCTGCATAAGCGGGCACGGAATATGGAACGAGCCTTGGAACGGATGGAGAAGCTGCAGCGTCCCATTTTGGAACGGAAGAAAATGAATCTGGATATGTCATTAGCCAACCGCAGCGGTAAAGACGTAGTGATACTGGAGGATGTGTCCAAAGGTTATGGTGACAGCCTTTTATTTCAACAGGTGAACATGCATATCACCTATCAACAAAAAGAGGCGATTGTTGGCGAAAATGGTACTGGCAAATCCACTCTGTTAAAACTGATTTTGCAGCAAATCGAGCCAGACAGTGGAAAAGTCAATATTGGCAGCAGGGTGAAGATCGGTTATTTATCTCAACATGTGTTCACAGAACAGGGAGATCAAACCGTGCTCCAAGTCTTTCGTGATCAAGTCAAGGTTACTGAAGGGCAAGCCAGACACATCTTAGCTGGCTTTTTATTCTATGGATATGATGTTTTTCAAAAAGTGAAACAACTGAGCGGCGGTGAAAAGATGCGTTTGCGACTGGCACAAATCATGCATCAGGATACAAATTTCCTTGTCTTGGATGAACCGACCAACCATTTAGATATCGATTCTTTAGAAGTACTGGAAGATGCCCTTGCCGACTATGACGGAACGATTCTGGCCGTTTCACATGACCGCTATTTCCTTGACCAATTGTTTGACAGAGTTTATTGGATTGACAATCAGCAGTTATATGGCTTTGAAGGCAATTACAGCTGGGCGAGAGAGAAGATGTGGGAAAATAAATAAACATGAATCAGGTTATTACGAAGTGTTGTAACTGTGGTACCCGGTGAAATGGTAACAGATTTAACCGCTCGTGAACGCAGAGAATAATTATAAAGTGATGCCGTACGGTGCTGGTTATGACTCGCAATTTTTCGCAAAGTTTATCCCAACAGCTAATCTTTTATTAATCGAATCAGCTATAATTAAGAGGAAAGAAACAAATAGTATGGAAGATGTACTCTATGAATTAGCGTATACAGAATAAAACATAGAAAGGAGACAGCACAGGAACAAGCTGAAACGGGAATCCTATGAAGGGATGACGGAGGTGTCTATACAAGATTTACTGCCGAAGGAAATGGCTTATGATATGAATATTCATATTCTTACCTTCCAGCCAGGGGCTTCACACGGCTACATAGAGACACACGTTCAAGAGCACGGTGCCTATGTATTAAGTGGACGCGGTATGTATAACCTAGATAATGAATGGGTTCCAGTCCAGGCGGGCGATTACCTTTTTATGGGTGCTTATGTACCACAAGCAGCCTAAGGCATTGGTTTGGATGAACCATTTTCCTACATTTATTCTAAAGATGCTAATAGAGACATCGATCTTTAATAAGGCGCATATACCTAACTAAGTGCAGGGTGATGAATGAATCGCTCTTAAGTATTTTGGCCGGCACCTTAACCAACTTCGTGTGGTAAGGTGCCGCTTTTTTTGCTTCTTTTTATACGAAAACTCTGATCCATTGGCTGCACTTAGTTCATTGATGCAAAATGAACTAAATTAGGAAGCCAACTAAAGTTTTCATGGCTAGCTTTTAAACAGAAAAATTCCAAGGCTGTTTCATCTTGTGTTTACTTTATCAATTCCTTCATTCATTTCCATCATATCTATCGATTTTGATTGTAAATTCAGCTTCATGCTTGTTAACAAACTATTTACCTTGAGTTTATGTGAGATTAATAGTTGATATTTAAACTGAAAACCAAGTAATACAAAATAAAACAATAGAAAACAGGGGGAAGCAAAATGACTTTCAAGTGGAAGAATATGTTACAATCAGTGATTTTGGGTGGGAGTTTGATCACTTTAGCAGCTTGTGGTTCTGAGACCAATGCAACAGAGGAGACAGCAGATTATAGTAATCTAACATTAGAGGAAATCGAAGAAAAGGCTACAGAAGAAGGGGAAGTGAACAGTGTTGGCATGCCGGATACTTGGGCCAACTGGCAAGGCACATGGGAAGATTTGAAGGAACAATATGGCTTAGATCATGTTGATACGGATATGTCCAGTGCAGAGGAAATTGCGAAGATGGAGTCAGAAGGAGAAAATGCTACAACTGATATTGGTGATGTTGGTATTTCTTTTGGTCCGATTGCGAAAGAAAAAGGGGTAACGATGCCGTATAAAACAAGTTACTGGGAGGATATTCCGGACTGGGCTAAAGATGATGAGGGACATTGGGTTGTAGGCTATCAAGGAACGATTGCTTTTATTGTAGATAAGAATCAAGTCGATGATATTCCGACTTCATGGCAAGATCTCTTGGAAGGAGATTATCAAGTCATGATCGGTGATGTAACAACCGGTACACAGAGCCAAATGGCTGTTCTGGCAGCTTCGATAGCATATGGTGGAGATGAAACAAACTTACAGCCAGGACTTGATTTTTTTGCAGAGTTAGCAGAAAAGGGGAACTTGAGTACAGCTAACAATTTAAGTATAGCTGGTATGGAGACCGGTGAATTAAAAGTAGGGATTATGTGGGATTTCAATGCGTTAAGTTATGCAGATGCAGTAGACCCAGATCAATATGAAATCGTGATACCAGAAGAAGGATCAGTAATCAGCGGTTATGCAACCATTCTGAACAAATATGCTCCAAATCCACATGCGGCTATGCTTACTCGTGAATATATCTTAAGTGATGAAGGACAAATTAATTTAGCAAAAGGTTTTGCCCGTCCAATTCGTGACAATGTCGATCTGCCAGAGGAAGTGCAAGAGCAAATGATTCCATTAGAACAATACAAGAATGCTCAGCCGGTGGAAGACCATAATGCCTGGGAAGAAACAGCGAAGCAGTTACCACAAACATGGCAAAAAGAGGTGCTAATTCATGTCCAATAAGCTGATTGTCGTTGTACTTGATGGTTTGCGATATGATGTAGCGACCGAAACATTGGGTTATATGGAACATTTGGCAGAGAAAGGACAAGCATTGCGCCGTGCAGTGCTGTCCGAATTGCCTAGCTTATCCCGTCCATTGTATGAAGTATTATTAACCGGGACTCCAAGTTATATCAATGGTATTAACACTAATGGGAGCATCAGACTGTCCGATCATAAAAGTTTATTTCACATGACAAAAGAAGCAGGATTGACGAATGCAACAGCCTCTTATTATTGGGTAAGTGAACTTTACAATAGAGCACCATTTCATTATCTAGAAGACAGGATACAGTTAGACACAGATAAGGCTATTCAGAATGGGATGTTTTATTTTGAAGACACATATCCTGACTCACATCTGTTGATTGATGGAGAGACATTAAGACAGGAAGTACAGCCAGATTTCTTATATATCCATTCGATGAATATTGATGATATAGGTCATAAACATGGTGGACGTTCTGGTGAATACCGGGACAGTGTCCTGCGTGTCGATAATATTTTAGCCGAATTAATACCTTCCTGGCTTCAAGCAGGTTACCAAGTGGTAGTAACTGCAGATCATGGAATGTCAGAGTATGGACAGCACGGTGGTACTACGGAAGAAGAACGAAAAGTTCCATTATATATCATAAGCAATAAAACACGTAAAGGTGTACAAGAGGTAGTATTGCCTCAACTTCCTTTTGCTTCCTTTATGTGTGAACTTATGCAGCTAAACAAGGCAGAAACCATGCCAAAATTACCTGCCTCATGGGAAGAACTTCTAATGACAGGGGAGGAAGAGAAGGAATGAAACGATCATGGAAGGTATGGCTGTGTTTGATTCCGTTAACTCTATTAGTATTAGGCTTTCTGCTTTTCCCCACACTGAACATGGTTATATCGAGTTTTCAAACAGATGATGGGCGTTTTACTTTGACGCATTATCAAGAATTGTTTACGGATGCCTACTATTTACAATCCATATCTAATAGCTTGAAAATTTCTTTATTATCGGCAACTGTAGCCATTGTCATTGCAGTAATTGGGGGCTATTCAATCTCACAGTTAGCAGAAAGAAGTAACAAATGGATGACGACCATTTCCAATATGACTTCCTATTTTGAAGGTATACCATTAGCTTTCTCTTTTATCGTGCTATTAGGTAATAATGGGTTATTCACGCTGCTATTTAATCAGTTAGGATTGGATGTATTTGGAAATTTTGATTTATATTCTTGGGTTGGTTTAGTTGTTGTCTATATATATTTCCAAATTCCTTTTGCCATTATTCTATTACTACCAACCTATCAGGCGATCAATAATGAATGGAGATATGCCTCTAATCTATTAGGTGGAACGGGTTGGACATTTTGGCGGAAAGTTGGGATTCCATTGCTTTTTCCAGGTGTGATTGGAACGTACACGATCTTGATTGCCAATGCATTGGGAGCTTTTGCGACGGCTAATGCCTTAGTAGGTTCTACGTATAATTTGATGCCGATTCAGATTGCTTCGCTTATTTCTGGCGATGTTTTTCTTCAACCGAATTTAGCCAGTGCATTTGGTGTATTATTGGCATTCATTATGATAGCAGCCCTTTGGCTAAATAGTAAAATTATGAAAAAGGTGAGGAGAGATTTACGTTGAAGGGTACAAAATGGCACATTATTGTTTCCGTTGTTCTGGCAATCTATCTGGTGCTGCCGTTGGTTGGCACATTATTGTACTCACTGGCCGGTGAATGGAGTACGACTATTTTGCCGAAATCATGGACCTTTGAATGGTATATACAATTATTTCAGGATGATCGTTTTTTTCAAGCACTTGGCAGAACCGTTTTTGTGATTGCTGTTGCTGTCATCTTATCCATCGCCGTGATATTACTGGCAACCATTACCATTGTATTATATTTTCCTAAATGGGAAGGCGCCTTAAAAACAATCGCTTTGCTGCCTTATAGTGTTCCGGGGGTTGCTTTGGCCGTTGGGTTGATCAATCTATATGCAAATGATGTAGTGAATATCGCTGGAACTCCGTGGATTTTGTTTGGGATCTATGCCATTATCATTATGCCATTTGTTTATCAAGGAATTCGTAACAGTCTTTACACGATTAATGCTCGGGATATGATTCAAGCTGCTGAACTGCTTGGTGCGTCTAAGCTTCAGGCGGTTATCACAGTCGTGCTGCCAAATATGAAAAAAGGTATATTTTCTGCAGCCTTCTTAGCGATATCAATGCTGTTTGGTGAATTTGCCTTGGCTAACCTTTTGGTTGGAGGGCGATTTGAAACCTTGCAGATTTATCTATATCAGCAGTTAAGCAAGAATGGTCACTTGACGAGTGCGATCGTCATTTGTTATTACACGATCATTGTATGGATTACGCTGTTCTTACTTTACCTTCAATCTCCAAAAAGACAGAAACAAACAAGAGCTATTAAACAGGAAATGCCGATTTCAGCCATGCAAAATGCGAATTTGGAAGGAGAATAATCATGAGTTATGTAGAAATTGAATCATTGGTCAAACAATATGGTGATAAAACAGTGTTAGACGATATTTCGTTATCTGTCGAAAAAGGCGAGTTTATTACGTTATTAGGCCAAAGCGGTTGTGGGAAGAGTACGTTGTTACGATCCATAGCTGGTATTGCAGATGTCGATGCAGGAGTAATTAAAGTCAATGGTCATGATATTACCCATCTGCCTTCGCGAAAACGAGGCATAGGAATGGTATTTCAATCTTATGCATTATTTCCAAATATGACCGTCACTCAAAATATCAGTTATGGCTTGAAATTGAAAAAAAAGAAAGGGCACATAAAGATTGTCCAAGATATGATGGCGATGATGGGGTTAGAGGAGCTGGGCGACCGGTATCCACATGAATTATCCGGTGGTCAGCAGCAGCGTGTGGCCTTATCACGCTCCTTAGTAATGGAACCTGAAGTATTATTGCTGGATGAACCATTCAGTGCTCTAGATGCTAAGATCAGAAAGGCACTGCAGCAAGAAATCAAAAATATTCAGCGAAAATTAAATATTACCACCATTTTTGTGACACATGATCAAAAAGAGGCGATGATATTAAGCGACCGAATCTTTGTTATGAATCAAGGTAAAATAGTTCAAACAGGTACACCAGACGAGGTGTATATTCAGCCGCGCAATAAATTTATCGCCGGCTTTATGGGTTCATATAATATTATTCCGCTGAACATGTTTAAACAATGGACGAATCATGCCATTCATTTTGAAAAAGATATAGCGATCCGTCCAGAGAGTATCATGATTTCACAGCAGGAAGAGGAAGATAAGAAGGAGCAAGCTTATCATTTAACAGGAAAAGTAGTTGCGAAAATGGTAACAGGGAATATATTAATCTATCGTGTAGCCCTGCCTGATCAAACGATACAGATCGACACACTATATCAATATAATGAACAGTTTGAAGAAGGGGAAGAGGTACATATCTATATTCCTATCAAAGCGTGTGTACAAGTTTCCTAGTGAGGTGAACAAGGTGGAATGGTTTCCAGAGGAACGATTGAAATATATCGTAGAGGAATTAAAGGCAAACAACAAAGTAAAAGTCAGTGAACTGGCAGAAACGTTTCAAGTAACGATGGAGACGGTCCGGCGAGATTTAGATCAATTAGCTGTTACTGGTTTGGCTAAGCGTGTTTATGGAGGGGCGGTAAGTATGGGTTATCCACAAGGTGAACCTCCATTGAAACAAAGGACGACCGTCATGATGGAAGCGAAGCAAGCCATTGGCAGAGAGGCTTCTCAGCTGATTACAGATGGGACTACCATTGCTATTGATACTGGTACCACTGTGCTGGAATTGGCTCATATGTTAAAAGGTCGAGTAGGCTTGACCATTGTCACTCATTCGTTAGCTGTTGCTGCCATTATTGCTGAGAAACTAGCAAATGAGGAATTTAAAGGGGAATTAATTATGCTGGGAGGACAGCTTAATCCTGATCAGCAATCGATAACAGGGATGATGACGGTCAGTCAATTAAGAGAATTTAACTTTGATCAAGCGTTTATTTCGATTGGTGGTATGTCCTTGCAGAATGGAATTAGTGATTATGATTTAAATGAGACGATCGTTTCAAAAGAAATGATCAAAAGAGCAAAAGAAATTATTGTATTAGCAGATCATTCCAAAATAGGAGTAGACGCTGCTTGTAATATGACTGTATTTGATCAGATAGATGTTATTATTTGCTCAGAACCGAAACCAAAGGGCTGGCAGCAAAAAGCTTTAGAGAATATAAAATGGATTGAGGCAAAGGAGAATTGGCATGAAAGTAGATTCCCATATTCATCTTGAAGAAGGGCCGTATACTCACAAAGAGGTAGCAAAAATTACACAGTCTCTCGAGCATTTTGCACCACTAAAAGCGAAGCGCCATACAAAGGAATGGTTTACAGATATGTTGACACAGGTTCAACAGCGGATGGAGAAGACAGAATATTCGGAGTGGTGGCTGGATTTTTATCTAGAGCGTGCGAAACAGAGAGACTTAAAGGTAGTAGGTATCGTGGATCATTTATACCGGTTCACGGAGACAAGAGACTATTTTGAACAATATATCGATGTCGAGTCAGAGGAGATTGGTGTTGCTCAACAACATTGGCTTGACTGTGTAATGACCCACAGTTTGCCGGAATTTGTCGATTTTATCGAAGGACAAAAAGAAAAATGGAACGCACATGGCATAGAATTAAAATTGGGCATAGAGGCAGATTATTTTGTAGGCGGAGAGGCACAGCTTCAAGCGTTGCTGCAGCCTTACCCTTTTGATTATGTGATTGGTTCTGTCCATTTTTATGATGGCTGGGGCTTTGATAACCCAGGCTTGCAATCTAAATTTCAAGCATATGACTTGCTGGATTTGTATAAAAATCATTTCGAAACGGTCAAAAAGGCGGCAGCCAGCGGGTTGTTTGATATTATCGCCCACCTGGATAATCTTAAGGTGTTTAATCACCGTCCAGATGAAGCCTTGCTGTCAGATATTTATCTGGCAGTAGCACAAGCACTGAAGGAAGCAAATGTAGCGACTGAAATTAACCCAGGCCTTTATTACCGCTACCCAGTGCAAGAGATGTGCCCTAGTGATGCCTTTCTCGATATTTTAGCGGCAGAAGGTGTAGTGTTTACCACATCATCTGATTCTCATTTTCCTCATGATATTGGTATTTTTGCCGATCACATTCAGGCTAGGTTAAAAGAGAGGGAAATATACGAAATCGCTGTATTTGATAAACGGGTAAGGAAGCTGGTTTCCATAGAAGATTAAACTTCGGTTAATCAACAAAAAGGTAAGCTGCTGAGTTGCTGATAAATAAGCCCAGCAGCTTATTTTATCAGAAATAGGCGAGAAAACTCCCTCTTCAAGCGCAAGAAGGGTATCACTCAGGCGGTAAGAGGGAGATGAATCGCTTAAGGGCAAGGGGAGGTTTTTGATTACCAAGACGTGAAACAACTTGCTTTTCGTGAATGGACGTGTGACATATGTCAATGCCATCACCAGAGAGATTGGAACGCAAGTATCAATCTTCGTAAGGAAGCATTACGATTAACCGCAGGGACTGCGGAGCTAGCCTAATCCATAACTGACCGATGGGTTGGTGTTCTTAGGAATCCCCCACTTCAAGCAGCCATTAGGGTTGATAAGTGGGGGTAGTTCAAATGCTAGAAGTAACCACACAAGCTATCCTTATGATTTTCCTAAAAGGTAGAACCAACAAAACGTTCAAATTTTCCCATTAGATAGGGTGCTCCAATTTTTTAAATCGTCATTTTTTTGAATAGCTCTTTTCTACGGGAGATAAGCAGGGACGACCTAGTGTTCGGAATTTAATAATAAAAAAATAAAATTCTATATTGCAATCTGGCTTGTGAAAGGGTATACTTCTGTAAGTATAAAGGAAATAAGCAAAAGGAGGTCACGTTGACATGTTAAAACAAGCAGGTAATACATTCATCCAACTGAATAATGGGAAACACGTGACCGCATCAGAGGACTGTTGACTTTTTTGCATTTTCTGTGCTGATAATCGAGGATGTTTTATATAGGTGTCGCGTGAATAAAAGATAGACGCGGCTTAACCTTTTGAATAAGGATACCACACACTTGGCCACGGTCAGGTGTGTTTTTTATTCCTTAAGCAAATAATGGATTCCGGCTGTCATCACCCATTCTCTAGAATTGAATGCGATTACTTGTCCAGACTTTAGAGGAAAAAAGAGTGTAAGGGAGGAATTATCTATGTTTAGTGTAATGAAGAAATTATCATGGTATTTTAAAGAACAATGGGTGCGTTATACCCTAGCAATCGTCGCTATCATCGTCTCAAGTATCTTATTTGCACTTCCTCCAATGATTGTCGGAGATGTTATTGATGGAATTCAATCTAATCAATTGACAAGTGAGAAGCTGATGCATGCTATTTGGTTGTTTATCGGTTTGCTGGTTATTATTTATCTTCTTTCCATCTATTGGGGTCATACTTTGTTTGGCAGGGCGATCTTATTAGAGCGGAAGATGCGCTCGCGTTTAATGAATCATTTTATGAAAATGACGCCAACTTTTTATGGGCGCTATCGTACAGGTGATTTAATGGCAAGGTCAACCAATGATTTGCGTGCAGTAGCTGCAACGGCAGGCTTCGGTATTCTGACATTAATTGATTCAACGGTCTTTATGGCCTTTATTATCGGGATTATGTTTATAATTATTGATTGGAAATTAACACTTGCCACATTACTGCCTTTGCCGATTATGGCTTATATTATGCAGAAGTACGGTGCCAAGATTCATGAGCGCTTTATGGAAGCACAGGCACTGTTTAGTGATTTAAATAATAATACATTGGAATCGATTCAAGGAGTACGAGTGATTCGAGCCTTTGTACAAGAAAAGCAAGATGAACAACGCTTTAATGATAAGGCAGAGGAAGTATTCCAGAAAAATATCGCTGTGGCCCGGCTGGATGCCCTGTTCGAACCAACGATCAAGATTTTGGTTGGTGTATCTTATACGATTGGCTTAGGGTATGGTTCCTATCTGATTATTAATGGAGATATTACCATGGGGCAGCTGGTATCGTTCAATATTTATTTAGGGATGCTGATTTGGCCGATGTTTGCTGTAGGTGAATTGATTAATGTTATGCAGCGTGGAAATGCTTCACTTGATCGAATTCAGAATGTGCTGCGCCAAAAGGCAGATGTGAAGGATCCGGAATATCCAGCTGAAGTAGTAAAACCGGAAACGATATCTTTCCGCAACCTTACCTTTGAATATCCAACGGCCGATAAGCCTTCACTGAGAAATATAAATTTAGAGATCAAAAGTGGGGAAACAATTGGCGTGGTTGGCTTGACTGGGGCAGGGAAAACGACGCTGGTAAAGCAGCTGCTGAAGGAATATCCTGCAGCAGACCAAGGAGAATTGGTCATTAGCGGAGCAGCGATTCAAGATATTCCCTTGCGTAAGACGCGTAATTGGATTGGATATGTGCCGCAAGATCACATTCTTTTCTCAAAAACTGTGAAAGAGAATATTTTGTTTGGGAATCCCAATGCAACGGATGAAGAAGTCTATCAAATTTTAGAAAGAACGGCATTGCGGAATGATATTGAAAACTTACCCGCTGGCTTGGAAACAATGGTCGGCGAGAGTGGTGTCACCTTGTCTGGCGGACAAAAACAGCGTGTATCATTGGCAAGGGCGCTGATTCGTGACCCGGAGATTCTGATACTGGATGATTCCTTATCAGCCGTAGACGGCAAGACAGAAGCCAATATTATTGATCATCTGAAGCAAGAACGGGCAGGTAAGACAACGATTATTGTAGCGCACCGCTTATCAGCCGTTACACATGCTGATCAAATTATTGTTCTAGAAGATGGTGAGATCCAAGAACATGGTACACATCAAATGTTAATGCAGGAACGTGGCTGGTACTACCATCAATTCCTGATTCAACAGATGGAAGAAGGTGAATAGGAATGAAAAAACCAACAACAGAGAAACGCTTGTTTCAATATGCCTTACATTTTAAGAAAACTATTCTTATTGGTCTTGTCTGCCTGATGGTTGCGGTAGGGCTGGAACTAACAGGTCCATTCATTGCGAAACGACTGATTGATCAGCATATTATCGGTGTGGCCAATCAATATGTATTAGTAGAAAGTGATGAGGGAGTAGAATGGGAAGGCCAGCATTATCAGCGTGTTGACCGAACTGATCAGGAAGGACCGATGGTTACACTTTTTCAAGATGGCTTGCGTTATTATTTGTTAGACGGGCAAGTGCCGTTGGATGCGGCCTTTGTGGAGGCGGACGGCTCACAAGTGATCTTACGTCATCAAGAGGGAACAATCGAGATAACTGGTCAGCAGTTATCAACTGCACAAGTGTTTAACTTTTTTCAAAATGAAATAATGCCGATTGTCGGCTTGTTAGCACTTTATATCGGTTTGATTTTAATTGCATCGGTATTTGTTTACTATAAAACGTATTTGTTACAATTTGCCTCGAATCGAATTATTCAGAAAATGAGGAAGGATGTCTTTCATCATATTCAACGGCTGCCAATCAAATATTTTGTGGATCAGCCGGCAGGGAGAATTCTGGCCAGAGTAACCAATGATACCGAAGCAATCCGGGAACTTTATGTAAAGGTGCTGGAGGTATTTGCCTCAGGCAGTATCTATATGTTTGGTATCTTTATTGCTTTATTTATCTTAGATGTCAAGGTTGGTTTGATTGCACTGGTATTAATACCGTTATTGATCATCTGGATGCGAGTGTATAAGAAGATTGGCGGTCATTATAATCGTGTTATTCGTGAAACGAACAGTAATATTAATGCTAATATTAATGAATCGATTCAAGGGATGCCAATGATCCAAGCCTATGATCAGACAGAACGGATGCTTGGCGAATTTGAACAATTAAATGAAAAACAGCGTACCTATCAGACGAAGATGAACACCTTTAATGCGATGACTTCTTTTAATTTGGTGGATTTGTTGCGTAATATCGGCTTTGTGGTCTTTATTTTGTATTTTGGCAATGTGGCGTTAGATGGTACTGCGCTTGTTTCCGCAGGATTGCTGTATGCGTTGGTTGATTTAATCAACCGTGTATTTGAACCGATGAATCAGATGGTCAGCCAATTAGAGCAGTTAGAGCAAGCAAGGGCCTCGGGCGGAAGGGTTTTTCATTTATTGGATGAGGAGCCGGAAGACATGAATAACGAGGCGATTCACCGTTATCAGGGCAAAGTGGTGTTTGATCATGTTTCCTTTGCTTATGAGAAAGAAGACTATGTACTGAAAGATGTCAATTTCACCATTGAACCTGGTCAAACCGCGGCATTTGTCGGGCATACCGGATCTGGAAAAAGCACAATCATGAATCTGCTATTCCGGTTCTATGACCCAACAAAGGGACAGATTCTGATTGATGGTGAAAATACGCGTAACTATGCCAAACAACAAATCAGGCAGCATATTGGGATTGTGCTGCAAGATCCGTTTATCTTTACCGGCACGGTGATATCCAATATTACAATGAATGACCCAGGAGTCAGCCGGGAAGCGGCAATATCTGCCTTAAAGGCGGTAGGAGCGGATAAATTTATCGAAAAGCTGCCTAAGAAGTATGATCAGCCAGTAAAAGAAAAAGGGAATGAATTTTCAACGGGACAGCGTCAATTACTCTCTTTTGCAAGAGCTTTGGCTTTTAATCCGGCAATTCTTATCTTAGATGAGGCTACTGCTAACATTGATACAGAGACAGAAGGTATGATTCAAGAGGCGTTAAAGGTACTGAAACAAGGCCGAACAACATTGGTAATTGCGCACCGTCTGTCGACGATTCAACAGGCTGATCAAATTTTTGTTTTGCATCATGGGGAGATTATTGAAAAGGGCAACCATCACTCCTTATTAGCGGAAGAAGGCGAATATTTCCGGATGTATCAAATGCAGCTTGGCAAAAGTAAGCAAAATATATCTTAGCAGGAGGACTGCTTAGTATGTATCAGGTTATTCAACAAATAGTAAACCAATACTATAGGTTGGAGCATGCAGAGGCAGAGCAGGCGGAAGGAGGCTGGTCTGCTCTTGCTTTTCACGTCTCAGCTCATGACCGTCATTATTTTCTTAAAGCTTATGAAAAAAATCGAGCCTCTACAGCTGGTTTGGTCAAACGGATGGATGATTACCTTCCGATTACTGCATGGCTGTACCAGCATACAGCTTTGCAGGAAGCAATGATTATGCCGATTATGACGGTGGAGGGAAAATACAGCTGTCAAGATGCACAGCATGTATATCTATTGTATCCATTGATTGAGGGAGAAACGATTGGCAGCCGGGAGCTGACTTCTTTAGAGATTAATCAATTCTCATGGTTTGTCAGGGAACTTCATCGTTATGGTCAGGATATTCCTGTCCAAACGGCAGCGCTGAAAGAAGATTTTCATGTGCCATTTGTTAATCTATATAGTGATCTGTTTAATGGAAACCTATCGGAAGAAGTTCAGCAGCTGGTCCAGCCGTATTTGTCTTCGCTGTGTGAGCTGTTTACAAAAGTTACGCAGCTTGCTGAGCTCTTGAAGGAAAAACCACCTAAGCTGGTTCTATGTCATACCGATTTGCACTACTGGAACTTGATGCAGAAGAATGGCCGATTGATTGTGATTGATTGGGAAGGGATGAAACTAGCGCCTGTCGAGGCAGATTTATTTGCACTTGTAAATAAACCTTATTTCTCTACTTTTCTAAAGCAGTATCAAGAAGTCCATTCGGAGTATCAGGTGAACGCCGTTTCTCTTTCGTTCTATCAAGGAAGGCGTAAACTGGAAGATAGTGCAGAATGTATCGAACAATTGTTATATGATCAAATGACCGTGAAAGAACGTGAGGAGGTAAAAAGGGATTTATTAGGTGAATTAAAGGGTATATAAGTTGGAAAGAATGCAGGTAAGGAGGGGTCACATGCCGATAACCATAAGGTATCAAACGGTGAAAAAGGAATGGGAAAAGGTAGCTGAAGAAGCTGACATTCCAGAGGATGTTCCTTTTGTTTGGTATGATATGGCCCAGCCTACATTAGAGGAAAGCGAGTTATTAACCTCGAAATTCGGCTTTGATCACCTAGTAATGGAGGATATTGTACAGACTGTACCGCGGCCGAAGTTTAAAGATTATCAAGACTATCAAATTCTTGTCTATCATGCCATTCATGAAAAAGATTACCGTGCCAAGCCCATTAATGTATTGATGAAGCATAACCTGCTTATTACTTACCACCATGAATCACTTGATTACTTAGAGGATGTCCAGCAAGCTTTGTCATCCGTCCATCCGTCAGATATGGAGCCTGTGGATATGGCATTGCTTATTTTAGATAAGATTATTGATCAGTATTTTGACTATGTACATGAAGTAGAAGATCAAGTCTTCTCCTTTGAAGATCGCCATGTGAATGATACGATGGATAAATACTTAATGGATGATGTTTTTCAAATTCGTTCTGTTCTGATCAAGCTGAAGCGTGTGATGTTACCCATGCTGGAATTAATTCAACATTTGAAACAAGAGGGGAACTTTGCTAAAACAGAGCAGCAGCGCTTCTACATCCATTCCTCCTTTCACTTCCTTAAGAGCTTTTTTAGCATTTCATTCTCTGCTTCTAAGCGTTTGATCTTTTCATCAGGATTTTCAGGACGGGTTCTTGATCTGCCTTGACCAACTCCTCTTGCCCTACCTCGTTTTTCCTCAAGTCCTTTTATTCCCTCAGCCTTAAAGTGGTTAACCCATCTTCTTACTTGATTTTTATCAATGTTCATTTCTCTAGCTATTGTGTTATAACCCATCCCATCTTTGAGATGAAGGTTAACAACTTTCTTCTTAAAGTCAATATTATAAGTTTTTCGTTTCTTTCCCACAAAAAATCCCCCCATAGTAGACAGATTAACGTGCTTTCTTTTTTCTGTCTACTATGGGGGGATCATATCATCGTGAGCAGGGGCTGTTTGTGTTAATGTACATGTTTGGTAAAGTTGCCGCCGCGTACTTCTGATACGTCTACAATCGTAACAAAGGCCTTGGGATCAATCTCTTGGATAATTTCTTTCATTTTACTTTCTTCTAAGCGGTTGACGACACAAGAGACCTCTTGAAAATCTTCTTTGGAGTAACTGCCTTGTACCGTTTTAAAGGTAGAACCTCGTTGGAGGCGTTCATAAATCGTTTGCGCCAATTCTTCTGGTTTGTCTGTAATAATGGTAAATGTTTTTGTACCACTTAAACCTTCTTCAATAATGTGGATGACCTTCGAAGCAATAAAATAGGCGATAGCAGACATAATCGCTCCTTGGAAACCAAAGACAGTAGATACGATGATAAAGACAAACATATTTAGGAAAAGAATTAAGTCACTTGTACCAAATGGTAATCTTTTCGCGAGGAGAACCGCCAGCATATCGATTCCGTCTAATGCCCCGCCATTTCTAAGTGCCAGCCCCATGCCGAAACCGATGATAATTCCGCCGACAACGGTAACAAGTAATGTGTCCCCTTGCACAATCGTTGGAATATGGTGCATCAAGTTGGTGCTGATGGCCAGTGTGGCAATACCAATAATCGAATAAATAGCAAAACTTTTGCCAATTTGTTTATATCCTAAAATAATAAACGGAATATTCAAAAGTGTAATCAGTATCCCTAATTGGAGGCCTGTCCATTGCGAACCGACAATACTCAGCCCTGTAACTCCGCCATCTGATACGTTGTTTGGGATTAAGACAGCTTCTAAACCATAGGCGGTAATAAAGCCCCCGATAGCTACCATAATCCCGCGAATAATCCGCATCGTCAGTAATTTTTTGTCAGATTTTTTTCCCATTGTTTACCCTCTATCTATATGAATTTTTTGTCATTTCACTATTTTATCATGGTGTGAATTGTCTGTAAAACCCTTGTGGATACATGGTACTTTGGTTATTAGAGGAAGACACAGTCCTTTTTATAAGTCAAAAAGACTAATCATCTAGTGCTTTAGGAATTTTATACGAGTTTTGTTTTTCTAGTCGCATTAATTTAGTTCTAAAATCCTTTATTTTACTGGGAATTTAGGTGAAATATGGTATAATAGTCACAAGGTGTATGATGTATCGAGCAGAATCAACAAGAAATGTCAGACAAGAGAAAAGAGGGGATATTAATTGAGTGTAGGGAAAAAATTAAATATATCTTTTATACTGCTAATTGTGTTATTAGCTGTATCTGTAGGGAGTAGTATTTTTAATTTAAAAAAGATTGAGAATAGAGTAGAGGAAGCGATGGATTATCGCTTGGAACAGCTTCTTCTCATCGAAAATATTCGTTATGGCGTTGCGATGCAGGCTCTTCAAGTTAGAGCGATGATTTTAGAGCCGGAAGCAGAAGTACATAAACAAGAACTAGTGGCAATTGCCGCGGAGATTGATGAGGACTTAATCACATTGGAAGAGTACGTTTCCTCAGAAGAAATGAGGTCATACTGGGAACAGGCAAATACTCCGAATAATGAGTTCAATGAAATCATGCCTGATATTATCGCCGCTGTGGAAAATGGCGAGATAGAACAGGCAACAGCATTTGTTAACTCAACTGTTCAAGAGGTCAATGAGAATATGTTTGAAGCAGCACAGGCAATGGAAGACTTTCAAAAAGGACAAATGGACGAGATTGATCAAGAAATTGACACTACAATGATCACTGCTCAAATAGCGACTTTGTCTGTTTTAGGTGTTAGTATATTGATTGGAATAGGTTTAATATTTTTTGTTCGACAATCTATCACCAGGCCGTTATTACATGTGATGAATGCTGCCGAAGTAATTGGTGAAGGTGATTTATCAGGAGAAGATATTGTCATCTCATCTAAAGACGAATTAGGTAAGTTGGGTGCTATTTTTAATGATATGAAAAATAATACCCGCAAGTTAATAGTCAATATTCAAACGAATGCGGAACGGGTAGGTTCTTCTTCTGAACAGCTGTCTGCGAGTGCAGAAGAGGTATCGGTAACAACAGAAGATGTGACTACTCAGGTAGCTGATACCGCAGAAACTTCACAAACCTCTGCACGTGCAGCTAATGAAAGTGCTGCTGCCATGGATGAGACGGCACAAGGGGTACAGCGGATCGCCGAGGCTTCTCAAATGCTGCATTCATCTTCGAATGAAACAAGTGAAGTAGCACAGAATGGGACACAAGTTATTCTTCATGCTCGACAGCAAATGGATGTTATTAATGGGTCAACTACTACTGTGAATGGCCTAGTTCAAAAGCTTTCCGAACAAACAGAAGAAATTGAAAAGATCACTCAGGTGATTACTGATATTACCGATCAAACCAACTTATTGGCATTGAATGCAGCAATAGAATCTGCCCGTGCAGGGGAGCATGGTAAGGGCTTTGCCGTTGTGGCAGATGAAGTGCGTAAACTTGCAGAAGAGTCAAAGAATTCTGCCAATAGTATAGTACAACTAACCACGGAAATTAAAAATGATACAGAAAATGTAGAACGCGCTGTAGAGAGTTCTCTTGTTTCAGTTAAAGATGGAGTGGAAGTTATTGAACGAGCAGGCGAGTCTTTTGAATCGATTGCCGGAGCAGTTGATGGTATGACAAGTCAAATTCAAGAAATCTCAGCAACTGCGGAGCAAGTTTCTGCTTCTGTTGCAGAAATCTCTACAGGTGCACAAACAACTTCAGGTAATATTGATACCATTGCAGCCGCCATGGAAGAGCAGTCCGCTACCATGAATGAAGTGGCACAGGTCGCTGCTTCATTAAGTTCTACTGCTCAAGAGCTGCAATCAGAGTCACAGAAATTTAAGGTATAGTGAAAGGAGAGAGAAAAGAGAAATTCTTTTACAGCCTTAAGACAATCTATCACTATTGGAAAAGGATGCTCAATATTTCTATTTTAGGCGAAAACATGCTATAATGATAGGGAAGTTTAATGCATTTTTTTAGATGAAAGGTAGTTCTTGTTTCTATTTCGTTAACTTCAACTATAAGGAGAGTGAAATCGGTCATGCAGGCCTTTCTTGCAAAATATCAAAGGAATGAGAGTACGATTTCAATTATTAATGAGTTTGGAGAAACAATTGCCTCTCGAATAGTGCACCTTCCTTTAGAGCGTTTGGTTGCCTCTTTAACGGAAGAAATAGTTAATTTGTCACATGAACATGGTCTTTATCACGAAGACATTTCTGCCATTGGACTAGCGGTAAACATCGAGAATACACCTTATTCTTCAAAAGAGAGATTAGTGAAAGCATTAGAAGACTCTTTCCGGTTAAAGGCGTTGGTGGATGCGGATATGAGCAGTACCAAAGAATCTGTTTTGGCCTATTTACAGGAAGAGGCAAGTAGATAAGATAGAAGGCCAAGAGAATGTGAACATGGGCATATCTACTATAAAAAAAGCAGCAACTGCCTGTTTGGGTGGAGGGAAATAAGCCGATGACAGGCTTCCTCAGTTCACCAATCAAAAGAACATTAATACATCAGGGAGTTATACGGAAAGATTGTCGAACTCTACAGTGAAAGAGATCCTAAAGATTCACGATATGGCTTCAGCTTTTCTGCCTATTTTATGCGATGCACTAGCGGAGGCAGGATTGTCATTTAAGAAATATATTCTATTAGAAAAAGCACAGAAGGTTTTCTCACTATACCCTAATGAGAAAACCTTTTTTTGGTGAGTAGCCAACATACCGTTCGATGCATGAGGGAGACTTTCTAGTATTGTAACCAATTAATTTAACGTAACACGAGCAGCCTTAAAAGGTTGGAAAGCCGATAGAAGCTGCACCTAATATGGTACAATCATCCCCAAGTTAAGCATATAAAAATTATATTAGAAATACCGATCCCACCATCACTTTCAAATTTTACATTAAAGAAAGCTAATGCATTATAAAAAACACCATCCTCTAATATAGAGCAAATCACCAGTCCTTTTCGTCTACTGGTGATTTTTGCATCCTAATTGGCTAACCCTTTAATCCAGTCTGATTAGGTACAGTTGATCATCATTTGTCTGGGCAGAGCCGCGCCCATCGGTATTGTTAGTAATAAAATAGAGTTCGTCTCCCTCTATATAAACATCACGTATTCTGCCGTAATCCTCGATAAATGCATCCTGTATTTGTTCCTCTAGATGAAAGGCTAATATGGCTGCTCCACGTAAGGCGGCAACATATAGACTGCCTTGATAATAAGCCATTCCAGACGGTGCCCAAGTGATATCACTGCCAGAGGTAAACAATGGTGTAACCATATCTGTATGTGTTTCCGTTCCTTCTATAATGGGCCAGCCATAGTTATTCCCTGCCTCGATTTGATTAATCTCGTCATTGGCATTGTCGCCATGTTCAGAAGCATATAATGTCTGTTCTTCAGACCAAGCTAAACCTTGCGGATTACGGTGTCCATAACTGTATACATAGGAATTATCAAAAGGATTATCCTCTGGGATTGAGCCATCCAGATTGAAGCGCAGTATCTTCCCGGCTAATGAATGGATATCTTGTGCCAATTCCGGCTGGGCAGCATCGCCAGTGGTCGCATAGAGTTTATTATCAGGACCAATAGCAATTCGACCTCCGTGATGTACATTACCACTAGGAATATGATCAATTAATATATCCTGCTCTTGCCAGAGATTGCCCTCATTCTTTAAAGTGATAATCCGATTATAAGCTTGTCCATCTTCATTGTATGTATAGTAGGCATACGCAAGTTGTGATTCCGGAAAATCAGGGGCTAAGATAAAACCGAGCAAACCGGCCTCAGAATTGGTTGAAACCTCTTTCTCTAGTGTAAGTTGTTGTCTGGTAACTTCTCCATTTTCCAGTTTCACAATCGCGCCGGGGCGTTCCGTAAGATAGATCGTGTCGCCAGATTTTTCAATCGTCCAAGGGGTATTCAGTTGATCTGCTAAGCTTTCTGCCTTGTTTTTTTCAGAAGGGGGAGGGGTTAAAGCTTCATGCGTGTTGTCCGGTGCAGAAAATGGGTTACAGCCAATTAACAATAAGCTGAGCAGTGTAAGAAAGTAGATACGCATACGTGTTCCTCCTTTCCTGCTCTATACCCGATTCATAAATAATGTAATCACAAAAATGAAATTTCCCATTAGTTGAATAAAGCGGTGTTTGGTTCAGTTATCTTTAGTTGGAAGGAAGGGCTGGAGTATGTCATTGTTGCCCTTATGTCTGCCGATTTCTTTCTGCATGTAGTGTTTGCTTCCTTGATATAATATAAAAACTTGACCCTGTCGTTTGGAGCCAAGTTTTTGATAATATTGCTGTTAAATAGATGTAACAGCCTCTTCAATTGGTGTTGTTCCGGCAACTACTTGGAATCTCTTGCCGATCGTAGAGTCTGTTTTTAGAGTAGCAAGGATAGTTGCTGCAATATCTTCTCGAGCGACTTCGCCTCTTTCTACCTCTTCCCCAAGCTCTACTTGGTTTGTTCCAGGGTCATTTGTTAACATACCTGGGTGGATAATCGTGTAATCCAAATCAGTAGTTAACAGCCATTGGTCAGCATAATGTTTAGCAACGACATATGGGGCAAATGATTCGGAAGCTGCTTGAATGGCTTCACGGCTGGTGTCGAAAGAACTAATCATAATAAAGCGTTTGACACTTGCCTGCTCGGCTGCCTGAATCGTCTTGACTGCACCGTCTAAGTCAATCATAAGGGTCTTGTCTTTTCCTGTTTTCGGACCTGAACCTGCTGTGAATACGACAGCGTCTACATCTTCGGCAGCTTTGGCAATCTCTTCTATTTCGCCTTCCAGATCAACAATGGCCACTTCAGCACCTAACTCTTTGAAAAAATCCGCTTGCTCTTCTTTACGAATCACTGCTCTAGCTTGTGAACCGTCATCTTCTTGGATCAATCTTACTAGATGTTTTCCAATTTGTCCGTTTGCACCAACTACTAAAATTTTCAAAGCCTTCACCCTTTCTTTAGATCTAATCTTATTGTAAAGGCTAGACTTGGAAAAGTTAAATAATCCGTTTGCTCCCCAGAGATGCTTGTCTCTGGGGGAGCCAAACGGATTAAGCAAATAGTTCGGTTTCTTGTTCTAACAGATCGTAATATACACTATTGTAATCTGCATTTTGTACCCAAACTTGTACGGTATATTCATTAGCTCCTTCTTCATGCCCGGATAAGCGGACAAAAGGAGCGGGGTTTTTCATGACTCCGGGATGTTCAGCTGCCATTTGCTGCAATTTCGTGATGGCTTCATGCACTTCTACTTCACTACTTACCTGAAAGGTAAAGTCCACCCGGCGGTTATCATTGGCTGAGAAATTGACAATACCGGCATTAGACAAGCTGCCGTTCGGTATGAAGATAACCTTATTATCAGGCGTAATTAATTCAGTATAGAGAATCTGAATCGCTCGCACGGTTCCTTCGTATCCGCCGCCCTCGATATAATCACCAACATTAAATGGCCGAAGCGTCAGCAGCAGCACCCCGCCGGCGAAATTAGCTAAAGAGCCTTGGAATGCCAAACCAATAGCAAAACCAGAGGCAGCGATAATGGCGACAAAAGAAGAGGTAGGTACTCCTAATATGCTAATAACAGATAAAATTAGCAGTATTTTAAGTACACCATTACATAACGAAATGAGAAAAGGTTTGAGACTTTTGTCTATTTTTGTCTTCTCTAGTTGTTTATCCAGAAGGGAGGTGAGTATCCTTATAATAAACAACCCTACTATTAGTATAATAAGTGCTAACGCAATGCTTTTTGCGATCGGCAGTGCTAGTTCAATCCAATCCATTTATATCATCCTCTCTTTTGTTATGATTACATGTAATAGCGTATACTGAAAAAGAGATAATGTAAATAAGTCACTGCTCAAATTCAACAAAAAAATGATAAAAAGGTATAGAAGTCCTAATAAGATACCTCCATACACGATAATGCATATGTCTGTCAGATGTATTAACTGATGGATACGTGTTTAGAGGAGAAAAAACATAGGAGCGGGGGGATCTAAGGTTTTCTCATTGAATTGAATTAAAGGCCACTGAAAAATGACCTGAATCTCAGTAGCCCCCTTTACTCGCGGAGCTTTTTCTTTTTGAAGAGTAATGCAATCAACAGAATGCAAGGCAGAATAAATCCAGACAAAATAGCGATAATAATCAAAGAATCATTGATAAACTCTTGGACAGCATATGTATTTGGGGCAGCCAAGGTAGCAGAAAAAAATGTAAATAAACCGATAGGGATAGTAATACTTTTAGAAGATTCCAACTTGATAATGTGTTTAATACCTAAGGCCAGTACATAAAATGATACGCACATTTTGAAAAAAATAGTAAAAAACCAAATAAAGGCAACAATGATTTCGATACGTTCGACAAAATCAAATAAATTAATCCGCTGTCCAAGTGCATATACAGGATATGTGGCATTGGTTGTTCCTTTTGCACCTAATACGACAATACTGGAGAAGGTGATCGTCATTAAGATGAAGCCAGCCAAGGCTCCGCCGACAAGGAAACCTCTTTGTGCTGTCTTTTTTCTATTAACCGTATGTGTGATGCCTAACAGAATGACCAGTTCTAAGAAAGTAATTCCAAGAACGGGGAGTGCTCCAGAGACAGTAGCTAGCCGTTGATGCTGGAAGATAGGTAAAACCCTTTCGAAGTCAGCATCTTTTAAGACTAATACAGTTAACAGGAAGGCGCAGAGCATGGTAAACGGGAAAAAAAGCTCAGCGGTACGGGCAACCACTTCTATACCATAAACGATAGCAACAACAACCGTTACGATGATCACGAATGTAATGACTTCAAAAGGGGTTCCCATCAAGATTTGAATCGTAAGAAAGTCCCCAATCGCCCATAGATTAGAATACAGATTAAAAAAAGTATATCCCAGTAGAATGAAGCTAAATAGAATACCTACCCATTTACCAACAGCAAAATCAATGATTTGAAATATATTCCCTTTATCATGAAAGGAAAGGATTCGATTATAAATTAAAATCAAACCTAAGCCAGCAAGTGTTGTGATAAAGATAGAGATCCAGCCGTTTTCTGCGCCATACCGAGTAGCTATACTTGGGATATAAATGATCGCTGCTCCAAGTGTATTCATAATAACTAAAATTGTAAATTGCACACCATTGATTTTTTCTACCATGAAGCTGTTCCTCCTGATCAATTTCGCTAACCGTCAACAGAGAATAAAAATCCTTACTATATGGAAGGCTTATTTTATTCCAATGCAACCATCTGTAAAACAGAATGGTTTAAATGAGAGATAACGGACGCTAACTCCTGATAAGTTTCGCTACCAATCATTAGGATAAGAACCTTCCACTGATCGCAGTCTCACTTTATGGTTTTGGAAAAGAGTTAAGCCAATGTTTGAGAGGTTCAGACAGTGGCTTTGTTACGAAACTAAGCACATCGACTAAATAAGGGAAGGGAACACCAAAAAAATATAAAGTAAAGAGAGCCAGGTTACATATCATCATGATATGACAAATGATACGGTCTCTCTTATTTTTTGTTATTGTCTTTACCAACATGTAATACAAACAGATATAAATGATGTAAAAGCTTGAGGCATTTAGCATGGTTAATCCGACCTTTCCGACCGGTTTTTTTCTGGTGGTTCATCATATACTGGCTGTGCAATCATACCAGAGTTTTTAATTTCTATCGTTACATCAATTTGTGCCTCTGTTTCCAGGAAATGCTGTTCCCAATTATCCTTTATATTATCCCATTGTTTTGGATTTTCACGTCTAAGGACTTCACCAAATCCAAAAATATCACTTTCATATTCCTTTGCTGTTTGAATGCTTAATTCGACTAAGCTTTTGATCTTCTTTTCCGCTTCTTGTTCAACTTTTTGAACATTTTCTTTTGCAGAAAAATCCTGAGCACACTCGGCGTCAGCAATATTTACCAAGGTTTCAATACTAATCGAGATCTGCGGCTTACCATTTTTCCATTCCCCTTTTAGATCTGTCTTATTTTCAACTACTTCCAAGGCTAATATGCCTTGTTTCTCACATGGAATCTGGATGGAGGTACTGTGGATATTGTCAATAATGAAATTGAAGCCTTCACCTTCTTTTGCCGTTAACCATCCCTTTAATTGATCGTTCTCAAATACTCCGATACCATTTAACAGAATCTTAGTTGGAGCTGCACCGCTCTCTTCATTTTTTACATGTGTGCCATCCTGAATATTTCCTTCTACAGATACTCCGTTTAAAACCGCGCCTTTTCCATCTGCTGCTACATCTTCGACTAACTCAAGCAGTTCGATAGTTTTCGTGGAAGCTAGAAATTCCTGAGAAGATTCTAAACTGTTCTTAATTTTAGTTGCAGGAATCCTTTCTAATGGAGTTAAGATCGAGATTAATTCTTTCCCACGCATTCCTTGGGCGATGATCATAATAAAATCTGTTCGGAGTTCGTGATCTCGAACCAAAAAATCAAATGTTGGTCCTATCCCTTCCTTTGCCATTTCTTCTCCATAAACGATCAGCTGCAGGTGGCTTAGGTTCACCTTTCGTGGTGAAGTTTCTGTCAGTTTCCGTACAGCTTCAAACAAGGTTTTCCCTACAGCGGAATAGGAGGAAATCGAGGATCCTCTTGACATTTTCTCTCCAGCTATCTCATTAGGATTTATTACTTGGATCGTGACCAAATATCCATCTTCATCTTTATCAATGGCTAGCGCCGTTGCTAACGAGATCTCGGTTAACTCATTGGCACTCCAGCAGCCGGCCAGCAAGACACAACAGATGGTCAGGCATAAACTTTTGATTGACGATAACATAAACAATCCCTCATCTTGTATTGCCTATTACGGCTTTGGTTTAGGTGTATCTTCCCTGCGGATATCGCGTTGGTTGACTAATCTTGGCCGCGTGACCAGCCCCCATTTTGGTTTTCTGATAACAGCGTCCCCCTGATCCTGTGGAATAAACGGTGCGAAAGGTGCTAAATAAGGAATTCCAAATGAGCGTAAGCTGGTTAAGTGAAGGGCTAGGAGCAAGATACCAACAAAAATTCCAAATAAGCCTAAGGTTGCGGCTGCAATCATAAAACCAAATCGCAATAATCTGACACTAATCGACAAACTGTAGCTAGGAAAAATAAAGCTGCATATAGCCGTTAATGATACGACAATAACCATAGTGGCAGAGACAATCCCGGCATCAACTGCTGCTTGCCCCAGAACAAGGGCACCAACGATAGAAATAGCGGAACCAATAGGGGTCGGCAGCCTGATTCCTGCCTCACGTAGCAATTCAAAGGTAATTTCCATCATTAATGCTTCCACTAAAGCAGGAAAGGGAATTCCTTCTCGCTGAGCTGCTAAACTGACTAGCAGAATAGTTGGGATCATTTCTGGGTGAAAGGTCGTTAAAGCGATATAGGTAGATGGTGTTAATAAAGCTAAGAAAAAGGCAAGAAATCGTAAACCACGGATAAAGGTAGAAATATCATTCCGTTGATAGTAGTCTTCACTGGAATGGAAGAAATCAACAAATAACGCAGGTACCAAGAGTACAAATGGTGTGCCGTCGATCATAATAGCGATCTTTCCTTTAAGAATCCCTGCACTGATTTCATCAGGGCGTTCACTATTAAATACGGTAGGAAATAGTGTGTAGGTTTTGTCTTGAATTAACTCCTCCAAGTTGCCGCTCTCCAGAATAAAATCAACATTAATACGATCGATACGCCGGCGGACTTCTTCGACAATTTCTGGGGAGGCCACTCCGTGTAAATAGATCAGGCTTACCTTTGTTTGCGTTTTTTGGCCAAGTATTCGGGATTCTAACCGTAAGTTAGGGTCCTTTAATCTTTTTCGTACGAGTCCAATATTGGTAGTAAGTGTTTCCGTAAAGGAATCCTTTGGTCCGCGAACTACTTGTTGGGTTGTCGGTGATTCGACGCCACGCTCTTTCACACCATTTGATTCGATAGAAAGACCTTTGGGATACTCATCCAGTAATAGGATTGAGTTTCCATCCAGTAAATCCATTAGCAAATCTTGGAAATTATCGATTTCATTCAATTCTGAAGCGGAAATAGAGGCTGACTTTAATTGTTGAAACATTTCATCATTGGAAACAGCATCTGTTTTCCATTCTAAATTGATAATTTGTTCTATGAGATAGTGTTGAATATGATCTTTATTGACTAAAGCCTCTAAAAAAATAATCATTACTTTTTTTTGATTAACGGTAAATTCCCGAGTCACGATGTCAGCGCTGTTTCCTAATGATTGCGAAATCGTTTCTTGGTTGATCTTAAGGTCTGTTGCTAATGGTTTGATTTCTTTTGGTGTTTCTTGGTTTTCTTTTTTTGCTGGTTTTACTGGTTTCCATGTTCTTCGTTTCATCGCGTATCCCTCAAGTAAAGCATATTTAGTAATGCATGAAATAGTTAAAACTAGTGTGAGTAACATCGGTCATCTTTATACATTTATCTATAAATTTAGCCAGCCTTTTCTTGGTATAACTCAGTCAAAAGTGGGTTTACTAATAAAGGCTAAAAAAAGAAATTCAAGCAAAACTACCAAGGGATTTTCCTTGTTATAACTTGTTAAACAGAATTTGTTACAGTTGTAAGGAGTGATGCACTGGAAATGAATAATCAAAACAGAATAGGCTGGATGGCACTGCCTCTTTTTATGTTCCTAATAAGTGAGTGGTTTCCTCTAGGATTTGATCTTCCTGCCACTCTTAATATTGCTCATCGTGGAGCCTCTGGTCATGCGCCGGAACATACGATGATCGCTTATCAATATGCCAGCCAGATGGGAGCGGATGCGATAGAACTCGATCTACAGTTATCTGCTGATGGACAATTAGTCGTTATCCATGATAAAGATCTATCCCGCACAACATCTGGCGAAGGGCTTGTACAGGAGAAACGTGTCGAAGAATTGAAGACATTAGATGCAGGCAGTTGGTTTAATCTGTTGTACCCCGATAAGATGGATCAACGATTCCGTGGGGAAACCATTCCATTATTAGAAGAGGTTTTAACTTATCTGCCTTCGGATACTTTATATTATTTAGAATTAAAAGGGGACAGTGAAGATATCATTGATCGTCTTATCCCTCTTATTCAGCAATATAAGCTAGTGGAACAGGGCAGAGTAGTGATACAGTCCTTCCATCCTCATGTGTTAGAAGATATACACCGGAAACAACCACATCTCCCACTTGTTCAATTAATTAACCAAAAACAGCTGTCAGAAGCTGATTTTGCAGCAATTAGGCATTATGCTGTAGGTGTGTCTGTAGCATACCAGTCGTTAACTCCAGCCCTTATTGCCCATATTAAGGATGAGGGGTTGTCTGTGCATGCCTATACTGTCAATCAAGCAGAGGAGATGGCACAATTGATGGAATGGGGGATTGACGGTATTTTCACCGATTACCCTGATAGGTTTAATGAAGTGTTGCAACAGTATGAATTTCCATTCGTTTATGACTAAAAACACTGTTCTTGGGTGAGTTATATTTTGTGGAGAATATTAACATTAGAAGAAAATTTTTATTTTAGAGAATATTCGACAACTATTTTATATTACATTTTGTTTGTTCATTGTTACAATTTGGCTACAAATGTGTAATTCTTGTGTTAAATGCAGACGTTTCAAAGAAATAAAACCCGTGGAAATAGACTTATAAAAAGACCATATTATTCCAATGGTCTTTTTTGCTTATTCGAAACTTTTTTTAAAACATGGACATTGCTACAAAAATATGATCTAGAAAAATGAAAAATATACGAATTAACGAACATTATATTATTTTCATTTTAAAAAGTTCGTATTTAATCCTTTTTAATCGGGGAGTATAGTAAAATATCTCGAATTCAATATAAAAAACCGTACGAATAACTAGGTAAAATCGACTGTTTTTGAGTTTTGGGCTTATCATTTTGTGACAAATTTAGTACTCTTTAATAGAAGATAAAGCAGGAAAAGGTGAGCAAGATGCATAAAATTAATCTCGTACTCTATACGTCTGATCTATCTTATGCCGAATACTTTTCTACCTACATTAGGAATCCAGAGAATGGAATGAGGTTTTCGGCAAAGATATATACAGATGCAGAGGCATTCTATAAAAATGTGCGCAACCAAAAGCAGCACATATTGTTAACAGATAAGTCGATAGAAGAGGAAGATAGTGTTAACTTTGATATTGTTATTCGTTTGGCTGATGGTCAGGATTTCAGTCATGAAGAAGTAAGTATCTTTAAATATCAGCCTTTAAAAGAAGTGCTGTCCCAAATACTGGCTATTTACTTCGAAACAAATGATAAGGTTAGCAAGTTAATGACTGGGAAACAAAAGGAAAAGGTGATCAGCTTCTACAGCGGTAGTGCTGGATCAGGCAAAACGTTAACGTCACTCTGTTTGGCAAAATATTTAGCACAACAAGAGAAGCGAACTTTCTATCTTAGTTTGGAATCTATACATAGCACGTATTTGTTTTTTCAAGAGGAGAAGGGATCCTCTGTTGAGGTGTTCTATTATCTGAGAAATAATGTCGACAAATTAGTAGCTAAAGTAGAATCACTAAAATCTACTGACAGTCTGACTAATATTGATTACTTCTCTTTGCCAGTCTCACTGGAAGAGATGGAAAATATCACAACTGAAGAAGTAGAATTACTGATTCAAGCCTTGAAGGACTCACAGAGTTATGACTATATTATCATTGATTTAGACGCTTCCTTACATGACCGGAATCAGGCAGCAATGCGCGTCAGTGATGAGGTGGTATGGGTCTTAAGCTCTGACCAGACCAGCTTTGCCAGATCACAATATAAGCTGGAACAAGGAGTTCTGGATGAACAGATCGATAAGAATAAACTGCACTTTGTCTTGAATAAAGTAGGTTCACATCCTTTTGCTGGATTTAATAACTATAATTTCAGCATTGAGACACATATTCCTTTCCAGCCTCAGTGGCTGACGGCAAATGAACAAACCAAAATGTTAGAAGATACGTTTATTGGTGAGAAGCTGTTTCAATCTGTGGCAGAGGACATAGACATCAATATGGAGGTGTCACTTGTTGAAGGCTAGTAATCAAGTGAAGCAGTCAGATCAGTCAGTCGAAGAAACACAAGTACAGACAGAGGATGAGATCACTGCGTTATTAATTGAAAAACTGCGTGAAGTGTTAGACTTTATGCATTCCACTACAAATGAAGAATTGCTGGAAATGGTAGAAGATACTGTCATTGAGTATGCAAAGGAACACCAGCTAACATCACAGATGATGAAGCGGATTGTTGATAGAATGTATCATGCCTTTCGCGGATTGGGAGTATTACAGCCTATCCTGGATGATCCCACGATTACAGAGATCATGATCAATAATCATGAGGAGATTTTTATTGAACGAGATGGTAAAGTCTCACAGGCCAAGGCGAAATTCGAAAATAGACAGAAGTTAGAGGATACCATTCAGACGATTGTGTCTAAGGTAAACCGGGTCGTAAATGAATCCAGTCCGATTGTCGATGCCAGGTTGGAGGACGGCTCGCGTGTGAATGTCGTCTTACCGCCGATTGCCTTGAAGGGACCTGCCATGACCATCCGTAAATTCCCAGAACGACCACTAATGATTGAGGATCTCATTCAATTCGGTGCCCTTGATAAAGAAGTTGCCTATTTTCTGCAACAGCTGGTAGAGGCCAAATACAATATTTTCATCGGTGGGGGGACAGGTTCAGGGAAAACGACGTTCTTGAATGTCCTATCCAATTTTATTCCGACAGATGAACGATTGATTTCAATTGAAGACTCTGCCGAATTGCAAATTGTTAATATCCCGAACTTGGTTAGCTTAGAGACAAGAAATAAAAACACCGAGGGCAAAGGAGAAGTAACGATCCGTGACTTAATCAAGGCGTCATTAAGGATGAGACCATCAAGAATTATTGTCGGTGAGGTTCGCGGGGCTGAGGCATTAGATATGCTTCAAGCCATGAATACTGGTCATGATGGCTCTTTATCTACAGGGCACGCCAACTCGATCAATGATATGTTAAGTCGTTTGGAAACAATGGTGTTAAGCGGTGCCGAATTACCGCTTGATGTAATTCGTAAACAGATTAGTTCCGCAATTGACATTATGGTCCACTTGACAAGATTTCGAGATCACTCCAGAAGGGTAGTACAAATCTCGGAAGTTCTAGGAATGGAGAATGGAGAGATTGTCACCGCTCCTCTGTATGAATTCGAAGAGGAAGGCGAAGACTACCGCGGCAAAATTATCGGTAAACTGAAGAAAACAGATCATTCACTACAGGCTGTTAACAAATTGAAATTAGCAGGCAAGCATGATGTGGTAGAACAGTTTGCCAAAGTGTAACAGAAAGTAGGTCCAATCATGAATATTGAACAAATAATTGGCTCTATTGTCGTTGTTATTCTACTAGGTGTCCTAGTGGGACGGCGTGTGATCAAAAGCAGGAAGAACAAACAATTAGAGCGTGAGCTAGAAAAGCGAGAAGGGGAAATAAGAGAGAAGAGCATTGAAGCGATTCGGAAGCGGAATATTGGTGGCGAAACACTGATTGATTACGCCGTTTACGAAATGACCTTTAAAGAGAAAGTGAAATATTCCCTTATTGCTGGTGCAGTGATCTTTGGAATTTCTTATTTGTTTTATGACAATATGATTCTTTCGCTGGTAGCCGCCTGTTTTGGTGTTTTCTATCCAAGATTTAAGAAAAAGGATTTGCGCAATAAGCGGAAGGATGAGCTGAGTTTGCAATTTAAGGAAGCTATTTCCTCACTTGCCTCTTCCTTAGCGGCAGGACAATCGATTGAGAATGCCTTTCGAGACGTATTAAGGGACTTGAAGCTGCTGTATCCAGATGATGATACCTATATTATTAAGGAATTTCAGCTGATTAACCGGAGAATCGAGAATGGAGAAATCGTCGAACGAGCGATTGCCGATTTTGCGAACAGGTCTGATATTGATGATATTCAGAATTTCTCAGATGTATTTATTACTTGTAAACGTACAGGCGGGGATTTGGTAGAGATTATCAAGCGAACAGCTGATATTATTACTGATAAAATTGAGATACAGCAAGATATCAAGGTCCTTGTCTCTCAGAAGAAATTTGAGTCTAAGATTATGGCGATCGCCCCATTAGGGATTACCTTATTTCTAAAAATGTCATCACCAGACTTTGTGGCACCTTTATATGAGTTTGGCACACCTGGTCCAGTTATTATGACCGTCGTCTTGATTTGTGTAGGCTGCAGTTTATTAATCAGTCAGAAAATCATGGATATCCAGGTTTAGCGGCTGGAAAGGAGCAGCGACTATGACATTGAAAATTATTATTCTAGTTATTATCGTCATTACACTGTTTGGTGTATTAAGCAATAGAAAGGTCTACGCCTCTTTTATTGAACAATATAAAGAGGATATTACCTTACCAATCATGGCGCCGTTTGCTTTTGGAATTATTGATAGATTGAATCTGTATAAGCGGATGCCGAAATTGATTAACTCGATCCACCAGAAGATGATTATCCTGCGAGGCAGTAAACTGTCAGGGGATTACACCAAGATTTACTTAGCAAAAATGATTACTTTAATCAATCTGATGCTTTTCTTTACCTTTGTTTTGGTAGAGACGAGCGATGGGGGCAACAGCAATCTTATCTATGGTTTTGTCCTGATGGTGGTGGTAAGTGTCTTCTTAGTCAAAGATTTGGATAAGAAGGTGAAACAGCGGAAAGATTCCATTATTATCGAACTGCCGGAATTCGTCAACAAAGTTATTTTACTGGTAAATGCCGGCGAGACCGTTCAGGGAGCGATCAAAAAGAGTGTCGATCAAAAGAAGAACCATATCTTTGATTCCCCGCTGTATTTCGAACTGAACGAGGCAGTGAACAAGATGTCCGCTAATACCTCTTTTCAAGAGGTGATGAAGGATCTCAATTACCGCTGCGGTATCCAAGAAGTATCCATTTTTACAACAACAGTGATGATGAATTACCGCAAAGGCGGGGCATTACTAGTGCAATCATTAAATGAATTATCTGTATCATTATGGGACAAACGAAAAACTGTTACAAGAATAAAAGGTGAAGAAGCCTCATCTAAATTGGTATTTCCGATCATCTTTATATTTGCCGCAGTTCTTCTGATTGTTATATATCCTGCAATAGCAGTGTTTTAATTAATAATAAAAGGAGAGATTGATAATGAATCAATTACAAACATTTTTCAAAAATTTCTGGAATGACGAGGAAGGATTAGAGACAATTGAAATCTTATTGATTTTATCTGTGCTTATCGTTATTGCTATTATGTTCAAAGACAGAATTATGGGATGGGCTAATCAATTATTTGATGATATCGATTCTGAAATTATGAACTAAATAAACCAGAGGGAAAGTGCTTCTAAACTCTATATGTTGGTCAATGGTTTTATGGAGGCTGTATATCCGTTTCCATCACCATTGCCAACCATTTGTTTTCTAGGGAGGACAAATATTTATGAATAAATATAAACACATAACCTTACTATTATTGTTTATCATGGGTCTATTATTGGCAGCTTGTTCTAATGAGGAGGAGCCAGTGGAAGATCCTGAGCCAACAGAGACGGAACAAAGTGAGACTGATACGTCGGAAGAGACCACGGCACCTGAATCAGGTGAGGAAGCCGAGACAGAGGAAGATGAAGGTGCCTCAAGTGATGAGCATATAGAGCATCAGCTTGAGTTAAGTATAGGTGATACAGGAACTGTTGTCAGTTCCACCGACCAATTAAAGTATGAAGTGACCTTAAATGAAGTAAGTTTTCAAGATGAACTTGATAATGTCCCTTCCTACGGTAATAAGTTTATGATAGTTAACGTAACAGTAGAAAATGTTGATGAAAGAGCATTTGAAGTGGCTGATATGTTTGAACCTGGTATAGGAGTACTTGATTCTCAAGAGTATAAGCCACCTGTGGAAGCAGATATATTGCAAGGTGTCTCTGATATAGAATTGCTGGATGGAGAATTAGCTCCTGGTGATTCTGTTACAGGAGACTATGTTTTCCGAATGGAAGAAGCAGATAACTATAGTTTTACTTATGGGCATGAGGCGGATCAGATTATCACTCGTGCAGAGTGGCAATTTAGTGCAGATGAAGTCGACTAATTCAGAAATACTAGTGACTGATTAATTGCAGCAATGAAGGGAGTAATCATAATGAAGTCCTTTCTGAAAGACGAACGAGGGAGCTTTACTATTGAAGCTACCCTTGTCTTTCCTGCTCTTCTGATATTTACTCTGGTAGGTGTGTTTTTTTGTATTATTATTTTTCAATTGGGCACATCTAGTTATATGGCACAGAAGGTATCAAATGAACTGGCGTATACGTGGAACAGTTCACATAAAGATATCAAAACGAGTGAGATAGATAAAGCCAATTACACCGGTTTGGATGGTGGAGATGGTTTATATTGGCGTGTAGCGGATAATGATATTTTAGGTTTTTTTAATTTAAGTGGGTTTACTGGAGACAGCTTGATAGAGAGGAAGATGGATAGAGCGATGATATACAATGGCTCTATTGCAATAGATGTGGATTACAATAACATTCTCATCTATAGTGAAGTAGAAGTGACTGCTACATCAAACTTGTTCATCCCTTCGTTTTTGAAAAATATGATTGGCAGCAAGGTAGAAGCATCATCCAGCCATGTGGTTACCGAAACCCCAGAATTAGTTAGAACTGCTAATTTCGCTAAGTACTTATGGAGTGAGTTTGGCAAAGATGGTCCTTTAGGTGACGCAATTAACTCCATTAAGAAGTTCTTTGGTGGTGAATAAGGTGAATGATTTGAGGAAAAAAATAAAACGGCTTTTTTTTAAGGATAATGGTTCTGTCTCTATTTATGCTATTATGATTATCCTGCCAATCTTTTTGCTGAATGCACTATTAATTGATACACTGCGTATCCTTAGTGCAGAACGCCAAATTGATAGTGCAATAGATACTGCATTGCGTTCTACTATGTCACAATTTAGCTCAGAGCTGGCAGGTGTTGGTTTATTCGCCTATGGTGGTAGTGATGCGGGGGCAGACTTTACTACATATTTGAATGATCAATTTTATGAGGGGGCTGATTTGTCAGGAACACAAAATCTTTCCCGACCTACAATTACAAGTGCTACAGCCAGTTTTGACAACTCTCGTAATCTAGTTGATTATGATGTATTTCGTCATCAAGTGGTAGAAAGCATGAAATATCAAGCTCCTGTACAAATTGGGAATGACCTCTTTGAACTTCTAACTAATCAGAATGTAAATGAAGAACAGGTAGAAGAGGCACAGAAATTAGTAGAAAATTATGAAGAAATTCTAAATTTAATGAAGAAGCGGAATACAGAAATTGATAAAGCTATTAAACAGTTAGAACCTTATATCAGAATAGTGAAAAAAGATATAGAAGATAAAATCATCGGTAAGCCAGTTAGCACGGATGATGAAAAAATACCAGAAAGTATAAGCACTTTCCAGCAGATGTACTTTTATTTGGATAGATATGAAGAATTGAAAGAAAAACAAGAGGATGAGGAAGAAGACGATCTAACTTCAGATGAACAAGCTGAGATTAACAGTTATGAAACAGCAATGAACCCAGAACATTTTAAGGGTATAGCTGATGTGGCAATATACCATGCAGATATTCCGCCACCACTGGTTGGGAGGAATGGTTCGCCAAAAAGCCCAAGCAGCGGTTCAGCGAAAGATTATAATGATCAAATTAAGGATTTGATAGGTGAAATCGAGGGATTGGCCTCCGAATTGGATGAGTTTACCTTAAATGATGACTTTTTCACAGAAATATTGGAGAATGAAGACTACATTTATGAAAGTGTTCGCTTTGATAAGCAATTACAGGGAACTCCTACAACTGAAAGTCTGGGGAATTTAACTGTCTACGAATTGTTTTTAGCGTTTCATGTGGCAATTGAAGCAGGTAATAAACTACTTGCTGATGGAGTAATTACAGAATTAAACAGTAAATTGTCCAAATTGGAAAAGAACCAAATCAAAAAAATCGAGACTCAGATGAGTAAATATGATAAGGTCAAAAAAGCCTTAGAGAATACAGATATAGAAGCAGAAGAGGAAAAAGCAGATAGCAGTTTTGGTGAATTGTGGGCTGATCTGAATAAGATTAATGATATCAAGAACCAAATATCGGGTGATAATCAGCTTTACGCAGAATTAGATCAGATTATCGCGGAATATGATGGAGCCACAGGTCAAGGTGGAGATACGGAAGAACCCAGCCGTTTACAATTCATTACCGATGCTTTTGAACGATTTAAAGAATTTGTTGCCTTTATCCAAGGTTTTCCAACATCGGTTCGTAATGAGTTATATGTGAATGAATACATTATGGCAAATTATGGATCAAAGGGACCTTATGAATTAACTAAAGCAGAATCTTATGCTTTTTCTACTAAAAAAGCACAGTATATTACTTATGGTTATAATACTGCTGGTATCAATTATTTTATGTTTTTAAAGGATATTGCGTTAATTTTATTCGTAGGGAACTTAATAGGTCAAGCTTTGCAAGGTGGATTTGCAGGCCCGTTAGGTTTCTTAAAGGCTTTAGCAGGGGCACTGGCAACCACTGCTACGGATTTGCATACTCTTACTACAAAAGATAGATTGCAATGGAATCCATTTAAGGCATTTGGAGGTAAAGGTGTTCCAACGAATATGCCAATGTTCTTGCGCATCATGATGGCCATGAAGTCTACTGGAGAAACCTATAATAATGAGAAGATGAGAAGGTTGCAGGCAGTGGTAACGAAAGAAACTGGTGTCAACCTCAACAGCAGCCCGTCATACATTGAAGGAAATGTACAGGGCAGATTGAAGCTATGGTTTATTCCACAGTTGGCGGAGGTGTTGCCAGGCAATGTAGAAGGCAGCTATTATGTGTTTGATAAACGAAAAGTATATACCTACTAGTCAGGAGGATGAACAAATGAAAAAATTACTTGTTTTGTTATTTGCAGGTTTGCTGTTAGTGGCCTGTAGTGATGATGGAGACACGACAGAAAACACCGGAGAAGAAAATACGGATACAACTACTGAAAATGAAGATACGGAGACAGACACAGATACTTCGGATGATGCAGATCAGAAAAAAGTATATCAAATTGGAGAAACAGCGGTGATTACTAGTGATCTATATGAGTTTGACTATGAAGTAACCGTTAATGATTTTCAATTAACAAAAGAAGTGGATGGCAGCACGATTGATGATTATCTTTCCGGGGCTCTTGAAGAAGATGTATTTGCGGTAGTAGACATTACAATCAAAAATATTAGTGACGAGAGCTATGTTCCAAATCAAATGTTTTCTGCTAATTTCTCAGGTATTGATGAAGACGGTGGACACACATCTTATGATGAATTCTTTCCAGAAGGAGATGAAGAGTTAGCTCCAGGCGAAGAAGTGGAAGGACATTTGGTTTACATGACGACAACCGATTATGCGGATGCCTTTTTATTGAAATATGAGTTTACATCCGATACAGAAACACATTTCGAACTACCGAATCCAGAACAATAATTACAGCAAAACCAGGGGAGGAGAAGTAATTTCCTCCTCCGCTGGTATCTTAGCAATCACCAAAGCATAAGAAGTTGTCTGCACAGATTATGATCCATCTGATAATGTAAATATTGACATTTGTGAATCTTACCATATTAACAATGAAGAGCCGGTTTTACAGATATGTATAAAATAGAAAAAACGATTGATGACATGTATACCTATGATTTTTTCTCCATACAAACTATGAGATTCAAATCGTTGCACTAAACTAGATTAAGGGTTATAACACAACAAAAGAGAGGGGGCATACTGATGGAATTTATAAAAAGGGATAATGGAAGTATTACATTGGAGGCAGCTTTAATCATCCCCATTTTATTAACTTTTATTCTGTTTCTTACCTCTTTGGTCAAAATATCGGTGGCAGAGATGGCTTTGCAAGAAGCGGTCAATGAGACAGCTCAGTCTGTATCACACTATTCTTATTTGGCAATGTTAGCACAAGGTCAAATCAAAAAACAAACAGATGGATTTGTAGATTCACTGACAGATCAGGCTTCAAATAAGCTGGGGAATAATGAAGTTGCTGACTATGTATTACAAAAATTAGGTAGTATTGGAAAGGATGTTATTCCAACATCTGGGGACGCGCTTAACCATTTCTCTGACAGTATGTACCAAAAAATCGTACAAGAAAAGTATAGAAATAGTGTGTTTTCTTCTGGTTTTTTTAGCCCGGACAATGTTCGTGTCACCAATTCTTCTTTTCCGCATGGTACCAGTGGAGAGGCTGCAAATGTAAAGATTGAAGCAGAGAATACGATGCAAATGGTGCTTCCTTTCTTTGAGAAAGAGATCAAAATTAAGAAAGTGGCAGTGGAACGCGGCTGGGTTGGAACTGGTTAAGGAAGGTGGGCTAAGCATTGCAGGGACATTTTATTATATTAATTATCTTTCTACTAGTAGTAGCTTATTATGATATCCGTAAACACCGGATTCCTAATTGGCTGAATGTAGTGGGAACACTGGCAGGTATCCTTTATCATCTATTTGTTTATCAAATAGACGGTTTATTGCAGTCCGTGTTTGGGTTATTGGTTGGCGGTGGAATCATGCTTGTGTTATATATATTTAAGGCAATAGGTGCTGGTGATGTGAAATTATTTGCTGCTATTGGAGCAATCACCGGAGTGCTATACACCTTATATGCGATTATGTATTCGATTATTTTTGCCGGTATTATTGGAATTATTATTTTATTATTCACTAAAACAATTTTTATTAATATGCTGTTGGCTGTAGTACATATTAAGGAAAGTATGCAAAAGCGGTCATTAACTCCATTAGATGAATTTAAAAATAAGGTATCCAATCGATTTCCGTTTATTTATGCGGTTGTTCCAGGTGTGATCACTGCATTTTATTATATGTATATTGCGTAAGAAGCTTAATAGAATCAGAGAACAAAGTATCGAATAAAGGAGGGATAGCTCGTGTCTAACCTACTGGAGCTATATCATGTAGACCACTTGGAATCTAATGGTGGCTATATGAAGCTGAAACAAACAAGTGAAAAAGGATTTGCGGCAACTGATTTTCAAGAGTTGCAGTTAAAGATGATTCAATCGAATGATATTCCCAGACTGCTGCCTATGAGTCTGGAAGAAATAAATGATGAAATTACGGTATTTTATAAGACAGAAGGGTTGCGCAAGTTACGTCCTTTTGCCAAAGAACGTCCGCTTTCTATGCAAAATTACTATGCTTTATTTATTAATATTATTCAAGCCTTACAAGATTCGAATAATAATATGTTAAGTGAAGATCGTTTTGTGCTGGATGAAGAATATATCTATATTGGTGAGGGTTATCATCAGGTTTACCTGATGTATGTTCCGCTAAAAGAAATTAATAACCAGCAGCCTATTTACGAAAGTCTAAAGAAATTACTGTTAAATATAGCAGGCGAAGTGAAAGGTTTGAATGGTACACAGTTCAAGACGATTCTAAATTATGTTAAAGATCCTGGTTTCAGTCTGCATGGTATTAAACAATTATTGAGTCAACTGCAAAGGCAGGGAAACCAAAATCAAGAAGAAGAGACAGACGAGCGGGGAGAGTCTTCTCAGCAGCCAAAAGAAATTACCAAGATCAAAAAGGTGCGCAAATTGCCTCCTCTGGCTAGTAAGATGAAGACCTATTCTATTTTGATTGGTGTATTATTATTAGCCTCTGTATGGAAGTTGTATTTGGATTCTGGCAGTACCGCTATGTTGATCGTTTCTATTGTGTTATCCCTTGCTATTATTGCTGGGGTATATGTATTCTGGTTTGTTTGGAGACCAGGTGTTGAGCCGATTATTACAGAAAAGGAGGTAAAAGTGAAAAGCAAGCCTGCCAAGCAATTGTCTTTACGTAAAGACAAACCAGCAGCAAAAACAGGACCAGCAACAGAGTCGCAAACCGCTGAAGCAATACCAGCTCTGGCAATGGCAGATAGTCAGCCAGTACCAGAACAGAAGTTTACTCAGTTTGATCAAACATCCTCTCCAGAAGAAAACTTGACGGAAAATAATGATCAAACCACCTTGTTGGACGAAAAAGAAATGATTCCGCAGAAAGCTAAGAAGAAAATCAGAAATTATCTGACCATTGATCGTGACGGGGTCATGGAAGAAATTCAATTGGATAAGGATAATTTTGTGATCGGACGCGCGGAGAAGGGGACCGACTTTATGGAAAAAGGGGTAGGGATTTCCCGTTTGCATGTGGAGTTTGTCAAATTATCTGATACCTATGGCATTAAAGATCTGGGAGCCAAAAATGGAACCTATATTAATAATGAGAAGATTATTCCTTATAAGATTTATGAGTTATCGAATGATGATACCATTCAAATTGGTAAAATGGCTTACACATACAAGGTGTCCGAATGAATAGCACAGAGGTAAAAGATGTCATGAAGATAGGAAAATTCAGCTTAACGCCTGGCGCTGAGAGACAAAATCAAGACGCGTTTGGCTGCTCTAGTGATCGCTTAACGTCTGGACAAAAAGTGCATTTGGTGGTGATTGCCGATGGGATGGGTGGTCATTCTTTGGGCAATGCTGCCAGTTATTTCGCTGTTGATTATGTCCTGAAATGGTGGCACAGTACGATATGGATGAATGATGATCCAACACAATTTTTATCAGTATGCAAAGAGAAACTGATTAATCTTTTTCATGAGATTAATGATCGCTTAATTGAAATTGGTAAATTAGAAAAGAAAGAAATTGGTACTACCTTAAGTGTAATCTTATTTGTGGAAGATCAATACTTTATCTGTCACATAGGTGACAGCCGAATATATCGATATCGTGCCAACATTACTGAGCTGGAAGAACCAAATGGTGATACGATTGATTTAAATAAAGAGAAGACCTTTCTTCAGTTAACCGTTGATCATTCTTATGCTTCTATGCAGGTTGAGAACGGTTTGATGACAACGGAAGAGGCACATGCACATGACAAAGCTCATTATTTAACGCAATGCATGGGTATAAAAGGTGAGGTAGAACCGTATACTGCTTCCGGCATGTTTACTGCGGTTGATTACTTTTTACTGTGTACAGATGGTTTTCATACTTTATTTACTGATAAAGAATTGAGCCGGGAATGGACGGCTCAGCTAGAACAACAACAATCAATGGAGAATGTGACGGCTCATTTTTATGACTTAACGAAAGCAAAGAAACATAGCGATGATGCGACCATTCTAACGGTTCACTTCCCGCGCAATATGGATCCAGACAAGGAATAAAACTGACAGGAGTCACACTAGATCACGGGCTAAGCGTCTGTAGCTCTTTTTCATTGGAATAGTAGTGGTTGAGGGTAGATAATAGTCGCTAATCCCTTGGTAAGTTTCACTAACCGTCTGTGGGAAAGATCACCTCAGATGGAAGTCACACTTTATCATAGAACTGGGGAATAATGATGTGGAAGAAGCATGAGGTGATTCAGCAAAAATATGAGATTGTCGATTATGCAGCAGAAGGCGGCACATCTTTGTTATATGATGTCAGACTGCCCCATGGCGGGCAAGCCTTGTTAAAAGTGGTAAAGAGTCCTGACACTCTATTGAACAATCAAATAGAGAATGAGGCGGCTATCTTAGCTGCAGTTAATCATGAGCGCATTCCGAAGCTGTACGATAAACTGACGGTGAATCAATACTATCAAGCGATCATCATCGAGAAATTAACAGCCGATAACCTCTCTGATATCATTACAACAGGCAGAATATTTACTTGGGAGGAAATACTAGATTTAGCGAAGCAATTAGCTTTGATTATCCGGGCTTTTCACCAGCATACACCAGCAATCGTTATTCGAGATATTAAACCGTCTAACATATTGCTTACGGAAGAGCAACAGGTATATCTAGTGGACTTTGGCACATCTGCCACAATCGAACAAGCAGGACAGATTAGTGCATTAGGCACTATAGGTTATGCTGCTCCGGAACAGTTTGAAAATGGTGTGGTAGACCTTCGTTCTGACTTGTTTTCATTAGGGGCAGTATTATTTTATTTAGCAAGCAATGGTGAGAATATTTATACAAGTGACCATGAAATCATTCTCTGTGAACAGCTTCCAAAGCCATTTGCCAATATAGTCATGAAGCTTACATCGACCGACCCAGCCAAACGTTTTTCCGATATCGAGAAAGTGATCTCTGCGCTGACTAGAGTCAAAAAGCCATATAGAGAGCGAATAAAAGATCTAATTCGATAATATGTCATGGAGGTGAGCAGCATGAATGGAGATCAAGGTGGTTTTATTAAGGAAACGGGCGATCAAATCGTTTATGAGATCCCGAAATCGCAAACTAATATAATGGATGTAGAACAATTAGATGAACTGAACAGGAAAGATGACCTTTTCTTTAATTGTCAAAGATATGCAGTAGAAGAAGATATTGTACGCATTTATTATCAGAAGCCGCAAGGATATAAGGCATTATCTCATTTTACAACTAATAATCATGAAATGAAATGTAAAATAGCAATGCAGATTCTAGAGGTAGAAAAAATTGTCGGCACCCAATATACGACACGGATTCATCCAGATAATATTTATGTCAATGAACAAGGGGATGTGCGTTTTGCACAACGTGGAATTCGTTTTGTCCTAACAACTGATGAGTTAACGAAACAACAAGTGGTGGAAGAAGTCAAACCAGTTATTATTGGACTTTTCAATGGAAGGCGTTACGAAGAGGTACATAGCAATATTGATAAATGGGCACAAGACCAACCGTTTATGAAAGCAATACAACAGGCTGCTACGATCAAACAATTAAGAACGATTATCAGCCAGCCTCAAACAGCAGACAACCCTTCCAAAAGTGACAACTCATCAAAAGAGAAACTGCAAAAGTTTTTTAAACCAAAGATTCTAGTACCTACAGGACTAGTGCTTGGCATGGTGGCAGGTATGTTGTTGCTTTATGCAATTAAGGTAGTGCCAATGTCAGAGGCCACTACTACAGCAGCCAATCAACAACAGCAGCAACAAGAAGAACTAATAAAAGAAAAAGAAGCCTTAGAGGCGGAAATTGCCAATAATGGTAAAATAATAGAAGGTTATCACTTCGCAGCAACAGGAGAAGTAGAGGAAGCCATTGCCAGTTTTGAAAGCATGGAACAGTTAGATGAAGAAGCACAACAAACTTTAATAGACCAATATATCAAACTAGGCACAGTCGATAGTCTGACAAAGGCAAGCCAAATGGATCCTTCTTCTCATATAAGGGTAGTTAATGAATTAAGGTCTATCGAGGGAGAGGAAGCACAGCAGGCCATCCTCGATATCGAGTCTGATGCTCCAGAAGTAGAGATCGAACAGGCCTGGATTAACAAAGACTTTGACCGTATTATCGATATTTATGGTACTATTTCTGATAACGATCGTGCCAAATACCTTGCTGCCAGAAGTTATCTAGAAAAAAATAATCATAAAGAAGCAATGAAACTTGGTAAAGAGCTAAACAACAAGAATCTTCAAGTAGACAGTTTGGAACTCCAAAAGAAAGAAGTTCAATCGAAGAAGATGAAAAAAGATAAAAAAGAAGATGAAATCAAGAAGATAGATAAGCAGATTAAGAAGATTAAAGATAGTTGAGAGACGGTGTCGAGAGGCATCGTTTTTTTGTGATTAATTGGGAAAAATATGGTTGTGTTTACCAAGATAATGTTGTATAATGTAAGTGTGAGTTGGGGAACTCACAGCATATCATACCAAGGTTTATAGTAAGTTACTATGGTAAGGCTTTATAAGCCGAGGCGTTGGGGATCGCCTGCCGAGTTTCTCGGCTTCTCCCCGTTAAAATGACTAAAGCAATTTAGTCATTTTTTTCATATATACATGTAAAAATTATCCTTAGTAGGGAGTGATTATATTGAAATATGATATTGGCTTAGATATAGGTATTACTTCGGTTGGATGGGCAGTGATCAATCGTGATAAGGAAAGGCTTGAAGACTGGGGAGTAAGGTTATTTGAAGTCGCAGAAAACCCTAAGGATGGCTCTGCTTTAGCAGCTCCAAGACGTGAGGCAAGATCGACAAGAAGAAGATTAAGACGCAGAAAACACCGGATAGAGAGAATTAGACATTTTATTATTCAAAGCAAGTTATTAACAGAAGAAGAGTTATTAACGTTGTATCCGTTAACTGAGAAGGATGAAGACATTTGGGTGTTACGGAAACTAGGAACAGAACGCAAATTGTCTACTCGTGAATTTGCGCGTATCTTGATCCATTGTGCTAAACACCGTGGATATCAGTCAAATCGGAAGAGTGAAGAGCAAGATGATGAATCAGGTAAGGTACTATCTGCTATTAAAGAAAACCATGCATTAATGATAGAGAAAGGCTATCGTACGATCTCTCATATGCTAGTGGCTGAAAACCGTCCACTTCGCAATAAAGATGGCGATTACTCTGGTGTTTTATTACGTTCTGATATTAGAAAAGAAATTAGTGAAATATTTGATGTGCAGCAAGAACTTGGTCATTCTTTCGCCAATGAGATAAATAAGGAACGGTATATAGAATTATGGGGATCACAGCGTCCCTTTGCCTCTAAGGATGATATTTTTGCAAAGATTGGTACTTGTTCCATAGAAAAAAATGCTAAGAGAGCTCCAAAGGCTACTTATACGTTTAGCAAGTTTCGGGCCTTGGATAAGCTGAATCGGTTACAAATTATAGATGTCAATGGAGAGAAAAGAAAATTAACCAGAGAAGAACGAGAATTGGTAATCAGCAAGTTTTTTGATAAGAAAGAGGCCAAATATCAAGATATCCGTAAAGCATTAAAATTAGCAGATGATGAACGCTTTAGTGAACTTTATTATGCAGAAGATGAGAATGTAGCCCAAAGTGAAAAAAGAACGTTTATATCGATGGAGGAGCAGTATAAAATCCGCCAGATGATTAAGAAAGAACTAGGGAAGAAGCGATTAGAAGAGCTACTCCCAATTGATTTTGATACCTTTGGCTATGCGTTAACAGTCTTTAAAAATGATGAAGATATTCGGGATTATTTACATAATGAGTTTATTAACAGTAAGAAGAAAGCAACAAAAAACTTAGCTAACCGTCGTTATGAGGATGATATGATTGATGTATTATTAAAACTATCTTTCTCAAAGTTCAGCCATCTATCATTAAAGGCATTGGACAAAATTCTTCCTTTTATGGAACTGGGAGACTATTATTCTGAGGCAGTCGAGAAAGCCGGTTATAAATTGGATGAGCAAAAAAATTTACCAAAACAGAAACTCTTACCTGTAATACCAGAAGGAGAAATTCCGAATCCGATTGTTTTACGGGCGTTAAGCCAAGCAAGAAAAGTAGTGAACAGTATTATTAAGAAATATGGCTCTCCTCACCATATCTATATTGAGCTGGCTAGGGAGATGGGGAGGAATCACCAAGAACGAAAAAATATAGAGAAAGAATTTAATAAAAATAGAACAATCAATGAGAAGGCTAAACAAAAGATTAGCGAACTTTTTCCTGAAAAATCAGAGATAAAGGGACATGATATTCTAAAAGTGAAATTATGGGAAGAACAGCAAGGGTGTTGCATCTACTCCAGAAAATCAATTCCATTTGAGAAATTGTTGGAACCAGGCTATGTTCAAGTAGATCATATTATTCCCTACAGTCGTAGCTTCAATGATAGCAACCATAACAAGGTATTAGTATTATCTGATCAAAATCAAGGAAAAAAAAATAAAACGCCATTTGAATGGTTTGGCTTTGATGAGAGACGCTGGAATGACTTTGCTAATTTTGTCGATAGTTTAAATATGAATAAGAAGAAAAAGCAGAATTTAAAGAATAAATCCTTTACTCGGAACGAAAAGGAATTTCGTGATCGACATCTAAACGATACTCGATATATTACTCGCTTTTTGAAGACTTTTATCAGTGATTATTTGCGTTTTGATAGTAATTCTAAACAAAATGTCTATCCAGTAAATGGCGCCTACACTGCTGTATTGCGGAAGAGATGGGGTTTTAACAAAGATCGTGAGGAAAATAGCTTACATCATGCATTAGATGCTGCCATTGTCGCTACAAGTGGGCCTTTTCGTCAGAAGGTAAGTGAGTATTTCAAGCAACATGAAGAAGGACAAAAACAGGCATTAAAGCGAATGAATATTAGATTCCCACAGCCATGGTCAGGTTTTGTAAGGGAATTAAGGACCCGGCTGATTCAAGATCCAGAACAGTTAATGACAATGGTCATCAATAATAATTTCTATGAAGACGACCCAGCGTTTCGTGAGCAGTTGAAACCTATTTTCCCTTCCTGGATGCCGAAACGTTCTGTCAAAGGCCAGCTTCACAAGGAAAAATTCAGACGAAATCGCGGAGAGACCGATGATGGCTATCAATTAATTGTAACTAAAACAAAGCTTGAGAATATTCCATTTGACAAAGAAGGCCATTTTCCGATGTATGGCAAAGATAGTGATCGAAAAACATACGAGGCTATACGGAATAGATATTTAGACTTTGATGGGAATAAACAGAAGGCATTTGCGGAACCGTTATATAAACCATCCAAAAACATGAAAAATGCACCACTGATTCGCTCTGTGAAGATTGAAGAAAAGAAGAGTCTATTTGTATCCGTCAAAGGAGATAAAACGATTGCTTATAACTCGAATATTGCTAGAACCGATGTATACCAGGATGTAAATACAAAGAAATACTATCTGTTGCCTGTTTATGTAGCGGATATAAAGCAAGGGAATGTGCCGGATAGGTTTATAACAGCACTCAAACCATACAGTCAGTGGGTCAAAAAAGAAAAGAAACATCAATACAAGTTTAGTCTATTTCCACATGATTTAATTTACATTCAATTAAATAAAAGTAAAAAGACAAAAACTAAGAAGAACACTAATATGGAATGGGATAAAGGGTATTTCTATTATAAAGGTCTTGATAGTGCAACAGGAGCTATATCAATAGTGAAGTTTGATCATAGTTTTGAGGAAAGAACAGGAGTCAAATCACTTAAACAGTTCGATAAATACAACATAACTCCGATAGGTGACTTGCAAAAAGTACAGAAAGAGGTTGCCTATGGCTTATAGGCATATTATTATTCGTAACCCAGCCAAGTTATCAGTGAGAAATAACCAATTAATTATTAAGCAAGAAAATAGCGTACAAATACCATTGGAAGATATTTGTACGCTTACAATAGAAGATCCGGCTATTACTTTAACTGGTGTTTTATTAAGCCAATGTGCTGCCCATAATGTAGAACTAATTGTTTGTGATCAAAAGCGAATCCCTAGTGCAACCTTACAACCTTTTCATCAGCATTCAAGACAAAAAGCTGTTTTGGATATGCAAATAGGTTTATCCAAGCCATTTAAAAAACGCATTTGGCAAAAAGTGGTGCAAGCGAAAATTGAGAATCAAGCTAGATGTTTAGAGTTAACCTATCAATCGGAGGAAGCAGATGTCTTATACACACTGTCTAAGCAAGTAGAATCAGGTGATCGAACCAATAAAGAAGCCTATGCAGCAAAGTATTATTTTAATAAATTATTTGGAGACCAATTTACAAGAAGACGTGATGACCCACAGAATATTGCATTAAATTATGGTTATAGTTTAATACGGTCATTAGTGGCAAGGGCTTTAGTTCGCTATGGCTTTATGCCTTCACTTGGTATTTTCCATGATAGTCAGACAAATGCCTTTAATTTGGCAGATGATTTTATGGAACCATTAAGACCTTTTGTTGATTATACAGTTGCAACTTATGTTAAAGGGGATACGGTGTGGGATAGTGAGATAAAGGAAAAATTATTTCGTATTTTAAGTTATTCTGCCTATTGGAAAGGTGAAAAACAGAGTATTACAAATGGAGTGGATTGGATGGTAAAAAGTTATGTAGCAGCATGTCGTAATGGTGATCCTAAATTTATTGTGTTACCTGAACTAAAATCTTTGGAACTACACGTATATGAGTAGATTTATGAGAATTTTAGTATTTTTTGACTTACCCGTTGTTGCCAAACGTGAGAGAAAAGCCTATTCACAATTTCGCCGATTTTTACTTAATGATGGTTATGTGATGCTTCAGTATTCTGTTTATTATAGGATTTGTAATGGAGAGGAAGCAGTTCAGAAACATATGAAACGATTAAGACAGAATATTCCTCCGGTGAATGGAGCAATTAGAACATTGAAGGTCACGGAAAAGCAATTTGAGAAGATGGAGATATTATTAGGGGATGCCAGACCAAATGAAGATATCGATTCAAAAATAACAGATTTTTTTTAAAGAAAGCTTGCCAAAAGGCGGCTTTTTTTATTGGATCAATGTTCAGTTATAAAAATTAAATCAATTTTCCTTAGAATAAAGGATTTTTGAATTGCTTTTTGGGAAAAAAATATGCTGCGACCCCTTGATTAACAAGGGATTGCTAGGGAAATAGCATATCATACCAAGGTTTATAGGGGAACTATGGCAAATATAATTAAGTTGCACAAATCCATGGGAGCATATCATACCAAGGTTTATAGGGGAACTATGGCAAAAAACGAACAGAGACAGCCACAGTCGAAAGCATATCATACCAAGGTTTATAGGGGAACTATGGCATAAATAGTTTATTCATGTTAAAAGCGTTTAGCATATCATACCAAGGTTTATAGGGGAACTATGGCTGGAGATATGGATGAGTTTAAGTCAAATCTAGCATATCATACCAAGGTTTATAGGGGAACTATGGCATGGTATTGGCAGGCAATCCATTTAAGAGAAGCATATCATACCAAGGTTTATAGGGGAACTATGGCCGCCCTAGAGGAATCAGTTTCCTCAGTATAAGCATATCATACCAAGGTTTATAGGGGAACTATGGCGTGAGTGACTAATGAATAAAGTACATTGCGAGCATATCATACCAAGGTTTATAGGGGAACTATGGCCGCTTTAGTTCCTCGATTTGCCTGCGTGAAGCATATCATACCAAGGTTTATAGGGGAACTATGGCTGGAGAATATGCAACCTTTAAACAAATTAGAGCATATCATACCAAGGTTTATAGGGGAACTATGGCTGAATCAATTAATCTTAATAAAGAAAAAGAAGCATATCATACCAAGGTTTATAGGGGAACTATGGCAGCTAGAGCTAAAGCTCCTGATTGGCATAAAGCATATCATACCAAGGTTTATAGGGGAACTATGGCGTTCCACATGGCATGTGTGGGTAATAAATTAGCATATCATACCAAGGTTTATAGGGGAACTATGGCGTAATATCCTAAACTAATTTCTTTACCAAAAGCATATCATACCAAGGTTTATAGGGGAACTATGGCTTCCGGCTCTCTGCCAATTAATACTCTTACAGCATATCATACCAAGGTTTATAGGGGAACTATGGCTACAACACCAATACGCATGAATGGTGATGAAGCATATCATACCAAGGTTTATAGGGGAACTATGGCCTTGTAGCAGCAAAGAAGGTCTAGACCGTAAGCATATCATACCAAGGTTTATAGGGGAACTATGGCGAAAAACGAACAGAGACAGCCACAGTCGAAAGCATATCATACCAAGGTTTATAGGGGAACTATGGCCGTTGCCGCACGCTCCATACTCCAACCAAAGCATATCATACCAAGGTTTATAGGGGAACTATGGCATTGTTTGTATTCACGCCTGGTATAAAGGGAGCATATCATACCAAGGTTTATAGGGGAACTATGGCCAGTTCGATCGCCTCATCTTCCGCATTGGCAGCATATCATACCAAGGTTTATAGGGGAACTATGGCTGAGTAGTAGGCGTTCATCTGTTGGATAAAAGCATATCATACCAAGGTTTATAGGGGAACTATGGCGATAGTGGCAGGCGTAATGACAATGGTGTTAGCATATCATACCAAGTTTTATAGGGGAACTATGGCTTTTCAATTAGATGTCATACAAACATGGCAAGCATATCATACCAAGGTTTATAGGGGAACTATGGCGTAAGTCGCCCTAGAAGTTCGGTAGGTAAGAGCATATCATACCAAGGTTTATAGGGGAACTATGGCTCCCATCGAGCAAGTGGTCGAGGTTCTTCCAGCATATCATACCAAGGTTTATAGGGGAACTATGGCACATGGGCTATTAAATGTTTAACATCTGGAAGCATATCATACCAAGGTTTATAGGGGAACTATGGCATAAGACAGAGTACCGAAAAACCAGAATTCAGCATATCATACCAAGGTTTATAGGGGAACTATGGCACCGGTAATGATGTCTAATGCCATCAGCAGAGCATATCATACCAAGGTTTATAGGGGAACTATGGCTAAACCTATGGAGTTAGGAACCAAGGTTAAAGCATATCATACCAAGGTTTATAGGGGAACTATGGCGAACAAGTCAAAAGTTAATCCCCTTTATTTAGCATATCATACCAAGGTTTATAGGGGAACTATGGCATCAGTGATAACCCCTTTTTCACCAGCTAGAGCATATCATACCAAGGTTTATAGGGGAACTATGGCAAAAAACGAACAGAGACAGCCACAGTCGAGAGCATATCATACCAAGGTTTATAGGGGAACTATGGCCTTTGACGGCGTGTCAAAAAGCGCTTTTGAAGCATATCATACCAAGGTTTATAGGGGAACTATGGCCGACCAAACACGTTCATATCGACGTAATTCAGCATATCATACCAAGGTTTATAGGGGAACTATGGCACAACTAGGTTCGGGTTATTCGGATCGCGTAGCATATCATACCAAGGTTTATAGGGGAACTATGGCCTTAGCAGCGGCGGTAGGGTACTTATTCGAGCATATCATACCAAGGTTTATAGGGGAACTATGGCACGAGCCTGTCAATACCTCGCCCATAAATCAGCATATCATACCAAGGTTTATAGGGGAACTATGGCATTTTTTCGTTTGTTGGTTATACCCTTTATAGCATATCATACCAAGGTTTATAGGGGAACTATGGCGTAAATAGTGTGCAATCCCTGTCTACTATCAGCATATCATACCAAGGTTTATAGGGGAACTATGGCCCATGATTGATAATTTACTAGATAATCGCGAGCATATCATACCAAGGTTTATAGGGGAACTATGGCTAACTCAGACGGAGAAATAGAGCGATACAAAGCATATCATACCAAGGTTTATAGGGGAACTATGGCTTCGCCAACACGCTTAATGAACGGCTTGCAAGCATATCATACCAAGGTTTATAGGGGAACTATGGCCTCTTGCTCCGCCTTAAGTGGAAGCATTAGAGCATATCATACCAAGGTTTATAGGGGAACTATGGCCCAAATCCAATCATGGCCAAGATAATTGGTAGCATATCATACCAAGGTTTATAGGGGAACTATGGCGTCGCCCTGCAACGTACCTGTAGCAGTACAATCATTACTGGATCAAGCAAATTTTAAGCTTTCTAGTATTATTTTGTATAATATGAAATTTAGATAACTATGGATGATGGGCATGCTTGTTATTCTGAGTATTTTATAAATCATAGCTACCTTTGCTTTTGTCCAATGATTAATAAAGCTTGTTTTAAAATGTTCTTCTCTTCTTCTAAAAGTTGTATTCTCTCATATAAATCGTCATGTTGCTGTATCTTAGGAAGAATATTTTTTTCTTGTTCATAGTACACTGAGCTTCCGTACCGATTTATCCATCGATCAAAAGTAGATGCGTTTAGTTTATTTTCTGTGATAATATCATTGAATGGTACACCATTTAGGTATAATTGCACCATCTGTTTTTTGAATTTAACTGTAAAAGTTTTTCGTTTGAGTTCAGTCATTTAAATCACCTCAATTTAACTATTTTCAACGTAATGAAATGTAAGTGCTTCAAATATTTTTACCAAGGTTTATAGGGAACTATGGATTTATTCCTCTATTATCATTTAAAGCAATAAAATAAGGATCATCAGGGGAATATCTATAAATAAATATAGAAGAATACTTACAATGCATTCATTATTTTGATCCTTTATTCCTCTATAATAACATATATTTTGTTTGGAAAGTAAAAAAGAAATATATTCTCCTTTTAAACAACTTAAAATTGTATTAAAATATAGTAACAACTATAAATTGTTTAAAAGAGGTGTGGACATGTCATCAGAAAACTTTTATTTCCTAGCCGATAGATGGCCGCCGCTTGCGCAAGTTGCGGCTACTGCCGAACGCAATACATATCAAGATCCAAATACGTGTATTAGTAAGTTTCGTTTATTTGCAGAGACAATGGCCAAGTATATTACAGCATTTGAAGAAGTAGACGAACCTTATGGGATGACTCAAGTTGATCGATTAAGATTGTTATATCAAGAACAAATCTTGCCACAATCTATCTGTGATTTGTTTCATTTGTTGAGAAAAACGGGAAATAAGGCTGCGCATGAACCATTATATGGAACGATTGAGGAAGCTAAGCTGATCCACCACACCTCTTTTCAGCTTGCAGTTTGGTATATGGAGGTTTATGGTGATTGGGATTTTCAGGCGCCTCCTTATCAAGCCCCTGTAGAAAATCAAGTAGTAGATCAAAGTGAACTGGAACAATTAACCGAAGACTATGAAGCGAAAATTGCCTCGATTGAAAGTGAATTGCAACATATTCGTACTCAACAAGTGGATATACACGACAAGGTAAAAAAACAGCGAAGAAAAAATAGTCAGTATTTTGCAGAACATATTCAATTAACGGAAAAACAAACACGGAAATTGATTGATCAACAATTAGAAAACCATGGCTGGGAAGCAGATTCGGAGACCATTCGTTTTAGCAAGGGAGTACGGCCTGAGCATGGTAAAAATAAAGCTATTGCGGAGTGGCCGTTGCAAAATCGCTATGCTGATTATGCGCTATTTATTGGTACAAAGCTTGTTGGTTTGGTGGAAGCGAAGAAGGAAAGTAAAGATGTGATGTCAGATATTGAACAGGTAAAGGACAATGCACGGAGGGTTCAACAGGTAGCTGAGGAAAAAATCTTTGAGCCGTGGAATGATCTGTATGTCCCCTTCTTATTTGCGACCAATGGCCGCCCTTACCATAAACAATGGGAGCAGAAATCAGGTGTATGGTTTTTAGATGGGAGGAAAACAACAAATCACTCAAAGCCTTTGCAAGGCTGGTACACACCAGAGGGACTGGAGAAACTTTTGCAGCAAGATACAGATCGTGCAGAACGGCAATTAGCAGAGGAGACATTTGATTATCTACAGTTGCGAGATTATCAAGTAAAGGCGATTAAGGCGGTTGAACATGCTATTCAGCATCAAAAACGTGAAATCCTTATTGGAATGGCAACTGGTACAGGAAAAACAAGAATGGCAATTGGATTGATTTACCGACTGATTAAATCTGGGAGATTTCGGCGTGTGCTTTTTTTAGTAGATCGGACGGCGTTAGGAGAACAAGCAGAAGCCACTTTTAAAGCCAGTAAGTTAGAAAATGCCAGCACCTTTTATGAAATATATAATTTACAGTCCTTGACAGACAAGTCTCCTGAAAGAGAAACCAAAGTGCAAATTGCGACAGTACAAGGAATGTTGCGAAAAGTCTTTACCCAGGGGGAAAGTCAAGCAACGGTTGATCAATATGATTGTATTGTGGTGGATGAGGCACATAGAGGTTACACGTTAGATCGTGATATGAGTGATTTTGAGATGGAATTTCGTGATCAACATGATTATGTCAGTAAATACCGCCAAGTACTGGATTATTTTGATGCAGTAAAAATAGGCTTAACGGCAACTCCAGCTTTACATACACGTGAGATCTTTGGTGATCCTGTTTTTAATTATACCTATCGTGAAGCAGTTGTGGAGGGATACTTAATAGATCATGAACCACCAATACAATTTGAAACAGCGCTAAAAAAGAATGGTATTACATGGGAGAAAGGTGCTAATGTAGATGTTTTTGATACTAAAACACGCTCTATCAAACAAGAATTATTAGAGGATGAAGTGAGTATTGAAGTAACACAATTTAATACAAAAGTTGTAACGGAGAACTTCAATCAAGTGATTATCAATGAACTAGTGCAATACATCTCTCCAGATGATGATGGAAAGACCCTTATTTTTGCTGCAACTGATGATCATGCGGATTTGGTAGTGCGTTTGTTGAAGTCAGCCTTTGATGATTTGTATGGAGAAGTAGAGGATCAAGCGATCATGAAAATTACAGGATCTATTGATAACCCTTCTATGGCAATTAGACGATTTAAGAATGAACGTTACCCTAACATGGTTGTGACCGTTGACCTCTTAACAACTGGGATAGATGTACCAGAAATCACTAATCTAGTATTTCTGCGACGCGTGCGTTCACGTATTTTATATGAACAGATGTTGGGCAGAGCGACAAGACGATGTGAGCATATTGCTAAAGATCACTTTATCGTGTTTGATGCCGTGGGTCTCTATGAGGCGCTTGCACCATATTCAGATATGAAACCAGTTGTGGTGAGTCCACAAACTTCTCTTTTACAACTGACAGAAGAATTAAATCGAATGAGCAAAGAGGAAGATATTGAAAATCAAGTCGAACAAATTATAGGAAAGCTACAACGAAAGAAACAAGGAATGTCTGATCAAGGAGCAGCACATTTTCAAAAATTAGCGGACGACAAAGAGATAGGTACTCTTATAGAGGAGCTTCAAGACAGTACGCCTCAAGAAGCAATAGACAAAATTAATAGAATTTTACCTGCATTTCAGTATTTGGATGAAAATTTACATCGAAACCATAAACAATTTATTTCTCATCATCAGGATGAGTTGTTAAATGTGACAAGAGGATATGGCAAAGCTGAGAAACCAGATGATTACCTGCAGTCTTTTGAGCAATACATTAAGGATCATATGAATGAAATTCCAGCGTTATCTGTAGTTTGTCAACGTCCCACTGATTTAACTAGAGAAGAGCTAAAACAGCTTAGATTAGTTTTGGAGAAAGAGGGTTACACAGAGAAAAATTTGCAAACGGCATGGCGTGAATCGAGAAATCAAGATATTGCAGCTGACATCATTGCTTTTATTCGGCAATTAGCCTTAGGTGATCCTTTGATATCCCATGAAGAACGGATTAGGCAAACAATGAAAAAGATTTACGAACAAAAAGCCTGGCCGGTTCAGCAGAAAAAATGGCTTGAACGAATGGAGAAACAATTAATCAAAGAGTCATTACTTCATCCAGAGCCTAAGCATGCCTTTGACGCTGAACCATTTATTGAATATGGAGGGTATGAGCGTTTAAACAAAATATTTAAGGGACAGTTACCAGCAATTGTAGAAGAAATTAATGCTAACCTGTACAAAATAGAATAGAGGAGCTATCCAAGATGAATAATCAAGAAATTGTGCAAAAACTGTGGAAGCTGTGTAATATTTTACGAGATGATGGTATCACATATCACCAATATGTTACAGAGCTTACATATATCCTTTTTTTGAAAATGATGCATGAAACAAGTCAAGATAAAGAAGCCATTAAGGATTCACAATTTCGATGGGATTACCTGATGACTTTAGATGGCATTGCTTTAAAGGATCATTATCGAGTTTTATTGGTGGAATTAGGTAAAAGTGATAATAGACTTATCCGTGAAATTTATGCAGATGCCAAAACTTTTATAGATGAGCCAAAGAATCTGGAGAAAATCTTCACCTCCATTGATCAGTTGGATTGGTATAGTGCTAAGCAAGAAGGACTAGGAGATTTATATGAAGGTTTGCTGGAGAAAAATGCCAGTGAACTAAAATCAGGGGCAGGACAATATTTTACTCCGCGTGTATTGATTGATATTATTACTGAATTAGTAGACCCTCAACCAGGGGAACGCTGTTTTGACCCGGCAGCAGGTACTTTCGGTTTTATGATTGCGGCAGATCGCCATGTGCGTAAGCAGACGGATGATTACTTTGATTTAGCAGAAGCACAAATCGAATTTCAAAAAAATAAAGCATTTGGTGGAGTAGAGTTAGTAAAGGATACTCATCGCTTGGCCGTAATGAATGCCCTATTGCATGGAATACAAGGTGAGATTATATTGGGTGATACCTTATCTACCCTTGGGGAATCATTTGAAAATTATGATGTTGTATTAACCAATCCACCATTTGGAACAAAAAAAGGCGGGGAACGTGTAACAAGAACAGATTTCACTTTTACTACATCCAATAAACAATTAAATTTTCTCCAACATATTTATCGGTCATTAAAGGCCAATGATCAAGCACGGGCGGCTGTGGTGTTACCAGATAATGTACTATTTGAATCCGGAGTTGGTACAGATATTCGTCGTGACTTAATGGATAAGTGCCAGTTGCATACTATTCTTCGTTTGCCGACAGGAATTTTTTATGCACAAGGTGTGAAGACGAATGTGCTCTTTTTTACCCGTGGTTCCAAGGACGTGAAAAACACAGAAGAGGTATGGGTGTATGATATGCGTACGAATATGCCTTCATTTGGTAAACGAACGCCACTAATCAAATCTCATTTTGAAGGATTTGTTCAAGCATATCAGGCAAAAGATCGTAGCAATGTGCCAGATGAACGCTGGAATAAATTCACTCGTGAAGAAATTGCCAAGAAAGATGACAGTCTAGATATCGGCTTGATTGCAGATGAATCTCTGGCTATTTATGAAAACCTACCAGATCCGATTGAGTCAGCGGAAGAAGCAGTAGAGAAGCTGGAGGAAGCTTTGGGATTGCTGCATGATGTGATTGGGGAATTGAGAGAAGCGGAGGAAGTGAATTCACAAGAAAAAGGGAAGAAACCAACTTTTCTAAAATATAAGAGGGTGCCAGACAATGAGTAAGACAAAGAAGAGTATTATAGAGAGAGCATTAGTTCCTCTGAAAGACCAACCCTATAAAGTTCCTGGGAATTGGATATGGGTATGGTTAGGTACAGGTTATTCATATATATTGGATAATTTACGTAAGCCCATAAGTACAAGAGAACGTGAAAAAAGAATAGGAAATATTCCTTATTATGGTGCGACAGGGCAGATTGGCTGGATTGACGATTATTTAACAAATGAAGAACTTGTGTTAGTAGGTGAAGATGGAGCCCCTTTTTTAAATCCTATTAAAGATAAAGCATATATTATTAGAGGCAAAGCCTGGGTTAATAATCATGCACATATTTTAAAATCTTATTATGGTAGTGTTGGAAATAAATTGTTATTGCACTATTTAAATCAATTCAATTACTATAGTTTTGTTAGTGGTTCTACACGGCTAAAATTAACACAAAAAAAATTAAAAATTATCCCTATACCATTAATGAATGAACTTGAACAAAAGCGAATTGCCGATAAAATCGATCGATTGTTTGCTAAGTTGGATAAAATAATTAAAATAACTGAAGAAATCCATGAAATTTATGAAAAACGGCGTATGGCTATTTTAGATAAAGCTGTTAAGGGTACTTTAATTAATCAGAACTTTCAAGAGGAATCGGCTATAGAATTATTAAAGAAAGTCATAGGCAAAAAGAAAATAAAACGGCAAAAACCTTTAGCCCCAATCGAGTTGGATGAAATGCCTTATGATATTCCTGAAAATTGGGAGTGGGTTCGATTAGGCGAGGTCATGGAATTAATATCAGGTAGAGATATACCGACAACAGAGTGTAATAATGAAGGTCAGGGAGTTCCATACATAATGGGAGCAAGTAATATTAGAGGGAATGATATTATAATTGAACGTTGGATTAAACAGCCTTCAGTAATCGGCAAAAAAGATGATATTTTATTATCAGTCAAAGGAACAGTGGGGAAAATAGTAATACAAGAATTAGAAGAGGCCCATCTAAGCCGACAAATAATGGCGCTAAGAGCTATAAAAAATGGTGTACACAATGAATACTTGAGTTTTTTTATGCAAACTTATGTACAAATATTAAAAAGCAGGTCTAAAGGAGTTATTCCAGGTATTTCTCGTGATGATGTATTGCAGGCACCTTTTCCACTTCCGCCTTATGAAGAACAGATTCGCATAGTAGATAAAACAAAGAGGTTATTATTCAAGATTGATAGTGAGGAAAAAAATGTCGAAGCCATTCTCAAACTATTACCTGCTTTAAAAAAATCAATACTAAATAAAGCTTTTCGTGGTGAGCTTGGCACAAACGCTCCATCAGAGGAAAGTGCACTGCATTTACTAGAAGAGACACTCCAACAAAAAATAAAATAGGGTATTCTTGTTTAACCGTATGGAATAAGGATAGTGAATAATTCTATACGGTTTTTGCATGCAACATTTAAAATTGGTCTTATTGAAGTCACTTCTGTTATACAACACCCCCCATTGCTTTTACCCAATTATATATTATAATAAAAACATAATGTAATGGATTACATCATGATTACTAAGCCGTTTTGATTAATCGATGTCATGAGGAAATCATATATCTAATTAGAAAGGAGGTTCCATTATAGTGGCAACTATTCAAGATGTAGCGAAACATGCAGGGGTTTCGGTGGCTACTGTATCAAGGGTATTGAATACGCCTTCTGCAGTGGCAGAGTTTACTCGAGAAAAGGTAGAGCAGGCGATGCAAGAGTTGGACTATTCACCAAGTCTATTAGGCAGGAATTTACGGAATTCAGAGAGTCGGATGTTATTGGTGTTACTGCCTAAAGTATCTAACCCATTCTACTTAAGAATTGTAGAAGGAATTGAAGAAACGGCACTTGACTATGGGTACAACATCTTGCTTTGTCAAACCCATACAAAGTTAGAGAGAGAAAAAATCTATTTTAACTTGCTGAAGAATCAACTTGCAGCAGGAGCGATTACTATGGACCCCACGATCAGCCAAGAGATCTTGTCTGATATGGCGAGGCAGTTTCCAATTGTGCAATGCAGTGAATATGATAGGGATCAGAACTTGTCTTATGTAACGATAGACAGTGAGTTGGCGGCTTATCATGTGACGAAGTTTCTGTTGAAACAGGGGCATCGGCGGATTGGATTAATCAATGTGGGCAAGCAGTTTCTTTATGCTAGGGATCGAGAAAAAGGTTATCTTCGTGCATTAAAGGAGTTTGGTGTCGAATTTGAGGAAGATTGGTGTTACTATGCTGACGATGTATCCTTTGAGTTAGGTCAACTTGCCATGCGGTCATTATTAAACAAAAAGAAAGCGCTCACGGCAGTTTTTGCCGTTTCTGATCTGCTAGCGATTGGGGCGTTGAAAGAATTAAATATGCAAGGCATTTGTGTCCCGAATGATATGGCTGTTGCAGGGTTTGATAAGATCGACTTTACCAATATGACACATCCAACTCTTACGACAGTTGCTCAGCCGACATACAAAATGGGGTGTATTTCTGTTGATATGTTAGTGAAGAAGATCCAAGGTAATAAAGTAGAGGATGTCATTCTTGAACATGAACTGATCATAAGGGAATCGACTTAAGGCTAGATGACACAAAATTTTCCTTTTAAGTGTGAAGTTTGTATTATTACAGTTAGTCTGCTATAATGCTTACCACTCATTGTAACCGTTTTCTTGAAAGTGGGTAATACTAGAGAAAAGTGAGGAGGGTTCATGATGGAAGTAGCGAAAAAAGTTACATTGTTTTTCCTTTTGTTTGTATTTGCTTCGCTGATTATGGCGTGCGGTGGCGGAGACAATACAGAGAATACCGAAGGTACAGGTAATGGTGAAGAAAATGCAGAAGAGGTAACGATCGTCTATGCGACTGGTGTAGACACAACTGGATCTACATTGAAACAAATTGAGGCCTTTGAAGAGGCGCATCCTCATATTAATGTAGAGTATCGTGAAATGCCAGCTGATACTGGCCAACAGCATGATCAATATGTAACGATGTTTAGTTCGCAAAGCTCAGAAGTAGACGTGTTCAATGGGGATGTCATTTGGACGGCAGAATTTGCTCAAGCTAACTATGCACTGGAGTTAGACCGTTTTATTGCTGCAGATGGCATTGAGTTAGACCGTCATTTCGACGGTCCGATTCAAGCTGGTAATTTTGATGGCAAACAGTGGGCATTACCGGCTTACGTCAATGCATCATTCTTTTATTACCGTACAGATATCACCGATACTCCCCCAGCAACTTGGGATGACCTAATTGAACAAGCTGGTGCATTACAAGGGGAGGAAGGAACAGAATTTGGTTATGTATTGCAAGCTGCTCAGTATGAGGGATTAGTAACGAATTTTATTGAAATCATTGCTTCTTATGGCGGATATGTACTTGATGAGGATAACAATGTTATAATAAACAGCCCAGAAACAATCAAAGGATTAGAAAAATTAGCGGAGATTGTCGGTTCTGATTTTGTGCCAGGCAATATCTTGAACTTCCAAGAGATTGAAACAGAAAATGCTTGGATTGCAGGTGACGCTGTCTTTGCTCGTAACTGGACCTATATGCAGTCTTCGTCAGATGACGACGAACGTTCGGAAGTGGTGGGCAATGTAGAAATTGCTCCACTGCCTGCAGGTGATGAGGGAACAGCTTCTGCCTTAGGCGGCTGGATGGCGATGATCAATCGTTATTCAGAACATCCAGAAGAAGCGTGGGAACTTGTCAAATTCTTAGCCAGTGAAGAAGGGCAGAAGATACTGGCAGTTGAAGGGGCGCGTGCACCAACGGTTAAAGCGCTATATGATGATGCAGATGTACAAGCTGCTGGGCCATTATTTGCGAATCCAGATTTTGTAGAGGGCTTAAGTACAGCTGTTCCACGTCCGGTATCACCGATTTATCCAGAGATTTCTGAAATTATTCAAATTGAGGTGTCTCGAGTGTTAGTAGGTGAACAAACAGCAGAACAAGCTGCAGAGAATATGCAATCCCAAATTGAGAACGCTATGGCAGATTAGTACAATGAGCAGGGTGGATAGCAATAAGTATTCACCCTGTATTTTTTATATCCAAACGGAAAAAAAGCAACTTAATAAAATAACTTTATTTTCCTTGGGAATGTGTACAAGCTATTAGGATCGGGTATAATATTTATGGTAACGCTTCCAATTCGCTTTAAAAAAGGTGATGAGGGTATGTTGAAAGCTGCAGCGATTGTGATCATTGTTTATCTATGAGAAATTGATACTACAAATTCTATGGATGAAAGAGTTTCAGCAAGCGGATTGTTACTTTGTTTTGATATTACTATAATATATTGTAAAACAACTTTTTCAGTGTTGGCAGGAGAATATGTAAACCTTGATGGAAAGGTAGATGGCGGAGTTTAAAAGAGCAGAGGGGGTGGAAAAGAACTTCCTGATTGAATTTATTACAAATTTCGAAATAAATGATAGAATCAACTAATATTTTGAAAAATAATTGACGAATATATTAGATTTGTTATAATGAATGTAATCGATTTCAAGAAAGAAATCGAGCTACTAAATTATAGGGGGTTCTGTTATGCAACAGACTAAAAAGTTATTATTGCTTGGTTTGTTATCTTTATTTGCAGTATTCATGGTTGCGTGTAGCGGAGATGATGGATCAGAATCGGAAACGAACGATACGGGTTCCGATAATGCCAGTGATGAAAGCGCTTCCGAATCTGAGGGAGAAGAAGTTACCATTGTTTATGCAACTGGTGTTGATACAACAGGCAAGGTACAGGCGCAAATTGAAGAGTTTATGGAATTACATCCTAATATTACGGTGGATTACCGCGAAATGCCGTCTGATACAGGACAGCAACACGATCAGTATGTAACAATGTTTAGTTCCCAAAGCTCTGAGATTGATGTATTTAATGGCGATGTCATTTGGCCGGCAGAATTCGCTCAGGCAAACTATGCACTTGAATTAGATCGTTTTATTGAAGCAGATGGCTTTGATTTGGAGGCGCACTTTGATGGTCCAATTCAAGCAGGTAATTTTAATGGCCGGCAGTGGGCATTACCATTGTATATTGATGCCTCATTCCTTTACTACCGTACAGATATAACAGATACACCACCAGCTACTTGGGATGAATTAATTGAGCAAGCGGAAGCCTTGCAAGGTGAAGGAGATACTCAGTTTGGTTATATTACACAAGCTTCCCAGTATGAAGGGCTAGTAACTAACTTTGTTGAAATCATTGCTTCTTATGGCGGTGCCGTTGTGGATGAAAATAACGAAGTAGTTGTCAATAGTCCAGAAACGATTAAAGGCTTAGAGAAATTAGCGGAAATTGTACAGTCTGATTTTGTACCAGGTAATATCCTGAATTTCCAAGAGATTGAAACAGAAAATGCTTGGATTGCTGGTGATTCCGTATTTGCCCGTAACTGGCCTTATATGCAGTCTTCGTCCAGTGATGAAGAGCGCTCTTCTGTTGTAGATAATGTAGATATTGCTCCTCTTCCTGCAGGTGATGAAGGCAGTTCTTCTGCATTAGGCGGCTGGATGGCAATGATTAACCGTTACACAGAGCATCCGGAAGAGTCATGGGAATTAGTGAAATACTTAGCCGGTGAAGAAGGTCAAAAAACGGGAGCGATTGTAGGTAACCATGCTCCTACTATTGAATCACTTTATGACGATCCAGAAGTCCAAGAAGCGGCACCTTTATTCCAGAATCCACAGTTTGTTGAAGGTTTAAGTGCAGCCGTTCCACGTCCAGTATCACCAATCTATCCTGAAATCTCGGATATTATTCAGATTGAGGTATCGCAAGTATTGACAGGGGAACAAACAGCGGAACAAGCTGCCGAGAATATGCAATCCAAAATGGAGGCTGCGATGGCAGAATAATAGTGGACCGCGGAGATGAGCAAGATGGGTGTGTTCGATCTCATCTTGCTCTTTCTTTTAAGTACACGTGATCGTGTGCTTAGCAGAAAGGGAGGGAATGAAGCGTGAAGAATTTTCAGTTAAATGAAAAACAACTTGGTTATCTGATGATTTTGCCATCGATCATACTCGTAGTGCTGGTCACGTTATGGCCGGTTGCACAATCCTTTTATAATAGTCTATTTGATTATCGCTTAAATGACCCGACACGATCGCAGCGAATGCTCAGTGCCAATATGGACTTAGAACGCTATGTTGATAATTACTTTTATATTGACGGCCAGCTTGGCAATTTAGAAGGCAGTGCCGATGGAGAAGAGTTAGCGGTGATTCAGCAGGCAAGGGAAACCATCGAAGGCTTTCACGGTGAGTTGGAATCAGATAGTGAGATCCAAGCCAAAATGGAACAGATTGATGAGATGTTGATGAATTTCCAGCCTGTTTCTGATTCAGATTTGAAATATTCGAAGGTAGACAATGAATTTGCCGAAGACTACCGTACAGCGCTTGTTTCTATCTCCGAAGAATTGCAAACGATGGCTGACAATACAGACAATGAGGAGGCCGCACAAAATTATGAACAAGCCAGTTCCTTATTAGCCGCTACTAGTGACAATATTTTAGAGTCTAACTTTATCGGTTTGTCTAATTATGTGAAATATTTCAAAGACAGCCGGATGTGGCAGGCGTTAAGCAATACGATGGTGTTTACGGTTGTTTCCGTTGCGTTTGAACTGGTATTAGGTTTAGCAATTGCTTTATTGATAAACCGTGCCTTTAAGGGAAGAGGTATTATTCGAGCCTCGGTATTAATCCCATGGGCGATCCCGACAGCCGTAGCGGCGATGATGTGGGGCTTTTTATATGATGGACAAACAGGTATAGTGGCGCATTATTTTAATGAATGGAATCTCATTCCAAGTACTTCCTGGCTGTTATCTACTTCCAGCGGCGGTATGTTCTCGATTATCTTCGCGGATGTGTGGAAAACCACGCCTTATATGGCTTTACTGTTATTAGCCGGACTCCAGACGATCCCACAGTCTCTATACGAGGCCAGTGATGTGGATGGCGCCAACAAGTGGCAGCAGTTCTTTAAAATTACCCTGCCATTGTTAAAATCAGCTATTTTAGTTGCTTTATTATTTAGAACGCTAGATGCCTTCCGAGTGTTCGACCTTATCTACGTACTAACTGGCGGCGGACCAGCCAATGCGACAGAATCGATCTCGATCTATGCTTACATTACCTTATTCTCTCAGCAGAACTTTGGAGAAGGTTCCGTATTATCAGTGATTGTATTCTTGAGTGTTGCATTGATTAGCTTTATCTATGTGCGCTTAATTGGTTCAGATCTATTCGCAGGACGTACGAAATAGGGGGGAGAAACGATATGAATAAACGTGCAGGTATAGGGTTTTATCTATTCCTAGTCATCTTTGTCTTTTTAGTGATGTTCCCATTTATTTGGGTATTCTTAACGTCAATTAAGCCGGTTGGTGAGATTTTTACGTCATTTAGATGGTTTACCGCCAATCCTACGTTAGCTTCTTATGAAGCGGCCTTAACGAATCGACCGCTGATGCGTTATATGTTAAATAGCTTTGTGGTATCCAGTCTGACAACTATTTTGGCGGTAGGGTGTGCAGCGTTTGCCGCATATGCCGTCACCAGGCTTCCTATTAAAGGGAAAGGGATTTTCTTAGGTGTGATCTTAGCGGCATCGATGTTTCCGCAAGTGGCAATTATTTCACCTATCTTTAATCTAGTCACAGACTTAGGCTTGCGTAATAGTTATATTGGGTTAGTGATTCCTTATCTAACGATCAGTTTACCATTATCGATTTGGATTCTATCCACCTTCTTCCAGAAGATCCCGTTCGAGTTGGAAGAGTCGGCGAAATTAGATGGGGCAAGTCCTTTTCAAACGTTCCGCAAGATCATTTTTCCGCTGGCGACACCTGGTATTTTTACCACTGCTATTCTGGTATTTATTGCGGCATGGAATGAGTATCTGTTTGCCTTAACGATTAATAGTGATGATATTTGGCGCACGGTGCCGGTAGGGATTTCCATGTATCAGAGTGAATATTCTGTTCCATGGGGAGATATCTCAGCGGCAACGGTTATTGTAACCATCCCGATTGTTGTCCTAGTCTTGATCTTCCAGCGACGGATTGTATCTGGTTTAACATCTGGTTCGGTAAAAGAATAGTCCACAACAGCAGAGATTCACCTGACAAGCTGCTAAGAAAACAAATGGAAGGGCCGCCCCATTCAGGGAGCGGCCCTTCCACTATTTTATACATGGTTGAAACTAACGATTTAGAATCTCTAATACCAGGCTCTGAAATGGCTGCAACTGAATATGATGGTTAGATTTCATAGTTAAATCACTGTAGTTATTCAGTAAAACATGGAAAGCCAAAGGTAATTCAATGATACATTCTTGCGCTTGAAAGTTATTAATGACATAGATTGTTTAACCATTTCCTGTACGTTGATAAGCAACCACATTTTCAACTGTTTCGTACAATGGCGAAAATTCCCCATTGACCAAAACAGAGCGGTATTCTTTTTGTTTGCGTAACTGAATCATTTTTTTATAATAATTCAAGATGGATGCAGGGTTGGTGCGCTGCTGCTCTACGTTTACTTCGTGATAATTTGTATTTGGCTGTAACCAAGGAGTGGTCTCCGAGAAACCTGCATATTTGTCACTTGACCATTGCATAGGCGACCGGGCATTGTCACGGCTTCTAGGTGAAATGGAACGCAATGCTTTTTCTCCATCCATGCCTGCATCAAGAGCTCTTTGATATTGATCATGAGTAGATAAATCATCATAATCATCAATAGAGTCATAATTCACATTGGTCATCCCTAGTTCTTGTCCTTGATAAAGGAATGGTGTACTCCGTAATAGAAAAAAATGGTTGCCAGCATTTTGGTGCTTAGGTCAGAAATGTGATCGGATGGCAGAAATTTATTGGATCGACTTGATAATAATTGGAGATATCATATCCATTATCTACCATTGGCGATTGGAAGAAAGGACTAATCCAAATCACATCGATACCGAGGTCTTCGAGATAATCTAATTTTTCTATAATTCCTCGTAAACCACCAATACCATCATTATTACTATCTTTAAAGCTTTTTGGGTATATTTGATAAACTACCGCTTCTTTCCATCGCCATCTTCTTATGTCATGGCTTTGTAAAAACGATTCCTAAAGAACTGGAAGAATCAGCTAAAATTGATGGTGCAGGGGAAATAAAGACATTTATTAAGATCATATTCCCGCTGCTGCTGCCAATATTAGTCACAATTGCGATTTTGAATATCTTATGGTTATGGAATGATTTCTTATTGCCATTACTCATGTTAACAGATGTAAGAAATTATACATTAATCCTGTCTGTTAATATGTTGTTTGGAGAATATAATAACGATTGGCCGAAAATTCTAGCCTCTTTAATTATGACTACCGTCCCCATTGTCATCTTCTACGCCTTTTTTCAAAAGTATATTTTGGCAGGGATTGCGGAGGGTGCGGTAAAAGGTTAATTTGCTAACTTCCTGTTGATCTCGATTCAATCGTAATTAAGCCCGGCAGGTTTTAACAAACTAATATCCCGATAACTCTTGTTACCCATTAGTGAGATAAAGAAAATCCCCACTGATGGGAAAAGAGTTACCCGCAAATAATCCGTAGTATGTGATGAATGGGAAGATAGGTTATAATAGGGTATAAAATAATTCCCACAAAAAAGGGAGCGGCATACTATGAAAAAAATTATGATTGCAGGTGCGACAGGGGTTCTTGGTAAGTTGGTCTGTCATGAGATCATCAGATTATTTGAAACGCAAACTACATTAATAGTAACAGACTATAAGAGCGAGCGCGGCAAACAATTTGCAGCTTCTTTCGATCCGCCTGTCCAATTCCGATATCTGGATGTGCGAGACAAGGAAAGTATCGAACAGACTGTGAGCGATGTTGACTTGGTAATTGTAATGTTAAAACAAGATAGGCCGGAAATTCAGGCGGTCTGCATTAAGCAGCAAATCTTATCTATCGATGTTACTCCTTTTTATCAGTTTGTTAGTCAAGCCAAACAATTGGATCAGCTTGCTAAATCACACCATACTGGTGCGGTGATGATGGCAGGCTTTTTTCCGGGCCTTTCTGGTCTAATGGTAAAAGCGGCAAAGGCAAGTTTTGATCAAACGAAAAGGGTGGATGTAGGCCTGCTGCAGAATACCAATGCTAATGTCGGCATATCCGGAATCCTCGATATGTTGCAGATTATCAGTGCTCCCGTTGATCAGCAAGCAGGATTTACCAAAAAAAGAAGCATGTATTTTCAGACGTTTACACAAGAAAAAGAAGTCAGACAGATTGATCATGCCGAGCAAAAACTGTTGGATCAATACTGGCCAGGACTGTCGCTGCATTATTGGACAGCTTGGAATTCCGTGGGTTTTAATCGACTTGTTTCTTTGATTAAACGAATGGGAGGAATTTCTTTACTTCACCAAAGCGACCCTAGATTTTTAACTAAATTGGTGAAACATAACCCTGACAAGGATGAACATGCCGTACTCACTATTGAGGTACAAGGAGTGATCGACGGCGAAGAAAAGACAAGACAACTCTCTCTACTGGCTTTTTCGGATTACCATATTACCGCGGCGATGACAGCTGCCTTAGCTAAGATTATCATGAACCAAAACATAGAAGGAGTGGTTGCTCCATTTGAAATAACCAGTTTACCGGAAGTTTTGCAGGTGATGAATATTGCAGATATTCCATTAGAGGATCATTATCTATAAAGATATCATTTTTTTATGAAAACATATGTTCTTTTTCTCTGTGGCATGCTATGATAAGAGAGCGCCATATACGTAGATAGTCTAACAAAAGGAGAAAAAGAGGTATGACAGGAAAAACACATATAATGGCCGGTATAACAGCAACAACGGTTGTAGCAGCTATATCGGGAGAGTATGAGGCAGAATGGCTGATTGCGGCAGGGGCAGTTGGCGGATTAATTCCGGATATTTGTCATAGTGGAAGCAAAATCGGCCGGAGATTTCCACTCGTTTCTAAATTGGTCAATACGATATTTGGCCACCGGACTTTTACCCATAGTTTATTATTTTTAGCATTGATGGCCTTAATTTTATCGAAAGCGGTAAGTAATCCATCGATAACCATGGGGATTTTGATTGGTATGGCCACACATTTATTATTGGATGCGGCTACCAAGCAAGGGATTAAACTGTTATACCCGTCTAAAATTACCGTCCGTTTTCCCGTAACAACCAAGACTGGCGGTAAAGCAGAGAATATTCTTTTATTGATAATGACCGGGATTACGCTCTACTTTGCTAATGATATCGTCGGCTTGTTTTAGAAAGTAACTTTTGCTGAAGCTCTGAAATTACATACACTGTGCGTTGGTTCCCTGACCATGCAAGGTAAGAAGCTAGCGGATTATTTCATCAGACGGCTGGCTGGAAAGTTTGCGAGCGATTGATTCAAGAATATAGACAACGGGAACTTGCGTAGTAATATTAGAAGTTTGAAACCACTCCTCTGTTACATAGTAAGCCAGATTAATATCAGACAATTTGGCAATCGTTGATAACTTATTATTGGTAATACTGATGATTTTGCTGCCATCTTGTTTTAATTGGTTGATTTGGGTGATAGTAAAGGGGTTCTCACCAGATACAGAAAGCACAATCGCGATATTATTATGACGGAACTTAGAATGAATCGGGTAATGAGGGTCTTTAATATAGACCGAAAATTTACCAATACTTGAGAAATACCGTGCACCATATTCGGCCAGAATCCCTGAACTGCCCATACCTGAGAACATGACACTATCCGCCTTCGCAATCAGGGAGGCGGCTTCCTCAATCCGCTTCTCCAAATCCCCTGTAAGTGTCCGTTCAAAAAACTCGGTGATCGAATGTTGCGGGCTTTTTATAATCGTCTTTTCTTGACGGTCTAAATTCATTTTTAACTTCACTTTAAATTCAGAAAATCCTTCACAATTAATCTTTCGGCAAAAACGTAAAATAGTAGCAGTAGATACATGTGTAGCGTCTGCTAATTCTCTAATCCTCATATAGGCAACTTTTTCACTATTTTGTGCAATATAATTATATAGTGATAATTCTAGTTCATTAAATGAAGCAATCATTTCATGCGTAAACATGTTTATTCACATCCCGTTCCACACAGAGTAAGTATATTATAGCATCTTTTTGTAACAATATGTAACAAGGATGAAACAAATCTCAAAGTGTGTTACATTCGACAGAAAGCCTAGCAGGTGTTTACTTTCATCTGTTTGAATTTCTATAATGGTAATAACAAGAAAAATAGGAGGTTATATAATGGCAGACAAATCCTATACCTTTCCAGAAGGATTCTTATGGGGAGGCGCAACAGCAGCTAATCAAATTGAAGGTGGTTTTAACGAAGGGAACAAAGGGTTAAACATTGCAGATGTCTTACCAGGCGGGAAGGGACGTCTAAATATTCTTAAGGAACCTGGATTTAACTTCGAGGTTGATCATGATAAGTATGATTATCCTAACCATGAGGCAATCGATTTCTATCATCGTTATAAAGAAGATATTGCTTTATTTGCGGAAATGGGTTTTAAAGTATTTCGTCTATCTATTGCTTGGACAAGAATTTTCCCTAATGGTGATGAGACAGAGCCAAATGAGGATGGACTAGCCTTCTATGATCGTGTCTTAGATGAGTTGCTTCAACATAATATTGAACCAGTTGTGACGATTTCTCACTACGAAATGCCTGTCAACCTGGTCAAGAATTATGGCGGCTGGAGAAGCAGGGAAGTCGTTACTTTTTTTGAGCGTTATGCACAGGTGATCTTGAATCGTTATAAAAATAAAGTGAAATATTGGATGACATTTAATGAAATTAACAGTGGTTTAGTGATGCCAATTATGGGATTAGGCTTCTCGATTCAAAAAGAGGAAGATAAGTATCAGCCTACTTTCCAAGCTTATCACCATCAGTTTGTAGCAAGCAGTTTAGCAGTAAAAGCTTGTCATGAAATTATTCCAGAAGCACTGATCGGCTGTATGATTATTTATGCGCCAGTGTATGCCTATGATTCTAATCCAGAGAATGTGATGCATGCCTTGCAAGAAGAGCGTTTATTCAATAACTTCTGTGCAGATGTACAAGTACGCGGGGAATATCCAGCTTTTATAAACCGCTACTTTAAAGAACACAATATTGAGTTAGATATCAAAGCAGGCGACCTTGAGCTCATTAAAGAGCATACCGTAGATTACATTGCATTTAGTTACTATATGAGCCGTACGGAAAAAGAAGCGAAGTTACCAGAAGAACAAACCCAAGGCAATATTATGGGCGGCGTAAGTAATCCATTCTTAAAAGCCAGCGATTGGGGCTGGGAAATCGATCCGACTGGCTTGCGTATTTCATTAAATGAGTTGTATGATCGTTACCGTAAACCGCTTTTTATCGTGGAGAATGGGCTAGGAGCGAAAGATACGATAGAGGAAGACGGTTCTGTTAATGATGATTATCGTATTGATTACCTAAGAGACCACATTGCTGCAATGGGAGAAGCTATTGAAGATGGTGTGGATCTAATGGGATATACACCATGGGGCTGTATTGACCTTGTCAGTGCTTCCACTGGTGAAATGTCGAAACGTTATGGGTTTATCTATGTGGATAAAGATGATGAAGGCAACGGTACCTTAGACAGAAGCCGGAAGAAATCCTTCTATTGGTATCAGCAAGTAATTAAGACAAATGGCAAAGAATTATAAGATGAACGAAAAGCCCAGAGTAAAATCCGGGCTTTTTTCTGTATGAAATGGGAGCTGTTTTATCAAAAAAAGTGATAATTAGGAGGTTTGTTTGCTCATATGATGATATCAAGCTAAGTCTCCTTCTTTATACCAAATAATACTTCAACTTTCCCATTTCGTGTAGAATAGAGAGTAAGTATGAAATAGGAATAAGGGGTGTTACATATGTCACAAAGTCAATCAACTATTCAAATTGAAGGAGCTATTAATTTTCGTGATTTAGGTGGCTATTTGACGGCAGACGGGCGGAGAGTCAAGTATGGACTGCTCTATCGATCTGGTGATCTATCACAGGTAACGGAACAAGGGAAACAGCATTTAAAGGAGTTAGGTATTCGGCGTATCTGTGATTTCCGCGGGGAAATGGAGAGGCATAACCATCCAGATCCGGTGTTGGCAGATGTTGATCATGTAGCTTTATCGCTTATCCAAGAAGAACAAATAGTTGACCCACGTCAGCAGCAGAAACATGTACAAGAATTAGCAGAGAACATTAATCCGGAGCAGCTATTAATAGAAATCAATCGAATGATGGTAGATCAAGAGTCTTTGTTACGTCAGTTTATCGATCTGGTATTAGATACAGCACAAACGCCATTAGTTTTTCATTGTACGGCAGGCAAGGATAGAACGGGAATCGGCGGCGCCTTGATTTTGATGACATTGGGTGTATCGAAGGAGCTTGTGATTGAAGATTATTTGAAAACCAATCAAAATGCACATCAATTAATGCGTTTGAACCCGCATCCTGCGAAAGATGAGGGAATGGACGATTTTTTAGAGGGCATGATGGGGGCAAAAGTGGAGTATATTGGTGCTTTCTTAGACGGGATCGATAAGAAGTACGGTGCCTTTGATATCTTTTTAGAACAAGGTCTTGGTATTTCAGCTGAACAGAGAAACAAACTGAAAGATTTTTATTTAGAATAAAAGACTAAACAAGCCCCTACCGCTATAGGTGTAGAGGCTTGTGTTTTTTTATTCATTAATAGTATATCCAGCTTCCTTTAGAACACGGACTGCTTCTTCTAAAGAATTTTCTTTCACCAACATATAATCGGTATTAAAGGTTGATAAGGCAAAAATACTGATATGATGATCAGCTAGGATGGTGCTCAGTTTGGCTAAAATACCTGTCAGTGAGAAATCTAGAATACCGTCGATTTTGAGGCAGCGCCAGTCATCTTCTCTATCCAGCAGGGAATAAGCCTCAAATTGATGTTGACTAGCACATACAATAGAGCATTCCTCCTTGGTGTAAGTAATCGAAAATAATTCCCCCACTGTGTCTATTGGAGGGTTTGCACGAGGGTCTAATTTAATGACAGATAAGTTATCTTTTAAAATCACTATTTTCATAATTTGCTCCTTCTTTTTTTTTTTGATGAAAGTAAGGGAAACTGAAAACATCGAGAAAGTGAGCAAAGGCAGTATTTGACAGCCATGTCCGATATCTCGATATTGGCAACAAAGACAAGATAAGAGTTAGTTGAATGAAAAATGGCCGGCAGTTTTGTTGTGTGTTTCTATAAATATGTGCTGTCACTTCTTTGGTGACCTAGATTTTTTTGAGTTTTGGTAAGGAACTGCAGATGGAGATAATAATTTTTGAACGTCCTCGATTAACGTTAATATCTATTAAGTATGTCGCTTCTTTGCATAGTACCTGATATTCCTTGATTCATAGGATTTTTTTACCGTAGCAAAGTTCATTCCACAATAGTGAAATAGCCTTGAAATCTTGTCAGGACACATGGAAATGCAGTGTTTTGATAGTTATTCGCCTTTTTTAGGGAAATATGCTCCAGTTTTCTTCTTTCTTCGCATCAAAATAACGGCTTATATTAATAAAACTGTAACGATGATAATGCAGCTGTAAATAATAAAGCTTGAACCTATAAAATCACTGAATTTAGTTCCGGATATGTGTGCTTTATAAGGATCTTCAGGATAACGAACATGAATTGAAGCGTGCCCAAGTGTCGCACCCTCTTTTAGAAGAATTGTAAAATATTATTATACCATAAATGTATTTGCGCAAACTTATCGCAGTGTAACTGGCTGTAAGCCTCCCACTTCAAGAAGTAAGGGAACCCGTCATGTCTAAGTGGGAGATCCAACAGCCAGTAACGGCCTGATTGGTTCAACTCAACTAACTTCCAGCTGGGAGAGAGGAAACAGATTAATTTCGAGAACTTTGAAGTTTCTGTTCTATTTTGGATTGGTTTAGTAAGCATACTGGTGCTATTAGGTATTACTTTTAAACGTAAGACAGAAAAGAAACAAAACATATTAGAAAAGTGAGTTATATGGTTATACAGTACTTATTATGAGTGCCATACAACAAAAATACCGCCAGATGATAAATACGTTATCTGGCAGTATACTATTCAGATTCTATTTGCGGTATCAGCCTCAGTTACCATAATAAAAGGATGGGACAGGTTGATGGTCGTTATGCCCCAAACGAATACATACCTACATGGTTACCCTCGGTGTCGCTAAAAACAGCCCATACTGGACCTCCAAACTGACTTTCATCTTGTGCGGGGTGTACCACTTTGCCACCTGCATTCTCTACTTCTTTCAGTTGTGCCTCGACATCTTCAACCAAAATCATGATAAGTGGACGGTCAAATCCTTCGCTGCGCGGACGAAAATCGCCATTGATAGCTCCTGCCTCTGTTGGGTTGCCTTGCTCGTCGGCTGGTGTGGTATATGCCCACAAATTGCCGCCGCCTTGTTCTGGCGTAGCCCAGCCAAAGACTTCAGCATAAAACTTACTTGCCCGTGCCATATCATCGGCTGGCAGTTCAAAAAATGCTACTTTGTTTGCTTGTTTTGACATATCTTTACTCTCCTTTACTAGTAATATATGTCTAGTATAGTAAGTAGCAGATGACATGTATTGTACAAATCAGACATCAAACTTCTTAGTATAATTCGCAGGTGTGTAGCCTGTGGCTTTGCGAAACGAGCGTATAAAGTGCGATTGATCGGCATAATATGACAAATAACTGTCACTGTCGAGTGACTGTTGCAGACGTAGTACCTTAAGAAAATCATGCGGAGCAAATCCCGTTGTCTGTCTCAGAGTTCGCTGGAGCTGACGAGTCGACACACCTGCAATACCTGCCATATCAGCTACCATGTGAATATCATCAATCTGGGCAAATATTTTTTCAGTTACAGGGTTTGCCGCTACCAGTTTTTCTTCGATTAGCTGCTCCACTAGATCAGATAATACGGACTGTTTGGCAGTAAAGTCTAGCCCAGCAAGTCTGCGGTTAGTTTCATCAAGTGGCAAGAGGCCTGTATAAGGCGAGTCTACTATGCCATAGATCGCTGAACCTTTCCACACGCCAGGCAAGAACCGAATATTGACATAATGGAACTCTTTGCCAAGGTTTAGTTCCTCTGAAGTAGCATGGAGTTTTGTGATACCTGTTATCTCTGGATTTAGCTGATCAAAAATGAGGTAGGTGCATGAGTCGGGCAAGGCATGGAAAAGGTAATCATCAGCCAGCGGAGTATCAGTCTTTAGTTCCAAAAAGCGATGCACCAAGCCAGACAAATGGCTGGGCGGTTCTACCTCAATAAATTGTACTTGTGATATAGTTTTTTGTTTTCCATTGCCTTTGGGATTGTACATATGTCTTTTCCTCCTTGCCATTTGTTTCAATACCGCCGAAGGTTATTATTGATAAAATAAATTGTTCATTTTTAATTGTATTAACAACTTCATTATATCAAATAAAGTGATGTATTCAGGCTTGATTTTACTGAAAAAAAGTTGCTATTCATGACTTTCTTGCATAGTATCGGATATTCCCTGGTTTATAAGTTTTTTTTTACCGTATCAAAGTTCATCTGCAGTAGTAAAATAGCCATGAAATCCTGTCAAGGCACATGAAAATATGGTGTTTTGGTAGGGGGCCGCAATTCGCATAAAACAGAAAAAACCGCTGGATCTCCAGCGGTTTTTTCATCTATTTATTTACCAATGAATTGTTGTGTCCAGACATTTCCATTCTCTACATAACCTACACCAATATGTGTAAAGTCACTGCTAAGAATATTGGCTCTATGTCCCTCACTATTCATCCATGCGTCCACTACTTCTTCTGGTGAACGTTGTCCTTTGGCAATGTTTTCACCAGCTGTTTGGTAGCTGATACCAAATTGTTTCATCATATCGAATGGAGAACCGTAAGTTGGGCTGTTATGGTCGAAATAACCATTTTTAGCCATATCTTCTGATTTTGCTTTTGCTACTTTACTAAGCTCAGCATCTGCTTCTAATGGAGCTAACCCTTGTTTTTCACGCTCTTGATTAGTTAAATCAACTACTTGCTCTTCGAATTGACTTAACTCACCAGCTTGTTGATTTTCGTCAGCTGATTTTTCTGGTGCTTCAGAGGTTGTTTCTTCTGCCTGCGGTTGTTCTGGGGCAGAAGCTTGTCCCTCTTCTTGCTCAGCCTGAGGAGCATTTCCTTGTTCTGCTTGTTCTTGCTGCCATTGCCCAGTTGGGAATGAAATGGCACATCTATTAATTACATCCTGAATATTAGATTCAGAGTGTTGCTCTACGGAGACATTGGACTGGACGTCTTTTACCTCATAGGATTGTGCGGCAACATTGTCAGCTGAGAAACCAGCGGCAATGGTTACGGCACCTGTGAGGATAATTCCTGTAACTACTTTCTTGTTCATGTTCTTACACACTCCTTTGTTTTTGATTCGTGAATATCATAGCACATGATTTTTGTAATATTTGTGGTTAATTTTTCATAAAAAAATAGAATTACTTAAACTCCTTATCTAGCAAAGCCTCTAGAAATGATAGAATGGAATATCATGGTTGTGTTAGCAAAAACAATATGAAAATAAGGTATTGACAATTTTGAAAGCAAAGAGAAATGTAACGATTTGTATCAGAAAGATTGCGAATGTAACGAAAAAAGAAATATTGGTGGATGTTCATGGAAAAGGGTTTCAACAGCTTTAATGAATGGTTATTCGAAACCATTTTCTTTATATAAAATGATGGGATAAATAATAATAATATGCTTTTTGGAAACAATCCCGTATAATAAATAAGGTAGTATTTATTGCATCTAAGTTTAAAGTATGTGAAATAAAAGGTAGGAATGAAGATGACGGAAGAGAATATAACGAGATTGATGATAGAAGATAAGGAATATATTTTAATTGGTACGGCACATGTCTCCAAACAGAGTGCCGAGCAAGTGAAAGAAGTAATTGAACAGGAACAGCCTGACTCAGTTTGTGTGGAGTTGGATAAGCAGCGATATGACTCTGTAATGAATGGCAGTAACTGGCGTGATATGGACATCTTTCAAGTGATTAAACAAAAGAAGGCAACCCTTCTTTTAATGAATCTGGCGATCTCCTCGTTTCAAAAGCGAATGGCTAAGCAGTTTGGCGTTAAGCCTGGTCAAGAAATGATTCAAGGAATTGAATCTGCTGAAGAGGTGGGGGCTGAACTGGTGCTTGCCGATCGTAATATCCAGATTACGTTTTCGCGAATTTGGGGAAGTATGGGCATGAAAGGAAAAATGATGCTCCTGACACAAGTATTTGCCGGTGTTTTCTCCCGTGAAACCATTACAGAAGAAGAATTAGAAAAAATGAAATCTCAAGATGCTATCGATAGTGTCTTAAATGAATTTTCAGAAACCTTTCCTTCTTTAAAACGTCCGCTGATTGATGAGCGGGATCAGTATCTGGCACAAAAGATTAAAACGGCACCAGGTGAGAAGGTTGTAGCCGTGTTAGGTGCGGCACATGTGCCAGGGATAACGAAGGAGATTCAACGAGAACATGATTTAGATAAATTAACTAAGCTGCCGCCGAAATCAAAGGCACCTAAAATTATCGGCTGGTCAATTCCGGTGATTGTCATTGGTTTAATTCTTTACACGTTCCTGACGAATCCAACTGCAGGATGGCAGCAGATTCTCAGCTGGCTGTTGTGGAATGGCGGGATATCTGCTATCGGTGTTATTATTGCCTTTGGGCATCCTTTGGCTGTATTGACGGCCTTGGTAGCCGCTCCGTTTACTTCGCTGAATCCATTTTTGGCAGCCGGCTGGTTTGCAGGATTTGTGCAGGCATGGGTTAAGAAACCACATGTATCGGATTTTGAGACACTATCAGATGATGTCCATAGTGTTAAAGGCTTTTGGGATAATAAAGTAACAAGAATTCTGTTAGTGATTGTATTAGCTAACCTAGGCAGTTCATTAGGAACAATTGTGGGTGGTGCAGATATTATCCGTGTTTTTCTGAATAATCTATAAGTGAAAAAAGGGCTTTCTTTAGTAGAAAAGTCCTTTTTTATATTTTATACTAGAACACAAGTTCGCTTTTGTGTTATAATATGGACAACCCTCTCTTGAAAGGGGGTGAGGTGAGAATATGGATGTGGTGTTAAGCAATGCAGTATTGATTATCGGATTACTCGTAGCCTGCATCAATCTAACAACGGCTATAATAAACCATCGAAAACAGAAAAAGAAGGATCGCCGCTCTGCCAAGCGACGATCCAAGTAAATCCACAGGAGTGTGGGGAGGTTCCTCACACTCACTCCATATTCTATTTCTATTATACAAGAAGTATGTGTATGTTGTAAATAATTTCATACGATGATCTAGTGCTTATCGATATATATCTTGTAATGTCTGTCCAATTGTTGGATAGCGAAAGGTGTAGCCGGCATCCAGCAGACGTTTAGGTAAGACCCAACGACTTTTTAGGATAAGTTCTGTTTCTGTTTGTAAAAAGACAGCACCCAGCTCTAATAAGACTTTAGGGGTTGGCAGACCAATAGGTCGGTGTAATTTGCTTCTTAATGCCTTCATTAATCGATCGTTTGTTAACGGATGTGGAGAAGAGCAATTAAACACGCCTTTTAGCTGGGGATGGTCTCGCAAAAAAAGTACAATATGAAGGAGATCATCAACATGAATCCAGCTGAACATCTGTTTTCCATTGCCTTGGGGTCCGCCCAATCCATAAGTGACAAGGTTTTTATAAGGGGTTGCAACACCGCCGTTTGGTCCTAATACGATAGCGATCCTAAGCGCGATCTGTCTTGTTTGTGGTAATTGGAATTGAAAAAAGGTCTGCTCCCATTTGGCAGCGACATCCACAGAAAAGCCAGTTCCAATTTCTCCGTCGACTTCTGTCATCGGGCGATCTTCTGCATGGCGATAAATGGTTGCAGTGCTTGCATTAATCCATAATGCAGGAGGCTGTGAACAGGCCTGTATGGCATCTCCGAGCAGTTTGGTCGTCCCGATTCGAGACTGTAAAATTTCTCTCCTGTTCCGAGAATGGTATCGGCAATTAACCGATTTACCAGCAAGGTTAATCACCATTTCCGCCCCTTCCAATGCTTCGACCATCGCCTGAAAATCATTCCAAGTAATGGCTGGTGCTTTTCTGGCAATCATCTCAACTTGATAACCCATTTGTTGAAAATGATTTCTGAAATAGTTTCCAATAAAACCTGTTCCGCCTGCTAGTACGATTTTTGTCATGCGTATCCTTTCCTTTCTTTTATCAATATACTAATTATTAGGTATAGTTACCCCACTTGAGAGACAAAACAATACGGATGAAAATCTCCCTTTACTAACTGCTGCATTTTTTCTTCTTAAATCTAGCATAACAAAATTCAAATATATGTGAAATATTTCTGACAATTGCGGTGACATTTGCTATAATAAACAATTAAATAATAGTACCCTAAAGAAAAGAGGGATAACGTATGACAAAAGCATTGTTGAATATTGATTATACATACGATTTTGTCGCTGATGACGGGGCATTGACGTGTGGGAAGCCGGGGCAGGCGTTAGAAGCAAATATTGTAGCTGTTACGGAGAAGTTTGTGAAAGAGGGAGCATATACCGTTTTTGCTGTCGATGTACATGATCATGATGATTCCTTTCATCCAGAAACGAAGCTGTTTCCGCCACATAACATTCGTGGAACGAAGGGCAGAGATCTCTATGGCCGGTTAATGGAAACGTATCAGAAGAATCAAGATCAAGAAAATGTATATTATATGGATAAGACGAGATATTCTGCCTTTGCTGGTACAGATTTAGAGATTAAACTAAGGGAACGCCATATTCAAGAAGTTCATTTAGTAGGTGTCTGTACAGATATCTGTATTCTGCATACAGCTATAGATGCTTATAATAAAGGCTTTCAGATTGTTGTATATCGAGATGCTGTTGCCTCTTTTAGCCAAGCAGGGCATGAATGGGCACTTGGGCATTTTGAACAGACATTAGGAGCGACGGTAAAAGAATTTGGAGGAGACCAACCATGACATATGCAGACGATAGCTTAATGTTACACACCGATTTATATCAAGTAAATATGGCCGAAACGTATTGGCGTGACGGCATGGCTGATAAAAAAGCGGTATTTGAACTATATTTTCGTAAGCTGCCATTTGATAATGGCTATGCCGTATTTGCCGGGTTAGAGCGTGTCCTTGATTTTATCGAAAATTTCGGTTTTACAGAAAGTGACCTTGCGTATCTTAAAGAAATTGGCGGCTATAAGGATGACTTTTTAGATTATTTGCGGAATCTCCGCTTTAGTGGGTCTATTCGTTCGATGAGAGAAGGCGAAGTTGTGTTTGCGAATGAGCCGTTAATGCGAATCGAAGCACCATTGGCAGAGGCACAGTTGATAGAAACACCGCTTTTAAATATTGTGAATTATCAAACATTAATTGCTACCAAAGCAGCCCGTATTAAGTATGTTGTTGGTTCTCATGCTGTCATGGAATTTGGAACAAGACGTGCACATGAAATGGACGCAGCTGTGTGGGGAACGCGGGCAGCATATATTGGCGGTTTCTCTGCCACTAGTAATGTACGGGCAGGGAAGATTTTTGGTATTCCGATTGCAGGTACACATGCCCACTCAATGGTGCAAGCCTACCGCGATGATTATACCGCCTTCAAGAAATATGCCAGTACACATAAGAATTGTGTGTTCCTTGTGGATACCTATGATACACTGCTTTCAGGTGTACCAAATGCGATTCGGGTGGCACAGGAATTTGAAGGACGTATTCACTTTGAAGGTATCCGATTGGATAGCGGGGATATGGCCTATTTATCGAAGAAGGCGCGCAAAATGTTAGATGATGCGGGTTTTCCTGAAGCCAAGATTATTGCCTCTAATGATTTAGATGAATATACGATCTTAAACTTACAAGCACAAGGTGCTGAAATTGATACCTATGGAATCGGCACTAAGCTGATTACTGCATTTGATCAAGCAGCCTTGGGCGGGGTGTATAAGCTAGTGGCTATTGAGGAAGATGGCGAAATGAAAGATACGATTAAGATCTCCGCGAATCCGGAGAAAGTGACAACACCAGGCAGTAAAAAAGTCTATCGTATTATTAATAATAAAGACGGCCGCTCTGAAGGAGATTATATTGCGCTTGACAATGAAGATCCGCAAGCAGAAGCATCATTAAAAATGTTTCATCCTGTTCACACCTACATGAGCAAATTTGTCAGTGATTTCACAGCGGTAGACTTACACCAAGATGTGGTAGTTAAAGGGAACATTCATTATCAGCAGCCTTCCTTAGAAGAGATACAACAATATGCCATGGGGAATATGGAATTGCTGTGGGATGAATATAAACGAACCATGAAACCGGCCGAATACCCAGTAGACTTAAGTGAAGCCTGTTGGGAAAATAAAATGAACCTAATTAGAAATGTGAAAAACAGGGTAAAGAATATCAAGGAATAATGGAAAGGAGCAGTTAAAATGCGCCCGCTTCAACAAGAGATTATCAAGAACTTAAAGGTAGATTCTACAATGAAACCAAAGGATGCCTTTCGTCGCAGTGTTAATTTTGTTAAAGCCTATTTAACGAAATTCCCTTTCTTAGAAAGTGTGGTTTTAGGTATTTCAGGCGGACAGGACTCCACCTTAGCAGGTTATATCTGTCAAACAGCTGTTAATGAGCTTAATGAGGAAATAGAACAGGATAAATATCGTTTTATTGCGGTTCGATTGCCTTATGGGGCCCAAGCAGATGAGTCTGATTGTATGGATGCACTGGAGTTTATTCAACCAAGCCGTGTTGTGCGAGTCAATATCAAGGCAGCCGTGGATGCAAGTGAACAATCTCTTAAAGCTGATTTTGGAGAAATAAGTGAATTTGTTAAAGGGAACACCAAGGCTAGAGAGAGAATGAAGTTACAGTTTGATATAGCAGCAATGAGCAAGGGAGTAGTGGTCGGTACCGATCATGCAGCCGAGGCGGTGACAGGCTTCTACACCAAGTTCGGTGATGGAGCGGCCGATATCTTGCCAATCTATGGTCTTACCAAGCGTCAAGGCCGGGCTATTTTAGAGATGTTGGACTGTCCGGAACATTTATATAAGAAAACGCCTACCGCTGATTTAGAAAGTGACCGTCCTCAGCTTCCGGATGAAGAGGCATTAGGTGTAACGTATGAAGCGATTGATGATTATTTAGAAGGTAAAGCTGTTTCAGAACAAGATGCGGAAACAATTGAAGGCTGGTATGTAAGAACACGTCATAAACGTGAGCTACCGGTTACGGTGTTTGATGACTGGTGGAAATAATACAACCGTCTTTCAAGAAGAACAGATATAAGAGTTAAGCATCAAAAGGCTGTCACCATAAGCTGGGTGGCAGTCTTTGTTTTTCTAATCAGCTTAAAGCCAACAAAGGCAACAGAAATATGAAACAAATCTCGTTGAGTTGTTTTGATTGCATTACGTATATATATTTGATATATTTATCTCGAATTCGAAATAAAATGTGAATTGGATTGTGATAATGTCATGATCCATTTAGATTCTAAACAATGGAGTTGATAATATGAACGGTTTAAAAGGTATTCACCATGTTACTGCGATAACTAGCAGTGCGGAAGAGAACTATAAATTTTTCACCTATGTTTTAGGCATGCGTTTAGTAAAAAAGACGGTCAATCAAGATGATATTCAAACCTATCATTTATTTTTTGCGGATGACAAAGGTAGTCCAGGAACAGATATGACTTTCTTCGATTTCCCAGGTATTCCAAAGGGGCAGCATGGCACAAATGAGATTTATCGGACAGGTTTTCGTGTCCCTTCCGATGCAGCGATTGATTATTGGGTCAAACGTTTTGACCGTTTAGGGGTTAAGCATGAAGGAGTTCAGGAACAGTTTGGTAAAAAGGTGCTTTCTTTTGTTGACTTTGATGATCAACAATATCAATTGGTTTCTGATGAGCATAATCAAGGCGTAGAGACTGGTGTGCCTTGGCAAGACGGCCCTATTCCATTGGAATATGCCATTACAGGTCTAGGTCCCATCTTTGTTCGCATTCAAGATTTCAAGTACTTTAAACAAGTAATGGAGAAGGTATTGCTTTTTAACGAAATCGATCAAGAAGCGGAACTTCATTTATTTGAAGTAGGGGAAGGCGGAAATGGAGCACAGGTTATTGTCGAGGAAAATAGGGATTTACCAATGGCAGTGCAAGGTTATGGTACCGTCCATCATGCCGCTTTCCGGATTGAAGATAAAGAAACCTTACATCAATGGGATGAGCATTATCGGAAATTCGGTTTCCAAACCTCAGGGTATGTAGATCGTTTCTTCTTTAAATCACTATATACCCGTGTGGCACCGCAGATTCTCTTTGAACTGGCAACAGATGGCCCAGGGTTTATGGGCGATGAACCATACGAAACACTTGGAGAAAAATTGTCACTGCCTCCATTTTTAGAAGGAAAAAGAGATCAGATAGAGGGTATGGTACGCCATATTGATACAACTCGCAGCACACAGCAGTTTGAGAAGGAATATGAATGATCAGGCATAATGTCTGATCATTTTTTTGAAAGAAAGTATATCCAAAGCCAGCTATTTCAGCAATATCCTCCGAAGAAGGTATGGAGTAAGGCACTCGCTGCGGCTGGCCGTTTCTTTTTCTGAGTGGCAGTCATGCCAGGCGCATAGAAAACACTCTGAAAGTGTCTTTTACTTGTAAGATCAGCGTACAATGTCAAATACTTTTTTTAAGTTTTTGGATAACTCTAATACACCTACCATAAATAAATTTTTTTACAAGTAGCATTTAACCAAGT
>NZ_JAFBFA010000008.1 GCF_016909015.1 Gracilibacillus alcaliphilus
AAAATTAATAAAAAATCAAGTACAGCAATGGGTGGCAGGTTTACCTAACTATATCAAGGGTTACTTGTCTATTTCAGTGTGCGAAAGTTGAGTTAGTATGGTTTGTTATATTTACAATCATATTATTTTCATTTGGTTCCATAGAATGCTGTGTACAAGCCGATAAAAACATAACGATCAAACATGAAATGAATAAAAGTAACGATTTCTTCATACGTTCTCATCTCCTTATTGAAATGAAATATTTAACTGATTTATTCTAGGGTATCTTTGTCTTTTCGATATTCAAGGATATCTCCGGGTTGACATTCTAATACCTCACAAATAGCTTCTAACGTTGATAATCGGATTGCTTTTGCTTTTCCATTTTTCAAAATAGAGATGTTAGCCATAGTGACTCCGACTCTTTCGGATAGTTCTGTTACACTCATTTTTCTCTTTGCTAACATCACATCAATATGGATGATAATGGTCACTTTCTTCACCTCAGATCGTCAAATCATTTTCCGATTTTATTTCTAAAGCATTTTTTAATAACTTTTGAAGAACTTCAGTAAAAACCGCAATAACAATGGCAGTAAACGTAATGGTAAACCCGATAATTGCTAATCCTGGGTGAAAGGCATTTTGTGATATAAGAAACATAATCCCTATCACATATAAAATACTGATGACAACTGCACAGTATTTGATATGTTTTAAACTCTTGACAGATAAGTCGGAAAAGGCATTGTTATGATCTATGTAATGTAAAAGTTTTAGAGCCTGATATAAAGCAATGAAAAATGGACCCGCTGTGATATACATGCCAATTAAAACAGGATATTGCAAATAAGCAAACTCTGGAAACATTTCTGCGGTGTAATTTGCTAACCGTGGCAGCAAAAATACACACAAAATAAGTATTGTTATTCCAATAAGATAAACAGCAACCTTTAAAAAGAGTGTTGTTCTTCGTGTCATACAAAGCACCTCACTTATTTATTGTTAGTATTAGCTTACTATATTGTTTATCGTTTTACAATAAATTTTTATTATAATTTAATTGATTATTATTGTTTTACTAATGTGTTTCATTATTTGGAAAAATAAAAAAGCATCCCACTTGAAACAGAGATACTTTAAAAATATGTCGCTGATCTTTCTTTATAGTACCGTTTACAACCAAGCTCTGCTGATGACACATAAATATGTTAGATACTATTGAATCGGAAAAGCAGTGTCATCTTATTTAATTCCCATTAAATCAAATGGTGCAATCATTCTTGTTTTCTGGATAAACAGCGCAATATCTTCATATGTTGCATCCGTGTCATTTTCAAGCCAATATAAGATGGTGTTAACAATGCCGGAGATAATAAATTGGTCGGTGTACTCTTTATCGATAAAATCCAGTGCATAGCTGAATTCCATTTTTTTTAAACCGTTTTGTAAAAATAAGTGTAGACAGCCATTATTTTTTTGTAGAAGGAGGCATCGCCATTTTTGTCTAATAGTATTTTGAAGTAATCGGCATGTAAATCGATGTATTTTAAGGTTTCTGTTAAAATTAAGCTGAGTCCTGTAGTTTCCCATTTTTGACGGTGGGAATGTACTGTTGGATGTTTGAAAGAATTTCATCAAATTTTAAAGTTAATTGGTCGATAAGTTCTGCCTCCACCTTTTCCAATAAATCATATTTATCCAAAAAATGCAGGTAGAAGGTACCGCGATTTATGTTGGCTTGTTAGGCAATTTCCATAACGGTTACAGCCTCTATTCCTTTTTCATCAACTAACTTCATAAAAGTATCGATAATATTTGATCTTGTTTGATTAGTGATTCCCAATTTCTATGTCACTCTTTGGCATCGTGCCTTTTTATAATGAGTGCAGCATTGCTTAAGCAGTTACGAGCAATTCATCCTATACAATAATCAGCAGTAATATAGTTTGATCCTAATGTAATCGGCTGTCAAAACATTTCTTCCATGCCAGCCAGTATTTCTTCCAATTGATCCACAAGAGGGGAATGACCGCAATTCTTTAACACTCGTAATCTGGCATTTGGCAAGGCTTCCACGGTATCTTTGGTATCCTGTAAGGTAACGATCTGATCTTGCTCTCCCCAATAACTTAACACATGGGTTTGTATTTGTGTTATTTTCCCATTGCCTTGGCTATAACCATTATACTGATCGGAAATATTAAAATGGGCAAGAATCCAATACATATCTTCCAGATTTCTTTGTTTCATGGTTTCTTTAATCAATAACTGTGACATAGAATCAGCGGGCTTTTTATTTGTATAAATACCTGAGTGCCACATGTCATGTAAAGTATTAAAATCGTGATGTCGAATGGCTGTTGCAGGTATTGCTATTTCGGGATCGTATGACATCTCTGTTTTACTTGCATAATAATCTCTGGTATTTCTACCTGAAGCATCTTTCTTTTGTAATGGATCACCTCTATGACTGACCGAGTTCAAGAGAATCAGCCCTTCTACTAAATCGGGGTAATCAATAGCAAATTGCATGCAAACTGGACCTCCGGCAGACCAACCGACAAGGGAGATCTTTTAGATATGCATGGCCTCCATAAATAAACGAATATCATCTGAAAGATCGCGAACAGTTTCAATTGGAGAATGGTAAGTACTGTCGCCAAAACCTCTTAAGTCAAGTGCATACACGGTATACGCAGTTGAATCCGTTCGGTTTAGTAATGTGTAATAATGTGCACTGGAACACATATTACCATGAATCAAGATCACCACTTTTTCTCCATGACCTTTTACTTGATAAGCAATAATCTCGTTATTATTTAGTTTTACTTTGTTCTTCAGCATGTATGGCTACCTCCTAATCCTAAGAGTTTTTACATCTCGTTGCAATCATCTGTCATTCCTATTTTATAACAAAGTGTAAGGTGAGTTTATCGATAAATCAAATATTTACAATGTAATAAGAGAATAAATGGAATAAGGTTGCATCTCTTATTTAAAAAGAAGCAAAAACATCAATTAATTGACATTTCAAATTATTCATTATATATGGAGGTGATTATTATATTTGAAGTTAATCAATCTTGGGGATATCTTCTAAGTAAAATAGGGCAAGAAATGGGGGAAAGTTTTGCACAAAAATTATTAGATTACGAGATTACAGCAAGAGATTTTGGGATATTATCTACTATTTATAATAATGAGCACGTAACGCAAAAAGATATTGGCTTATTATTGACTTTTATTAGAAATGGATTCAATGTGAAAGAACTGCTGGGCGGAATTGCTGCTTGGAACATACTGAAACTTCCTGTAGAAGCCTTATAAATAATGAAAGCAGCGGATCAGATGATAAGATTCGCTGCTTTCCATTTGAGTCATAGAAACAATTGTCATTATTTTTGTACTCAATAAAAGGAAATATACTCATAGTTCATTTCAGCAATCAGCTGTCCGATAGTTTGGAGCCGTTGATTGTCTAATTTTTGCATAAATTCAATATAACACAATTCCCATTCATGCTCTGTTTCCATATCATCAGCCACCATGTCAGCGAACTGACGATTTCCTTCTCGTAAGTTCTCGTAGAATACAATTTTAGCTAAAATAGCTAGTTCAATATTTCCGAAAGTATCAAAAAGTGCATGATATTCACTGCCAAACAGACAGCCTGTATGCAGCAAATCTAAGTAATCAGGCAGTGAATCGACAGATTTTTTGAGGAGTTGTATTTTCTCTTCGATATCGTCACTTTCTAGAAGGCGATCTACTAATTTGCGCATTTGTAAATCACTCATTCGATCATTCTCATGTAACTTGAACTCGAGTGTTTGTTCATTTGCTTGTATGTCTCGGATGATAAGTGTTTCAAAGCTGCCGATTTTTGCAGTGTTGTTCACCCTTTCGATCAACTCAGGCCTGTACAAATCGATATAACTAGTTAGTGCTTGCTCTGTTTGCAGGCTTTCTTGCAATTGATCGATTGCTTTATCCACCCATTTAGTCCTTTGATCAGCAGAACAAGCCATTAATTTTCGATTCAAATGCTTAAATTGAATGTCGGAAATTCGTACATTGTTGGCTGTTTTTCCAGACAGGATGGAAAAAACAGTATTGTTCAACATTAATTCAAATATATTAAACAGGTCAATTTGATAATTACAGCGGTTGATCTTGCCGAAATTTGTTAAAACATACATTAAATCCTGATGGCTAAAAAAGTGACAGAACCTTGTTTCCATTTGTAATCGTTCTACATATTGTTTCATGTAAAAAACACCTTGCAGCTGCATATCGTCAATGGCTAAAGGATAATCAATACTTGCCATCGTATTTTGAGCTTCAAATATAATATTATAATGTTTGATAAACAAAGGCAGTGATTCATCAATCGTCATATTATAGGCATCAACTGGTACATCTAGCTTCATTTTTTTAACTTCTTGATATAAACGTTTAGTGTCTTCCATATAATGACGCAGTAATTCAACACCTTCAGCATGGATACCTTGAATACTTTCTTTATTTAAATACATAATAGCTTTTTCGGGATTGCTAAATTGAAGGGTACAGGCATCGACAGCATACATCAGAGAGGTCATAATCCCTTCCGCTGTGTCCGATGTGACCGATGTACTCTCTCCTTGGGTATGCCGCTGTATTAATTGCTGGAGCACTTGGATAAGTTCTACCTGTATTTGGTAAACTTTTTGCTGGCTAATCAAACCTAGCCTCTGACCTTCTTGCAGAAGCGACAGTGTATATTGACTTCGTTTCAAGTGTGAAGGATCGATCATACGATTAGAAAGCGAACCTTGTTTGTCTAGTTCCATACACTATTCATCCCTTTCCCATAAAGAATTATGTTGCACTATATTGCTTCTGGAAGTCTCCGCAAGTTCTTCCATTTTACTTCTTAATAGTTCTAAAGATCCTGCACAAGGTCCATTATAAAAATCACTCATCTGTTGGATTAGCTTGCTGTCACCAATAGTATCTTCTGTTTCATTTTTTAGATAATAAAATATCTCTTGGAGTTCATTTAAAATCTCTATATAATGATCTTGATCGATATAAGGGGAGGCAGAAAATACTAGGATTAGCTCTTTTAACACACCAGTGCTCAGTTCTATCCTTGCATGATCACGCAATACTTTTTTTCTGAACGCTAACAATGATTTAGCTTCATTGGAGGTTAGGATCAAGCCTTGCTCTTTCGTTGTTTCATTTAAACGAACCAATTCCATCACTATTTCGGAATTATTTGATAGTTGGATAGAATGTAGCACATCGGATAAATTCATCCTATTTCTCCTTTCTGGAATCCGTCATCTGTCGCAGAGATTATGACTTGGAATCAAATAATCATTTTTAGACAAGGTTGTTTCGAATAACTCATCAGACCAATGATTAAACAGAAGTATCATTCCTCCTTTTTGGACTGTTAAGGTGTTTCACATGAAAGAACAAAAGCGCCTGTTTAGCAACGTACGGATCTAGACACAGCTACTCTTGTACGTCTACGTTATCTATATGGGCTTTTCAAACCATAAAAAAATAGGATTCCCCTGCCCATGAGAATCCTATTTTATACTTAAATTTCATAATTGTAAATTATAGCATAAAATAAAAATTTTGTCAAATATTTAGCTCTTTTTATTGTATAATATTTACAAATGAAGGTAGGCTTCTCACATCATAAAAACATATCGGTTGTTAGGAAAGGGGAGGTTCCCTTTAAAGGTCTAATTAGCCTCCTTGGTTCATCAAACGAGATCACTTTTAGTAACCTCGTTTGATCACCATCGAGTTAACGGATTAACACTCACTTGCTTCCGCAATAAGGGAAAATGCTTCTTATTCAGGAAATGCTGGAGGAAGGCTTTACTTTAGATGCAGCGATAAAGAAAGTGGAAAAACGGATGGTTACCTTGAACGAAGCCTTTCGTAAGTTGGCAGATACGGTGCCGGAGAAAGAGGGAGACAGAGGTTAATAAGATATTTATGGCAGAACTGCTTTTGTTATTGCCAAAAAGATAAAACAGCGCATAGGAGATTATGAAGGAGCTGTTGTAGAGGATGTTTAGCATGTTTTTCTACTCGCAATTTAATCTCCTCATAATCGTCACAATAACTATGCTGGGTAAAAAGACTGACAGATGCTGTTTGAGGACCTGTCAGTCTCTCACCTCAGCTGTTAGCCATTTTAATCACGTGTAATGGGTACCCATAATTCTACCTCGGCGTTTGCTGGGTCTCCATTTACAAGTACCTCCAGAATTTCTTTTCCATTATACGATGCAGCCTGTTCTTTATCTGAAAAAAAGCGATCTTCCAGCTGATCAAATAGATGTCTGGATAATCCCTCTTGTGCAGCAAATACGGTATAATCCTGTGACGCTATTTCCAATTGCTCATATCCATCCAGGTTATTATCAGATAGAACACCAGCAAAATATCTAATCCCTTTTTCAATAGGAATAATAACGGCGTAGCCCTTCTTATCTTTGGATAGCGGCATCAGTTCTTTCATCATTCCGATTTGAAATAATTTCTTATAGAAGGCGGTTTTTTCTTGTGAATAACCTGGATCATGCACCCCTTTTCCTTCGATTTCTATACTTCTTCCAATAAATTCACATGCTTGTCTATGCTTTATCTGCATATGTATAACCTCCTTATCTTTTATGCTATAATACTATCAAACATAATATGGCATCTGTCTGTCATATTAAAAATAAAAAGGGCGTGTTTATCGTGAAAATAGATAGACATATGGGAATTGTTGCTTATTTGATAGACCATCGAAAAACGACTGCCAAAGAACTCTCGGAAACATTTCAAGTAAATAGAAGAACGATTATGCGTGACATAGATGATCTGACACTGGCCGGTATTCCTCTGTATTGTAAGAAAGGTAAGAATGGCGGCATTTATTTAATGGATTCCGTCAAAATGAATAAACCCCCTTTAACCAAAACAGAATTAATCTCAATTGAAAACAGTTTAAAGAGCCGACTCCAAGTACTCAATGACGATGCTGCTTTTCACGCCATCCTTAAGCTGAATAGAGTGGAAGGAATATCTGATTTTGACATCGATTTGTCACTTTCAAAAGGCAATACCGAATTAAGAAAACGGGTGTTGGATTTACTTTTGGCTGTGCGAAATACCCAGCTTATTTGTTTTGACTATATCAATTCACAAGGGGAAGAATCACAGAAAACAGTGGAGCCTTACCGCATTGTATTTAAGGATAAAAGCTGGTATATGGATGCTTATTGTTATACAACGGAACGTTTCAATGTCTATAAGCTGGCCAGGATGTCCAGTTTAGCTATAAAAGGAACATTTTCTAAACGAAATTATCAACCTATTATTTATAATGGGGGAGAGTGGATGGAAAAAGATAAAATTTCCGTCGAACTGCTTGTAAACAAGATTGTCGTAGATAAATTTCTGGAGTTGCTAGGAAAAGACAATGTGAAAAAAGTAGATGATTCCTGGTATACGGTTGTTTACCCATTAAAGGATAATGTATTTGGGTATAATAAGCTGCTGAGTTACGGGAAATTTGTAAAAGTAGTTTCTCCAGAAGTTTTTCGTAACCATTTTATGGAGTATATTGATGAAGTCAAGCATTTATATCGTTTAAGCTAACTAGTGTAGTGACTTATACAATAGGAGCCTTTGCGAAATAATCTATCCATCGCTATTGACACACTACACTATCAGAGATTGTTCAAAAAGATCAAAAAAATAATGTATCGAATGTTGAAGTTAACAATAGGGGAACTTTTGCTAGGCTGACTCACATTGTATAGATAACAAAGAAGTTAACTCATCCTATGGTCCGCTACTCACGAATGAAAAGCATATACTCCATTCCTTGGAAAGAGCCTGCTTTGTTTACGTGCAAGCTCGTCTCCTTGAAAAAGAAAACCCACTTTTTCTGCGCCCAAGCCTGTCTGCTTAAAGCGGAGCCACCGTGAACTTTCAACGACGAACAGGATGTGCTAGCTCGAGGTTGTAATGCGATGTTACGAACTTAACCGATGACGGCCTTTTATTTCTCTAACTTCATATAGATACGTTCTTTAAAATTTTTTAAAAAAGAAAATCTTTCTTTCTTCCTTTCCATATCAATAAATCCTAGTTTGGCATACATATGATAGGCTATTTTATTCGTATCGATCACTTCTAAAATAAAACGCTGATAAGAGGTATGGTGTAAAACATGTTGAAATAGAGCTGTAGAAACTCCTTTTCCACGAGCTTGTACAGAGGTGGCAACACATTCAATATATCCTGTATCATCTTCATACGGAAGCCTTTTATTAAAATCATCTTTCATGAAGTGATATCCCAATTTGCCCTTTACAAATCCAAAGTGTTTTTTCAATGTATGTCGATCAATGCTGAGTCCACGTGCTTTATTGTTAGAGCAAGCAAGTATCCCTACGATTTCTCCATTTAGCATAGCAAGATAGAAAACTTCTGGATTTAGCATTTTTTGAAAAGCATCCACTACATTTTCACGGTCATGGGAGAAAAAGCCTAATTCTTCCTTATAACCATCAACAAATACTTCAGCGGCTTTTCTGCTTACATCACTGTCAAAATCCCTCATTTGCTTGACTTCTATTTTATTTTGCATCCTATTCCACTCCTTCTCTTAGAGCAACTCTAAGTCTATAGTTTTCAATCATTGTAATTAGAAACTATTTTAGTTTTAATAGTTTTCGTAAAAAAAGAGGAAGGCCATAAACCTCTTTTTATGCTTCTTTAGAAATCAATCCATATAAGAGGACATCTGCAATTTGTGATAAAGCTTCCGTAATCGAAATGTCGTTTACGATATAAAAATGCTGATCTTGAGCTGTTTCAACTGCTCCTCTTATCATCTTTACAATCAAGCTTGCATTTTTATTGACAATAATACCTTCACGAATACCTTGTGTAATTAAAGCATCCATTTCATCCCAGTCTTTTGTATAGAGTTCAGATAATTTTTCCCATTGTTTTGGATAAGAACGTTTGATTTGTTCTAATGTTGGCCGATCGTAAAGTTCCATATGAGTTGGCAAAGTGATAATCAGTTCTTTTATTTTCTCGATCAATGGCATCTCATCATCGTGTAAAATGCGCTTATGTTTTTCATCGACTTCAGAAAAAGAATCATCGATTAATGCCTCCAAAATATCAGCTTTAGATGAAAAATGTTCATACAGTGTACGTTTACTAATCCCCAGTCTGCGTACAAGATCATCCATTGTAAATTTAATACCATTGTGTTTTAATTCTTCTGCGAACCCTCGAGTGATGCGATGTTTCACAAGTAGCACCTCCTTATAAAACTAAATAAACCATTAAAGTTTTATTGTTTCTGTCATTAGTATACAGGATATGTGATTTTGTTGCAAATCGTTATTTTTAATCTGTTTATAACGTTTAGAAAAACATGCAGCTTATAGATATAACCTATTGCATATTTAATATTGACTAACTGGTCACTCAATAATAGAATGAATCTAAAATCATGCATAGGAGGAGATTTCAATGGATTTGCATTATACAATAGACGGTAATGGACATCCCATTGTTCTTATTCACAGCGGTGGAGCTGACTTGCGAGACTGGACATTTGTTGCGCCTCTTTTAGCAAATCATTACATGGTTGTTCGTTATGATGGACGAGGAGCTGGAAAATCACCAGATCCAACAGGAGATGTAAATTGCGTAGAAGATTTGAGGAAACTTCTTGACCACTTAAATATTGCTAAAGCTACCTTGATCGGACATTCGATGGGTGGTCAGGTGGCTACAGATTTTTCATTGGAGTACCCTGAATACGTCTCAGAATTAATTGTCATCGCTCCAGCATTGACTGGTTTTAACTATTCATCTGATTTTGTAGACTATATGAATAAAGTAAATGCGGCTGCTCCAGATATAGAAAAAATGATTGAAGTTTCACAAAGCGCCCCATCATATCGTGTCGTTCAAGCAAGTCCTCATAAAGAGCTTGCTGATGAAATGCTGCGACACCATATTAAGCGGAGCTTTGATTGGCCAGTTTTTGAAATGATTTGGCCACATCCTCCTGCAATGGAGAGACTGGATGATTTAACTGTTAAAACATTGTTTATCATTGGAACGGAAGAATTACCTGATAACCTGCGTGTTGCTGATTATTTTCGAAAAGAGGCAGGTGTACAAATTATAGAAATTTCCGATGCAGATCATATGGTTACGTTAACACATCCTGAATATTTGTATCATCATATTATAGAATTTTTGGAGGATTGATGTTTACATGCCAAGAACACCACAGGAAAACGAGCGCATTCGGCAGTTAGCTAAAGAAGGTATTTTAGCAGCTGCGATGGATTTATTTATTACACAGGGATATCACTCGACTTCGATCAGCAGTATTGCTAAGCAGGCTGATGTATCAAAGGGGCTTCTTTACAATTACTTTAAAGGGAAAGAAGAACTTCTGGCGACTATGGTGGATAGGAGAGTTGGCGAAATAGTTGACGTGATGAATCAAGCACAGACTTTAGAAACGCCAATAGAGCAGCTTAAACATATTATTGAAGGAGCGATCGATAATGTTTATAAGAATCCAGAAGTATTCCGTTTCTATCTTCACCTGCAAACACAGCCTGAAGCAGATCATGAACTGATCCAATACAGTCGTCTTCTTATAGAAGAGAATGCCAGACAGTTTGAGTTTCAATGTGAGATATTTGAAAAGCTGGGAGTCAAAGAAGCCCGAAAACGGTCGCTGTACTTTTCATCTACACTTCAAGGAATTATGTTGATGATATCTACGTATCCGCAACAGTTTCCCATCGAAGAAATAAAACAACAGATCATGCAAGAGTTTTGTAACTAGCTTTCTTTTAAGTAAGTTTATTATTTATTGAAATAAGGTGGAGGTTAATTGATGAAAATAGCATTATGTATGAGCACATGCCTCATCTTTTTAAATGAGGGGTGGCTCATATTGCCTAAATACCAGTAACATACGGGGCTTTAACACCTGAGGCACTTTGGTTTGCAGGCTCTGGTCTGGCTTTAATTATGCTGTCAAGCCTTACATATATGTTGGTATCAGCTGAAAAGCGAACAAGCTTCTACATGATCGGCCATGGCGCCAACTTGTCTGGTATCATTTTGATTGCCCTGTCAGTGCACCGCATATCTTTTTTTATTTATATTGTTACTTACATAAACGATTTGTTCTTTGGTATTTCATATGAAAAGACAGAAGCAATAGTGTCCAAAAAGGTTATCGGGACAAAGCTTTATTACTTTTGAGAAAGGAGAACAATACATCATACTTCACTCAGACACCCTAGTGACAAGTTTGTTTGTGTGAATCAACTTTTAGCAATCGACAAGAAGTCCATAGCTATTGTATGTGATAAGCTTAAGAAAACAAATGAGGGGAGAATATCAGATGAATAAAGCGAAAAATTATCCGCAACTACCAAACATCGTATCACAGGATGAATGGCTTGTGGATCGTAAAGAATTGCTGGTTAAAGAGAAGGAGTTCACAAAAGCACGGGATGAACTGAATGCGGAACGACGCCGACTTCCTATGGTAGAGATTGAAAAGAACTATGTTTTTGATGGTCCGTATGGTAAACAAAGCCTGTTGGATTTGTTTGAAGGACGTCCGCAGCTTATTGTACAGCATTTTATGTTTGATCCTGATTGGGAAGCAGGCTGTCCAGCTTGTTCGCTCGCGACGGACAACATGGGTCATCTCGCCCATCTTCATGCACGAAACACGTCATTGGCTATGATATCCCGTGCTCCATTTTCTAAGCTTCAACGTTATAAAGAACGTATGGGATGGGATATTCCTTGGTATTCGTCCTTCGATAGTGACTTTAACTATGATTTTCACGTTACATTGGACGAATCCGTTGCCCCGATTGAATATAACTACCAAACCAAGGATGAGCTAACTCAAAAAGGTGTACCTGTTGATTCAGGAGGGTCAATGGAGGTGCCTGGGTTTAGTACCTTTCTTCGAGATGGTGAAAGAATTTTTCACACGTATACGACTTACGCCCGTGGAACTGATTTGCTAATCGGCACCTTTAACTATCTTGACTTAACAGCACTCGGCAGACAAGAGGACTGGGAACAGCCTTCTGGACGCAGTGATGGACAGGGACAGACATGGCTTCGCCGTCATGACGAATATGATGATACCATAGAGTCTGATTCCTGCTGCCATTCAAAACAGGGGGATTTATAAGCAATCGTTTTTATGAAGAAACAGGCACACAAATGGGGTAGAAAGTGTGCCTGTTTTGCGTAAAAGGCAAGGAAAAGCAGGGGAATGCAGCACTTGTTGGTGAAATACAAAACGATATACATACTTATAAATAATATTGTATTCGTAGAATCAGATAGATTGCTTTGAGAGTGTTGGAAGCTGCTGAACAAACTATCGCTGAATTTAATCAATTAGGTGTTCCAATGCATCAGGCACGTGTTTTTCTCCCTTTCCTGATTGAAATTTCATTTTTATCAAACAATATTTTATTTTTAGCTTGACTGTCACGTAACGTGATGCTGTAGGTTAAAAGAAAGTATGAAAAGGTGTGATAAAATGAATATCAAAATGTTACGATCAGATAAGATTTATCAGAAAGTGATCGCTGCGCCACCAAGCGAAAAAAAAGAACTATATCGTCAGGAAATGCTAGGTCCCTATAAAGGAAAGTGGGAGATACAACAAATTCCATTCCGGGCAGATGATGAGCATGGATTTGATGTATTGACGATAAATAATATGGCTCATCTGTCACCAGAAATGATAACGCCTGAAATAGAACCGGAGCTGAAACTGATTTCCTCTGATACATTATGGGATGAGTTAAAGCAGACGATGGAACTCTGCTTCAACCAATTTAGCCAACAGGGAATTACCTTACCTGTATCTGACTATTTATTCACCATTTTATTAGGGAATCCAAATAGTCAAATATTAAACCTGAGTGAAGGATATAGTGGAGAGGGAGGCATTCCCGGTTATATGATTTGCAGTTTAATTCCAAATGATTATACACTGAAGCGGTTAAAACCGGCTTTGGCACACGAATGTAATCATAATGTCCGTTACCAATTTATCGAATGGAATGAGAAAATTAATCTAGGAGAATTGATTGTCAGTGAAGGACTTGCCGAAAATTTTGCGACCTCTTTGTATGGCGAGAATTTAATTGGACCTTGGGTCAGCAAAACAGATGCCAATACATTGAATAATATTATTAAACCGATATTAGGGGAACATTTAGAAATAACCGGATTACAGCAAATCATGGCATATCTTTATGGAGATGAAGTGGCTAAATTACAGGGGTTACCAGTTGTAGGAGGAGTACCGTATAGTGCTGGATATGCGTGTGGTTATCATTTAATCAAGTATTATCTGCAAAAAACAGGAAAATCGATTGTGGAAGCAACGACACTTCCAGCTAATGATATCTTAAGCGAGGTGGAAGAATTTTGGGATGAAGAAACCGTACTACACCGTTAAAGACGTGATTACTATGACAGGAATAACGAAAAGAACCCTGCATTATTATGATGAAATTCATTTGTTAAAGCCGGGAAGCTATTCCAATAAAGGATATCGTCTTTATAATCAAGAGGATGTACAGAAATTGCGGATGATTTTGCTGTTAAAAGAGCTCGATTTATCTTTGAAAGAAATAGCAGTTATTATCCAAATGCCAAAGCAAGAACAAAAGGATGTTTTGAAAGGGCATTATGAGGCAATGCAACTAAAAAAACAAAGATTAGACCGGACACTCACTAATTTAGAAGAGTTTATTGCTGGAAAAGATATCTACAATTTAGATGTGTTTCAGGACGGTGACATATTGCCATTGAAGGAACAGTATCACATGGAAGCGAAATATGTCTATGGAAATACGGAGAAGTTTCAAGAAATGGAGAAAAATATGCAACACATTCCTGACGAAGAAAAGGCTGCAATCTTTGAATCATTTGATCAGAATATGCAGGATGTATTCAAGCAATTTGCCAATCTCTCGAAAGAATCTCCTGCCTCTGAAAACGTACAGCAAGTGGTTCAGGAGTGGAAAAGCAGTTTAGAACAGTTTATGACTTGTGATAACGAAATCCTTCACTGTATTGCTTACACATATAAGAAAGACAAAGCCTTTCAAGCGTATATCAATCAATTTGGAGATGACACGTTAAATGAATTTGTCTATCAAGCTATTATGCAGTATTGCGGGGATGAAAAACAAAAACCAAGTCCATATAGGATTAATTCCCCTAATTGAACTACCCCCACTTAATTTTCCAATGAAAATTTGAAGTGGGAGATTCCTGCGAACACCGTGCATCTACCAGTTTTTTAGCAGGCTAACCCCGTCATCCCGACGGTTCGTGCAGACATATATAGTTATACCCAAACTTCGAAAAAGCAGTTGGGTTTCTTTTTTTATACAAAAGAGTAGCACCTGTTTGATTGGTAACTTGCAAGATTAAAAAATACATAGCAGGGGGGAGTGCTTTACATGTGAGTAGAAGTTAATTTTTTATAGTGTTTCCTGAACCTTATCTAACTAATATCAAATAATAGCGTTTTATTTTTTTAGAAGTTATTGAAATAGGATGTCTTTTACAGTAATAAAGACATTTATTAGAATGTAATTGTAAATGGTATCATTTATAGGTTGGGTATTCGGAAGAATCTGGATTAACATAATTAATATATTGAGAGGGGGTATTACAATCGAATTAACGGAACGTCAAATAAGCCTAATCAAATTGTTAATGCCTGCCTGAACATCATAAATTTCTTAAGTTAAATACGACGAGTATCTCGGAAGATAAGATTGATGAAGGAGTGCAATTCATTCAAGCAGCAATTGAGGCAAGTAAACTATTATAAAAGGTTATTCAAGGAGATGGGACAGAAACAAGTAAAAAAGAGTAAGTGACTTTCTACATGTTGCAGCAGGAAGTCATTTTTTCACAGTATCTGAATCACGACATCTTCTGCCAAAGTTAATCTATCACTGTCACAACAAAATAAGGGATATCTTTTTATGCTGCAAAGAGCATTACAAGTCATTATTGAGTGGAACAAGAGTTTTGAACCTGATAAATATGTGTGCTAATATAAGTTCAAATGTAAGGAGGAATTCTAATGGGTTTATACTCTATTTTTGTAATTGATATTCTTCATTATTAATTTCAACTATACCAAATAATGAAGGGGAATGTATATGTGTATTTTTTGTATTTTTGTAATAGATACAGTTCATTATCAACCAAATGAAAAATAAAAGGTTATGATGAATTGTTGAAATAAATTCATTGTAACCTTATTGGAGAGGTTATAATGAACAAAAAAAATATAAAAGTCAGTCAGAATTTTATTACTTCCAAATATTGTATAGGAAAAATATTAAATCAGATAAGTTTAAACGTTAAAGATCATGTGTTTGAGATAGGAGCAGGTAAGGGCCACTTTACTTTAGAACTGGTAAAAAGATGTAATTACGTAACAGCAATAGAAATGGATCCTAGATTATATGATATAATAAATAATAAGCTTTTAAACTATTCTAATTATCAAATTGTCAATGCTGATATATTGCAGTTTAAGTTTCCTAGCCAAAAACCATATAAAATATACGGTAATATACCTTATAATATAAGTACAAGTATAGTCAGAAAAATTGTATTAGAAAGTACGGCTGCAGTAAGTTATTTAATTGTAGAAGATGGATTTGCTAAAAGATTATTAAATACAAACAGATCACTAGCATTACACTTAATGACAGAGGTGGACATTTCTATTCTAGCAAAAATTCCAAGAGGTCATTTTCATCCGAAACCTAAAGTGGACAGTGTGTTAATCATGTTAAAAAGAAAATCAACAAAAATGTCATCCAAAGAGAGAAAATTATATGAATACTTTGTGATGAAATGGGTTAATAAAGAATATAAAAAATTGTTCACAAAAAATCAATTTAATAAAGCACTAAAACATGCAGGAATAAATGATATAAAAAATGTTGAATTCGACCAATTTTTATCCCTTTTTAATAGCTATAAACTATTTAATTGTTCAAAGTGATATATAAACTTGATGAGAAATAGAGAACTTAGAATAAGGCGCTTATTATTAAGGGAGAATTAATCTTTAATCATTAACAGGATAGCAAACCATTAGCTGCTATCCTGTTGCTTTTTGGTATTAGAAACTATATTTTAACTTAATAGATTCTGTACTTTTTAGAGGTTCAATTAAAATGAACGTCTTTTTGTAATGCTACAGAAAATCTCGACAGGAAACTAAGAGATCAATCTTTTTCCACTGTATTTCTTCATCAATGGTGTTTCCTTCTTCAACAGAAGCGAAACCACATTGTGGAGAGAGGGCGATGTTATCACCCACCACCGCTTTGGCTTCCAAGTATCTTTTCTTAATATCGTCATGTGTTTCCAGCGCTGGGTTTTTGGTGGAGATAAGCCCTGCTACAAATGTCGCATTTGTTTCTTTCAACAATGCCCAAGGCGCAAAGGAACCGGAGCGATCATCATCATATTCAACAAAGAAACCATCATAAGGAATCGTGCTTATGATTTCTGCGACTGAGTCATAAAATTCTGAGAAGAGTGGATTTCCCTTGAAGTTTCCTTTACAGAAGTGATTAGCAATAATCATTCCTTCTGGTTTATGCTCCAATGCCTTTGTAGAAACTCTTCTAAACCATTCGAGAATTTCCTCTTTTTGATAGCCAAGTGCTGTCACTTTTTCGTTGAATCTATCATCAATCATATATGTCCATGAGGTATCATCAATCTGTAGATAACGGCAGCCGTGATCATATAACTCTTGAATTGCTGCTTGAAATGCTGTTCCAGTATCCTCAATAACCAGATCAATATCATTTCCATAATAAGGTGTATCCTTGATACCCAGTTGAAGAAAATGATCAACCAGAATCATATTCGGTCCAGAGATGGCTTTCTTTGCTTCTACTCCATCATATTTCTCAGCAAGACTATGTAAATAATCCCATGCTTCTATTTCTGGATGATGCTTGTTCTTATCATAAGCAATTTTGCCTTAATGCAGCCTAACTCAATGTGTTTAATTACCCCATTCATTTCCTTTTTAAAATGCTTGGTGGTAAAGCCGTCAAATTCCTTCAGCCAGTCAAGATGCCACTATCTTCGTCTGAATTCCCCGTCTGTAACGAATTTAAGACCGTGTGCCACTTGCTTTTCTACCAAATCTGCAATGGCTTGATCTTCCACTTCTCTTAACGCTTTTAAATCGATTTCACCATTAAAATATTTTGCCTGGGCATTTTTGATTTCCTCAGGTCTTAAAAATGAACCGACTATATCATATTTTATATTTAACATTATTACATCACCTCATATCAGAAATGAATTAATTATATGTTAACGGATCAAAGTTTGTGAAATATTTAACATATTGTTCCCTATTAGCACTTTAAAAAGTGTAAAAAATGAAATATTCAACACATCTAACACATGTTCTGAAAGGCGGCATTTTGTCAACAGTTGCCACTTTATAGTTTTTTAGAAACGAGATCTGTATAAGATAAATCAATTGGACAACATTCTAATCTAATTCTCATAATTATAATCCCTAAAAGTTATTTACTCTCCTATTCAAATATACACTTGAATGAATAAGGGAGATAAGATACTATATAATCAAATGCATATTTGAATGAAAATGGAGTGATAAAATTGACTAAAAAAGATATGTGTGAAGTTTATTGTTATGACGAGGAAAAAGTCAATCGCATACAAGAAGAATTACAAAATGAAGATTTATCTCATGTTTCTCAATTATTCAAAGTACTCGCAGATGAAAATAGAACAAAAATATCTTATGCATTATGTCTTGATGAGGAATTATGTGTATGTGATATTGCGAATATCATTGGCTCAACTGTAGCAACTGCTTCCCATCATTTACGTACGCTTCATAAACAAAAAATTGTGAAGTACCGGAAAGAGGGAAAACTTGCTTTTTACTCATTGAATAATGAACATATTAAGCAATTAATTTCGATTACGTTAGTCTATCAGAAAGAAGAGAAAATAAATGTCTGAACTATTTGCGAAAGAAGAAATGAAAGCTTATCGTGTGCAAGGATTCAGTTGTGCAGGCTGTGCAAAAACTTTTGAAAATAACGTCAAGAAATTACAAGGTGTAGAAGACGCCGAAGTTAATTTTGGAGCAGCAAAGGTTTATGTTAAAGGACAAACAACGATTGAAGAACTAGAAAAAGCAGGATCGTTTGAAAATTTAAAGGTTCGAGATGAAAAAGAACAAAAAATAGAGCATAAACCTTTTTGGAAACAAAAAGAAACTATAAAAGTCTATATTTCAGCCATATTACTTTTAGTTAGTTGGTTTGTAGGAAAACAATTAGGAGAGGAACATTTCCTGCCGACTATCGGGTATGCAGCGTCTATTTTAATTGGCGGCTACACGCTCTTTATTAAAGGTCTTAGAAATCTAAGCAAATTACAATTCGATATGAACACACTTATGACTATAGCGATTATTGGTGCAGCTATCATCGGTGAGTGGTTGGAAGGAGCAACAGTTGTTATTCTTTTTGCTATTAGTGAAGCGTTAGAGCGTTACTCTATGGATAAAGCTCGTCAATCGATAGAATCGTTAATGGATATTGCACCAAAAGAAGCATTGATTCGTCGAGGCAATCAAGTAATGAGTATCCATGTAGATGATATTCAAATTGGCGATATTATGCTTGTAAAGCCTGGTCAGAAATTAGCAATGGATGGTACCGTTTTGAAAGGAACATCTACCTTAAATCAAGCTGCCATTACAGGTGAAAGTGTTCCAGTTACGAAAACAGCAGGGGATGAAGTATTTGCTGGAACATTAAATGAAGAAGGCTTGCTTGAGGTAAGCGTAACTAAACGAGTGGAAGATACTACACTTTCAAAAATTATTCATCTTGTTGAAGAAGCACAAGCAGAACGTGCACCTTCTCAAGCGTTCGTCGATAAATTTGCTAAATATTATACACCAGCTATTGTGATTTTAGCTATGTTGATTGCTGTTATGCCACCATTAGTTTTTGCTGGAGATTGGAGTGCGTGGATTTATCAAGGATTAGCTGTACTTGTAGTTGGTTGTCCTTGTGCTCTCGTTGTTTCTACGCCAGTAGCCGTAGTGACTGCCATAGGGAACGCTGCAAAAAATGGGGTTTTAATTAAGGGCGGTGTCTATTTAGAAGAAGCGGGAAATCTTAAGGCTATTGCTTTTGATAAAACAGGAACATTAACAAAAGGTATTCCTACTGTCACAGATGTTGTAACGTATAGTGGGAGTGAAAATGAATTATTAACCATTACAGCAGCAATTGAAAAGGGATCACAGCACCCTCTTGCTTCCGCTATTATCAGAAGGGCGGAAGAAAAAGGATTACATTTCAACGATATATCTATGGACGAATTCCAATCTATTACAGGAAAAGGGGTTAAAGCAAGGATAAAACATGAAATATATTATGTAGGGAGCCCAAGTCTGTTTGAAGAATTGCATAATCAAATAAGAAGTAACCAAAAAGAAAAAATTACCGGTTTACAAACAGCGGGAAAAACAGTCATGGTTTTAGGAACAGAAGCAGAGATTCTTGCATTGATTGCGGTGGCAGATGAAATAAGAGAATCATCCAAAGAAGTTATCAGCCAATTAAATCATCTAGGAATCGAAACAGTTATGTTGACAGGTGATAATCAACGAACTGCAAAGGCGATTGGACAACAAGCTGGGGTTGTAGATATCGAAGCTGATTTACTTCCAGAAGATAAGTTGGCTTTTATTAAAGAACTTCGGGGGAAATATCAACATGCAGCTATGGTTGGGGATGGTGTGAATGACGCTCCAGCACTTGCAGCTTCTACGATTGGGGTAGCCATGGGCGGTGCAGGAACTGATACAGCATTAGAAACAGCAGATATCGCTCTTATGTCAGATGATTTAAAAAAGTTACCATATACCGTTCAATTAAGCCGAAAAGCATTGACGATTATCAAACAGAATATTAGCTTTTCTTTGGGAATTAAAGCTGTTGCTTTACTGTTAGTTGTACCTGGTTGGTTAACATTATGGATAGCAATATTTGCAGATATGGGAGCCACATTACTTGTGACACTAAACAGTTTACGATTATTGAGGGTAAAGAAATGAGACATTCGATGGCATATGACGTAATAATTATTGGCGGCGGGCAAGCTGGTTTAGTATGGAATTTTCGCTAAAACAGAAAAACCTTCCTTTCGTTATCTTTATAAGGCTGTTTGGGATTACTTATGGCTTTAAAAAGGTAATCACAATATTAAAAACGTCATTTGAACGGTATTTACCGACAGATGACGTTTTTTATAGAGTTAATGATGCAGGAATAATTATTTTGATTAAACGTTGAAAAGGGACGTGATTTCTTTCATTGGGGGAATGTGCATGATTTAGTATAATAAATATCGGGGTGCCCCTCTTATTAAACATTACTCGGATCAGACCCTAACCTCTAAAAAATTTCAATAATCCCCTGCTTAAGTTGCTATTTATTTTTGACTTACACACTTGACAACCTTGGTACATATCAAAAACTGTATATCCTAAAGCATCAGCATGAGTAGTGTTCAAGACGTGTAAAATTATGAAACTATTAAAGTTTTAAGATTCTGATCATGAAAAAAGTAGATCAGTATGTGTTTCTTACAAAAAGTAAAGACCTAATAGCATTTAATGATCAAATAAGGATGTAAGTATGGATGTAAACCTTCTTATTGCTTCGATTGCCTTATAAAGGAAAGTTGATCCACCGTTTTAATCAGAATTATATGTATCTTATTCTCAATTTCTTCGCCCATAAACCAATAAAACAATCGAAAAGAACACCCTTATCGCTGTAATAACAGCACCTGTTAGATTTACAGATGCCATGTTAAAGCATGCACGTATCGTTTCTCCGCCTAGGTATGCTCCAACAGCATTCGCTAAATTAAATGCAGAGATATTGACGGCTGCGGCAAGCGTAGAACCTTCTTTGGCGGTTTGGACAATTTTTGTTTGTAATAACGGCACGGTTGCAAAAGCGGTAAAACCGAATAGAAAAACAATGATGGAGGCCAGTGGTTTATCATGAACGGTCCAAGTGAATAATGTCAAAATGATTGTTAACAGTACTAAGGTAATCATTAATGTCGGCATTAGTGAACGATTAGCATGCTTCCCCGCTGCAAGGGTTCCTAAAAAGGACCCGATCCCAAATATAAATAAAAAAGGTCGTAATAGCCTCTACCGGAAATCCAGCAAAAATTTCCGTCTGTGGCACAATATATGTGTAGGAAGCAAATACACCTCCATATCCAAAAATAGTAATGAGTAAAACAAGCATAATTTGTGGATTTTTAAATGCGCCCAATTCTGATTTCAAGGACTGGTTGTCGTTGTTATTCATCCATTTTCTGAAGCATATTTATCCATTTTTTTAAATTCCTCATGAGTAAACCCCCATGCACACATTTCTCTTAAAATATGTTCCAATGATTTTCCATGTGTTGATAAAGAATATTCTACCCTTGGCGGAATTTCCTGATAAACAACTCGGGTGACCAGTCCGTCTTTTTCTAATTCTCTAAGTTGCTGTGTTAGCATTCCCTGCGTTATTTCAGGCATTAAACGTCTTAATTCACCAAAGCGCTTTGTTCCTTTTTCTAAAAGGATAAATAGTATGTGAGGTTTCCATTTTCCACCAATTGCTTGAAGTGCGGAAACAATTCCGTATTTTGATAGATCGTCCAAAAGAATCTTCCTCCTTTATAGTAAATGCTAATAGTCACTATTTCATACTAAGTATGTTAATCATACCAGAGAAAAAGAAGAATGATAATAAATCAGCCTTACAGCAATTTTCTGGATAATTAAAAAAATATAAAAGCTGTACATTAGACAGGACTTCATTTGTACCTTTTACCATACTAAGTATGAAAAATATATCTACTTTTCAAGTTGCATCCTGCCCACCATAATTAGTAATCAGGGGAGGGGACATCAATGACATCAATGTTAAAAAATATAGGGGCACTTGTTGCTGGTGGAGGTCGGGACACCGGGGAGCGGCCTTGGCCTTCGCTTATGTTCATACTGCAGAAGAAGAGCAGGGGCATTGTCAGAAATACGTGCTCTTGGACAGCAAGGAAAAGCAATTCAGGTTGATATCAGTAATCTGGAAGAAATCATTGCAGATAAATAAAACAATTTTTTGTACCAAACATTACAATATAATGCTTATTTGTAAACTGTTTCGTAAATAAAAAATGAATTTGGAGTGAACACAATTGCCTTTTGTAGTCTTTATACTAGGTTTTCTTATTTTTTCACAAACAACATCAGAATTTATGGTAGCGGGAATTATGCCTTCCCTGTCAGAAGAGTTTGGCGTATCTATTGCAGCGATTGGCTACCTTATTTCAGCTTATGCAGTAGGAATGATTGTAGGTGGACCAATCCTAACCATCGCTTTACTAAAGGTTCCACTAAAGAAAGGATTAACGGCTTTAACATTTGTATTTCTGATTGGACAAACCATTGCAGCGATCTCCCCTAATTATGAAGTGATGATAGCAGCACGTGTGATACAGGGGATTGCTTCTTCGGCAACATTTGGAACAGCCATATCACTTGCCTATCAACTCGTTCCCGCTCATTCACGAGCACGTGCGGCTTCCGTTGTATTAGGCGGTTTAATGATCGCAACAGCAGCCGGAGTACCGTTTGCTATGGTGTTTAATTTGTATCTAGGCTGGCGTGCCAGTTTTTGGGCTGTTGTTGTTTTGGTATTTATAGCAGCCATATTGGTGCAATTTCTTATTCCCGCTCTTGAATCACAAGAAAAAGGAACTGTTAGTGTCAAAAAAGAACTTAGTTCCTTTAAAAACTACCGTTTATGGGCTGCCTATACAACAAATGTATTTATTATCGGTGCTACCTTTGCCGCATTTAGCTATTTTACACCGATCCTGACTACTGTTACAGGATTTAGCCCAGGGGTTGTTCCATTTATTTTGGGAATCTATGGTGTAGCAACTGTTATTGGTAATATTGCGGTCGGCAGGTTAGCAGACTTGCATATGATGCCTACCATGATGGTTGGGCTTTTTATCCTGACAGCTGCCTTAATTCTATTTGGCTTCTTTGCCGCAATTCCAGTCATCGCTGTTGTCGCAGTTATTATCATTGGTTTAGTTGGCGTGTCCTTGAATCCAGCGATGGCGAAACGTGTGCTTACCGTTTCTAATACAGGAACACTCGTAGCCACGGTAAATAACTCGATGATTAATCTCGGTCTGATGATTGGTTCGTCTGTTGGTGGTATAACGATTGACGCTGGCTTTGGACTTACTTCTCCTTTATGGGTCGGGGTTGTTCTGGCAGTTATCGGTTTGATTACTTTACTTCCGGTTATTCGAGGGGAAATCCCTGCTGCCCATGGTTCATAGGGGAAAAGTAGAAGCTTTTGAAAGTGTGTGTTTAAAATTAATATGTTTAACAGACATTATTATCTATGACAATACGAGTTGTTCTGTTTCTATTATTGGATCTTTATCCCATATATTTTGATTAAATGCTTTCTTTCTCAATCACACAAGGAATCTAGAATCGGTTTTAAACTGCAGCTGTAGTCACTTCATTCCTATTCTATTTTTGAGGAGTTTTGATTATAAATGATTTGATTGATCATTTCGTTGTCTACAGTTGGCTACAATTAAATAAAAGGGGATGTTGCATAATGGAAACTACATGGTGCGACAGTTCCTCTTTTTAGGTGCATGACTTATTCTTTTCAAATGGTTGAAAAGAGGTGACGTCAAGTAATCCATTTCTGTTGACCCCACTATGGCTACTTGATCTCTTCAAGTTCCAAAGAGTGGGCTTTTGATCAAATGCTGAGATTATATCTTAGCTGTTTAGGCTTTAAGGAGTGGGCTTTTGCAAAGATGCCAGCTTTATCTTATCTTTTCAAGCCCCCATAAGCCGCCTTTTATCCAGACAGCAAGGCTATCCCATCCTTACTTATTCTTGTTAAATGAGTATGGCTATTCTCATGTGTGAACATACCAACATTTTATGGCAGGAGCTGTTAGCGTTTTTTTGAAAATAAAAGAAAACTCATTATATTCCATTCTTCTCGCCATGATGTAACCGTTAACTACATTGAAAAATGGACAAAAATCGCCACAAGCATAAAGTGCTTTTCTTGGTTTTTCTTAGCAATTATTTTACAATGATAAGAGGCTGGCAATCAGGAGAAGTGCGTGTTCAAAAAAATCCGTTGAAAAAGAGCAAGAAAAGCAAGTTCACTCCATTATTCACGGCATCATTTTCATGAGATTTTTTGAACATCCTCTAGAAGCATAATTTTTGGCCTTATTTGATAGAATAAATGAAGACACAAAAATAATTGATTAAAAGGAGCCAAGTGACTGTGGATACACTAGAAAAAGTAATACCTAAAAATGGGTTTGATTTACACCTTCTACATACGAAGAAGTTTAAGACAATCCATCTGTCCATGAAGTTTACGACTAAGTTAACACGTGAGAATGTAACGAAACGGGCATTACTCCCATATGTATTACAACAGGGAACTGCAAATCTGCCAACGGCAACGAAACTCCGCCAGCGACTGGATGAATTGTATGGAACGGTGTTAGCGGTTGACACCAGTAAGAAAGGGGAGCATCATATTCTTACGGTTCGATTAGAACTGGCAAATGAACAGTATATTGCTGGTGAACAGAACCTCTTAGATAAAGGAATTCACTTCTTAAAAGAGTTATTATACCAGCCTAAATTAGAAGGTCAAGGGTTTGATCCGAAAATTGTCGAACGGGAGAAAGCCACACTTCAAAGTAAAATCGAGGCATTAAAAGAAGATAAGATGACCTTGGCTAATACTCGTATGATTGAAGAAATGTGTAAGGATGAAGCTTACCATTTACGTGTTACCGGCTATGAAGAGGACTTGTCTGCTATTTCTCCTGAAGACCTGTATCAATATTTTCAAGAAATACTGACAGAAGATCATTTAGATATGTTTGTCTTAGGAGATATTGAAGAATTGGCTGTAGAGGGGAAAGTGGAGGAATTGGTCATCCCTCGTCAGCAGGCTGCTATTACAAATACGACCTTAAACACAGTAGAGGAACAGCAAACCATTGTGGAATATGATGATATTAGTCAAGCTAAATTACATTTCGGCTATCGTACCAATATCACTTATAATGATGCAGAGTATCCGGCATTACACGTTTTTAATGGTTTATTTGGAGGTTTTCCAAGTTCTAAATTGTTTTTAAACGTCCGGGAAAAGAACAGTCTGGCTTATTATGCAGCGTCTCGAATTGAAAGCCATAAAGGTTTGATGTTTGTGTTTAGCGGTATTGCTCCAGGGCAATACCAACGGGCGAAAGACATTATCCTAGAACAAATGGAAGATATGCGGCAAGGGAATTTCACCGATGATGCACTGCATGAAACAATTGAAATGACCATTAATCAACTTCGTGAGACATTGGATAGTCCGCAAGGGATGATTGAACTGCACTATCAGCGGGTATTGGCGCAATCGACATTGTCTCCAGAACAATTACTAGAAAACGTACAACATGTCACTCGAGAACAGGTAATAGAAGTTGCCAATCAAGTACAACTGGACACCACCTATCTACTGACTAGTAAGGAGGCAAAAGCTGATGAAGCATAAGCATTATCAACAGATTGAAGAACATATTTATTCGGAGACCTTAGATAATGGGTTGCGTGTATATGTCCTGCCTAAGCAAGAAATGGCCAAAACCTATGCGATATTTACGACAAACTATGGGTCAATTGACCAGAGTTTTGTTCCATTAGGCAAAAGCGAGACAGAAACCGTGCCAGACGGTATCGCCCATTTTCTAGAACATAAATTATTTGAAAAAGAAGACAGGGATGTATTTCAAGATTTCTCAAAGGCGGGCGCTTCTGCAAATGCCTTTACGTCCTTTACAAAGACGGCCTATTTATTTTCAGCAACTTCCAAAATCAACGAAAATTTGACTACATTAATTGACTTTGTGCAGGATCCTTATTTCTCAGAAGCATCTGTGGAAAAAGAAAAAGGTATCATTACTCAGGAAATTAAAATGTATGATGATCAGCCGGATTGGCGTGCTTTTTTTGGAACGATCAAAAGCTTGTATCATCATCACCCGGTACAAATTGACATCGCAGGAACCGTGGAGTCGATCCAAGAGATTACCAAAGATGATCTCTATACGTGTTATCACACCTTTTATCATCCTAGTAATATGGTGTTGTTTATTGCAGGAAATGTGGATGCGGACGAAATCATGGCCTTAATTAAGGAAAACCAAGCTGGTAAAGAATTTGCGCCGCCAAGTGACATCGAGCGAAACTTCCCTGAGGAGCCGCAAACTGTGGCAGATAAAGAAGTTACAGTGAAGATGCCGGTATCTGTTCCTAAGGCATTGGTTGGAATCAAAGAACTGGAAATTCCTGAGGAGCCAGAGCAATTTATGCGGAAAGAATGGCTGACAGACATTATCCTTGATCACTTATTTTCGCGCAGCGGGGTTGCCTATGAACGTTTATATGAGACAGGGCTTATTGATCAATCCTTTAGCAGCGAAAATCATTTAGACCGTAATTTTGGTTTTTGTATTGTAGGAGGTAACACGAAAGAGCCAGAGAAATTGGCATCATTGATTAAGCAGGAATTACTAGACCTGTCTGCAGACTCTTTAACTGCTGAACATTTCGAACGAATTAAACGCAAAAAAATAGGCCAGTTGCTGCGTGCTATGAATTCGTTGGAGTTTATAGCTAATCAATATAGCCATTACCAATTATTAAATATTGATTTCTTTGATAGCATTACGTGGCTGGAAGAATTAACTTATGATGATGTCACTGCATTTCTGGACAGTTGGATTACAGAAGACCAATTATCTGTCTGTATGGTAAAAGGGGAAGAAACGGAACGATAATGGAGAAGAAGATTTTAATTACAGGAGCGAGCGGAGAAATTGGTCAGGCGATAGCCAAAGACTTGGCGAAAGCCGGCCACTCCTTGGTTTTACATTATCATAAGAATCAAACAGACATGGATCGGCTAACCAAACAAATTCCTGCAGATCAATGCTTGCAGGTTATACAGGCCGATTTGTCTACACCGGAAGGTTTGCAGCAGTTTTTATCAGTCTGTCCTCCTGATATCGATTACTATATTCATACCAGCGGCCAATCGGTTGTGGGTCTGTTTCAGGATATGCCAGATCAACAAATGGATGAGTTATTACATCTTCATATCAAGGCTCCATGGAGAATCACCCAGCACTTGATTCCCAGTATGATCCGGCAGCAGTCTGGCCGTATTGTCGTCATTTCTTCGATTTGGGGTGAGGTAGGAGCGAGTTGTGAGGTAGCGTATTCTACGGTCAAGGGGGCGCAGAATACCTTTGTGAAGGCATTAGCAAAGGAGTTAGGCCCAAGTCAAATCTATGTGAATGGCGTCAGTCCTGGTTTAATTGATACCAAGATGAATCAACACCTTGATCAACAAGAGAGAGACGCATTAATTGAAGAGATCGCCTTGCAACGTATTGGTTTGCCAGAAGATGTAGCAAGAGCGGTATGTTTTCTGTGTGAAGAACAGACACGTTATATCCAAGGAGAATTAATCAAGGTCGACGGTGGCTGGTAGAGAAATCGATTTTCCATTTGCATGCATAATTTATCGTAAATACCTCAAACTAAAGATGTATGTTGATAAGAGGAGGTATAATCATGTCTGTAATGGATAATTTCGAATCATGGAAAGATTTTTTAGGTGATCGTCTGCACGAGGCAAAAGATCAAGGGATGAGTAATAAAGCCATTTCTGAACTTGCTTTCGACATTGGTAATTACTTATCGACCGAAGTTCAAGCAGAAAATGAACAAGAACAGATCTTGCGCGACTTATGGAATGCAGCAGACGAGAAAGAACAGCACGCGATAGCTAATATCATGGTAAAGCTTGTACAAGACCAAGGAAAATAATCTAACACTTTGCCTGATAGAATGTCAGTGCACATACAGACCTGGCTGCAAGGGACTTTCCAGACAGCACCGGCAGGATATAAAGGCTTGGCAGTCTGCCAAGTCTGAGCGGCCTGCAGGTGAGAATTCTTCATATCCCGCTGAAACGCAGCAAGACTTACCAAGGTGTTAACGTCCGTTACCCTTTCCTGGTTTTGTACTGTAAGTTCAAGGCAAGGGAGCCAACGGACGGTTCACACTTGTGAAATATTCATTTCAAAAAAACACTTGAAATCTCTGACCTTATAAAACGCATTTTTAGTGTGAGTTATAAGGTTATTTGCTATTCTTGTCAAAATTCCTCGTATTTACACTTTTCAATCGAAATAATTTAAGATATGATATAGGGTATATATAATTGTAAAAAATGAAACGATTATGATAAAATAAACGTCTTAAATAGTATAGATTATAGAGTGATGGATGGTGTTTTTTTTATGGCGATTGGAGAAAGACTGAAACAAGAACGAGAACAGAAGAAAATGTCACTAGAAGAAGTACAGAAAGCGACGAAAATACAAGTACGCTATCTAAAAGCGATTGAAGAAGAGAAGTTTGAAGTAATGCCAGGTTCTTTCTACGTGCGGGCATTTATTAAAGAATATGCAACGGTTCTTGGGCTGAATCCAGATGAATTAATGGAAGAATATCGTAATGATTTACCATTCGATCAGAATGAGGAACAGGTTCAGTTATCACGTGTTAATACAAGTAAAAATACTACATCGACCAAAACACCAGTTGTTTTTTCCTTTATGCCGACGGTTATTGTTGTTTTATTGATTATTGGTATAGTTGTCCTCGTTTGGCTGTTTAAACAAGGCTTTTTCTCTGGGGATGATTCTAATACAAATCCAGTCGATAACAATAATTCAGCTGGAGAATCTGTGGTGATGAACCCTTCTCAAGATGAAAATGGGGATGGTGAAGGTCAAGAAGAAGCTCCTGCAGATGATGAAGGTAATGAAGAGGAAGAGGAGACAGCAGAAGAGGAAGAACAAGAACCTAGTACAGAGATATCTCTAGATAACTATGAAAACAATCAAGCTACCTACCAGTTAACAACAAATGAGGAACAGGTTGAATTAACCATTCAATCTTCTAACCAAAACTGGCTTCAAGTGGAAGATGCAGAAGGTGGAAACAGCTTCTATGCTGATGTGCTTACTGAGGGAACAAGTCCGTTCGAATTGGATATTTCCGATCTGAATGAACTGTACCTTCGTTTCGGTGAGCCGCAAAACATTACCATTGAAATTAATGGGCAGGAGATTCAATTGCCTGATGATATTCAAGCTTCACAAATTCAGGAGGCTTGGATCAGTATTGAAAAAGAATAACGATACGATCACATGTTATGAGCTGACTGTTTAGTCAGCTCGTTACATGCTTAAAGGAGTGATAGCTGCATGATGAATATACCTAACCGCATTACGATTTCTCGAATCATGTTGATTCCAATATTTATTTTTGTTCTATCCTATCCCTTTGATTGGGGAGTTTGGCATGTACAAGGACAAGACATTCCGGTTACACATGTTGTTGCTTTACTTATTTTTGCGGTAGCTTCTGCAACAGATTGGTTAGATGGTTATTATGCCAGAAAATATCATTTAATAACTAATTTGGGCAAATTTTTAGATCCAATGGCCGATAAATTATTGGTATCAGCTGCATTTATCTTATTAATTGCACTTGATATGGCACCTGCATGGGTGATTATCATTATTATCAGCCGTGAATTTGCAGTAACCGGATTACGTCTGGTGGCAGCCGGAGAAGGTACCGTATTAGCTGCTGGCAAATTAGGCAAGCTAAAAACCGTTTTACAAATCGTGGCAATTATTGTTTTGTTTTTACATAATGTGCCTTTCGGAAGTGTTCCAATGGATCAAATCTTGTTGTATGCAGCATTAATCATGACCGTGGTTTCCGGTATAGAATATTTTGTAAAAAATTGGCATGTGATGGGGGAGTCTAAGTAATGACAGAAATCAAAGCAGAATTAGTATCAGTAGGAACAGAACTTTTGTTGGGACAAATCGTTAACACCAATGCTGCCTGGATTTCACAACACTTAGCGGATAAAGGGATTTCTGTCTATTATCATTCGGTTGTCGGTGATAATTTTGACCGTTTAGCCGGTGTTTTTCAGCAGGCTGGCCGGAGATCAGATATTGTCTTGATTACAGGTGGTTTAGGGCCGACAGATGATGATTTAACGAGAGAAGCCTTTCAGCATATTTCAGGTTTGGAGATTGTGGAAGATCAGCAAACGATTGAGAAAATCGAATCCTTTTTTACCAAAAACAAGCGTGACATGACGCCAAATAATCGAAAACAGGCTCATATACTAAAAGGAGCTAAGGTAATTGATAACTCTGTAGGTATAGCGCCAGGCATTATTGTAGAACATGAGGGCACCATTTGGATATTTATGCCTGGGGTGCCTCGTGAAATGAAGGCGATCATGCTGGAAGGCATTCTTCCTTATTTGGCCGATCGTTTTGATCTGAATACGGTTATCCGTTCTCGTATGCTGCGATTTATTGGTATCGGTGAGTCACAGCTGGAACATGAACTGCGTGATATCATTGCCGCACAATCCAATCCTACGATTGCCCCTTTAGCTTCTGAGGGAGAGGTAGCCTTGCGCTTGACGGCTAAGGCAGCACAAGTAGAAGAAGCAGATCAGATGATCGATAAGACAGAAGCCATCATTGCTGAGAAAGTAGGTCAATTTTTATATGGTTATGATGAAGAAACAATTGATCTCAAAGTGTTCCAGCAATTGCAGGCCAAACAATCAACATTAGCCAGTGCCGAAAGTCTTACCGGTGGTGCCTTTGGTGCGGCAGTGGTGGGTAACCCAGGAGCATCTTCTATTTTTAATGGAGCAGCTGTTGTTTACCACTCACAAGCTAAGCAATCGGTGTTAGACATTCCAGAAGCACTGATTGAGAAATATGGAACAGTTAGTAAAGAATGCGCTGAAGCAATGGCACAAGCGGTGCGCAGTACGTTCCAATCAACATTTGGCATCAGTTTTACTGGTGTGGCAGGACCAGACTCGATCGAAGGAAAACGAGCTGGTACTGTCTATATATCTATCGCTGATGAATCCGGCTGTCAAACAAGAGATTTTCAATTTCATGGAGATCGGCAAACCGTTCGCGGCCGGGCAGTGAAAAAAGGTTTCGAGTTATTACATGCATATTTAAAAAAAGGTCGGGAATAAGTGAAAAGCATTTTTCTCAGTAATAATTTAAAGGGAAAAATGCTTTTCTTTGTAGGTATTATCCTTTTCATCAAGGAAAACGAATAAAAAAAGGGAACATTTATTCGATTTATTACTTGTGAAACGAAGCAAAAGATTGTAAGATAGTATTAGCAAGTATTGAAGGAGGAATCATTTTGAGTGATAGAAAACAGGCCTTAGATATGGCGTTAAAACAAATTGAAAAACAATTCGGCAAGGGATCCATCATGAAGCTGGGGGAACGGGCGGAACAGAAAGTGGCAACCGTCTCTAGCGGTTCGATAGCATTGGACGTAGCACTAGGTGTGGGCGGTTATCCACGTGGGCGTGTTATCGAAATATACGGACCGGAGTCTTCTGGTAAGACGACTGTGTCATTACATGCAATTGCAGAAGCACAGAAAAACGGGGGACAGGCAGCTTTTATTGATGCAGAGCATGCGCTGGATCCGGTATATGCCAGAAAGTTAGGTGTAGACGTAGATGAGCTGTTGCTTTCACAGCCGGATACTGGTGAGCAGGCGTTAGAAATTGCTGAAGCACTCGTGCGAAGCGGGGCGGTCGATATGCTCGTTATTGACTCGGTAGCTGCACTTGTGCCAAAGGCAGAGATTGAAGGAGATATGGGGGATTCTCATGTCGGTTTACAAGCACGTTTAATGTCACAAGCATTGCGAAAACTATCTGGTGCGATTAATAAATCAAAAACAACGGCTATCTTTATTAACCAAATCCGTGAAAAAGTGGGCGTTATGTTCGGTAATCCTGAGACCACACCAGGCGGCCGGGCGTTAAAATTTTACTCATCTGTCCGTTTAGAGGTGAGACGTGCTGAAACACTGAAAATCGGCAATGATATGGTAGGGAATAAGACACGTATTAAAGTTGTAAAGAATAAAGTCGCTCCTCCTTTTAAACAAGCAGAAGTGGACATTATGTATGGAGAAGGTATCTCGCGTGAAGGGGAGATCCTTGATATGGGTTCTGATCTGGACATCGTGTTAAAGAGTGGGGCGTGGTATTCCTACAATGAAGAGCGTCTTGGACAAGGCCGGGAAAATGCCAAACAGTTCCTGAAAGAAAACCCAATTGTTGCTGAAGAAATCTATCGTGCCATCAGAGAGCACTATAACATTCAGGATGACAATCATACAGCAGCAGAATCAGAAGAAGAATTACAAGACAGTTTGCTAGATGACTAAATGTATCGATAATAATCCATGGTCTTTGACACGGCCATGGATTATTCATTAGATAACTCTACATTCCTTGACATCCGTCTCATAGACGATTAAAATTAACATGTATAATTTCAAAATTAGTTATACATGTAATTATTTTAAAGTCTATGATTGTGTATACCGACTTAAAAAAGTAGTACAAGTTTATAGCAAGAGGAGGTGAACGAATGGATACAATCGCAGTTATCATCTCCATTTTGCTTGCATTTGTCGCTTTTGTTGTTGGTTATCTGATTCGGAAATCAATTGCTGAGAAAAAGATTTCGAGTGCAGAAGCATTAGCTCAACAGATAGTGGAAGAAGGCCGTAAGAACGCCGATGTGGCCAAGAAAGAAGCTTTACTAGAAGCCAAAGACGAGAACTACCAGATTCGTCAGCGTGCGGAAGAAGAGCTGAGAGAGCGTCGTGCCGAAATCCAGAAGCTTGAAAGTCGACTCATGCAGAAGGAAGAGAACCTGAATCGTAAAGACCAAACGTTAGATAAGCGTGAATTGATGTTAGAAAAGAAAGAAAGTTCGTTAGCAGACAAACAACAACAAATTGAAGAAATGGAAAGCAAAGTTGGAGCAATGTTAGGCGAGCAACAAGCAGAGTTAGAACGGATATCTGGCTACACAACAGACCAAGCAAAACAAATTATTTTACAACGTGTAGAAGAAGAGGTAACCCATGAATCCGCATTGCTCATTAAAGAAGCGGAAAATCGCGCCAAAGAGGAAGCAGATAAGAAAGCTAAAAATATTCTGTCTCTTGCTTTACAGCGATGTGCCGCAGATCATGTAGCTGAAACTACTGTTTCCGTTGTCAATCTACCAAACGATGAGATGAAAGGTAGAATCATCGGTCGTGAGGGTCGAAATATTCGAACACTTGAAACACTAACGGGAATTGATTTAATTATCGATGATACCCCAGAGGCTGTTATCTTATCTGGTTTTGACCCAATCCGTCGCGAAATTGCCCGATTAGCACTGGAGAAATTAGTGCAGGACGGACGAATTCACCCGGCAAGGATCGAAGAAATGGTAGATAAGTCAAGACGAGAAGTGGATGAACATATTCGAGATTACGGAGAGCAAACAACTTTCGAAGTAGGTGTTCATGGTCTACACCCGGATCTGGTTAAGATTTTAGGTCGTTTGAAATATCGTACAAGCTATGGTCAGAATGTGTTAAAGCATTCTACAGAAGTCGCTTACCTATCCGGTTTATTAGCTGCTGAGCTCGGTGAAGATCAAAACCTTGCTAGACGTGCAGGTCTCTTACATGATATTGGTAAAGCTATTGATCATGAAGTAGAAGGCAGCCATGTGGAGATCGGTAAGGAATTAGCAACCAAGTACAAGGAAAATCCTGTCGTGATTAATGCGATTGCGTCTCACCATGGAGATGAAGAGGCAACATCTGTTATTTCCGTTATTGTTGCTGCAGCTGATGCACTGTCCGCAGCGCGTCCTGGGGCAAGAAGTGAAACGTTAGAGAATTATATTAAGCGTTTAGAGAAATTAGAAGAGATTGCCGAATCGTTCAAAGGTGTGGAGAAATCATTCGCTATTCAGGCTGGTCGAGAAGTAAGGATTATTGTCAAACCAGATGAAATTGATGACGCAGAAGCTACCAAGGTAGCTAGAGATATTCGCAAGCGTATTGAAGAGGATTTGGATTATCCAGGACATATTAAAATTACTGTAATAAGAGAAACACGTTCTGTTGAATACGCAAAATAGAGAGGCTTTGATAGTCTCTCTATTTTTTGTGCGTTTTTCCTGCAAAAACATGTTTTGACATTTTTCTAATCCTATGTAAAACTATGATTAATTGAAAAGGAAAGGTAGAAACAGATATGAAAATTTTATTTATTGGTGATGTTGTAGGATCACCAGGCCGAGATATGGTGGCCGAATACCTGCCAAAATTAAAGGCAGCCCATCAGCCACATGTGACGATAGTGAACGGTGAGAATGCCGCTTCAGGTAAAGGGATAACCGAAAAAATATATAAAAACTTTTTGGAATGGGGCGTTCAAGCATTAACGATGGGAAACCATACATGGGATAAGCGTGATATCTTCCAATTTATTGATCAGGCCACTTATATGGCACGACCAGCTAACTTGCCTCCTGGCACACCAGGTAATGATATCGTTTATATCAAATCTAATGGTAAGGAGATAGCCGTTATTAACTTATTAGCCAGGACATTTATGCAGCCGGCAGACGATCCTTTTCGCAAAATAGATGATTTAGTAGCTGAGGCTAAGAAACGGACCAATATCATTTTTGTTGATTTTCATGGCGAAGCTACTAGTGAAAAACAGGCATTTGGCTGGTATAATGATGGGAAAGTAAGTGCTGTCGTAGGAACGCACACACATGTCCAAACAGCAGATGAACGAATTTTGCCTAAGGGTACTGCCTATATTACCGATGTCGGAATGACAGGGCCATATGATGAGATCCTTGGAACAGATAAAGAAGCAGTTATTAAGAAGTTTCTGACAGGCTTGCCAGTTCGCTTTGAGATTCCGAAGACAGGCAGAGCACAGCTGAGTGCCGTATTAATTGATATCGACGCCACTACTGGTAAGGCGAATGAAATGAAAAGAATTCAGATCAATGAGGATCATCCATTTTTCTCCTGATGGAGGTTGTTCAAGAAACTCGATAAAAATGACGTATCGATTTTTTGAACGCACACTAATCGTTTTACTCCCCCAAATAATTTGAATTTTTCTTGTGATTCCTTCATAATTAAAGTAATATCTTTCATTATTGTGAATATAGTAAAAGGGGAATGACATTAGCATTTGAAGGAGGTAGCAGAAATGGATGTATTAAAAGTTTCAGCAAAATCAAACCCTAATTCTGTAGCGGGCGCACTTGCAAATGTATTACGTGAACGAGGTTCGGCAGAGATTCAGGCTATAGGTGCTGGTGCACTTAACCAAGCAGTGAAGGCAGTGGCCATTGCGCGCGGGTTCGTTGCTCCAAGCGGAGTTGATCTTGTTTGTATTCCGGCTTTTACTGACATTATGATTGATAGTGAAGAACGTACAGCGATTAAGTTGATTGTAGAACCTAGATAAATGGAACGTAAGTTAGCCTGTTTGTTTTGGACAAACAGGCTTTTTTCACAATTAGAAAGCCTTAGTTTTTACTTATACTATAATCCATAAACTTTTATACTTTCCTGGTGTAAAAAAGAATTCTATCCAACAGATTTGTTTTTGCTGTGAAACGAACCATCAGAAAGTCTTTCACACATGCTTCCATCTGTTGATAGAAGGAATGCCAAAAATTTGATCATTTTCAATCGATTATGAGGAGGAAACTCTTGTTGATAGCAAGCTCATTTTCTGACAGTGAAAGGAGTTTGGTTAAATGATTGACTGTCATTGCGATGCGCTTTATAAAATGTGGAAATATCAGCTTGATTTTGAGCAAGATGATCAGCTAGATGTCAGTTACTCGAAATGGATACAGAGCCCTGTTCAGGTTCAGTGTTTTGCTATCTTTATCCCCCCTGATGTGCCAATGGAAGCCAAATTTGCTGCTGCACTGCAAATGGTTGACATCTTCTTTGAGAAGATTATCAAACCGTACCATAATGTCCATTTTATTCAAACCAGACAAGATCTCTTGCAGTTAAAGGATACCCAAAAAGGGGCTGTCTTGACGCTGGAAGGCTTAGACTGCATTGGTGCCGATTTGTATAAGCTGAGGATCTTATTGCATTTAGGGGTAAAGATGGTCGGGCTGTCATGGAACCATGCCAATATTGCAGTAGACGGTATAGAAGAGGAAAGAAAGGCTGGTTTAAGTCGTTTTGGTAAGGAAGTTATTGTACTGCTAAATACAGCTAAGGTTTGGACGGATCTCTCTCATATTTCGACAACCGGTTTTTATCAAGCACTCGAATTAGCAGACCATGTAATTGTTTCGCATGCCAACAGTTATTCGATTTGCCCCCATCAGAGAAACCTAACGGATCAGCAAGTAGAAGCGGTGGCGGCAAAAGGCGGACTCATTGGGGTAACCTTTGTTAAAGAGTTTGTAACAGAGCAAGAGAAAGCGACTATCCAACATTTGTTTGCCCATATTCGTTATTTATTGCAGATAGCTGGGGAAGAAGCTCTTGTATTTGGCTCAGATTTCGACGGTACTGATCAATTTATCGAACATGTTACTTCTATTGAGGACTATAACTATGTCCTGGCGTATTTGTCTGCCCATTTATCGCAAAAGCAATTAAATCAAATCAGCTGGCAAAATTTTGTGCGTGTTTTTCCATGTGAACAATAAATCGTTTTGTATTTATGTGTTATATCTACTATAATAGATGAAGTGGTTATTATGAGCTCAATGATAGCTTCAAGGCTACAGTATAAAGTAAGAAAGGAGTTTTTACTGCAATGAATGAAAAACAACGATTAGAGAGTCAGCAAATTAATCAAAAGAGTTCAGCGGACGTAAAATCCGATGGGAACGATAACTTAAATCGACTAAAAGAAATGTCCAGTGATGAATTAATCTCGAGATATTTTCAGACAACATATGAACCGCCAAATATGCGAAAAGCGAAAAAACGTCTTAAAAAAGATGTAGATATCCATTATGATTTCGATATTCCGGAAGAAATGAAGCAATTTGGTGTAGGTAAGAAATTTATGATTCGTACATATGGCTGTCAAATGAATGAGCATGATACAGAAGTGATGGCAGGGATCCTCTCACAAATGGGGTATCAGTCCACTGAGGAAACACAAGAGGCTGATATTATTCTGTTGAATACTTGTGCGATTCGTGAAAATGCAGAAAACAAAGTGTTTGGTGAAATTGGACATTTGAAGCCATTGAAGATGGAAAATCCAGAGCTGATTATCGGGGTATGCGGCTGTATGTCTCAAGAAGAAGCGGTTGTCAATCGAATCTTGAAGAAACACCCATTTATTGACTTGATTTTTGGTACCCATAATATCCACCGCCTGCCTCAATTAGTAAGTGAAGCTGCCTTCAGTAAAGAGATGGTTGTCGAGGTATGGTCCAAAGAAGGCGATATCATGGAGAATCTGCCTAAAGTGCGTAACGGCAGAATCAAGGCTTGGGTAAATATTATGTATGGCTGTGACAAGTTCTGTACGTACTGTATTGTCCCATATACAAGAGGGAAGGAACGCAGCCGTCTGCCTGAAGATGTGATTCAAGAAGTACGTCATTTGGCAGCACAAGGTTATCAAGAGATTACCTTGTTGGGGCAGAATGTCAATGCTTATGGTAAAGATTTAGAATTTGAGTACGGTTTGGGCGATCTAATGGAGGAAATCAGCAAAATTGATATTCCGCGAGTGCGTTTCACGACTTCTCACCCGCGCGATTTTGATGACCGCCTGATTGAGGTACTGGCAAAAGGCGGCAACCTGCTAGATCATATTCATTTACCGGTACAATCAGGAAGTTCAGACGTATTACGTGTTATGGCCCGTCGCTATACGCGTGAAGACTATCTAGAACTTGTGCGTAAGATTCGTGAAGCCATGCCAAATGCTACCTTAACAACAGATATTATTGTTGGCTTCCCGAATGAAACAGATGAGCAGTTTGAAGAAACCATGACACTAGTAGAAGAGGTCGGCTTCGAGAGTGCTTATACGTTTATTTACTCACCAAGAGAAGGTACACCAGCTGCCCGTTGGGAAGATAATATCCCGATGGAAGTGAAGAAAGAACGTCTGCAGCGTTTAAACGCCTTAATCAATAAACAATCTGCAGAAGCCATGAAGAAATATCAAGGACAAACCGTTAAGGTGTTGGTAGAAGGGGAAAGTAAGAAAGACCCGGATGTCCTTTCTGGTTATACAGAACAAAATAAACTGGTTAATTTCAAAGCGCCAAAATCAGTTATTGGAAAAATTGTAGATGTAAAAATCAATCATGCAAAAACATGGACACTTGATGGAGAATTAGTCGAGTCAACAGTTGAGGTGAACTAAATGGCAAAGTATACAAGAGCAGAAGTAATGGAGCATGCCCATAGTCTGGCAAAAAAGATGGCAAATATGGAAGAAATCGACCGTTTTAAACAACTAGAAGCGAAATTAAATGAGAATAATAAGGTTCAAAGTTCTATCAAAAAGATCAAGGCACTGCAGAAACAAGCCGTTAATTTTCAAGCATATGGCAAAGAAGAGGCCTTAAAACGAGTAGAGCAGGAGATTGACCGTTTGCAAGCGGAGATTGATGAAGTCCCGGTTGTACAAGAATTTAAAGAATCACAAGTGGTCATTAATGATCTGCTCCAACTTGTTACCAATACAATTGCCAGAGAAATCACTAATGAAGTGATCCGTTCCACTGGCGGTGATTTACTTGCTGGCGAAACAGGCTCCCAGCGCAAACATGGCAGTCATTGTTCTTAATGGTTAATAGGAATGACAAAGGCGAGTTAGGCTCCCGCGCGGAGTTTACTTGCCTTTTCTTAGTATGAGTCTTTACTGGTGACAGTCTCATACTTAAGTTGAAGGTATAGTGTAGGTCGCTTCAGAAACAGCCTCTGCTCCTCATAGTCTTGAGTTTCTCTTCTTAATCTCCATTGATTATCCTCCCTTCTTTTATTTGTTTCGCATGTGAGTGTTTTTTTGCTGAAGATATGCAAAATGAAGATTTCCTATGAAATAAATTTTTATCTTGGCACACCTTTTATAGGCAGGTGCATAGGATATATCAGGTACTAGGGCCAGCATTTGCAGATGAGGCACTCTAGGCGAATTACTTGCATAAGATGTAAGGGAAATTATGAGGGAGGATTTTGTATATGTCTTTTTTGGATCAGCAATACCGTGAAATTATTACGAAAGCGGTCATTGGCAAAGGCAGAAAATTTCGACAAGAAACAGATATTATTACACCAGCACATCGTCCGTCTAGCATTTTAGGCTGTTGGATCATTAATCATCACTACCATGCAAAATTGACAAAAGAGGATACCGTCGAGATTCGCGGCAGTTATGACGCCAATATTTGGTATGCTTATAATGATAATACCAAAACAGAAGTCATTACAGAGCGCATGGAATATTGTGATACAGTAACGTTAACGATTAGGGATAAACAACACTTTGGTGAAGAATGTGATGTAATTGCTAAGGTAATTCAACAGCCGAATTGTTTAGAATGCAGAATTGATAAGAAAGGCAATAAAATAAAAGTAGACGTAGAAAGAGAGTTTCTAGTAGAAGTTATCGGCGAAACAAAAGTCTGTGTCAAAGTAGACCCGAAATGTAAGGAGCGTGAAACAGAAGATTGGGACTTAGCTATTTCTGATGAAGAATTAGAAGAACTTGATCCTGATTTCTTGGATGATAAAGAAGAAGAATAACTATGACAGTGTGGGACGTTCTCACACTGTTATTTTTTGCACTAGTAGAGGTTGTTCAAAAAGCCCAATAAAAATGATACAGTGAATGTCGGAGTTAGCGGCAGAGGAACTTCAGTATCAAAAAATAAAAAGTGGATTATTTATCGCTAAAGACTCTCTATGATATAATAAAAAAAGACTTGAGAAAATGTTGGGGGATAAAAATAAATGGCTTATACACCGATGATACAGCAATATTTAAAAATAAAAGCAGATTACCAGGATTGCTTTTTATTTTTTCGCCTAGGCGATTTCTATGAAATGTTTTTTGAAGACGCCAAAAAGGCGGCACTAGAATTAGAGATCACCTTGACAAGCCGTGATGGAGGCGGTGATGATAGAATTCCAATGTGTGGTGTTCCTTTTCATTCTGCAGAAAATTACATAAAAGCCTTAATAGAAAAAGGATTTAAGGTAGCTATTTGTGAACAGGTAGAAGACCCGAAGACAGCAAAGGGTGTGGTAAAACGAGAAGTTGTTCAAGTAATAACACCTGGAACAGTGATGGAAGGGGCTATGCTGGAAGATAAAGAGAATAATTATTTGGCAATGGTGCATCAGATAGACCATCATTGTTTTGCGCTTGCTTATACGGACATGTCAACAGGTGAAACTTTTGTAATGGAAGTTACCAAAGGATGGAGTGCCCTGCTAAGCGAATTGTATAATCGCCCAATTAAAGAGGTAGTGGTTAAGGATGATTTAGCAGAACAATATATCACCGAATTAACAGAGAAAATGCAGGTAACCGTTTCTTTTGCTATCGATATCCGAGAGGTGGATGCAATCGATCAACTGATAACAGAAGTGACGGAAGCAGAATTAAGATATACCTGTCAATTGTTATATCAATATGTCTTCCATACACAGAAGCGTGCTATCGCTCATTTGCAACAAGCGAAGGTAATTGAATTAAAAGAACATATGACCTTGGATATGTACTCACAACGTAATTTAGAGATTACTAGTTCGCTCATGCGTAAAGAGAAATTTGGCAGTCTCTTATGGGTGATGGATCGGACGGTAACAGCCATGGGCGCACGGAAATTAAAAAAATGGCTGGAACGCCCATTACTCACTCGTTCGCTTGTGGAAGAACGCTTGGATCTGGTTACAGGTTTTAATGATCAATTCTTTGAGCGGGAAGAAATCCGGGAATCCTTGCAATCTATTTATGATATGGAACGCTTATCAGGACGAGTATCCTTTGGTAATGTCAATGCCCGAGACTTGATTCAATTAAAACGTTCCTTGACCAAGGTACCGGTGATTAAAGAACAGTTAACAGCATTTGATCACCCTGCCATTAAGCAGCTGGCTCAATCGATTGATCCGCTTCCTGACCTCTTTCAATTGTTAGAAGATAGTATTGCCGAAGAACCACCGATCTCGATCACTGAAGGCAATATATTGAAAGATGGTTATCACGAGGAACTTGATCGTTATCGTGATGCGTCAAGAAATGGAAAACAATGGATTGCTGAACTGGAACAGAGAGAAAAGGCAGAAACCAATATTAAATCATTAAAGATTGGATATAATCGAGTGTTTGGTTATTATATTGAGGTAACCAGAGCCAATTTATCATTGATACCGGAAGGAAGATATCAGCGCAAACAAACATTAACCAATGCTGAACGGTTTATTACGGAAGAATTAAAAGAAAAAGAAACACTTATTTTAGAAGCTGAAGAAAAGAGTGTGGAGTTAGAATATCAATTATTTTTAGAAATAAGAGAAAAAATAAAATCCTTTATACCTGCGTTACAACAACTGGCTGATACCATTAGTGAGATAGATGTCTATCAAAGCTATGCGACGGTAAGTGAGGAAAATCATTATGTACGGCCTGTTTTTTCTGATGATCGATCCATTACTATCGAAGAAAGCAGGCACCCGGTTGTTGAAAAGGTGATGAAGAACGAGCAATTTGTGCCAAATGGTTTTGAACTTACTACAGATAAACAGTTGTTATTAATTACTGGTCCGAACATGTCTGGGAAGAGCACCTATATGCGTCAGCTTGCATTAACTGTTATTATGGCGCAAGTTGGCTGCTTTGTACCAGCCAAATCAGCACAACTGGCTATCGTTGATCAGATCTTTACTAGAATCGGAGCGGCTGATGATCTTGTGTCTGGCCAAAGTACCTTTATGGTCGAAATGCTGGAAGCAAATCATGCCATTCAGCATGCGACACCTGACAGTTTGATCCTTTTGGACGAGATTGGCAGAGGGACAAGCACCTATGATGGTATGGCATTGGCACAAGCTATTATTGAATATATTCATGACCATATTAAAGCAAAAACCTTGTTTTCTACGCACTATCATGAATTAACTAGCCTCGAGGAGAATCTGCCGGCACTAAAAAATATTCATGTACGGGCAGAAGAAATTGACGGTAAGGTCGTCTTTCTTCATCAAATTCATCCTGGGGCAGCCGATGAGAGCTATGGTATCCATGTAGCCCAGTTAGCAGGCCTGCCGGGTCCGCTGATTGAACGGGCAAGTGTGATCTTGAACCAATTGGAAAATGTGGATGCACCAGCCGTACAAACGGACAAGCAAGAGACAGCAATGGAACAGATGGCCTTTTTTGAAATGGTGCCAAAATCAGAAGCTAAGCGAAAGACAACCCATTCAGATGATGAGATTCGAAAAACCTTATCAAGTCTTAATATTTTAGAAATGACACCGATGGATGCCATCAATCAGTTGTATCAGCTTCAAAAACAGGCTAAGGGTAAAGAGGGGTGATTTAATATGCAGATACGTGAACTGCCCGATTATTTAGCCAATAAAATAGCAGCTGGTGAAGTAGTGGAACGTCCAGCTTCTGTTGTGAAGGAACTTGTTGAAAATAGTGTCGATGCCAGGAGCAGCTGGATTAAAATCGATATTACAGAAGCGGGACTGCAAGAGATTAAGGTAACAGATAATGGCGTCGGTATCCCGCACGACCAATGTAAACGGGCATTTTTGCGGCATGCAACTAGTAAAATCAATAATGAAAATGATTTATTTCACATTAAAACCTTAGGCTTTAGAGGCGAGGCATTGGCAAGTATTGCGGCTGTCAGCAGACTGACATTAAAAACCTCTACTGGTGATGAGGCAGGTACAATTTTAACCATAGAGGGCGGTAATGTTAAGGAAGAGGCCAGAGGTGATGCCAGACAAGGTACTGAAATTACGGTGCAAGACATTTTTTTTAATACACCGGCACGTTTGAAATATTTAAAAACAGTTCATACTGAATTAGGCCATATCACAGATATTATGAATCGAATTGCTTTTTCTCATCCTGATATTCGATTTGAACTGACCCATAATGGTAAACGAATTTTTCAAACGACAGGCAAAGGAGATTTACGACAAATAGCCTCCTCGGTATATGGTCTGCAAGTAGCCAAACAAATGCTTCCGGTAGAAACAGAAACATTGGATTACAGCATCAAAGGCTTTATCGCTAAACCAGAGGTTAATCGTGCCTCCCGTCAATATATAACAACAATCGTCAATGGCCGTTTTATCAAAAGTTTCCGTGTAGCCAAAGCAATCACGGATGGATTCCATACCTTTCTACCAATTGGCAGACAGCCAGTGGTGATTTTAATGATTGAAATGGATCCCTACTTAATTGATGTGAATGTGCATCCGACCAAGCTGGAAGTGCGATTCAGTAAAGAGAAAGAATTATGTGAAGCTATATCAGATATGATTAAGCAGGCCTTGCATCAGCAAACGTTAATACCAGACGCACCGCATCATAAACCGAAAGAAAAAATAATTTCCGATCAAGCACAGTTTGATTTTGATCAAGCTGAGAAACCGAAAAGTCGCCAGGAACAGCCGCTGGAGACAGTTGTACACCAAGCAAATCAGGTAAAAGAGCCGCTTAAAGAAAGTTTTGAGCCAGAGGTGGAGGACCTGACTCCTATTGCAGAAACATTAGATCAGCCTCCGAAAGATAGGGAACCGCCTAAGAAACAAGAGCAGCCTGCCTATCGTGTGCCGGTTATGTATCCTATCGGTCAGCACCATGGCACTTATATTATCGCTCAGAATGAAACTGGTCTGTATATCATTGATCAACATGCCGCACAGGAACGGATTAAATATGAATTTTTCCGCAGCAAAATTGGGGAAGTGGACAATCAGCTTCAGGACTTGATGGTGCCTCTGACCTTTGAGTTTACCCAGCAAGAGGCACTCTATGTAGAACAATACAAGCAAGCCTTGGAAGAGGTTGGATTGTTTTTTGAGTCGTTTGGCCAACAGACATATATGGTGCGTTCTCATCCGCAATGGTTTCCAACTGGTGAGGAGGAAGAGATCATTCGCGAGATGGTGGATCAATTAATGGAAGACAGACAGGTGAATATTCACGAATTGAGGGAAGAGGCCGCGATTCTGATGTCTTGCAAAAAGTCGATTAAGGCTAACCATTATTTAAATTTGCAAGATATGCAGCAATTGCTAGATGATTTGCGAAAATGTGAAGAGCCCTTTACCTGCCCGCACGGCCGCCCGGTGATTATCCAATTCAGCAAATATGAAATGGAAAAAATGTTTAAACGGGTGATGTAAATAGGTGAATATCACAGGTTACTCTTGTATACTAGAAGAGGATATGCAAAAAGATATAAAAACGGAAGGCAGTCCGCATTATATGGAATAAGCCATTTCCGCAGAAGGTTTGTGATAGGTTGAAAGAGAAGTTATTAGTAATTGTTGGACCGACAGCCGTAGGGAAAACAGCTCTCTCGATTGAAATAGCCAAAAAATTTCATGGGGAGATTATCAGCGGAGACTCCATGCAAGTGTACCAAGGAATGAATATTGGAACAGCCAAGATAACAGAGCAAGAAAAAGAAGGCATTCCCCATCATATGCTGGATATATTAGATCCTGCTCAACCTTTTTCTGTTGCTGATTTTCAAACGCTTGTGCAACAGTATATTCAGGAAATTGCAATAAGAGGGCGTCAGCCGATCATTGCAGGTGGGACAGGTCTTTATATTCAATCGGTATTATATGATTATCAATTTGCCGACAGTCGCCGTTCTGCTGCTTATCAGCAAAAGATTGAACAAGAATTAGAGCAAAATGGCCTTGAGTATGTTTATAATCGCCTAAAAAGGGTAGATCCTGTACAAGCGGAAAAAATCCACCCTAATAATATCAGGCGACTGGTTCGGGCATTAGAGGTCTATGACCGAACAGGGCTGACAATGACAGAGTATCAAGCCAGGCAAAGTGCAGAAGCCCGCTATGATTTTCATATTATTGGACTGCAGATGGAGCGTGAATTACTATATCAGCGAATTAATCAGCGAGTAGATCTGATGATCGAGAATGGATTAATCGAAGAAGTGGCACAGCTTTTGCAGAAGGGGTATGAAGGGACGCAAGCTATGCGGGGGATCGGCTACAAGGAAATCATTCCTTATGTAAAGGGGGAACAGTCCTTGGAAGAAGCGGTAGATACATTAAAAAGAAACTCCAGACGCTTCGCCAAACGTCAATATACTTGGTTTAATAACAAAATGCCTGTTCATTGGTATGAGATCACACCAGAGACAAGTACAGTCGTTTTCCAAAATATTTTGACGGATTTAGAAGGATTCTATTCATTCACATAGAATATAAAAATATAGAGAATATATAGGAGGTACTACCATGTCCCAAACTGTCAATATTCAAGATCAATATCTCAATCAGCTGCGCAAAGAGCGAATTTTCACTACGGTATTCCTAACGAATGGCTTTCAACTTCGAGGAACTGTTAAGGCGTTTGATAACTTTACGGTGCTTCTCGAAACAGAAGGTAAACAACAATTAATTTTTAAACATGCTATTTCCACTTTTGTTCCTTCTAAAAATGTAAATCTTGACAAAGAATAGAAAGAGAAAGTAGCGCTATTGGAAAGTAGCGCTATTTCTATGGAAAAAATATTGATAAAGCAGGTGATGATGATCGAGCAGGTATTATTAATGGCTGTACTACATGACAAAATGGAAGAAGAGATATTTTATTATTCAGTGGAAGAGCTGAAATCATTGGCTAAAACGGCGCAAGGAACAGTGGTAGATACCATCATTCAGAAACGTCCAAGCCCTCATCGCAAATATTATATTGGTGAAGGAAAACTGAGAGAAGTAGAGGAATGGCTGGAGGAACGTGAGATTGATGTTGTGATTGCTAATGAGGAATTGACTGGTGCTCAAGCGCGAAATTTGCAGGAACAGTTAGGTGTCAAGGTTATTGATCGCAGTCAATTAATTCTCGATATATTCGCTAGCCGGGCAAGAACGAAGGAAGGCAAGCTGCAAGTAGAACTGGCCCAATATGATTACATGCTGCCTCGCTTGCATGGTCAAGGTACTGCATTATCGAGATTAGGCGGAGGAATTGGCACACGCGGGCCAGGTGAGACGAAACTAGAGACAGATCAGCGTCATATCCGCAATCGTATGGATGAAATTAAACGGCGGTTGAAGCAAGTTGTTAATCAACGTGAGCAGTATCGTGAGAACAGACGGCGCAACCATCTTTTTCAAGTAGCTGTTGTTGGCTATACAAATGCCGGCAAATCCACATTATTTAATCAATTAACCAAAAGCAATTCCTATGAAGAGGATCAGTTATTTGCGACACTTGACCCTTTATCAAGAAAAATGGCACTGCCATCTCATATGCAAGTTCTGCTGACAGACACGGTAGGTTTTATTCAAGATCTGCCAACGGCCCTAGTGGCAGCTTTTCGTTCGACGCTGGAAGAGGTAAAAGAAGCTGACTTGATTTTGCATGTGATGGATGTCCATGCACCCAACCGCGAAGAACAGGCACGGACTGTTTCACGTTTATTAACAGAATTAGGTGCAGATAATGTTCCTGCATTGACTATTTATAATAAAAAGGATTTGATCGATGCAGATTCCTTTGTTCCGTCTGCTTTTCCTTATTTACTAGTGAGCGCCTTTGCAGATCAAGATATTCGTTTGATCAAACAGCAAGTAGAAGAGTTAGTCAAAGAAATCTGGATGGATTATGAGGGGTTCCTGCCAGAACACGAGGCAAACAAACTCGCCCGTATTCGTCAGCACACCATTATAACAGAGCAACAATATGATGAAACGTCGTTAGGATACCATCTCAAAGGGTTTGTGGATCCCGATCATGCCATTATGAGAGAAATAAAGGAGATACAATCAGAATGATAATCGAGCAAGAAATAAGACTACAGATAGATAAAATCGAAGCACTTATCAAACCAGTGATAGAGAACGTTCAGCAAATCGAATTCCAAAATCAAGCCAAAGTGTTAGAAGCATTCAGGAAACATCAAGTAAGTGATAGTGATTTTAATCCAACGACAGGCTATGGCTATGATGATTATGGCAGAGATAAATTAGAAGCTGTCTATGCAAGTGTATTTGGCACAGAGGACGCACTAGTGCGTCCTCAATTGACTTCTGGTACACATGCGATCAGTACGGCTTTATTTGCCGTACTGCGGCCTGGAGATGAATTAATCTACATTACAGGCGCACCATACGACACACTTCATCAAGTAATTGGCACAGAAAAGCATGTACCTGGCTCTTTGACAGATTTCGGTATTTCCTATCGGGATATTCCATTAAAAGCAGACGAAATCGATATGGAAGCAGTTGAAGAGGCAGTGACGGAACAAACGAAGGTGATCGCCATACAGCGGTCAAAAGGGTATGATAGTCGACCTTCTATTCCAATGGCGGAATTGGCTGATGTAATAAAAAAAGTTCGGGCTATTAAACAAGATGTGATCATCTTCGTTGATAATTGTTATGGGGAATTTGTCGAACTTCAAGAACCGACTAATCTTGGAGCAGACCTTATTGCCGGTTCCTTAATCAAGAACCCTGGCGGTGGGATTGCGCGAATGGGCGGTTATATTGCCGGTAAGCAGGATTATATTGAAATGGCAGCTAATCGTTTAACCGCTCCAGGCATCGGTAAAGAGATTGGGGCCAGTATCGGTATGCTGCAAGAAATGTATCAAGGATTATTCCTTGCACCACATGTGGTAAGTGAAGCATTATGCGGAGCCGTCTTTACTTCTGCTTTTTTAGCGAATCAAGGGTTTCAGACGATACCTGCCTATGATGCCAAACGGACAGATTTAATTCAATCGGTAACGTTCGCAACGGACGAACAAATGATCGCCTTCTGTCAAGCTATTCAAAAATATTCACCAATTAATTCACATGTCACGCCATATCCAGCTCCAATGCCGGGTTATCAGGATTCAGTGATTATGGCAGCAGGTACTTTTATTCAAGGCGCTAGTTTGGAATTGACAGCAGATGGGCCGATCAGACCACCTTATACCGCCTTTGTTCAAGGAGGTCTGACATATAACCATGTGAAGATGGCTGTTATACAGGCTGCAAAAGAACTGGGTAGAGAAAAATAGAGCGGAAAAATCATGTCAACTTTCCTAACATCTATTGACATCAAACTTACTTCGTGTATAATAGATACTATAGAAAGCAGAAGAAAGGGGTGACCTGAATGAGTGATTTGGATAGACGCAGCATGCCCTTGTTTTCTATCGGAATTGTTAAATCACTTACAGGCTTAACGGCCAGACAAATTCGATATTATGAGCAGCACGAATTAATTCATCCATCTCGTACAGAAGGGAATCAACGGTTATTTTCATTTAATGACGTAGATAATCTGTTAGAGATTAAGGAGTTAATTGACAAAGGTTTGAACTTAGCCGGAATAAAACAGGTATTGCAACTTCAAGGCATTTCGAAGAAAGAGGAAAAAAAGAAATCCTCCGAAATTTCTGAGAAAGCCTTACGCAAGATGTTGCAAAAAGAATTATTGGATTCCGGTAAACATGGTAAGGCCTCATTAAGACAGGGAGAATTATCACGATTCTTCCATTAAAAAATAAAGGAGAGATTTCATTACATGGGATTTACTAGAGAAGACATTAAGAAAAGAATCGAAGAAGAAAACGTAAAATTTATTCGCTTACAGTTCACCGATTTACTGGGGACAATTAAAAATGTCGAGATTCCCTTAAGCCAATTGGATAAAGCGTTGGATAATCAAATGGTATTTGATGGTTCTTCTATCGAAGGATTTGTGCGTATTGAAGAATCAGATATGAAGCTATATCCAGACCTAGATACATTTGTTGTCTTCCCTTGGACTTCTGAGAAAGGAAAAGTAGCCCGTTTTATTTGTGATATCTATAATACGGACGGCACACCGTTCGAAGGCTGTCCGCGTTATAATTTAAAGCGTAACTTGAAAAAGGCAGAAGAACTTGGCTTTACGGCTTTTAATATTGGAACAGAGCCCGAATTCTTTTTGTTCAAGCTCGATGAGAATGGTGAACCGTCATTAGAATTGAATGACAAAGGTGGTTACTTTGACCTTGCACCAACCGACTTAGGCGAAAATTGCCGTCGTGACATTGTGCTTGAATTAGAAGAAATGGGCTTTGAGATTGAAGCTTCTCACCACGAGGTGGCACCAGGTCAACATGAGATTGATTTTAAATACTCAAACGCTGTAAAACATGCTGATGATATTCAAACATTCAAATTAGTAGTAAAAACAATTGCCCGTAAGCATGGTTTACATGCAACATTTATGCCAAAACCATTATTCGGTGTGAATGGTTCAGGTATGCACTGTAATATGTCATTATTCAAAGGTAGCACTAATGCATTTTTAGATGAAAATGGCCCATTACAATTAAGTGAAACAGCCTATCAGTTTATTGCAGGTACGATTAAACATGCCCTTTCTTTTACGGCTGTAACGAACCCAACGGTTAATTCGTATAAACGACTTGTCCCTGGCTATGAAGCGCCATGTTATGTAGCTTGGTCAGGTGCCAACCGAAGTCCATTAATCCGTGTACCATCTTCTCGTGGTTTAAGTACACGTGTAGAGGTGCGCAGTGTGGACCCGGCTGCAAATCCATATTTAGCATTAGCAGTATTATTAGCTTCTGGTCTTGACGGAATTAAAAACGGTCTAGAAGCCCCTGAAGCCGTAGACCGCAACATTTACATTATGGACAAAGAAGAGCGTGAAGCAAACGGAATCGAAGACTTGCCAGCAACACTTGCCGATGCATTGAAAGAACTGCAAAAAGACGATGTGATCATCGAAGCCCTAGGTGAACACTTATTCGAACATTTCATCGAATCAAAAGAAATTGAGTGGGATATGTTTAGAACACAAGTTCACCCTTGGGAGAGAGAACAGTATATGTCTGCGTTTTAAAAAGAGGAAACCCTTGGCACTGTTGGTGTCGAGGGTTTTGATTTTGTAGTTGAGATGTAGACAAGGGCTTGAGCGTCACGAGTAAGCACGAACATGTCACGAAAAAGTGAAAAGGCAGAACACACTATACAAAAGAAAATTTAAAAAAGCTTTCAAATCAATGTTAGTATATCACTATTATACAATTACTATTAACTACATTCCTTACACAAGTTCACCGCTCATAGTATAAATCTGCAAGTCATAGTTTATTTATCAACCGCTTCCAATTTAATAGTATGAATCCAACCAATACCATACATATAATCACAATCATAAGATGAAAGCTGTAAGGACCATCATCAATAGTTACAAATAGTTGCCACAGCAAGTTATGTCCTGTGTGTAATCCGACTGGCAGCCAAATGGAGTCTCTTGCAATCCGGCAGGCTGCTAATGTAAATCCGTAACTTGCAGCAAAGACTACGAACATTAGTTGTTCCCCTAACCCTGCTGCAGGGCTTTGTGAAAAGATATGGATCGATCCAAATGTTATGGAACTGAGTAACAATACCATCCAGGGGGAGACTTTGTACGATAATGTATCCATAAGGTGACCCCGGAATAGTAATTCTTCAGGAAATGCCTGAACAAGCAAAATACTGAGGGATGAAATGATCAGAGAAGGTAAATATAACTCTGTTTGAATACTGTTCCAGTTTTGCCATTCAGCTACCCCTAGAGTTACTGAAATGATGTTTGAAACGAATACAATGAATAATGCTAGTACAATACCAGCAATAATTTCTAGTATTGCTGTCCACCTTAAGTGTAGCCGCACACCTGACCAAGGCTGCTGTCCACGGCTCCTTAAAAAATAAACAACAACTAACACAGTGATGGTTACTCCGATTCCAGCAGCTAATTGTTCCACAGTACCAAATGAACTGTCATCCCCAAAAAGAATGACTGCAGGTGTCGTTCCAACATACAAGGAAAAGAAAAAAACAACTACGGTCAGCAACATTGCCCAAATGGGTTTCTTCATCCATTCATATTTCAATGAATCTGTTTCATTTACTCCATAAGAAGACCTCTTCATGTTATACCACCTTTCTTATCAAGTATTATGCCTGAGGTATACCATGAAAAGTAGTTACATTTGTCATGAATCATATTCCATCATAACTGGATTCGTTGATGTTAATCTGCCTTACTTGTGGTATATCATGATGCTATTTTCAAAAGCTCCATTTGAAAATACTATCCAAAGAAATGAAGAGGGGAGCTTTAAGCATATTTTTAGTGCGTTTTTTTAGAGGCACCCAAAGCTTTAGATCAGTATGGAAAATCTATGGTCATTTTATGCAAACTGCAGCATGAAAAGTTGTGAAACAAGAAGAAGAGGGAGCCAACCCATTGCTGGATTTCCCCCTCCTTTGATTCTGCAAACGAGCTCCATCTCTGTACATATCTATTACTGCCAGTTCCCTTTGAAAAATTGTAATGTAATAATCATCATTCAGCTTATTGTTCGAATGCTGGCTTGATAACTATACTTTTGTCCCAGCTTCGTTTTTATTCATTTAAATCGGCTAGCACCTTGCTTTTAATCTGATACAGTTTAGCTATTTTATCATAATGTTCAGCCATTTCATGAAATTCAGTATCCTCCGGGTATGGAGTTGGATCATTAGTGATATCAAATAGATTATGATTAATGACCTGTAAAATAGTCAGCAAATCATGCTTGGTATATTCGACATTATTTTTCAACTTATTCTCGGTGGTTTGCTGGTCGTCAAAAGGGACGTAGTAATGCATGTATCCATAACCTTTATTGTTAACAGCGGAAAGCTCTTTTTTTGCTGCGACCATTATTTCATTATCCAAGCTTTCGCCTTCTTTTTTATTTTGATTCCATTCCAACCTGTTCACCCAAATACCTTTTAAAAATTCTAATTCCTCGTTTGTGAAAGCCATATTCAATCTCTCCTTTGGTTTTTATTATGGGTCGTATTTAGACATTTTAAGTATGTTTAGGCTTGCTTTTTTTCAATCATAGGTCTGTCCATTCATTTCTTTCCTTACACTAGCAAGAATGCGAGTCGTGAAATTTATATAGCTTTTCATACCTTCATGAACAATGCTATCAGAGACAGAGAACTATAAAACTATACTAACATTAAATGATGGTATATCAATAGTTAAAAGCTTGAGAGTTTTATCATCGGGTGTTTTGGAACAACCACGATAAAAAATTTTTACAAAATTCTTCCCTGAAGCAAAAAGTACGCATTTAATTACTGACGATATATGGTTGAGAAAATTTAATCTCTCTTAGTAAGGAACATAATGGACGCCAATGAAGAGTTATATAAGTTAGACAATCACGATTTCCACATGCTGAGTGGACCACCTAATTGTAATGAGTGTACGACTGTCCATCTCGAGACACAATTAAAATATCTCGCCTCAAAATGAATAAATCAGCTAATAACTCAGTTAGCTAGTCCAATCGAATGAGCTGGTTTTTTAATATATATAATCAGGGGGTGAGAGTATGCATCAAGCTATTATTAGATTGGTGGTATTAGCGATCTTGTTGATTAATCAAATTTTAATAACATATGGAAAAAATCCACTTCCATTTAGTGAGGAAGAAATTTATACGGGTGTCTCAAGTATCGCTACTATTCTCGTTGCCGTATATACCTGGTGGAAAGATAATCCTGTAACGAAAAAGGCACAGGAGAAAAAAGACCGTTCCAAAGAAACAGATCTTTGATCGTTTTAAGCAGCAAATTGTGATCCCTTATCCCTGATATGTTTAGCACAAGCAGAGGTGAACGACTTGCATTCTATCATAAAATTCGATCGTATCAACAAGACAGTTCTAGCAGACTGCCTTGTTCCTGCCTCATTATTTTTGCAATTCGATAGGAATCTCTGCTTGTTCTTCATATGCTATATCATCCCAACCATATATATAAACAACAAGTTGGTGTTTTTTTGGTGTTTATAGGGGTTGGTACTTTCATTATGACAGCTACTGAGAACCGCAACTACAGATTTTTCTCCAGAGACTCCCACACCTATGAAAACCATATCTTCGTCAACTGACTCATCATTAATAAGTATATCTCGTCATGCTTATATCCTGCAGTAAATATGGACTAAGATTGCATGTTTATATATCCCTTCAATTCCTGTTCAGGTTCGACGTGGATAGAAATATGAGCTTGTTCAAAGGATTGAGTAATCTGTTTTTCGATTCGGTCACACAGATCGTGGATAATGTCAATCGTCTCACTTGAACGGACGACCATATGAAATTCAATATATTCTGTTGCGCCAGCACGCCTTGTCTTTAAATCATGAATTTCTAAGTATTCTTCCTTATATTGTTCGATTATTTGCATGATTTGCTCTTCTTCTGTTTTACTAAGCTTGGCATCCAAAAGAGGAGGAAAGGCTTCCTTCATTAACTTAACTGCCTCGAACATAATATAAATTGCCAAGATAATACCGATCAAAGGGTCTAAGAAATACCATTCAGTTAGGTAAACCAATAACAAGCCTCCCGCAACACCCAGTGATGTATAGACATCTGTAAGCAGGTGGAAGGCGTTCGATTTCATAGCTATTGAACGAACACGTTCAGCTTCTTTCTTCACGATTCTTGATACGACAAAGTTCAGAATCGCCCCTACAACCATCACAGCTACAGCCAAGAAGGGCAGTTTAATAGGTTCAGGTGAGATTAATTTGTGGATACATTCATAGATAATCCAGACCCCTGCTACAAAAATAAGTAATGTCTCTATGGTTCCAGAAATATTTTCAACTTTTCCATGACCATAAGGATGTTCTTTGTCAGCGGGCTTACTGGAAATTCGGACAGATACAAAGGCGATTAAGGAGGCCAATAAATCCAGTGAAGAATGAATGGCTTCTGAAATAACAGCAATAGAGCCTGTGAAGAGGCCTACAATAAATTTCAAGATAACTACGAAAGAATTGCTTAATACAGAAAGAAAAGCAATATGTGAAGTTTTTTTCATCATTGATTTCCCCATCTCTTTTTTTACTAGGGTATTAGTATAACAAATGGCTCTGGAGTGGGTCTACAGCAATCTTTTGGGAGGTTTAAAACAATATATCAGACTTGAAAAAAAGTTGGCTAAGGTGAAAGTTTGCACTCGGCAAATGATATTGCGAGAATTGGATAGTTATGCTAATTTAAATAGGTTACTACCTAACAAAGAAAGGAGTGGGTGAAGATAGATGTTTCGTTATTATTATTTTCTGGGATTGGTATTTTAATCGGTGTTTTATCTAGTATGTTTGGGTTTGGCGGTGGATTTATTGTCGTTCCTATTTTATTCCTTTTCTTGCCCGATTCCATACCCGGTGATTACTTAATGCATACCGCTATTGGAACGTCACTGGCGGTTATGATCATTAACTCATTTAACTCTACATTAAACCATGCTAAACAAGGGAATGTATTGTGGCCTGTTTTTAAGAAGTTTGTAGGATACATAGCGATCGGATCATTGATTGGCGGGATTTTAGCCTATTTTGTAGATAGCAATTTGTTACGCATAGCTTTCATTAGTATGCTTTCTTATGTGATTATATCCAGCTTATTCAAGAAAACTTTTACCAAAACTGTAGATGAAGCTTCATTTCAGCTTCCTTCTATATCGTCAAGTATAGCTGTCGGGAGCAGTATTGGTTTTATTTCGACCATGATGGGTATCGGAGGTAGTGTGATGACGATCCCATATTTGCGAGGACGCAATATGTCTATGCTGCATGCTGTAGCACTTGCGACCCCTTTGGGACTTCCCATCGCAACTGTTGGTGCGGTCACCTATCTTATAACAGGGCTGCAAGTCGAAGCAATGCCGGCTTCAACGATCGGGTTTATTTATATTCCAGCTTTTTTTGGGTTTATTATCGGTGGCTTTATCGGGGTTCCCTTTGGACGCAAGTGGGCAGAGAAAATACCTGATCAGATATATTCCAAAATGTATTTAATCTTATTGTTTATTGTCGTAGTCATGATGATTCTCGGGTAAGATGCCATCTTTTTATAGCAATGAGATATCTTAGAAATAAAAACAAGCAGCTGTTCGTTGATTTGTCTTAGGGGGAGTCGTAAAAAGTTTACATTCTTTTAGAGATAAAAAATAATTGCCACAACAAAATATACGAGTATACCTAATAAGAAAGGAATAAGAATTTTTTTCACGGCGAGAAACCACCTATACTAGTGGAATGAATGTTGAGATAAAGTTCATATTAAATAAATAAGTGAAAATTTCCAACAACAATTTACAATTAGGATAATTGATATTGATTGAAATGTAAAGAATTTGGATATTGTCTGTTTTGAGCCTTAATATCTGGCTCATACTTTCAAGCAACTCCATTATGTTATACTATACGGGCTGGCTCTCATCATTTAACACCCCTGGCGAGTTGAAAGATACCAATGCAAGGAAGTTTCACTTTACAAAGAGAAAGGATTTTCAGAATGAATGATAAAAGAGAACACTGGGGTACGAAAATAGGCTTTATTTTATCTTCTGCAGGAGCTGCCGTAGGTTTGGGGGCAATTTGGAAGTTTCCGTATATGACAGGGATGAATGGCGGAGGTGCCTTTTTCTTTCTATTTATCCTCTTTACGGTCTTAATTGGTTTACCTCTGTTAATTGCAGAATTTATTATTGGCCGTGGTGCGCAAAAAGAAGCCGTCAGTGCTTATCAGAAATTAGCACCTAAGAGTTTGTGGTCTTATATTGGACATTGGGGTGTGGTTGGAGCGTTTATCTTAATGTCTTTTTACAGTGTTGTAGGAGGATGGGTACTGATATATAGTATAATGTCAGTGCCAGGATTAGTTATTACCGATAATGCCGACTATGGCCAGCTGTTTGCGGAAATTACCAGCAGTCCTTTACTGACAGTTGCCGGTTTAGCACTGTTCGTTTCGCTTAATGCACTTGTTATTTCAGCAGGAGTAAAAAATGGAATAGAACGTTATAGCAAGGTATTAATGCCTTTATTATTTATCTTTTTAATAGTTATTGTATGTCGATCACTTACTTTTGAAGGGGCAATGGAAGGCCTGCGCTTCTTTTTACAGCCGGATTTCTCCAAGCTGAATGGGGATAACACACTCAATGCATTAGGTCATGCCTTCTTTTCCTTAGCGGTAGGTATTTCGGTTATGGTAACTTACAGCTCCTATCTACAAAAGGACGCTAGCCTAGGAAAGTCGGCGATTTCTGTATCCCTGATGAATATTTTTGTCTCATTTTTGGCAGGGCTGGCGATATTTCCGGTCGTGTTCGCATTTGATTTGGAGCCGACAGAAGGACCAAGTTTGCTGTTTATTGTATTACCAGAGGCGTTTGCACAAATGCCATTCGGTGAAGTTTTCTTAAGTTTATTTTTGTTTTTATTTTTATTTGCTGTATTGACCTCATCATTCAGCATGTTGGAAATTGTCACATCTGCTGTGACAGAAAAAGTGCGTTATTCACGCAAAACTGTAGCTTGGTTGGCGGGACTGATTGTTTTTATTGCAGGGATTCCAGCAGCATTGTCTTCCAATGTTTTAGCTGATTTCACACTATTCCGCCGAACTGTTTTTGATGTCAGTGATTTTTTGGTAAGTAATATTATGCTTCCAATGGGCTGTTTATTTATCGCTCTGTTTGTAGGATTTAGGATGAATCGCGACTTAGTATATCAAGAATTTCATTTAGGCAGTAAAGTAAGTGATATCGTTTATAAGTTCTGGTTTCAGATCATACGCTGGCTGGCACCGCTTATTATCATCCTTGTCTTTTTATACTCTTTAGGTATTTTGTATGATTAAGACGAATCACCTCTCTGCTGATAATGGAAGGCAGGAGGTGATTTGTTTATGACGGTTTGTCAAATTAAGTGCAACAGTTCCTCCTGAAACGCTTCGTGTGTCGTTTTCCAATTCAAGCATTTTCTTGGTCGATTGTTAATAAAAGATAGAGCTTGTTCTAATTCATCATTAGAAACGTTGGCTAAATCCGTTTTCTTCGGGAAGCACTCTCTTAAAAGGCCATTCGCATTTTCATTACTGCCACGTTGCCTGGAGGAATAAGGATCCGCAAAATACACTTGGATGCCGGTATCTTGTTCAATGATCCGATAACAAGCGAATTCTTTGCTATGTCTACGGTGGCTGTCTGAAATGCACCAGTGGGCAATCGTTTATGTAGCGTTTTAATCGCGTATTCCATGAAGTCAGACGAGGCTTAAAATAAGTCAAAAGGAATTTTCGGTTTATATAATAAATGGAAACGAGTAATTACATAAGTTATAGGTTAATGGGCTAAGGCATTATGGAATAATTCCCTCAATATTGAATTCCTTCAGTACCTCTACACCGCCGATTAGTTGAATAATGGAGCCAATTGTCTGGATAGTATCGCCTGAAATCGCTTGTTTTTGGAACAAATAATCATAAAACTCATGAGCATTTTGCACTTGTTTTGACACCGAGTCTGCCTCGATGAATTTTCCGAATGTTTCTATCCAAACTCCTTCTACAATCTTCCATTCACCTGGCGATTCTCCTTGTAATTTATATAATCGAGTTAACAAGATTGCTTCTGTTAATGTGGTGATGAAATGGGACCATTGGACAATTTCTAATTGTTTTTCAATTGTTTGTATTTCTTCCTCATTGGATTTCTTCATCTTTCCATACCCTTATTTCCGATATAAAGCTGTCTTCTCTGATAGTCTATGCGTTTTTTAGAAACAATGTTCACTCCAGCCACAACAAAAGCGTTGGGCGCTTGGAGCTGGACGCGGCTACTTTAGGTATCCACAAGCAAGAATTCTATCATTTCCAACCAATAAAAAAACATCTTACTTAGAGATATAAGTAAGATGTTTGGAAAAGTTAGATATGGCGGTATAAGCCGATGACTTTTCCAAGGATAGTGACACTTTCATAAATTAATGGCTCCATTGTGGCGTTTTCAGGCTGTAAACGGATATGATCGTTTTCTTTAAAAAATCGTTTGACCGTTGCTTCGGTATCTTCAGTCATAGCCACTACAATATCACCATTCTCAGCCGTATGCTGTTGTTTGACAATTACCTTATCACCATCCAGAATACCAGCTTCGATCATGCTTTCTCCTTCAATAATCAATACAAACAAAGGATCATCTGCCTGGGCTGTATTTTGAGGAATGGGAATATACTCTTCAATATTTTCGACAGCGGTGATAGGTATACCTGCTGTTACCTTACCTATTACTGGAGCAAAGGTAGGCTCTATTTTTGGTACACTCCATTCCTCTTCTTGTGATAATACCTCTATTGCTCTTGGCTTCGTTGGGTCTCGTCTAATATACCCTTTCTTTTCTAAACGGGCTAGATGACCATGAACAGTAGAACTTGAAGCAAGACCTACCGCTTCCCCGATTTCTCTAACGGAAGGAGGGTAACCTTTTAAACCAACCTGCTCTTTAATATAAGCCAGGATATCTTCTTGACGTCTGGATAGGTTTGTCATATCTATTACTCCTTACACGTAATATTTATTAAATAGAGTATAACACAGGTAAGAAATATTTACAAACATTCGTTCGAAAAAATGTTGACATGAACATCTGTTCGTGTATAATATAATTACGAACAAAAGTTCTGTGGAGGCGATTAAATGTTGAAAAATATAACCAAAGTAGATGTCTTTTATTTTATTGTTTTTGTTGCAGCATTAGTCATTTTTTATCTATCTGCGGTAAATAACATTTAAGTGGGATAAATGATGAGAAGAGCTATTATTTATTGTCGTGTCAGCACGGAAAAAGAAACACAAGAGACATCTATCAAACGTCAAAGAGAAGAATTAGAACGTTTTGCCAAACAGCAGCGATTGGAAATATATCGAATCATTGAAGAGAGGCAAAGTGGATTTGATATGGAAAGAGAAGGCATCTTTGAGATGTTGGAGGCATTCCAGAATCAACAGGCAGATGTTCTGTTGGTACAAGATGAAACCAGACTTGGAAGAGGGAATACCAAGATAGCTTTACTGCATCAATTGAGTAAATGGGATATAGATATTTATACTTTGTCGCACAATGGGGAACTCCAGCTTTCGGAAGGCGATTCTATGGTGCTACAGATCATTTCGATTGTAGAAGAATACCAGCGAAAACTTCACAACGCGAAAATAAAGCGTGGAATGCGTAAAGCTGTCCAAAATGGCTTTGATCCAGCCAGAAATTTAAGTAATCAAGATCAGGCAAGAGGGAGAGAGCGTAAAGAATTTCCGATTCAGGAAGTAGTGCGTTTAAAGGAGAACCATTTAACATTTCGAGAGATAGCTTCTGTATTACAAGGAATGGGCTATGATGTTTCTAAGGCAACTGTCCATCGGCGTTATCAGGAATTCCAATCACTTGAAAAAAAGGGTTATCAAGATTAAAATGAGGGGAAGAGGCGATTGCTTTTTCTCCTCTAAATTTTTGGAAGATTACTCTCGATGTGAAAAGAAGTCAAAAGTCAAATATTATAATAAGAAATGGGAATAATAAATAGAAGTACATGTTCAAAGGTCGGTAAAGCTGTGACGTTTATAATGGGCTTAAAACACCCTAGAACAGGTCTGAGTGAAAGGATGTTATACCATGTTATCAAAAGAAGAAATTGCCCGTATTAATGTATTAGCCAATAAAGCAAAGAATGAAGGTTTAACAGAAGCTGAGAAAGAGGAGCAAGCGCGATTACGTCAAGCATATCTGAAGAATGTAAGAACGTCATTTAAGAACCATATGAAGGGGATGACAGTTGTCGATCCCAACGGAAATGATGTCACGCCAGAAAAGTTAAAAAAATTTCAACGAGAAAATAAGTAATCCAGTAGGACAACTGCGTCAGTGTATCAACAGCAAAAGCTTCAAAAATGGACGTAGTTTTTCTATGGCATAAGGAGATCAAACCTCTTCTGTTTGATCTCCTTCATAACAACGTTTGAAAATGAGCACTATTATCTGATTTATCGTGGCAGAATGATTAAAAATACTGATAATTCTGAAGAAAATAGATAGATTTACTTGTCAAGCGAATCATTTCGTTATAGGATTATAGATGTGCGTACATATTTGGATATTGAAAGGGGAAAAATAATGTCAAACCAAACAGAACAATTGTCTATTAATACAATTAGAACATTGTCGATAGATGCAATTGAAAAAGCAAATTCTGGTCATCCAGGACTTCCAATGGGTGCCGCTCCAATGGCGTATACGCTTTGGACAGAACACATGAACATTAACCCAAAAAGCTCAAAATGGTTCAATAGAGATCGTTTTGTCCTTTCTGCTGGTCATGGTTCTATGTTATTGTACAGTCTATTACATCTATCTGGTTTTGATGTAACAATTGATGATTTGAAAAACTTCCGTCAATGGGACTCCAAAACACCAGGCCACCCAGAAGTGCATCATACAGATGGTGTAGAAGCAACTACTGGTCCATTAGGTCAAGGTATAGCCATGAGTGTTGGAATGGCGATGGCCGAAAAACACTTAGCAGGTAAATATAATCAAGATAACTATTCGGTAGTAGATCACTATACATTTGCTCTAGTTAGTGATGGAGATTTAATGGAAGGTATTTCTCATGAGGCATCTTCTTTAGCTGGTCATCTCCAGTTAGGCAAACTGATTGCTTTATACGACTCCAATGATATTTCCCTTGATGGTGAATTAAACAAATCATTCTCAGAGAATGTGGCTCAGCGTTATCAAGCTTACGGCTGGCAAGTGCTTCGTGTAGAAGATGGTAATGATACACAAGCTATTTCTAAAGCAATTGAAGAAGCAAAAGCCAATACAGATCAGCCAACACTTATAGAGGTAAAAACAGTGATCGGTTATGGTTCCCCAAATAAAGCTGGCTCTGCTGCCTCACACGGTGCAGCTCTAGGTGCTGACGAAGTGAAGCTTACTAAAGAATTTTATAAATGGAACCACGAACCTTTCAATGTACCGGAGGAAGTATACCAAGATTTCCATTCCAAGATTGTAGAAAACGGTCAAGCGAAAGAACAAGAATGGAACGATTTGTTTAAGGCATATAAAGAAGCATATCCAGAACTTGGACAAGAATTGGAACGTGCTATTCATAATGAATTACCACAAGACTGGGATAAAAATCTGCCAGTTTATGAAGCAGGTAAAGATTCTGCAGCTACTCGTGCAACCTCTGGTGAAGTATTGAACGCGATCGCCAAAACAGTACCAAATCTATTTGGCGGCAGTGCCGACTTAGCGGGTTCTAATAAGACAACATTAGAAGCGGATGAAGACTTTTCAGCAGCTAATTCAGCTGGTCGTAATATTTGGTTTGGTGTACGTGAATTTGCTATGGCTGCAGCCTTAAATGGTATGGCATTACATGGTGGATTAAAAGTATTTGGCGGAACGTTCTTTGTCTTTAGTGACTATTTACGTCCTGCTGTACGTCTAGCAGCTATCCAGAACTTACCAGTAACCTATGTGTTAACACATGATTCAATCGCTGTTGGGGAAGATGGTCCAACCCATGAGCCAATCGAACAGTTAGCAGCTTTCCGCGCAATGCCGAATCTATCTGTTATTCGTCCAGCTGACGGTAACGAGGTTCAAGCTGCATGGCGTTTAGCTGTTGAATCAACTGATCAGCCGACAGCACTTGTATTAACACGACAAGGTTTACCAACACTTCCAGGAACTGCAGAAAATGCATATGAAGGTGTGAAAAAAGGTGGATATGTAGTAAGTCCAGCTACAAAAGAAACGCCAGATGCAATTCTTGTAGCTACTGGTTCTGAGGTTCAATTGGCTGTGAAGGCTCAAGCTCAGTTGAAAGAAGAAGGTAAAGACGTAAGTGTTGTAAGCATTCCATCATGGGATCGCTTTGATGCACAGGATGCAGCCTACAAAGAATCAGTATTACCGAAAGCAATAACAAAACGTGTCGGTATTGAAATGGCTGCTTCTCTTGGCTGGGAACGTTATGTAGGAATCGATGGGAAAGTCATTGCAATTGACCGCTATGGTGCCTCTGCAAATGGTAATCGAATCATTGAAGAATATGGCTTTACTGTGGAAAACGTTGTGAAGCATGTAAATGAATTATTTTAAATAATGAATTGGACGGGGACAATCTCCTCGTCCAATTTTTCCGAGTATAGAAATGCCCTAGTTTAATGACGGAAACGTTTGTTCTATTTGAATCAAAACAGCCCAAAAGCTACTTCATTTGGGGACAAGCTGCAAAATAGGGAGAGCCCGCAGAAGCATTTTGTTTTATCTTACATAATAAGCGCTTGTATTATAGGGCCGTTTTTACTATACTGTATAAGAGATAGATTGAAGGAGGAACAGGAATGAGCACTTTTCTTTGGATTATACTGATCGTTGTTGCTCTTCTAGCGGGTGTTGCGCTAGGTTTCTTTATTGCGAGAAAGTATATGATGAACTATTTAAAGAAGAACCCGCCTATTAATGAACAAATGCTTCGTACATTAATGATGCAAATGGGTCAAAAACCGAGTCAGAAGAAGATTAAGCAAATGATGCGTGCAATGAATAACCAAATGGATAATAAGTAAACCTTGTTATAATAGTTACTTTATAGAAGGATTAATGCTTATTTTGTTATGCTAAATCATAGGTATTAAATAGAATCTGACAAGATAAAAATCACCGTTTTTTTCAAATGTTGAAAAGAACGGTGATTTTTTTAAAAGATAAGCGTACAATGTCAAATACTTTTTTAAAGTTTTGGATAACTCTAATACACCTACCGTAAATAAATTTTTTTACAAGTAGCATTTAACCAAGTTTATATATGAAACAGGCCTCCGTTTCTTTCTCTGCATGGATGCATTCTGACATAGAGTACAAATTAGAATTAACGTACTGATTCGCATTTACAGAACGAGTGGGATATGGCTTATCTGCGAGGTCTGTGCCTCATGAAAGTTGGATTCGATCTCCACTCGAACCAAAAGAAGGTTGCCTGTTATGATGTCACATACGCTAAACTGCTAAAGGTTGTGAAAGTTTTTTGATGATTTCCTGTTCTTAATTAAAATCAGGAGGATGCCAATAAAAAGGTTGCTGATTTTTAATCATTGCAAGTGCAATTTTTATAAATTTGTTTCCCATGGCAATATAGATTTTTCGTGCCTTTTTCCTTTAATCTTGTATAAAAGGGCTTCAAAGCTTCATTATGTGTAGATAGACAACGGCCAGTGGTATAGATAGCTCTTCTTAGATTGGTGTTTCCCTGCTTGGAAATACATCCAAAGTAACCACCATCTATTCCGGATTGTTTGATGATCAGATTTGTTCCGGCTTTTTAATAAGTTGACTGGCGCTATGATAATGGGAGAGATCACCCATTTCACAAAAAATCTCAGCCGCAGTAATAAGTCCAATACTGGGGACGGTGAGTAAAAGAAATCCCTCTGTTTGATGGAAGAGGGATTTCTTTGTTATATAATGCAATATTTTGCTTGTGCCAATCATAGGCCTTTAGCTTTTGCTTTAATAGAAATAGCTCACGAGATAGTTGTTCTAAAGGCTTAGAAACACTCTCTTTCGCTGCAAAAAGCAGCTTTTCAATTGCTGTCTTCCTCATTTTCAGGTTGTGTTCTTTAGAGAGCTTTCTTAATCCAATCTCGCCTAATTCAAGAATATGGGTAGTGTGTGAGTAGTGTTTTAGTAGGTGAAGGCTTGCCTTCCCCCAAAAATCACTAAAAATCTTTGTTGATTTGACTTTATTATCAACCAGTACGCTAACCTCCTGATATTCACGCCAAATTTGGTCATGGATACCGCGAAGTTCCATTTTTTGATGCGGGAGCGCTTATGATCTCACTTCGTCTGGCCCTTGTTAAGTTTTGAAGTTGTTTATAAACGCCGGAAGCAAGTTTTGAATTTGTCGTTTTGTTGCCTATCAAGGCTTCAGCAATAAGCTTTGAAACATCAATAGGAACTAGCAATACTTTTTCTAAATCAGCACCTTTCAGTTCTTTTGCGAATTGACTTCTTTTTAATCCTTGTTTACCATTAAGTAGTCTCATTGACTATGACCTCCTTTGGATTGGTGGATGATTGAGTAAACTTGGTTAAGTATTTCAATCGTAGCATAGTCAATGGGACTTTTTGTGTATGAACTAATTATTTCATACAAGGTATATCCAATACCAGCTATTATTAGTTATTTCAGAAATAACCTTTGTAGAAGATATGGAGAGCAAGGCAATCGCTGCGGCCGCCCGTTTCGCTTTCTCGCAGCGGACATCTAGCATGGCTAAAAGGTAGTTGTAAATGGCAGTGGATTCTTGTAAGTTCCTCTTGCTTGATAGTGTATAGAAAGATCGCAGTATGTTAAACTTGATCATAAGTTCTAAACATTTTGTAATTATTGTAACATAATTGTCGATTTCATTTCCTTGCTTATTTATATGTAGGATCTTATGATAGGTTATAATGAGTACAGCAGAAGATCTTAATTGTTTGGAGTGACCAATTTGACAGAAGTAAATGTTTTTTTAGCATTTGGAGCAGGTTTTTTATCGTTTATTTCACCATGTGTACTGCCATTGTACCCAGCATTTTTGTCTTATATTACGGGAATGAGTGTAAGTGACATTAAAGAAGAGAACGCCATGTTCAATTATAAGAGTATGTTACATACTTTTTTCTTTTTATTGGGCTTCTCAAGTATCTTTGTCATATTAGGTTTTGCAACCAGTTTTATCGGTCAGTTTTTAATGGAATGGGATAATCTTATCCGTCAAATTGGGGCTATCCTGATCGTTTTTTTTGGCTTAGTTGTCGTGGGAGCACTCAAGTTTGATTTTTTGATGAAGGAAAGGAAAGTGCGTTTCAAGAATAAGCCGGCTGGCTTTATTGGTACCTTTATTGTCGGAATGGCATTTTCATTAGGCTGGACGCCTTGTACGGGACCGATTTTATTTGCGGTGATGTCACTAGCGGCAACGAATACCGAACAGGGGATTTTGCTGATGACTGCTTATTCACTTGGTTTTTCTATCCCGTTCTTTATTTTAGCGTTCTTTATTGGTAAAATGAAATGGATAAAGCAAAATGGACCAAAATTGGTGAAGATAGGCGGATATGTCATGATCTTTATGGGATTCTTTCTATTCTTTGATCTAATGACAAAATTAACCTCCTTTCTAGCAGGGGTTTTCAATTTTCAAGGTTTTTAAGACAGCAGTAATAAGCCCTCTTCTGACTGAAGAGGGGAGATCACAGTGAGATCAGAGAAGTACAAACATGTAAGTTCTAGCCCGTATTCTCAGATCTCCTTTTTTGTTATAGGGGTTAACAAATGAATACGCAGCCAAGAACATGACTTACTTATTACGTGTTTTGGCTGCGTATTTTTCATTCTGATAATCGTCGGGTGAGTATTGAAAGTAATTTTCATAAGCTTTAAGATCAATGTTCTTTTCTTGCAGTTTTTTTCTGAGAAATCGGTGATCACGTTTCGGTGTCGCCATGATATATCCTTGAATCAATGTATCTTGGGTAACTTTCTTTTCTTTTTTCTCTAAGGCAAGCTGTCCGATTTTACCTGCTATTTTCTGACGTGCTACATCACGAAAAAGTTCAGGCACAGGACTTACCAATTCTTCTAAAAATTCTTTCTCGGATGTTTCCCATAGGTGTTTTGTTTTTTGAAGATAATATTTTTCCCAATCAAGATCTGATTTTCCATCTTGTTTTGGCAAGCTTTTGAGAAACTTGCGAAACATGAAATAACCGCCAATAGCCATTAACCCTAAAAGGATAAAAGTCCATAAAACAATCAAAGACATAAATTGAAATGTCAAGTCTATTCACCTGCCAATCTAGTGATTAAAATGGTTCAATAAGTTTGTCCAAATAATATCATGTCATTTCCTAATGATAGGAAAAAAGGATATTTTATTTTCGTGAAAAATATAGTAATATAACAATGAATCGTAAGAATAGTCATTAATATCCATATTTCTCATATAATCTATTGAGCTGTTGATATTATAGCATGTTTATATACCTCAAGAAAATATTTTAGTTGGGAACGGAGGGGAATATTTTGCTTTATGATGAAGGTCGATTAAGGAAATCAAGAGTCCATGCAGCGGCAGGACAGGAAGATCAGCTTTCGTTAGTAACATTGCCTACATATATCATTCAGCAAATAGAGGTGCACGGTTTTGACATTATTTGCATGAACGATATGTCAGGTAAGATCGAATATATCTCTGAATCTGTACAAGGTATGTTAGGCTTTTCCAAACAGGACTTATTGGGGCGTTCGGTGTTCAGATACATAATGTTTGAGGATCAACGATTCATCCAAAGTCATTTGGATTTACATGCATTTCCCAAAGAGGGGCAGCGATACACTGTAAATATCCGTAATCAATCTGGACGGTTTATTATTTTTGATATGATATTATATGTTTTCCAATTGGAGAATAAAATCAAGATGTTGTCTATCCTGAAAAATGTTACTGATAAGAAACAGGCGGAAGAAGTATTGATCAGATCAGAAAAAATGTCAGTAGCGGGTCAATTAGCAGCAGGGATCGCCCATGAAATCAGAAACCCACTTACCTCACTAAAAGGTTTTACCCAGCTATTACAGAGTGGTATTTCAAACAAAGAAGAATACTACCAAATAATGATGGATGAAATTGATAAGATTATTGCAATTACCTCTGAACTTTTATTTATTTCAAAACCTATGACAAATGAAAGAGATGATCAAAGTGTGAATGCGATGCTTCAAGATGTGATCACCTTACTGCGTACAGAAGCTAATTTATATGATATAGATATTGTGATAGAACAGGAAGAAGATATAGTGGTGGTGTGTGACTGTTCTCAAATAAAACAGGTATTAATTAATTTGATAAAAAACGCTATCGAAGAAATGAAGGATGGAGGTTTAATTCATATCTGTGTCCAGCAGACAGAAACAGATTGTATCATTTCGATCCGAGATCAGGGGCAAGGGATCCCTAGTCATTTAATTGATAAATTAAAAGAACCCTTTTTTACTACAAAAAAACAAGGAACAGGTTTGGGATTAATGATCTGTCAGCAAATAATGGATAATCACAATGGAAAAATCGAAATAGAATCCACTGCCGGTGAAGGAAGTACTTTCCATATTTATTTGCCATTATAGAGGTTGTTTATAAATCTGACAAACACGCTGTACCAAATTTCTGCGGCGAAATTGGAAATGAAGGAACCTTCATCCGTAATGTATGGCAACTGGGGATGTCAGCGCTTACTGAGAAAGCTTTCTATCCTGTAAAAAAAAGAGCGGTTTGTTTGACTAAAAATTAAATGGGAATATGGCTTTGACCTTTTACTAGATTATTGAACATGACTGATAACATCTTTTTGCTAATTTTGCAGAATAAATTCGAATTTTTGGGCTGAATCAATTTACTTATAAACCGATTTCAGCTAAAATAATAGGGTATGGACTATATTCTAATATAGTAGTTTAGCAGAACGAGTGATCCATTTTTCGCTCCAATCTTTGTCAAGGGGGTAACTGATTGAATGAGTAATCAGAATGCATTTCAAGCAAAAAAGCAATTTGAACTGAACGGCAAAACGTACAACTACTACCAATTAAAAGCTTTAGAAGAAGCGGGGATTGGTAACATTGACCGTCTGCCATTTTCTATTCGAGTATTGTTAGAATCACTAATTCGTCAATACGATGGTCGTGTTATCAATGATGTACATGTTAAAAGTTTAGCCAACTGGGGGAAAGGCAAAGGAGAAGATGTTCCATTTAAACCTTCTCGAGTTATTCTTCAAGATTTTACAGGGGTGCCGGCAGTTGTCGATCTTGCCTCTCTGCGTAAGGCAATGGTAGACATGGGAGGCTCTCCAGAAAGTATCAATCCAGAAGTACCAGTGGATCTAGTTATTGATCACTCTGTACAGGTGGATGAGTACGGTACTGCCAATGCACTGCAAGCTAATATGGAACTTGAATTTGAGCGTAATGCAGAGCGTTACGAGTTTTTAAACTGGGCACAAAAAGCATTTGATAACTATCGTGCTGTACCGCCAGCAACAGGTATTGTACACCAAGTGAACCTGGAGTATCTTGCTAACGTGGTTCATGCAGTGGAAAATAGTGAAGGTGAAATAGAAGCATTTCCAGATACATTAGTAGGAACCGATTCCCACACTACTATGATCAATGGTATTGGAGTACTAGGCTGGGGTGTTGGTGGTATTGAGGCGGAAGCAGGTATGCTTGGTCAGCCATCTTATTTCCCTGCACCAGAAGTAATTGGTGTGAAGTTCACTGGTAGTTTTCCAAATGGAACGACTGCTACTGATTTAGCACTTAAAGTAACACAAGTGCTTCGCGAGAAAAAGGTAGTAGGTAAATTTGTAGAATTCTTTGGCCCGGGATTGAAAGATATGCCATTAGCCGACCGAGCTACTATCTCTAATATGGCTCCTGAATATGGCGCTACTTGTGGTTTCTTCCCAGTTGATGAAGAGGCATTAAATTATCTTCGTTTAACTGGACGCAGTGAAGAACAGATTGCATTAGTAGAGAAATATTGCAAAGAGAACAATCTATGGTACTCAGATGACCAGCCAGATGCAGAATTTACCGATTTAGTAGAAATTGATTTGTCTGAATTAGAGCCAAACTTATCTGGTCCTAAGCGTCCTCAGGATTTAATTCCTTTATCAAAAATGAAAGAATCGTTTAATGAGGCGATTACAGCACCAGCTGGTAACCAAGGATTTGGTTTAGACAAAGCTGAATTTAATAAAGAAGTAGAAATCAAGCATCCAAATGGTAAGAAGTCTGTTATGAAGACTGGTGCCGTTGCTATCGCTGCTATTACTTCATGTACCAACACATCCAATCCATATGTTATGCTTGGAGCTGGATTGTTAGCGAAAAAAGCCGTAGAAAAAGGTTTAACTGTGCCTTCTTACGTGAAAACTTCTCTGGCACCAGGTTCAAAGGTAGTAACAGGTTATCTAGCAGATGCAGGATTAACACCATATCTGGATCAATTAGGCTTTAACCTAGTTGGATATGGTTGTACAACATGTATTGGTAACTCAGGTCCTTTACGTGAAGAAATCGAACAAGCTATTGCTGATAATGACCTTACTGTTGCCTCTGTCTTGTCTGGTAACCGTAACTTTGAAGGCCGTATTCACCCGCTGGTAAAAGCTAACTACTTAGCTTCACCGCCATTAGTAGTTGCTTATGCTCTTGCAGGAACTGTGGATATTGACTTGCAGAAAGAACCAATTGGTCAAGATGCAGATGGTAACGATGTATTTTTTAACGATATTTGGCCATCTATGGATGAAGTGCGTGCTGAAGTAGAGAAGGTTGTAACACCTGAAATCTTCCGCAGAGAATACGAAGATGTATTCAGCTCTAACGAAAAATGGAATGAAATTGAAACGACAGATGAACCACTTTATTCTTGGAATAGTGATTCAACTTATATTCAAAACCCTCCATTCTTTGAAGGTCTTTCTAAAGATTATGGTCAAGTGGAGACACTGTCTGGCTTGCGTGCCATCGGTAAATTTGGCGATTCTGTAACAACAGATCATATTTCTCCAGCCGGAGCAATTGCCAAAGACATGCCAGCAGGCCGTTATTTACAAGATAAAGGCGTATCTCCACGTAACTTTAACTCCTATGGTTCTCGTCGTGGTAACCATGAGGTTATGATGCGTGGTACATTTGCTAATATTCGTATCAAAAACCAATTAGCACCGGGGACAGAAGGTGGTTATACAACTTACTGGCCGACAGGTGATGTAATGCCTATCTATGATGCAGCTATGAAGTACCAACAAGATAACACAGGTCTTGTTGTATTAGCTGGTAATGACTATGGGATGGGAAGCTCTCGTGACTGGGCAGCGAAAGGTACTAACCTATTGGGAATCAAGACTGTTATTGCTCAAAGTTTTGAGCGTATCCACCGTTCAAACCTTGTGATGATGGGTGTACTTCCTCTTCAGTTCCAAGAAGGAGACGGTGCAGATTCTTTAGGATTGACAGGTAAAGAGACATTTGAGGTTCAGATTGATGAATCTGTAAAACCACGTGATATCGTAAAAGTAGTTGCCACAGATGAGGCTGGTAAAACAACTGAATTTGAGGTAATTGCCCGCTTCGATAGTGAAGTGGAAGTAGACTACTACCGTCATGGTGGTATCCTGCAAATGGTGTTACGTAATAAGTTAGCGTAATATTCTTTTAGAAAGAGGTAGCCTTTATAAAGGGCTGTCTCTTTTTTTTTTGCATTCCTATTTACCATATTTATTTTATGTAAACTAATTGGTGTTGATTGTTAGACGCTTGTTATCAAATTCGTTATAATAAAAGGTGTTATCATGACTTTGTATAGTAGGTGAATCATGTGTGGAAAAATATACTTTCAATTGGACTTCTTGTCAGTCTTGTCGTACTAGTTATTCTTGTGAATGCCACTGATATTTTTACTGATGAGAAAGAGCCAAATATTATTGATGTTACTGGTGACACGTCTGCGAAAGGTGTCACTATCACAGCGCCGAATGTCTCGCAATTACAAGAGGGTGATAAAGCACCGGCTTTTTCATTAGATAATTTATCTGGAGACACGGTGGAGGTTTTTGATCAGGAGCAGGAGTATTTGTTGGTGAATTTTTGGGCGACTTGGTGCCCGCCTTGTGTAGAGGAGATGCCAGATTTACAAACATTGCAGGACAACCATGAGGAAGAGATCAAGGTAATTGGCATCAATACAGAAAACTCACTGCAAAAAGCAAAAACATTTGTTGAGGAAGCACAGCTTGATTTTACAATCCTGTTAGATGAGGATAATCAAGTGTACGATGCCTTTAAAGTGATTAATATGCCGACTTCATTTATTATTCGGATCGAGGATCAAACCATTATGAAACGAATCAATGGGGCCTTGTCTTATGAACAAATGGAAGAACAACTGTTAGAAGTGAAAGAAGACAGTCTTTAGAAAAGAGGGGGATGTTTATGTCAACAAACAAATGGAAGGACATTGAAGTCAAATTGAATAACTGGAACTCACTAGATGACATTCCACCTTTTGCTGAAATTGAGATTTTACGGTTGTTGGATGAAATGGAACAGGCTGACCTGTCAGAAGAGGCGAAAGCATTACTATATTGCATGTTAATCCTCTATCGTTTAAAGCGTAATGTTACGGATGATCATTTACAAAAAGAATTAGAGGCTGTCAAACAGCGGAGTAATCATCCTATGATCACAGAGGTACAGTCTTTAAATCATTATTTATCGACATATAATGAACTGGCTGCTATGGATTTAAATCAGTATCAACTGCGCGAGACCGATTTTAATCCAGTCAAATTGAAAAAAGTAAAAGCTTTGCTGCAAGAAATGAATCGCCTTCAACAATGGAAGCTGAAGCAGCAAGTGGCGGTTTCCAACATCAGAAAAGCGTACAATCAATTGTTCTCACAAATAGAAATCATTGAAGAAATAGCAGAAGATATGGCTTTTGCTTTGGAACAAAGGAAATCGATCAAAGAGATACAACTGTATAATGAGGCGATTGACCGGCTGAATCATTTTCTGCATTTGTTTTATGATGCTTTGCCTGACTTTATCAAAGAGAAAGTAACTAATGATCCTTTAGAAGAGTTAAATCAGATGATTGGTTTAGGTGAGGTAAAACAGTATATTAACCAGTACTATCACTATTTGCGGTATCAGCAGAAGCGTAAAGAAGCAGGTTTTCAAATGAGTGATGAGCAGGGGCTGAATATGGTGATTACAGGAAATCCTGGGACTGGAAAAACCACAATTGCCCGCTTATTGGCCACTATTTATCATCGTTTAGGGATTTTAAAATCAGATCAGGTAATTGAAGTCAATCGATCACAGCTTGTTGGCTCTTTTATGGGACAGAGTGAAGAAAATACATTAAATTATGTAAAAAAAGCACTGGGAGGTGTACTTTTTATTGATGAGGCCTACAATCTGAAACGAGAAGATCAAACAGGTAATGACTATGGACAAGCCGTGATTGATACACTGGTATCGAGTATGACCAGTAAAGAATACGCAAACCAATTTGTTGTTTTCTTGGCTGGTTATCCAGAAGAGATGGAACATTTTCTTTGGGCTAATCAGGGGCTGAGAAGTCGTTTTCCAGAAGGTAATGTGATTAAATTGCCTGATTTCAATGATCACCAGCTATTGCAAATCGCTGAAGAAACGGCTTTGCAAAATGATTATTTCTTCACTGAAAAGGCTAAAAACCGCTTTCTATCCCTTATTGAAAAAGCGCGGGTAGATGATTCCTTTGGTAATGCCCGTACGGTAAGGGACTTAGTACTTCGTGTAATTTTCCATATTGGATCCAAGCAGAATAAGCCATTTGACAGTCATTGGATTGAACATATGAAGATAACCGAGGAAGTTATTGCTTCTTTAGATGATCAACAGGGCGCCGCAGACCCAATGAAGGAATTAGAGCAATTGATCGGTTTGAAACATGTGAAGGAAGAAGTAAAGAAGCTGTCTTCTTTTGTGCAGATCCAACAGAAACGGAAGGCGTTAAACTTACCGATGGTACCGATTCAGCTTCATTCGGTATTTTCAGGTAACCCAGGAACTGGGAAAACAACTGTTGCCAAATTGTTTGCCCAAATTTTGAAGCAATGTGGATTGCTCAAACGGGGGCACCTTGTTATTGCCTCCCGAAGTGACCTTGTTGCAGGATATGTAGGACAAACTGCGATGAAAACAAAGAATAAGATTCGTGAGGCCTTGGGTGGCGTACTCTTTATTGATGAGGCATATGCCTTATATCGAGGAGAGAAGGATTTCGGAAAAGAAGCCATAGATACATTAGTCGATGAAATGACGAAACATAACGAGAATTTAGTCGTTATTCTAGCCGGCTACAAAGAGGAAATGGAACGATTTATCACTAGTAATCCTGGCTTAGAATCACGTTTTAAAAAATATTTTCATTTTGAAGATTATTCTGAAGAAGAACTACTAGAGATGGTTCAATATCATGTCAATGCTTATCAATATAAACTAGAAAAAGATGTAGAGCCATTCTTAACTGACCATTTTTCGGGTATTTCAGTGTCTGGAAACGGTCGCTTTATTGTTAATTTAATTAATGAAGCTATCCAGTATCAGGCTTTACGACTAGAAATGGATACAGAGGATCGCGAGCCGTTGGAATGGTTGAACAAGAAGGATTTCGAACTAGCGTTTCAATCTATTAGGGGGACAAAGTAATGCATAAAGTAAGAACACCTATCAAAGTAAGATACCAAGAAACAGATCAAATGGGCGTAGTCTATCATGCCAACTACCTTATCTGGTTTGAGATTGGCAGGACTGCCTTTGTAGAAAGTTTGGGGTTTCAATACCATGAAATGGAGGCAGAGGGTGTTGTATCGCCAGTAGTAAATGCTAATATCCAATTTAAACATCCTATTCGTTATGGAGAAGATGCTTTTGTCGAAACGTGGGTAGATTCTTACAATGGAATTCGCACGACATACGGTTATCAAGTGATCGACCAAGCTGGGGAAATAGCTGTTACAGGTACAACTCAACATGTAATTGTCAGAAAGGACAATTTCCGTCCGCTATCCTTAAAGAAGCATTTTCCGGAGTGGGATCAAGCATATAAACAAGCATTAGAAGGACAAGAACAATAATGGCATTTGGCATTGATCGATATACATTAGCGCAGTGGAAAAGAGACGTTAATCAAGGAGAAATCGCATTTTTAACGCATTATTGGCTGGATGACCGCTTTCCGAATTGTAAGACTGTTACCAAAGTTGGCTGCAGTAATTATGACAAGCTGGTGGCATGGGGGAAAAATTATGGTTTACAAGAGGAGTGGATTCATTTAGATCCGAGATTTCCACACTTTGATTTATTTGGGGATACTCAAAAAGAAATACTGAGGCAGGAAAGACAATGGGAACACATTGATAAATTTCATTTATAAGGTTGTTCAAACCTTTGAACTTGCACTTGTAAGCATAAAAAATCGAGACTATCAGATAAGTCTCGATTTTTATCTTATAACATTTAAAAATGGTTAGTCCTGTTTCTTCTCAGGCACCGGATCATAACCACCTGGATGAAATGGGTGGCACTTTAAGATCCTTTTGATGGTTAAATAACTTGCTTTCACCACATTGAAACGCTGGAAGCATTCCAGACCATAGTTGGAACAGCTTGGATGGAAACGGCAGCTTGGCGGAAACATTGGACTAATGAAACGCTGATAGAAACGAATAATGCCGATCATTAATTGTTTCAAGCTGTTCACCTCTAGTAGTGAAGTGCTTTATCATAGCTGATTGAAGCTATGGCATCGTGTAAATGGATAGATTCTTCATTGCGGCATTGCACCGTAAATTTCTCAACAAAAGACATTTCATATAAATCGGAGGCAACTAATCGTACGATATCTTCAACAAATCGTGGATTTTCATAGGCCTGCTCTGTTACCATTTTTTCGTCCGGGCGTTTTAATACCGGATGAATACGAGCACTGGCATTGCTTTCTGCAGCTTCTAATAAGGCATATTTCCAATCGACTTCCTCTTCATCATAATCTGGAGCAAGTGTTACTTCCATTTTCACATTTCCTCGTTGATTATGAGCGCTGTATTCACTGATTTCTTTGGAACAAGGGCAGAGGGTAGTAATTTTACCTTCCAATGATACCGTGATATGATAACCGGCTGTTTTATCATATAGAATAGTAAGCTCTGCATCGGCATGGTTCAATCCGGCCATATCAGAGGCAGGTCCTTTCCGTTCAAAGAACCAAGGGAAAGCTACTGTCAGTTGGTTATCATTTTGCTCTAGGCGCTCGGCCATCTCTTTGGTGAACCGTTTTAAATTTGCAATAGATATATCGAATGGTCTGCCATTACTATACGCCTGCATTAATTCAGTGAAACGGCTCATATTTGTTCCTTTATGATCCTTCTGAATAGAAGAAGTTAATGTGAAATTACCAATCGTTGTTTGATTAGTTGGTTCTATACTGCTCACTACTTGGATAGGATGCTTCACATTGGAAATCCCTACTTGATCTATGGCAAAAAGAAAATCTTTTTTTGTGTTCTGTAAATCGCTCATCTTGTCTTTTTCTGTTGGTTTTGTTTTTTCACCTGGCGCCACTGAGCCAAATAACTTGTGACGCTCATGCTTATCGGGCAATGGTTTAGTTATTAATTCTCGCATGAATTTGACTCCTTTCGTCTCCACTATTTCAAAGTATACCCAAACTTTTTACAATATTCAATGTATTAAGCTTATTCAAATTGGTTTTAACCGACTTCTTTGATTTACCTATCACTTTTTTTCTGTTGATTTGTTACAATAATAAGGATATAAGCTGATCAGCAACTAAAATCCTGCAGGGGCTATCCGTTTTATCTGAGCGGATTTGGCAAATGTCAGACGCGAATTTTCTGTACCTTAGCGCTAACATCTGTAAGTTTTTCTATCTAATGTTTTGCAACTTCAAAAAATAAAGTAGTCCTCTCTTGATGATGACATGTTACCATTGGATCGAGCGTGCCTAGAAAGCGCCTCCCAACTCATGTACTAACTCTGAACAAGAATAAAAGGAGACAATGAAGTATGCCTCCTTTTCATTATGCTTGCCATCTAGCTTCCAAAAAATCAGCAGGCTCTAGCTGCAAAGCCATCCCAAGGAATGAAAAACTCTTACGGATTGGAAGTCTCATCTTATTGGGTTACATCCAAGTGATTTTTGGTTCTGTTTTATCAATAATTCGCTTGATGTTCGCTTTATGGCGATAAATAACGACCACTGTTAACAGGGCCGTCACGATCAGTAAGGGATAATCTTGTTGAACAGCAGTTACAATAATGGTAATAATTCCAGTTAACATTGAAGATAAAGAAACATACTTGGTTAGATATAAAATGACTAGAAAACTTGCGATCATGATGACAAACACCAAGGGATTGACACCAAGGATAACCCCGGCAGAAGTGGCAACGGCTTTACCACCCTTAAATTTTGCAAAGACAGGGAACATATGCCCAATAACGGCAACTACACCAACTAATAACGGATAGACTTCTGTTGCCTGAAAGATAACGGGCAAGGTGGCTGCTAGAGTTCCTTTAAGGATATCGATCACAGTAACGGCTATCCCCGCTTTGATACCGAGTACGCGAAAAGTATTAGTAGCACCTAAATTTCCGCTGCCATGTTCTCTAATATCCTTTTGATAACCGACCTTGCCAATAATCAAGCCGGTAGGTATGGAACCAAGCAAATAAGCCAAAATGATAAAAATAATATACTCCATCTCTAAACTCCTTAATTCATGGTATCATTGATTTCTTTATTTTAGCATGTAATCTTGAAAATTACTATAACTCTTTGATGGAGCAAGGTTTGAGCAGCTATTTTTCAGAACCAGCCGAAAAAGCAGCCTAAACTTTTAGTGAATGATTCGCTAAATACATTTATTCTTATGGAAAACGGTATTGGTTGAGTAATTATTTTGATATACTTTATGTAAACAAGACCACTTTTTTTATTTATCAAGTCAATCAAGAGGTTTCATCATTACTTATTTCTTCAGTCATACAGTCGCTAATCTGTCTGGCTAGCAATTCTACATTTTCACTCTCTAGTAAGAACTCCTATTCTATTATAGAAAGTAAAATAAACTTATCTTTCAGCGGGCTTTTGGCTAATGAAATATAACGCGAACAGGCTTATAGAAAGCAATTGATAAATCTCCACTTAAATATTTCCCGTCCTTTTATTTCAAAGGGTCATTTTCCATTTTTAAGTCAAGATGTTGATATATCAAGGCTTGCATTGTTGGGATTCCACGGTTATCATTGGTCATGTATATAAGCATATAATCTCAATTGAATACTCTGGTTAGCGATTTTTTGTGATATCATCAATAGAGTGGATAGGCAATTGTCGGCCACCTCAATGAAAAAGTCACAAATAGTTTACTTGCGTTAACTGCTAATAGTATGATTTAATCAATAAAAATGAGGTGTCGAATAATGAACAGGGATAATCAACAACAATTAATGATCGAAATGCTGCAAGATACAAAAACCATTGCAGTGGTTGGACTTTCTGATAAGCCTTATCGAACCTCTTATCAGATCGCTCAGGCGATGCAAACAGCAGGTTATCGTATTATTCCAGTTAATCCCCATGTGCAAGAAGTATTGGGGGAGAAGGCATATGATAAAGTCACAGATATTGATATTCCATTTGAAATGATTAATATTTTTCGGAGATCGGTATTTTTACCTGCTTTAGCAGAAGAACTGATCCAAACAGAGGCACGCTATATTTGGATGCAGCAAGGTGTTCAAGATCAGCAAGTATATCAATACCTGACAGAGAATGGAAAACAAGTGATTATGAATCAATGTATTAAAGTAGCACATGCCGTATTATTAAGGTAGGACGGTTTAGCAGTAAAGAAAGAGAGGAACTATTGTATGAGCAAAAACAATGCAGTATATGGTGATGAATCGATTCAAGTATTAGAGGGTTTAGAAGCGGTGCGGAAACGTCCGGGTATGTATATTGGAAGTACCGATGCTCGTGGTCTACACCATCTGGTATTTGAGATCTTAGATAACTCAGTAGACGAAGCCTTATCAGGTTTTGGCGAGAAGATATCTGTCATGATTCATCCCGATCAAAGTGTCACGGTTACAGATAATGGCCGCGGCATGCCAACTGGTATGCATCAAACAGGCAGACCGACTCCAGAGGTTATTCTAACGGTATTGCATGCAGGGGGAAAATTTGGTCAGGGTGGTTATAAAACGAGCGGTGGTCTTCATGGAGTAGGTGCCTCCGTAGTGAACGCCTTGTCTGAGTGGTTAGAAGTAACGATCTATCGAGACGGCTATACTTTCTACCAACGCTTCGAGGATGGCGGTAAACCGGTTACCACATTGGAGAAAAAAGGAAAGACAAGAAAACGTGGAACAACGATTACGTTTAAACCAGATCGAACCGTTTTTTCAACCGACACCTTTCAATTTGATATTTTGGCTGAACGTCTGCGTGAGGCGGCTTTCTTGTTAAAAGGAGTTACCATTGAGTTGACCGATGAACGGTCGGAAAAGATTACCGAAACTTACCATTATCCACATGGATTAGAGCAGTTTGTCGCCTACTTAAATGAAGAGAAGGATGTGCTTCATGATGTCGTTTCCTTTGAAGGGAATCAACAGGGCATGGAGCTTGATTTTGCTTTTCAATTTAATGATGGTTATGCGGAGAATATTCTTTCCTTTGTTAATAACGTACGGACAAAAGATGGCGGGACGCATGAATCAGGGGCCAAAACAGCTATCACGCGTGTGTTTAATGACTATGCCAGAAAGGTCAGCTTGTTGAAAGAAAAAGATAAGAACCTTGAAGGTAATGATATTCGTGAAGGTTTTACGGCTGTGATCTCGATTAAGATTCCAGAAGAGAAACTGCAGTTTGAAGGACAGACCAAAGGTAAACTAGGAACTGCAGAAGCCCGCTCAGTTGTCGATGCGATTGTGGCTGAGAATTTGCTCTATTTCCTAGAAGAGAACCCTGACAGTGCGTCGATGCTGATTAAGAAAGCGATCCGTGCCAAAGACGCCCGAATGGCGGCCAGAAAGGCGCGTGAGGAAGCACGTTCAGGCAAAAAGAAACGTCGGAAGGAATCATTACTAAGCGGTAAATTAACCCCAGCTCAATCCCGGAATGCAGAGAAGAATGAACTGTACTTAGTCGAGGGTGATTCGGCGGGCGGTTCAGCCAAACAAGGAAGAGACCGTAAGTTTCAAGCCGTATTACCGCTTCGAGGCAAAGTAGTGAACACAGAAAAAGCCAAATTGGTTGATATTTTGAAAAATGAAGAGATTTCAACGATTATTCATACGATTGGTGCAGGAGTTGGTACTGACTTCGACATTGAAGACTGTCAATATCATAAAGTAGTCATTATGACGGATGCCGATACAGATGGGGCACACATTCAAGTTCTATTGTTGACATTCTTTTATCGTTATATGAGGCCTTTGATTGAAGCTGGTAAAGTATTTATTGCCTTGCCGCCATTGTATCAAGTATCAAAAGGCAAAGGGGCAAAAGCTCAAGTAGAATATTGTTGGACAGAAGATGAACTAGCTTCGGTTACCAAAAAGTTCAAAAACGGTTATCATTTACAGCGGTACAAAGGTCTCGGTGAAATGAATGCTGATCAGCTTTGGGAAACGACAATGAATCCTGAAACAAGGACATTGATTCGTGTCACGATTGATGATGTAGCAAGGGCAGAACGGCGTGTTACCACCTTAATGGGTGACAAGGTCGAGCCACGGCGTAAATGGATTGAATCCCATGTTCAGTTTGGTTTAGAAGATGATGAGAATATTATCGACAATCAGAACATTCAAGCATAAGAGGTTGTTCAAAAAGTCCAATAAAAATGACACAGCGAATTTCTGCGTTGGTGCTTTTCCGTTACTCACGTATGAAAAGCAAGTGGAACTTCTACTAAGATCGTCCACATTGTGTGGACAACGCAGAAGTCAACACATCCTGTGCAAGTCTGTTACTCAAAGCGGCGCCGCCTTGAACTTTCGACGCACACGATGTGCTAGTATCGGTGTTGCAACAAATGGTTTCGGTGGGGCGAGTAACCGCAGTCCCAGGACGTTGCGAACTTAACCGATGATGGTCCTTTTTACCGGGCTTTTTGAACAAGCACTATAAGTTGTTTTAGGAGGAATTTCGTTGGCAGTAGAAAAATACTTAGATCTCCCATTAGAAGATGTGATGGGAGATCGCTTTGGACGTTACAGTAAATATATTATTCAAGACCGAGCACTTCCTGACGTACGTGATGGCCTAAAGCCTGTACAGCGTCGAATTTTGTTTGCGATGCATGAGGAGAGGAATACACATGATAAGCCGTTTCGTAAGTCTGCCAAAACAGTTGGTACAGTAATTGGTAATTACCACCCGCATGGGGACTCTTCTGTTTATGAGGCAATGGTTCGGTTAAGTCAATCATGGAAGCTGCGCAATGTCTTGGTTGAAATGCATGGTAATAACGGGAGTGTCGATGGTGATCCGCCGGCAGCAATGCGTTACACAGAGGCAAGGCTGTCAGCCATTTCACAGGAATTACTTCGTGATATTGATAAAGAGACAGTGGATTATGTTCCTAACTTTGATGATACAGCAAATGAACCGGTTGTCTTACCAGCAAAAATCCCGAACCTGTTAGTCAATGGTTCTACCGGGATTTCTGCCGGTTATGCAACCGAGATTCCGCCGCATAATTTAGGAGAAGTGATTGATGCTATCATCACCTGTCTGGATAAACCTGGCGTTACGATTGAAGAATTATTAAAGATTATCACCGGTCCGGATTTTCCTACTGGGGGGATTATCCAAGGCTATGAAGGTCTAAAAAAGGCATACGAAACAGGTAGAGGAAAAATTGTCGTACGTGGCCGGGCGGTGATTGAATCAATCAAAGGAAATCGTGAGCAGATTGTGATAGATGAGATACCATACGAGGTTAATAAAGCAGCACTAGTAAAGCGGATGGACGAACTGCGGCTAGACCGTAAGGTGGAAGGAATTGCTGAGGTTCGTGATGAAACCGATCGTACTGGATTGCGTATTGTGATTGAACTGAAGAAGAATGCGGACAGCCAAGGCGTGTTAAACTATTTATATAAAAATACCGATCTGCAAATCACTTATAATTTTAATATGGTTGCGATTAAGGACCGTACACCGCAGTTACTGAATATTCGTCAAATGATTGATGCTTATATCGATCATCAGAAAGAAGTTATTACCAGACAGACACAATATGACTTGCGCAAAGCGGAAAAGCGAGCACATATTGTCGAAGGTTTGATAAAGGCTGTTTCTATTCTGGATGAATTAATTCAAACGATACGTGCCTCTCAGGATAAGCAAGATGCTAAGAAACGCATCATTGCTGCTTATCAATTTACCGAGGAACAAGCCGAAGCAATTGTGATGTTACAACTATATCGCTTAACCAATACCGACATCACTGCCTTGGAGGAAGAAGCAAGTCAATTGCAGCAGGCAATCAATAATTATCAAGCCATTTTGGCAGATGAAAAGAAATTGCTCTCATTTATGAAAAAAGACCTGCGACAAATGAAGAAAAAATATGCTGACGACCGCAAAACTAAGATAGAGGAAAAAATCGAAGAATTGAAAATTAATGTGGAAGTCACCGTTGCCAGTGAAGATGTGATTACGTCTGTCACAGAGCAAGGATATATTAAAAGAACAAGCATTCGTTCTTTTACGGCGTCCAGTCAAGAAGACTTTGTGATGAAGGATGATGATCATTTAATTTCACTGTTTGAATTAAATACAACCGATCATTTATTGTTGTTTACTAACAAAGGCCGCTATTTGCCAATACCTGTCCATCAGCTGCCTGATATTCGCTGGAAGGAGCTTGGCCAGCATATCTCCAATATTACCTCGGTGGAAAAAGACGAAAGAATCATGAAGGCCTTACCAGTCAGAGAGTTTCATGCGGAGAAATTCCTGCTCTTCTTTACTAAGAATGGCATGGTGAAGAAAAGTAAGATGGATTTATATGCATCACAGCGTTTTTCTAGGCCTTTAATTGCGTTAAATGTAAAAGAGGGCGACGAATTAATCAATGTCTATGAAACAGATGGTCATCAAGATCTGTTTGTAGCAACAAATAAAGGTTACGGCCTTTGGTATCATGAATCAGAAGTATCGACTGTTGGGCAGCGGGCAGCGGGCGTGAAGGCAATTCAATTAAAAGCAGATGAGCATGTGGTGAATGCTGTGATGCTGGATGAATGGAACGAAGATCGTCAGCTGTTTGCAGCCACTCAACGAGGCTCTTGTAAACGGATGTCATTAGATCGCTTTGAAAAGTCCTCTCGTGCCAAAAAAGGGTTAGTGATGTTGCGCGAACTGAAGGCCAAGCCCCATCGCCTGGTTGGTTTCGAACTGACAAGGGAAGAGGATCAATTTACATTAATCACAGCAAAGCAAGAGAACCATACAGTCAAGCCATTTACCTTGCCATTAAGTGATCGTTACAGCAATGGTTCGTATGTAGTGGACACCGATACAATCGGTGAAGTCACTAGGGTTAAACCTTATATGGAAGTGACCAAACCATTTCAAGATAAAGAATAATGACTAACAGACTGTCGCAAAATGTAAATATTGCATTTTGCGACAGTCTTTTTTCTCATAAGATCAGAAAGTATATAATTTTTCATGCATCCTTCTTATTCAAGAATAGCCATGTCCAGCTCCAAGCGCCAAACTTTAGAGATTTCACTTCACGCCCTGCGATAAGTCGACATCGACTCCTTCCGTCGTCGTGTTTCCTTTATCTCCGTTGTGACGCTCCAATCTCTACGTTTTTAAAAGGGCGCTTTGCGCTTTTCGTTCTCCTCATAATAGGGATTCTGCTCCGTCAATAAACATTTCTGTGCCTGTAATATGGCTGGCATGATCAGAAGCTAAAAAAGTAACAAGATTGGCTACTTGTTCAGGTGTGCCAGGTTTATGTTCAAGCGGTTTGTCGCCTTTTGGGTATTCAATCGGAATACGAATCTTATCTAGTTCAGGTGTTTTTTCAGTATTTTCTCCGATATTTGTTTCAATAGCCCCTGGACAAATAATATTTACTCGAATGCCGTATTGCGCCAGTTCTAGTGCAGCCATTTTCCCAAAAGCCATCTGAGCAGCCTTTGATGAACTGTATGCCGCCATCCCTAAGTTAGAAAAGACACGATTTCCATTGACTGAACTGGTAATAATAATGCTGCCACCCGTTTCTTTCATTAATGGAATAGCATATTTCACGGTATGAAATGTTCCCTTTAAGTTGGTTTGCATTGTTTTATCCCAGTCCTCTGAGGATAAATCTTCAATTGGAGCGAGCACGCCATTAATACCTGCATTAGCAAAGACAATATCTAACTTATTGTACCTGCTTTCCAGCTCTTTCATTGCTTCTTTTACTCGCTGGCCATCGGTGAGGTCAACATCTGCTACAACCGCTTCGCCACCAAGTCTTATTATTTCATCCTGAACCTTTGCTGTCTTTTCTTCTTTTAAGTCAACTAGAAAAAGTTTTGCACCGCCTCTGGCTAATGCCAAGGCAGCAGCTCGTCCTATCCCTGAACCTGCTCCAGTTACTAAGGCTGCCTTTCCATCGAACATATACTGATTGTTAGCTTTCATCTGCCATCCTCCTATTTTTTTCGAAGTAATTGTCTCGCTCGTCATCTCTTGCAATCGAAATATGCCATACGAGATGTGAACGCCCCGACAAGTCTAGTTTTATTATTTCTAGATGTAAATCTTTTATGAAATAACTTGATTATGGGATACCCTTTTTGTATATATTAAAACAAACGATTCGACATCAAACAGCAAATTTACCCCCAGCAATTAACTATGATACAATAGCTGTATGGTAAATAATGCTTATTACCAATAACCAAAGGAGTGGTAAACATGCTTGCAGATCAATTGGACAAGATGAAGTATGGAAAAGGCTTTATAGCAGCTTTGGATCAAAGTGGTGGCAGTACTCCAAAGGCACTGGCTGCATATGGGATTTCGGAAGAGGCTTATTCTAATGAGGAAGAGATGTTTGATTTAGTGCATCAAATGCGTACACGTATCATTACCTCTCCAGCATTCGATTCCGAATACATTTTGGGTGCCATTCTATTTGAACAGACAATGGACAGTAAGATTAAAGATATATATACAGCCGATTATTTGGCAAACGAAAAAGGAATTATTCCTTTTTTAAAAGTGGATAAAGGATTGGCAGAAGAAAACGATGGTGTCCAACTAATGAAACCGATTGATAACCTCAGCGAGATCTTGCAGCGTGCAAAAGCACGGCATATTTTTGGGACGAAAATGCGTTCTGTGATCAAGAAAGCCAATCCAGAAGCCATCCAACAGGTGGTAGAACAGCAATTTAGCATCGCCAAAGAGATTATTGCCGCAGGTTTAGTGCCAATTATTGAGCCTGAGGTAGATATACACAGTGAGGATAAAGAACGCTCTGAAGAGATATTGAAAGAGCAATTAAAAAAGCACTTGAACCAATTAGAACAAGATCAACTAGTCATGTTAAAATTATCGATTCCAACACAAGCCAATTTCTATTTAGAATTGACAGAACATCCAAATGTGGTGCGTGTGGTAGCATTATCTGGAGGATACAGCCGTGAAGAAGCAAATCATAAATTAAAAGAGAATGACGGGTTGATTGCCAGCTTTTCTAGGGCGTTAAGCCAAGATTTACGAGCAGATCAAACAGAAGAGGCCTTTGATAATGCACTAAAAGAAGCCGTTCAATCAATATATGAAGCCTCGATATAGTTGGAAGAGGAGCGATAGAAGCAGAAAACGGCGCATTTTCTTGTGTTGTACCAGCTTCGATCCTGAGGGAAAGTGCAACTTTTTTAAATCTCTGCAAAGAAGATGGTGCTCATTGATAGACAAGGTGTTGGGGAGCAGATCCATACATGGACTGGCTCCTTCTTCTTTTTGGAAAAATAATAAAGCGACAACATTCGTTTTATCCGAATAAAAACTATTAGCCATATCTTGAAAAAATCAGTATAATGGGGAAAAAGAATCATCGTCAAGGAGTTTTAGCATGCAAATAACGAAACAAGATATAGATCAAGAAAAGTTACGACTTGCGCAAATGTTCGACTTTTTTCAACAGCAGCAAGAAGATACATATAAAGAACAAATCTTAGATTATTTCGATAAATTACAAAACCAAATGCTCCATATTTGTTTCAGCGGGCATTTTTCGGCCGGTAAATCGACATTAATTAATCATTTAATGGAAGAAGCACTTTTGCCGCAGAGTCCAATCCCTACTAGTGCTAATATTGTAGAAATTAAACGTGGGGAAGAAGCGGTGATTATTCATTTTGCCGAGCGTCCAGCGGTAAAAATGGAAACCTTGCCGCCATTGGAGCAACTTCATCAATTATGCCGAGATGGGGATGAAATCAAGAAGGTAGAAATTTTTAAGGAATTGGCACAATTACCTCAAGGGGTTAGTTTTATGGATACCCCTGGGATTGATGCAGCTAATGACGCGGATCGGCTGATGACAGAGTCAGCTTTGCATAAAGTAGATGTCTTATTTTATATTATGGATTATAACCATGTCCAATCCGAAGTAAATGCCAAGTTTCTTAAGCAAATAGATGAAATGAACAAACCGTATTATGTCGTTATTAATCAAATGGATAAGCATGATGAAGAAGAAATCTCGTTTACTTCTTTTCAAGCAAGTATTGACAAGGTATTTCAGCAATGGCAGATTAAACCTGTCCAAATATTTTATACATCGATGCAACAAGGGGCAGCGATCAATCAGTTAGATGCACTGCGTAAAACCGTATTCCAGCTTATGACAGAGAATCATCAGCAGATCTTAGCAGAGACGATTAACCAAGGTGTGTCACATTCTGTCACGGATTTTATTAAAAACAGCAAGAAAGCGTTAACTGATCGTATAGAGATGTTAGACGAAGCCATCGCTGAAATTGCCCCTGCTGTGTCATCTCTGATTGAAATGGAACAGACTTATCAGGCTAAATTGCAGGAAAGGGAAGCGATCGAGACAGAATTTCTAGGTGAAGTGGAGAAAACGACCAAAAATGCCCAATTAGTACCCTTTGAAATCCGTGAGCGAGCCGAACAAGTACTGCAAGCTTATGATCCCAAATTCAAACTGGGGTTATTCCGCAATCAAAAGAAAATTCAAACCGAGAGGGAGCAACGATTAAGCACCTTTTACCAAGCCGTCAAGGAAAAAACAGAAACGAATTTGGAATGGAAGCTGCGTGATAAACTTTTAGATTTGGTAAAGCCTTATCTGGCTGCCGATTTCTCTGAAGCTATTTTCAGCTCACACATCCAGCCAGATGATTTGGTCAAGCAAATGAATGAAGGGGCAACGGTTAACGGAGAGTATCTGTTAGTTTATACAGAGAATGTAGCACAAATGATTAAGAAGGTGTACCGTCAGCATTATAAACAGAAATGGCACAGCTTAAAACCGGCTGTTTTAGAGCCAATTGAAGCAGAAATAGAACAGCTGCAGCAAGAAATAGAACAGCAGCGCCATTATCACATGCTGCGTGAAGAAAAGAATCAGGAAGAGCTAGCTTTTTCTAAGAAAAGAATGGAAGCAGAAGCGATTTTATCTACAGATTATCCGTATAATGAGTCATTAATGGAAGTGATCTTGGAATGGTTACGCGGTAAAGAAGTAACTGTTGTATCCAAGATAGAAGATTTACCAACTGCCAAACAAGCTGCTGATTTACCTGTTTCAGAAGCGGAACCAAAGGATTCGGAGGCAGTCAGCCTGTTCCGATATGATGAGGCTTTATCTGATGCCGAACAGGCGTTTTCGCTAATCGAGTCGATTCAAGGTTTAGAACAGCTGGCCGATGAACTGCAGAATAAGCAAGCACGTTTAAAGGATCGATCTTTTACGATTGCTTTGTTTGGGGCTTTTAGTGCTGGGAAGTCTTCCTTTGCAAATGCCTTGATTGGGGAGAAGGTATTACCGGTCTCACCAAATCCAACCACGGCAGCTATAAATAAGATCAGTCCAGTGCGTGCAGGTTATCAGCATAAAGATGTACATGTAGTGATTAAAGATGAACAGGAATTAACCGCTGATATTAATGAGATTACCAGACAGACTTTTGATCATATCAAAGAAGCCTATCGCTGGGTGAAAAAAACAAATCTGAAAAAATTGGCAATGGAGGATCAGCATAAATCATTCTTAACCGCCTTTTATCATGGCTTTGAGAAGATGGAAGATCGGATCGGTACAGAATATGTAATTGATTTCGACCAATTTCAGCAATATATCCGTGATGAGGAGATTGCGTGTTTTGTCAAGGAGATGGAGTTGTTCTATCAGTCAGATTTAACTGACAAACAGATTACCTTAGTTGATACACCTGGTGCAGATTCGGTCAACGCTAGGCATACAGATTTGGCATTTTCTTATATCAAGGATGCAGACGCCATTCTGTTTGTAACGTACTATAACCACCCTTTCTCTAAACCAGATCAGCAATTCTTAGAACGTCTTGGCAAGGTTAAGGATGCCTTTGAATTAGATAAGATGTTCTTTATTATCAATGCGATTGATTTAGCAAAAGACGTAACAGAGGCACAATTAGTCCAGGATTATATTCGTAAAGAGCTACAAACCTTTGATATTCAAAACCCGCGTATGTACGCTGTTTCCAGTAAACAAGCAACAGACAAGAAAACAGCAGCAACTGGATTGCCAATGTTTGAACAGGCCTTCTTTTCCTTTATAAAAGAAGAGTTATCACAAATGAGTATGCGATCCATTTATACCGATTTATCAAAGGCACTCGGTTTAGTATCTAATTGGCTGAGCATGATCGATGGCAATGAACATGAGAAAGCAAAAATGAAGGCCGAAAGTCAGCACAAACAAGAACAAATCCAAGCACAGCTTCACTCATCAGTGGATGATTTGTATATTGATACTGTGCAACAACAGCTCCATAAACAAGCCTTCTATGCGATTCAGCGTTTGTCGATTCAATACCAGGATGTTTTTAAAGATTTTGTCCATCCAGGTATGATTCAATCGCCAGGACGTAAAGGGAAAAAGGAATTAGAAGCAGCCATATTAGAAGTAGTTAAGGCCTTAAATACTAGGCTAACACATGAGTATGAAGCAATTACTATTCGTTTGGAGCAAGTCTTTAACCAAGCGGTGCAGCAATGGCGAAAAGATACTCAAGCGAAAGCAGCTAAAATAGATGATGCTTTTTCTTTTTCACAGCTTGATACGATCCATTTAACAGAACCAGTGATTGGCTTAAAAGACATCCGTTTGGATGAAAAATTGCTGGCTAAATGGGTGCAGGCATATAAAGATACTAAACTGTTTTTTGCTCATGATGGCAGAAAAGAAGTAGAAGAGGGGTCTGGTGAATATCTGCAGTTACAGTGGAAAGAGGCCGTGCAACGATTGGAGAAACAGCTGGGAGAATATTATAAAACACAATGGCAAACTCACTATCAAGAGCTAACCAATCAATTGGAGCAAGAAGTGGTTTCCTATTACCACCATCTAATCGCCGGTATGGAAGATCAGGCAGGCAATAAAGAGACATTGCAAACAGTAAGTCAGCAACTAACCGCTATTTTAGCGGGTAAAGAGAATCTTTAACCGTACTAGGCAACAATCGTTCGGGAAGCAGTTTGATGCATACGAGAAAAACTAAGAAGAGCATTTGATCCTTTACCTTTTAGCCAAGGTGGATATCCATTAAGAGCAAAACGGTCAGCCGCAGCAATTGCGTTGCTCTCTATACCTTCTACGGGGGTTATTTCTGAAATAGCTAATAATGGCTAGTATTGGATATACTTTCCTTTAAAAAGAACCTGGATTCCTTTGGAGTCCAGGTTCCTATCTCTGAGGCAGCAAGGGTTTAAGCAAAGAGTTGTTTAAGCTGATCAAATCCCCTTGCAATCGTTTCTGCTTGATGGCTGTCCGAACCAGGCTTTAATTCAATTCCCTTAGCAATTGCTTGGTGAACAATAGCAGGCGCTGGATAGATCTCTTGACAGTCTTCCTTATATAGACCAGCCGTATTCAAATCCAATGCCAGTTGCTCTTGCTTGATAAGATCCAGTAGGCGGCCAGTTACAGCTTCAAAATTATCCTTCATCGGAAAGGACTGCTGGAATTTATGGACAAGGGTGAGGTGGCCGATTCTAGTAGGTTTATAGGGTCCAAGATCCGCCACTATCGATTGTTTGACCGTTTGGTAATACTTTTCATAAACAGACTTTAAACTACCAAAAATATGAATAATGTGCTGAAATTCATCGCGGCTGTAATCCAGACAAACATACTGCTGGTCAGGTGTTTTTAACATATGTACAGATAAAATGGCGTCGTCTATGAAAGGACCGTATTGGTTCAAAAATGCTGTAACCTCCTGCTCAAAGCCTTCAATATAATCCAATTCAAAGCCTAGGTTAATCCTAATATCGGTTTTATATTGTGTTTTAACGGTTTCAATCACGTCTATATACGCCTCTAAATCCTGCCAGCTCATGGAACTATCTCGTTTAGGAGCCGGATCGGTAAAGTTTTTAGGCAATGGGGCGTGTTCAGTAAAACTGATTTCTGTTAAGCCTTTAGCAATGGCCTGTTCTATGTACTGTGATAGTGCATCATTTGATCCATGCGGGCAAAAAGGGGTATGGACATGATAATCTCCATATATGTTCATCATACGGCATCTCCTTTAGTTGTTTATTCTTGTTCCTATTGTATCGTTTGCCAAGAAATTTGCAAAGACATAATTGACAGAGTAAAAAGTAGTGTGGTAAGGTTATAACATAACAAAACACTTTATCACGGTAGAGTGGTAAATTAATAAAGTGATATAGGATGTGAACGACATGTTTTTACCATCAGGAAGCCAGGATGAAACTGGTGTTCAAATATCAAATCGCTTAAAGGCATCTGAAGTATTTCGCCTGGTAGCGGAACAACGCAATTTCAAACCAATTACAACCCCAGTAGTGGAGTATGCCGCTACTTTCACGAACGATATCGCTGGTATGGATCTGCATTCCATGTTGAAATGGTTTAATGGAGAGGGAGAGATTGAGGTGCTACGCCCCGATTGGACCGCTGCCATTGCGCGTGCGATTGCAGGACAGCCGCCCTCCGAACAGAAATGGTCCTATCAAGGCAGTGTTTTCCGTTTTGATAAGGCGGAAAAAGAAAGCAGGCAAGCAGGAATTGAAATTGTTCATGCTGAACGTTTCTATGGTGAGGCTGAGAGCTTATTAACGGCTATTGCCTATCTGCAGCGCCTAGATATTACGAGTTATGTGTTAGAATTAGGACATACAGGGATTTTTGAAGCGATTATTGCCCCTTATTCGTTTACTAAAGAGCAAGAACAGCAGCTATTACAAGCTATGCATGATAAGCGTGCTGATCTAGTCGAAGAAATCGCCCTGATTCACGAGGATGCCGAACTAGCAAGCTCACTTATCTCACTTATTGACGCTTATGGTTCACGAGATATCATAGAGCAGTATCGCCGTAAGTGGTCTGCGCGTCAAAATCTATTAGCTATTTTAGACCATATCGAGCAGTTAATTGATTTGCTGGAAGCGAGCGGTGTAACAGAAGTAATTGTTGATCTTGGCCGTGTAAAAAACCTGCCATATTATGATGGAATTATGTTCCGTGCGTTTTTGACAAATGATGGTTCCACTTGTTTTTCGGGCGGGAGATATGACAAACTGTATGAACAATTTCAACAGAGAATCTCAGCTGTCGGCCTTGCCTTTGATGTCGATATCTTAGCAAAACATATGAAACCAGCCTCAGAAGTAGTCAAGAGCTGTATTATAGCCAGTCCAGCAACACATGCCGTGGCAGAAGCATATCGTGCTGAATTGGAGGGGCAAGTGGTTGATATTCAATATCAGCTGGAAACACCAGCAAACTATCAAACGATCTATGAAGTGATAGAAGAGAACGGTCAGTATAAGGTGGTAAAGTTATGAAACCAGTTATTGCATTAACTAAGGGACGGTTAGAAAAACAATTCTTGGCTTTCTTTGAGAGCCTTGGATATGACGTAGAACCTTTACGGGATAAAGGGCGGAAATTACAGATCGAGACAAAAGAATTCTCCTTCTTCTTTGCCAAGGGTGTTGATGTAACCACTTATGTCGAGAATGGTATTGCTGATATCGGTGTGGTAGGAGGAGATATCTTGGTGGAGCATCAGCCGGATGTCTATAATCTATTTCCTTTACCTTTCGGACATTGCCGCATGGCATTGGCAACTAAAGCCGACTATCAGTGGCCAGGCCGCAAGAAACGGATTGCCAGCACATTCACCCGAATAACGAAAGAATATTTCAAAGAAAAAGGGGAGTCTGTCGATATTATTCGTTTGGAGGGATCGGTAGAATTAGCACCAATCCTTGGTTTGGCAGACGCCATTGTCGATATTGTCGAGACTGGTACCACACTAAAGGAAAATGGTCTGGTCATTGAGGACGAATTCTTTTCTTTTAGTGCCCGTCTGATTGCCAATCGATCTTCGTTAAAGATTAAACGCGACCAGTTAGTACCAGTAATTGAACGATTTAAGGAAGGAGTGAAACAAGGATGATTCCTTTATTAACCCCCGAACAATTTTTACAAAAAGCAGCGCCAGAGAGAACGAACAGCAAACAACAGCAGGTTTACTTACAGGCAGCAAATACCATTATTACTGATGTGCAGGAACAAGGTGATCAAGCTGTTCGAAATTATATTGAGAAATTTGATGGTCAGGCACCAGCGTCTTTTTTAGTAACGGAAAAAGAACGAAAGAAGGCCTGGAATCTCGTGGATGATCAAGTGATTCGCTCCTTACAGCGTGCAGCAGATAATATCCGTGAATTTCACCGCAAACAGCTGCAAAATTCACGTATTATGCAGGCAGAGGCAGATATCACATCTGGCCAGTTATTTCGCCCTATTGATCGAGTAGGGATCTATGTACCGGGTGGAACGGCAGTCTATCCATCTTCGGTATTGATGAATGCTATTCCTGCTATATTAGCCGGTGTAAAGGAGGTAGTGATGACAACACCTGTTAAGCACGGAGAAGAGCTGACACCTATCCTGGCTGTTGCAGCAGATATTGCTGGTGTCACCAATATTTATAAAGTAGGCGGAGTGCAGGCGATTGCTGCTCTAGCCTATGGGACAGAATCGATTCCAAAAGTTGACAAAATTGTCGGCCCTGGAAATGCTTATGTGGCAGCAGCGAAAAAGCTAGTCTATGGAGATGTTGGAATTGATATGATTGCTGGTCCAAGTGAAGTGGCAATTATTGCCGATCAGACAGCCAACCCTAAATATGTGGCAGCTGATCTAATTGCCCAAGCAGAGCATGATACAAATGCCCGTGCTTTTCTTATTACGACTTCTCAAGAATTGGCAGATCGTGTCGAACAGGCGCTAATAGAGCAAATAGCTTCCTTGCCGCGCCAAGATATTGCCGAAACATCGTTGAAAGAAAAAGGTGCTGCCGTAGTGGTCGAATCACTAGATGAAGCTTTTGCCTTATCGAATCAAATCGCTCCTGAGCACTTGGAGATTCAAGTAAATAACCCGCTTAGCTATTTAAGCAAGGTGCGACATGCAGGCTCTGTCTTTCTAGGAGATTATACTCCAGAGGCTTTGGGGGATTATTTTGCAGGTCCTAACCATGTCTTGCCGACCTCTGGAACAGCAAAATTTTCTTCTGGTTTATCCGTAGATGATTTTGTCAAGAAGACTACTTATATATATTATACGAAAGCTGCGTTAAAACAAGCCGGTAAAGACGTGATTGCGATTGCGAATCAAGAGCAATTGGAAGGTCATGGCCTTGCCGTTCAAAAACGTTTGGAGGACAAATAATGAGAACTGCTAGTAAGTCAAGAGAGACCTTAGAAACAAAGGTTGAGGTTTCCGTTAATTTAGATGACTCAAGTGAAATCAGTATTGATACAGGAGTTGGTTTTTTTGACCATATGCTAAACGCCTTAGCCCGTCATGGCAGAATTGGGTTAAAGGTACAAGCACAAGGTGATTTGCATATTGATAGCCACCATACTGTAGAAGATGTTGGCATCGTGCTTGGACAATTAGTTAGAGAAGCATTAGGAGATATGCAGTCGATTAATCGTTATGGAAGCTCCTATGTGCCAATGGATGAAGCACTTGGATTTGTTGCACTGGATATAAGCGGCCGACCGTTCCTTGTATTTGAAGCAGAGTTGGAAAATGAGAAATTGGGGAATTTTGATACCGAATTGGTCCGGGAATTTATGCAGGCCTTTGCCTTTCAATCAGCGATCACTCTCCATGCTAAGGTGCTATATGGCCATAATACCCATCACAAAATTGAGGCCTTATTTAAGGCATTAGGACGCGCTTTGGGGGAAGCTGTACGCATTAACCCAGAAATTAAAGGGGTCAACTCAACAAAGGGGACGATCGAATGATCGCAATTGTAGATTATGGAATGGGAAATATCGCAAGTGTAAGAACGGCCTTTGAACGTTTAGGTTATCAAGTTAAAGTAACGGATCAGCCAGAACTATTGCGACAAGCCAGCCACATTATTCTGCCTGGTGTCGGGTCGTTTCAGGCTGCTGTAGCAGAGATTAAGGAACGGCAATTAACCAAGGTGTTACAAGAACTAGCAGAAGAAAAGCCCTTTCTAGGTATCTGTCTGGGGATGCAGCTGTTGTTTGAAACAGGGTATGAGAATGGTATTACCACTGGCTTAGGTTTGATCCCAGGAGAGGTCAAATTAATCGAAACACCATATATACTGCCGCATATCGGTTGGAATCAACTAGATATCCAAACGAACCAACCAGAATTGGAGGCTTTTCAGGATCAACATGTCTATTTTGTTCATTCCTTTCAAGCCGTAACTGTACCAGACTATCTGGCGGCTACAGCAGTCTATGGGGCGGAAGTGCCTGCTATTGTGCGTAAAGGCAATGTATTTGGTATGCAATTCCACCCGGAGAAAAGCGGACCAGTTGGTGTACAACTGTTAAAAACATTTCTGGAAATAACGGAAGGGGAGTAAATCAGATGATTGCTAAACGCATCATACCTTGTCTGGATGTGAAGGAAGGCAAGGTTGTAAAAGGAACCAACTTTGTGGGATTAAGAGAGTTGGGTGATCCGGTTGAAATGGCTGCCAGTTATTCTAAGGCAGGAGCAGATGAGATTGTGTTTCTAGATATATCGGCAACGAATGAAGGCCGGCAAACGATGGTAGATATTGTGAAGGATACGGCAGAAAAAGTATTTGTACCGTTTACTGTTGGTGGAGGAGTGCGGACCATCGAAGATGTGAACCGTCTCTTACAGGCAGGGGCAGATAAGGTGGGGATGAACTCTGCTGCTGTAAGTAATCCAGAATTGATTACCGAAAGTGCGGACCGTTTTGGAGCACAGTGTATTGTCGTAGCGATTGATGCCAAACGTGTCGGTGATAAATGGCATGTGATGACACATGGAGGCACCAAAGATACTGGTATAGACGCATTGGAATGGGCAAAAGAAGTGGAGCGACGTGGTGCCGGTGAAATCTTGCTAACAAGTGTAGATACCGATGGTGTAAAAGAAGGGTTTGATATTCCGTTAACCAAGGCCGTTGTGGACGCTGTCCGTATTCCAGTTATTGCTTCAGGAGGTGTCGGTAAGCCAGAACATTTCCCAGAAGTGTTTCAGAAAACGGATGTATCTGCTGGTCTGGCTGCCTCAATTTTTCATGAAAATACCTTCACCGTTCAAGAAGTGAAACAAGTATGTGCTGAAAAAGGAGTGATGATTCGTGACGCCTGATTTTTCCAAAGGGCTCGTACCTGCTATTATTACTGACTATTATACGAAGGACGTCCTGATGCTTGGCTATATGAATGAGGAAAGCTATCAAAAAACATTAGAAACGAGACAGACATGGTTCTATTCCCGCTCAAGGGATGAATTATGGCATAAGGGTGCTACGTCAGGCAATATTCAAGAAGTGCAGTCTATTAGTTTGGATTGTGACCAGGATACACTTCTAATTCAGGTGATACCGGCTGGACCTGCCTGTCATACCGGGGCTGCGAGCTGTTTCTTTCATCATGTCGCTGATACAGAAGAGAATTTTGATCCGGCCATTATTGAGAATGTAATGGCGGAAGTAGAAGAACGTAAGACAGTACAAGTGGAGAATTCCTATACTAATTACCTGTTTGATAAAGGCGTTGATAAGATTGGTAAGAAAGTGATTGAAGAGGCTGGAGAGGTCGTTATTGCAGCCAAAAACAATGATAAAGAGGAATTAACCAATGAAGTCAGTGATCTGTTATATCATACCTTGGTGATGATGGCAAACCAGGGCGTCACACTTGCCGATGTGAAGCAAGAATTATCCCAGCGTTTTTCTAAGAAAGGCAACAGCAAGGGAGATCGTTCTGCAATTAAGAAGTGGTAAAAAACAAAAACACCGGCCTCTATTAAGACTGGTGTTTTTGCTATTTCCTATGCTAGATTAATTTATTTCCAATGTTGTTCGATAAAAGCATCTCTGCCTGATTTTAGACGCTCGCTTTTGTATTTCTCTGTGCTTTTTTTATAGAAATCTTGGTGATAGTCTTCTGCTGGATAAAAGATGGCAGCTGGCAGAATACTAGTGACAATTTCCTTTTGAAAACGGTTAGAATCAGCCAATGCCTTTTTGGAAGCTTCGGCCAGTTGTTGCTGTTTATCCGTATGATAGAAGATAGCGGCACGATATTGTGAACCGCGATCCGTATATTGACCGTCAGCATCGGTCGGGTCAATTTGCTGCCAGTATAATTCTAAAATACGCTGATAGGAAATCTTGCTTGGATCATATGTAATTTGCACGGCTTCATAATGCCCGGTTGTGCCAGTTTTTACCTCTGGATAAGTAGGGTTAACTGTTTTACCGCCAGTATAGCCTGATACGACACTGATCACACCATCCCATTGGTCAAATGGGGTGACCATACACCAAAAACACCCGCCAGCAAATGTTGCTACTTCATGTTGATTTGTCATCTGCTAAACTCCTTTAGTATTGCAAAATTTTCTACTAACCTTTAATATACAGATGATGACCGATAATGTAAATGAAATAATCTTAGAGGGTGGATAATAATGAATGAGAAATCACATGTATTAATAATCGATGGAATGGCCTTGTTATTTCGAGGTTTTTTTGCAACGGCGTTTACCGGTAATTTTATGGTTAATAGTAAAGGTATCCCAAGAAACGGCTTATTTGGTTTTCTTAATTATTTTACCAATGCGATCGAAACTTTCCAGCCGACCCATGTTATATGCTGTTGGGATATGGGAAGTAAAACCTTCCGCAATGAGTGGTATGAAGGTTACAAATCAAACCGTGAAGCACCCCCTGAAGAATTGGTACCTCAATTTGATCTTGCCAAAGATATTGTCACTATGTTTCAGGTGCCAAATGTCGGAGAAGTAGGTTATGAGGCAGATGACTGTATAGGTACACTTGCCGAAAACTTGCACAAGGATCACTTGGTGACGATTGTCAGCGGGGATCAAGATCTTTTACAGCTAGTAGATGATAATATTCAGGTCGCGATTATGAAAAAAGGGCAAGGCAACTATGATGTCTTTAATCAAGATAACTTTTATGAGAAAATGGCACTCACACCTAAACAAATTATTGAGCTTAAAGGCTTGATGGGAGATAGTTCGGATAATTATCCAGGTATAAAAGGGGTCGGTGAAAAGACGGCATTAAAGCTGCTGCAGGAGTATAATACCATTGACAACCTTCTTGCCCATAAAGAACAACTGACAAAAGGGATGCAAAAGAAAATTGACACCTACTATGATGATCTAATGATTTCTCGTAAACTAGCAGCTATCTATACAAAAGTACCGTTTGATTTTTCGATAGAGGAGGCTAAATGGACACAAGATCTAACGGCTATTGAAACCTACTTAATGGAAGAGTTAGAGTTTCAGCATCCAGATCGATGGTTAGGGAAGTTAATAGGCTAGACTGTAAAAAAAATGTACCACATGCGATTGTATGTTGGTACATTTTTTATGGTGCACTGTTTTTGAGAAGGGCAGAGTTATACTATCTTATTTAATTCTTCTAATAACCTGCTCTTTAATTCTTTTAATTCGTCACTGCTTGGTTTTACACTTTCTGAATACATCACTTCTTTCGGTGTCCACCAAACAGGATGCGTTGGGGTAGGTTCAGTCAATCTTCTAGGGAATATGTGCCAATGCAGATGTGAATCACCGTTGCCAAGAAGTTCGTAGTTAAGTTTATCTGGTTTAAACGCTCGATAAACAGCTTCCGATACGTTGCTCATTTCAACCAGAAACCTCTGCCTATAATCACTATCTAATTCGTGAAGTTCATGTTTATGTTCTTTACAAAGAAATAGTGTGTAACCTTCGAAATATTGATGGTCCCCAATCACCACATAGCCTGTTTCGAGCTCAGCGACAAAATATTTATTTGCGCCTTCTTTAATCATATTCATTCGATGGCAAATCAAACAATCTTCCATTAATGGAATCTCCCATATTTTTTGCGTGCTAAATAATTCCATATACATACACACTCATTTTGAGATATATTTGATTAAATCTATGAAAAGACGCTGTTAGAAAAAAGTACACTTGGTTCAATCTTTCTACTCGATGCTTCCCACTTGTCCCACAGGAGTCGATTTCTTTTTACTCCATCATTTGTTCCCTATAACAGCGTCAACATGGTAGCTCTATCACTTCTTATTTGCAAAATAATAATTAATAAAATCATAAAAAACTTGTTCAGATGGCGCTAACCTGCGATTTCTGGGAATAATTACGCCAACGGTTCGTTTTAATTCTGGATTCTTAATCGCGATTTTTACACTGTAGTCTGAATTCAGATCATTAAAGGCACTTTCCGGTAATAAAGTAATCCCGATACCGGCAGCAACAAGCCCCTTAATGGCATCTAAGTCTTCCCCTTCTGAGGTGATTCTTGGTGTAAACCCAGCATTGATACAACCATCTGTCACCAACTGGTGCAGGATAAAACCTTCTGGAAACAACACAAAATCTTCATCGTGCAAGTCTTGAAAATCTACGCTTGTCTGTTCTGCTAAACGGTGTGATTTAGGAACCAAGGCATAAAAATTTTCTTCAAATAACACATTTCCAATAATTCCGGGGTGTTCAGTAAATACAGGGCCCAAAAAGGCGACATCAAGTTCTCTGTTTTCGACAGACTCAATTAAAAAATTATAAGAACCCTGGCGTAATTGAAAGCCGATTTTAGGATGAAGCTTCTTAAATTCCGAGACAACGGTTGGCAGTAAATTACTGGCAAGACTAGTTGGAAAGCCGACTTTAATCAATCCGCGTTCTGGATCAATATATTCATCAATTTGCTTTTTCGCATGATCAATGGCTTTTAATGCCGTTTTGGTATGGGTTAAGAATATCTTGCCGATATGAGTCAAGCGAACATTCCTGCCTTCTCTCTCAAACAGTTCGACACCAAGTTCTGCTTCTAGGTTGCTTATTTGTCGGCTAATGGCAGATTGAGCTACATGTAAGGCAACTGCCGCTTCAGAGACATGCTCCCGTTCTGCAACCTCAACAAAATAGCGAAGTTGACGTAATTCCATGGTTTCACCTCATTAGTATATATCAAAATTAGATAGATTTCATGCAAACTATATATTGTTTAGAATAAATAAATGACATATCATAATAATAGTCAGGTTAATGGTTGAAGAATGAAGAAATCTTGTCAGGAAATCTACCGGCCAAAGTAGAGAACAAAGCTTCATTCATGATGACATTAACCAGTATGAGAAACGGGGGCGACCTAGATGACATATGATAATTTACCGAAGGCACAAGGACTTTACCATCCCAATTTCGAGCATGATGCTTGTGGTATCGGTTTATACGCACATATTAAAGGTAAACAAACACATGACATTGTAAAAAAAGGATTAAGTATGCTCTGTAAGCTGGAACACCGCGGCGGTCAAGGCAGTGATCCACTCACAGGCGATGGTTCTGGCTTAATGGTACAGATTCCTGATTATTATTTTAGAAGAGAATGCAAAGACTTTCAACTTCCGAGCGTAGGAAATTATGGTGTTGGTATGTTATTTTTATCTCAAAATGAGATAGAACAAACCAAAACAATTGATAAAATAAATCAAGTAATTGCGCAAGAAGGTCAGTTATTAATTGGCTGGAGAGATGTTCCAGTAGATCCTTCCCATATTGGTAAAGGAGCGATTACAACCTTGCCGGCAGTGAAACAGGTGTTTATTGAAGCAGAAGGCGTGGAAGGGCTGGCGTTTGAACGTAAATTATATATTATCCGCAAGCAAATAGAACACTGGGCTAAAGAGCAATCTGTTCGTTTTTATGCAGCTAGTTTTTCCAATCGGACAATTGTTTATAAAGGTTTGTTAACACCAGAGCAAGTAGACAGTTTTTATTTAGATTTGCAAGACGAGGATTTTGTATCGGCCTTTTCACTAGTACACTCACGATTCAGCACCAATACTTTCCCCTCTTGGGAACGTGCTCATCCGAATCGTTATTTAATTCATAATGGTGAGATTAATACGTTGAGAGGAAATATTAATTGGATGAAGGCAAGAGAACAGCAATTTGTCTCTGATGCCTTTGGAGAGGATCTTGATAAAATTCTTCCAATTATCAATGATGGCGGAAGTGATTCGGCAACGTTAGATAATGCGCTGGAATTTCTGACCCTTGCTGGTCGTACACCAGCTCATGCAGCCATGATGCTGATTCCGGAACCATGGGATAAAAATGATCATATGGATGCAAAGAAACGTGCATTCTATCAATATCACAGCATGATGATGGAGCCTTGGGACGGGCCGACATCGATTACTTTTACTAATGGGAAACAAATCGGTGCGATTCTGGATCGTAATGGATTACGCCCAGCGCGTTACTATATAACAAAAGATGATTATTTAATCTATTCATCTGAGGTTGGTGTGATTGATTATGAGGAAGAGAATATTTTGCTTAAAGAACGTCTTAGTCCAGGGAAAATGTTACTGCTTGATCTAGAAAAAGGCAGAATTATTTCAGATCAAGAGATTAAGCGAGAAGTAGCAGAAGCTTTTCCTTATCAAGAGTGGTTGAAAGATCAAGCTTCCAGCTTAGAAATAGAAGCAAAAAATGATGTGGCGGTTGATAACCAATTAGTGGTGAAACAAAAGGCCTTCCACTATACAACAGAAGATATTGAAAAATATTTATTACCATTGATCGAAACTGGGAAAGACCCAATTGGTGCGATGGGGATGGATATGCCATTAGCGGTACTATCAGAACGTCCTCAGAGTCTGTTTAACTATTTCAAACAATTGTTTGCTCAGGTTACTAATCCACCAATTGATGCGTACCGTGAACAATTGGTTACTTCAATGTTGACATGGCTTGGCGGAGAAGGGGACATTCTTCACCCGTCTAAACAACAAGCAAAACGTGTCCAGCTTACATCACCGATTTTATCAAACTACCAGATTGATCAATTGGTTAGCGGCAAGATAGAAGGCATGTATACGGCAGTAATTGATACCTTATTCACTGATAATCTGGAACAATCACTCCATGATGTATTTGAACAAGCTAAAGAAGCGATTCGAGCTGGAAAGAATATTATCGTATTAAGCGATAAACATATGGATATGAAGAAGAAGCCGATTCCTGTATTGCTTGCTGTGAGCGGCTTGCACCAATATTTAGTACGAGAAGGATTGCGAACAAAAGCAAGTATTATCGCACAAGCAGGTGAGGCAAGAGAGGTACACCATTTTGCTGCATTGCTAGGCTTTGGTGTGGATGCAATCCATCCTTATCTTGTCTATCAAACCTATTATGAGGCGATTCTCAATGACAGACTACAGATGGAGATCAAAGATGTTCAAGAGCGTTTTATTGCGATTGCCACAGAAGGTATTATCAAGATTATGTCAAAGATTGGTATCTCAACTGTTCAGAGTTACCGTGGTGCACAAATCTTTGAAGCAGTTGGTATTAGTAAGCAGGTAATTGAAAAGTATTTCACAGGCACACCATCACAAATCGATGGAATCGACCTGGATATCATTCAGAAAGAAACAGAGCTGCACCATCAAAAAGGCTATCAACAAGCAATTGATCATTCCTTGGCAGCCGGAAGTGATTTCCAATGGCGTCAAGTCGGTGAACATCATGCCTTTAATCCAACAACGATATACACGTTACAATGGGCGTGCCGCCGTGGCGATTATAGTTTGTTTAAGAAATTTACAAAGGCGGCTAATAAAGAACAAATTGGTTTTCTGCGTCACTTGCTTGACTTTAAACCAAGCCAAAGTATTTCGATAGATGAAGTGGAATCAGTTGATTCTATCGTCAAACGATTTAAAACAGGTGCTATGTCTTATGGTTCTATTAGTAAAGAAGCACATGAAACGCTGGCCATTGCTATGAATCGTCTTGGCGGAAAAAGTAATAGTGGTGAAGGCGGTGAAGATCCAAACCGTTTTACGCCAGATAAAAATGGTGATCTACGTTCGAGCGCGATCAAACAGGTAGCTTCTGGACGCTTTGGTGTCACCAGTCACTATTTGGTTCATGCCAAGGAACTCCAAATCAAGGTGGCACAAGGTGCAAAACCTGGTGAAGGCGGACAACTGCCTGCAGACAAGGTATATCCATGGGTTGCTGAAGTCCGCGGTTCCACACCGGGGGTCGACTTAATTTCACCACCGCCTCACCATGATATTTATTCGATTGAGGATTTGGCACAGTTAATCCATGATTTGAAAAATGCTAATCGTGATGCTCGGATAAGTGTGAAATTGGTAGCCAAATCAGGTGTCGGTACGATTGCTGCTGGTGTAGCCAAAGGTAATGCAGATGTGATTTCTGTTGTTGGTTATGATGGCGGAACAGGTGCCTCACCAAAAACAAGTATCAAACATGCCGGTTTGCCATGGGAGCTAGGCTTGGCAGAAGCCCATCAAACATTATTATTAAACGGCTTAAGAGATCGCGTTATTTTAGAAACAGATGGTAAATTATTAACTGGCAGAGATGTAGTAATGGCAGCTTTATTAGGAGCTGAAGAGTATGGTTTTGCCACAGCACCGCTTGTTGTCGTTGGCTGTGTCATGATGCGTGTTTGTCATCAAGATACGTGTCCTGTCGGAGTTGCAACACAGAATCCTGAATTACGGAAAAAATTTAGCGGTGATCCCGAACATGTAATCAATTTCATGCGATTTATCGCACAAGAAGTCCGTGAAATTATGGCAGAACTCGGATTTAGAACGATGGATGAGATGGTAGGGCGCACTGATATCCTAGAGGTATCTGATCGTATTCAGCAGCATTGGAAAGCGAAATATTTAGATTTATCTACCTTGCTTTATCAGCCAGAAGGCAATCGCAGCAACAGGACATCACAGGACCATAAGCTAGATCAGTCACTGGATGTAACATGTATCCTACCAGCTGTCGAAAGAGCAATTCAAACAGGTGAAGCTTTAGAGGCTTCTTATCCAATCAAGAATACCGATCGTGTCGTCGGTACGATTGTAGGAAGTGAAATTACGAGAAGGTATGGGGCACAAGGACTGCCAGAGGATACAATAAACCTTCACTTTAGAGGTTCAGCCGGTCAGAGTTTCGGTGCTTTTATTCCATCGGGTATGACAATGACTGTCACTGGCGATGCCAACGATTATGTCGGGAAAGGATTATCAGGTGGTAAAGTAATTGTCCGTGCTTCTGAGAAATCGACTATCCATCCAAGCTATAATGTGATTGCAGGTAATGTATCCTTCTATGGAGCAACAAGTGGCGAAGCATATATTCAAGGGCTGGCCGGGGAACGTTTCGCGGTTAGAAACAGTGGCGCAAGGTTAGTGGTTGAAGGTGTCGGTGACCACGGCTGTGAATATATGACGGGCGGCAGTGTTGTCATCTTAGGTAATATCGGCAAAAACTTTGCAGCAGGTATGTCTGGTGGTGTTGCATATGTTCGGCCAAGTGATATCCAACAATTTAAAGCATTGTGCAATGATGAGCTGATTCATTTTGACAGGCTGACTGATCGTGAAGAAATCGAACAGGTGAAAGAGTTAATTATTAATCATCATGAATATACCAATAGTGAAAAAGCAGCAATGGTATTAAATAACTGGGAAGAGGAAGTAAAACAGTTTGTCAAAGTAATTCCGAAAGATTATCAGCTGATGCTGGAACAGATTGCATGGTTTAAAGAACAAGGCTTATCTGAAGAAGAGGCACATTATCAAGCATTTATGGCAAAGAAAAATGGAGAAATTACCGTGGCCTCAACTACAAATGAAGTACTAGTAAATTAGAAAGGAGATAGGAAATAATGGGAAAAGCAACAGGATTTATGGATTATCAGCGTCAAACAGCAGATGAGCGAGATCCATTAGTGCGGATTCATGATTGGAAAGAATACGCTGCTCCTTTCTCAGATGAAATAGCTAAAACACAAGGAGCGCGGTGCATGGATTGTGGAATTCCATTCTGTCATATTGGAAAAGAGATAGAAGGGGCAACATCTGGCTGTCCGATCTATAATCTGATTCCAGAATGGAATGATCTCGTCTATAAAGGGAGATGGAAAGAGGCTTTAGATCGTTTAATGAAGACAAACAATTTTCCAGAGTTTACAGGAAGGGTTTGTCCAGCACCATGTGAAGGGTCATGTACGGTAGCCATCAATGATCCAGCAGTAACCATTAAAAATATCGAACAAAAGATTATTGAAAAAGGCTTTGAGGAAGGTTGGATTGAACCTCGTATTCCAGCATACCGCACAGGCAAAAAAGTAGCGATTATTGGTTCAGGTCCAGCAGGTTTGGCTGCAGCTGATCAATTAAATCAAGCCGGACATCATGTTACTGTATTTGAGCGTGCCGATCGTGCAGGTGGGTTATTAACATACGGTATCCCAAATATGAAGTTAGATAAAGGGATAGTCGAACGCCGAATCAATTTACTGAAACAAGAAGGCATTGCATTTGTTCTAAACACAGAAGTCGGTAAAGATATCTCAGCCGAATCGATCAAGGCAGATTATGATTCCGTTATTCTTTGTACCGGTGCTCAGAAACATCGTGATTTGCCGCTGGAAGGCCGTGAAGCGGAAGGGGTTCGTTTTGCAATGGATTATCTGACAAGAGCGACAGAGAAATTACTAGATGAGCAAGTAGAATTGGAGTCCGAATTAAATGCGGAAGGCAAAGATGTGATTGTGATTGGCGGAGGAGATACCGGTGCTGACTGTATTGCTACAGCTATTCGACAAGGGGCGAAAAGTATTGTCCAGTTTGGGAAACACCCGCAATTACCGGTGAAAAGGGATGATAATAATCAATGGCCTGCTTTTCCGCAAGTATTTAGTTTAGAATATGCTCACAAGGAAGCAAAAGAAAAATTCGGGGCTGATATTCGTCAATATTCGATTCAAACAACGAAATTTGTGACGGACAAACAAGGTAAACTAACAGAATTACACACGATCGAGATGAAAAAAACGCGTGATGAAAATGGGATGTTTGTTTTTGAAGAATTACCTGGTACAGAAAGAGTCTGGCCGGCGCAACTGGTATTAATAGCAATCGGATTTCAAGGAGCAGAACAGCCAGTATTAGACGCTTTTCATGTGCAAACCACAAATAACAAAGTAAATGCCAGCTACGGCGATTTTCGCACCAATGTGGAACATGTTTTTGCTGCTGGTGATGTCCGCCGTGGTCAAAGTTTGATTGTTTGGGCTATTAATGAGGGCAGAGAGGTTGCGCATCAGGTAGATCAATATTTAATGGGCACCACGTCCCTTCCTAGCGTAGCGAATATGTAAATCTAAATAAAAAATCCTCTTCACTCTAATCGGAGTGGAGAGGATTTTTTACACTGTAGAAAAGTATAAAAATTTGTAAAACGAAGGCTTTCGCCATAAAGATTTGGCGGTAAGCCAAGTTTTTCTAATAAAATCAGAAAGTATATCATTTTTCATGCGTTCATTCTTATTCAAGAATAGTAATGTCCAGCTCCAAGCGCCAAACTAACTTTAGAGAGTTCACTTCACGCCTTACGATAAGTCAACATCGACTCCTGCAGGAATAACTGAAGCCAGGCCAGGCGGCATAGAAATACTATGAAAGTGTCTTTTGCTTGAACAGATGTTGCAGTTGTACTCTTGAGTGAAAGCGACTTCTCAGAACGGACATCTATCTTGGCTAAAAGGTAAAGGACCAAATGCTCTTCTTGGTTTTTCTAATAAGGCGAAATGGACAGGATAGGAGGGAGATCGTATAATATAGTGAGTCACTATTATTAAATAGATACTATTGCCAGCCATTGCTTAACAGCTGGTGGTGCATGGAAAAGGTGTGATCTGTAATGACCGAAGCGAAATTAAATCCCAAGGTCGATGAATTTTTAAGTCAAACAAAAAACTGGAAAGAAGCATTCGAGCAATTCAGGGAAATCTTGCTTCAATGCGGACTAACCGAAGATTTTAAATGGAAACACCCTTGTTATACATTTGAGGGGAAGAATATAGTATTAATGCATGGTTTTAAGGATTATTGCGCCCTATTATTTCATAAAGGGGCTTTATTGAAGGATCCTCAAGGCATTCTTGTGCAGCAAACAGAGAATGTACAGTCTGCCCGTCAGATTCGGTTTACACATGTCGATCAAATCATGGAACAGAATGCGACGATAAAAGAATATGTACAAGAGGCAATAAACATAGAAAAGGCTGGTTTGAAGGTTGAAGTGAAACAACATCAAGAATACAGTGTCCCAGAAGAGCTAGATCAGGCATTTGCGGAAAGCCCTGACTTGAAAGAGGCCTTCGAAACACTGACACCGGGACGGCAAAGAGCCTATCTACTGCATTTTTCTCAGCCAAAACAATCCAAAACACGCACCGCCCGGATTGAAAAGAATCGACCACGAATCCTAATGGGCAAAGGTTTAACGGATTGTATTTGCGGCCAATCGAAGCGATATCCGATTTGTGATGGTTCACATAAGTATTTGGATCAGGAGGCAGAATAAGTAGTAATATATCAACATGGAGGTAAATTATACGCACGTAAGTTTGCTCCCTGTTTCTTCTTGCTATACTGTTAATAAAGACAGGAATGGGGGAGGTTTATGAAAAAGCGATAATTTTTATCCAATAGCCGAAAATACTCGTGACTTCAGTCGTGTAGAATCGGCTTCGGTTGAGACCTAGATTTAACTGTGTTCATGAGCCAACCTATGTGTTAACCTTACCTTTAACGACGGAAACATGGCAGGAACACTTGCTTGAAAAACGTCTGAATTTAGGGCGGAATATATACAATGCCTGCTTAGGGGAAGCCCTTTTAAAAGCGATAGCATTTGATGATGAAGAAACGATTGAAACATCTCTTGCCCTGCACAGATTGGGTTATTACAAATTTTGTAAAAAATATGGCAGCTCTTTTTAAATCTATGAGCTAATTTTTAAACTACCGTCATTATGCTCTATCGCAACATTTGCACCAGTATTTCTTTTATGGCAAAAATTCCAGGTGGCATAGTTTGAGCAGAACCTTTGCACAGAAAGTCTCGCCATCTCTACAGAAATTCACTGTGTGTTATTTTTTAAGAAGTAGCTCTGAACTTTAAGGAATCAACAAAAGTCCTCCCGCTAGTTAACTTGATTTTTTACAATCTTTTTGCAAGTATACCTAGAAACATCATTATTCTGCCATATATATCTTTTAAAGAACAAATAGTTGTCATTCATGTCCTTTTAGTAATAAAATAGATAGTATGCAGAATTTATTTGAATAAGGAGTCTTGTTATGTCAGAGAATACGATCACTTTCACCAAAAACGAAAACCCAAAAGTAAAGCCGCAATCAGATCAGCTTTCTTTTGGAAAATACTTTACCGACCACATGTTTATTCAAGACTATTCACCACAAGAGGGTTGGCACAATCCGCGTGTTGTCCCTTATCAGCCGATTGTATTAGATCCGGCCGCAATAATTTTTCATTATGGTCAAACTGTATTTGAAGGTCTGAAGGCTTATAAAACCAAATCAGGTCAAATCAAGTTATTCCGGCCAGACAAGAATATGGATCGTTTAAACCGTTCTAACGATAGAATGTGTATTCCGCCGATCGATGAGGAATTCGCTGTCGAGGCTGTTAAATATCTTGTTCAAATTGACCAAGACTGGGTACCGGATGCTCCTGGCACATCCCTTTATGTCCGGCCATTTATTATTTCAACAGAGCCATATTTAGGCGTATCACCGTCGGCTACTTACCAATTTATTGTGATTTTATCGCCAGTAGGGGCTTACTACGAATCAGGAATTAACCCGGTTAAGATCGCTGTTGAAGATCGCTATGTCCGTACGGTAAAAGGCGGGACAGGAGAGGCAAAGACTGCTGGAAACTATGCCTCTAGTCTAAAGGCGCAAGAAGTTGTAGCAAAAGAAGGCTATGAACAAGTATTATGGCTGGATGGCATAGAGAAAAAATATATTGAAGAAGTAGGTAGTATGAACGTGTTCTTTAAAGTCAATGGTGAGGTGATTACACCGGAACTTAACGGCAGTATTTTGGCAGGGGTTACGCGTGACTCTGTGATTGAACTGTTAAAACACTGGAATATCCCTGTAACAGAACGCCGTATTACCATGGAAGAACTTTATAACTATCACCAAAAAGGTGAACTGGAAGAAGCGTTTGGTTCCGGAACGGCAGCCGTAATTTCACCGATTGGCGAATTGGTATGGGAAGGTAAAAAAATGACGATTAACAATAGTGAAACAGGTGAAATTTCTAAACGGTTATATGATACATTAACCGGTATCCAATATGGTACAGAGGAAGATGTTTTTAATTGGACTACACCAATCAAAGAAACACTTGAGAAATAAACTAAGATTCGTTATAATAAGAAGCAATATATGTCAAAAGTAATGATTAGAGTCATTAGTTGATACAAAGGTAAGCAGAGAATGGAATTCATAGGCTGAGAGATTCCATGACCCTCTTGATCAATGAACCTGCTCTATGAACTGTTAAGCCCAAACTTAACCGTCACTCGGCGTTAGCGAGTTTAAGAGGGTCATCGTTTAGCGATGATCAATAGAAGGTGGTACCGCGGAAACAGCTCTTTTCGTCCTTACATGTGAGGAGGAGAAGGGCTGTTTTTGTGTAATAAAGATGGTTCCAAAAGTCCAATAAAAAATGACGCAGCGAATGTCGAAGTTGGCAATAACGGTAATTTTAAAAAGGCGTGAATGATATGGCAAAACAACGAGTAGTTGTGAAGATTGGCAGTAGTTCTCTAACGAATAAAAATGGTGGTTTGGATTTATTGCAGTTGCAGGAACACACACAGGCAATTGCAAAATTAAAGCAGCAAAATTATGAGGTGATCCTGATTTCCTCAGGAGCCGTTTCGGCAGGTTTCTTTGATTTGGGATATCCAACAAGGCCGGTCACTGTGGTGGGACGGCAGGCAGCTGCTGCCGTAGGGCAAGGATTGCTGGTTCAGGCGTACACCGACGAATTTCGCAAATTTAATATGGTTACGTCCCAGTTATTATTGACCAAAGATGTCTTTCGTAATGAGACACAATATAGCAATGTCTATTCGACATTATCAGAGCTGTTAAAACGTGATGTAATTCCGATCATCAATGAAAATGATACGATTGCGGTCGATGAATTAACGTTTGGTGATAATGATATGTTATCTGCCTTAGTAAGCGGGCTGGTACATGCCGATTTCTTGATTATTTTAACGGATATAAATGGCCTGTACGATAAGAATCCCAATACAGATCCTACAGCCAAACGTTATGATCGTTTAGAGACAATCTCAGACGATATATTGCAGCAAACGAATTCCGATTCCGGATCCAAATTTGGAACTGGTGGCATGAAATCAAAACTGATTGCCGCTAAGACGGCGCTTTCTCTTGGCGTGAAAGTGTTTGTCGGTACAGGAAAAGGGCAAGATAAATTGCTCCGCATTATGCATAATCAAGGAGATGGAACATATATCGGAGAGGGTTTGACGAACAGCTACCGTAAACAAAAACAGTGGATTGCTTTTCATTCCAAATCGGCAGGTAAACTGCATGTCGATAAAGGAGCAAGTGATGCGATATTACATCACGGAAAAAGTCTGCTGCCGGCAGGCATTAAATGGGTAGAAGGAACTTTTGTTGCTGGTGATGTGGTAGAAGTGGTATTTGAGGAAGAAGTTATTGCCAAAGGTCAAGTCAACTATTCTTCGGAAGAACTTATCAAATCTAAAGGAGAACCTAGTAAAGTAGCAATGGAACAGGCAGATCGAACTCGACCCGAGGTGATTCATCGAGATCGGTTGGTATTATCGATAAAGGAGGAATATTATTATGAGTGATTTAATCCAGAAAGCACAATTATTGAAGGGGACGACGACTGCTCTTGGTACAAGTACAACGGAAGCAAAGAATGAGGCATTGTTAATTCTTGCCGATGAGTTACGCAAACAAAAGGATTTCATTATCCAAGAGAACCAGCGTGACATTGACAATGGGCGTAATAATGGTATGAGCGAATCATTAATCGACCGCCTTGTCTTAAATGAGCAGCGTATAGATGAAATGGCAGATGCTATGCAAGAGTTGACGCAGCTGGCTGATCCAATTGGTGATGTGATGGAAGAATGGACCCGTCCAAATGGCTTACGGATTAAAAAAGTACGTGTACCAATTGGAGTAGTGGGCATGATTTATGAAGCTCGGCCAAATGTAACCATTGACGCAGCAAGTCTTTGCTTAAAAACCGGAAATGCGGTGTTGTTAAGAGGAAGTTCCTCGGCTATCCATTCGAATACGGCTTTGGTCAAAGTAATCCATGAGGCCTTGAAACAATCTGATTTACCTGATGCTGCGGTACAATTAATTGAAGATACAAGTCGTCAAACCGCGTCAGAGATGTTTAAACTAAACGACTATTTGGATGTATTAATTCCAAGAGGCGGTAAAAACTTAATTGATACTGTAGTAGCGAATTCCTCTGTGCCGGTGTTAGAAACAGGTGCAGGTAACTGTCATCTATTTATTGATCAGACAGCAGATAAAGAAATGGCTATCAAAGTAGCTGTTAATGCCAAAACACAACGTCCATCAGTCTGTAACGCAATCGAAACGATCTTAGTAGACCGTACATGGGCAGAACAGCACCTAGCTGAACTTGTGTCAGCACTGCAAGAGAAAGAAGTAGAAATTCGCGGTGATGCTTTCACACAAAGCAAAGGAAATAATATTAAGGCAGTCACAGACGAAGATTATTATGAAGAATTTAACGATTATGTTGTAGCAGTAAAGGTCGTAGATACAGTCCAAGAAGCAATCGACCATATTAACCAATATGGTACGACACACTCGGAAGCAATTATATCTGAGGACGATCAGCATGTCGTCGATTTTATGAATCAAGTAGATGCAGCAGCCGTTTATCATAACTCATCGACTAGATTTACTGATGGCTTTGAATTTGGGTTTGGAGCAGAGATTGGAATTAGTACGCAAAAATTACACGCCAGGGGACCAATGGGCTTAGAAGCACTTACCTCCAATAAATATTTACTGTTCGGTAATGGTCAAACCAAATAAAGAGGTTGTTCAAAAAGCCCAACAAAAATGACACGGCGAATTTCTGCGTTGGCTTGCTTTTCCGCTACTCACGTATTAAAAACATACGCTCCGTTGCTCAAAGGCTACGCCGCCTTGAACTTCTTGGTCCTTTTTATTGAACTTTTTGAACACGCAAATAAACGGTTTTTCTTTTCAACCATTTCCTGTATAATGGATGCTAGATTGAGAGTACTTCCTTGTAAGTTTTTCTCACAACTAAACTATGGAAGCAGATTTAATCCCTATATTAACCATTTATAGAAAACGGAGCTTCCCATGACGTTGGGCTGGGAAGGTCTTCGTTTTTCTTAATAGAGTAAAAAGGAGCATGAGACATGACGAATACATTAATTTTTGGACACAAGAATCCTGATACAGACACGATCTGTTCAGCAATTGCCTATGCCGAATTAAAGAAGGCATTAGGGGAAGAGACAGAAGCTGTGCGCTTAGGAGAAGTAAATAATGAAACTCAATACGCGTTAGATCAATTCAACCAATCAGCACCGCGCATGGTTGAGAATGTATCAGACGAAGTAGACCAGGTTATCTTGGTTGATCATAACGAACGTCAGCAAAGTGCTGATGATATTGATCGTGTACAAGTATTGGAAGTAATCGATCATCATCGTATCGCCAATTTCGAAACAAAGGATCCTGTCTATTATCGTGCAGAACCTGTTGGTTGTACAGCTACGATTCTTAATAAGCTATATAAAGAGAATGGTGTCGAAATCAAAAAAGATATCGCAGGTCTGATGCTGTCTGCGATTATTTCTGACTCCTTACTATTCAAATCTCCAACATGTACAGAACAAGATGTAGAAGCTGCCAAAGAATTAGCTGCCATTGCCGGAGTAGAGGCCGAAGAATATGGTCTTAATATGTTAAAGGCTGGTGCAGATCTAAGTGATAAGTCTGCGAAGGAATTAATTACAATGGATGCTAAAGAATTTGATATGAACGGCCACAAAGTCGAGATAGCCCAAGTCAATACAGTGGATGTGAATGATGTATTAGCACTTCGTAGTGAGATTGAGCCAGTTATCGAACAAACGGTAGCAGATAAAGGTCTTTCCTTGTTTGCCTTTATTATTACAGATATCTTAAATAATGACTCCGTTGTACTTGCAGTAGGAGATGAACTTGCTAAGGTAGAGGCGGCATTTGATGTAACCTTAGATAATCAAACAGCAGCATTGCCTGGCGTGGTATCCCGTAAGAAACAAGTAGTGCCAAACTTACAAAATGTTTTTTAATGTAAGTCATTCTTGTAAAAAAGACAGGTAAATACCTGTCTTTTTATTTAACTTTGTATAAGTAAGGGTGAATTTTTTGATGAAAAGGTTAATAGCAGGTGCTGTTTGTTTATTTCTTATTGCTTGTACGGGACAGAATGAAATTCAGCCTAGTCAATTAACCGATCGAGAACAGTGGATGGTTAGTTCGTTTGCTGATTATTTCTTTTTATTCGATTACCATCTAAAAGAAGACTATCAAGAAATTGAGCTATGGGCAGAGCAGTGGCAGAACGGAGAATTGGCGAATGAACAGCCCTATCTTTATACCACTCAAGTAGACACCAAGGGAAGCCTTCTGTTTTCTGTAACAAATGATGAAGAGGCAGATTCTGCAGAAATTACCATCGGAACGATCGAATCGGAGGGCAGCGGTACAGCAAGTTTTGTCTTAGACTTCCCTCATGACAATGTTGATTATGTGCTTTCAGAGAATACATTTCCAGAGGGTGAATGGAACGATGAGGTTGTTTTTGCCATACTAGGTTTTGATACTAGTGAAAATTTTGGGGATAGTGTAACTATTTCTTCTTTTGAAACACCTGATCAACTTCAAGATGAGTTAGCAAACTATAAAGAAGCCTTCGTGTTTAAAGGGAAATTGATCAAATAAAAGAAGGAAGTATAAAAATGATTATTACAACGACTGGGCGTACGAAAGATGCCCAAATCAAGGAAGCTTTACGTTTATCCAATACATATAATATTCCTTATATACCGAGAAAAAAGACATCTATCGCCAAGTTAAAAGAAAGACACCAAAGGGATATCCTTGTTGTTGGGGGAGAGCAGCTTTATCTTTCACCGCTCCTGCAGTCAGAAAAGGTATTTTTTCATCCTAGTTTGGCGATGATCAGGGCGAAGCGAATCGCTAAAGGTGAAAGTGATACCTTTATTGAAGTGGCTGGATTAAAACCAGGAATGTCATTGTTAGATTGCACGTTAGGTTTAGCCTCTGACAGTATGATTGCAAGTATGACGGTAGGTGACACTGGACATGTTACGGGAATCGAAGGCAGTTTTCCCTTAGCTGTTCTTTTGAAAGAGGGGCTTTCTTCATTAGATACTGGTTATTCTGTTTTGAATGAGGCGATGAGACTTGTTGAAGTAGAGTATGGAGATCATGTTGATTATCTGCAAACTCTGCCTAATAACAGCTATGATGTTGTCTATTTTGACCCTATGTTTACCGAAACAGTCGAGGAATCTGTTCATATGCAAGCGATCAAGGCGACAGTTCTAACCAATGATCTATCAGAACAAATAATAGAAGAAGCGAAAAGAGTAGCCAGTACCCGTGTAGTTTTAAAAGACCATTGGCAAAGTAAGCGTTTTGAGCAATACGGTTTTAAACAGTTAAAAAGAAGATCGGCCTTGTTCCATTATGGAATCATTGATCTGCAAACAGAAGAGTAGACGCTACTGCTGCTATAATAACCAGCTCTCCCCCAGCCTTGGATATTTTTTGGCTGAAGGCTTTTTTATGTTAAAATGAAATGAAAGGGTTTTATTTTTTTCGGCTATGGAGTGATCATAAGATGGAGCTAGAGCATGGATGGCCGTTATTATTCTAAGCCGTGAGTTTGCTGTTACTGGGCTTCGATTAATTGCTATAAAAGAAGGAATAGTCATTGCTGCAAGTAATCTAGCGAAATGGAAAACAAGAATGCAAATCATGGCTATTTCGGCATTATTGCTCCATAATTACCCTTTTATTTATATTAATCTCCCATTTGATACGATATTCTTATGGATAGCATTGATCATAACGTTGATATCTGGATGGGAATATTTTTCTAAAAACAAACAAATTTTACTGAAGAGTATGTAGATTTTTCTAAATTAATAGTAGCAACATAATAAAGGAGATAAACAATGAGTGACACAATATACCACAAGATATGGACTGTTTGCATGATTCGAAAAGGGGATCAAGTACTACTGCTTAATAGACAGCATGATGATTTTAAAGGTTATATCCCTCCAGGCGGAAAGGTAGATTTTCCAGAAAGTTTGGTGAAGAGTGCTATAAGAGAAGTCAAGGAAGAGACTGGGCTGGAAGTGACCAATTTACAGTATAAAGGCCTTTATGAATATGTCAATCCAGTGGCAGACAAGCGTTATATGATCTTTAACTATATTACTACTGAATTTACAGGTGAACTATTGGAAGACTTTCCAGAAGGCGAAGCTGTTTGGGTAAATATTGAGGACGCTTATAAGCTGCCTATGCAGCAATCAATCCGCCGCCGGTTTCCTTTGTTTTTTGAAGAGGGAACGTTTGAAATCCAAGTCACATGGAATCATCAAGAGGACAGAGCAGGAGAAGTTTCCATTCTTCGTACATAGGGGACAGGGGGCTGTTTTCAGCCTTCCCCTTCATTTTGTTGATAAATCCACAAGGCTACTTGCAGCATGAAGGCGTCTTTAAAAATTCTAGGATCATAACCGGTTTCCTTTGTTATTTTGTTAAGACGGTAGATTAAGGTATTGCGATGTAAAAATAAAGCATCAGCTGTTTTCTGGATATTGAGATTATGGTTAAAGAAGCTATTCAAAGTATGCGCCTTTGCTTGATTCATATGCTGTAATACACGATTGGCAAATCGTTCTCTAAGTGTTTGATCCAGTTGATAGAACAGAGCTCTTGCCTCTAAGTGGGCGAAAGAAACAATTTCGATGGCAGGGTTACTTAATTTTAAGGCCAGTTTACAGTCGGAGTAGGCCTGATTAAATTGCTCCAATTGATCAAAAGGTAAGCTATAAGCCAATTTGAAGTTTATTTGCAACTGTTTTAAGAGCTGTACTAACGGTTGAATTTTTACTAGTATTTCCTTTTCCTCCAGCCTGCTGATGGCAATAAACAGTCGTTGCAGCCCGCGAAAACCTGCAATTGCTGTATGACTTCCGAATATTCGTTCTATTTTTTGGATGAAATCTTGTTTCTGTATAGTAAGTTCGTCTATTTGCACGACAATGATAGTAAACGGAGGGAAATCCAGTTCCAACATACCTAATCCACGCTTGATATCCGTATATGCCGGAGGTGTCTTTAACACCTGTTCAATAATCATTTCTTTAGTACGTTGTCTCCATTCCAATTGGGAAGCAATAAATTCCTGGTTAATCATTAATTCAGTAGCCATTCTGACCAGTTCTCCAATATCACCCATTTGATTGGGGTTACCAGTAATACCGATCACGCCAATAATTTGTTCATGAAAGGTGATGGGTAAATTAATTCCAGGCTGTGCCCCGGCCCAGGCTTGATCCTGATCCGTATAAATAATGACTGTCTTGCCACTTTCTAAAACAGCTAGTGCTCCTTCATGGACTTGATGCAGTCTAGATTCGTCTCGGGTAGCGATAATCAGGCCTTCTGTATCCATAATATTAACATTTCGATTCAATCGTACAGATGTTTCTTGTACAATGGCATCAGCAATTTCCTTAGTTAAAATATTCATAATGTCCCGCCTTTGGTTAAAATAAACAAAAAAATAAGTAAATGATTCATTTTTTTATATGTTATAACCATATACATTCTAAGTCAAGCTTTGTATAATGGAACACAGACATATCGAAAACGCTTACCTAGGATGTGATAACATGAAGATTATTATAGCCCCAGACTCTTTTAAAGGAAGTTTAAGTGCGATTGATGCAGCTAATGCAATGGACAGAGGAATTAGGAAGGCATTTCCTCAGGCAGAAACGGTCTTATTGCCGGTTGCTGACGGAGGAGAGGGCACATTGGAAACACTTGTAACTGCAACGAAAGGGGAGATTAGAGAAATCCATGTGGCAGGACCTTTAGGTGAAGAGGTGCTTGCGGCATATGGCGTGTTGGGAGATCAACAAATATGTGTAATTGAAATGGCAACAGCTTCAGGGCTTACTCTGATTTCGGAAGAAGAGCTTTCTCCTTTAACCGCAACCACTTATGGAACCGGCCAGCTGATTAAACAAGCCCTCGATGATGGATTTAACTCGTTTATTATCGCATTAGGTGGATCGGCTACCAATGACGGAGGCGCAGGCATGCTGCAGGCGCTGGGCCTTAAATTGCTTGATAAGAAAGGAAAGGAAGTTGGTTATGGTGGAGGAGCATTAAATCAAATTGCTTCGATTGATATCAGTTCTTTTGATGCACGAATTAAGGATTGTATGTTCCTAATTGCATCAGATGTGGAAAATCCACTGATCGGTCCGAATGGGGCATCCCATATTTTTGGACCGCAAAAAGGGGCAACGCCAGAGATGGTTGAGCAATTAGACCACAACCTTGCCCATTTTGCCGATCAGGTGGAAAAAGCAACAGATATCCGTCTGCATGATCGTCCTGGTGCAGGAGCTGCCGGGGGCATTGGCGGGGCATTCCAGGCCTTCTTTCCTTGCGAAGTTCAAAGGGGGATTGATGTGGTGCTTGAATACAGCAGAATGGCTGCGTTTTTGTCTGATGCAAATTTGGTTATTACCGGTGAGGGAAAAGTAGACGGCCAAACCGCCTCAGGTAAAACCCCGCTGGGAGTCGCTCAATTGGCACAGAAACATGATGTACCAACGATTATTATAGCTGGGGCTGTTGGAGCGGGAGCAGAGATCCTTCATTCATATGGAGTGGTAAGCATTCATAGCCTGATAAACCAGCCAATGCCATTAGAAGAAGCGGTTGATCAGGCAGCTGTGTTATTAGAATCAAGCACTGAACAAATTGTACGTACTTACTTTCATACGACAAATTAGGAAGAAGTTCTGGTTTGAAAATTAGCAAGGAGATTATTGACGGAAAGGCATTAAAAAAAAGGGAGCTTATAGACGTAGTGCCAGGCTTGATCTTGCGATTTATTTTTGATCCATATCAATAAATGGTTAGGGCTTTCAATACTACCATTAAGCGCCAGTCAAACTAGTAATAGTGCTTTTTTATCATATATTATCATAAAGAAGGCTGAGATTAGTTTTAAAAAAATAAAGAAATGAGGTATGCAAAATGAAGACCGAACTATTATACGGAAAAGACGGCATTTCATTAGACTTACCAGATAATTCCTTTATTATTGAACCAACAAACCTGCCAAAACTGGCTGATGATAAAGAAGCGATCAGGCAGGCATTACGAGACCCAATCGGTGCTCCGCCTTTAAAGGAATCTGTCAAATCAACGGATACCGTATCGATTGTTATTAGTGATATTACTAGACCAACACCAAATCATATACTGGTTCCGTTATTAATTGAGGAGTTAGATCATGTTCCATTGGAGAATTTTGTGATCATTAATGGTACAGGGACACATCGGGATCAGACGAGAGAAGAGTTTGTCCAAATGCTTGGAGAATGGATCGTTGATAACATTCGAATCATCAATAGTCATTGTCATGATAAAGACAGCTTAGTCAACTTAGGGAAAAGTAAATTTGGCTGTGATGTCTATTTAAACAAGGAGTATGTAGAGTCAGATTTTCGAATCGTGACAGGTTTTATTGAGCCACATTTCTTTGCTGGCTTTTCTGGCGGACCAAAAGGAATCATGCCTGGAATTGCCGGAATCGAAACAATTATGACTTTCCATAACGCCAGAATGATAGGAGACCCGCTGTCAACATGGGGCAATATGGAGAATAATCCCGTACAAGATATGACTCGTGAAATTAACAGTTTTTGCAAACCAGACTTTATGTTAAATGTCACCCTGAACCGTGAGAAAGAAATTACTAATGTATTTGCCGGTGAGTTGTATGAGGCACATGATATCGGTTGTGCCTTCGCCAAGAAACATGCCATGTCGCTTTGTGAAGAACGGTTTGATGTGGTGATTACGTCTAATTCAGGTTATCCATTAGATCAAAATTTATATCAAGCGGTAAAAGGGATGAGTGCTGCACATAAAATTGTGAAAAAGGATGGAGCTATTATCATTGCTTCTGAATGTTCGGATGGGCTCCCAGACCACGGGAATTTTGCGAAAATCTTTGAAATGGCGGACAGCCCGCAAACGCTGTTGGATATGATCAATGATCCTGCTTTTAACATGTTTGATCAATGGCAAGTACAAAAACAGGCGGTTGTTCAAGTCTGGGCAGACGTCTATGTATATTCCAAGTTATCCGATCAACAGATAGAAAATGCGATGTTAAAGCCGACAAATGATATAGAACAGACACTAGCGGAGCTGAAAAAGAAATATGGTGAATCGATGACGATTGCTGTACTGCCGCTTGGCCCATTAACCATTCCGTATGTAGAGGAAAAAGTAAAAACCTAAATGCAAAAAAGGAAGCCAGTTAAGGTTTCCTTTTTTTTGCAGTATGAAAAGCAAACTTACAATGACTATGGTTTACTTTTGTGAAAAATCAATAAAAAGCTAAAAACATTTTCTATTCTAGTTGTTTATGTTAGTATAATAGTATTAAACAGAAGTAGGAAGGGTCTTATAATGAGTACAAAAGTCAATCCAATTCAAGTAAGAGATATTATCATTGCGAATCAAGTATTAAAAGATGTAGTTGTCAAAACACCATTGCAGCGCGATGCGATTTTATCTGAGAAGTATGACTGTAATGTCTTTTTAAAACGTGAGGACTTACAAGTAGTGCGCTCGTTTAAAATCCGTGGTGCTTACAATCTAATGCAAGGTTTGACACAAGAAGAATTACAAAACGGCGTAGTCTGTGCCAGTGCAGGTAATCATGCACAAGGTGTTGCTTATTCTTGTAAAGCACTTGGCGTAAAGGGTGTTATTTTTATGCCTAGCACGACGCCAAGGCAGAAGGTGAACCGCGTTGAATTCTTTGGCGGGCCATTTGTGGAAATCCGTTTAATCGGAGATACCTTTGATGATTCCTTCGATAAGGCAATGGAATACTGTGAAGAACATGGTGCTTCCTTTATTCATCCATTTAATGATACCAGAACCATTACGGGACAAGGTACCATCGGTCTGGAAATATTGGATGCAATGGAAGAACCTATTTCTCATATTTTCATGGCGATTGGTGGTGGCGGACTGATTTCAGGTGTAGGCTCTTATATTAATAGCATTAGTCCGGATACCAAGATTGTTGGGGTGGAGCCAGAAGGGGCTGCCTCGATGAACGCTGCCATGGATAAAGGGGAAGTTGTTAAATTGGATAAAATTGATAAATTCGTCGATGGAGCAAGCGTAAAACAAGTAGGAAATATCTCTTTTGATATTGCCAGAGAGTTTATCGATGACATTGCTATTGTACCGGAAGGAAAGCTGTGTACGACACTTCTGGACCTATATAATGAGAATGCCATTGTAGCGGAACCTGCTGGAGCATTGCCAGTATCAGCGCTGGATTACTATAAAGATGAAATTAAAGGGAAGAATATCGTTTGTGTCATCAGCGGCGGTAATAATGATATTGACCGCATGCAGGAATTTAAAGAACGTTCCCTTATTTATGAAGGCTTTAAGCATTACTTCATTGTGAATTTCCCGCAGCGCGCAGGTGCTTTGCGTGAGTTTATGAGTGAAGTGCTTGGAGAAGAAGACGATATTACCCGCTTTGAATATACCAAGAAAAACAATCGTGATAAAGGGCCTGTCTTGGTAGGCATTGAATTAAAACGTGCTGAGGACTATCATTTGATTTTGTCACGAATGGAGAAGAAAGGCTTCACTTATATTGAGATTAATAAAGATGAACAACTGTTCCAGTTGTTGATATAATGGTGAAAAGGAGCTTGCGAAAGCTCTTTTTTACTAGGAAAGAATAGACTATGCTTGACTCGCTAGGCCCTGAATAGATACATGAAAGCTTACCGGAAGGGATGCGCGAAAGAACGGGAAAAAGCCGAATCACAGCAAAAGGAAATCAAATGTCGTTTATTGGAGAGGCCTTCTAAGGATAATCCGTATATTTCTTATCCTTTTTTGAATGCCTTGTTTCAATCGATGAACAGACTGATTAGCAGTCCTTACCAATCCAATCGAGTCAAGGCATCATGACAACGGTCTTTCAAAATTGGAAATCCTTATATGGCATAGCAGTTTGCGTGAATATAAAAAGAACCCTGCAACATTTAAAGCACGTCTCAACATACCGTCATATTGTCGTTCTAAAGAAAAAGAAATAGTCTTTTCAAACCAGGATTGTGTCATAAAAGCAAATAAATTCTTGAAGTTTCCTCAAACAAAAGCACGTCTTAATATTGGGAAATTGGGGTATTTGGAAGGAAAGCTCAAGCAGGTTCGGGTAGTTACCTAACGAAAAACAGGGAGCGCATCAACGAAGATGTAAATGGAGCCGCAAATATCATGAGGAAAGTTTTTAAAGAGGCGTTTCATCCCAGTTTTTCCAGTATGGAGGCTTTACGAAGACCGGTATCTTTGGTTGTACAATAAAAGTAATCCCAAAATGGGATAGCGGGGTTGGGGTGGTGTTTTCAGCACACCAATGTGTCAACTCCACTGGTGGTTAATCGTCATCTTGAAAGTCAACACCCTAGAAACCTCCACTTCAAATTTCGGGAGAAGTTAAGTGGTGGGAGTATTCATACTGGAACGTACTAAGTACACTGCTTTTGATTCTAAAGTACAGCAATGGGAAAAGAGGTATGTTATGCGATCTGTTTTACTGGAGAAACTGCTACAGGAAACACCAGAGGAAGAAGCAATTTTAGCTGGGAATCAAGCCGTGAATAAGCAGATATATACCGATATGACCTCAGATTTTGTCGTGCAAAGTGACAAATTTCTCAAAGATGAGTTGATTATGATTCGTAAGCATCCTCGTTTTATTGACTTCCCTAAGCATTCTCATGACTTTATCGAGATGAATTACGTCTTTCATGGACAATTTCAGCAAAAGGTAGCAGAGCAGCCGATTCATTTGCGACAAGGGGATATATTACTGCTTAATCAATATATAGAACATGAATTAAAGGCATGCAGTCATGATGACATTGTCATTAATTTTATTATCCATCCTGCTTTTTTTGACTATATCTTATCGACTTTCTCTTCGGGATTTATTCAGAATCAGATGGTATCTTTTCTGATGAACAGTATGTTTAACTATGATCAACATGCCCAATTTCTCTATTATCCTGTCTCTGATTCCAGCCGTATTCAAGGGTTAATGGAGCAATTGCTCACAGAAATGATGAATGAAACCTTATTAGCGAAATCGAAGATTAAATTTTTAATGGGCTTATTGATCCTGGAGTTGGCGGAACAGCAGCAGTCTTATCAAGTTGCCAAACAGGCCACTGCACATGCCTTTGTAGCAGAAGTCTTTCGATATATTGAAAACAATTATAAAAATGCCAGTTTACAAAATTTAGCTGATCAATATAATCAAACAAGCTATTGGGTAAGCAAGGAAATTAAAAAGTTAACTAATCATAATTTTAAAGATCTTGTACAGGAGAAGAGGTTGTTAGTTGCTAAGAATCTCTTAATGTACAGTGATCTATCGGTTCAAGCAATTGCAGAAGAAGTAGGCTATGAGAATATCAGCTATTTTTACCGGCTGTTTAAACGCAAGTATCATCAAACACCAAAGGATTTTAAACAGCAGTTACACGGAGAACATAACTAGTCACCTAAATAAAGGAGTAAGCGTATGTATATACCTTCTATTTCTATTGATTTGGCAAACAGAATCGAAAGGGCAGAAAAAAATATTTTATCGTCGCGTCTTGATACATTAAAACAATTAACTGGCAACCCGCTCGGTATTGAAGTAGAGGAATGGGGCGGAGTGAGTTTATTTTCCTGCAAGGGCATTCCCGGCCCCAGCTTTAACAAAGTGATTGGACTAACTTCTAAAGAAGAGAAATACGTAGATGATATGATCAACTTTTATGATAAGCGAAAAATCGCCTGCCAATTAGAAATTATTCCAGAAGTTACTTCTCCATCCTTTTTGAAATGGTTACATAGTAAAGGATTTTATCAGAGTAGTTTTCGTACCGCTTTATATGGTATACCTGAAAAGTATGATAACAACTATCCCAATCTGTCTATAACAGAAATGAAAGCAGATGATTTTGCTGTATTTGGTGATATCTATGTAGATGGCTTTGGGTTACCATCCTTTCTAAGTCAAAGTATAGCAGATAATAACAAGGTACTGCATAAAGTACCTGACTGGCACTTTTATCTGGCTAAAGAAGGGGATAAGCCATTAGGGCTGGGTGTATATTACAAACAAGACAAAACAGCTATATTAGCAGCTGCAGCCACAAGGCAGCAAGACCGAGGAAAAGGAAGTCACAGCGCTTTAATCAGCAGACGGATCACACAGGCTTTTCTAGATGATTGTGATTTAGTGGTTGGTCAAGCTGCGTTTGCCAGTACAAGTATGCAAAATATGCAAAGAAAAGGTATGCAAATCGCCTATACAAAAGCGATTTGGACGAGAGCATAAAGAACCCCGCTATTTAGCGGGGCAATTCCTTTACTGATTCTCATGGGCAGCCTTGATGGCAGTGATATCCAGTTTTTTCATTTGTAACACAGCTTGATTAACTCGATTAATCTGCTCCGGTGTTCCGGTTGTCATCAGCTCATCCATTATACGAGGGACGATTTGCCAGGAAACGCCATACTTATCCTTTAACCAGCCGCATTGTTCAGCTGCGGGCACAGCAGAAAGCTTATCCCAATAATGATCGATTTCCTCTTGAGTATCACAGTACACCATCAAAGAAACAGCTTCATTAAAAGAAAAGTGATGTTCTTGGGCGCTATCCATCGCTACAAACCATTGATGACAAAGCATAAAATCAGCGAACATGATTGTCCCTTCTTGATCTGGCTCCATTCCGGCAGGGTAACGGGCAATTACACCTTCTTTAGCCCCTTCAAAGATGGATAAATATAACTGTATCGCTTCTTCTGCCTTTCCGCACTGATCACCGACAAATGTCATGGAAGGAATAATGACAGGCCGCTCCTCGCCCTCGGGATTAGTTAAGATTAGCTGCCAAGTCAAACCATATTTATCTTGAATCCAGCCATAGCGATCACTAAATGGATAGCTATCCAGCGGCATTAATACTGTGCCGCCTTCTGATAATCGCTCCCAAACCTGGTCAATTTTTTCACGGGCATCCTTGTCACGTGAAAGGTCGAAGTTGACCATAAATGAAATAGAAGGATTAAATGTAAAATGCGGCCCGGCACTGATTGCCATAAAGGAATGACCCCATAGTTCAAAGGAAACCAAATTTGCATCGCCGTTAGGTGTTTCGTTAAGTGTTGTCCGATTTGTTAGCTGTGAGTTAGGGAAGATAGAGGTGTAAAAGGCGGCAGCTTCACTTGCTTCTGTGTCATACCACAGATGATAGACAATGTTTTGTTTTGTGTTTGACATAGTTATTCCTCCTTGTATAAGATCAGTATTTCATAATTTAAAAAGATCATTTACTTATGTTATATCATAGAAAATCAAGGGAGAGAGATGGCGTATCAATGACTATAACCATTTTAAGAACTCTAAGCGATTACCAAACGGTCATCCACAAAAAAACGTTGTGCTCCTTCCAATAGTTCATCTTCTTTTACCGCGACCTCGTGTTCTGTTAACCTTTCCTTTAATAAGTTTATATTCTCTACTGTAAATGCTGGATGTGCCTTGATAGCCGGGGTGAAATTCTCTTGTATGCCGATGTGCAGCTGTTGCGGACCACATTGGAACCAAACCCCGCCGCGTTTTTTTAAGTTGGCTGGTTTTTCTACTTCCTGCATACCTAAAATATTTCCGAAAAATGCTTTTGGCTCACTGCCGGGAGGTGCTGCTAATTGCACATGGTCAATCCCTGTCAACATCATTCGTCCCTCATTTCTATTAGAGTTAATTTCAATATACCGTAATCGATTATGTTTGTAAATTGAGGATACATGTTACAATGAGAATAGATTATCTATCCATCTGAGGGGGAATAAGATGAAGAAAAACAATTTTATATTTTTTATTTCCTTTTTATTTTCAATTGCCCTTTTTATCAGCATGATTCAATACGGTCAAAACGGTAAGGTCTATTTTGCCATGTTGTCTGGTATAGGTTTGCTTTTGTTTGTGGCATTTCTGATCGGATATCAGCAAGAGAGAAAGCAAGTGATTATACTGGGAATGGCATGTTATGGACTACATATTGTCTATTCCATTTTTACATTGATTTGGTTTGGAATACATGGGGAATTAGATCTTTTCACTATTCTTTCATCCATCGTTTATATCGTAATTGGCTCAGTTGTCCTTTTCTTATTTAAAAAAGGATTGTGAAACAGGGAAAAACAAGACGTCTCTGCCTAATAAACAGTGGTAGAGACGTCTTGAAGTATTTATTCATCTGTTTCTAGCGGGAGGGTTGGGTCCTTAGCCCATTCTGTCATAGAACCATCATATACTGCCACATTGTCTTGCCCCAGCTTATTTAACAGTGTGGCATTCCATGTTGCAGCGATGCCACTTCCGCAATAAGTGATCACCTTCTTATTAGGATCAAGTGCTCCTGCTTTTTCAAACGTTTCCCGGAGTTTCTCGTCATCATAAAGTGCAAGTGTTTCAGGGTTAGAATGACTTCCAAAAAAGACATTTACACTGCCAGGAATATGACCTGGACGTCCATAGGTATTTACTTCGCCTTTGTGAGTTGCTTCATTTAAACTATTGATTATAACCGTATTCTCATCATCAATTGCTTGTTTTACTTCCTCTTTGGTGACAAATAATTCGGGTTTCCTAACTCCGCTAAAACTTGCTGTTGGGTAAGAACCCGCTTCTGTTGTTACTGGTCGTCCTTCTTTTTTCCATTTTGGGAATCCACCATCAAGCACGGCCACATTTTCTACGCCTTCATAACGCAGCTGCCAAGCCAAACGAGATGCCCAATCAGAGGCAACAACAGGGCTGTCTACCTCTGCTCCTTGGTCATAAACCACTACATAAGTATCTTTATCTCCAACACCCAGTGCAGCAACTTTCTCAACAAATGCCTCTCGATCTGGAACGGTGAAGGCGTACTCAGCCTCGGGATCAGAAAGATCTTCTAGTAAATCGGCAAACACCGCGCCAGGGATGTGGCCTTTTTGATAGGCATCTTTACCAGACCATATATCATAATATCCACTTGTCGGTAATTTGAGAAATGTCGTTGCATCTAATAATCGGAGTTTTGGATCATCAAGTCTTTGTTCAAGCCAATCTGTTGTTACAATCAATGGAATATTACTCATCTTCAATTCTCCTTTTAAAAATTTATACAATTCCTACTTGTTTACTTGTGATTATATTAGCACAAAGCCAATCCATTTGTGAAGTAATTTGCTCTTAAACATTATCTTGTCTGTTTCAACTAGTGAAAACAGGGGAATGGAAAATAAAGTGCTTTCTTCATCAATAAGTGATGAGTTGCATTTATAATAAACTAAAGATTTAGTGAGTAATCAGAGGATGGGGTGTATAAAGCTATGGACTTACATTTGAAGGGAAAATCAGTTATCGTCACGGCAGCGAGTAAAGGTTTAGGCAAGGCTATCGCTAAAAAGTTTGCCGAGGAAGGCGCATATGTCCTGATTTCCAGCAGAAGCGAGCAAGATTTGCAAAAGACGCAACAAGAGATACGTAAAGAGACAGGTAATGATCATATTGAATATATTGTCTGTGACATGAAGGATGTCAACGCAATACAGCAGATGGTGGTAAGAGCAGCTCAATTATATGGCGGTATTGATATTCTGATAAATAATGCTGGTGGACCGCCGCCAGGAAATTTTGATCAAGTATCTGATAATGACTGGCAGCATGCTTTTGAATTAAATCTGCTTAGTTTTGTCAGAACAATACGGGAAGTCCTGCCATATATGCGTAAGCAGAAACAAGGACATATTGTTAATCTCACTTCTTCATCGATCAAGCAGCCAATCGATGATTTGATCTTATCTAATGTTTATCGCACCGGTCTTACCGGTTTAGCCAAAAGTTTATCCCAGGAGCTTGCGGCCGACAATATTTTGATTAATACGGTAGGTCCTGGGCGTATTGAAACGGGCAGGGTGCAAGAATTGGATCGAGTCAAGGCGGAGAATAGCGGTATGAGCTATGAAGAGGTAAAACACACAGCAGAAGAGTCCATCCCGTTAAAAAGGTATGGTGCCCCAGAGGAATTTGCTAATGTGGTTGTATTTCTCTGTTCTGATGCCAATAGTTATATTACCGGTCAAGCCTTGTTAGTAGATGGCGGTATGGTAAAGGCCTTATAAGTCAAAGCAGTCTTTAATGCTTAGTTTCTTTAAGTGAATTCATATCCTAAGCTTCTAGTTATTGATGATTATCCAGTAACTAGAAGTTTTTATGTTCTTTCGTGGTAAAAACAATTCAATAGTCTCATTCCTAAGATATCTAAAGGAGCATTTCCTTCCAGTCGATTTTGCAGAGTAGTAAAAGCTGTTCTAAAAGTGTGTGAACAACCTCTACAAAAAATTCACTTCATGATGCAGATAGAATTATTATTAATTTGTATGACTATTATGTATAATCAACAACAAATATAGGAGATATGGAATGGTCATGGAACTGCTCAAAATACGTAACTCGCAACAAATATAATGAAAAATAAAGATATTAAAACGTTAGGAGACGTCACACAGTATGATAAAAAAACGTGATGAGACATTCGGACAGGGAAGGTGAGCGTTTATCAGCAAAACCGTCAAGTTGAAAAGTGACATATTCTATATTCCGGTCCAAATACGAAACAAAAGGAGGATTTAAAGTGAATCAGACGATTAACATTTTAGTTGTTGAGGATGACAATGATATTAATCAATTATTATGCAAGATCATCAAAAAGAGCCAGTACGATCCACAACCTGCCTATTCTGGTACGGAAGCACTGCTTTATTTAGATAAACAGAATTGGGATCTGATTTTACTGGATTTAATGCTTCCAGGAATGGAAGGGGAACAAATCCTTGCAAAAATAACAGAAAAGGGCTCTATTCCTGTGATTATTATCTCAGCAAAAAATGAAAAGGAAACCAAAATTAATAGTTTGCGATCAGGTGCAGATGACTTTATTTCTAAACCCTTTGATGTAGATGAAGTATCTGCCCGTATTGATTCACTGTTAAGGAGGTACAAACATACAAATGAAACTTCCAATCAGGAGTTGATACACAAAGATATTCACCTTGATGCAGAGTCAAAGACTGTTTTTGTTAACGGGAATAAAATTATGTTAACTGTCAGGGAATATAAAATATTAATCCTTTTAATGGCTTCCCCGAAAAAAGTCTTCTCCAAATCAAATGTATTTGAAAGTGTATGGGGCGAGCCTTTTCATGGGGATGACAACACAGTAAATGTGCATATGAGTAACTTACGAAATAAGCTTAGCAAAGTAAATCCAAAGGAAGAATATATTGAAACAATCTGGGGAATGGGCTATCGCATGAAATCTTAAGCTTTTCTTAAGCTTTGTTTTAAGCCTTTCTTAAGTTTTTAAGTACATACTTATGTTATGAATAACTAAGGGAGGTTACCAGTAAATGAGTGACATTATTCTAAGAACAAATAAATTGACCAAAAAATATAAAAATGATGTTGCGCTTGAAAATGTTAATATAACCATTGAAAAAGGAGCCATTTACGGCTTTATTGGTCAAAATGGTGCAGGTAAATCAACGCTGCTGCGTTTAGTAACGGGGCTTGCCTTTCCAACCAGCGGATCAATCGAACTCTTTGGAAATGATCATCCAAATGAATTAACCGAGTCACAAAAACGAATCGGCGCCATTATCGAAAATCCTGCACTTTTCCCGGATATGAGTGCTTATGAAAATCTAGCGGTTCATCGATTACAAAAAGGAATTCCCGGTAAAGAAAGTATTCAAAAAACACTCGACCTTGTCGGACTAGCTAATACCGGGAAGAAAAAAACGAAAAATTTTTCCCTTGGAATGAAGCAAAGACTTGGGCTTGGGATTGCATTGTTAAGTGATCCGGAATTCTTAATTCTCGATGAACCGACAAATGGATTGGACCCCACGGGAATTGTTGAACTGCGAGAATTGATAAAAAAATTAAATCGTGAAAAAGGACTTACCGTTTTAATATCAAGCCATATATTAAGTGAACTTCATCAGCTCGCAACAAGTTACGGTATCATTCACAAAGGGGAGCTGTTAGAAGAACTGACATCCAAACAATTGGATGAAAAATGCCGGCAGCATTTGCAAATAAAAGTTGATCAACCCTCTAAAGCTGCTATCGTTTTAGAAGATACGCTATCCACTACAGATTTTGAAGTAATGCCTGATGGCACGATAAAACTTTACAGTTACTTGGATGATGTCCGTGCCGTTTCAAGTGCATTGACAATGAAGGGCCTTTTGATAGAACACCTCTCTCAAAATGGTGACAGTCTTGAAAGCTACTTTTCCAAGCTGATAGGGGGGCAAGGTCATGAATAACCTTATAAGAGTTGAATTCTTTAAACTACAAAGAAATAAGGCATGTTGGATATTAATAGGTACGGTAATAGGGATAAGTACATTGTTTCATTATCTTATCATAACGGACTGGTGGATGATGAGGAACACTCCTTTTGACAGTATCCATTTAAGTGAACTAAATGGTTTGTTCGCCTTTACAGTTCCCATATTTTTTAATTTAATCGTCAGTACACTGGCAGCTTTTTATATCTCAACGGAATTTTCGCCAAGTGGGGTCATCAAAAATCAAATCATAAGCGGTAATAAAAGAACCCAAATTTATCTAGCAAAGTTCTTTGTTTTTTCACTGGGATCTATTTTTGTTACAATTGTGATACCATTAGTAACTGTCGCTGTGTTAGTTATCTTGTTTGGGCGAGGAGATATATTCGATTTTACCAATATGATCTACTTAGGAAGAGCTTATGGCTTATTTACACTTCAATTTCTAGGATATACAGCTATCATTTTGTTACTTTCCATTATTACGAATGACAGCGGAAAAACAATTATTTTTTCTATTTTATTCACCATTGTGATGTATGTCATGGAAAAACTAGCTAAGCCAGCTTTTCTTGAGGTGATTTATGAGAATTCGATCTTTTATCAATTTATGGAAGTATTCAAGTATACAATGACAAGCGGTGAAATCATAAAATCCATTCTTATTGGAGCAGTATCAACGATTATCATCACCTTGTGTGGAATTTTCATTTTTAACCGAAAAGAAATCAAATAGTAGTGGATAAGCGGGTGAGAGCAATGATGTATGCAGCAATAATCTTATGTATCATAATCGTTTTTTTGGTTGCACGCATATTTGCTCTAAAAAAAGAAATGAAACAAGTCATGCAGCAGCTGCAAAGCTATAATGACCGTAAAACAGATAAAAAAATGGACATAGCCCTTTTTGATCAAGATATTGAAAATCTAGGAATAGAAATCAATAAACTGATTGACCTGTATGTAGCGGAGAACAGAAAGAGAGTCAGATTTGAAAATGAACAAAAACAAGCAATTGCCAATATGTCTCATGATTTGAGAACGCCATTAACGTCTATTGTAGGTTATATTCAGATGGCAGAACAGGATGATATTACAACAGAGGAGCGAAAAGAGTTATTGTCTGTTGCAAATAAACGGGCAAAAAGGCTTGAGATATTGTTAAAGGATTTCTTTGAGTTAAGTATCATTGAATCTCCTGATTACCAATTACAATCGGAACGAATCAATCTGAGGAATGTGATAATAGATGTCTTGATAAGTTTCTATGATCGTTTCCATGAAAAAAGTATGGAACCAGTCATTCATATACCTGAAAATGATATATTTATTATAGCTGATAAATCAGCGATAACTCGAGTTATTGAAAATTTATTATCCAATGCTATTATCCATTCAGATGGGAATATCATAATAAGTCTGGAAGAAAGAGATTCCTTGGTTAAATTGATTGTAAAAAATGATACACTTTCTTTGACAGAACAGGATGTTGATCACATTTTTGATCGATTTTATATGGCAAATCAATCTCGTTCAGGCAAAAGTACCGGATTAGGCTTGTCAATCGTGAAAAGCTTTATGGAAAAAATGAATGGGTCCATTACAGGACAACTGAATGACCAAAAATTATCTATCCTATGTCAATGGAAGAGAGTTGATTAACGGTTAACTAGGAAGGAACTGAATTAGCTAAGTAATGTTTACGTTGTCATAATAGAAAAGAAAACCCAAAACGGGACAAAACAAAAAGTGTTATCGTAAGAAATGAATCATCTCTTTTCTGCACCTCATCAAAAAGGTAGTTTTTATTCCTTTACCTAAGTGGAGATCAGGACGGAGTGTGAACCAAGAAAAGGGGGGCAGATCTATAAATGGGTCTGCTCCCTCTTCTTGTGTAATAAACGCGCTCCACCTCTGTCCATATTCTCTAAAACCCCGAACCTAATGGCCTTTTTAAGGAAGAAATGGATATAAGTATCAAATCATTCTATTGAATCACTATGGGATTGATACCGAAGCCTTTTCATCTGCTGATGCAGTATCGGTTAAAAAAAGACTTGCATTTTAGTAAATACTTCGATACACTCTATAAATGATAATGATTATCAATTTCATTTATGAGGAGTGTTTATACTTGATTAAAAAGAGAAATCAAATCTGGAGGTTTGCCGGTTTATTATTTTTATTATTGGTGTTAGCAGCCTGTGGTCAAAATTCAAATATAGCAGACTCAAACAAGGAAGAAGAGACAAATGAAGGTGAAGTGCGAGAAGTTGCCCATGCAATGGGAACAACTGAAATAAAGGGAAAACCTGAAAGAATTGTTACTCTCTATCAAGGGGCAACAGATAGCGCTGTAGCTTTTGATATTGTTCCAGTAGGTGTTGTAGAATCATGGCAACAGCAACCAATGTATGACTACTTGAAGGATGATTTAGAAGGTGTTACATATGTGGGACAAGAAACGCAACCTAACTTAGAAGAAATAAATAAATTGAACCCAGATCTAATTATTGCTTCTAAGGTAAGACATGAAGAAGTTTACGAACAATTATCAGCAATAGCACCAACAGTAATGGAAGAAACCGTTTTTGCTTTCAAAGATACGGTTGCATTAATGGGCGAAGCAATGGGAGAGCAAGACAGAGCAGAGGAGTTGTTAAAAGAATGGAATGAAAGAGTGGCTGATTTCCAAAGTAAGGCAGAAGCGGAATTTGCGGAGAAATGGCCGTACCATGTATCCGTGCTGAATTTTAGGTCGGATCATGCGAGGATATATTTAACAGGATTCGCAGGGTCTATTCTTCAGGAATTAGGATTTGAACCTCCGAAACAATTATTAGATGATTCACAGGATATTATTAAATTAACAGATAAAGAGAGTATTTCAGAAATGAATGCGGATGTTTTTTATTATTTCATACAAGAAGAGGAAGCGGAACAAACATTTGATGAATGGACAAGTCACCCGCTTTGGAAGGAATTAGATGCGGTGCAAGCAGATCAGGTTCATCAAGTAGACGAAATTGTTTGGAATTTGGGTGGAGGTATCCAAGCGGCTCATCTGATGCTAGATGATATATATGATCGCCTTGGTTTGGAAAAATAATGTTTGGAAGGGGATGGTATCTTTTTAGACAATGAAAGTAGTAACACAACGGACAGCAGTCAAAACAGAAATAGTTATGGAACAAAGACCACTGCCGTATGTGTTGCAACTTGTACAATAAACAGTAAAATGATTCCATCTCTTTCATTCACAGAATAGGACGTTCGAATGATGTATATCTCTAATAATACAAAGACAAAGTGCATTTTCGTTATAGTAAGTAGTTTTCTATTAGTTGTTTCCTTTATATTAAGCTTATCAACAGGTCAAACAGCTATTTCTTTTTCAGATACATTGAAAGCATTATTTCAGTATAACCCAGCTGATACGGAGCATGTCATTGTGAGAACCTCCCGATTGACAAGGGCAGTTATTGCCATGGTGATAGGAGCTAGTTTAGCGGTTTCGGGTGCATTGATGCAAGCTTTGACTAAAAATCCATTGGCCGCACCAGATATTTTGGGGATAAATGCTGGCGCTATTTTTTTTATTGTATTTTCCATTACTTTCTTTCCCTTACATTCACTCGTGCATTTTATGTGGATCGCATTTCTTGGAGCAAGCATAGCCGCTATTTCTGTATATAGCTTAGGAGCTGTTGGTAATAACAGTCTGTCATCTATAAAGATTGTTTTAGCCGGTGCAGCCATTTCAGCTTTATTTACTTCGTTTACCCAAGGATTATTAGTTATAGATGAGCAAAGGTTACAAAGTGTCTTGTTTTGGTTAGCTGGCTCAGTAGCAGGTCGAGAAATGGACATGTTATTGCCTGTTCTGCCTTTTTTGGCAGTTGGTTGGATCATCGCTGTGTTTCTAGGAGGTTCCGTCAATATTCTGCTTTTAGGAGAAGAGATGGCCAAAGGACTGGGGCAGAGAGTATTTATGGTGAAAATATTAATCGGTTTAGTTGTTGTATTCCTTGCAGGAAGTTCCGTCGCTATTGGAGGAGCGATCGGTTTTATCGGATTAATTGTTCCACACATAGCACGAGGGCTTACTAATTCTGATTATCGCTGGTTGATTCCATTAAGCGCTATTTTAGGAGCGAGCTTATTATTATTATCAGATGTAGTGGCTCGTATAGTGATTATGCCTCAAGAAGTACCAATTGGTGTAATGACAGCTATTATCGGTACACCTTTTTTTATTTATATTGCACGCAAGGGGTTGAAATAATTGCAGACACCGCAAGTAAAATGCAAGACAAATTGGAAAGCATATATAATTATTTCAATCCTTGTTATTCTCCTGTTTATCGTGAGTTTAGCGTTTGGAAGTACGACAATTTCTATTCAAGAGCTATGGAATCATCTCATATTGCAATCCAATCAGCACGACTTTACTATCAATGTTTTAAGATTACCGAGGGCTTTACTGGCTTTATTAGTTGGTGCCGCTCTTGGAGCAGCAGGTTTAATTCTACAATCGGTTATTAAAAATCCGCTCGCTTCTCCGGATATCATTGGGATTACAGCTGGAGGTTCATTTGGGGCGTTATGTTTCATCGTGTTTTTGTTAGGTGTATTTAGCATAAAGTTATTACCGATTGCAGCAATTCTTGGAGCAGCTGTTGTTGCCGCCTTAGTCTATCTCCTTTCATGGAAAAATGGAGTAACCCCTGTGCGGCTTGTTCTCATAGGGATTGGTATAGCAGCAGGGATGAATGCAATGGTTACCTTTATGGTGGTCTTTAGCGAAACAGCAGTAACAACAAAGGCCTACCTTTGGCTGACGGGAAGCCTTTACGGTGCAACGATAAATGACGTACTGCAAATGTCTCTTTGGTTTAGCAGTTTCTTTTTGATGGCTTTATTACTAGCTAAGGTGATGGAGGTATTGGAATTGGGGGATGAGCTTGCTATAAGCCTAGGAGTAAGAGTGCAATTACTGCGCTTTGCTCTATTGTTTATTAGTGTGGGTTTAGCAGGTGCCGCTGTAGCTTTTGCAGGGGGGATCGGATTTATCGGGCTTATTGCACCACATATAGCAAAAAAATTAGTCCGTTATTCTTTATTACACTTACTGCCTATTACGGCAATGGTGGGCGGACTGATGCTAATGAGTGCTGATTTGATTGGCAGGACGGTTTTTATACCACTTGATATCCCAGCAGGTGTATTTACTGCAAGTATTGGTGCGCCGTTTTTTATTTACTTACTTTATAAGAATCGACATACGTAATTGGAGGAACAGTGTATGATTAATCTAGAGCGGTTTTTTATTCAGCAAAAGCAGGAAATCGAAAATGGCGTAGAGTTGATAGATATCTGGCAGGAATCCAGCTGTCAAACATTTTTAGAAGAACTAAAAGTAAAATGGGGGGCTTCCCATCAAAGTATTGTAGCTTCCATGTTAGTCAAGCGTTTGGCTGTTATGATGGTATCCTCTACATTATATTGTATGACCGTTTATCAGAAAGCTCCCTTGTTTGCACTAAATAGTTTACAATGGACAGACAATAACTGTTTAGTGAGTACAGGTGAATTAAGCTATGTTTCTGTCCATCATGCTTGTGAGCGTCAAGCAAGACTAAGGAAACTTTTACATGATATCATCTTCCCACTGATCGAGCTGCTACATCAAATAACGAGACTGAAAAAGACTATTTTATGGGAAAATGTTGCTGTTAGGATTGCTTCCATTGATAGAAAAATGAAGCAAGAAAAATTGCCCACTCATAGTATGAGCCGCTTTCGAGAAGATTTAACGTTTTTATGCAGTAACCATACACTCATCATAGGAGGAGAAAATCCATTAGCTGCCTATTTATCATTGGAAAATAACGAGTCAAGGAGAAAAACGTGCTGCCTATACCATCAGCTTGATAAAAATAAAGGAAACGATGTGTATTGTGCGCTCTGCCCTTTGAAAAAATAAGGAGCCAGGCTAATTCCAATGCCATATAACTGCCTATATACTATAAGTGAATAAATATACGAGTAATTACTTCCTAGGGGCGCTTCTCATTAAGAGAGTACATAAATTTGGTATTGTTAAAGAATAAATATAATTTAAGTGAATTTTTCTTAATGAACAACAATAGTAAACCAGGTAATTTATGATTTAAAAAACTAAATCGCATGAGATCAAATTTAAAAACTTGATTTCTTTTTTCTTCCATATCGTTATCGACAGATTACAGCTTAGGTTACAGTATAAATAATTCAGAGTAGTTTCACAGTTTGATCATAAAAATTTTTTCACTACTAAATTTAGAGAAGCAACATGCTATACACTTGTTATAAAATGTTTTTTTGTGGTGAAAGGTGAGATAATTTGTTAGAATCAAAAAGACAAGAGCAAATTTATCAAATAATTCAAAAAGAAGGTCATGTGAAATTTCGAGATTTAAGTAAAAAGTTTGATGTAGCGAGTAAAGAATTAAATAATTTTAATTTCTGATTATCTACTTCTTAGTTTTCTGAAAAAATCAAAAAGAGTTGACTTATAAATTTGTTCTGCTAACATAATAGACAATCGAATAAAATTGAAATTTTCTACTAGGGGCGCCGTGATGGCTGAGATAAATGTATATTTAGCACCCTTAGAACCTGATCTGGTTAAGGCCAGCGGAGGGAAGTAGAATTAGCAGACAAACATACGCTATTTTTACGTGTGTATGCTTTAGTATGCAAATACTTCCTTCTATTAGTCTTTAGAAAAAAGATTAAAGGAGGATTTTTTTATGAAGTTTACTGATGAATTACGTGCTTCAACGAAGGAAAGTTGGGAGCAAAGTTTAAATCACCCTTTTGTGCAAGGGATAGTGAAAGGAGATTTACCACTTGAAACATTTAGATACTATATTTTACAAGATATTTACTACTTAAAACATTACGGTAAGATCCATGCAATCGCTGCGTCTCAAGCAGATGATTTTAAACTAACTGCTCTTTTAGCCGATAAAGCGCGCTTTACAGCAGAGGCGGAGCTCACAGTGCATAACGAACATGCTGAGATTTTAAATATTACGAAAAAAGATATAGATAACTTTAAACCAGCTCCAACTGCCTATGCATATACTTCCCATTTATATCGAGCAACAATGGCTGGAAATCTAGCACATTCTGTTGCTGCAATTTTACCATGTTACTGGTTATATGCAGACATCGGAAAGGTGAATGAGCATGCAACACCAGAGCCAGAAATTTATCGTAATTGGCTTAAAATGTATGCGAGTGACTGGTTTCAAGATTCAACGAACGAAATGATTGATTTACTAAACGCATTAGTTGAAGATATGAATGACAAGGAAAAAGAGAAAATAAAAGAACAGTTTATTATTGCAAAAGAGTACGAACTGCACTTTTGGGAAATGTCGTACACCTTTGAAAGTTGGCTTTCAGAAAATAAATAATTAACAACCATTAAGGAAAAAAAGTTAGGTTAATGTGAAAAAGAAAGCAGAGAAGTTCAAACATCATAAAAGTATCGTTCATGGAGATAGATATAGGAAGCATAATATCTTCTTCAGATCAGAATATTCGAAATTCTTCTCTTTATTTATGGTGAAAATAAAGCAGCACCTGGTTTAATTATTGTTATCGCTTAAGGTATTGTCCTTCTGCTCATTTCTTTTACACAGTATTAATGGCTAAAGCTAAGTATCATGTCACAGTGATGTTTATATATTTTAAACGTAAACAATAATCGTGAGATGTTAAAATCTGATACCTATAGAAGTTTACGGTTGTCAAAATTTAATGGCTAAGTTTTGTTAACTAAAGTTAGGTGATGAACCGTTGTAATTGATTGTTTTGGCGATGGATAGAAGTTAATACATTAGAAAGTCAAAGATGGTGGAAGCAAAATCGCTCCTAAATAAAGAGTTGGCGACAAAATCCTAAAAATAGTGGTTGTTCGACTTGGTTTCTTTTGCTGGTATGTCTTAATCGAAGAGGGATATCTAGAGATTAGTGCCAGCTGTTCTTGAAGATAGCATTCAAGGTGAAGGAGTATAGATTGAGGAGGAATGAACTGGTTAAAATCCGTATTATTACAGGTAGCACAAGAGAAGCACGCGTTAATTTGAAGTAGCGAATGGGTAACTAGCGGAAAAAACGACAGTAGCACTTCATCTATTGGTTTCTATAGAGCAATTAACCCCTAATCGAAGATTACATTTTACAAGTTACTTCCTGAATGGGGCGTTGGGGATATAATTCCAATGACATTTCCGAATGGGTTATGACAGTTATGTATGATTCGTTAAGTTTTCTACCGGTACGATAAACTAAGGAAAGATCAATCTTCAATAATCGGGCATTTAACTTGAATAAGAATCAGCGCCTATTTTTCATCTTAGGAGTTTGAAATAACAAAGAAGAAAGAGGAGCCTCTTCATCTTATCAAAAAAATTTCCTTGCAGATGAAGAGGCTTTGCTGCCACTTGGTGACTAGGGGTTTGTCATAGCGATTAACCATACATTTTGATGTTTAGCAGGCTTTTGATCAATCTGCAAGTCAACATTTCCCAATGGGATTGTAGAAGCGACAAGTCCATTAATGATTTCGTGCACCGTACCATCCCCGCCAACTGCAATAATTGCTTTTACATCTTTTTTTGATGATTTTCTTTACTAATTATGTCGCGTGATGTGGACGTTTCGTAATAAATACCTCAAAATCAATTTGGTTTTCCTGAAGCAGATTTGCGAGGCGATACCAAATTTTTAAGGCCTTGCCGCTTTATAGCATGTAACTTCTTTTTTGATCAATTTACTTCAAAAGGGTAATTTTCTATTTGATGTTAAATAAAGGCTCAAGAGAACTTTTTAATCAATATTTATTCTGAATCTACACATCGTATTAAATTATACTTGAAACAGAACTAAGCCTTCCATTTCGAAGCTAGAGCAAAGACCCTTTTCCTGCACATTCAAAAGGTGGAAGGGGGACTTTTCATCAAAAGAGCATGCGTTTTTTCCGCGTCATAAACCGTTCAGCTCACTGGAGCGTATCGAAATAATGGGGGCATGTCTAGATGGATGGAACTTTAGACTCTGGCAAATGGTACAATTTTCATATTATGTCGTTTTCATCTTTATTTCTGTGTCAAGGTATGATAATATACAGAAAAGAGAGTCAGAGGATGAAAACGATACATACAGGAAATATATCGTAACCATGACTTGAGTGAAAGATAGGGAGCGATGTAGATGAAGAAACCATTGGCTATCCTCACTACCCTCTTACTGGCGACAGGAATCGTCACTGCGTGCTCGGGAGAAGCAGAGGAAAGCGAAGAAGTGATGGTGGAAGAAGAATCCATAGAAGTGAAAGACACAAAGGAAAAAGAAAACACAGAAGAAAGGGAAGAGATAGAGAAGAGCGAAGCGGAAGATTTTTTGGCTGAACGCGGCGCATTGGATCGTTTTGCCACGGACGATGTGGAGGAACTGCTCCGCGCCGAACCGGGAGAATACGATGTGGAAACCGAACAGGAAGAGATTATGAGCGGCATAAAAGAAGCGATCGCGGCCGGCGTGGAAGGAGATGACTTATTCCATGTGTTGCTCGATCTGGGAGCGGCGGATTTCCGGGAATATCAGAAATATCTTGATGAAGTGGAGGTCGTTTTTTCCGATATCACCACCCGCCCGGATGGTTCATCGGAAGAGGAGAGAGCCGCCAAAGAAATGGAGTTGAACGTGCAAATTCTCTTTGACGCGAGCAGCAGCATGGCGGCGGAAGTGGCTGACGGCGTAAAAATGGATCTGGCGAAAGACGCGGTTCGGGAATTCGTCAGCGACATGCCGAAAGAAGCGAACGTATCCTTACGCGTTTATGGTCATGTCAGCAGCAATCAAGAAGAATCATGCTCGATGACGGAAGCGGTGTATCCGCTTGGTCCTTATGAAGAAGCTGCCTTCGCCGACGCCCTCGATGAATTTGAGCCGACGGGCTACACACCAATCGCCCTTGCCATGGAAGAAGCGATGGACAATCTGGCGGCGGTAGATGGGGAATATACGCAAAACATCGTCTATATCGTCAGTGACGGGCAAGAAACGTGCGGCGGTGATCCGTTGCAGGCTGCACAAGAGCTTCACAACAGCGATATAGAAGCCATCGTCAACATCATCGGCTTTGATGTCAAAGCGGATGAACAGCAGGCTCTTATGGACATCGCTGAAGCCGGCAACGGTGAATACTTGGCGGTACAAGACGGCGAGGAACTTCAGCGGGCCTTGATGGCGGAACGCCTAGAAATGGTCACTGCCTGGTCGAATTGGATGAGTGAAAATGTCCACACAGCCGCGGTTGAAAGAAATGAATATGTGGGTGAAGCTTTCGGCCACGAAGTCAATTCGATTAACGACATGGCGACTGAACGGGACAATTTCATTGCGATGATAAGTGAATTAAGGGAACATACAGAGATGACCAAGGAAGAAGTCGATCAACTTTTCGACAAGGTTCAAGAACGGGCAAGACTGGTGGGTGACCACTTCACCAACGAGATGAAGGCCATTAAGGACCAGGCGATGGAAGAAGGCAACAACATTATCGATGATGTCTCCGAAGAAGCTGAAAATGAAAAGAAGGACTCGCTGGAAGGGCTGAAAGAGGAGTAAAGGTTTGAATCTTTCTCCTCTGCATATCATGTACGATCTTCGATGAGAGCCCTTTCAAACCCCATGAATGAGAAAGTCTTCAAAGATTATGGGGAAGGATACGAGAAAAAAGTGGTTATTATAAGAAGATATGGACAAGTAATGGAGAAAGTGGAGCTGAATCAACATTATGAAATCTCCTCTAATGGAATTTGTTCTGTAACTGCACAATGAAGCAAGAGACAGACATCCACCAATATTTTTTGCCGGCTTAGTCATCTTGGCAACGTGGCAGCAATGAGATTGCCAATGAGCTATTACTTGACCAAAGAAAACAGTTTGACATATGTCAACATATGATTGTTTAAGAAAATGTTTAAACTGGAAAACCACACGCGTAACTTATTATGAAGACCTGTTATACTTGAATTTTTGACAAACGGTCATTTTTAAATGGGTCTTGCATTAAATCCTAACCTTCGTTTGATTATCTTTAGCGCTCTAGTATATTGTCCAACAGGTATACATAATGGAGATCCTTCTACAGGGTCTCCTATGATTTGACATTCCAATCCAAAAACTTCATAAATCATTTCTTTAAATATTTCTTCTGGCAATCCTTGTTTATAAACTTCACCCTTCAAAAGACTTATTAAATAGTCGGAATAACGTTTTGCTTGATTTAAATCGTGTAGAACCATAACAACCGTTCTAACGTTGCAAAATGTTTTTTGGTATGACTCCAAAGCATCTGTCATTGAACCGAGTTCGTTAACTAAGTTTCGTGAGTTACGTTTAAAGGATGTCAATTTATTCAGATCTGTTGTTCAATAAAACGGTGGAACTTACCATTGAAAAGGAAATTATAAAAAGCAATTCAATAAATCGTTGATGCCACTCATACAAAAGCCCGGTATAATCAAAAATAACCAAAGTAAATACTGATGGATCGCTCCAAGCAGTTTCAATGTTAACCCTTTGAAATACATCTTCTAGCTTTCATGTCGTTGCTCGTGTAGATGAATCAGCTAATATGGTGATCTTCAAAAATCCGACCATAATCGTTCTGGTCAATCATATATACAATCACAAAGACAATCAAGCCACAGTATCGCTGGCAGCGAAATATCTCGGCCACCAAACTAAAACAACACAATTATCATAAAATGAGTTAATGTTAAAAAGAACGTAACTAGAAGTTTTTCTTTAATTTGGATTTGTTATGGTTAAATATTAACTTCAATTTACACTATTGCTTTCTAGGAACTATGTGCCAGGAATTTCTTAATAAGTAAACTCGATAGGTTTTTCTTCTTATGCACTGCGTAGATTTCATGATTTAGGGAAAAACTATCGTTATCTATTATGTGTAATTCTTTTAACATAGACTGATTGATATATTCTTTAACAAGAGAATATGAGCTGAAATATACTACATTATTTGAAAGTGCATATTCAAGTGCAGAAGAAGCATTCTCAAATCTCAAATCAAATTGTAGATTATTCATTATGTGCTTTTCCATAAAGAGATCGAGTAAGGATTGTGAGTAACTATTTTGTAATCGCCCAACAAATGATAAATTGCTTAATTCCGTTTTTGTTATTGTTGTATGAATACCAAAATTAGAGTTTACTACAAAACAAAAACGGTCATTAAGTAGCTGAACCTTTGAATAAGTTTTTTCATCTAAATCATAAATCAAATTGGGATTCAGTCCTATTATGGCTAAATCAATTTGATCTTTTTGAAGTAAACTTATACTTTCTTTAGTGCTTTTTATAGCAACAGTTACATCTGTATCTTCTTGATGTCTCTTAAATTTTTTTATCATAGGATTGATAAGTTGTTCTATTGCTAATTGATGTCCTGTAATGTGTAGTATCGTTTTTCCTCTAAACTTATTGATCTCGAAAATAATGTCTTTTTCAATATTAAATAAATCTTCTGCATATTTTAAGAGCAACGAACCGAAATCGGTTAGTACAATATTTCTACCTTGTTTCTTAAAAAGTGAAACTCCAATTGTTTTCTCAAATTGTTTAATTTGAGATGAAACAGATGGCTGTGATATACGTAATTGTTTAGCAGCATTATAAGTCGTTTTTTCTTTTGCTAAAACATAAAAGATTCTTAACTGATGTAAATTAAGTTCCATTATTCCCCTCCTAACAATTGATATATTTTAGTTATCAGTTTACTTTTATTATATATTATTTTTCAAATTCAAGTTAGGTTAAAATATAATTGAGGTGATGAAAATGGAATATAATGAAAAAATTACAGAACTTAAGGTGCTAAAGGGAGCTGGAATTGACTTAAATTGGAAAAGCATGAGTGATAATCCTAGTGAATTATTTTATCAGTGGCTTGAAAATGCAATTAGACATGAAGTTATTGAACCCCAAGCGATGACGCTCGCTACATCAGACTCACAAGGTATTATTAGTTCAAGGGTACTACTAGTTCGACATGTTGATGATAATGCAGATTTTTATTTTTCAACAAGCAGTGTAAACCCCACTGGAAAACAACTTTCAGAAAATCCTTATGCTAGTTTGAATTTTTACTGGAAAGAACTATCACAACAGATCATCATCAGTGGAAAAGTAAAAAAGTGCAATCAAAATGACAGTATGGTAGATTTCAAAAAGCGTTCTGATAGTTCAAAAGCTATTTGCTTAGTGCAGAAACAAAGTGAGCCACTTAATGGAATTGAAACAATGCATAATGCAGTTGAAAAAATGAGTAGAGAGCTTGAATCTAATCCAGGCTTAGTGAATCCAAATTGGACACTTTTTAGAGTAATTCCAGATAAAATAGAATTTTTTCAAGGAAGAAAAACAAGAATGCATGAAAGACTTGTATTCACTCGTAATCAAAGCAATGACTGGAATAAAACTTTCGTATGGGCATAGTATTATACTTTTAAAACATTGTTCCTAAATCTTCATCTTTCTCATTAAGGTCGGCATGTTTAAATGTTGTCGAGGTATCCTTGTGGTTGAGAAGCATGCCGGCACAATCTAATTTGCCACCAGCAGCTGCTATTAAATGAGTAGCTCTTGTGGCTCGAATCATAGGAGGGACCCGTCTTTAAAAAAAGTCTGAAACGGTTCTTTTATCGGAATTAAAATGGTATTCTCCTAATAAATTTACATGTTCCCAACCTAAAGGTGACTATGATAAATTCTCCTTATTCAATTCTCTTTGTATTTTTCTTCTTAAGGATTCATCTGAAATATAATTAAGAATAAAGATAGTTTTTTTATACGGCCCATCTCACGTAAGACTGTAGCTAAGCTGTTTTGTCTTGAAAGAACCTAATTTCCCCATAATAAGGAATGCTGAAACTATTCCTTTCCTTATAGAATAAGTTAATCGCAAAACTTCCTCATAATTTTCTTTAATGATCTTTGTCCACGTAAAATTCCTCATAAACGGCAGGGTCTAGATTATCAATCCTTCCATTAGACCGTGTTAACTCCGAGATGGAGTTGATCTCCGCCTGATTAAGAGAAAAATCAAAAATTGAAATATTTTCAAGTTGTCTATTTTGAGATGATTTAGGAATTGAAACAGCACCTAATTGATAATCCAACGTAAAATCACTGGTGAAACCGTTTTGTTATGGTTCTTCGCAATCTGCTTAATTACGTTATCCTGTAGCATGTCATTCGCTCGAGTTAATGGGCTCCAGGACTGTGTTTGAACTTGATTTTGCTCATGCCATTCTCTTTGACGTGCTTGATTAAAATAGGGATGTAATTCTATTTGATTGATACTAGGCTTTACACCTGTTTTCTTGAACAAGGCTTCTATATGTTCAGGTAAAAAATTACAAACCCTATGGAGTGGATAAGTTCTTCTTTTTAGCCTCTATTTATTAGCCCCTGTGGGATTCGATTCAGAAGGACAAAGAACAGGTTCTTATCGTTCTGGAAAAGATTGATTACAGCCACTGAAATGTACCACCAGTGACATAGTTTTTACCACCAAACGCCAAAAAATTTACCAGCAAGTGACAAGGCATTACCACTTCAG
>NZ_JAFBFA010000009.1 GCF_016909015.1 Gracilibacillus alcaliphilus
ATTATGCCCTGCAAAGCATACATTTTATGATAGAGTACCTTCTCTTTTTTGGCTAGGGGATTTTTTATCACTTTCGAGTATTATTTTACACATACAGCCATCCTGGCGCAGGATGGCTTTTCGATTATTGTTCCGGATATAGAATTTCGTAATAATTTTCTTTACTATGTTTGATATAGTCCTCATCCGGCTGCTTGTCTGTGATTAGATAATCAATTTGCTTAAAATCACAATAAGTGGTTAGTGAGTACTTACCGAATTTGCTATGATCTACCAGAACAAAGACTTGCTCACTTTTCTCGATTACTTGACTTTTGATCTGTGTTTCTAACGGAGAAGAATTGGTAACCCCCTTCGATAAAGAAAGACCTGTAGAAGCCATAAAAGCTTTATTAAAGTTATATTTGCGGATAATATCGGCACTTTCTGTTCCGACATAAGATCGAGTCGAACGCTCAAACATGCCTCCGGTGGAATAAATACTCAAGTTCGGATAGCCTGTTGCCTCTAAGGTAAAATCAAGGTTATTCGTCACAATCGTAATATGTTTATCTCGAATAAACTCCAACATTTCCCCTGTTGTTGTACCAGAATCAATAAAAATGATATCTCCATCCTTGACAAACTGAGCGGCAAGTTGTGCCAATGCTTGTTTTTCACGGAATTTCTTCACTTTACGATCTTGATATGGGACGGTAAGTGGTTTTGCGATCGAAACGCCGCCATAAACCTTTTCTAATTGTTCTGTGTCAGCAAGCTCCTGTACATCCCGTCGGATCGTATTCTTTGATACATTAAAGACCTCGACCAATTCATCCAAAGATACCGATCCATGCTGTCTCACATATTCTAAAATGGCATTTACCCGTTGTGCTTTCATCATAAGACATTCTCCTTGTCAGATTAAAGTGCGTTGCTTTTATCTTACCAGAACAGACTCAAAAGTTCATCAAATTTTCATAATTCTTTTCTTTAATAAACAGTTTTCGCTCTGTTGATTTCTAATTATACCTAAATCAGTTCACCTTTTTTGTTCTACATTGGTGACATAATAAGTGTAAATCCCTTATCATCTTTTCCAAAACACCCAATAATTACCCAACCCCTGTATAACATCATCACTATAAAACGCTTACTACTTATTTTAACATAAACACCTCACCAAACTTAACCAAAATTACATCATTTTTTAATCACTTTATTGTTAACTTTTTGAATATCCTATGTTATACTCAATGTATAAAGTGAGGCTTCATCTCACTGACTACTGTAATTCAGGCGATATTAACAGTCTATCCATGCTGATAAACTAACCTGTCCAGCCAACTGTGATATGGGCTGTCTTTTATTTATCCCGGTGCAACCCCCAAGACTAGGTGGATTGCAAAGAAGTCTAAATGGAAGATAACAGAAATGATCCCGATAAGTCTTATTTTATCAAAAGCATAAGTAACCGTTATCACACATTGTTTGCAGTGTTCCAGCTTATGCTTGGAACGCTTGTCTTGTAACAGGAATGACAGTGACGAAATGTCCAGATACATCCTTGCTATACTAATAAGCAGCTATTTGAATTAATTTGGATTAAAAGGATATCATCCCTTTTGAACCAGGTGGAACCGTCCGTAAACTGCACTTCCATGGCAAAGAAGGATGATTCCAACCTATAAATCTCGTTTTATAAGACTATCATCTATATATATCTAAGGAGGAACTATCAATGTCAAGGAAATTAAAGAATTTTATTAATGGTGAATGGGTGGAAAGCAGAGCAGAACACTATGAAAACGTCTATAACCCCGCCACCCAAGAAGTACTGGCACAAGTACCAATCTCGACAACAGAAGATTTTGAAGAAGCCGCTCAAAAAGCACAAGAGGCACAAGACAAATGGAAAAAAGTATCTGTTTCGAAACGGGCACGTATTTTATTCAAATACCAGAATTTACTGCTAGATCATCAAGAAGAACTGGCAACTCTCATTACAAAAGAAAATGGAAAAAGCTACACCGAGGCACTGGGAGAAGTAGGACGCGGGATCGAGAACGTAGAATTTGCCGCAGGCGCACCGAGTTTAATGATGGGTGATTCCTTGGCTACTATTGCATCCAATATTGAAGCAGCAAACTATCGCTACCCGGTCGGTGTTGTTGGCGGTATCGCACCATTTAACTTTCCAATGATGGTACCTTGCTGGATGTTCCCTATGGCGATTGCACTTGGCAATTCTTTTATCCTCAAGCCATCAGAGAAGACACCTCTGCTTGCAGAACGTTTAGCAGAGCTGTTAGATGAAGCCGGCTTGCCTAAAGGTGTCTTCAGTATCGTTCATGGGGCACATGATGTCGTCAACGGCATTTTAGATCATCCGATTGTAAAGGCTGTTTCCTTTGTTGGTTCCAAACCAGTTGGTGAATATGTGTACAAACGCGGCAGTGAGAATCTCAAACGTGTTCAGGCACTTACAGGCGCCAAAAATCATACCACTGTACTTGCTGATGCTGATTTAGACTTAGCTACTAAGGAAATTATCAGTGCTGCCTTTGGTTCTGCAGGAGAACGCTGTATGGCCTGTGCCGTTGTAACAGTAGAAGAATCGGTTGCTGATAAACTAGTGGCTAAATTAAAAGAAGCCTCTGACCATATCAAAATGGGGAATGGCCTTGATGATGGCGTCTTCCTAGGCCCCGTTATCCGTGATGAAGCAAAAGACCGTACATTAGGCTACATTGAAAAAGGACTGGAAGAAGGAGCTACACTTGTCCGTGATGGACGCAATGATCAGCTGGAAGATGGTTATTTTATCGGTCCGACAATCTTTGAAGGTGTTACACAAGAAATGGCCATCTGGAAAGATGAGATCTTCGCTCCTGTTTTATCGATTGTACGAGTGAAAAATTTAAAAGAAGCGGTCGAATATGCCAATCAATCGGAATTTGCCAATGGTGCCTGCCTATTCACAACCAGTGCTATTTCCGTACGTTATTTCCGTGAGAATATTGACGCAGGTATGTTAGGTATCAACTTAGGTGTTCCTGCACCAATGGCCTTCTTCCCATTCTCAGGCTGGAAATCTTCTTTCTATGGAACATTGCATGCCAATGGGAAAGACAGTGTAGATTTCTACACTCGCAAAAAGGTCGTTACTGCTCGCTATAATGAACCCGACTTTTCTTAAGTATATGGACTAACCACCTTTTACGATATGATCAACACTTATGAATGATAGACTTTTGTTTTGATAGTTTACTTAATTAAGAAGATGTTCAAAAAGTCCAGGTAGCGAACTTTTTATACGAAAACTCTGTCTAAGAGATTGCACGAATGAAGCAAATCAGGAGGGCGACTAAAGTTTTCACAACTAGAGATGCCTTTCAAAACATGTTGATTTTGAACACGCGCTATAAAGGAGCGCATCTGTTTTTCTCCATTCAGCTCTTTGAACTAGGAATGCGAGACTTGCTGATGCTCTCCTCATGATAAAGCTGGAAGCGTTATCCCAATATCATTCTACATAGGAGGGAACTGATGGTGAGCAAATTATTGAGAAAACCTGCCAATCAATCTATCACCAATGGCGTAACCCTGGTACATGAAGTAAATAATGAGAATTCCGGACTGGAATATGTAGGCTTTAAAGTAATAGATCTGGAACCCAATGGAGTTTACAGTGAACAGCTGACAAACTTGGAACTATGTGTCGTTGCATTAACTGGAAAAATTACTGTATCTGATGGTAAGGAAAGTTTTGAAGAAATCGGAACACGGGATACCGTATTTGAAAGAAAACCAACAGACAGTGTCTATATTTCTCACAATAAATATGTAACGATAACCGCTAATACCAAGGCTCGTGCTGCTCTATGTTATGCACCTTCTCTTAAGGAACTGCCAACTAAATTAATCAAGGCAGCCGACAATGGTGTCGAACACCGCGGAAAATATAATAATAAACGCCTAGTACACAACATTTTGCCTGATGCGGATCCATCAGCAAATAGTCTGTTGGTGGTGGAAGTATTTACGGAAACAGCAAACTGGTCCAGTTATCCTCCTCATAAACACGATCAGAATAACCTGCCAGAAGAATCCTTCTTAGAGGAAAGTTATTATCATGAAATGAATCCGCCTCAGGGATTCGTCTTCCAGCGTGTCTACACGGAAGATCGTTCCTTAGACGAGACCATGGCTGTAGAAAATGGAGATGTCGTACTCGTTCCTAAAGGATATCACCCTGTAGGTGTGCCAGATGGCTATGCCTCTTACTATCTCAATGTTATGGCTGGACCAGAACGTATTTGGAAGTTTTATAATGAGAAAGATCACGAATGGATTATTGATCGACCATAAAGTGAAACTTCATTCAGTGGGGGTTTTTCGGCGCACAGAACGTGCTAATGCAGACGCTGCGACACGACGTCGCAAACTTAGTCTGGTTTCATCATCCCTCACTGAATGTTAGTTAAGCCAATCGTGCCGTTACTGGCTCTTAGAAATGACATGCTTCCTTATGAGTCTTATAGCCAGTTACACTGCGATAAATCTAATTAAAGGAGAGAAAAGCAATGGCACTTACATTTCATCAAAATAGAGAGTTTGACATTATTGCGATCGGCCGTGCATGTATTGACCTGAATGCAAATGAATATAATCGTCCCATGGAAGAAACGATGACTTTTACGAAATATGTTGGCGGCTCCCCTGCCAACATAGCGATCGGAAGCGGAAAACTTGGACTAAAAGCTGGTTTTATCGGAAAAATCCCTCAAGATCAACATGGAAATTTTATTAAACAATATATGAGTGACAAAGGCGTGGACACTTCTAACATGGTATTTGACACCGAAGGACGAAAAACAGGCTTAGCCTTTACGGAAATTCTCAGTCCTGAAGAGTGCAGCATTCTTATGTATCGTGATAATGTAGCAGACCTTTATTTAGAGCCCTCAGAAGTAAACGAAGCATATATTAAAAAGGCCAAGATTCTGCTTGTTTCTGGTACAGCATTGGCATTGAGTCCTTCCCGTGAAGCAGTCTTTAAGGCGATCAGCTTGGCTAAGAAAAACGATGTGAAAGTTATCTTTGAATTAGATTATCGTGGCTACACTTGGAAATCCCAAGAAGAAACTTCGATCTACTATTCGTTAGCAGCAGAATTAGCTGATGTTATTATCGGAACGCGAGATGAATATGATGTGATGGAGAACCGAAGTGAAACAGGCGATAATCAGACTACCGTTAACCACCTTTTTGCACATGGTGCAGAATTGGTAATCATCAAACATGGGGTCGATGGTTCTTATGCTTATGAACCAGATGGTACGATTCATCATGGGCAGGCTTATAAAACAAAGGTCTTAAAAACATTTGGTGCTGGTGACTCTTATGCCTCTGCCTTTCTTTATGCATTAGTGAAAGGAAAAGACTATGAAACAGCCCTCAAATTCGGCAGTGCCTCTGCCTCGATCGTTGTCAGTAAACACAGTTCCTCCGAGGCAATGCCTACAGTAGAAGAAATCGAACAGCTGATTAAAGAGCATTCCTAAATAAAGCAAGACTTATCAAGGTGTTAACATCCGAAATCTCTCAACTTACAAACGAAATAAAACAGAACTGTCAGCGGGCCTTCTCTCCCCGCCGCCAGTTGATCAAAGATCAAATAAGAAAGAAGGTTAGATGGTATGGGTAAAAAAATTCGTTTAACAACCGGGCAAGCGTTGGTTAAATTCTTAAAACAGCAATATATACATGTCGATGGCGAAGAATTTCGGTTTGTGGACGGGGTATTTAATATCTTTGGACATGGAAATGTATTAGGAATTGGGCAAGCACTTGAACAATATGGCGACGGCCTGAATATCTATCAAGGGAAAAACGAGCAAGGGATGGCACATGCTGCAATAGCTTTCAGTAAACAAAAGCTCCGCCAGCAAATCTATGCCGTAACCACATCGGTCGGTCCAGGTTCCGCTAATCTTGCCGCTGCAGCGGGAACGGCTCTTGCTAACAATATTCCTGTCTTATTTATCCCTGGTGATGTATTCTCCAGCAGACAGCCAGATCCTGTTTTGCAGCAGGTAGAGCATGAATACAGTGCTGATGTTTCTACTAATGATGCACTTCGCGCCGTTTCACGCTACTGGGATCGTGTGACAAGACCGGAACAGCTGATGTCTAGTTTGATTCGTGCTTTTGAAGTGATGACAAACCCAGCAACAGCAGGGCCAACAACCATTTGCATCGGTCAGGATGTAGAGGGAGAAGCGTTTGATTATGATGCCTCCTTCTTTCAAAAACGAGTTCACTATCTAGATCGAAAAACACCGGTAGAACGTGAACTGCGCGGGGCGACAGATCTGATTAAAAACAGTAAGAAGCCGGTTATTCTAGTCGGTGGCGGTGCCAAATACTCACAGGCAGGAGAAGTGTTAGCTCGTCTGTCAGAAAAACATAATATTCCTTTAGTAGAAACACAAGCCGGAAAAGCAACTGTGTCTGCAGATTTTCTAAACAACTTAGGCGGTATAGGAGTTACCGGTACGCTAGCTGCTAATAAGGCAGCAAGAGAAGCTGATTTAATTATCGGGGTCGGCACACGTTACACAGATTTTGCAACGGCTTCAAAAACAGCATTTGATTTTGACAACACTACATTTTTAAATATTAATGTTAGTCGTTTTCAAGCCTATAAACTAGATGCCTTCCAAGTAGTTGCGGATGCCCGTGCTAGCCTTGAACAGCTAGAAAAAACACTGGGTGATTACCAGTCTTTATTCGGTTCTCGTATCGCTGAGTTAAAAGCGGTCTGGAATCAAGAGCGCAAACGGCTTGGCAGTGTAACATTTGATCGAGACGCATTTGTACCTGAAGTAAAGGATCATTTTTCACAAGCACTTTTCAACGAATATGCCGATGCCTTAAACACTACTTTTGCCCAGACAACGGCACTATATACGATTAATGAAACCATTGAGGATGATGCGATTGTGGTTACCTCCTCTGGCTCCCTGCCAGGAGATATGCAGCGATTATGGCATCCGTCTAAGGAAAATACGTACAATGTCGAATATGGCTATTCTTGTATGGGGTATGAAGTATCCGGTGCACTAGGTGCAAAGATAGCCGCACCAGATCGAGAAGTCTATTCTATGGTTGGAGATGGCAGTTTCTTATTGCTCCACTCTGAATTTATCACGGCACTTCAATATAAGAAAAAAATCAACATTATGCTGTTCGACAACGCTGGCTTTGGCTGTATTAACAATCTTCAAATGGAACATGGTAGCGGCAGCTTCTTTACGGAATTCCGAACAGCCGATAACCAAATTCTAAATATCGACTATGCCAAAATAGCGGAAGCCTATGGTGCAAAGGCATATCGCGCCAACACGATCGAAGAATTAAAGGCCGCTATAGAAGATGCCAAAAAACAAGATACCTCTACACTAATAGAAATGAAGGTATTGCCAAAAACCATGACAGAAGGCTATGAAGCGTGGTGGAATGTTGGTGTAGCTGAGGTGTCTGACAACGAAAAAGTCCAAAAAGCTTATGATGATAAACAGCGTGTACGCCAAGAGGCCAGACAATATTGATAACGGATGAGGTGAGAAGATGGTAAATAAGCAGATAAAATGGGGCATTGCCCCGATCGGCTGGCGCAATGATGATATTCCCTCGATAGGAAAGGATAATACATTGTCCCATCTGTTAAGTGATATCGTTGTCGCAGGTTTTGACGGCACTGAGGTAGGTGGATTCTTTCCCGATGCACAAACACTTAATAAAGAGCTACAGCTCCGCAACTTAGAAATCGCCGGTAAATGGTTCTCTAGCTTTATCATTCGAGATGGTATCAAACAGGCCATTTCCGATTTCCGTGAACACTGTCAATATTTACAGAATGTACAGGCTGCGGTAGCAGTAGTATCTGAACAAACATACAGCATTCAGGGGTTAAGCCATAACATTTTTACCGAGAAACCGCATTTTACTGACCAGGAATGGGAATTACTCGCCGACGGATTAAACCAGCTTAGCCAAGTTGCGGATGAGTATGGACTAAAGCTGGTATACCATCACCATTTGGGCACTGGTGTACAAACATTAGCAGAAATTGACCGTTTAATGGACACCACCGACCCAGAACATGTTCACTTGCTCTACGATACAGGCCATATTTATGCCTCTGACGAAGAGTATATGCCTTTATTAGCAAAGTATATCAACCGAATTAAGCATGTCCATTTTAAAGATATTCGCCAAGAAGTAATGCAGAAAGCAAAAACGGAAGGCTTATCCTTCCAAAATGCCTTTCTAGCCGGTATGTTTACCGTTCCAGGTGATGGGATCATCGATTTCACAAAAGTATATGATACATTACAAGAAGTCGGCTATCAAGGCTGGATCGTGGTCGAAGCAGAACAAGATCCAGATATCGCCCACCCATTAGAATACGCACTCATTGCGCGAAAATATATTGACAGCAAATTATTGAAGTAATGACTCCTGAAAAAACGAGGTGAAAGTTATGGTATTTGTCTCCCTAAAAGACCTGCTCCCTGAAGCAAAGAAAAACAACTATGCTATCGGACAATTTAATATAAACAGCTTCCAATGGGTAGAAGCCATTTTACGGGCCGCACAACAACAGAATGCACCCGTAATATTGGCATCAACCGATCGGATTGTAGATTACCTTGGCGGTCTTAGGCTCATCGCTACAACAACAAAAAAAATCGTGGAAGAAATGAAGATCACGGTACCTGTTGTCTTACATCTTGACCATGGCTTCACTATTGAACGATGTAAAGAAGCAATCGACGCAGGATACAGCTCTGTTATGTATGACGGATCGAAACTTCCGTTGAAAGAAAATATTGCCCAAACCAAAGAAGTAGTCGATTATGCCAAAAGGCACCATGTCTCTGTAGAGGCTGAAATCGGTTCAGTTGGCGGTACGGAAGACGGGGTAACCTCTGGGATCAAATATGCCGATCCCAATGAATGCTATCAATTAGTCGAATCAACAGGTATTGATGCTTTAGCAGCAGCACTTGGTTCTGTACATGGTCCCTATCAAGGTGAACCAAAACTTGCCTTTGATTTAATGAAGGAAATTTCTGATCACCTGCAGGCAGTTCCATTTGCTCTTCATGGCGGCTCCGGTATCCCTGATCATCAAATTGTCAAAACCATTGCATACGGCCATGCCAAAATCAATGTAAATACCGAGTGTAACCAAGCATGGGCTCAAACTATCCGTGAATTATTAACGAATAACCCGGCTCTGTACAGCCCGCCTGATATCTTAGGAACAGGTATGAAAGCTATCGAAAAGGTGGTTACAGAAAAAATCCAGTTATTTGGTTCAGCAAATAAAGCTGCATCATAAAAATTGTATTATACAGCACCCAAGCTGTTTACACCGTGTAAACAGCTTATCATTCTGATAACTTGGAGGTACCAGCATGAGTAAAGTAACCGTAGGCATCATAGGTGCAGGACGTATTGGTCAACTGCATGCACGTAACATCTTATTATCTGACAACTATCAATTAAAAGGCATCTCTGACGTATATACGGATCACATCAAAGACATCGAATTCTTACAAGCTGTACCTGTGATCACGAACGAGGCGGACGATATTTTTCATGATCCGGAAATTGATGCCATATTTATCTGCTCCAGCACAGACACACATATTGATTTCATCACAAAAGCTGCACAAAACAAGAAACATATTTTCTGTGAAAAACCAATCAGCTTCGATATCGAGAAGACACGCAGCGTATTAGAAACCGTAAAAGAACATGACGTGAAATTTCAAGTCGGTTTTAACCGCCGTTTTGACCATCATTTCCGTAAAGCTTATGACGTGGTAAGAGAAGGCACGATTGGTACACCACATATTATTAAGATTACTTCACGCGATCCAGAAGCTCCACCGGAAGAGTATATCAAGCGTTCTGGAGGATTGTTTATCGACATGGCTATCCATGATTTTGATATGATCCGTTATCTATCAGGTCAGCCTGTCCAAAATATTACTGTAAAGGCAGCCTCTTTAGTAGATGAGAAATTCAGCCGTAATCAGGATGTGGATACAGCGATTATTACAATTACATTTGCTGACGGTTCATTAGGTGTGATTGATAATAGCCGCCAAGCGGTATACGGCTATGACCAACGTATTGAAGTCTTCGGTAATCAAGGAATGGTGCAAGTAGAGAACGAAAAACCGACCAATGTCAAAATCAGTACCAGTCTGACAGTTACAGAAGATAAACCCAAATACTTTTTCTTAGAGCGTTATAACGAAGGATATATCGCAGAAATCAATGAATTTGCCCAATCCATCTTATCCGACAGACCAGTCTTAGCAACCTTTGAAGATGGGCTGCAGGCAGAACTGTTAGCCCTTGCTGCCAGAAAATCTTGGCAAGAAAATCGCACAGTCGAATTAACGGAGTTTGATAGATAATAATGTATGTTAAAAAAGTTTGGTAAAAAGGATCAGCCTCGGTTAAATTCGCAATATGATATGCCTCAAAAGTTTTAGCCGATGTAGTTTTGAGTAACGGCTCTACACAGAAAGTGTTACTCTCTTTATTACTTATACAAGATGAGCAATCATATCAGAAATTCTACTTGTACCGACACATAAATTCGCTGCGTCATTTTATCGGATTTTTTGAACAATCTCTAATAATCAAACAAGAAGGCATTACCTATTTTCAAGGATAGGTAATGCTTTTTCAAAACAAATTTTCCTTTACCTAAGAACATACGTTCATTGTATATCAAAGCTGATCAAGGCATGGCAAAAGAAACAACTTGACCCATGGGAAAATCTGTTAAGTGGCTGGCTGTTGCTGTTAGGTGTAGTTGATAAACGTAAAAATCACTTCTATGATGATATCTATCAGGAATTGGAGGGAATCGCTATGCAGGATGAATCTTTACACAAGGCAATCATATCCTGGGATGATCTCAGTCATACCCGGAAGAACGCTTAGCCTACGAAGCACGCCTCAAACAGATTATGGATGAACAATCGGTGCAGCGGGATCGGGAGTTGTTGGAGATAGGGCGCAAAAAATTAGAAGAATTAGAAGAAGAAGTAAAAGGATTACAAAAGATAAATCAAGAGGTACAAAAAAAGAACGGGAAAAATCTGCGCTAGCGTCTGGAAAAATAGCGCAACGAAGCAAAAAGAGAGATTGCACGCCAGTTATTGCTACAACGTATAGATAGCTCAGCAATTATACAAGCTACCGGACTTTCTGAGGCAGAGATTCAAGTATTGGCAGATGAGATAGAGTAATAAAATAAACGCCTCTTAAAGAATTTGTCTCAGTAGCAGGTAACTTTCTCAAAAATAAATGATAAAACCAAGATTCTTTCTCTCTCACTTATAAACATACAGACGGCTGTAACCTGCTTATTCAGTGACAGCCATCTGTTATCTCTGTCATTTCCTTTTACCATTAAGCAAAAATATCACTAATCGCTCGATACTCTGCCTCTGAAATAGTAACATCTAATGTTTGTAAGTTGCTTTGTACCTGACTGCCATTCTTGGCACCAGGGATAATTACATCAATGGCATCATTAGCCAAATACCATGCCAATACTAAATGAGGAACTTCCACTTGCTTCTGACTAGCAATTTCTCGAAGCTTTTCTACTTTGGCGAGATTCTCACGGAATGCTTCGCCTTGGAAATGAGCTTGATTATTACGCAAATCACCTTCCGGGAACGTAGTATCTTCCTTATACTTACCTGCTAACAATCCAGAAGCAAGTGGAAAAAACGGAACAAAGGAAATTTGCTTGGTTTTGGTATAGTCGAAAAATTCTTGCTCTGCCTCACGCTGCATTAAATTATACAGCCCTTGAAGTACATCGACATAACCATCTTTATTAGCCTCTTTTAATTGTTCCGGTGAAAAGTTCGACACACCGATCGCACGAATTTTCCCTGCATCCTTCAACTCTTTCAAAGCTCCAACTGCTTCGTCTTTTGGTGTGTCTTCATCAGGAAAATGAATATAAAATAAATCAATATAATCGGTTTGTAAGCGTCTTAATGCTTCATCAACGGATTGCTTTAAGAATGCCGGAGAATTATCCATTCGCATTTCACCATCAACAAAATTATGGGCTGCTTTAGTTGCAATCACTACGTCGTGACGTTTCCCTATCTCTTTGACAACTTTCCCTACTAGTTCCTCTGAATAGCGCGGTCCATAAATAAATGCTGTATCCAAAAAATCAACACCATGATTAATGGCATCACGCACCATATCCATTCCCTGCTGCTCATCCAAATTCGGATATAGGTTATGGCCTCCAACTGCATTCGTGCCTAATCCTATTGGGTTCACTACTAAATCAGTGTTCGCAATGCGTACTTTATGACTCATCTTGTCCCCTCCTTTAATCCGTTCCGTTATCTTATCATATTAGCTGCAGTTTCAGTGTAGTATCTTTTGATGTTCGATGATTTCCTAGGGCAGAATAAAAATTTCTTCCCACCCACCTTTTTCTAAAAATCGATTGGAAGTAAAAAACAGGCAAACACTAATCCTTCACTTTTTCTGTTTACGGCATCCATGATATCATATGCTTGTTCAAAGGTGTTAATAGTTGATTCACAATATCCATCAAATTTCCAAATTAGTTTTCTTCCTAAAATAGTACAACAAATAGAACAATGACACAATAAATCAGTATCTAATTGATCATATACCTGACATCTCACGCATTTTTTCAGTCATATACAGCATGTTACATTAGCTTTCACTTTTCCAGAAAAAAGACACCCATTTCGAGAGCCTCATCTGCCCTATAAACTTACCGCCCGTCTTTTCTTTTCCACATAGTAAACCATTTCCTTAAAACCAATTTCCCTTAAAGTCTGTTGGACTTCCTCATACTCATCTCCAATTCGCTCTGGTACATGTGCGTCTGAGCCAAAGGAAATATCGACACCGTAATAACAAGCACGCTCTAAAATTTCATGAGACGGATACCAGCCGCCACAATCTTTCATTTTGCCGGAGGTATTTACTTCAATTGCTACACCTTCCTGAGCAATCACCTGCAGCGTTTCTTCAATAATAGGAGTCTCAATCTGAGAGAACTTTGGGTAAAAGCCTTTCATCGCATCAATATGACCTAATATTTGAAAAAGGCCGCTTCTTGCTGACTGCTGAATTAGTTTATAATAAAGTTCCTTTTCCGCTATACGTTCCTCTTCATTGAGACCATTCCAGCGTCCCCTTGCAAAAATATTAATACCCTCGACATAATGGACCGAACCAATGATATAATCAAAAGGATACGGACTATACATCTTTTGATACAATTCTTCATATGACGGAAAATAATCACTTTCCATTCCTAACAATACATGAATTTTGCCTTGGTATTTTTTCTTTAAGTCCAGTACTTCCTTCACATAATTAGGAAATTCACTCTTTGCCATCGCAATGCCCGGATATAATTGATCTTCTTCACTATAGAAATAAGGAGAATGATCAGCTATCCCGATATAGCTTAGCCCTCGTTCTATAGCCGCTTTTATGTAATCCTCAATATTTCCCTCTGCATGACCGCAGCGATAATGGTGATTGTGCAAATCAAATTTCATGAGAACGCCTCCCTTTTTATCTACTAGTTTACGGGAAATACAGAAGGCCAGCAACCCTTCTTTAATTGTTAACCAAACAAAATAATAGTTGACAATTATTCTATCTGCTATTAATCTATTGAAAGAGGAGGAATCAATATGTCTACGAAAAAAGGATTAACAGCCCTCGATCTATCAATTGGTGCTATCTTTGTAGCATTAATGGCGATTGGGGCCAACATTACATCAATCGCACCATTTATGGTAATCGGCGGAGTGCCTATTACATTACAAACATTCTTTGCACTTCTTGCTGGCTTAATGCTTGGCAGCCGCTTAGGTATGATATCTATGCTTGTTTATATGTTACTTGGTTTAGTAGGAGCGCCTATCTTCTCCCAATTTAGCGGCGGACCTTCTACATTACTGGCACCGACATTTGGATTTATTCTGTCTTATCCGATTATTGCATTTATTATTGGAAAAATCGCAGAGAAGAACCGCAAACTGCCTGTTTATCTTGGCGCTTCTCTATTAGGCTTAATACTTAACTATGCAATTGGGGCAAATTGGATGTATTTGGCTTATCAAGTGTGGTTTGAGGCACCAGAAGGATTAACTTATGCATTAGTTTGGATATGGCTCGCTGTTCCTCTGCCGAAGGATATTATCTTAGCCATCGTGGGAGGGATATTCGCCCATCGCCTCGAAAAAAGCTTTCTTGCGCGATCACAATTCCGTGCACAAACGAATATAAATAATTCTTGAAAATGGAGGCAGATCACTTTTTTAGCATGATCTGCCTGACCCATCTCTTATTTTATTATCGTATTAACTTGAATAAACTCTGGCTTGGCACCGAGCACTAACAGAAATACCTGTGAATAAGATATCTGCTCTGACTCATTAAGCATACGAAGCAGTTGATCAATATCCTCATCTTCTTTTAATTGCTGTACTTCCCCAAGATAAAGCTCTAGTACCGAGTCACGGATGAAAGGAGGCGGAGTTGCTGCCTCCCCTTTTACCAATACTTCTCCTAAATACTTATAAGGGATTTGCAATTGTCTGGTCAAACTTACGACATGTTTTAATCGTTCATATAGTCCAATATAGTTACGGCTGAGTCTTCGCAGTTCTGATTCTGCTTGATACAAATTATTTAGACTCGCAAACATAGATATCACTTCTTTCCCATGGTTTTTCAAGACCGATAATTTGTGTTAACTCTTTACTGTGCTCTCTTCTTTTACGACGCATGGCCGCACGTTTCTCACCTGATTCGTACAAAAATTTCTCTTCTGTTGATTCCGGAACAATATGTGGTACCTTAAGAGCCTTTTTGTTCTCATCTAAAGCCACAAAAGTAAGAAATGCAGTGGCCGCAATTTTTCTTTCTCCAGTCATCATATCCTCTGCAATCACCTTACAGAAGATTTCCATCGAGGTGTTACCTGTATAAGATACGAACGACTCAATACATACCGAATCGGTTTGGCGAATCGGATGAAGAAAATCGATAGAGTCGGTAGAAGCAGTCACACATTCTTTTACTCTGGCATGTCTTCTGGCAGATATGGTCGCATTGTTATCCAGCTTTTTCATTAATACACCTCCAAAAAGTGTATTATAATTATTTAGATCATTTACTAATACTTGATCAGTACTAACTACTCTGCTTTCATTTGGATGTTTATAACTATTCATGTCTAACACTCGTTCCTTCCATTCGTTTACTTTATTTTTTGCTACATTTCTTATCATAAGACGGATGGATTGATAATAAAAATAGTTATTTTTCATTGCACCTATAGATAAAATCTATGATAACGCCATCACTCCTGCTCATTATCATGTTGCAACATTAATTGTTCTTGAATAAACTTCAGCCATTCTTTAGTAACAAAGGAGGTATAGCTGTTCTTCTTCCAGATGATAGCCAGTTGCCATAATATTGAAGGATTGTTGAGTTCGACACTGACGATATTTTTATGAAGCATATCGATAATACTAGCTGGCAGAATGCTGACACCTAAGTTTGATACAATCATCTGCTCAATGAAATTCCACTGGGAACTTTCTGCAATTACCTTTGGAATAAAACCAGCTGTCTTACACGCTTCAATAATACGATCATTTAAGGCAAAATCCTTGTTAAACAGAATGAAATCTTCTTCTGCTAATTCCGCAAAATCAATTTTTTCTCGATTAGCTAAGCGATGTGTGCGAGGAACAACTAATTTTAACTGTTCTTCTAACAAAAAGAATTGATGGAACTTATCTGTATCGGTCGGCAATACCGTGATCCCGATATCCACCTCATCATTGATAATACTTTCCTCAATTCTCTTACTGCCATTCTCTGCTAATTGAAAGGTGATATCTGGATACCGCTCATGAAATTCCCCTAAAATATGTATAAACAGGTTGACATTCATTATCGGCGGTAAACCTATCTTGATATGACCTTGTCTTAATCCCAATAAGTTATCCATCTCGGTTGGCAAGTTCTTATATAATCGCACGATTTCCTTGGCTTGTTCCAAAAAGGCTTTGCCTGCATCGGTAAGCATTAGCTGTCGTTTATGCCGGTCAAATAATTCCACACCTAATTCAGCCTCTAAATCTCGCAGTAATTTACTAATTGTTGGCTGTGAAATAAATAAATTTTCTGCAGCTTTTGTCATACTGCCTGTCTTGATAATTTCAATAAAATAAATCATATGTTTAATTTCCATAACTTGCTCCTTTTCATAAAAAAATAATCAATCCTAGTGTAGCATTGAATACCGCCGGAATAACAGAAAAACCATGTAGAGAGTAAACTCATAGGGAGCATATAGGCCAGCAATAACTAATGCTCCTTTATATGTTTTCTAAGTTTATCAAAGATTAGGTACTTTATCGCAGTGTAATTGGCTTAAGTCTCCCACTTCAAGAAATAAGGAATATGTCATTTCAAGCGGGAACTCCAACAGTGAATAACGGTCTGATCGGTTCAACTATACAATTGACATTTATAAAGTTAAACTATATAGAACAACTGTATATAAAGAGGTGATCATTTGCGACCAAAACTACTGCCATTATCTGAAACAATGCATTATATCTTGCTTGCTCTACAAAAACCATTACATGGATATGGTATTATGCAATTAGTAACCGAAATGAGCAATAAAGAGGTTAATATTGCAGCAGGCACTTTATATGGGGCAATTGAAAATTTAAAAAAGCATGGATATATCCAGTTAGTTTCTGATGGAGACAGCCGCAAGAAAGTCTATCAAATTACAGCGTCAGGCCGCGAGATCTTAGCTATTGAAAACGAAAGGTTAAAACATTTAGTCCAATTATTTGAGAAAGGAAGCGATAGAGGTGAAAAAGTATAAAACCTTTTTCAATCCGATAAAGGAAGAAAAGTGGATTAACGAACAGCAATAGCAAGGTTATCACTTAACCAAGGTTACTCTGGGCTGTGCCTTTACCTTTGAATCAACTGATAAAGACTATGTAACACGGGTAGATTATCAGGAGTTTTTCCATGATGAAAAATTTCAAGAGTATATTGCTATTCACGCCTTGGCTGGACCCATACTAGTGGTTTGAAGTTTGGCGTCGGTAATCAGTACTGGACGAAAGAGAAAAATGGTAATGATGAACTATTCTCTGATGTAGAATCAAAAATTGATTATTATAAACGTACTTTACATATGACCTCGTCGTTTGCCATCTTATTTTTTCGTATCTGATATTCTTTGGTTTTGATATCAATTTCAGCTTCTACACACCTGGATTGTGGGAGATGGAAGGTCTGGAATTTTGGCGTGGCTTCTTGTTTGAATTACCATTCGTCTTGTTAAGGGCAATACCAGTTCCGCTCTTCATCATATGCCTCGCAGCCTCCTTGCTGGCATACAATAATATAAACAAAGAAAAGAAAAACCTTGGGTCATAAGGAAACAATGCTATAATAGACATAGAAAAGCAGGTTGTGAGGAGGGGGCGCCATGAAGACAAAGAAGAAGACTCAGACTTTTCAGTTAATAGATATCCGCAAACTGGCAGACACCAGCTTATTTCTAGCTGCACTTATCTTGCTGCTTCCGCTCGTGTTATTTGTTAGCCGATCACTGCTGACTGCCTATTTCATCATAGCCGTTCTGGCGCTTGCCTTACTGGTAACAATTTATTTACTGGTACAGGCAGCTTTCACCAAGAGAGACAACCCTGAATTATATATATCCTTTCTCAGTTTTCTGCTGATTCATTACATGGCTGTTTTACTATCTCTTGCATTTCACGCTGCGCTTGTGGTAACTACCTTGCGTTCGCTAGCTATTTTTTTATGGCTGTTTGCCTGTAGTCATGTCATCTTACAGGTTATCCAGGTATTTTTTGTCTGGACACTAAAGCAAGTGTTCCCGGATCAGTTGGCTGCTCCTAAAGAAGTCCAGATTCCATCATTGGCCAAACTGTCACCTTATATAGATATAACGACACAGAAAACATATCATGCTATGCGCTTGGGTAATACTGCTTTGAGCTATATTTTCTTTATTTTCTTTGCTTTTTGTATCCAAAACAGTACCGATATCTTCCGTATGGATCTTCATCCAGCACTCCTAAACTGGGTGGACAGCAACAATAATTGGTTTATTTTCTTTAATTGCTTAAGTTTGTTGGCTTTGATTATTACCATTCGCACCTTTACCTACATTGAGAAGAATAAAATGGTGGCTAATGCCTATCAGCGAATGAAAGAAGAGTTTAATAACCGTGTATAAAGTGATGGTTAGCACCATTATAAAAACTTAAATCAGGAAGAAAATGACTTATGGATAATTACGCTAGAATAAAAAATGATACAAACCTTATAAGATTTGTATCATTTTTTGATAAATATTACTTTTACCTAGGATTACGGCACAGTCCTGGAATAAGTAAAATATCAATAATTAGCCAGAAACCAAGAATCGCCAAGAAAAGCCATCCTACCAGCAGCCATGTCGTTGCCCAGCCAATAATACCTAGTAATGCTTGTGCTATCGCACTGCCTGAATATCCAGTATAAAAACGATGGACACCTAATTGCCCTAGGAAAAGCCATAGTATATAAGCAAGCAGTATATTTCTTCTTCTTTCCATTGAGTTACCTCCTCCTGATACAGCCTCTATCAGTAGTATATATAGTTTGATCATTTTTGCAAATATACTTTGGAAGCTCCTTCAAGAAACTGGTATTCTTATAAATTCCAGTAACGATACCCCATACGCTCCATTTCCTGCTGCTGATAGATACTCTTTACATCAATTATAATCCGCTCTTCTAACGGCACTTGGCCAAATAATCGATCCAGAGCGCCCCAGTCTAAGTCACAAAACTCGTCATGGGCAACAGCAAAAGCAAGACAATCTGCATCGGTTACTTCATTCATATGAGGCAAATCTAACTGGTACATCTCTTTTACCTCCATGGGGTCAGCCCATGGATCAACGATAATAGGTTCGATGCCGTATTCTCTTAGACGAGCGATAATATCTTCCACTTTAGAGTTACGAATATCTGCACAATTTTCTTTAAACGTAACTCCCATAATAACTACCTTCGCTTGCTTGACTACCTTGTTCGTTAATACAAGTTCTTTTATTAGGGCATCGGCGATAAATGCTCCCATGCCGTCATTAATTTTGCGGCCAGCCGTAATAATCTGACTATGGTAACCTAAGCGCTCGGCTTCATAGACAAAATAATAAGGATCTACCCCTATACAATGTCCTCCCACCAAACCAGGATAGAATTTCAGGGCATTCCATTTCGTATTCATGGCAGTGATGACTTCTTTTGTATTAATATTCATTTTTTCAAATACCATTGCTAATTCGTTCATAAAAGCGATATTAATATCACGCTGACTATTTTCTACTACTTTAGCAGCTTCTGCTACCTTGATTGACTCAGCCCGGTGGACACCAACTTCAATAATCAATTCATATACCTTGGCAATTTCTTCGAGGCTCGCTTGATCCACTCCGGAGACAATCTTGATAATGTTTTCTAACCGGTGGACTTTATCGCCAGGATTAATTCGTTCCGGTGAGTAGCCCACCTTGAAGTCTCGGCCGCAGCTTAAGCCAGATTCTGCTTCCAAAATAGGAATACATATATCCTCTGTTACACCAGGATAAACCGTTGATTCATAGACAACAACAGCGCCCTTTTTCAAATAAGACCCTATCATTTGGCTCGCTTTTTTCACAGGTGTTAAATTTGGTTTCTTATCCATATTGACAGGGGTAGGCACTGTTACAATATAAAACGAGGCTTGCTCCAACTTAGAAATGTCGGACGTGAAATCGACCGTTGTCTGGCTGATTTCTTCATTTCCTACCTCATCAGTAGGATCCACTCCTGCTTGATACAGGGCAATTTTCTCTTGATCTACATCATAACCAATTACCTTTACTTGCTTCTTAGCAAAAGCAATCGCTAATGGCATCCCTACATATCCTAATCCGATCACAGCAACCTTCGCTTCTTGATGAATAATCTGCTCGTATAGGTCCATGTACACTGCGCCTTCCTTCTATATAGTATGTCATTACTATTACTATTTCATTATATAGCACAATTTTTTATTAAGCTATCTTAATATGCAAGCAAACGGCTGTCATAATAAAAAGGAGTGTTCTCATTTAATAAGAATACTCCTTTTTTATGCGAGACCAGTTGAACCTCAGGTGATATACGAAGTAAAGTCTACTTTAAAACGAAACTTTGTGTTTCCTCATACCACATCGGGAAATTAGTTCCCCATACATTGTTATATAAATTAAAATGCACACCGCCATTTAATGCAGCTGCTTAATCATCAAACTGCAAAATCCGTTTTGCCCCAGGACTTACAAGAGCAGCATCTAGTAATGGGATATCCATCCATCACTCGCCTGATAACGAATTCCATGATATACAGTATGTAATTGCCCATTTTCGTGTTTCACAACTGTTAACGGTAATACATAGCGATCCACCTTATACACTTTCTACTGATTTGAATTATCCAACTTTGGTATAAAAGAAAACCAAATTGTTTCAGGTATTCTATTAGCCTCTTTGTTTCTCCAATAAAAAGTTATTTCGATTTAATTATTTATATAAAAGCCGTATTCGATAGAATTTGTTCAGGCGCCCCATCATTTCCTGCTGTCTTGGTTCACTGACATGATTTAGATAGTAATCAAATAACCATGAACCTGTCGTCCATAAAAACATATCCTGATAGCCATAATTCTCTAATTCATTGGCTAATTAAAGAGCTTTCGGAATATACTGATGTGTATATTGCTGTACGACATTCTCTGCAAAGTCTGAGAATTCAATATCTAAATGTGTTTTAAATATCACATGGACTTTCTTCACCATGATCATTCCCCTTCTATGATATGATTGCCGTCCTGTATATTGAAGCGTTTCGTTTTCATTCCTCACATTTACTGCTCTCTTGAATGAAACTTCGCTTTGACAACGGCACGTGATATCTCAGGATAATCTCCTACTTTGATTTGATGAAACAGCATTTGTACCGATGTTTTGCCCAATGCTTCTGCCTGCATATCCACAGTAGGGATAGGCGGCTCCAATTCATGTGATAATACTAAATCATCACTTAAGGCAACAATCGCCACGTCATCAGGAAATTTAATATTTAACTTTCTAAATGCCCGACAAATTCCAATCGCTTCTTTGTCCGTATCTGCGATAATAGCCGTATAACGATCTTTATCCGCTGCGAAATATTTCATAACTGTATCATATCCATATTGACTGGGATCCTCATATAAACTTTCCTTAAAATGGATTAGTGACTCGTTATTCGAAATGCCCAAGTCAGCGAATGCCTGCAGAAAACCTGCTTCTCTAACTTTTGATACAGTCATTTTCGTTGGAGCATTTAAATATAAAATACGCCGATGGCCTTTTTTCAATAAATAAGTAGTCACTTCTTCCACTATTTCTTGATTATTGTTATCTACATAACTCACTAAATTCTTATATTTAGCAGAGGGTTCACCAATGACCACTGCTGGAATATTATATTTAGTCAAATAATCCAGTCTTGTATCATCCACTTTCGGATTCAGCACAATCACACCATCTACTACATTTCCTGATAAAAACGGAAGCTCTAATTCTTCTTGAGCCAGTGTATCAATTAAAATCCGATAGTTGTGTAAGGAAGCCTCTGTAATCACGCCATTAATCAGATTCGTATGAAAGGTGGTTAATGATATCCGTTTAGCAGAAGGCATACTTAATGAGATTGTCATCGTTTTCTTTGTCACCAGGCTTCTTGCTATATGATTGGGTGTATAATTTAGTTCTTTAGCTGCCTCTAGCACCCTTTTTTGAACCTTTTCGCTTATAGGCCTTTTTCTGCTAAATACATTGGATACAGTCCCTTTAGAAACACCAGCCAATTTAGCTACATCATCTATTTTTGACAACTTGATCCATCCTTACTTTGAATATTCAACAAAAATTGGATTAGTAATGACTTTTGGTTGAGATTGATCCTCTTCCCAAAGTTCTGCACGATAAAACAATGTATTTGCTTTTACCGAAACAACCAATTGCTGCTTTTGCTGCTTCACTATTTTATCATGAATTAATCCATCAGAAGTATATATTTTCAGATAACCAGTTATCGGCTGTTGACTGCTTATTCGAAGATCCACCCATTCTGTGTCATCTGTCAAACGAATCGTTTCTCCCATGTTTTTCTCTGCAATGGCCAGATCTATTATTGTTTCATGAGGATTCGCTAAAATAGCAGCTCGACCTTTGCTTATTCCTTCCAAGATACCTTGTGGACTTTTTACACTGGCTTCTACAGCAGTGGTTGGCTGTCCATATTGAATATACGGATCCGGTCCATGTTTATCACTGCCGCCAATTGCAATAATCCGCTGACCTGCTGCTAGTTGACTTTGCCACCAGTCTAATGTTTTTTGGTTACTTTGCTTCCACGGCCCATTCCATATTTCTGCAAATTCAAATGTGAAGTTCTCCAACCCCCAATCCCACCAGCAATAATCACAATGCGGGTGATTGACTGATACTAAGGCATTGTTTTCTAATCCTTCCGTGATCGCTTGTTGTACATCGGCAATGGTTTCACATCTAAAATCAGTAAAAGGTCTAAGGACACCGTAGAAATTGCAATGTCCTCGGTTAGTTGTCAACTCTACCGCCGGAATAATAATCAAATCTTCTCGAGGCTCGAAGGCTTCATTTTGACTAAATGTATTATGATCTGTCAGCGCTATATAACTTAACCCTGCTTCCTTTGCATTCGTGATCATCTCTGAGAGTGAATACGGCGAATCACTATGATTGGAATGCATATGGGTATCTCCTTTTATCCATTCCGGAGTTTCTTTTTCCAGCATGATTTCCACCTGTATGGTACAGTCAGTTGATATTCGATAGGCATTTAATATGACACCCCATGTTCCCGCTTTGATCGAGTCAATTATATACCCAGGTGTTGCCCGATCTTCTCTGACAAAAATAGTGCGGCGTGCTCCCCCACTCCAGCCTCTTACCTGCTTTGTATCTTCTAAGCCTAAGTCAATGACATTTTCATCATTCCCAAGAACTTGCAGATGTACTTTAACTTCTTGGATTCCTTTAGGGACTTCAAAAGGAAGTGTTAAATAAGTTCCCTCTAAATCTTTGGTTATGTCTCTGACTATCTTTTGATAAAGCATATTTTCTTGTTTCATTAGTCTTTCATCCCCGTTCCGATACCACTTAATCCTCGCTCAAATAGTGGCTGTAGTAAGAAGTAAATGATTAACATAGGTATGGCAGCTGTCGTAGCGCCCGCCATGATAAGTGTCCATTCAATATTATGCTCTGTCTGAAATCTAGCAAGGGCAATCTGCAGTGTATACATTTCCTCTGAGCGTGCCACAGTCAAATGCCACAAATATTCATTCCAATTCCCCAGAAAGGAAAAGATAGCAACCAAACCTAATGCCGGACGGCTTAATGGCATAATTATTTTCCAATACACTTTTAGTCTGGAGCAGCCATCAATCGTCGCCTGATCATCCAAGTCTTTCGGTATAGACATAAAATATTGTCTCAATAGGAAAATAGCAAACCCTGTAACAGCAGTTGGAATAATTAACCCTGCATAACTGTCCAGCCAGCCATTCGCACCTGCAAAAGGCATATGCCTTATCATGGAAAATAACGGCACCACCATTAAGCCTGAAGGGATCATCATCGTCGCTAATACGGTTAAAAACAGCCCATTCTTACCAGGAAAGTCTAGCCTTGCAAACGCAAAGGCTGCTAAAGAGGCAAAGAATACGTTAATAACCGTAGCAGTAAGTGCAACAATGACACTATTTAGAAAAGCTCTCGGTAGGACAGAGTTCTGCCATATCGTTACAAAATTCTCAAAATACAACTTCTCCGGCAGGATGGTAGGCGGCCATGCCATTACCTCTCCTGGCGTTTTTAATGCAGTTGCCAGCATCCATAAATACGGCCCCACAAAAACAATTAGCACGATGCTAGCCAGCACATATATTATCATTTTATTCATTTTCTGTTTCGTCTTCATTATTACCCACCTCGATTAGACAGCTTCAGATTTAACCAAGTCAAAAGAAGTAAAAATGGAAAAATAAATAATGAAATGGTTGCACCGTAACCTACATAGTTAAATTCAAACGATTGCTGCCACAAATATTTTAGTGCGACGAGTGTACTGTTTCTCGGTCCGCCATCGGTTAGAACATCTACGATAGCTACCACTTGAAATGAGCCAATAATAGACATAACCATACAATATACCGAAATCGGCATAATTGATGGAATCGTAATTTTCCAAAATTTCTGCCAGCCATTTGCCCCATCTATTTCTGCTGCTTCATAATAAGATTTTGACACACTCCCCAGACCAGCTAAGAAGATGGGAATATTATAGGAAGCTCCACGCCATGCACCTACTACAATAAGAATCATCATCGCCCAGAAAGGATCTAATAACCAATTAGGAGCTGCGCTAAAACCTGCCTTAGTCAGCAAATAATTAAGAATTCCTAAATTGTGATCGAAAATCCAAAAAAAAATCATTGCTGAAATAACATCTGAAGTCACTGTCGGCAGGAAATAAAAAACTTTGAAAAATCTTTTTCCTCTAAAACTTCTATTTAGCAATACTGCTATACATAATGCTGCAAAAAGCCCGATAAACATAGAACCAATGGTATAAACCAGGGTATTCCATATACTCGTCCAAAACACAGAATCTGAAAATAAACGAATATAGTTTTCAAATCCGATAAAAACGGGGTCTTCCGGCAATCGAAACCGATGAAAACTTAAATAAATAACATACAATATAGGAACAAATGAAAATGTAAATAATAATGTTAAGGCTGGGGCTAAGAACATATACGCCCCTAAATGTTTCTTCCATTTACCGCTGTGTGAGGCAGTCTGATGCCCCATTGTACTGGTAGACTTTGACATTCTATTCACTCCTAGTGATTTAGTAAGGCATATCTTAAACGATATACCTTACTAAATCTCATTTCTTTTATTGCTCCCTTTCGATTGCAGCCTCTGCTTCTGCTTGTGCTGCATCAAATGCTGATTGCACATCTTCTCCATCAAAGACATTTCTAAATGCTTGTGTATAGGCATTATTCACTTCTGGAAATGCCTCTAAATAATATTGTTCTGCATGTTTTAACGTCTCCACAAACGGCTCCAGCAGCGGGTCATCATATAATTCATCTTCATATAGATGCTCTTTAACAGGGTGTCTACCCATTTCTTCTGCCATACGCAGTGCATATTTATCAGAAATAATCCACTTCATTAATTCAAAAGCTGCTTCCCTGTTTTCTGACCCGCGCGGCACAAACATACTGCCGCCTCCTGCTACTGAGCCCTCGCCTGAACCTGGTATAGGAGCGGTGCCCACTTTATCGTACATATCAGGAAATTCATTTTTTATGCGGGCAATATCAAATGGACCGGAAACGATCGCTGCCGTCCGCTCATTTCCAAACATAGCTACCGGATGATCCGACTGTCTTGATTGAGCAGGTGGAATTGGCCCAACTTCATATTCGGTTGCAATATCTGTGTACGTTTTGATTACCTCTAATGCCTCTGGATTGTTTAGTTTAGGTACAAATTTGCCGTCTACTTCTTCCAATACATCCGTACCTTCTGCAATTAACCATCCCTGTAATCCCCACGTACTTGCAGCAGGCACAAATCCATAACGTCCCTCATCGATCTCTGCTACCTCTTGAGAAACTTCTGTGAATTCCTCTAGTGTAGCTGGCGGCTCTAACCCTTTTTCTTCAAACATTTCTGTATTATAAAGATAGAAGGTGGTATTGATATCGATAGGTACACCGAACATTTCACCTTCCCAAGTTACATTATCAATCGCTCCCGGCAAAAATTGATCTTCTGCACCCCATTCTTCCCATAAATCACTGACAGGTTCAGCTAATCCTTGGCTCCCCATTGCAAATGCATGTTGATGGGCTAAATCAGGTGGTGCTCCTCCATTGACAGCTAATCGTACTTGATCTTGCATATCTCCCCACTCATGACCAGCTGTTTCCACTTTGATATTAGGATATATCTCCATAAATTCCTCGATAGCCTCCACTACTGGCGCTTCATCTACATAATCTGCCGCTAACCAAACTTCAAGTGAAGTGTCAGGTAAATTGGCAATGGCTTCATTAAATTCAGGTAATCCTTCCTCTTCAAAATTGCGAGCTGCCATCTCATCCAAATGTTCTTGGCTGGCTCCTTCATCCACTCCCCCCGATGTTTCGTCATTACCAGAACATGCTGCTAAAAGACACAGTGCTGTTAGTAACATAAAAACTAAATAATAATACTTCTTCACAATTTTCTCCTCCCTTAAATGGAAATTTGAATCATTAAACCGGTTTAACGATTTAACAAAAATAAAATGGAAGTATGATTGCAATAATGCTATCCCTTCCTTTTATCATAGCTGTTCTTGATGTTATAACTTAAAAATCAAATATACAATAAGATTGTGACCTAGCTTCTTTAGTTCGATAAATTCCACCTTACAAAGGTTTATTTTTTTGAACTTATGCAACGTACCTACCTGTTAAGTCATGTAATCCCCCTCCTAATTTTACTACCACAATCATTAAACCGGTTTTATTCATGATACTGATTAAAATATGTAAGGAATCACTTGATGTGCGTTTAGTGTAACAAATAGATAGTGCTGCTGCTATATGAATTAAAAATTTTCACATACACTTAACTGTTGTTTTACACTCTTTTTATAAATTTACAATTGCTTATGGAAAATAAAATTATCAGCCTTCAATAAAATGCCTTTACCTTTTGCTTAAAAAACAAACAGTGATGGACTGAGATAACGCATTTCTATTTCTTCTGTCCATCAGAAATCATTAAATCGATTTTATTAAGCGCTTTCAAAATAAAATCTAACATATCCTAATCTTTTCGTCAACAACTAATTGATTTTTGTTCCTATCAGTTTCTTTGTAAAGAAGCCCCTTCTGACACGTTACTCTCCCTTCTTTTCCCTGATATCAGCTTACTTGAAGCATTGATCCGATAAACAGCCCTGTCTGGATTGAGTGAAAATTAGTAATAGACAGGGCTTTTCATCAATTATTCAAAGGTGACACTAATCATTTGGTGTCCTTTTATCATGGGGACATTAAAAGTAACGTATCCGTTATCTATCTCAAACGGTACCGGCTTTTCTTCTGGTACAAGAGAGATCTCCTTCACTGTTCGATTATCAATACGTAATACCATTTCTGTATCATATAAAGGAATAACAGCTTCAATGGTATCCATATTTACTGACTTCCGTTGTGGAATATAATGTAAAGCATGCACCACCCAACGATTTTCCTGCTTCTGCTCATTAATAGTTATTTCTACTGTAGAGGGACCATTATGCTGAATAATTCGATCTGGTAATAATAAATTAATTGCATTTTCTAGCAACTGTTTACACCACAAAGGTGCATTAAGTCCATATTGTTTGAAAATAGGATGTGCAAAGTAAATAGTTTTGCCATGCTGCAGAATACCAGGATAGCCTGTTTTACCACTGGATGGTGTATGTCTGTGTGAGATAAAATGTTCCCAAGTACGATTAAAATATGGTACTGTCACCTCTACTAATGTCTTTGCTTCACGAGGCTTCACCTCTGTCCCTCGTGTATACATGACATATTCAGTTGTAGCTAATCCTTTTCCCATCTCTCCTTGTGGATTCAGAAAATCCGGACTATAAGTAGCTTCATCCAAATAATCTATTCCAAGCGACTGAATCGCAAATGCTGTTGTTTCTGGATTTAGCCCAGAGTGATAGGAAGCAATTAAAGCACCGCCTTTTTTTACGAAATCATCTATTTTTCTCGCTAATCCCTCACCAACGATAATATTATCTGGTAAAATCAATAACTGAAATGCTTCAAAATCACATTTAGAATCAATGATATCAAATTGGAAACCCGCTTCCTGTAACATAGAAGTTACACCTAGCATTTCTATCGCTAAATCTTGAGAAGCTGTTGCAGCAAACTCCTCTGTCGTTAACACCCCTATCTCTGTTATAGCAACGGCATAGTCACACCAAGGTTCCTTCTTTTCAATTTCCTTATATACACTGCCAATCAATTCATATGAATGCTCAGAAATCCTACCTGATGGCTCTAATTGATCCCCAATAGAGGCCTTGGAATTTAGTGCCAGCATTCGAAAACATTCATACTCTAAAGCAGCTTGATTTCTAAAAGAATGGAAATCTCCCCATGATGTATGAAATTTACCTGTCATCCCTAATGTTTCTTTCCCTAATTGTCTAGCATATCTCACCGATATTGGAAAATGCAAATAGCTCCATTCTATACCTGGCAGTGATTCTAGCTCAAAGTGAGAATACGCCTCAGCCACTTCTCGATGAGCCGGCCCTACATGTCCACGGTTATAAAATATGGTACAATTTTGATTGTATTGCCGAACAAAGTTACTCATATCCCTTTTGAATTCTACAACAGTATCTTTTGCGAAAACTAGTCTATCTTCTTGATTCGCTGGATTCAAGCCTTTTGACTTCATCTTTTTCTGGCATGTTTCGCAAGAGCAATCTATCGGTTTTACAATATCAAAGAATAGCCCATCGACAGAAAATTCCTCTAAAAGTTCTAATGTATGCTCTTTTAAAAAGTCACGATAGGCCGTATTTACACATAAAAAACGGTAAAATCCAGGCTGATATAATTTATCTTTACCTTCAATGTGTCCATAAACGGGGGCACCTTCTGGGTCACGCGTTAACCATTCCGGTCGTTTTCTTGCTAAATGATGATCCCATTGTACAGTCGTATAAATTGGTGTGCGAATATTCCTCTCCCGACAGGCTTGTATTTGATCCTTTAATAATGATTTATTAACCAAATTCGGATGAACCAACTCAGGATTTTTCTTCGAATCATAATAGATCATTCCATGGTGACAACGTGCAAATAGTGTGACAGAATCTACATGCCCTTTCACTAATGTCTCTGCAAATTGATCTGCATCAAATGCTGCTCCTACATCTGGAATACTCGGACTTGTATGAAAATCCATATGAACTTGACGATATCGTAATTGTTTCTCCATTTTCATTACCTCTTTTCATTTATTATTACAGCAGCTTATCTGCCGCCTAAACCACTTGTTGCTATACCATCCGAAATATATCGTTGTGCAAACAAATAAAAAATCAAGGATGGAATGGTTGTCATCGTAGCTCCTGCCATTAATAAGTTCCAAGCAGTAGAATATTGCCCATGAAAGGCTTGTAATCCAATCGGGAGAGTATACAAATTTTGATCATTCAAAATAATCAATGGCCATAAAAAATTGTTCCAATACGTAATAAAGGTAAATACGGCTAATGTGGCTAAACCAGGTCTTATCATTGGCAGCAAGATTCTCCAGTACACTTGAAAGTGGTTGCATCCATCAATAATAGCTGCCTCGTCTACTTCATATGGTATAGTTAAATAATTTTGACGTAACAAAAATGTTCCAAAAGCGGTAAAAACAAAAGGAATAATTAACGCCATATAACTATCTACCCAGCCAAGTTCACGCATAAAAAGAAACATAGGAACTACAACTACTTGCTGGGGCACCATTAAGGTTGCTAAATATGCTCCGAACAACTTATCCCTTCCTCTAAACCGCAGCCTGGAAAAGGCGTAAGCAGACAAACTGGATGTCAGTAGTACACCCACGGTCCCTATCAAAGTAACGAATAAACTATTAAATAAGTATTGTCCAAATGGAAAATATTCTATCGCCCGTGAGTAGTTCTCAAAACGCAGGGAAGAGCCGAGCCACTTTCCATCTGCAACTTCATTATCTGGCTTGAGAGATGTTGCCACCATCCACAGAAAAGGGGTAAAAACAATGATACAAGCTACCGCTAAACCAAATCTATTCAGGAAAGCTAAAAACTTTCTTTTATTTTGTCTCATAATGCACCCACTTTTTTTGGAGAATTAATTGTATTAATGTGACAATGAGGATAATGACAAACAACACTACTGCCAATGCTGCCCCATAGCCCATTTGGAACCATTCAAATGCATTCTTATAAATATACAACCCCAGCACCTCAGTTGCATATCCAGGGCCGCCATTTGTTAGAATAAAGACTTGATCAAATATTTGAAAGGATGTAATTAATGTCATCACCATCGCAAATAAAATGGCGGGACTGATACTAGGAATCGAAATTTTAAAGAATTTCGTTAATGGCTTCGCGCCATCAATGGAAGCTGCTTCCAGAATAGTCTGTGGAATCCCCTTTAATGCCGCCAGAAAAATTAACATATTGTAGCCAAACTGCTGCCATACACACATAATAATTAAAGCAAACATGGCATAGTCTTCATTACCAAGCCAATTAACTGCACTTAATCCTATCGCCTCCATTAAATGATTGATTAATCCTACGCTTGGTTCATACATAAACTGCCAAATCAAAGCAATGGCAACAGGCGGCACTAAGACAGGTAAGAAGAGTATGGCACGGTAAACAGCGATACCTTTTATCTTCTGATTTAACCACGCTGCAAATGTTAGCGATACCAATAGGTTTAATGTTAAATACACTATTGTAAAAAATATAGTATTGAGCAATACTCGAATAAAATTGCTGTCAGAAGTAAATAGGTAAATATAGTTGCGTAATCCTACAAATTTAGGTTCTGCTATTAAAGACCATTCGAATAAACTTAAAACAAATACAGCTAGAATTGGCGTCAAAGTAAATACTAAGAAACCTGATAGATTAGGCAACAAGAACCAAAAAGCTGTCCTGCCATGTCGCTGGCCTTTTATTTTATTCTGTTTTGCTGGCTGTTCTTTTTCCCCTTCCTTAATCATCGACACATTCACTAATTTCATTCCCTTCCAAGTCTATCTAAATTAGGTCAGCTAAAAAAGCAATCGTTAACAACCCACTGCAATCTTATTGATTTAGAACGAAAGACATCATTATTCTTCAATATTCTCTAATTCTTGCTGTAATTTGTTCATACCATCCTCAGCAGACATCATGCCATTCATGATCGGCACCAGATTTGCAGTAAAAATATCCTGTGCTCGATTCCATGTATTAGTAACTTCAAATGGCACCGTATTATCTAATGCATAATCCAATGTTGTTTGAAATTCATCTGGTACATTACCATAGAATGCCTCAACTGCTGATAATCTAGCTGGAAATGCTCTTCCTATTTCGGCCAAATGATTTAAGTTAGCCTTATTAGTAAACAGCTTAACCGCTTGATAAGCTTCCTCTGGATAATCCGTATCGGCTGATACACCGAATCCAGATCCCGCAGATACTGTCACAGATCCTTCACTTGATTCTGGTACCGGTATCAAACCAAAATCAAAAGTAGTTTCGCCTAAGAACCAAAGAATGTTCCACGGGCCGTCTAACAAAAGACCTATATTACCATTCAGCCATTGCTCTGCTTGCCAATTCCCTGCTGATTGAGATACTAACTCCGGAGCCTGCCCATTTGCAACAAATTGTGATAATTGATCCATCGTTTTAATTGTTGCTTCACTATTTAGTTGATATTGACCATCTTCATTTAAGTATTCACCCCCGTTAGAATAAATAAATGGAATATAGTTTTCTAAACTATTATTTTTTAAGATAATCCCATAGTCCTCTCCCTGAGATAAAGCTTCAATCGTTTCGTTGAATTCTTCCATGGTCCAGCCTGCTTCTGGATAATCGACACCATGTGCATCAAACAAGTCTTTATTGTAATACATGACATATGGCCCTACATCGTATGGTAAAGCCGCTACTTGCTCATCATAGCGCATATTCTCAAGAATATTCTCATCAAAATCTTCGATATCTATCTTATCATCATTCTCGATAAACTCATCTAATGGGTACAATACGGAACCAAAACCAGGCATTCGCAAACTCTGCATCGAGATAATATCAGGCGCTGTACCTCCTGCCACTCTGGTTTGTAACCTTGTCCAATAATCACTAAAAGCAAGTGTTGTTAATTCGATTTCAATATGAGGATATATTTCATTCACTTCATCAGCCATTTCCTGCCACACTTTGGCTTCACTTTCATTATCAGACCACATCATCCATTCGAGTGTCACTACATCATTTTTGGTACCGCTATCATTTTTGCCGTTTGTTTGTCCGTTATTTCCACAACCAACAAGGACTAATAAGACAGCAATTATCACTAACCCGACTCTTAACTTCATTTTAAACACCTCGCTTTTTATTTGTTTTGAAGTGAAACATTTAATCTTAGACATTAAATCACGGCTATTTTTTGTTAGCGTTTTCAATAAAATTCTGCATAAATTACCTCCTTTACTATTATTGGTAAAAGTTTTAAATATTGCTTATAGCTATAAGTAAAATTAATTATATCATCACAAACGATTATTTCAACCTTTTTATAGATATTTACGATATTTTTTTGTTTATTTTTTACCTTTACAATATATAAGAACCTATAATGGTACTAGGTGATAAATATGAATATTGGGAACAGAATTAGAAATCTACGATTAGCAAAACAAATGAAAACAACTGAAGTTGCTCGAAAAGCATTTATCTCACAACCATATTTAAGTGATATCGAGAGAGGACGCACCACACCTTCTATAGATAAATTACAAGCTATTTGTGATGTTTTGGGCATATCATTAAGTGAGTTCTTTGGAGAAACAATGGAACTGCCGCCCAATACCCAGCAGCTGCTAAAAACAATCCAGCAATTAACAGATGAAGAACAGCAGCAATTGAATAACTTTATTGAGCTGATTTTGAAAAGATAAAACAGGAATAAGGTACCTCATTAATATTTAACTTCAAGAGGTACCTTATCCTTATTTTTTTATGTAATGCGTATGTTGATAATATATGAAGACAGCCAGATTGGTCATATCTAATATGATTTTTTTGCTGCACATCATGACGCACATACAAGCATCAGTATTCACAATCAAGCTACTTCAATAGAAATGGAAAATGGAGGAAATAACATGAAATTAGGTTTTTCTATTGAAAATCCAGCTCTTCTTGCAAAGAGGCACTCGAATCAACAAAATCTATTATTAGAACAGTTTTTTAAGCAACTTAAAGGAAGATGGCATTCAATCTATCGAGATCCGCGTATTGAAGAGATGTGATGAGGCAGTTTATCAGCAGGCTATCCAGTTATATGGGATTTGGGGCTGGAAATCACTATGCATGGAGATATTTCCGGCCAACTCCCGTATGATCATTTCCTCCAACTATATCCATCTATGCAGTATTATCCAACATTTTGATAAATACCAAGATAAACTTGTAATGCCGATTCATGCCTATTATAGCGATGTAAATAGCAGCACCCAAGCTGCATTAGGCGAACAAACAATTGAAGACGTCACGACTCATTTTCCATTAACAGCTATAGAAAGTCTGCCACTAGAAACGTATATCAACGCTCTCAAACAGGTTATGATCATACGTCTTAGAATTATCCTTTCTGAGATGAGGTGACACTATATTGGAACAAGATCATATTGCTCAAACGATCAAGCTCTTTCCCTCTATTTAATTTAACACCCATTATGCCTTATAGAATGGACATTTGTGGTAGAAAGTCAAAAGAAGTTCCAAATAAAGGAACTTCTGTTTTGTTTTGCTTATTAATGCTGCATTCCTTGCTGACCAACTGGCGCATAACCTTGTGCCATAATTGCCATGTCTTGTGTGGATAATTGCGGCAGTTGATAATAGCCATGCTTGTTTTGATATAAGAATATTTCGTAACTCATTTCGATCATATTCGGAATGCTGTCAGCAATAACACGACGCAGAACTGGCTGATTCATTTCTGCTGCAGCTGTAGTCATGCCACCTGCTATTGCTTTTGTCTGCCCTAGCATAAATGACGCATAACACTCATCTGTCAATTCGTTAACTGATTGCTTTGGCTGCTTCGGCTGACCTGGTTTCATACCATAGGTCACTTCATTGCTTTCTTTCATCTGATATTCCTGAGTCGGTACCTTTGGATCTTGACCTGTCCGGAAAACACTAATAACCGTGTTATACAGCTGTGTTGTAAATGTTGCTTGTCGCTGAAGAATGTCTTTCAATTCCGGATCCTGAATATGCTGCTCATATAACTTGTACTGCTCTAACATCCCGATTAGGCTGCCAATCACCTCATGTGTGTCCATCATCTCATGGGCACTATGATTTTGAGATGTTGACGGATTCATGTTCATCTGTTGGTTTTGCATACCTTCTGGCATTTGATTTTGCAATTTCATAACCTCCTGTAAATTCAATACTGGTATAGTTTGTGCAGGAGAATATAATATATGTATGAAAAATGCGCAACAAAGTAAAAACAAGCCTTTACAAATCCAAACCATGATGTATAATAATTGATATATAACAAATGTTATATATCAATTATTATACTTTCTGAAGGAGAGACTGTCATGCCGCCAAAAAATAGGTTTTCGAAAGAGCAAATCGTTGATGCTGCCTTTCATATTGCTAAAACAGAAGGAATAGACAGTATGACGGTAAGAAAAGTCGCTGATCAGCTGGGAAGTTCGATTGCCCCTATTTACGTTAACTTTAATGATGTGGAAGAACTGAAACAGGCAATAATTAAAAGAGTCGTTGAGATAAGCAAGCACCTGTTAAACGAGCATAATACCGGAAACCCATTTGCTGACATAGGAGTTGCAAGTCTTCTGTTTGCCAAGGAGTACCCGATTTTGTTCAGGGATTTTGTAATGAAACAAAACGATTATTTGCCAGAATATGATCTAGAAATGGCTGATATCCTTTTAGCACAAATGAAAAAAGATCCAGAGCTTGAAGGTTTCACAGATGAGGAACTTCAGATGATTTTATTTAAAATGAGGACGTTCCAATTGGGATTGTCAATCACGGTTGCCAATGAATTGCTCCCTGAAAAATGGGATACAGAAAAAATGTTAGAGATGTTAAATAGTGTTGCTGAAGATGTGGTAACCTCCACTCGTTTACGTATGCAAAAAGAAAAGAAAGAATAGCAAATTAGGAGGCTTTATAATGGCAAAAAAATTAGATGAATCTTTTCTCCATCATACTGTCAAGCAAATGATTAACAAACGCAACAATTTCGGAGCTGTTTTGTGTGTTGAACAAGGGAACAATGCTTTTTCCTGGGTCGGATCAGCAGGAAACATGGAAGCAGATGACCGTTATTTTATTGCCAGTGTTACGAAATTATATGTTACAGCTGTTGTTTTGAAATTAAGAGCGAAAAATCAGTTGCAATTGGAAGACCCGATAACAAACTATTTGTCTGAAGATATCATTCATGGCATTCATGTTCTAGATGGAGTTGATTATTCTAATGACATTACGATAAAACATTTGATCTCCAATACATCAGGTATACCGGATTACTTCGCCTATAAGCAATCCAATGGGAAAACAGCCGCTTCACAGCTTTTCAATGGCCAAGACGAGGATTGGCCTTTAGAAAAAACGTTGGATCTGGCAAAAGAATTAAAGCCAAAATTCAAACCCGGAGAAAGAGGAAAAGTCAATTATTCGGATACAAACTATCAACTTTTAGGAAAGATCATTGAGAATATTACTGGACTGAATATGTCAGACGTGTTTAAAACGTTCATATTTGATGAGTTGGGGTTATCAAAAACGTACGTATACGGAGATACCAATGAGGCTGAACCTGTGTCTTTATACTATAAAGCTAAGACTTTGCACCTTCCCCGATATATGGCTTCCATTACTCCAGAAGGGGGAATTGTGTCGACTGCTAAAGAAACGATGACTTTTTTAAAAGCATTTTTCAACGGTCATTTTTTCCCAAAAGAAGAACTAGAAGAACTCAAACAATGGAAGATGATCTTTTTTCCGGGACAATTTTATTATGGCATTGGATTGGAGAAGTTATGGACGCCTCGAATCATTTCACCGTTCAAGCCAATCAATGAAATATTAGGCTTTTGGGGGCAGTCAGGTGCCTTTGCTTTTTACAATCCTGAGCGAGATGTCTACTTTACAGGTACGATTAATCAGGCCAGCGGTTGGGGACATAGTGCGGCTCACAAAGCCATGATAAAAACAATTAAGGCTATCCCTTAAAACAAATTATCTAACTCCAAACGGTCTTTAATTTCCCTTGTCGCAAACCGCTGTTGATTATCTAACTTCCTTTATTTGGCTGGGAAGAAACCAGGCTAACCAATACCTTTCCTAACTGCCGTACGGTTTCTTCTGTCGAGTCTATTCCCAAAGAGATACGAATAAATTCTTTTGCTGCTTTTCCGGTTACCCCAAGAGCTGCCATTGCATTGGCAGGAGTCTGCTGCCCTATGTGACAGGCACTTCCAGTTGAAATCGCATAACCATAACGGTTGCATTCCAGCATAACCAGCTGTCCTTCCAGTCCCTTAAGCCGCATGCCAATAATAGCGGGAAGGTCGGCAGGATATACAATTGTCTGTTCGTCTATCTCCCCTATCGCCTCCAAAAAATGCTGTCGCAGCTGCATCAATTGATGATGTTGTTCCTTTAATTTGGCGGTAATTTTTTGTGCAGATAAGGTCATGGCCGCAATAGCTGGGACATTGACCGTACCCGGACGAAATCCCCTTTCATGACTTGTATTTGGATAAAAAGGCTGCCAATGAAGGCGTGGATCGATATAAACCATACCAACTCCCTTAGGACCATAAAATTTATGGCCAGAAATGGACAAACTATCCACAGCCTGCGTCAGTTCTTGAAGATTTACTTTGCCAAAAGTTTGCACACAATCACTGTGCAGCAGAAGATCATTCTTTCGGCAAAGTTTACTAATTTCCTTAATTGGCTGAATGGTGCCAATTTCTGAATTACCATGCTGAATCGCGACTAGTACGGTCTCTTTCCGAATAGCATGTTCTAACTCCTTCAAATCAATATGTCCCTTCTGGTTAAAAGGCAAGGCTGTCACTTCATACCCTTCTTGCTTTAGTTTTTCTAATGTATGCTGAACGGAATCATGTTCAGCGATACTTGTAATGATATGTCTGCCTTCTTTTAATGTAGAGGATAGTAAGGCTTGAATCGCTAGAAAGTTCCCTTCTGATCCGCCGCTTGTAAAATATACCCCTTCTTTATGAGCACCCAACATAAGTGCGAATTCTTCACGGCAAGTTTCCAATAACTGCTTCGCTTGACTGCCAATATCATGGAGGCTGCTTGTATTTCCAAAACAGGTAGCAGCGGTTTGGACATAAAGCTGCGCAGCTTCCTTATCAAGCGGACATGTCGCTGCATAATCAAAGTATAGTATGATAATCGCTCCTTTTTTCAAAAAAACTCTTGTCATAAGTGTAATCTTATGTAAATATATATGTCAAGACACATGTAAATACATAAAATCTTTGACTAAGCTTAACAGAGGAGAGGATTATGAGACAAACAGACGTATTAATTATCGGAAGCGGAGTCGCTGCCTTTCAATTAGCTAATAAGCTGCGACACGATATAAATGTGATAATTATCACAAAATCAATGATTACAGAAACCAATTCTTATTTGGCACAGGGCGGCATTGCTGCAGCTCTTAGTGATCAAGACAATTCTGCCAAACATTTTAAGGATACACTTGAAGCCGGGCGTTATCACAATGATCCCGAGGCCGTCAAAACGTTAACTTCAGAAGCCCCTGCCCTGATCAAGGCACTGCAGCAACAGGGATGTTTATTTGATAAAGATAAACAGGGACAATTACTGCTGGGCTTAGAGGGCGCGCACAGTGAGAAAAGAATTGTTCATGGCGGCGGTGATGCAACAGGAAAAACTCTGATGGATTTCTTGATCGCCTATACCTCCAGTCATGTAGAGATTTTAGAAAATTATTATGTGTACGAATTGTTAGTTAAAAACAATCGCTGTGTTGGTGTCAAAGCAAAAGGGTCTGACCAGCAAGTAGAAATCTTTGCTGCTCGACATATTATTTTAGCTACAGGAGGCTGTGGTCAGTTGTATCGCTACAGCTCCAATGCTGAAACAGCCACAGGAGATGGGATTGCACTTGCCTATTTAGCAGGAGCAGACATAACAGACATGGAATTTATTCAATTTCATCCTACTCTACTTTACGCTAACGGCAAAACCCACGGATTGGTGTCAGAAGCAGTTCGTGGGGAAGGCGGTCGCTTAATCACAGCTGATGGTAATGAATTGATGAGGGATGTCCATCCTTTAAGTGATTTAGCCCCCCGGCATATTGTTTCACAAACCATCTATCAATCTCTATCACGTGGAGAGCAGGTTTATTTAGATATAACACATGTAAAAAATTTTACTGCGCGATTTCCAACTATTGCACAACTATGCCGAAAAAACCATATTGATTTGACCAGCAAACAGATTCCAGTGGTTCCCGGCAGTCACTTTTTAATGGGAGGAATTAAAACAGATGTGATCGGACAAAGCAGTCTGCCAGGTTTGTATGCGTTAGGAGAAACGGCATGTACCGGCGTACACGGGGCTAACCGCCTTGCCAGCAATTCGTTATTGGAAGGTTTGTTCGCTGGAAAGAAATTAGCAGAGTGGTTAAATAAACAAGACTATACATGGGATCTGCCCCACGATATCGAAGGAAAATCGAAAAAAAGCGAGCTTGCATGCTTACCTAATCTCCATGATATCAAGCATTCTATGATGGAAAGAGTCGGAATTGTTCGCAGCCATAACGGTTTATTGGCGCAAAAAAACTGGTTAAATTCATTTCAGCTAGAGGAATATAGGCATGTAAATTTAGATGCTGCCACCACAGAAACAATAACTCGCTTTTTTATGCTGGTAACTGCTGCATTAATCACGAATGGGGCTTTACAAAGAACGGAAAGCCGTGGAGGCCATTACCGGGTAGATTTCCCTTGTGAAGATAATAACAATTGGAGACAACACCAACTTATTCAAAGGCTGGGAAGGAGACTAGAGAAACAGGATGAACAAACTAAAATTAAAACAGCAACTTGAGCAATTTTTTGTAGAAGATATTGGTGACCGAGATGTATCCAGTACCATATTCCATGAAAAACAAGCAGGACAAATCGATTTTGTGGCAAAAGCTGATGGTATTTTTTGCGGGGAAGAGATTATACATACTGGCTTTTCTATGCTTGTTGATAACGTAGAGATAGAAATGCATGTTCATGATGGAGAATCGGTAACAAAACAGCAAATACTTGCTACGATTAGCGGAAATGTGGCTCAGCTCTTACAGAGTGAGAGAGTCATTTTAAATCTAATCCAGCGAATGAGCGGGATTGCAACGCAGACACAAGCAGCTGTTTCAATCTTAAATAGTCAGCATACCAAGATATGTGACACTCGCAAGACAACACCTGGGTTACGAATGTTGGAAAAGTATGCGGTACGTTGCGGGGGTGGTGTCAATCACCGCTATGGCTTATATGATGCGGTCATGCTCAAGGATAATCATATTGCCTTTGCTGGTTCCATTACAAAGGCAGTGGAAGCAGTCCGACAACGCGTAGGACATATGGTCAAAATTGAAGTGGAGATCGAAACAAAAGCACAGATGCTGGAAGCTATTGAAGCGCAGGCAGATGTGATTATGTTTGATAATCGCCAACCGGAAGAAATCAAGATGTGGATTCAAGAAGTGCCGGACACTATTGTGACAGAAGCCTCTGGAGGAATCACACTGGAACGTTTAGCCGATTATAGGGAAGCAGGTGTCGATTATATTTCTTTAGGCTTTCTGACACATTCTATTTCGTCTTTGGATATTAGCGCCAAGGTCACCATCGAGTAGTGTAGATCACATTTCGCATCGAAAGAACTGGAATAAGCAGCTTTTATATATATAACAAAATGGAGGGAAACAAATGAGTTTATTACAAGCTTTACAAGCACACACACTTCCAGAAAAGTATCGCAACATGTCAACAGCCGAATTAGAACGAAAGGTGCACAGCATCAAGGAAGAAATGGGCGAAAGATTATTTATTCCATGTCATCATTATCAGAAAGATGAGGTTTTTCAATTTGCCGATGTAACAGGCGATTCCTTAAAACTTGCACAGTTATCACAGGCAAACCGGAAAGCGGAATATATCGCATTTTGCGGCGTACATTTCATGGCAGAAACGGCCGATATTTTAACTGCAGAAAATCAGCAGGTGTTTCTGCCGGATATGCGGGCAGGTTGTTCTATGGCTGATATGGCTGATATTTATCAAACCGAACGTGCTTGGGACAAATTGCAATCATTATTTGGTGATACACTGCTTCCTTTGACATATGTCAATTCAACGGCAGCTATTAAAGCTTTTGTTGGTAAGCATGGCGGAGCTACTGTTACTTCATCCAATGCAGAACAAATGGTACAGTGGGCTTTTTCGCAAAAAGAACGCATTCTTTTCTTACCTGACCAGCATTTAGGCAGAAATACTGCCTATAATTTGGGTGTGCGCTTAGAGGAAATGGCCATTTGGGATCCGATCGAGAACAAGCTAGTATTTGACGGACCACTGGAAACAGCGAAAGTGATCCTTTGGAAAGGCCATTGCTCTGTGCATGAGAATTTTACTGTGGCTAATGTACAACAAGTGCGTAAAAATTATCCGAATATGAAGATTATCGTGCATCCGGAATGCAGCCGGGAAGTGGTAGAACTTGCCGATTTAGCCGGATCGACGAATTATATTATCCAGGCCATTGAACAAGCAGAGCCAGACTCTTCATGGGCAATTGGAACCGAAATGAATCTTGTGAACCGGATTATTCAACAGCATCCAGATAAACAAATCATTTCCTTAAATCCGCATATGTGTCCTTGCCTGACAATGAATCGAATTGATTTGCCTCATCTTGCCTGGTGCTTGGACTCCATTAAACAAGGAGAAAGACGCAATATCATTCAAGTGGATCAACAGACAACTGGCTTTGCGACGCAGGCATTAGAGAGAATGCTGGCATTATCGGTATGATTCGGGGGAATTTATAAAAACAGGAGAGCCATTCCGAAAGTAGGGCTCTCCTGTTTCCTTTTTCACCTGGTTAACCGGAAATTGGAATACAAATTCTTTACCCCTGATCACTGCCTGCTCGGATTTCCATTGCCCGTTGACCGCTAGGTTCTTCCGCTGCACTAATAATTTCCGGGTTCTTTCCCTCTATTGCCGCTATTCGATCTAACAGCTTTTGTTTTAATTCACTTTTTACGTGATGAAAAGCATCTAATTGAATAATATTATTTAATTCATGTGGATCTGCATGCAGATCATATAAAAATTCTTCTTCATACGTATCAGAATAGGAATCATTCCAACTGTCTTTCTTTGGTGCAGATACACTGTATTTCCATCTACTGGTCCTGATCCCTCTGCCCACTTGTGATTCACTGATTTGATAAAATATTTCCTGCGGCCAGTCTGTGTCCGTATGAGCTAATAGTGATAAGACAGACCTTCCTTGCATATGATTCGGGACACTAATGCCAGCCGCTCCAAGCAAGGTAGGTGGCAGGTCGATTAAACTTACCAGTTCTTTTACTTGTCCTCCCCCATTAAAACCCGGTCCAACTAAGGCTGTAGGCACACGTAAAGAACTATCATGACATGATCGTTTATATTCACTGTTTCTTGTTTTGAAATGGCAGCCATGGTCAGAGGTATATAATATAATTGTATGTTCATCCATCTGCAGGCTTTTCAAACCATCCCGCACCCTGCCAAGTGCTTCATCAAGCTTTTTCACCATACCATAGTATCCTCCCAAATGCTGAGCCGAGGTACCACCTAGTGCCGACAAGTCGGCTGGAGACCATTTTCCTGTATAGCGTTCCTCATAGCCATCTGGGGCTGGGTAACTATCCAAATGATTCTGATGGTGTGGTTCTAAATAGGACACAAATAGAAAAAAAGGATCTTCTTGATGACGATCAATAAAGCGAATAACCTCATCAGTCATCGCATCCACACGATAACCCGGTAATTTCGTTGTTTCATTATCATCGTTGTATAATACGGTATCATAAGCATCCGAGCATAGTTCCAACGCATTGGAACCAAGCCATTCTTCATACCCGCCTCGCTGTTCCTTCGGTACTGGCTCTTGATCGGCCAAATGCCATTTTCCAATATAACCTGTCTGATAACCTGCCTCTTTAAAATAAGCCGCCAGTGTCGTTTCCACTCGATCAAGTGAAATACCATTACGAAATACACCGTTCTCTGTGGCATATCGGCCTGTTTGTAAGCAAGCACGTGCCGGAGCACAAACAGGCTGACAAGTGAACGAGTGATAAATATGTGTCCCCTCTCTTGCCATCCGGTCAAAATTTGGTGTTAAATCAAGTGGATTACCATGTATCCCTGTAGTATCCCACCTTTGTTGATCTGTGAAAAAAACAATAACATTTGGTTTGCGATTATCTGTCATTAGGCTACTCCTCCTATACATGTGTTCAAAAAGGTCGAGAAAAAAGACCATCATCGGTTAAATTCGCAACATCGTGTTGCAACAACGATACTAGCACATCATGTGCGTCGAAAGTTCGAGGCAGCGCAGCTTTGAATAGCGAGCCGACTTCAGCGAAACCACTGCTTCGCTGGCTTGCACCGAGGAATTTTGCTTCTCAGCATTCACTTGAAGACGCAGGTGCAGAACGTTTTTTTATATATGCCATTAATACATGAGCAGACGATCTTGCCCGTAGAAAAAGTGGTCTTCTTTTTTTAAGGAACGGAAAAGCAAGCTAATTCCTACATTCGACGTGTCATTTTTATTGGCCTTTTTGAACATTCTTTATATTTAACCTTTTACCGCACCAGCAACACCATCTACAAAATAACGCTGGAAAAATAAGAAAACCAGTAAAATAGGGATAAAAGAAATCGTCGCACCTGCTGCCATCCCGACTAAATCAGCTGAATTATCCTCGACAAAGGAATACATACCAACTCCTAATGTCCGTAAATCAGGCCGATGAATGGTAAAAACCAGTGGAATGAAGAAACTATTCCAAGTTTGAATAAACTGCAGAATAAAAGTGGAGGCAATCACAGGCTTCGCCAGAGGTAGCATAATGATCAAGAAAGTCCGCATAAAGCCTGCACCATCCATTTTCCCCGCTTCTTCCAATTCCTTTGGCAGTCCTCTGAAATAAGCAGCAAACAGTAAAATATACAACACATGTGTCCCTCCAGACTCGGCTAGCACCAAGCCGCTCATCGAACCGCCTATCCCCAGAGCATTAATTAACTGCCAAAGCGGGATGATAGTATAACCGGCAGGGATAAACATCGTTGCTACAATTGCCGCCATAATAACCGTCTTGCCAGGAAAGGTGTATCTCCCTAACACATAGCCTGTCATACAACATAAGACTAACACAATCAGCACAACGGACACAGTAAACACAACTGTATTGAAAAAATAACCGCTAAAATTAGCCAATTCCCATGCATTAACATAATTCGAAAAATTCATGTTCTCGATAACATTCCCCCAGTTCCATGGTAGAAAATCACTCCAGTTCGCACTGTTTGGCAATAAAGAAGTAGATCCAGAGAACATTTCCCGGTTTGTCTTAAAAGACGATGTGATAGTCCAGATCAATGGATAAACCCAAATTAGTGTAATCACCAAAAATAACAGATGTAAGATAATCTTTATCATTCTTTTGTTCATGTCACACCCCCCTTTATGTGGTCTTTGTACTGCCAAACTTTCGTACCAAAATGCCCAGTATAATAGAGATAATCATTGTCGCAAAACCATATATAATCCCTGCTGCTGAAGCAAATCCCATCCGCGGGAATCCGCCTTCTATTTCAAATGCATACCGATAAATATATAACGGGACTACATCTGTACCAAAATATGGCCCGCCATTGGTAAAGGTCTTGACTAAATCAAAGACATTAAAGGCCCATACCGTTTGGAAAAAGGTAATCACCACCAGAAAAGGAATCAAAAGCGGCAGGGTGATATAGATAAACTGCTGCACAATACCAGCTCCATCTACTCGTGCTGCTTCATATAAATCCTTCGGCAATGTTTGCAGGCCTGCCAGCCAGTAAATCACTTTAATACCGAACCCTTTCCAAACACCGACCAAAATCAAGGCCACCATTGCAAATGCAGTATTACCCAGCCAGTTAATCGGCTCTTGAATCACTCCAATATTCAGCAGCACCTCATTTAAGAAGCCACCTTCAAATGCAAAGATATTCTTCATAATAATACCGACAATTGCCATGGTTAATACAACTGGCAGGAAAAACATCGACCGAAAGAAAGTGGCAAACTTCAATTTGGGACTATTTAATATAATCGCTACAATTAACGAAGTCGGGACCACGATAACAACCAAACCAATGGTATAAATAAAACTATTCTTAAATGCTCCCCAAAAATAAGAATCTTGTAACACCTCGACAAAATTTTGAAATCCGATAAAATGGGTCGGCCAGCCTGTTCCATTCCAATTAAAGAAACCAAAATAATAACTAGCAATAATCGGCCATAAAGTAAATGCCAAGTAGATTACTAATTGCGGAAATAAAAAGATATAACACCACATCACTTCTCTTCTTCTGATGGTGGAGATATGCTTCTTTTTTGCAGATCGTTTTGCTGTACTTACAACCTCCATAGCTGTTCCTCCTTATCATAAAATCTGAGATCATGAGCTTAACCCCTGCAGGAATTAAGCTCATGGCATTATTCGACAAGGTAATCTTTTGTTCCATCAAAATCTGGGAATGTGAAATTATCTTGAGAAACGTTTTCCCCTTCCGCTTGGACATTCTCTATCGCCTGCTGAAACCGTTCATTATAGGCATCATTTATTTTGGTTAATTCGGACTGCCAATCATCAATTTCACCAATATAGGCCCCTTGGACAACCTGCCAGAATTTCTGCGGTTCCGAAAGAGCTGCTTCTTCTTGTTTGACTTTAAAAGCAGCCTCATCTTGTTCAAATACTGGACGAGCAACAACAGTCTCTTCAAACACGTTAGCTAAGTTTTTCAATTGCTCATTGTCGATTTCATCTAAGTTACTGTCAAGCGGGGAAAGCAATAAATCTTCTGCTTGCTGCCTCTCATAAAATTCTTGAGAACTAAACCAATCGATCAGTTTCCCTGCTGCCTCTGGATGCTCTGTGGTAGACGAAATATAAGCATTAAAATCGGCACCTAATGACAATTGGCTATGTTGCATTTCCTCTTCTAGTACTGGAATCGGTGCAACATTATAATCCTCTACCCCATCTAATTCAAATTCATTAACGCGGACAAAATGATGGCCATTAAAGCCGAAAGCAGCTTGTTTGTTAGCCCACAATCCTTGGTAATCTAATAATTCTTGTGTAGGCGAATTAGGATGGATCACACCTTCATCACGCATCTTTAAGAGAAATTCCATCGCCTCGATAACATGGGGCGAATCTAAATCATATGCCCCTTTTTGATGGTCAAAACCATTGGTATCTAAAGTCGGCTGCATCGCCTGTGCAAGAAGAATCACATGTGGAAAATCTTCATTTAATGGCACTGCAAATCCATATGCTCCATCCACATTCTCGGTAATCTGTTTTGACATTTCTAATAATTCATCCCATGTTTGAGGTGGCGCATTAGGATCTAAACCTGCTTCCTCCATTAAATCCGTATGATAATATAAAGCAGATCCCCTTTTCGCCACAATACGCGGGAATGTATACGTGTCATCACCAATAATATTAATCCCTTCGGCAAAAGCAGAGTCCGGAAAGTCATCCCTAAAGCCGTCCCTCACATAATCATCAAGCGGCTGGACCCAATCATTTTCGATTAAATCAATTAAGGAAAAATTACCGGTAGGCTGAATAACATCAGGCAAGTCACCAGATGAAGCTAAAGCTAATAATGTATCATTATAATTGCTACCATGGGCATAAGATATCTCCACATGGATATCCGGATTCGCCTCCATAAATTCCTCTACCATCCGTTCACCAAAGTTGCCTTTATTAAATTGTCCATGAGATGAAAATAACGATATGGTTACCTTATCCTCGTCTCCGCTGTTCTCATTATTACTGGCTCCACTGGAACAAGCGGCTAATAAAAATAAACATACCAAAAGAATTGCAACTAGTTTCTTCACTGTTTATTCCCCCTTAGAATAGTTAATAATTACATACTATATTGAAAGCGTTTACTTAACAATGAAGTCAAAGTTTGCAATCCATAGGTGTTTTTTTGCATTTACAAATTCTTTTGTAAATTCTCTCGGTATCTTTCCGGCGAAACACCTAATTCCTTTTTAAAAAGACGATAAAAATGCTGATAATCACTATAGCCAACCGTATTGCTAATTTCATTGATTTGATATATTGGATTCTTTAACAGTTCACACGCCCTTTCTATTCTGGTTTTCGTTAGATAATGAATAAAGGTATTGCCTGTCTGTTGTTTAAATTTTCTGCTAAATGAACTAGGATTCATCTGGACATAATTTGCAACACTGGATAAGGTGGCATCACTCAGATGTAAATCTACCCAATTCTTAGCTAAGTCAATTTTATCCTCTGCTTCCGTTCCCCTTGCTAGATCTGTTACAAAGCCAGACACATTCAGCTCTTCCCGGATTCTATGGATAGTCATACGCAACTCTTCTTCATCGATCGGCTTTGTTAAATAATCAAAAGCTTTCAATTTCATCGCTCTGCGTACATATTCAAAATTAGGATAACCGCTCACATAGATCACAACCACTTTTTTCCGGCGGTTATACAGGATGGATTCAATAAATTCTAATCCATCTTGGCCAGGCATCTTGACATCTGTAAAGATGACGTCTGGACGATTTTTATCAAAGGCTATTCTTGCTTCCTTCCCGTTTCGTGCAACAGCCACCACTTGAAAATCCTTAAACCGCTCAATTTTCCGTTTTAATGCCTCACGAAACAAACGTTCATCTTCGACTATTAATGTTTTAATCATCATGCTCCACCTCATCTTGGATATGAATGGTTATTTTTGTCCCTTGGTCTTCTTTACTATCGATCGTGATCTGGCATCTGCTGCCGTAAATCAACATAAACCGTTTAATAATATTCTTGATGCCTGATAGACGTACTTGTTTACTGTCTTGACCGAACATAACCGGGTTATGTTTGATATAAGCTACAAAACCTCTTAGATTTTTGAGTTGTTGCTGACTCATACCTATCCCGTTATCTTCTACAATAATTTCCACATCTGTATCATATTTTTTAATGGATATATGGATCAGCCCAGGCTCTTCTTTCGGTTCTATCCCATGGAGAAAGGCATTCTCTACTATGGGCTGGAGCATTAACCGATTAATTTTCCAATCATATAAGGCTTCATCAATATCCCAGTTCACCCGAAACGTATCTTCATGACGAATTTTCTGAATATCGATAAAGATGTCAATATGCTCCAGCTCTTCACTCAGGCTGATTTTGGACGTCGTTGATTTTACAGAATAGGATAGTAATTGCGATAATAAATATACCGCCCGATCAATTTTTTCCAACTCTTCTAACTCAGCTAAACTTTGAATGCTAGAAAGCGTATTATTCAAAAAATGAGGATTAATTTGAGCTTCTAACTGACCAAGCTCCGCCTCTCTTTGTCTTAATAAAGCTTCTTGCTGCAGTAATTGGTGTTCCCTTGTTTGAATTTCTAATTGATGTTGTTTATTGATGGAAAGATAAAGCGTGAACGTTAATTGATTCAGCCGCTCTACCGTTCGATTATATTGATTCACAATGGGCTCCAGTTCAATGATCTTCGCATCTTGTAATGTACTGGTAAAATCACCGCTTCCCAATTTTTTGATAGCATGATTAATATTATGTATTGGTTTTAAAGTAGCATAAGAAACATTCCAATAAATCACCAGCAGAATCATTAAGGTAATGATACTAATCATAAATACTACCTTCATTAAACTAATCGCCCCTTCGTTTATTTCTTGTTTAGGGACAATTCCGATAAAGGTCCAATTCAAGTACTCCGAGTTCTCGTACACTACCAGTGTTTCGACTCCATCTCTATTTACATAAAACTCTCCTTTTGACTTATTGATATCGATCTGTTCAATAAAGTCAAACTCTGCATGGTCGCCAATAAGCTGCTGATCTGGATGATAAACAATCTTATGCTGGCTGTCAAAGGCCATTACCTCGCCACTATCTCCTATTTCCACTGATTGAAAACGCTTAAATATTTCATCAGAATGAATATCTACTTTTATCACACCCTCCCACTGATAAGAGGGCATTATCCATAATGGACGAACAATAGAAAAGACGAATTGATCACCGCCATATGTTTGGTAGGCAGGGCCGTAAATAAATGGCTGATTCATCTTTTGTGACCGTTCTATAAATGGTTCATTCGCAAAATGATAGTCTGGATCCATAGAATAAGACGTTCCGCTGGATAATATTCCATCCAGCTTGGTAAGGACAAGCACCCCCCTGATATGTTGCTGCCAGCCAAAGATATCATTAATATTCCTTTTCACATCGATCATTTTTCTTGGATATTGGCCCCAATCTTCACCTGGAATTCTGATTAATTCCTGTAATCCTTGATCAAGCCAGACAGGAACAATCGAAGATTCATACTGTTCAAATGTATTCTCAATCTGTTGTTTTAGCGGAAAAAGAATCTGTTCAGAATATCGGATGGTTAATTTCTCAATATTGTTCATATATGTATAATATCCATAACCACCTATCAGGAAAGCTGGAATAAGGATAATCAACATACAAGTAATAAAGATCCGTCTGGCCAAAGAATATTTTTTCGATGGATTTAGTAATTGTTTCATATGATGGACTCCTTTGCGAAAATAAATGATACTGATACATGATAGTGCTTTCATTTCTTGATATAAAATGTATGCCAGATTTATAGAATTTAGAGTTGCTCACTTTTTGGGCATCCTAACCATATCATTTAGCAGTTATTCCAATATCTGATAAAGAAGGAAGCTATGATATGACAATCCGCTTTTTTCTATCAAATCAATTATAGATGATACTATTTCAGAATTGAAATAAGTGTGAAACTTTTAATTTATTCCGCCTAAAGCATTTCTATTTTTTGAAGATTATTGGAAATATGGTTGACTTCCTTATATGCTTCTTCCATAATGATTAAAGCTTAGCTTTATCATGTTATCTAAAATAGAATTTTTATCAATATATTAATGAGAAAGGGAGTTATTCATGTGAGGAGAAGTATGTTATGGCTAGTAGGTATTGGCCTTCTTCTGCTTGTTGCTGCTTGTAGCAATGGGAAGAAAGCAAATAGTTCTGGACAGCAGACACCTGATACCACAGAAAACGAGGACGAAATAGTACCTGAGATTGAGCTTGAATATGATACTGACGTGAGTATTCACGGCTCCACAGCAATTGTAGAAGGTACGACAAATTTAGAGAATGGTGCCCTTATTCGCTATAACGTTACCAATTATGAAGTGATGGAAATGATGGAGATAGGAGAGACCGAAGTACAGGATGGGACCTTTACAATTAAAATAGACATCTCTGAATATGACGAGGGAGAATATGAAGTATACTCCAGCTTCAATGCAATAAGGCAGCCTGATGAGATACAAGAAATCTACGGGCCGTTGGGAGAGAGAATCAAGGTAGAAGGCCCTGTAACCGACGAGGGATTAACAGAGAATGCACGAATTGCTGAGAGTGTAACTATATTCAATATCTGATTTTAAAACAGCACTGACGAATTCCGTCAATGCTGTTTTAAAGTTTAGAAAAGTGTGAGTCACTTCAGAAGTGTGCTTCACTTTCTGCCGCCTTTTGCTATGCGCACAAAAAAGATATAAAAGCGGCTTTTCGCTGGGCTTTGTTAATATAGCTTATTTGAAATTGGCTGTTAGAAGGGAGATGGACTACTCTCTTTTTCTCGGCATAATGTCTTATGCATTGATATACGATCTTTTTATGCCAGTGTAGAAGCCATGCGATTAGGTTATTTTACGATCCAGCAGAAAAACTTTGGGAACGGTATTTCCTTAATGTGTGACTATAGCGGTGCTTCTTCTTATTTGTTCACTCCCCCCTAGACATATTTGCCCTCACTTCCCCCCCGTTACCTTTACTCTCTAAATAAAGGATCAATGATATATTACCTTATCCTTGTTTATTTTTATTATGCAACACAAAGCATGTCCATTCTCATAAAAAGTTGGTACATATATCCACCCTGTTGTTATTCAAGACATTTGTCCTGTTATTACTACTTTTTTTGAGATAATTCCCAATCTATGTCATCCATAAATGAATAGTTCAGCACGTTGTCGGAAAAACTATTTTTAGGTATGATGCAAGACTACATACACCTCTTTCATTTCTGACGAGCTGATCTGGTTGGCTCCTCAGTGAAAGAGGTTGTTTTGACGGGTGATAAATGACACGTCAATAGAATGGAATACAACAAAGGAGATTGTATACCTTGGAATCCATCGTGAACAAAAGAGGAAAATATCTATTTTTAAAAGATGATTTAGAAGATTTTAATAGAATATCCTTGATAAACAGTAATCGCCGGATGCCTTTCAAGAAGTTCTATGTTTACAGGCAAGGGAAAATAGTGGTTGATGCTAATAAACAGAATGATGATATTGAAATCTTGGAAAAATACCCAAATCCCTTCTTACACAATACACATGTCGTGATTTATTGGGATCCTTCGGGCAGGCTTTCGTTTATGATCATGAGAGAGCATCGTATATTATCCGATGTAAAGGTGTTAGAAAAAGCCGAATCAACACCTGCACATCGGATGTTTACCTTTGGATTTTCGACCTCTCTTTACCTGATAGGGGCGCTTCGCTTTCGCTATGCCAATATGTCAGAAGTAAAGTTGGCAGTTGGCTACGACAAAAGCTTAGCCTATGATTTTAAGTATTTTCTGCCACGCGCTGTACGCAAGCTGGCAGCAGAGAGAACCAACAAATTGATCCTGCTTACGCAATTAGGTTTTTGCCGTCTGAAATTGTCAGACGTCCTGCAGAAATACAAAGATACAAGTGAAATCAATAATCCTATGTATATCAAAGCAAAAACGTTCGATGGATTATATTACTATTATCCGCTTAAACAGAATGGCTATGATTCCTATGACAAAAACCATTACCTTTATAGTTCCAGACGTTACACTTTAGAAAAAAACATCATCCAGGCCTTTTTACGCAAATCGATCACTGGACAATACGTATTAGTTATAAGCGATTATCTAAACAAAAACATACCGATCAAAGAAATATGGGCGAAATTCCTTTCTCTGTTTGGTAAAAAGAAAAAATTAGATATCTATTTTGAGAAATTTGCTAATGGTGCGAGTGAATCGGCATTCGAAGTATTTAAATATGCCAAGTCGCAACACGATAAAAAAGCTGTCTATATTTTGAATGCCGCACACAAACGATTTCAAGCATTACAAGCTCAATACGGCAAAGACAGTGTTGTCGCTCATAATTCCGTGAAGGCCTTTTATTATATTTTTCATGCCGATAAACTGATTTCATCGGATTTACCTACACACATTATGCGCAATCTCTATGACAACAGTAAATATATTAAGGAAGTCATACTTCGTACCAACAAGAAAATTTTCTTGCAGCATGGTGTATCACTTGCTACTAATGTGTTTGAGCGTGGTTATTATAATCGCAAAGTTCCGATTGCCCCTGATTATATTGTTACTAATTCTGCGATGGAAAGTGCTTATTTTATGAAATATCCCAAATATGAAAGAGAACAATTAATTCAAGAGGGGACGCCTAATCTTGATTTGTATGTCCATGATCAGAATAGAAAAAAGCAGGAAATCAGCTTTCTCCTAACATGGAGGCCATGGGATGTAACAGGTAAAATTGAAAAGGACTCCTATATTGATCGATATCTGCAGTTTTTGAAATTAATTCAAGCTCATGACTTTTATCAATCCATTCAAGTCAACCTCATCTTACATCCAAAGGCTAAACTATTAATTGAACATCAATTTGCGGATGTGTATGAAGCCATTGAGAGATTTATTTATGAAGGGGATATAAAAGAGGCGCTGTTGCGATCTAAAGTTGTGATTACCGATTATTCCTCGATTTGTTATTATGCCTTTGCAGGCGGCAGCAATATTATCTACTTCTGGGGCGATAAAGAGCTGGCAGAGAATGAATATGGGGCACCAAATATCTTACAGATGGATAATCGCTTTGGTGATGTGGTGTATCAAATAGATGATTCGCTCCATGAGGCCATCATCCAAAATTATACGATCGAGCAGCCCGACCCATATACGGAAAATTATCATCAGTTGGTAGAATGTACATCTGGACACAATACAGAAAATGTATACCGAGCGATCAAAAAGCTGGAATAGACGAGATTTTCTTAGAACACAAAAAAATTGTTGCACAATGTACATGCTGCATTTTGTAACAGCTTTTTTGTATGATGGATGGCTCCTTTTGATTATTGCTAGTGATGAGAAAGGGCATTCACATAAGACATCCTTTTCCCAACTTTCTCAATTGGCTTCAATAGCCAGAATCATAGCTTGAAAAGGATGGAATGACCATACATCCCCCCTTTTCACCATTTGAAAAGAATAAGTTTTGCACTTAAAAAGAGGGACTGTCACACCATGTAATTTCCATTGTGCAACAGCCCCTTATTCCCCTTTATAACACCAGTCAAATCAGCCTCTAAGGTACGAGCCCTTGGCTTAAGAAGTCTGTTCTTTTCTTTGAAGCAGTACCGCAGCGATAACAATCGCTCCTTTAAAGGCATCACGAAGGAGAGGCGGTACACCAAATAGATTTAATAGATTATTCAAAACAGCGATAATCAACATGCCGTACACAGTACCTAAGATAAAACCTCGTCCGCCCATCATACTGGTGCCGCCCACTACAGCGGCGGCAATGGCATCCATCTCCATCCCCCGGCCAGATCCAGCAAAGTCCATGGAACCAATGCGAGAGACTTGAATAATTGCGGCAATAGCTACCAACACACCAGACAAAGCATAGACCCAGAACTTTACTTTTTTCACATTAATTCCAGAAAGTCTGGCTGCCCTCTCATTAGAGCCAACGGCAATAATCTGGCGTCCGAAGGTGGTGTGTTTCGATATATAATACATAATAGCTGCAATAACCAGCCAATAAATAATCGGCATAATCATATAATCGCCAATCTTGAGATTAGAGATTAACAGAAATTCAGATGGTACCCTTGGCGAGGCGCCTTGCATATAATGCTGGGTCACACTTCGAAATACCATCATCGCACCTAATGTAGCAATAAACGGGGGCACCATTCCTCTAGATACGGTAACCCCGATCAGTGCACCTAATAGATACCCAAAGGCAATCACCACTATAATCGTAATAACAATTGCTCCCCATCCAGTAATCCCCATCGAGGCTAAGAGACCGTTGCCTGTTGCATCCAGCAAAGTCATCGCAAGCGCACCAGTCGTTACCAGTGTAGCACCAACAGCTAAATCAATACCACCTGTCATAATAACAAAAGTCATGCCTAAGGCAACAATCGCAATACTTGCATTATTTCGGAGGATATTGAGCCAGTTATTGATCCATGATTGAAACCAATCGCCAAATGTTGGATAATCAAACCCCAAGACGATTGTCTGCAATATAACCATTACAATCAAAGCAATAAAGATACTAAATAAAGGGCTATTAGACCAATTATGCTTAAACCAAGTAAGGAACCGCACCATAACATTTGTATTCTGTTCTGTCATCCATCCTGCCCCTTTTCTCGTTATTTTTTATCTTCATGGCATAATCCATAAGTTCTCCGCTCACATTTTACTATGTTCAACAAGTGAAAAATGACAAACACTAATCAGCTCGTTAGAATGAAAAACTGTCAATAACAGCATAGTTGTTTTATTCCTTATGAAACAGAAATGGAGGCAGCGCCGCCCGTGGCTAATTCCATCATCGTTTGTTCATTCATTTCCTCTCCAGTTAATTCACCTTGCAAATGACCATGATACATGACATATGTCCGATTACATAACCGTAATATTTCTGTAGCCTCACTAGAAAGGATAATAACAGCGATTCCCTCATCAGCTAATCGCAAAATAATATCATAGATATCTTCTTTGGCACCGACGTCCACTCCTTGGGTTGGATTATCAAGAACCAACACCTTGGGATTAGTAGACAGCCATTTTGCCAAAACAACTTTCTGCTGATTGCCTCCAGACAAACTTGTGATATTATTCGAATAATTCCCCATCCGTATCTTTAATGTTTTTTGGAGTTCCGACAATTTCTCTTTATGTACCGCATGTTGAATAATCCCCCATCTGGCATACTTTTCCCATGAGGCAATCGCACTGTTTTCTACAATATCCATATCTTTAATAATGGCATTCTCTTTGCGATTTCTTGGCAAATAGCCAATTCCATGCTTGATAGCATCCATAGTGGATCGTATCTTTACTTCTTTGTCATGAAGATAGAGTTTGCCGGAAGTGATTTTATCCGCTCCAAAAATCGTTTGAAACAATTCACTCCTGCCATCTCCTAATAAACCAGTAAAACCAACTACCTCTCCCTCATAAACAGAAAAGGAGATGTCCCTAAATTTCTGTTCACAAGTCAGCTGTTCTGCCCGAAGTACTTCAGCCCCCTTTTCCCGTTCCCGCACTAACTTATCTGTTCGTACATCATAGCCAACCATATATCGTGCCAAGTCCTTCGTTGTCACATCTGCTACTTGTCCTTCCGAGACCATTTTCCCATCTCGAAGCACTGTATAGCGGTCACAAACTTCCATTACTTCCTTTAATTTATGAGAAATAAAAATAATTCCGACATTCTGTTCCTTTAAACGCTCCATCATCGCAAATACTCGCTCAATTTCGGAATCAGTCAGTGAAGTGGTAGGTTCATCCATAATAATGACCGATGCCTCCATAATTACGGCCCGACAGATCTCAATGATTTGTTTATAGGATGAATCCAAGTTTTTTACCAATGTTCGGGGATCGAGGTCTACTCCCATACGTTCAAAGATCTTCTGTGTCTCTTGGATCATATAGGTATGCTTGACCCTACGAAAACCACTTTTATATTCTGATTCCAAGAAAATATTCTCATAAATAGGCAGATCATTAATAAGATTCAATTCTTGGTGAATAAAGCAAATTCCCAAATTAATTGGATGTGCCGGTCCATCAAACACCACCTTGTTGCCATCTAAATAGATATCCCCTTTATCTGGCTGATGAATTCCTCCCAGTATATTCATTAAGGTTGATTTCCCTGCTCCATTCTCACCAAGCAAGGCGCAGATCTCTCCTTCATTTATCCTCAAAGATACATCCTTCAGCACATGATTGTTGGCAAATGATTTGTAAATGTGCTTCATTTCCACTAACATAACACCCACTCCTCCTGCGAAATGAATGGAAGGGAGTGATGAAACCACTCATCGCTCCCTTTGTCTTCACCGCTTCATCTTAATACGGCGAATCTGTGTCTAGGAATTCTTCGTAATTTTCACGATCTACGATAGTAGTTGGAATAATAATTTCTTGTTCCACTTCTTCCCCATTTAACAAGTCAACTGCTGTATCTACCGCATCTCTTACCATCGCCGGACTATATAAGGCCGATTGAATCCAAATATCCTCATTCTCTGGCATCATTTCAAAATACTCTTGCATCCCTCCACCGCCAGTCACAACTTGAATATCAGTCCGCCCGGCTTCATCAATGGCTTGCAGCACCCCTACCGATGTCTCATCATCCAAGGAAAAGACCGCGTCGATTTGATCAACCGATGTCAGAATATCTGAGAAATCGGCTAAACCAGCTTCACGTGTGAATTCTGTCGCATATGTCATAATATTCATATCAGGAGCAATCTCTGCCATAGTTTCCTCAAATCCCTTGGTACGCAGTTCAGAAACAGAACCAGATGAAGGTACTTCTAACACTACAACATTACCTGTATCGCCGATCTTATCGACGATATAATTTGCCCCTTGAATCCCCATATCTTCATTATCACCGGTTACACGATAGACACCTTCTGCATCAATCACGATATCAAAATTGACTACCGTTACTCCATTATCGATCGCATTCTGAATTGGCACATCCATCCCTTCCCATTGCGGGAACGCAACAATAGCCTCTGCGCCCCATGTCATGAGATCGTCCAGCTGAGAAGTCATTTGTTCTGCATTACCGCTCGTTTGAATCTGATATTCCACTTGATCTCCCAATTCCTCCAAACGTGCTTCCGCATGATAAGCCACTGCTCCTACCCAGCCATGTGTAACTTCAGGTGCCAAAATCCCAATCTTAAACGTCTCTTCGCTTGTTTCGTTATCATCGTCAGGGCCTTCCTCCGCGTCACTGCCTGTCTGATCGTCTCCACCACAAGCAGCTAATAAAAGTAGTAATAATGCCATCATCGTAAACCAAAACAGCTTCTTTTTCATAATTAACCCCCTAATTTATTTATGGTGCATCAAGAAACTCAGTTATCTTTCTTATTCATATTAATATATGGGGCAAAATAGACTACTAACACTGAAAAAAATGGGTTACATAAGATGGGGAAATTTGGGGAGTAATACTGATAAAGAAAGATGTAAACTGCAGGTAACACCTCTTTAAAAAAGTGGTTCCCTACTTCCCTTTTGTTTTTCAAATAAAGATCAAAAACAGGTAGTAAGGATGAGTTAGTAAGTCTTGAATATTTTTTGTAAACGCCTTTAAAAATTAACTATATATAGCTAACTACTTCCCTGTAAAAACTTGTTTAGACACTGAAAATTCAAAGAATAACTAGCTCATTAGAACTATTATAGAAGATATTCAACACAGTAACACATCTAATTCCTACATTGACTTGCTTTTCCATTCCTTAAAAAAGGTGCTCACTTTTTTCCATCAAAAAAAGACAGTCCTCCCAAGAACTGTCTTAATCATCTATTCTCCTGCATTTTCCAAAGCCTCTGGATAGTGAATGGTATCAAATTCTTCACCATCTGTATTTTCCACATGGATTGTTACATTATATTCATCTGGAGCGGCACCATCATATAATTGATATAACATGGCAGCAAGTCCTATGCCAAACGCACCAAAACCATCCAAACTATTCTCATACTGCTCTTGATCTACTATCATAGTGAATTCCGAAAAATCATCATTACCGCTAACCTCCTGTATAGAAGGAAAGTCCTCACTGTTCGCAATTTCCTCAACAGATTGATTAATTTGTTCTCTCAGTTCATCCATCATTTCTTGATGTTTAGACTTAGACATCTTATAGGTCAAACTGCCATCCTCATTCTCCGTTAATTCCATTCCTTCTGCTTCTGCATTCGCAAATGTTGCTTCTTTGTCTTCTACTAGTGTGTCAGCCATTGTAGCAGGCAATGTTACCTCTACATTTAACAAACCTTTATCCACCTCAACTGCTTCCTCTGCGGATTCTGTATCCTCCGCTTCTGACTCCTGAGTCTCCACTTCCTCAGGTTCATTATTCGCACTATCCTGTTCAGACTCTTCTGGATCATTGCCGCCACACGCTGATAACACGAACAAAATAATCAAAAATAATAATAGCTTTTTCAAAAAACTACCCCTCCTTTTATGTATTAGGTATTACTTCATATCCATTGTATATTGTCTAACCGTTAAAGTAAATTAATTCCATTCATGTATCATTTTTTATTGTTTGCTGGTAAGAGACTACATCCCACGAAATAAAAAAATACTAACAGAAGGAGTAAACAAACTCTCGGACATGTACATCTTCGTTTTTCTAATGACGAATTGTAATATTAAGTGCAACACCTAGAAACATGATAAAAATAAAAACAGCCCATAACGACTTTGTGTATATATGCAAGAAAAGTAAACATTTTATAAAAGGTTTCAATGAGGTGAGTAATCGCAATCCTACGTCTTTCAGACTTAGCTTACCATATTTTCTTTTCTATTCTCTCCTGTCTGGTGCAATTCCTTTAATTAACATCTCCGTCCATTCCTCTGTATAATCTTTTATTTTTTCATATATTTGCGGGTTGGAAACACCTTCTACAATTGCCTGAAAATACAGCATTAAAAATTCATCAGAATATTTCAAGTCCACTTTCCCCTCTTTACGACCTCGATGGAATAACTCTAACATCATCATAAAATTTTGTTGGGTATATTGCTGCATAATACGAGAAAATCCGTCTTCAGTCTTTTCAGTGTAGTAATCCATCATTTTTAGATAAAATGGCTTATTGATTTGATTTAAAAATCTAATTTTATTTCGACTCAATGCAATAAGAGTTTCCTCAAATGGTTTATTTTCATTCATAATTTCTTTCGCTGTTGCTATCATTTGTGTTATAAAATGTTCGAAAACTTTTTGAATAAGCTTCTCTTTGCTACCAAAATATTTAAAAATGGTGGTTTTCGCAATATTAGCATGTTTAACAATATCCTCTATGGTGATGTTTCCAACATCAGCCTCTCTATTCATCAGCTCAAAAGTTACTTCTAAAACTTTCTTTTTCTTTTCTTCTGTTCGTTTTTCAAAACCATTCAATTTTATCACCTGCATCCTCTATTTCATTAAAATTGCTTTTCTAATAAATGTGTTTTCATTTCTATTATACATTTATTTTATATACTTTAAAACAAAAATAGTGTTTTTTTATTGATTTAACACCATAAAAGTAATATTATTATACTAATATATGTATTATGGTGTTAAACTAAGTCAATATTGAAAAAAATCAAATCAATATGAACAAAATCACTATCAATAGTATTATTTTTGTTTTCATTTTCTTCTTAAACTGGGATACACATTATTAATTTTATTAAAGAAGGAATGTGAATCTTATGACATACATTGTGAAATTGTAAGTCTTGCAAGGAATTTCAATAAGTTTCAAGCGCTAAGCAACTTGACATTCACAGCAGCTGCTTGAGAAGTTGTAGACTAAATCGGGCAAAAGGTAACTTTTGGATAAAAAAACAAAGGAGGAAAAGATATGCCTGCTTATAAGACCAATGTTCAGATCGGTCATGTGACAACTGAGGGTGACACACTATACTTCGAGGTACGTGGACAGGGGGACCCATTACTGATGATTTCACCTGGTGGTGGCGATGCCGATCATTTTATGCAAATAGCAGACATTCTCAGTGACGAATTCAAGGTCATCACGTATGACCGACGCGGAAATGCACGAAGCACCGGGAACTATCCCCAAAATTTTGAAATTAGTCAACAGAGCCGGGACGCTGCAGCTATCCTGAGAGCGGCAGGAGAAACGTCGGCCTATGTCCTTGGAAACAGCAGCGGTGCAAACATTGCACTGGACTTGGCAAAAACACAGCCGCATGCTTGCCGAGCTGTGATCCCTCACGAACCACCTGTCCCCGGTATTCTCCCGGAATCCAAAAAATGGAGCCGTTTTTTTGCAAGTGTCTACAAAACCGGATGCGGTATAGGCGGACCCAACCTCGCAGCATTGCGATTTATCATGGGAATTCAAGAGCCCGTAAAGCAGTTGAGCAAGGCACACAAACAGTCAGACGAGTATGCCAAAGATCAACGTATACAACCGGACCAACCTCGTATCAGTAATACTGATGCCGTTAACGTGTTGATCAAAAATGAACTTCTTCCTGTAACAAACTATCTACCCGACACCGACAGAATTATGAAGAACGGCGTAAACCTGTTTATCGGAATGGGGAGCTGGGCTTCTGGCAATAAGACTTGGTTGGGACGAACGGCAATGATCTTGGCAGACAGGTTAGGTTGTGAAATGGTAACATTCCCCGGTCATCATGGATCATTCATGGATATGCCCGAGAAGTGGTCTTCGGTCTTGAGGGATGTGTTGCATAGAGCACAAAAGAAGAATTCGTAGAAAGTAACGAGATAATAAAGCAAACGTTCGCTCATTTAGACTTTTCCATTGAAGAATCAACTATCGGTACGATTATGATGGTTTTGGTTGCTGCACAGCTTGGAAACTATATTCAAGAGCTTTATCACAAAAATGAGCTGGAAACTCACAAATCATGTTCCCTGTAATTTGTGAATCCAAATATTAAAATGGAAGGTGTGTAAATTGTCCAAAGTTTTAATAGCGATTTCAAGGATTGGTTTAGGTTTCATCTTTCTTATCGCAGGTTTAAATGGTTATTTTGTCATCTTTAATTTTGAACCATTTATTGCAACCAGCCCTGAGGCAATGTCATTATTCGAATTTGGTTATCTATTAATAATTGAAAAATCATTAGAAGTAATATGTGGTGTTTTACTAATAGTCAATAGGTTTGTTCCATTAGCACTTGCCATATTATCACCAATTATTGTAAACATTTTCTTACTTCATTTGTTTCTTGATCGTTCTTTACTTCTTCTAGCAATCATTCTCGTTGTCATGCAAAGTTACTTATTGTTTTGTTACAGAAAAAACTTTACAAAGTTATTGGAGAAAAAACCTTTTTAAACAACATAGTTTCTTTTTAAATATGCAGAAGATTAGTTGAATTTCCATACCAGTTTATAAATAGTGATTATTTGGGTTTTTTAATACTTCTACAACTTTTTCGATTCCTATATCAATTTGATTCTCATCGACGTTTGAAACATTTATTTTCAAAATCCGCTCACGATAAAAAGGGTCCAAATAATTTCTGGTGGGACCGGAACGCTCGCTGGGGCAACAAAATGGCTTTTTGAAAATACAGACCACATATCAGTAGTCGGCAGAAATAAACACAGGTTAGAACGGCTTCATCCAAGGTATGACAAAGGTAATTTCCGACTCATCACCACTCGCGATGTTAGCGCCAATTATAGCCAACATTTTTTTAGTAGCCCTGTAAATGATGGTACTAGTACAGTAGGTAATTTTATTTATGATATAAGCTTCAAGTAAATCATAAATAAGAAAAAGCCTTTATTTAAAGAAATTAATTCATGAGGCGTGGCTCCCCCGAAGGGTAAAAACGCAGGGCCCTGACTCACGAAAAAACGAGGGAACCGACGCTTAGAACCACAATCATCGATACATCGATGAATAGAAACCAAAAGGGCTTTCAGAGATCCGGATCCAACTGGAAATTCCTCTTGGAAGAGCTCAATACTATCATACGAGGAGGCAGAAGATGAGAATTTTAATTATTGGTGGAACAAAATTCATTGGTCCTCATGTTATTCGTTTATTATTGGAAGAAGGCCACGATTTGACGTTATTTCATAGAGGAAAAACAAGCACAAATTTATCAGAAAATATTCAGCGTATATTTGGTGATCGCAATAAATTAGATCAACATAGCAATGTTCTTCAAAAAGTAAAAGCCGATGTTGTTCTGGATATGATTCCTTATTCAGAGAAAGATGCGCAAATGGTGATGAAAGTATTTTCAGGGTTCGCAGAGCGTGTGGTTGCCATTAGCAGTGCAGATGTCTATAGAGCATACGAAATCCTTCACCGTATAAAAGCTGGTCCCGTTCAAGAAATTCCTTTAAAAGAAACTGATGAACTAAGAAGTACGTTCTATCCATACCGAGGGAAAATACAAGAAGACTTTGCCCACGATTATGAGAAAATACTGGTGGAAAAAACTGTTCTTAACGATACTAATTTTCCCGGAACTGTTTTGAGACTGCCAATGGTTTATGGTCCACATGATCCACAACGGAGAATGTTTGAATATATTCAGCGAATGAAAGACGAACGACCATATATTTTATTAGATGAACGAATGTCCGATTGGAAGACTTCCATGGGATATGTAGAGAACGTCGCCTCTGCCGTTGTTATGACTATGTTAAAAAAAGATACTGCTTCCCATGTATTAAATATTGGAGAGAAGGAGCCATTATCGATGCTTGAGCGGATTAAAGAAATTGGGAAAGTTATGAATTGGAAAGGACAAGTGATTTCGGTTCCTGAAGGGTATTTACAAAATGAAATACCTTTTGACACCCAGCAAGAACTTGTTTTGGACACGACCAAAATACGTGAGCGATTTAATTATATGGAAGCAATTTCTCATGATGAAGGGATAAGAAGGACTGTCCAATGGGAGCTGGCTAATCTACCCAATGAATCTCCATTTGATTACAATCAAGAAGACAGGATGATTCACACATTAAACCTGGAAAATGGGCGCCATTAAGCGGGGCGGCTTATTAGGGGGGGTTTAGGGACACCTATTCGAAAAAGATCCAGAGAGATTCGAAAACAGCAAACTTTTGGCCATTGGGAGCTCGATAGCGTTGTCTCCAGCCGTGGAAAGAGTAAGGGATGTTTCGCCACATTTGTAGAACGAAAAACCAGAAGAGTCGTCGCAATCAAAATGCCAAATCGCTCTGCTGACTCCATGGAATACGCGATTAAAACGTTACATAAACGATTGCCCCTGGTGCCTTTCAGACAGCCACCGTAGACAGAGACAAAGAGTTCGCTTGTTATCGGATCATTGAACAAGATACCGGCATCCAAGTGTATTTTGCGGATCCTTATTCCTCCTGCAACGTGGCAGTAATGAAAATGCGAATGGCCTTTTAAGAGAGTGCTTCCCGAAGAAAACGGATTTAGCCAACGTTTCTAATGATGAATTAGAACAAGCTCTATCTCTTATTAACAATCGACCAAGAAAATGCTTGAATTGGAAAACGACACACGAAGCGTTTCAGGTGGAACTGTTGCACTTAATTTGACAAAACGTCTAATAAACATAACAAGCTGCTGCACAACTGACTTCTTAATTGTGCAGCAGCTTGTTTATCAACTATTCCTGCCATACTCATGTAAATAAGATGTGCTCTTAGAGGGCGGTACTTAATTGGAGATTCCATCTGTTAAATGGGATTCCAAAAACCACAAATCTTTATCCAATGCTCGGGATACTTCCGTAAATAGATCGGATGTATTTGGATCCTCATCAGCAGAAATGTCAACTGCTTCCCGAATATTATTTGCTGCCGTTGCCCAGCTTTCTGTCAATGCTTCGAGCACAGCAATATCTTTTGTATTGTGAAGTTCCCAAGCAGGGAGTCTTGTTTCTGAAGGTATAAACTGAACTGGTTTCCCTGCAGTTCCGCCCAGACTACCAGCTTGTTCTGCAAGAGAATCAATTAGTTCCGGAAGATGACCGGCTAATTCATCAAAAAACTCATGATAAGCAATGAAATTCGAACCGCGTACATTCCAATGTGCCAACTTTGTTTGAATAAAAAGATCAGTTAAATCCGTTACATGCTGGTTAAGAAGTTCTATCATATGCTCTCTAGATTTTTCTGAATGTGCTTTTCTGAATGTGTTCATTTGTATTACCTCCTAAGTATATTTGATCACAAAAAAACCGACCACGTTTAGATAAACCACCTCTCGAAATAACACCGAAAAAGCGGTCAGCCAACAGCATCGAGTACCTGACGCCATATGAGGAAAAGATTTCATTAAAAGCAATGAAAGTATCTCCACTATTAATAATACCCCTCTTTAGCAAAAACAAAACATATAACAGCACCAATTGCTGAATATTTGTGCTTTCTTAAAATGGCACTCATCATTTTGCTTGGCGCCTGAAAACTAGCCTATAGAAAATAGTGATGAACGATCTCTTCGCTCATCACTATTCACGGTTTTCCTATCAATGTTTTTTAAAGCTTAATGTAGATTTAATCGGTAAATGATCAGAGGCTTCCGAATAAATCACCTCTTGGTTAGAAGCGGCTACATCTGGTGAAGTCAATATATAATCAATTCGAGCAGTAGGATTAATTACCGGGAATGTATTAGAATCGCTAATATCAGCAAATGTATCTACAAAATTTCCGTTTGCCAGCAGTTGTTGGAACTCCTCACTATCCGGCTCTGCATTTAAGTCCCCTACCAATACACTAGGATTATTTTTTGTCTCTTTAAACGCTGCTATTTCCTGCACTTGTGACATTCTTTCTTCGGCACTTAAACCAAGATGGGTATTGTAGAAATTAACGTGTACTCCCTTGATATTTATTTTTGCATATAAAAGACCTCGTTGTTCATTGCCAAAACTGTCTAACTTTTGATGTTCGGAATCGATAATGGGGTACTTACTTAGAATACCAATCCCATATTGACGATTCTGATCTTGGCCTTCCTCAGGCGGTAAATCAAGATTTGCGCCATACACATAGTGATAATTCAGCATGTCAGCTAACTCTTTTGCTTGATCCTGAAAATCGCTCCGCTCGCCATAGAAGCGATCCACTTCTTGAATACCAATGACATCAATATCAGCATCTTTGATCACATCAGCAATTCTTTCTAAATCTAAGTTTTCATCCAGACCAACCCCATGATGAATATTATAGGACATGAAGTTAACGTCTACCATCTTTTCTTGATTGTTTTTGGCAAAGACACTGCCAGCCATTGAGAATAACAGTGCCCCCACTGCTAATCCTGCCATGATTTTTTTCATTTCCAACAGCTCCTTTTATCGAATTATCACCTTACATGTGCATGATACTGAATGTGTTTGCTTCAATATATATAAGTCTGTCCTTACCCATGTATCATCCAGCTTCTCGCTTACAAATACCACACCTCCCTTGCATTTATTTGTTTTTTTATTTCATATCCTAACTGAAAGGATTGAAATGACTTCTTATCAACGATAGATTATTTCTGTTGTCCTGACACCAATATATGTATAATAATCATCTCTTTCCATCACATACCCCTTACCACCCACCTTAAACACCATTATTTGTTTCAGCTCTTGCTGCGGTATGTAAAAGGCCACTATTCCGTAAGAAATAAACAGCATACCATCCTGTGAAAAAAATTATCTCTTTTCTTGTCACGATAGGCAAATATATATTGACTTACCATATACATAGTAATACAATACATATACATAGTAATACAATATATACAGAAGGGTGATGTATATGATTGAGCGCGAAATGTTAAAAGGAGTGCTGAAAATCTTGGTTTTAAAGCTGATTGACAGTGAAGATCTGTACGGTTATGCCTTAGTAAAAAAACTCAATCAATGGACAGATGGGGAAATTGCCATCAAGGAAGGTACACTTTATCCAATCCTTCATAACTTTGAACAATCACAAGATATAAAAGGTTACTGGAAGGAAAGTGATACAGGCAGAAAAAGAAAGTATTACCAGATCACCAAGCAAGGTGAACACACATTGATCGAACTAACTAAGAAGTGGCGTAATCTTGAAACCGCCACAAATAAAGTGCTGGGAGGTTAAAGCATGGATGAACTAAGACAATATGCCAAGCAAATGGCTAGTTCCATCACCGATCCTCTGGAACGTAAAGAGACAGAAAAGGAATTATACAGTAATTTGTTAGAATCCTACGAGGAACTTTGTAAATCCCATGTTAATAAGCAAGAAGCCTTACAATTAACACTGGAAAACTTCGGGGAAATGGAAGAAGTCGAGGAAGAATTAAAACAGGCACATATTAAAAAAATCAACAAAAAATCCTTAGCAGCTATTCTTGGTTTTAGCCTGCTTGTTGTGGTGGCATTATACGTCATATTGTTACTGATTTTTAATTATAATTAAAAAGGAGGGTTCCTTATGAACCTCATACGTAAATATTGGTTATCTTTTATCATCTATCTGGCCGCTTTCTTTGCAGCACCTGCTATCATGCTGGGAAGTATAGATAACGGATTTGGCGCTGTCATCCTTAACTTAATCTTGATCAATTCCATTGCCGTATTTTTTGTCACTTGCTATATGACTTATAAATATGGATTTGATTGGATCCATCTGCTTATGATGGTTATTCTTTACTTGCTGTCTTGCTTTATTGTTTGGAATGACTCGGCGATCATATACCTTGTACTGTATGGGATTATTACTAGTGCTGCCCTGCTGTTAGGGTATCTGTTTCGCAGGAAGATACGGAGTAATGGATAAATTCGGAAATATAAGGATGTCTCATGACAACTATCTCTCATTCTATCAACTTCTTCACCACCAATAATTAATATATATACAATAAAGAGGCAACAACATTTCACTTGTTAAACGATAGTTGCTGCCTCATGTCAGTTTTGAAATGCCTTGCTTTAAATAGGTACCTCTACTTGTTCCCGCTTACGAAAGAATACCATCTTATCAAAACCAATAGCTTTTAATCGTTGACAAACTGCCTCCCAATCATCTCCTATCCGTTCAGGACTATGTGCGTCCGACCCGAATGTAATTGGTACACCATAATAATATGCCATCTCCAATATCTTATCATCTGGATACCAGCCATCAGGATCTTTTAACTTAGCAGATGTGTTTACTTCTATGGCTATCTAATACCAAGCAGTAGATTATATCTAGTTTTCTAATGTATAACTTCTACTCCATATTATTTAAATAAATCAACGCCTGGGTTACCAAAACATATGTAGCAAAAAAATATAATAAGACTACAGCAATGGTATCATGTGGTAATATTTATACGAGGTGTAGACATGAACATTCTAGGTAAACGATTAAAGGAAGCCAGAAAATCAAAAGCTTTCACACAAATGGAAGTCAGTAAAAAGTTAGGTATTTCACATGGAACCCTCTCAGGATATGAAAGGGGATATAGAGACCCTGACACAGATATCTTGAACAGACTGGCTCAGTTATATGAGGTTTCAGCAGACTGGTTATTGGGAAATGAAACAGATGAGCCTGACACTTTCAGCCCCATCACAGAGATTAATCGACTGTTAAAAGAATACGATATCAAACAATCAGGATTTTATGAGATCGATCGTTGGAAAGCAATGGGAGCAGAAGAAATAAAAGAATTGGAGAATTATTTTAAGTACATTACAGATAAGGCGAAAGAGAAAAACAAAAAGGATAATTAAGGCTATTATCCTTTTTGTTTTGGTCTGTACACTTATAATCAAATAAAAGGCCCCTTTTTATCTTGCCATCCCTAACCATACACCCTAACTTCCACAATCTCCGCACTGACACATCCATTTGTTTCGTAAATAACGATTCTGCATTTAGCAGTATCATAGGTTTTATCCAGATGATGGACTATTTTTCGTTTTCGATTATTATCGGCCTCGATAATCGTTTCCCAGTTGTTATCCTTCAACACTTGAACAGCATACTTCTTTACTAACTCTGGTACTATTTCAAATGAAGTTCGATGATGGTGCAGATTCACTAGATCCTCGTTGACATCATCATTAAATGTTAGGTGAATTTCTTTTATCCTAACCTCTCTATCCCACTCCAGCATTAGCCACTCGTCTTGTTCTTCCATAGCTTTGGATTTCCATAAATTCGGTCCGCCATATGGCCGATGAAAGCCATTGATTACTTTGTCTGGGGTATAGGCATTGGAAGCTCCTTCTACTTGAAAACAGAATGGTTTTCTGACACAATTTTTCATCGACCATTTCGTTACCTGACTTTTTTCGTGTTCAAACAGTCCTGTTGATTTAGAATCGCCGCTATCTTCAAAAGCAAGTACACCGGTCACTGGTTGATCGGAACGATATAAGCTAATATCGGGATTCTCTCTGACAATCACAAAGGCATTTTGTGCTGTCTCAGGGTTCCAAGTCATTTTTGCCTGAACCCACTGCGCTTCGCCTGGCTGCAGCTGGATGGTCTGAGTAGCTATCTGCTTATGAGGAATATAGTTTTGCGGCTTGCCAGTATCCCATAATTCCAGTTCTAAAGTAGCAGGTTTCTCCGTGGCTGCCTTTAGCCTTATCGCTTCCATTTGCGACTCAACAGGAAATAGAAAAGCAATATTCTGTTCTAGTCGATAGGCTTCTTTGGCGTCGTTTACCGCAATCGATTCGTAACAGCTGGAGGCGGTAATCTTTGCTTGTTGGGCAAAGTCTTCCTCTTGTTCATTATTTATTCCTATGATGGAGGCATCTTGTTTTAACAGTGTTTGCTGTAACTCTTTCCGATAACTGGTGTATACTTCTCTAGGGGTAATCCCTTTGTCCGCCGCATAAGCAGCACCTGTTCCAGCCGCTTCACCAATAACAGCACAGGTGGCCATTACCCTGGTGGAACCAAATGCAACATGGGAAGCACTAATATTACGTCCGGCAAACAACAGGTTATTTACATTTTTGGAGTAAAGCGATCGAAATGGAATATGATAAATACCATCTGCTTGTAAATGCTTAGATCCACTGGCCTTGGAATACATTCCTCCAGGAGGATGTAAATCAATCGACCAGCCACCAAAGGCTACTCGATCATCAAATTCCACCTGCTCCATAATATCATTCTGTGTTAAGGTATAATCACCGACAAATCGTCGGTACTCTCTTTTTCCCGGAATCGCTCCTACCCATTCCAGAGTCATATTATCCGCTTCAAACTTACCAGAATTCTTAATATAATCCCAAATACCATAAATAACCGACCATAACTCATCTCTGATTCGTGCATCATCATGAACGGTATCTAATTCGCCGCCCCATTCAATCCACCAGTAATGACAACCTGAATCCCCACTTCTAATAATCCTGCGTTCCGGAATGGAAGTGGTGGTAATATCCTTGGCAAAACTAGGTGGCACATATTTGACAGGATGCCCTTCATCTCTTGTATAAAACAGAATCGTACTTCCTAAAGTAATCTCATCACTCACTTCAGGTGCCCATGTTTCGTTATATTCTGACTGGGCTTCTCTACCGATTCGATAAGCCGCCCTGGCCAGAAATCCAATCAAACCGTCTCCTGTACAATCCAAATAAACGGGACTTTCAAAGCGGATCTGTCGCTCTGATCCCATCATCCAGCCTGTCACGGAATGAATCATCCGGCTTTCTTCTTTACCGCTCGATTCAATATCTCGTACATCTGTATTTAAAAATAGTTCAATATTTTTCTCCGCCCTTACCGTCTCCAAGACAATTAAATCCCATATATAAGGGTTGCCGTCTGGATTGCGATATTGATTCTCGACAAACATCTCCCCCATAATTCCCGTTTCTCTTGCATAGCGATTCACACCATGTTTGGTTGCACCGACTACCCATACCCTTACTTCACTGCTTGAATTTCCGCCGAGTACAGGCCGATTCTGAACTAACGCAACCGTCTTTCCTAATCTAGCGGCTGCCACTGCCGCACAAACACCGGCAAGACCGCCGCCAACTACAGTAATATCTTTTTTGACTACTTCATACTTCATATTTTTCACCTCTGCTTTTTTATCCTTTGACGGCCGAACTGGCAACACTTTGAATAATATACTTCTGCCCGATAAAGCAGGCCTTCCACCAGTGAGTACTTCTCATCCTTCACTTAAAATTAACTCCGATCCTTAAGCAAATTAAAGGAATCATCCATTAGCTAGAGATATGCCTTCCAACCTCTTCATTCTTTCCATATACCCTAATCTCCACGACTTCTGCACTAGCACTGCCATTCGTTTCATAAATAACTAGCCTGCATCGTGATGTATGATAGTCATTATCCAAATAGTGGACCCTTTTTCTCTTTCGATTATCATCTACCTCGACAATGGTCTCCCAGCCTTCCTCCATCCATAATTGAATGGCATATTTCTTTACTAATTCAGGAATAATATCGAATGGCGTACGATGATGATGCAAATTAATCAGATCCTGGTTTACATCATCATTAAATGTTAGATGGATCTCTCCTATGCTAATCTCTTTATCCCATTCCAGCTTTATCCATTCCCCACGCTCTTCCATTGCCTCGGATTTCCATAAATTTGGACCTCCGTATGGCCGATGAAAGCCATTAATAACTTTGTCTGGCGAATAGGCCTTCGTCGTTCCTTCTACTTGAAAACAAAATGGTTTTCTGGCACATTTTCGCGCCGACCATTTTGTAACTAGACTTTTTTCGTGTTCATAAAGACCTGTGGACTTTGAATCACCCATATCTTCAAAAGCAAGCACACCTGTAAAAGGCTGATCTGAACGACACAAACTAATATCAGGATTCTTTCTGACAATCACAAAGGCATTCTGGATTGTTTCAGGCTTCCAGACCAGTTCTGTCTGAATCCACTGCGCTTCACCTGGCTGCACCTGAATGGTCTGAGTGGCTATCTGCTTATGAGGAATATAGTTTTGTGGCTTGCCAGTATCCCATAATTCCACTGTCAGCACAGTTGGTCTTTCAGCATTTACCTTTAGTTGTAATCCGTCTATTTGTAACTCTACAGGGAATAAAAATGCGGCATCCTTCTCTAATCGATAACTCTCTGCCGAATCATCTACTTTAATGATTTCACATGAACTATAAGCAGTAACCTGAGCCTGCTTTGCCAAGTCATCTTCTTGTTCATTTTTTATCCCTATGATAGACGCGTCTTGTTTTAACAGTGTTTGCTGTAACTCTTTCCGATAACTAGTGTACACCTCTCGAGGGGTGATCCCTTTGTCCACCACATAAGCGGCTCCAGTTCCAGCCGCTTCACCAATAACAGCACAGGTGGCCATTACCCTGGTGGACCCGAAGGCAACATGGGAAGCACTAATATTACGTCCGGCAAACATCAGGTTATCGACATTTTTGGAGTAAAGCGATCGAAATGGAATATGATAGACACCATCGGCTTGTAAGTGTTTAGACCCACTGGCCTTGGAATACATACCCTCGGGAGGATGTAAGTCAATTGACCAGCCGCCAAAAGCCACTTGATCATCAAACTCTGCCTGCTCCACAATATCATTTTGTGTTAAGGTATAATCACCGACAAATCTTCGATATTCTCTTTTGCCGGGTATGGCCCCTACCCATTCCAGAGTCATATTATCTGCCTCAAACTTACCAGAATTCTTAATATAATCCCAAATACCGTAAATAACCGACCATAACTCATCTCTGATTCGTGCATCGTCGTGAACGGTATCTAATTCACCGCCCCATTCAATCCACCAGTAATGACAGCCGGAATCCCCGCTTCTAATGATCCTGCGTTCAGGAATAGAAGTGGTGGTAATATCCTTGGCAAAACTAGGGGGCACATATTTGACAGGATGCCCCTCATCCCTTGTATAAAACAAAATCGTACTTCCTAAGGTAATCTCATCGCTTTCTTCCGGTGCCCAAGCTTCGTTATACTCTGACCGAGCCTCTCTTCCAATTCGGTAGACTGCCCTGGCTAAGAATCCAATTAATCCATCCCCGGTACAATCCAAGTAGACAGGACTTTCAAAGCGGATCTGCCGCTCTGACCCCATCATCCAGCCTGTCACGGAATGAATCGTTCGGCTCTCTTCTTTACCGCTCGATTCAATCTCTCGTACATCTGTATTTAAAAATAGTTCAATATTTTTTTCCGCCTTCACCGTCTCCAGAACAATTAAATCCCACATATAAGGGTTGCCATCTGGATTGCGGTATTGATTCTCGACAAACATCTCTCCCATAATTCCCGTTTCTCTTGCATAACGGTTTACTCCGTTTTTCGTCGCACCGACTACCCATACCCTTACTTCACTGCTTGAATTTCCGCCAAGTACAGGCCGATTCTGAACTAACGCAACCGTCTTTCCTAATCTAGCGGCTGCCACTGCCGCACAAACACCGGCAAGCCCTCCGCCAATTACGGTAATATCTTTTTTGACTACTTCATACTTCATATTATTCACCTCTGTTTTTTCTATCCTTTAACAGCCGAACTAGCAACACTTTGAATAATATACTTCTGCCCGATAAAAAAGATAATAATCATCGGAATAATTGCCGCAGAAGCTGCTGCCATCATACCGTTGTAATCAATTGAAAATTCATGGACAAAGTTTTGCAATCCGAGCGGAACGGTAAATAACTGTTCACTGATTAAAAACACCAACGCATCTTCATAATTGTTCCAGTTCCACGAAAAATCGATAATCGCAAACGTAACAATTGCCGGTTTAGCCAATGGAAGAAAGATCTGAAAAAAGATTCGCAAATGTCCTGCTCCATCAATAAAAGCAGACTCGGAAATCTCCTTGGGAATTCCTAAGAAAAACTGCCGGAGATAGAAAACACCAAAAATCGTCACAAAAGAGGGCAAGATTAAAGCCCAATGTGTATTATAGATTCCAGCCCAATCAAACATAATGAATTTGGGAACAAACAGTACTTGTGGCGGCACCATCATCATTGATAAATACAAGAAGAAAATCAAGTCTCTGCCTTTAAAAGATATACGGGCAAAGCCATATGCCGCTAATGAGCCAATAATAATGGCACCGCCTGTGCCTAAAATAGCTACTTTTAGAGAATTAAAATAATATTGGGCAAAATGATTATCCAGCCATACTTTGATATGATGTTCAAAACTCGGATCCGCTGGAATCCATTGAATCGGAAACACAAACACCTCAGACGGAGATTTAAATGATGTGCTTAACATCCATATAAACGGCAGAATCATAAAGATAGCCAATATGGACATCACAATCGTCATCAACACCTTTAGTATCCTGCCTTTAGACAACGGATTGGCCGCCGCTTTCTGATCTAATGCTTTAGCTCGTAAGATTGACATATCTTTCTGCTCCTTTACTGATAATAGACCCATTTCCTTTGGATATACCATTGAATTAATGTCACGATAAGGATGATGATAAATAATATTACCGCAATCGCCGATGCATACCCTAGCTCATAATAGCGGAAGGCATTTTGATATACATACAGGGCAAGTACATTTGTACTGTCACCTGGCCCACCGCCAGTTAAGGCATGGATCAAACCAAAGTTCTTAAACGTATTAATAAAACCGATAATTAATAAAAAGAAAGTAATCGGGCTGACTAACGGAAAGGTAATAAACAGCTGGATATGCCAAAATTTTGCCCCATCGACCCTAGCCGCCTCTTCCAGTTCGGCAGGCACATTCTGTAATGCTGCCAAAAAAATGATCACATTAAACCCTAAAATAAACCATACAGACATTAAATTAATCGCATGCATCGCTGTATCTCCAGAGGCTAGCCAACTGGGCGGATTGGTAATCCCTATTGCCCGTAATGTCTCATTAACAGGTCCATTGCTGGGACTCAACAGCAACATCCAAACAAAGGCAATCGCAATACTGCTCGTAATGTAAGGCAGAAAGAACATCGCTCGTAACGTATTGCGCATATAAACCATCCGATTAAGTATTATCGCTACAATAAAAGCTAACCCCACAGAAATAGGTACATGTAACAGATAAATACCGGTATTCTTTATAGTAGTTAAAAAGATTGAATCATTGAACATGTTAATAAAATTGGTTGTTCCAATAAACTCCGTATTTATCCCACCAGGTCCACTCCAATTAGTAAATGCAAGTATGACAGAGAATAGTAACGGGAATGTAAAAAACGTCAATACACCTATAATACTAGGCAATATAAAAAGATAACCTATTAACCTCTGCCTCCTCATCCATCCCATAAAACGCACTCCTTCTCCACTATGTTTGTTTGGTGATCGAAACATATTCGATCACCAACTTATCAATTTTCCAAATATTGATTATGACGATCTACCAAATTTTCAATAGTTTGATCTGCATCTTGTTCACCAATAAAATACCTTTCTAATTCCTGATTAAGTAAATCAACAATTTGTAAAGGCATTACATCAGCTGTAACCCCAGACTGATTAAACATCCTTTCTAATGAAGGCATATCATACGTATCTTCGACACCTTCTACCATTTGAGTAATTGCTTCATCTACAGGCGCATCTTTGGAAGCTGGTACCCTGCCACCGCTTGCTAGAGGAAGCATTCCACCCTCTGAATACCATTTAATAAATTCCCACGCTTCTTCTGGATAATCTGTATTTGCTGCAATCGATAAGGTATCACCAAGAATAGGAGCAACTTGACTGCCTCCGTCAAATGTTGGAAATGGAGCAAAGGCAATTTCAAAGTCTCTTGGATATTCTTCTATATCATTTGTCATTCTTAAAAGTCCTTCAAAGGCACCTAACATAGCTACTTCTTCATTAAAAAACATTTGGTCTGCAGCCGCGCCAGTCGCAATTTGTTCACCTAATGGCATCATCGATTGATCTACATGCATCATCCCATACATTATTTCTAGCGCTTCTGTCATGTTCTCATGATCAAAATTTGATGTACCCTCGGCATTGACATAGCCTTCATCTATTAAAGCGCTTGTTACATATTCAGGCGTACCACCTGTATCAAACTGACTGTAACCTAATCGTGTATCGGTTGTTAATTTTTCCGCATATTCCTTAAATTCTGTCCAAGTCCATTGCTCTGGTATTGGTAAACCAGCTTCATCCAATGCTGTTTTATTAAGATAGATAAAGTTAGCACTTTGCTTAGTTGGAACACCATAATAGGTGTCGTCTATCTTCCAAAGTTGTGCCTCTTCCCCCATCTTCTCATCAATATCGTAATCATCAAATTGAGCCAGATCTAATACAAATCCTGATTCCACTCTATCTTGTAGATAATTAGGGGCATATGACATAAATAAATCTACACTATCCCCTGTCTGTAAGGCTGTATTTAATCTTAAATTTCCATCATCATCATTGACAAACCTAGTATACTCAACTTTAATATCTGGGTTCTCCTCATTCCATTGATCAACTACTTCCTGTGGTCCTGCCTCTGCAGGCACTCCTCCCCATAAATACAAAACAACCTCATCATTTGAAGCGCTTCCATTTTGTGAACCCTCTGAATTACAACCAATTAAGAAAGCAAAAACAATGAAACATGGTACAATTAACAAAAAGGATTTAATACGGTACTTATGTTTCTTCATGATAGAACCCCCTCCTAAATGTAACTTACACATTTATCTTAGCATTAACCGCTTACTTACTTAATGAACAAATCTGATGAAGAATGAATCATTTCTGTGTATTCCTCTATTAAACCTAGCATGTCCTAACAGACACCACCACTCTAGTCGTCTCCCTTATTTGGTTCATTCATGCAAGTCCTCGGATTCATACGAATGAACCAAGTGCAAACACTGAGTCAGAGTTTTCGTATTAAAAAAGTAAGCCCATTCTAAATGTGGGCTTACTGCTAACTGATAAAGGTATTACCCCCATAGTACTGTTTACGGTAGGCTTTTGGCGTAGAATTAGTTATTCGTTTAAAGATTTTAATGAAATAGTTATCATTTAAAAAACCAACTTTTTCAGCTATTTCTGAAATACTCAAGGTCGTTTCTTTTAGTTCTTTCTTCGCTTGTTCAATTCGAGTATGATGGATATACTGGATTAAGGTATCTCCAGTTTCTTTTTTAAACAAGGCACTTAAATAATTCTCATCAATCGATACCATCACTGCTAGTGAACGCACCGATAATTCTTCGGCATAATTGGCTTTAATATATTGAATAACCGTCTGAATCACAGGGTGATCCGAGTGTAAATAATGATCTGCTTGCTGTTTAGCCCAAAAGCTTAATACGTTCTGTTTAAACATATCTGCTAATTCATCCTGTCTTCGGCAGCTCAGATAAGCTCCCCTGTTATCCGATTCTCCCACTAACCTGGCAAGCATCGTATCTAAATTAATCACAAATTCTTTTGCGACTGGCATACTCAAACCATTTGAAATGCTTGCTTGACATACATGGTCTATCAATTGTTCCAAAGGTCCCTTTTCCAAAGTAACAAAGCCATGCAGTATTTCATGATCTAACTGTCTTTTTTCCGTCTGAGTAAATTTCTTTTGACACATGGAAACTTGTGCCCAATCCACATGCAGCTGATCGACCATTCTTTCCAGTGTGTCCACCATTGCTTGATTTGGAACTGACCCAGAATACCAAACCAGATATTCCTGTTCTAACCTGTGCAGATCTATATCAAGCTTGTCAACAGACCAACAGAAAAACACTGTCATACCGAGATCCTGTACTGAATAGGTCACTACCTGCTGAGAAGAGTTAGCTAATACCTTTTGTAAACAGGCATAATCATCAAATGGATCTTCTCCATGATGTATAATCAGCAAATGCAGCTGAAATCTGTCCAATAAGGAGAAAATACCATGCACCGACTTCGGTGTGTAGTAACTGCTTACTTGTTTCCATACGTGGACAAGCTGCTGTTCCAAGGTTTTATTATGCTTTAATCGCTGTTTTACCAGCTCGATATTTATTTTCTCTAAGGCATCTTTCAATGACTGTACATTCATCGAAAGCTTGAGAATATAATTGGAAGCGCCGTATTCCATCGCCTGCCTGACATGTTCAAAGTCATTCAGACAAGTAAGCATAATAAACAGACTGCCATGGCCGCGCTCTCTTGCTTCCTGTAACAGATCTACTCCATTCATCACAGGCATTAATATATCAGAAATCACCAAATCCGGTTCTTCTTCTGCCATTAATTCCAGTGCTTCTTTACCATTACCTGCTTCGCCAATAATGGTAAACCCTAAATCTTCCCATGCAATTATTTCTTTAAACATCTCTCTTACAAAGACCTCATCTTCCACCAAAATAATTTTCCACATCGGTAATCTCCCCTTTTTGATACGAGTTAGAAATCAGTAAAGGTATACACAATGTTACGGTTGTTCCTTGTGAAGAGGAATGTAACGTTAAACTGGATTCATCTTTGAACAGCAAATGTAACCTCTCTTTCAAATTCTTCAACCCTACCCCAGTTCCTTTTGTTTGATTGCTTTTTGCTGCCTCTATCCCGATACCATCATCACTTATCACAATGACCAGGTTATCTCTCTGGGCTTCATAAATGTGAATAGAAATATTTCCGTCGTTTGCCTCTGGAAAGGCATGGAACAATGTATTCTCCACAATCGGCTGCAGGCTAAATTTCAGTACCAGAGCATTCATTAAATATTCTTCCACCTGATAATGCACTTTGTATCTGCCTTTATAACGATAATTCTGTATATAAATATAGGAATTCAGTAAATCAATTTCCTCCGCCAGTTTGATTAATTCTATTTCATTATTTAAACTTTTTTCTAATATTTTACCTAATGAAACACAAATTTCTTCGATATCTTTACTATTTTCCTTTAGTGCTATCCACTTGATTGTATTCAGTGTATTATTGAGAAAATGAGGATTCACTTGAGAAAGCAGCATTTGAAACTTGATAGCTTCTTTCTGCCTTTCTTCCATTTTCAACTCTTCTGTTGAAGTTTCCAAGTCTCTCACCATCTTATTAAAATGCTGCACTAACTCCCTTAATTCTCCCGAGTATTCCTCTTCCGCCAACTCTGTGGACAAATCACCTTGTGTTACATCTTTCATTTTGGATTGCAGCTGTTTTAGCGGTGCCGTAAATTTTGTCGCAATCAACAATGTAATTAGGATAAAGAGGGTAGTAAAGATGGTAAACGGGATATAATAACTACGTTCTACTAAATGAATATGATTATACATCACGTCTAATGGCTGTAAACTCACCATATACCAATCTAAGTTATCTAAATAATTATAGCTAACGAAATAAGGAGAATGCTCTGTAAAATAGTAATCATCCTTGCTTTCCCTGGATAAGATCGTTTCAATCGTATCGTGGAGAATCTCGATATCGTCATTAGACTGCATAATGATTTCGCCATTACCTTCCATAATAAAATATTCATGATCTTCTGGCAGTCCAGATAATAAGTTATTAAACCATTCCGAGAAGTCAATGCTGATCCGGGCCACCCCATGCATCTCCCTTTGTTCATCGGTGATTTTTGCCATTAATGACAAGAAGTATTCACTTTTAGAGATATCACTATGGACATAATTCTGGTCTGTTATCTGCCATTGATAGATAACATCTTGCTCCATTAATTCTGTGTACCATGATTCTTTGATCAGATCACTGTATTTATTCGATTGTTTCGGCACAAAAGAGGTATACACATTCTCCTGATTATCTAATATCGTGTAGAAGATCGAAGGACTGGATAGAAAGAAACTATTACTAATTCCTTCCAATTTGTCATTAATGATTCGATGTCTGTCGATCAAGGAGTACTCTTCTGGATGTTTCAAAATATTGGTAATCGTGGAATCCTGACGCAATAACGTGAGTGACCTAAAGGTCGTTCCCATTAGATCCTCTAATGTCTGATTCATTTTCTTCACTTGATTATGTGATTGCTGAATCACATTTTCTTTTAGGACCTTTTCAAAGTTCAAGAAATTATATAAATTCAATAAGATAAAAGGCAGCAGGATAAACACTAAAAACGAGGCAATCAGTTTATTTTTCAATGTATTCGGAATGAATTTCCTGATGAAATGCCGCAATAACGTCACCTCTATCCAATCTGTTTACCTATCATTATATAGAAAGAACAAACTAATGAGAACGCTTACTTTTAATCATAATGGATATGTATGACTAAATCTAAGATTTGTTCTATATTCTCTAGAATAGTATGAGAAAAAGCTAATCACTATTTCCAAAACTTTCATCCTTGACTTTCCCACCTGCTAATTGTATATTAAAATCATCATTTCAAATTGTATAACATTCTTATCCAGAGAGGTGGAGGGACTGGCCCTGTGAAGCCTCGGCAACAGCTTATTGAAGCAATGTGCCAATTCCAGTAGCTAATCAGCTAATAGATAAGAGGAGTAAATGAAGTATTACGCTTATTTGGCCTCTTCTTATATAGAAGGGGCTTTTTGTATTTCGAAAGGGGACTTGTTTATGTTTACGATAGATCTTACCGGAAAAGTAGCCATTGTTACAGGAGGAGCAAATGGAATCGGCAAGGCGATTGTAGAGGCCTTGCGTTACTCTAAGGCAAAAGTCGCTGTAGTTGACCTCCATCCACATGAAGAGGAGACAGAAGAAGAGCTATTCCATATCCAAGCAGATGTTTCAAATAAACAGGATGTGGCACAGATGATGGAGAAAGTAATCAACCGGTTTGGCAAAGTTGATATTTTGGTTAATAATGCTGGGATTTCCACTATGGACTATTTTGTTGATATCAAAGAAAATGACTGGGACAAGACTATGGATATTAATGCCAAAGGGGTCCAACTATGCAGTCAAGCAGTTGCTAAAAAAATGAAGGAGCAAGGGAATGGTGGAAAGATTATACACATTGCTTCACAAGCCGGGAAAAACGGCTATCGTTTAATGGGAGCTTATGTTGCCTCCAAGCATGCTGTAGTTGGATTAACCAAGGTAATGGCGATAGAACTGGCACAAGATCAAATCAATGTCAATGCTGTCTGTCCAGGTATTATTGAGACAAGCATGAAACATAGAGAACGAATCATCGGCGGGCAGCTGCGCGGACTAGATGCAGAAGCAATCAGACAAGAAGATGCTTCACAAGTCCCGCTTGGCAGAACAGGAACGCCAGAAGATGTCGCCTATGTCGTTCTATTTCTGGCTTCCCGTTTCTCTGGTTATATGACCGGTCAAGCCATTAATGTAACCGGCGGGATGACCATGCATTAACAATAAGGAGGGGTTCATCATGGAACAGCAATCAAAAGGAAGTGCATTTGCACTCTTACCATTACTAATCTTTATTCTATTATTTATCGGTACAGGGATTATTACTAAGGATTTTGCCAGTATGCCTATTAATGTAGCAGTCCTTATCGCTTCTACCGTAGCCTTAGCCATGAATCATAAGGAAAAATTATCAAGGAAATTAGAAATATTTATCAAAGGTGCCGGTCATGAAAATATTGTGCTGATGGTGATTATCTTTGTTCTTGCTGGTGCTTTCTCATCTGTTGCACGTGGAATGGGAGCCGTAGATGCCACGGTCAACTTAGGTCTTTCCCTGCTTCCTCCTAATCTATTAATGATTGGACTATTTATTATTGGATGTTTTATTTCTTTAACAATGGGAACGTCAATGGGGACTGTTGTGGCACTGGCACCAATCGGCATCGGTATTGCCGAACAAACCGATATTCCTATGGCCTTAGCAATGGCTACTGTTATTGGTGGTGCTATGTTTGGTGATAACCTGTCGATGATTTCGGATACGACCATTGCCGCTGCTCGTACACAAAACACGGCAATGAGTGATAAATTCAAGACTAACTTTTTAATTGTATTGCCAGGTGCTTTTATCACTGCGATTATTTTGTGGATTATCACATCAGGAAACCATGTCAATACACTAGGAGACTATTCCTACAACCTAGTTAAGGTGCTGCCTTATCTTACTGTCCTGATCGTGGCCATCTTGGGAGTGAATGTGTTAATTGTTTTAATTGGCGGCACCATCTTTGCCGGAGTTATCGGCCTAATTGATGGCTCTTACACCGGAACCACCTTAATCCAAGCTGCTTCTGAAGGTGTTATAAGTATGGAGGATATTGCCATTGTTGCCCTTTTCATTGGTGGAATGATTGGTATTATTCAGCATAATGGCGGCATCGATTATCTTCTGCATTTTGTTACAAGCAGAATTCGATCGAAAAAAGGGGCAGAATTCGGCATTGCCGGTCTTGTCAGTGTGGCCGATATCAGTACGGCCAATAACACAATTTCGATTATTATGACTGGTCCATTGGCCAAAAATATTGCCGATAAATATGATGTGCAGCCTAGAAAATCGGCAAGTATTCTGGATATCTTTGCTGCATGCTGGCAAGGGCTTGTACCATATGGCGGGCAAATACTTGCAGCCACCAGTCTGGCAGCAATATCCCCACTAAGTGTTCTGCCATATTCCTTTTATCCTGTGCTGCTCGGTGTATGTGGCGCCATAGCGATATGGATAGGCTATCCTAAAGCAAAAAAAGAAGTTTCCAGCTGAAACAAATGGTGTAAGAAGGGACTTTGACAGTCTTTCTTACACCATTTTTGATTTGTCCAACTTAGAATATTTATGACCAATCGTGTTGCACATCCCCACCAACCATCACCAATTTCAAATATTTCTCCTCCTATCTCCCACCTCATCTGATAAAATCACACCAAATAAGTTATAAAATACCCCAACTCCTCCACTAATACTCCACTTAAGCTATTATCCACTATTCGTTTTATTACAAGCTTACTGATTACATACTGCAAAAACTGAAATTACTCATTTGTGTTAAATGTGTTATCCCTTGAAAGGAAGAGAGTATCAAGTTTCAGCCAGCCTGTTTTATACAATCTCTGCCACTAACACTGTCGATTATCTTCTTTAGTTATGTTGACAGCGCTAAAATAAAAGCAGTCAATGCGGCAAGACTTGAACCAGTTCGTATATGATTCCAGACCATCCACTTTGATAAAAAATACCTCCAAAATGCTACACCCTCTTCATTATTACCATCTACAGCGGCTAATGCATGATTTAAAGGAACATTGCATACAACCGTAACCAGAAAAGTACCAAGAAGATAGAGCAAACTGCCAACAACTATATAAATGGACAAAGAGTTTTGCCAATTAAACAGAGCAATAACAGTAAGCAGACAAGAAGCCAGTGCCGTTCCCACAAAAACAGACAGAAATAATCGGTTTAGCACAGTGACATTAATGGACTGCATAGCAGAAATTCCTTGTGCGGCGGGGAGACGAGCAAGTGCATGCAGCACAAATGCTGAAAAAGCAAAGAACAGGCCAGCCATTAATCCGCTTCCTAAAGCAGCAGCAACCATCAAATAGTAAGTAATTAATTCAAGCATCCCATACTCCTGTGGCAGCTGCCTTTGTGGCGTAATCACTAAAATCACTTGCTTTCCGCCCTAAGACATGCTGAACACCAGATACAACATGAGAATTACGCCCATCCAGAACATTAGTAAATAATTCTGTCATTAACAAAATCATATCTTGTGGAGCACCTTGTTGTCGTAATTCAGATATAAATTGTTCAGTCGATATACTTGTATAGTGAACCTTTCGGCCGCTAATCTTGACAATTTCCTCTATTGCTTCCGCAAAGGTAAGTGCTCGCGGCCCAGATAGTTCGTAAATCTGACCAATATGTCGGTTATCTGTCAGTACAGCAGCTGCAACATCTGCAATATCTTCTACATCTATAAACGGTTCTTTCACTCCATCAACTGGCAGTGCCAACCTTCCCTTGAGAACAGGATCCAATAAAAAACTTTCACTAAAGTTCTGGGCAAACCAGCTAGAGCGTAAAATCGTCCAATCAGCACCTAAATCTTGAAGCGCCTTCTCACTGCGCTGTGCCTCTTCTTCGCCTCGACCTGATAATAATACTAGCCGTCTCACATTATTTTCTACGGCTAGTTTGGCAAATGAACGAATGGCCTCTGCTGCTCCTGGTGAAGCTAAATCAGGATAATACGTAATATAGGTAGCCTTCACTCCTTGTAACAGTGATTTCCAATTTGTTGAATCATTCCAATCAAAAGATGGTGTTCCCTTTCGAGAGCCAATCCTTACTGATATCCCCTGTTGTGTTAATCGGTGTGCCACTCGGCTTCCCGTTTTACCTGTACCTCCTAGAATTAAAATTGGCTTTTGAGCTTGTTTATCCATTTTATGTGTCATATCATATACCTCCTTATATTTACAAAGCTTGACTTAGTCGATTCACTCCTTTCCGTCAAACCTTATTAATTTGTTTGTACATACAACTATTAGTTAGAAAATAAAGACAGGCTTACTCTTTATTTTCTAGTTGATCACTTACTTTGTCCAAACGCAAGGTTAATTCTTCCCCTTCTTTTTCCCCCAATATCTCAGAATATTTTCGGCGCAGATTCATCCAACATTCATGAATAGTCGGTTGCAGACTTTTTCCTTTTTCCGTTGTATAAATAAGTGACATGCGCCCTTCTGCTTGGCTATATATCAATCCTTTTGAAATCAGTTTTTCCACAAGACGAGTGACAGTAGAAGGCTTGAGATGAAGAATTTCGCTTAATTCCTTTTGGGAAACTCCTTCTTTATCATAGACAACCATTAATAAATAAGCGTAGGTAGGTGACAAACCACTGATTGCAAACTCGTCTTCTGCCATTTTGGTAATTATTCTGCCGAGTCGATTTGCAGTGAAATATAAGCATTCTTTCAAATAATTTTCTAGCATATCCTTTTCTCCATTTCATATCATCATTTTATTGTTTGTACATACAACTATAAGTTAGTTTTATAATATTGTCAAGAACTTGTGAAGAAAAGAACTGTTAAAATCAGCGAGTACCATGCGGAGGGCACGAAAAGATTGCTTCTAAAGAAGACTTATCCTACTTTGATAAAAAAATAGGTGAGCATAATCGCATGTTACTCGAAAAATAGAAAGCTAAATCTATTCATTTAATGATACTTCAAAATTAGTTCATCCCAAAAAATGCATGTTCTGAAAGTTCGGTAAAAAGAACCATTATTAATTAAATTAGTAACATCGTGTTACAACTCCGATATTAGCACAGCATGAAGAAAGCCAGTTAATAGAACAACCACTGGCTTTCTTCAATACATTCACCCTAGATGTTTTCCTACACCGTATTAAATAGGTATTGAAATCCTTCTATTCACAAGCTTTCTAACTAAATTTGGATCGATTCGCTTTCAAAATTTGATATAACCAGTGACAAAACTCACCTCTGATTACCGTTTCACGATCAGTTTGACTAACTCTTAACCTTAAATTAGTCAATCGGTTAACTACACTTAACCATTGCTCTGCCATATTTCGCTTTAGAACAGGATTGTATTGCCAGTACTCTGATGGGCTAAGTTCCTCCCGCGGAGAACGCGGTCCCATATCAACTCCAACCGGGAGTACATTGGCACTTGCCGGTAATACCGGAATACTACTCCCACCTTCTAATCCTCTTGCCATCATCACCCATTTCGAAGCTTCAGAAACTAATAATGGCTGATCCAGTTTGGCAGCATAACTTGTAAAAAACCCTTTCGTTCCAAAGTATTCTGCTGCTTGTCGATAGGGGTGATCCCAAGTTACATCTTGATAATGGGTTAATTTTTGATCCTTCTCGATTAGGGCATCTTGCAAGAAATCTATAGAAATGTCTCTGACACTTTTTTGCTGTGAAATACTAATACTGGCTGATATACCTGCTGCAAAGCCAATCTGGAGCCAAAAAGGTTCCATACGAATGGTTCCAAAACCTAAATGTGTCGAAGAGATTGCTACAGGTACTAATAGTCGGTCCACATTCTGCGGAATCATGGACGCATAAGGAATTTGATAAATTTCTGTCAGCCAAGTTAACCCTAAAAAACCTTCCAATGTTACATCCTGTCCTGCCTCTTCTCTTTTCCGCGTGGCATGAGAATCAATAGCATAATCCCCCACTGCAATACTATCTACGTGGATAGGTGCTCGTTCTAACCCAGGAGCAAGCCGCGCATCGTTCTCAGAAAATACGTATTCCCCTTTTATTCGCCTCGCTTCACGTACATAAATTTGGGGAGGAAAGTGGTCAAATTCAATAAATTCATCTGCTGCATATCCCCATTTTTTGGCGTCTTCTCGTATCCTATTTGGTATCGCTTGATCATTTTGTATAAACCATAATAAGCCTTTAGTATAATTACGGTGCCGGTTAATGATTTGACGTCGAACTTCACTTCCCCCTTCCGGAAACAGGTCGCTTTCCTCAGGTAAATCAGTTGAACAAAGACAGTAGTGGTGATTATTTGTATCTGTTTTATGATTCGGTATTCTTTCTAATTTCATAATATCACCCAAACCATTGATCCGTTGTTTTTTTATATCTTCTATCAAGCTTATATAATTTTCACGTACATAAGAGTCTGGTTTAGTGACTGGAACCATATTAGCTGGGTCATCTGTTAAACAAAGCCTAAAATTATAAGCTTGCACTCTGTTGTCGCCTTCTCCTGTACTGTGAGGTAAAATAGTTTTATTTGGGTGATAATCCATATAAATCTTCCCAGCATATTCCTCATTCCACTCCGTTCTCGCCTCTCTTCCTAAGGTATATGGTACTCCAGCCATGGCAGCTAAATCGCCTTCATAAGACGCATCAATAAATACCTTGGCATGGATATGAAATAGTTGTCCATTCTCCACAGATCTTATTGATATTTGTTCAAGTGCATGATCAGCAACATGAGTATCCACCAATTCATTATTACAGCATAAGGTGATATTCGATTCGTTTGTTAATAAGGTCAGCCAAATATCTTTCGCTACAGATGGCTCAAACCATAAGCCCTGATTACAATCTTCTACTTGCTGTGAATGTTCCCCATAATGCTGCACATAATACTCCTTTACCTTCGTTGCAAATTCCTTAAAAATAGACCCTGAAGCTTCTAAAGAACGTATATCTGTCCGGCCCAGTCCACTGGTCATCATGCCCCCCATATGCTTGCTGGGTTCAATAAGCAATGTCTTCTTATTCCTTCGCGCTGCGGCTATTGCTGCCCCCATTCCGCCAGGTGTAGCCGCATAAACAACCAATTCATAATTATCCAAAATATGCAAATTACTCACCCACTTATCGTTATATTTTATATATGCTGATCCATTAAATTTTCTTTCATTTCCCCTGGAGTGATACCCCAATGTTTGCGAAAAACCTTTGAAAAATAGCTTACATCCTTATAACCTAAAACACCGGCTGTGAAATATACTTTTTTCCCCTGAGCCAATAATTGTTTAGCTCGCTCCATTTTTCTTACTAGTACATATCTGGAAAAGGAAACCTCCATTTCCTTTTTAAACAGCCGGCTTAAGTAAGAAGCATTAACAAATAAGCTTTGTGACACCTGATTTAAAGTGATCTCTTGATCCATATTTTTTTCAATAATCATTAAGGCCTCATTTACTAGCTGATGTCTTTTGCAATCTCGTTTCTTATCTGTATATTTCAGCATTTTTTTCATTAATTGATACAGCCATTGTTTTAGCTCTTCTGCCGTATCGATTGTTGTCCAAGCGTTAAAATCGCTCCATTCTTCTCCAAATACCTCTGTAATAGACCATTGCTGCTTTTGTATATATTTAATAAAAAAACTTTGAACATACATCATCTTTTCTCGTATCATGTCTAATTGGTTGGAAGCTTCTAATCCTTCTGTAAAAAAGGGATCCATTAATTCCAAAGAAGCGTCTAAATTTCTTGTTTCCAAGGCTATTTCAATTTGCTTCTCCACATTATCCAGTGTGGTAAAGTTTAGTTCATTTTCGTAAGTGGTCTGCTGCGGAATAACGATATCTCCCCCATACATTAATCGTTCCTTCAAAGCCGCCTGTGCTTTCTCGTACGATTGATGAACTTTATTTATTTCATTTACTATCCCGCCAATACCTGCACTGGCAGATACACCCAGACATTCCTTTACTGTTGCTAATAACTTAGTGATTTGTTTATTGACATGGTGTAATACAGCTGCTTCTGATTGCTCCTTGTTATCTAAGAAACATATAATAATAGATTCGTTCAAATTCGAAATCACTTTACATTTCTCTGATTCCAGACACTCTTGGGCAATACATTTCAGAGAAAAAGTCAATAACGACACATCTTCTTCAGGATGGAAGGTACTGTCGTCACCGTGCAAAGGATCCATAGCAACAGTAGCAATCGTATATTTAGTATAATGGGATATGTTCAGCATGAATTCTTCGCTGCGCCTGAGAGTCTCATATTCAGAATACTTGCCAAAAATCCACTTTTGGAAAAATAATTCTTGCAGCTGTGGTAAATTCTCAGCCCATTTTTTCTTTAGCTTGGCCAGATTATTCTGTTCTTTCCACTCCAATTTAATTTCTTCTGAAGCAGATAAAACCGCCCTCCGTATTTCTTCATCTCCTGCAGGTTTTAATAAGTATTGACAAACTCCCAATTCGATAGCTGTTTGTGCAAAATAGAAGTCATCATGACCACTCAAAATAATGATTTTTGGCAATGATTTATATTCATTTCTTATCGATTTGGCTAACTGCAGACCATCCATTTCAGGCATGTGGATATCCAATATAATAATGTCTGGTTCCCATTTTGGAATAATTTCCAAAGCTTCCTTACCATTATTTGAAATCCCTACGACCGCAATATCATGCTTTTCCCAATCAATATTGAAAGCAATCCCGTTAGCTACCCTTACTTCATCTTCAATAATCATTAAATTCATTCGGCATGCTCCTTTAGAGAATCCAGCGGTATTTTCAAGGTTACTTTTGTTCCTTCCGTCTCCACACTGTTTATATCCATTCTTGCCTCATCCCCATAATAGAGCTTTAGTCTGATCAATAAATTGCTTAAGCCATATATATCCTGATGTGTCTGTTCTTCTGTAATCGTAAACGAAAGGTAGTTTTGAGCAATTTGATCCATCCTTTGACGAATACACTGTAACCGTTCTTCACCAATGCCCTTTCCTGTATCCTCTACAGTGAGATACAAATAATCGTTTTCCAAATAGGAAGATATTTTTATTTCCCCATCACCATTATATTTTTCCAAACCATGAATAATGGCATTCTCGACAAGCGGCTGTAATAATAGCTTTAAAATATGCAGTCTTTTTGTTTCTTCTTCCATGTGGAATTTGACAGAAAAACGGTCTGAATAGCGAATTTGCTGAACTCTTAGATAATGATGAAGATGTTCGATATTTTTCCCGATAGAGATAGTTTCGCTTCCTTTAATTAAACTTAAACGCATAAACTTAGAAAGGCTTAAAATCATATCACTTATTTCATCGGCATCATAATTCTTTGACATCCAGTAAATTGAATCCAGTGTATTGTATAAAAAGTGAGGATTCATTTGTGACTGCAAGAATTTCAATTCAGCCTTCGTCAACCTTAATTGCTTTTCATATATGTTTTCGATGTAATAGCGCTGATCATCTACCATATGATTAAAGCTTTTCATCAGCTGGCCAAATTCATCCTTGCGCTGAAAGTCGATTTGAGTATCTAAATCTCCTTGACGTACCTTTGTCATTCCCTCATTTAACCTATTCAATGGAGTTGAAATGCCTCGATAAATAGTCCAAGAGATTACCACAGCCAACAATAAACTAACGCCAATAATTAAATAGGTAAATTGACGTACACGAACAGACTCCTCCACAACTACCCCTTCAGGCTGTAACAGCACAAGAGACCATCCGCTATAATCCGAAGTGATACTTAGCTCTGTCCGGCCTTTCATAGATCGTTCAAGAGAGGTCAAGTTGATATCCTGTTGCGGCTGATTAGATACAATTAAATCTCCTTGCTCCGAAAATAAATACATTTTCGTACCAGATAAAGAAGTTAATTGATTCATCTGCCGATAAAGTTCTTCTCGTTTAATAGTAACAGCTAATAAATTATGGTTCGCTTTCACGTTATACACATCCATCAATCGAATAATAGAAAAGGAGGATCGGTTAAATACGGGATTCAGCACCTCATTAACATTAAACAGATTGGATTGTGGAATAAGTAACAGCTTATCCGCCCCTATAGCGGCAGCCTCCTGATACCAATCTTGCTGCTTATAATCTTCTATTCTCCTGCCTCCAAAGGTAGAAGATAACACCAAAGAAGAGGGATCATGCCATATTGTTACCTCACTTACTAAAGGATTCAATGTACGTATCGTATTAATTTGTTCTTTTATATTTTTAAATTCTATAATGGATTGGCTAGATAACTCCGCTTCAGCATTATTCAATATATTATTGAGATTTCGATCATTTGCCAGAATAGTGGCTAGCTCATCTACTTGCTGAATAACTGTATCTATTTCATCCATCACGGAAGTCATCGAACGATAGGTTCGATGACTCATTTGATCTTCTAGGATTTTCTGTGATTCAACATTAGCATATAAACTGACAAAAATAAGCGGGACCAGAATAATAATAAAATAACAGGTTAACCTCACTTGCACCGAAGTCTCTATCGCTCTCCTGATTTTTCCTAAACATGTTTTCACACGCAAGCCCCCGTATCACTTATTCTTTTAAATTTGTTATCCCGCATTGCCAGTTTATACGTCTGCTAATTCCATTCCAAGATTTGCTTGGCAGCAAGTAATTTTTTCCTTAATACAGCATAATCCACCTCTTGCACATCACAGTCTTGTTCCAAAGCAATCGATGCTGCTGTAGCTGCAGACTCTCCTAAAATCATAAACACCGGCTCCATTCTGATCGATCCATAAGCAATATGGGAAGAGGATAAACAAACTGGAACCAATAAGTTATTACATTCTTCGGCCTTTGGAACAATAGATTGATAGGAAATAGGAAAAGGCGAGGCAGGAGGTATTTCTACATTGCCTTCATTGATACACCTGCCATCCACTACAAGCCTTCGGCAGTTATGAGAATCAATCGTATAAGCTGCCAACCCAATAGAATCCTCTACTACCTTATTTCCGCGGCATTCATGTTCTGTCATCACATAATCAGACTTCATTCTGCGCCCTTCTCTAATATAGAGCTGGTGCGGCCAGCCTTTCGTCCGTTCAAATTCATCTAACGGCAAGCCCCATTTAGACACTTCTTTACGAATTGCTTGAGGTACCCTTTCATCGTTACTTAAGAAGTACAGCATCCCTAAATTATAGTTGACATGATCTTGAAAAATTTCCTCTCTTGTTAGATAATCACCTTCCGGCCAATTGTAATTAAAACCAATATGATCAGTTGAAACCGCTCCATAATTATTAAAATCTGTTTTATCATTGGGTAACTTGGAACTTAATCTCATCACATCCCATACACCAGATGTAATATACCTTAATAAGAGCAGGAAATGATCTGGATTATAGGATTCAGGCTGATAAAATGGCATTTGATTATTGGGGTTATTCGTTAAACAAATTCTAAAATTATATGCCTGTATTCGATGATCTCCTTGCCCTTGATAGCCTATGTCACTGTCTGTTACTCCGTATAATAAACCACTGTCAGGTTTACCTTCGATTACATAAGGGTCAATCCAATTGGTGAAATTATGATTAGGATGACCAAAATGGATCCCATTCAGGGTTTCTTTATAGGTTCGATTGCTTTCTCTCCCTACATGATAGGATACACCTGCTTTTGCTAATAAATCTCCTTCATATGTGGCATCAAAGAAAATACTGGCAGTAAATACATCTCCGTTTTCCATGATCATTCTTTTTATTGTCCGATCTTCCATTTCGACTTTTGCTAAATATGTTTGAAAATATACAGGAATCTCTAATTCTTCTAGCCATTCTTGATAGATTTTTTCTGCTACATGCGGTTCAAACCTCCAATGGGCTTTGTTATCCTTTAAACCATAGTGACGACCTACCGCTTCATAAAAGGTTCTGGACAGGCCTCCCACCGCTGACTTATTGCCAATATCGGTCATCCCTAACCCGCTGGTTGTCATTCCGCCTACATGATTCCCACATTCAACCATCACCACATGAAACCCCAGATGCTTTGCTTTTACCGCGGCAGCGACGCCGGCAGAAGTTCCGCCATAAATACACATATCTGCTTTCACCTGGTTAGCTTGATCATGTGCTGATCGCTTTGACTGATAGTAATGCAATTGATTATTTTCCATTATATTACACATCCTTTATTCACTAAATATAGCTGGCACCAATCAGTTCCGATTACAGGAAGACAACATTTCCATCAATTTTGTGTCTGATAATCCTTAAACCATTCATTCACTTCATCTGTGATATCCTGACCTCCATTTGCATACCAATCATTCACAAATACATCAAAATCATCGATGGAGAGATTTCCCATGATAATATTTGTAAATACTTCCACTTCTGTTTGTTCCAAGGTAGCCGCATATCTTCCCATCGAAGGAGTTGGTGTTCCCAAAAACTCACTTTTAATCGCATGTTCAGAAGCACGTTCAAGATTATCAACTAGATTAAAATGTTTCCCTAAAGAATCTAATCGCAAATTGACATAGTCCATATTGTCAGGCTCCACCACTTCAGCCAGTGTCAAACGATACAGGTGATCATTATGTTTTTCAAAATCAGTAACCATCTCATCGCCTTCCATCTGCCAAACATCATCCTCAAAACCGAATTTCAGTGTTGTGTAGCCTTCCCCTATCATAAAATCCAACATTCTGATCACAGCTTCTGGATTTTCACTAGTTACTGGTATCACACTGTATCCGCTTACAATATGAGGTCCAGCTGTTCCAGATTGATCACCTGGCCCTTCTGGGTATTCTAACGGTAACCACTCCGCGTCCGGATTATTTTGAAGATTGGTTTGAATAGGTCCTCTGGTATCATACCAATGGGCAGAAAATAAACCGACATCTTCATTAGCTATTTTTTCTTCTATATTTGACGTACTGTTTAATGCCCATTCTTTATCAATCAAACCTTCACTATACCAATTTCTTAATAGCTCAAGTACTTCTTTTGTTTCTGGCAGTGTACTAGTGTAAACCAGTTCGCCATCTCGCTCCACCCATTGACTCCTTTGAATACCAAAAGCTCCAAAGAATGGCTGTGTCCGTGCTAAATTTTCTCCAATGATTAAACCCATTGTATCATTTTTTCCATTTCCATCTGGATCCTCTTCCACAAAAGCTCTCATAACATCTTCGTATTCTTCTAATGTTTTAGGCGGATTTATTGCAAGGTTATCCAGCCAGTCTTGTCTTACATACATAATGTGATCCCCTGGATAAGTAGTAATTCGCGGAACTGCATAAATATTCCCATCAATCGTTACGTTTTCCCACGCTTCCGCTGGAATATTATCAAGTAGATTCTGGCCATGTTCTTTTAACAGATCATCTAATGGTTCCAAGGCATTTTGATTAACATAATCTACAAACCAAGAAGGATTATGACTAAATAACATATCCGGCAAATCACCTGAAGCCATGATAACATTCAATCTTTCCTCATATGCCTCAGCAGGAGGATAAATTAACTCAATATCTACATTGACATTTTCTTCGATATACTCCATATAAGGATTCTTATTACCATCCATCCCATCTGGAAAACTGCGGCCAGCATTATTTAACACAATAGAAATACTAGCTGCTTGGTCACCAGCTTGATCGCTTGATTGGATAGTATCATCAGACGAGCAAGCGATCACACTTATAAAACTTAGCAGCATAATCAAGCCTAGCACACTGTTTCTAACTGTTTTATATCGCTTCATTTGTTTACATCCCCTTCATTAAATGATTAACCTTTCACAGAACCTAACATAATGCCTTTTACAAAGTAACGCTGTAAATATGGATATACTAGCAATATCGGTACAGTACTAACAATCAGGGCTGCTGCATTTAACGACTCATTGGCAACGAGCTGCCGTTCAAAATTATCCTTTAGCGCGATATTGGATTCATCTAATAAAATCAGTTCTCGTAAATAAATCTGAAGCGGAAACAAGGAGCGGTCATTAACGAATAACACCGCATCAAAAAAGGAGTTCCACTGAAACACTGCATAAAATAAGGTGATTGTCGCTATCGCTGGCATAGACACCGGTATAACTATTCTAAATAATATCCCTAGATTGGAACAACCATCAATTAAAGCAGACTCCTCCAGCTCCTTCGGCACAGATTCAAAGAAGTTTTTTATGATAATGACACAAAAAGCACTGATAAGATTAGGAATGATGTATGCCCAAAAGGAATCTAATAATCCCACAGAACGGACTACTAAAAAGGTAGGAATCATCCCGCCTTGAAACATCATAGTAAATACAATCAGAAACAGAATCGCCCCCCGTCCTTTTATATATGCTTTCGATAAGGGATAAGCTAGTAAACACGTAAATAAAACAGAGCCAAAAGTTCCTACCACAGTTCGCAGAATACTAATCCAAAAAGCTTTTAAAAAAGCTGGATCCGTAAGAATCTCAACATAGGGATATACATTCAGCTCAATCGGCCAGAAGATAACTTCACCAGACACGATAGCTCGATGACTGCTCAATGACTGAGCAAGAATATGAATGAACGGTGCTAAACATATGATAGCAAAGATGAGTAACAGGCAATTGTTAACGATCGAAAATGTTTTCTCTCCTTTAGTTTGATTCAATGTTCTCCCTCCTACCAAATACCAGGCTGCCCCAGCTTTTTGATTATTTTATTAACAATAATCACCAAAACTAGTGCAATCGCAGATTTAAACAAACCTACGGCGGTGGTATAGCTAAACTGAGCTTGTGTAATACCCTCTCTGTATACATAGGTTTCGATGACATCACCAACATCATAAACCAAAGGGTTTAATAAGATATATATTTGTTCAAATCCTACATCAAGCACATTGCCCAGATTCAAGATAAATAGAATACAAATAGTTGGTAATAAAGTTGGGATAGTGATATGCCATAATTGTCTCCATTTATTTGCTCCATCAATTTTTGCTGCTTCATATAATTGCGGATCAATCCCTGCTAATGCCGCCAAATAAATAATAGCTCCCCAGCCGATCGTCTTCCATACATCACTGGCAACAATAACTGTTCGAAACCATTCAGAATCACCTAAGAAGTAGATGGAATCAAAACCTAGAAACTGGATAAATTCATTTACGACACCAGTTGATGGAGAAAGCACTTGAACCAAGATGCCCCCAACAATGACCCATGAGAGAAAATGAGGCAAATAAGCCAAGGTTTGAATAGACCGCTTATAAAACATACGCCTAACTTCATTCAGCATCAATGCAAAAATAATTGGACCGGGAAATCCCCATACTAGCTTATATAAGCTAATCAGCAATGTATTGGAAAACACTTCATGAAATTTGTTATCTTGAAACATACGGATAAAATGTTCCCACCCTACCCACTCACTGGCCGCAAACCCAGCGAAAGCACTATAATCCTTGAACGCAATAATCACGCCCCACATCGGAATATATTTAAAAACAATAAAAAATAATATTCCAGGCACCATGATTAAATACAAATCCCAGTACTTTCTAAAATTAGCTAGCTTCTTTTTATTGACTGTCTTACTGCTTTGCTTATAACTTGAGACCCCTCCTTGTGTCATATAATTTCACTCTCCTTCTAACATTCCATTATTCGATCGGATCCGTTCGTATAGCTATATTGTATTTGGAATCGCTTACATTTAATAGGTGAGTTTCATGACTTTTCCTTGTACATTTATAACTTTTCGAGGATGTTCCAGCATGCTGAATGAAAAAGCAGACATCACAGAATATGTTAAGAAAAATTTAATAAATGAGTTAGATTTTTATAAGATCTGAATCTTATCATATAAAACAGCAGATAGGGAGGCTCGCAATCGTCCGCATGCTCCACACTTCCCACTTGGAACATCTACGGGCGCTAGCATCCACTACATCTAGCTTTATTACCAAAACGAAAGGAGTTTTTTTGTTGTCTATCCCAAAAATAAGTCATTACTTAGGAATGCCATTCTTCACATTATTATTACTTTCCTTATTGGGGGTTCCACGGGTAATCCTGCATGATTTAAACATTATTGAAGAAGGAAGCCTAGTCAACAGCATATTTGTTTTTGTTCCCATCATTATTTGGATTGCCTATATCGTTTGGCGAGATGTGAAGAAACCCTTCTTGTCTTTATTATTAATCGGTTTTTTCTATGGAATTTTTTTAGCAATTGTCCATCAGCTGTTATGGGGAATGGCGTTTGACGAACCTATTCAGCTTGGCGGAAATTTAAGTGATCTGCCACAAACCACCGCAAACCTTATCGTCCGTATCTTTGCCTTTTTTAACAGCATAACTACAGGAATAGTAATAGGGATTATTATAGGGACAGTTGGTTCATTAGTGAATGTTATCAAGAAAAGGCTAGAGGGAAAATAAACCGATTCTATAGCCATTGGATAAATATCCATAATAACAAGGGGACTTGCCAAATAACCTTAATAAGTTGTCTGCATCCTAAATAGGAGATAGCTCTTCTTGCAAGTAATGTCTGTCACTGCTTGACCTGTGCCAAAGCACATAAATCTGCAGCTTTAAGAAATATACTTATCCAAAGAGCTATCTCCTCATAAAAGATGGGCGCATATTATTGAATACATCGATATATTCGATGTAATTGCTTATGGCTCAACGCTTTTATATTTTTAACATAGGGCTGCTTTCTCGATCTACTATTCTAATACCATCCGTTCTTCCAATAATAACTTTATTAGTCATATCAATAAACAACCCTGTTTCGACTACTCCAATCATTTGCTTAAGTTGTGTATGCAGTTGGTCTGGTGCAGAAATAGAGGGAAATTGACAATCCAAAATATAATTTTTATTGTCTGATATAAAAATGGACTTGTCTTTCTTTCTTAATTCCGGAGTACAGCCCAATCCAGCAATGTTTCTTGCTGTATTTTCCCAGCCAAAAGGAACAACTTCAATTGGGAGTGGAAATGAACCAAGCTGTGTCACTACTTTGCTCTCATCAACCACAATAATCAATTGATCGGCAGCCGCACCGATGACCTTTTCTCGATACAGAGCACCACCGCCGCCTTTTATAAGGTTAAAATGCTCATCAATTTCATCTGCCCCATCAATGGCTATATCTAATTTATTCATTTCAGAAAAAGCAACAAGAGGAATGTCAAATTTCTTTGCCCATCCTTCCGTTTTCCTAGAGGTAGGTACACCTTTTATATTCAGCCCTTGTTCTACTAATTCTCCTAACTTTCTAATTCCCCAATATACCGTACTGCCCGACCCTAATCCAACTGTCATGCCATCTTGAATAAATGCAGCCGCCTGTTCTCCAGCTGTTTTTTTCATTAGGTCTACTTTGTTTAGCATATTGAACACCTCTGTTTTTTTAGTGCCATTCCCGTTCCACTTCTTCTTTCCAAGTGATTAATCACCAAGGTTGGCAACGCTAATCGCACAGTATCTAACATATCCTGAAGGTAGAGAGATGACTGTCATGATGAATAACGACATGATCCTATTCCTGAACCGTATTGCCGCCCCTGCGGCAATACTAAATATCCTCTATATCTCGTTGTTTAGGATTCAAAAATAGATATTTCAAATATTAATGTTCCATTTTTTTAATTATCTCATTAAATAGAATTAAATCTTCCTTAAAATCTTCTGGTGTTGTTTTTGGTGTGAATCCTTTAGTGATTACATCATATAAATATTCAAATTCATGTGTATATGGATCCTTAAAAGTAGGTCGGCAAACTTTCTGTTCGTAATGATCGCCCACTGTTTCTGCCACAATTAGCTTAGTTGGCAGATGACGAATGTATGGACTATCATATTGAACTTTGATTTGTTTATTTTCGCCAAAAACCTCAATATGTGCATCGAAACGAATAATATGATCTACCCCTGTTTCAAAAGTAGCATAAAAATCATCATACTCAAAGGTTGCAGTGATAAACCGGCCATTATTCCATCTGCTTGCTGAAACTACTCGATTAGGAACACCAATTATTTCTCTAGTTGCAGATAAGTCATGACTGCTTAAACCACAGAGGAGACGATAAGCACTCGTTAAATCATTCGGTGCTTCATAACCGATTGCTTCTTTCACCATATTTTTTGCCCTTATTTGCTTATCTTCCATTGCTGCTGAAGAAATATCATTAAATCGGTATACTTTACTGCTCTGGTCAATAAATAATTTGTTTTGTCCAATTATCCCACGGATTTTAGCATAATTTATTTTAGGTAGCTGTTTAACCTCTTCCACAGCCTTTATAAATGCAGGGGCATATCGTCTCATATAACCAACCATAATGTTAACTTTATATTTATCACGTGCTGCAATGATAGCATCGGCATCGGATAATGTTAAACACATAGGTTTTTCTACTAATATATCTTTACCGTTTTTGGCGGCGGATAAAACACAATCTGTATGATATTCATCACTATTAAGTACCATAATTAAATCCAAATCAGCTTGTTCCGTTAACTGAACTGCTTCCGTATAGCGGTTATCCACCTGATACCCTCGCCCCGCGCGATATATCACCATAACAGTTAAAGCCTGTAATTCTGCCAAAGCAAAGTCTTATTCCATAATAATCTGCCTCAAAGTCATTATCATGATCATGCCCGCAGAACACGCCTTTCACTTGTTGGTTTAATAATAAAGAGGTAAACAAGCCTGTATTTACTACAGGGGAAGAGATCTCTTCATATTTATAACCAAATGCTTGGCCATTTTCCCAAGCATCATGATATTCAGGCAGCGGAATATGGAGGAATAACAGATCTTCTGCTGCTTGCTTTTTCTCTTGTCGATAAAGGGCTGATACATCATTAAACCAGTTTATCTGCTTGGGATGAACAAACTCATAAGTACCAATTCCAAGCGGATCGTCTGCACCGCTGTCTATTATATAAAGGACATGTGCTAAATCGCCATTTACTTCTCTGATTTCCACACAATAGGACTCTCGATCTTCGATAATAAAGCTGTGTTTCTTTTCAACGGCATGTGTCAGCTTACTTTCTAATCCCCTTAAGTCAGATCTAGTAATACCTTCTTCTGTATCATGGTTACCATAGGTTACTGCAATTGGTTTCTCTAAGCTGTTAAAAACTTCAAGCAGTTCATGAAAACTCTCCTCTGGAGCTTCTACACCCTCAGACCAGATTAAATCCCCTGTCACCACAATTAAATCAGGATCAGTTTCTTTTGCTGCTGTTCTGATCAGATCGAATGTTTTCTGGTCATCCGCATTTAACGGGGTGGCCCCGATGTGTAAATCGGTTAATTGTAAGATTTTAAAGCTATCTTTATTTTTCAGCATCACTATTAGCCTCCATCTATTGTAATCCATATCCAAACATATATTTATCGTAAGAAATAAAGGACGTCTCTACAATAGGTCATGTAACAATTTTTGTCTTATTAAGATGGAATAATAGTTTATGAGGAAGGTTGGAATAAGGAAAAAACGAGGAGGTGTATAGATAAATACTGGTGTCTAACGTTATATAGCAATATAAATCGCATGAGTTAACCCGAAACCGACACACTAGATTTTCTCTTGTGACAGTTTCGGATAATATCTCTTCATTATGTGTATACGTAAAAAATTTTATTACCGACTGTTGCGTCAGTCTTTGACTTACCTTCTGTCATCCATCATATACAGATCAGCCCAAACTTTCTTTTCATGGTCTCTAAAATAAACCCCTATCGTATCGTCTTCATATATTTCAAGAATAACGGAGCGTACTTCATCTCCGCGCCGGTTTTCCAACGAGGAAACATTGATCTGAGGCGTTTTTTCATGGTCAACATAGGCAATTTTTCGATATGCTTGCTCTTTGCCATGTACAACATCACCAATATGTGAATGGCCATAAAAATGGACTTTCACATTATCAGGCAATGGTAACAGCGGATCCCATAACGGAAAAGCACGATTACCACCAGCAAAGGAACCATGAGATACAGTGATCACTTTTTTTGAACTTTGTGCAATCTCCTGTCTTAATTTCAAGAAATCTTCCTTTGTAAAAGGATACTTATCTTCGTTTCCGTGAATGAGACCATGGGTAGATATCCATTCTCCAAATGGATCCCCGTGATCAGACAGAAAAACAATTTTATAATCCCCTATGTCTTCCGTAAAATAAAAGGATGTGAGCTGATCAATCGTTTTCCATCCATCTGTATTAGCAACAGCCTCATAAAAGAAAACAGGCAATCGTTCTGCTTCCCCTCGATGTGCCCACATATAATCGAAATCATGATTCCCTAACACAAATCGAACAGGAATGTCCAAAGGTTTGAGTAAATTCAATTGAATATCTATCATCTCTTGCAATTGGTCCTTGTTGCTTCCTTCCACAGCATCACCAAGGTACCATATGTAATCACATGCTAGCTGTAAATCTTTAAAGTCATCTACTGCCGTTGACAAGCAATAAGCCGCTTGTTCCGGTATCGATTGCTGCAAATCGGAAAACAGCCATATTCTATGTTTCACTTTGTCTTGCAAATGTTTGCGCACATTGCCAATCATCTCGTCACCTTCTTATTTTGGTTATGGAAAAATCCCTTATTAAAGCGTTATCACTTTACACTTGATGAAAGTATACTACGAACAAAATGTTTTTGAAACCTAAAAAAATTGAAATACTTGATGTTGATTTGATAGAATACAATCGAATTGACATCGGTAACATTAACTGGGATGATGATCAAGTAGAGCAAGTTACTAAAATGATTTTTGAAACTATTATTGAATTGTCAAACAGACTGATGGAAGCATCGACACACATAGGTAGGCAAGCCGTTCCAGTTATTTGTACCGTACGTAATCAAAACGGATCTTAGGGAAGGATGGATGGAATATGGGAAATGAATGTAAAATTATCGGATATGTGGGCGATAGTGACTTACCAAATCTGCGAGAAGAGGATGCCCTAAAGTTAACACACATTAATATTGCGTTTGGTCATGTAAAAAATGATGAAATCAGTATTGATCATTTAAAACACTTGCATCAGCTTGAAAAAATTAAAGCGTTTAATCCAAAGCTTACTATTTTACTCTCAGTTGGCGGATGGAGTGCAGGCGGATTCTCAGAAGCAGCTTCAACTGCTGCCGGCAGACAAAAGATGGCAGAAAGTGCCGTACGAATTGTAAGGGAATATAAGGAACTGGATGGCATTGATCTTGACTGGGAATATCCGTGCTATGGAGAGGCTGGTATTGAATCGTCCCCAGATGATAAGGAAAACTTTACATACCTTTTAAAGCAAATCTGGGAAGAACTGGACGCGCTCCAGCAGGAAACAGGAAAGTATGCTCTTCTAACAATTGCAACCGGTGCTGATCAATACTATATTGATGGAACGGAAATGGACAAGATAGAACAGTATTTGGATTATGTGCAGCTGATGACATATGATATGCGCGGCGGCTTCCAAGTACTTACTGGTCATCATACGAATTTATATACGCCGACAGGTGATTTATTCCGAATTAGTGTCGATCAATCTGTCCACTTATTTATGAAAGCAGGCGTACCACGTGAAAAAATTGTTGTAGGAGCTGCTTTCTATTCACGGATGTGGAAGAATGTACCGAATAAGAATAACGGTTATTTGCAGATGTCGCCAGGTTCAGGCGGATACGGCCCTGATTTTACCGAACTTGCTTCTGATTATATTCACACAAATGGCTACACACGCTTCTGGGATAATGAAGCAAAAGCACCCTACCTGTTTGATGGAAGTACCTTTATTTCTTATGATGATGAAGAATCAATCAAACATAAATGTAACTATGTGCATCATGAAGGGCTAGGCGGCATTATGTTCTGGGAATACAAGTGTGATAAAACCTATCGTCTTTTAGAGGCGATGCATAAAGCAAGGAATGTGAAAAGTAAATATTGACATTCCCTTTCATTTATGAGAGAATGTTAAGGTTAACAAACTAAAGTAACAAATAAGTGTAGCTGGTATTCTACTTCATATTTTTGAAAATACTTATTCACACTGGCGCGACTAAGGGGTCGCAAGGACGTAAGAGCAGGTAGGGCTTATGTTGCTTAAGTTAGGAAATCCCAGTGGAATATTTACCGCGGTAAAGTGAAATTCTATTAATGAAATTTCCCACCTGAATTTGTCAGGATATAAAATAAATCATAAATCTTATGTGTTACTTTATCAATCAAAGGGGTACTCTTATAGTAGGAGTACCCCTTTTCCAATACATATGAAAGAAGGTTTTAATATGAATAATCTAATAGGTACGATCCAAACACTGAAGGTACTGCGAACAATTGATACTGGTTATGTGTTAGAAAACGACATCCTCCTGCACCATAATGAAACAGACTCGGAACTTGAGGCTGAACAATCTGTGGATGTTTTTCTTTACCAGGATAAAAAAGGACAAACTATTGCAACGACACAATTACCAACTATTCAAATCGATAAGTATGGCTGGGCAGAAGTGGTTGAAGTCTTACCACACTTAGGTGTATTTGTTAATATTGGTACGTCAAAAGAAATCCTCGTATCAAAAGATGATTTACCATTGTTCGAAAGCGTATGGCCAATCATCGGTGATGAACTTTATGTTTCATTAGGCAAAGATCGCAAAGGACGCTTGCTTGCACTCCCTGCGACAGAAGGCATTATGGAAAGAATATTTGAATTAGCCCCTGATGATCTATTGAATGCAACTATCAGTGGCCGCATCTACCGTACAGACAGAGAAGGATCTGCATGTATAACAGACGAGGGCTATCGCGGGTTTATCCATCACACCGAACGAAAAGAAGAGCCGCGCTTAGGTGAACGAGTGGAAGGTCGTGTGATTGAAGTGAAACATGATGGCACATTAAATGTATCACTCAGACCATTAAAACAACACAGTATGGGTGAAGATGCCGATATGATATTGGCTCGATTAGAAGAAAGTAATGGCATTATTCCGTTTTCCGACAAAAGTGACCCTGAAGATATCCGTGGCACATTTCACATAAGTAAAGCAGCATTCAAACGTGCACTTGGTAAATTATTGAAAGAAGGGAAAGTAGAACAGCGTGATGGGAAAACTTACTTAAAATCTAAGTAACCATATTTCTCTCAACTTTTTAGACATTAGGACCTTACGATTTCGTTTAGAAATACTAATCGGCCAATCATTCACAAATTAATGATTGGCCGATTTATTTATGTTTGTATCTGAAATACCAAGTTGTTAAATAGTTGCTTTTACACATTCAACAGTAAAGAATATCAGCAGGCACTCAACCCAGTCACTTCTATAATAAAATCATCTATTTTTCACAGCTCAATAAACGGCACCTCTGTCATTCTTAAATTTGTACATCCATAAGGCAAAAGCTTAATCTTCTTTACTCCACTTACTGGCTTTCTATCTGCCGGGGTTCTTGTAACCACCCCATCTTTTTGAGGCCAATCAATCTCTACTACCTTTGCCGAGGCTTCAAGTGGTGGTTCAACTGGATTAAAAGGAATCTCTCCCACTTTATGGAATTGGAGGTCTATTCCTTTATCTATATAGGCATAATTCCAAGATGATGTAGGGGTCACTTCATAATCACAATGCGGATAAACCCGCAGAGTTTCACTTTCACCGTAATCTATTCTGTTCCACTCTTCTTCGACAGCTATCGATAACAGAAGCGGTCCCCTTCTAACTGCGACCATATTCTCTGGCCTATTTATGAATTCCGACTCATAGTGTAAAATCACATCGATTGTTTCTCCATCTTCCCATACTTTAGATATATTATGGTATTCCCCGCTCTTTGCCGGCTTTCCATTTACCGTTGCGCTGGAACAAAATGCTGGAATTCTAATATCTAGATCTAATGCACACGGTTGTTCCACTTGAACGGTGAATTGCATCGTGTTACGAAATGGATAGTCTGTTGCAAGGTGGACCTTTATCCTTTGATCGTCAACAGTTGTTTCTACTTCTGCAGGTGCAAATGCGGTACAAGCGATTCCTTTCTTCGTTTTCATAAAAGTGGATAAGGCAAACTTAGGCCAAGCCTGATTAAAATTAGCAGTGCAGCAACCAAAGTGCGGTTCTAATCCAAATATATGAGCCTCACCATTATTCGTTCGAAATGGTTGTTTTCCTTCTTCAATCCTGCTGCATTCCACCTGATTTACCATTTGATCATATTGATGGGACCACATATCAGGACTAATTGCTGCCGGCAAAGCGTTATAAGCGATATATTCAAGATGGTCTGACCACTTTACATCACCAGTTACTTGAATTAGGTTCTCTAACGAATACATAAATTCTGCTACTGCACATAGTTCGGTTCCTTGAGTAGGGCTGTCACCTGAGAGACATTCGTCTCCAGTGAAAATACCCGTGGCAGTCCCATGAAATGTTAATAATTGCTCAAGCATTTTATCTGCAAAACGTTGATCGGTCTCTTTTTTGCTTATTCTGCTAAATAAAGCTAGTGATTTCACTGCCATTGCTTGATTCACCACATGACTCATTTGACTCCAATGTCCAAAAGAGCTCGGCTTTTCATACGGCCAATGTTCATATAAAGATTGATAATCAAAGCCCTGTGCCTTTAATTTAACAGCTAGTTGAAGCAGCCAGTCTTCCTGTCTTCTTTCATATAGCCAATATATTGGTATCAACATTTCAAACCATCTGGTAGAGGCCCAATTAAAGATAGTGAATTGATCAATATGCTTGTCAAAATGGACAGTCGCTCGATGAATAACCTCTTCTATTCTTTCATCCTTACTACAATCATGGTAAACAACCAATACCTTTAATAGTAGAAATAAGGCCCACATATCATATTGGCCTCTCTCTTCCTTTGAACATGGACAAATCCAACCATCTTCTTCTTGTCCGTCTATAATGGCATCGATATACTTTTTTGCACGAGCTTTCATATCTTCGTCATCTAATAAATATGCTAGAGGGATAAAACCGTCTAACCAATAAGGGACTCGCTCCCAGCCTTCCTTATCTCCGCCAATCCATTTACTATCTTTAATATCTGGCCAAAATTTGTCTAAATTACCACTGAGTCCTTTTGCTTGAAGCTGAAGCTGTCGTAATAGCCATCCCTTGGGCTTTATCTCTTTGGTTGTTAATGGTTGAAACATTAATTCCCCAATCACTTTTGTGGTCATATGTTATCCCGCCTTTTCTTTATCATATTGACTTCTCTAGAAATAAAGTGTACAGGGTTTTACTCCCGTACACTCCATTGATTATTGATTTGCTTCCTCCAACAGTCCCTCTAATATTGGAGCTAATTCATCGGCTGCTTTATCTGCTTCTAATTCATCAAGACCAACCAAATCAAATTTCTTCATGGATTCATTCATCAATTCTTGCCAATTATTCGTAAAAGGAACTTCTCTTGAATAATCTACTGATTGGAACCATACTGCTTTTTCTTCCGAATTTAACGGATTAAACATATCATTTTCTCGTTCCTCAGCTACTGATTTCAATGTTGGTATTCCTCCTAATCCATGATCCACTAAAATATTTTCAGCTTCTTCGCTCATGAAGAATTCAATAGCCTCCCATGCCTCTTCTACATGGTCAGAACCTTTATAGATAACATACTTGTCTATAAAATTAGGTGTAACAGCTTCCCCTTTAGAGCTTCTTGGAATCGGAGCAACCCCCCATTCAAATGAATCAATTTCTGCAAAGGACGGCATCATCCATTGACCTTCTGCAATCATGCCCAACCTCCCTGTTTTAAACAATTGATCGACAGGCATCGTTTCTGTTTCTGCTGGTGTGGGGGAAATCCCCGATTGTATAAGACTTTGAAGAAATGTTAATGCTTCTTTAGATTCTTCTGTATTCACAATGGGTTCTGTCATTTCTTCATTGATTAATCCACCATTATTCGACCATAAATATTGAATAGACCGTTCTGGGTTAAAACCTACATAAGCCCCGTATTGTTTATTAGCTCCTGAACCTTTCGTTATCTTTTCTGCAGCTTCTTTATATTGATCCCAAGTCCACGCTTCTTCCCAATCTGCTGGCGGATATTCAATACCTGCTTCATCAAATAAGTTTTTATTATAATACATTGCCATGGTATAAACTCCAATTGGTGCACCATATATATTGCCATCTGTGTATTCCGTAAAAATAGAGTCATAATAGTCATCTTTGTTTAATGATTCTATAAATGGCGATAAATCTTCTAATTGTCCTTTGGAAGAATACATGGGCATATAGGCTACGCCGATTCTGCCAATATCAGGCGGATCACCTGAAGCTATTTGAGCCGTCATTTTTTGATTATACTCATCCCAGCTTCCGGGCAAACGTTCTAACTTCACCTCAATATCCGTTTGTGATTCATTAAAGGCGTCCACTATTCCTTGCCATCCAGGCATCTCGTCGGTACCTGCCACAATGGACATTCGTAATTCTACTTTATCACCCTCTCCGCTATCACCCTCTGAACCGGTATCATTGGAGCAGCCAACCATTAATAAGACCAAAGACAATACTAATGCACCCCATAATGTAATCTCTTTCATCTTAACCCTCCTCATATTTAATTTTCAATATTCATTTTTTATGTTGGTGAATACTTACAATATAGAACTAACCTTTTAATCCACTTAATGTAATTCCTTCAATGAAATATCTTTGTGCAAATAAATAAATGATTAATACAGGAATAAGTGATATAGCAGAAGCAGCCATTAACACCGTCCAATCTGTTGTGTATAGTCCTTGAAATGAAGCAATAATTAAAGGAATTGTAAACTTAGATTCATCATTCAAATAAATAAGCGGCGCCAAGAAATTATTCCAGTTTGCCATAAAAGTAAAAATCCCTAAAGCAGCTAGAGCTGGCTTACAATTTGGCAGTACTATCTTCCAATAAATCTGCCATGTATTTAACCCATCAATTCTAGCCGCATCTTCTAGTTCAGTTGGAAATGTACTCATAAATTGCCGAAGTAGAAATACGCCAAAAGCATTGGTTAGAATTGGTGGTATAATAAGCGGAAGGTGTGTATTCACCCAACCAATTTCTTTGAATAACATAAACATAGGAATGAGCGTTATTTGTCCTGGAATCATCATCGTAGCTAACAGCACGACAAACAGAAAGTTCTTCCCCACAAAATTGATTTTAGCAAAAGCATAACCTGCCATGGAACAGCTAATTAAAGTGCCTATTGTCACTAACCCCGTTATTTTTAGGCTATTCCAATAAGCTAAGGCAAAGGGTAACGCTGACCACGCTTTTCTGTAATTTTCAAACTCAAAAGGGTTTGGAATAAGCCGAGGAGGGTATTCAAATACTGCTCCTTGTCCCTTTAAAGAGGTAGAGATCATCCATATAAATGGCACCAGCATAATCAATGCGCCTGTAATTAAAACAATATAGATAAAACCTTTCATAAAATATTGTCTTACTCTCTTTCCATTTTCTTGTGTGTCAGACCTTTTGGAACGACCTAACGTCATACTAGGCATCGTAATTCACCCACTTTGAGAATTTAAATTGTAACAGTGTAAAAACCAGAATGATAATAAATAGGATAAAGGCTATCGCAGAAGCTTCTCCCATTTTAAAGAATTGAAATGCTTTGTCATAGATGTGCAATACAAAGACATTACTTGCATCTGCTGGACCTCCTTTGGTCATCATATAGGGTTCGTTGAATATTTGAAACGAACTAATCAGTAACATGACAAGTACAAAGAATATCGTAGGAGACAATAAGGGAAAGGTTATTTTCCAAAACTTTTGCCATCCGTTAGCTCCGTCTATGACAGCGGCTTCATAAAGCTGCTTGGATATGCCTTGTAAACCAGCTAAAAATAAGATCATGTTATATCCGATTCCTTGCCATATAGTCATGAAAGCAATAGACGGCAAAGCCCACTTTAAACTAGATAACCACCCCGGTCCTTCAATGCCTATCAATCCTAAGCTTGAATTAATTAAACCAAAGTCAGGATTATACATCCACGTCCACACTAAGGCTACTGCTACAGATGAGGTGACAACAGGCATAAAATACGCTGTCCGTAAAATGACTTTTCCCTTGATGTTTTGGTTAAGCATCAGAGCTATGATTAAAGAACCTATCATCGTTAAAGGTATATTAATCAACGCAAAAAACGAGGTGTTCCTCACTACTTTCCAAAAAACAGAGTCCGATAATTGCCTCGTATAATTTTCTAAACCTAACCATGTAGGTGTCGAACCAATATCCCATTCTGTAAAACTAATAGCAAAAGCAAATATAATCGGACCGATAATAAATAATGTAAGCCCTATCATTTGTGGACCTATAAAAAGATATGCCCACATATTTTCACGTGCCCTTCTGCTAAAGTTAAACATATACTAACCCCCTTTTCATTTTAAATTTGTGATCACAAGGTTAGTGTAATTTACTTTTAAAATATCGACAATGTAGCTATGGTTAGGTTTTGTTTGTTGATATTAAATACCTTCAAACAATTTAGAGGGTCTTAATCATTTATCTTGATTTCCAATTGATTGCGATATTGTTTTGGAGTCAATCCACTGTTTCGCTTAAACATTTGGCTGAAGTATCTCCCATTTACATACCCAACTTGTTCAGCAATTTCATATATTTTCAATCGCGGATTTTCTAATAACTCTTTGGCCACTTGGTATCTATAATTCACTATATACTCACTGAAGGTTTCGCCAGTTTCCTGTTTAAAGAGAACACTTAAATAACTTGGATTAATACTTAAATCAATCGCTACATTTTTTAAAGTAAGATCACAACCATAGTTCTCTGCAATCATCTTTTTTGCCCGTTCAATAATAAAATTTTTCTCTTTCCTTTCACGTTCATTCACTTTTGCAAAGCATTGCATCACTTGTTCATAAAGCCATTTCTGCGCAGCACCATGGTTTTGAAAAGATAATGAGGTTGATTCATATTTAATTAATAAGCTTTTGGTGATTTTCACTAATAAACTATTCACATAATTATTTAGTTCCTTAAACACCATATGTTCAAAATAGATCGTAAGCTTATCAAAAGTCTGCTTTACCTCTTCCTTTTCACCTAACTTTATGGCATTCACCAAGGCTAATTCTACTTCAAACGGTATGATAGAGGGATCTTTGTCAAAATCAAGAATATCATGATAATGAATAATTAATTGATCGGGCTTGGAATAATGAACGGCCTTTTTACTTTGATTATAAGATAAAGAAGCTTCTTCCATTAATGAAAGCTGTTCACCCACGCCTGCTTTCCATAAGAAATCATGGTCTTGTGCACACTTGATCCTTAAAGCATGTAAATCCTCTTTTAAATTATCCCAATCCATGAACCTCTCTTTGTCACCCACTAGTAATAATAGTATCTCATCTTGTGCATCTGGCAGAATGATGATTTCTAATTCTTTCGGAAAAAGGTTTTTTGTCAATTCCTCTAAGGTTTTAACACATAGACTTAATGATAATTGTTTATTTTGAACAATCGTTATGACGATAATAGCTGTCTCAGATCCCCACTCACCTTTATGGGAAATATCTATATTTCCAACATGTCCCCCATATAATAAATTCCGAAAGGTCTTTTCTGTAATCCATTTATTATAATTGTTCAATGAATCATGTAAATCCTGTTTCTCTTGCTTTTCTTGTTTCCGTTCTATCAAAAGATCTTCTGTCTTCTTTAAAACTTTTATGATGTCCTCAGCTTTTGTTGGTTTTAAAATATAATCGAAAGCACCATTTCTTAATGCTTGTTGTGCATATTCAAACTCAGGATATCCAGTAAGCAATATAACTAAACTTTCAGGGTACAATTCTTTTATTTTTTGTAAAAGCTGTAACCCATCTACTTTAGGCATCCGAATGTCTGAAATAATTAAATCTGGCTGATACTGCTTTATAAGCATTAAGCCTTCTTCACCGTTTTTTGCTTCACCCACTAATTCCCAATTCCCATCTAAGTTTTCAATAACCTTTTTCAATCCAGTCCGAACCATATATTCATCATCAACTAACAACAATTTAAGGTTATGCAAATGATCTCACTCCTTTTTTCTACAAACACTTCTTACGTGCTCTTTTTTGGGAAATGTAACGGTAATTTAATACTAACCCTAGTCCCTTTACCAATTTCACTTTCTATCTCGATGCCATAAGCGGAACCAAAGGTAAGTTTAATCCGTTCGTCCACATTATGCAGTCCAATGCCATTGTTTATTTGTCTTTCCTTCTGAAAAGATTCGATTTGTGCTTTTTCGATACCAATGCCATTATCCTCCACTGCGATTATGAGATTTCCTTGGTCCTCTCTGGTAGATATAATGATCCTGCCGTCTTTATTACTTTCTTCAAGTCCATGATGAACAGCATTCTCAACTATCGGCTGCAATATCAATTTAAGCACCTTAGCATGTTCAAGACTTTCTGCCATTTGAAGTTCAAAATTTATCTTATCTCCCGACCTGGCAGATTGTAAATTAATATAGTTTTGCACATTATCCATCTCTTGTTTCAGTACGACAAATGAACCTTCATTGCTAATACTGTAGCGAAGCATACTGGATAAGGAAACAATCAATCCGCCAATTTTCTCCTCTCCTTTGACATATAGCATCCAATAGAAAGTATCCAGCGTATTATAAAGAAAATGAGGATTGATCTGTGCTTGCAGGGCTTTTAATTCTGCTTGTTTCTCTTTCATTTCTCGCTCATATACTTGTTTAATCAATTCATTAACCTTGTAAATCATTCGGTTAAAACTATTACTTATCGATTGAATTTCTCTATTTTGCTTTAGATTCACACGCACCGAAAAATCGCCTTTTTCCACTGTTTTCATGGTAGTTATTAATTCCATTAAAGGATTGGTTACACTCTTCGTTATTTTAGAAGATAAAAAAATGGTCAGGATCACCCAGACAATAATGATGATCAAAAGGATTCTTTGAACTTCCCATAATCCCTCTGTGATTTCATCAGATGGGACTAAGCCTAGCACACTCCAACCTGTTTCCTCCGATTGGTCAAACGCAATAAAATAATTTGTACTTCCAATCTTCTGAATCACACTATCTGTATTTTCCCTATATCTATCTGATATATTCTCTAATATTTTTTCATCTAATTTGGTTCCTACACTTCCTCTCAATTGACTAGTAAGAACTGTTCCTGTTTGATCCAAAATGAATGTGCTTCCAGTCTGACCCATCTCTAGTTCAGCAATCAAATCAAAAATTAGATCTTCTGATATGGTAAATGATAAATAGCCAATTGGTTCGGTAGAAGGACCTAATACATTCTTTATGGCACGTTGAGCAACAACTAAGTTGGTCTGTGGTGATGATGAATTAACGTTTGCATAGCTCCAAAGGATTTTTCCTTTATACTGATCCAGCTGGTCCATCCTATCGGGCGGTATTTGCAATTCGTTCAGTTTATTTTCAGTAGTAACCAAAAGACTGCCATCGTTAAGATAAATCGAGGCAGATGTTATATTACTATTATCTATAATGAAACGTGTAAGTACTTTTCTTAAATCTTCTCTTGTGCTATAATCCGCAGCTTGAATGTTTTGTGGATTTAAACTTTCTTGTATTTTATCATTCGTTAAGATCGAGATAGAATCTTCAGCAAATTGTTTGAGTTTGGAGTCAATCTCCTGATTTGTCTGTTGCAATATTTGAGTTACATATTTTGCGGCATTCTGATTAATTATTTGGGAGCTCTTCATATACATCACTACAGACATGAATATAACTGGTATAATAGCAATACAAATAAAACTAATAAGCAGAATAGACTTTAAACTAGTATTGTTTTTTTCTAATCGTTTCGGTATCATATGCCCTCCTAATTATGCAAGATCATTTAATCAGTGCAGAGTTGGACTTCTATGAGGATAGCGATTTCATAACATCCCAAATAAACTGTTAATTCGTAATAATCACCTTCTTATTTACATATCCCAGTTGTTTTAAATTCGATAAAAAAAGACAGTTCCTCAATAACTGTGCTATAAATAGCAGATGAATTTATAATTATTCTTAATTATATAGGAGAGCTAAGAGAAAGCAAGATACTTTTGTACATTTAACATAGTACATTTAGGGGACTTTATAGTGAGGGGTTACACATATGAAAAAATTAACCTAAAAAACAACAAGCTTTACATTCATAAAGTACTTTTAAATGATAAACACTGGTTCATTATAATGGACCTTCTCCACATCAAAGATAAAAAACTGCCTCAATTTGTCCATATAATCGATAACTAATCTAACATAGTTCTAAATTAGGGAAGCGGGAACATTTGGGATTATTACATACGTATTTTGAATAGATCAGTACAAGTTTGGTACATGATGAGCTGTAATCAAGCTGAGTTGAGCCTTACGATTAGAAGGCCTCAAGCAAATAATACACTTGAGGCCTTTTGCTGTTTGATTATTTAAACAGGACATTACTATAGTTGCCCAAATTCACCCGTTTTATGAAGCACAATATAGGCTGCGCCTATAATACCTGCATCATTACCTAATTTCGCAAGCTTTACCTCACACGTATCAACAATCCGTGGCAGTGCATACTTTTTCAAATAGTCATTTACAATAGCCAGCAGGTAGTCACCAGCTTTCGAAAGTCCTCCTCCAATCAATATTCTGGAAGGATTGATTACAGAGGCAGAATGTGCAAGTGCAAGTCCTAGAAGACCTAAAGCTCTTTCTATAATTCTATGGCTAGCTTCATCACCCTTTTTCGCCATATCAAAAACATCTTTCGCTTCCATAACTTGTTTTCTTCGTTGCCATTCCGCTAACCTCGCATCAGGATGTTCCTCTATATACGCTTCCACGGCTCTAACAATACCTGTTGCTGAAGCGATAGTATCCAGACAGCCGTTTCTTCCGCAATTACATAAATAGCCCTGTGGATCTACAGTTACATGGCCTATCTCCCCAGCCGTTCCATTAAAACCATTTAAGATCTCCCCATTGGCAATAACTCCGCTGCCAACTCCCGTGCCTAACGTTACAGCGATTAAGTTTTCAGCATTTTCTCCTGCTCCCAGCCAATTTTCTCCTAATGCTGCTAAGTTCGCATCATTCTCTACAAAAATAGGCAGCCTGGTCTTTTCACGAAGTTTTTCTTTGAGCGGAAACATTCTCCATCCTAAATTAACAGCTTCATATACCAATCCTGATTGATTATCAACAAAGCCAGGAGCACCTATCCCGATACCCAACAGCTCATCCTGATTTATTTCCATGTCTGATAACTTTTCCAGAATTGAATTCCAAATATTATCTATTATATTTTCACCATTGTTACTGATATCTGAATGCACTTCCCATTTTTCTATGATATAACCCTGGTTATTTATTAGACCGATTTTTGCTGTTGTTCCGCCTATATCTATCGCGATTATTGTTTTATCCACACATCTTGCACTCCTACTTCAATAATATTTTAAAATTTGTATTAACGATAATCATTGGTTAATAAAGATGCAGCTTCTTCATCAATAATAAAAATTACATTATCGTGCTGTTGAAGAATAGAAGCTGGACAATCAGTGGATAATGGCCCTTCAATAGTCTCTTTTACTGCTTGCGCCTTTCTTGTACCTGAAGCTGTTAATAAGATTGTTTCAGACTCGATAATATCAGCTAATCCTAAAGTCAGCATCTGAGTAGGTGCCTCATCCCGCGTTAAATGGTGGTAACCCATGGTACTTTGAATAGTAGATTCATCGCTATCTGCACAAAATAGCCTTTGATCAAATGATGTACCAGGTTCATTGGCTCCTAAATGACCGTTAACACCAAGCCCCACAATTTGTAAATCCCTCGGATATTGATGCAGCAGCTGGTTATAGCGCTTAATCTCACTTTGTAAATCTTCCAGACTTCCATCTAGTAATGCTTTTAACTTTGGTTGTTCTTTAATCAAATCATAGAATTTATTGTACATATAAGTATATACAGTAAAGGACTTGTCTCGTTCTGCTATATACTCATCTAAGTTCATAATGATCGCATCTTTTATCGATAATTCTCCATTATTAATCGCTTTAACTAAGAGTTCAAATGTTCCATCATAACTAGCTCCTGTAGTCGTATTAATAACAGCGTCCTTCTTCTTATCCAGAACGCTTTTAATTACCTCATAAGATTTTTGAGACATTTCTTCATAATTTTTTGTTTGAATGATTTTCAATTTATTTCACCTCATATTTAAATTAATGTTATATTTGATTTTTGATGCTTGTAATTTAAATTCTTAATATTTAAAAAAGTAGCTCCTGGGGTCATAGCAAGGATAGACAGTTTCGCTATCTCACTTAATTCATCAAATAAATAACCTTGTTTGACAACAACAACGTCATATTCTTCTATGTGAAGCCCAGCTCTTGTAAAATGATTTAATGTAATGAACGATTCCGCTCTATTGGCTACCGCCACATCTAAATTCCCAATGGAAACTGTACAAACATCACCTACTTTGTCATCCGTAGCATTTAAATAGCCTAATAGATCACCTTTTGCTTTTAACTTTCCCTTCACCAAGACTTTTTGTGTATCCTTATCATTATTAATGCCTATACTTAACTCAACAGGTTCATTAATTTCCTTACTGTTCAGCAGTTGATAGGCCTCTTTATCATAAATAGCAGAAATTAGTACCTTCTTTTCTCCCAATTCTGAATGATGAAAAAGTTCCAATAAATTAGTGTTCATACCTGTTGCTCCAGCAGTAGTGTTATCTCCAGAATCTGATATAAACACAGGGTTTTGATCAGCCTGCAGCGCTTTAAGAACCGCCTCCTCAGGTGATAGATCCAGAGCACAGAAGGTAAACTGTTCCACTCTTTCCATAATGAAATTCTCCAGCTCAATCGCTTTCTCATCGGCATATTCTTTGTATTTGGCACTTTTGGGAATAACAAATATCGATGTGGAAGTATTTTCCGAATCACTCCAAGCATGACTCAAGAAAAATGAAGCTGACATAATTTTTTCATCGGCTTCTATCTCCTTTATTTTGTTGAAGATTGACTTTAACGGTTCTTGGCTTCCCAGTGCCTTCTCACCACAAATAATTAATGGCATTTTAATAAAAGCTGGCTGAAGGATTTCTCTTTGTTCCACTACATCTAATAAATATTTCGCCGTTAAGGCCTCTATTTCCGATTGATCTACATGAGGGACCGTTTTGTACGAACAAACAATATTTACGTACTTGTATAAATCGGCAGCATTATTTGCATGAATATCTAACGTAAGAGAGAGCGGAATATCATTACCTACAAGAGATCTTACTTCCTTTAATAATGCTAATTCTCCTGAACCTATCCCTTCAACAACCATGGATCCATGAAGGTGTAGCCAAATTCCATCAATATCAGGCTCATTCTTTATAGCAGAGAGTATCTTCTCCGAAAAATAATCAAAAGCCCGTTGGGTCACAGTTCCTGAAGATAAGGCAGTTGCATAGATACTTGGAATGATTTCTACACCGGCATTTTTAAATACTTCTGTACTTCCCAATCGCTGAAGGCAGTCCTCCCCTTCAATAATGACAAAATCCTCAACATTTGTACTAAAAGGATTAAAAGTATTGGTTTCGTGATATAGACAACCTACTAAAACTTTCAAGTTATTACCTCCTTCACACTGTAATAGATTAGATACCTGCTTTATTAAATATATACTCCATTGCCTCTTTAGACTTTTTCGCTAATTCAGCACTTGATTCTGTTGGTTCATGAATCGTTAAAATCTCTTGAGATACTATTCCTTGGTAGTTTATATGCTGTAATGCCTTTAAAAAACCTACTAAATCAATAGCTCCCTCACCAGGAAACAATCTATCATTATCCAACACTTCTTCTCTTGGAATATCTTTGGCATCATTTATATGGACATACGCAATTTGTTCTGGTTTCAGTAACTTAATATCTTTAACCGTACCCTCGATTGTATGCCAGTGAATACTATCAAGTACTATTCCGACATTCGGTTCACCTATCAGGTCAATCCATTCCAGCGTAGATTGAATATCCCATATAAATGGATACTTCCATTTATTTCGCAAATGAACAGGGCCGACAAATTCTAAAGCTAACGTAATATCATATTGTTTTAGAAGATTGGCGCAAACCCTTAAGCGATTTGTTAATTTAATCAGATAGGCTGCCGGATATTCGTCGGTAGATGGAAAAAAGAAAGTGAAAAATGTTGTACAGCCTAGTTTATTCGCTATCATTGCACTTTCGATCAAATCAGTCATAGACTGTTGAAAGTTTTTATCTGATGTTCGCCAGTTAACAGGTAAGGAAACGGAACCAAGCTTGATATTATTTACCTTCAAAAAATCCCTAGCTTCATTTTCGCCCTTTTCTTCAACAAACACCTTTAAATCTGTAAAATCTGTATCTACAGCATCAAATCCATTCGTGGAAGCTAGAATAATTAATTCTTCTAAGTTTTGAACATTATCTAGCCCTGCCTTGCCTATCCCTTTTAACAATGTAACTCCTCCCTGCTAATCTACTTTATTTTTACAGCCTCACCTGTATAAGATGATTCATATAATGCATCGATAATTTGCTGCAATATCACGCCCTCCTCCGGCTTACTAATCGGGGTATCCTTATTTAAACAGCCATTTACAAATCGTTCGAATTCTAATTCATAATAATCTTTATCTTCTAAATAAGGTGTGTGAATATCGATAAGTGAACCGTGTTTTTCTTGATATATCTGTACAGGAAAAACATCAGCTCCTCCTTTATCCCCCATTAAAGATACTTGCATGGTCTCGTCCTTTTGGACATTTGCAGCAAAAGCTGTTTCCAGTATAATAGAAGCGCCATTTTTAAATATAATCATACCTCGCCCCATATCTTCTACAGAGAAGTTCTCCCAATCCCATTCTCCCATGAGTCCTACACCTTTTCTGTTACCCAGTTTTTGATACGTTTTACCTAAAACCATATCAGGTTCTGGATATCCCATTAGGTAAAGGGTGGTATCTAACATATGGACACCAATATCAATGATAGATCCTCCACCTTGTAATTCTTTATTGGTAAAAACACCCCAACCCGGTATTCCCCTTCTTCTCACCGCAACGGACTTAGCCGCATAAATATCACCTAATTCATTATTCTCAATGAACCGTTTAATTGCTTGCACCTCATTAGAATGTCTGTAATGAAACCCATAGGTTAGAATCTTTCCTGCTGTTTTTGCAGCATTAGCCATTTCTTTAGCTTCCTGAACGTTTATCGCTGGTGGTTTTTCACAAATGACATGACATCCAGCATGTAAAGCATAAATAGTTGCTTCTGCATGAAATTTATTAGGAACACATACACTCACAGCCTCAATATCTGCATTATCAATCATTTCTTTAAAATCACTAAAATATTTTTTGATATGATATTTTTCCGAGCAAGCTTTTGCTCTCTCCATACTCACGTCACACACTGCAGCAATCTCTACCGTTTTATGAAGCTTTAAATAATTAGGAATATGAACACCTTGTGCAATTCCCCCGCAGCCAATTATACCAACCTTTAATTTCGTCAACCTCAACACTCCAATCATTAATCACTAACCTTTAACAGATCCTGCTAATAAACCTTTTATAAAAAAGCGGCCAGCTAAAATATATATAAGCATAGTTGGTATTGCAGCAAATAAGGCACCTGCCATTTGAACATTCCATTCTACCACTTGACTACCTGATAGATTTTGCAGTGCAACCATTACCGGATGCTGTCCATGACCAGTGATCGTAATAGCAAATAAAAACTCATTCCAAATATTTGTGAACTGCCAAATCCCTACTACTACAAAAGACGTTATGGATAAAGGGAACACTACTTTAAAATAAGTTTTAAAAAAGCCTGCTCCATCCATTTGTGACGCTTCGATTAAGGCGTGAGGAATCGTTGCATAAAAGTTTCTAAACATTAATGTTGTCATTGGCAAACCATACACAATGTGCACCAAGACTAAACCAGTAATCGTATTGTAAAGCCCCATACTATCAATGGTTTGAATCAATGGAATTAAAATACTTTGATACGGAATAAACATACCTAACAACAAGAAATTAAAAAACACTTCTGAGCCTTTAAATTTCCATTTTGACAGTGCATAACCATTAATAGACCCTAATAATGCTGAAATCAACGTTGCAGGTATCACCATTTTAAAACTATTCCATAAATTTGGAGCTAATTCACTAATCGCTTGAACAAAACTGCTGAAATTAATATTTGCTGGCAATGACCACATTGTTAGTACAGAAACCTCACTAAACGGCTTCAATGCTGTAACAATTAATACATAGAATGGTGATACAAAAATAATACTCATGACAATTAATATGAAATATACGGGTGTATTCGCTAATACTCTAGGCATCTAAGCATCTTCCTTTCGTCTAAACATATATGGAATGACAAACACCATAACCATAAACAACATAACGATGGAAATAGCAGCACCCTCCGCATAGAAATTACTTTTGAATGTAGCCTCATACATGTAGATAGCAGGCATGTCCGTTACAAAGTTCGGTCCGGATCCTGTCATAGTGTAAACTAAATCAAAGATTTTAAGTGATATTTGTAACATCATTAGTACTATTCCATATGTAATTGGTTTCAATTGTGGAAGTATGACTTTCGTATAGGTTTTCCATTTACTAGCCCCATCCATTAAAGCTGCTTCTCGAACTTCTTGAGGGATCCCACTAAGACCTGCCATATACATCGCCAATGAGAATCCCGTCATTTGCCAAATCGCAGCAATCAAGACTGCAATTAACCCAATAGGCAGTCCAAACTCTATTTTAAAAAGAGACCAGCCCGGTAAAATTGTTGTATCTGTATACCAGCCAGGCGATACGCCAAATTTTTGCAGAAATATATTAACACCTGATTCAGGGTTAAAGATCCACCTCCAAGCCACACCAGTTACAACAAATGACATGGCCATCGGAAACATAAAAATATTTCGGAATAACCATTTTCCTCTAATGTTTTGTTCTAATAGGATGGCTAAAAATTGCCCCATCAAAGTTACACCTAAGATAAATAACAAGGAAAAGAAAATCATATTTCGAATATCTGATTGAAAACGAAATGATTGAAATAACTGTATATAATTTTGCAATCCATTAAAAGACAAATCTGGTGCAATTGAATTCCAATTACTGAAAGATACAAGCCCTGTCCAACCGATAAATACATATACAAACACAGAAACAAATATAATAGATGGTAATACAACTAATAAAGATATATTTCTGACCATGAAGGATTTAAACCTTTCATAGACACCTTTTTTATCTGTGTGATCATTCAATTACATTCCACCTCCCTAATCTCATCCTCCATCCCATTAAAGGATGTGGTGGCAGTGATTATTACTGCCACCTATACACATGTCAGTTACTCTTGTAATAAGGACTTTGCTTCTTCTAGAGAATTAATTAACATGTCTGGATCTCTCTGTGTAACAAACGTATTAATAGCATCGTCGACCCTGCTCAAAAAGCCTGCCGGCACAGGTGATCCTCCTGCCAAACTTAAATTTAATTCTAAATTTTTAAAATCTTCTGCAGCGCTTTGAGAATATTCACTAAAATCAGATACATCAATATCTGTTCTTGCTGGTATCGATCCTTTTAGTTGATTAAATTCGGCTTGTGCTTCAGCAGATCCTAAATATGCTAAAAATCCCTCTGCTTCTTCGGCATTCTCTACCCCAGTTGGATAACCCATCGAATCGTTGACAATGTTAAAGATATCCTCTGTACCAGGAGCAGCAACCCAGCCAAAATCCTCATTGGCAACTAAGTCCCTGCTCATGAAAAAGCCTGATGCCCAATCTCCCATAATCAACATCGCCGCTTCATCACTAGCTACTAAATCTGCTGCGTCTTGCCAATCTAGAGAACTATGGTTTTCATTTGTATAATCTAACATTCTTGAAAATGTATTTACTGCACTTCTTATTTTTGCTGTGTCAAAATCTTCATTCCCTGTCCATAGTGCTGAAAAATCCTCTGCCCCCAATTCATTTAATAAAGCCATTTCAAATAGTAAAGTAGACCACCTTGGATTTTGATCTCCTAATGCTAATGGAATGATCCCCTTACTTTGAAGTGTATCTGCTATCTCAAAAAAATCAGCAAATGTCTTCGGCGGCTCTATACCATTGTCATCAAATATTTTCTTGTTATACCAAATCATATTATTGCGATGAACATTCATCGGAATACCGTAAATTTCACCATCTATTGTATTCATATCAATGATTGTTTCTGGAAAAACGTCGCGCCAGCCATTCTCTTCGTATAAATCATTTAAAGATTGTAAGTAATCTCCTTCTTGCCATCTTAATAAATCAAATCCACCTTGTGCTTGAAATACTGCTGGCGGTTCTCCCCCCTGCAGACGCGAAGACAAAACAGCTTGCGAGTTTGAACCTCCCCCTCCAGCGACTGCTGCATTCACAATTTCTATATTTGGCTCTTCTTCACCAAACCCGTCAATTACCGCGTTCAGCGCCTCCGCTTCTCCACCAGATGTCCACCAGCTTAATATTTCTAATTCAGTGGTACCGCTTCCATTATTTTCACTATCTGAATTATCATTTTGGTTAGCACTATTACTTTCATCAGATCCGCAAGCAGTTAATAACAACACAAATAACAACAATACTGAACTAGCGTAGATTAATTTTAATTTCATCCATCTTCCCCCTATTTTTTATGAATAATCACGTTATTACACCCTACTTAGATATACGATACGGCTACACCTCCTCATTTCACGGATTCATATATCGCAAATAAATCATCGATATATTTAAACTTAATTTACAATATAAACTTATTAATAGCAAATAGGTTGTCAGAAACCTTAACAAAATACTTTGTATCATGTTTTTTAACCGTAATTAATAACCTTAATTTAAAAATGATGTTATCATAATATTCAGAAAATTACAATATACTTTTTTATTTTCTACTAATTTTGTATTTAACACTAAAAATTGCTATAATTATATACAATATTTTTAAACTGACAATGTAAGGGGGACAATAAATATGGTTTATAACTTTAAATTTGATCAACAAAACGTGAGAAAGCACCATTATTTTCTTTTATTAAGCTTAATTCAAAAACATAAAAAAATTTCGCGATCTCAATTATCCAAATTTACTGGGATAAGTAATACAACAGTAGGGAAGATTACAAAAAGTCTAATGAAAGATGATTTAATTATTGAGAAAGGGCAAACGGAGGGAGAAATCGGAAGGAAAGCAAGTTTATTAGAAATAAATCCTAAAGGGGCTTTTATTATCGGTATCAGCATTGATATTAATTCTATCAAAATTGCTTTAGTTACACTAAATGGTGAAATTGTTGATAAAACGCAAGTAGCTTGTAAGGTGAAACATCATCCTAGAGAAACATTAGATCAATTAATTACGCTAACTAAACAATTCATAGAAAATAAACCAAAGAAAATACTTGCAATAGGAATTAGTATGCCTGGTTTAATATCATGGCCTGATGGATTAGCTGTTAGAGTTCCTCAATTTAATTGGCATGAAGTAGAAGTTCGTGATTATTTAAAAGACAAATTAAATTTCGATATTTTTGTAGATAATGACGTACGTTCCGTTTTATTAGCAGAGTACCTATTTGGAAATCTCAATAATATGCATAATTCTACTTGTATTTATATAGGAAGTGGTGTTGGTAGCAGTGTTATGATAAACGGACAAATTGTCAGAGGCCATAATAATATGTTAGGTGAAATTGGACATACAACCATGAACCCCAATGGGGCATTATGTGATTGTGGCAGATTAGGCTGCTTACAAACCTATATTTGTATATCTGAAATCGAAAAACAAACCCAAAGATCTATGGATGAGGTTATTCTTGCCTATAAAAATAATGAGGATTGGGCTGTCAGAGTCATTGACAGAGCGAAAAATTATTTAGGAATTGCTATTTCCAATATTATATGTACATATAATCCAGAGGCTGTGTTGCTTGCTGGTCCTTTGATTGAAAGATTTCCTGAAATAACAAAAAATCTAGAAGCTGACACTAAAAAACACATTTGGTCACCTTTAAAAGAGTCTTTTCTTTTGTTGAAAGCAAGCTTAGGCGAGGATAGTGATATCATCGGAGCAAGCGCGTTGGTATTAAATAATTTTTTAAAGAATACAGCCAATAACGAGAAGCGATGAGGTAAATATGTATCATTTATTAACTGGCATATTTTACTTATGCTTCTTCTTTTGATATGGTTCAGGTAGATCTACCTGCATCACCAAACCGCTTGTTAAACCTCATCATGTTATTTGCTTCACTTTAAGATATTACTTTACACAGACCGGGAGCGATCTGATCATTTGCTGCTCACACTACACCTTTTTTTGCAAAAATTTGCTTATATTTATCTGTTAATACCATAACGTATTATATACATAATTAAACATCATCATTTGTAAATCTCAAAAACTCATTCAGTACCAGTGCACTCGCACCGATAACCCCACTGCTTCGTCCAATCTCAGGATAGACTAGGTGAAAAGAATTGCTTAAAGGAGCCCAAATATATTTATTTACTTCATCCTGAATATTATCTATTAAGATTGGAAATTCTTCTATCATTGGCCCTGCAATTAGGATTGCCTCTGGATTATAAATGCAAATTACATTGGAAATAGCAAGACCGAGATAAGATTGTGCCCGATTAATAAGTTTTACAGCCCAATCTTCTCTCTCTTTATAGGCAGAAAAAATTTCTTGCATGGGCATTTGAGCTTGCTTTTCTAATTCAGAAGAACAAATAAAAGTCTGTAAACATCCAAGCCGGCCACAGTCACACACCGTGCCATGAGGATCCAGTATCATATGGCCGATCTCCCCTAATGTATTGCGGTGACCTCGTAGCATCTCACCGTTCACCATGGCAGCGCCGCCGACGCCGCTGCCAATATAAATACAGACAGAATTGTTATAATTCCTCATATTTCCATATAGACTTTCCGCTAACAGGACTGTTCTGACATGATTATCAACATATACAACAAAATCTAATTTTTCCTCCAAATACGCTTTAATATTAATATTTTCCCAATGAAATTGAGGAACCCTCAATGCCTTTCCTTCCGGCCATGTAATCAAACCAGGGATGCTAATACCAATTGCTATTATCTTTTTGTTTATACTACTGTCCATCTTACTTAGAAGTATCGTAATTTCTTCTCCTAGTTTATCAAGCAGCCTGTATGGCTCTTGATCAGGATCAAATGCAAATTGCCTTTCTCTAATCACTTCTCCTGTTAAGGTCACGATAGCAATTTTAACACCATTTTTATCCATTTCAACTCCAATAATAAATGACCCAATTGGATTGATTTCTAATAATGCTGCCCGTCTGCCAATCTCACCGTCAGTTTGTCCTGCCTCAATAACTAGCTCATCGTCAATAAGATTTTTTATTATTTTCCCTACACTTGTATTACTCATCTTTGTCAATTTAGCAAGCTGGGATCTTGAAATTTTTTTATATTTTTGAATTAAGCTTAGCAGCATAAAGTAATGATATTTGCGAATTCGACCTTGATCATATCTTAAATTCAATGTCATTATGATTCCTCCCGACTACATGATTACTACTTTTTTATAATCACTTACCTCTTCTATATACTGATGAATCATCGTTTATAGACACAACATTGTAAACTCTACACAATGGATCGAAATTATTACAAATAAAAGAAGGTATCCTTATTATTAGGATACCTTAAGTCATTCTTATTTATCTAGCATTTATTCTTACCATGGAAGAACTAAACTATGAGTGTTCCCTTGTTAGCTAAGTAAAAGAGAATGAATTTTACAAGTTATAACCCCTTCATATGCTAATCTAAAAAAGTGTAATGTTGATTCTACTTTAATTTCAACTCTACAATTTCTTGACCAGACTCTACCTTACCCTGATGCAAAACGGTCTGTTCTTCTACCTTATCTGCAAAGTTTGTAAAAACGAGTACAGTGGTCGTCTTTTTCCCTTTTTCCTCTATGAAGGATAGATCAAAATCACCTATTTTATCATTCACATTTAGTTTGTCTCCCTCACTTACTTCGATGTTAAAACCCTCGCCTTTTAGCTCAACGGTTCCTAAGCCTAAATGTAATAGTACCTCCACACCTTCATCCGTTATGATACCAATCGCATGTTGCGTTGGGAAAACTTGTGTAATTTCTCCAGCAACAGGAGAGAACACTTCTCCTGTTGTTGGGATAAAGCCGACGCCTTCTCCCATCATTTTTTGAGAAAAGACGGGATCTGGTACCTCTTCTAATGAAATAAGCTCTCCATTTAACGGACTATTTATCGTTATTTCATTGTTCTTTTTCCGTTTTTTAAAAAACATGTATTGATCGCCTCCGTTTTTATCATGATACTAATCGTCTGTAAAAACCCCACCTTGCCTCAAGGTGCAAAGAAAGCCAAGGTGGGGAGAAACGGACGCTAATGCCTTGTTAAGTTTTGCTAAGCATTAGCAGGAGATGAAACAATGCCGCACTTTATCAGGCAATGAGTCTATAAATAGGTTGCTAGCGTTTTTTATAAAAACTTTAACCTTTTTGACAAAGCTTTTTCACTGTATGCAGCATGACTTCTATACCTTTTTGCAGATCTTCATAATCTGTCCACTCATCAGGGTGGTGACTGATACCTTCTTTACTCGGCACATAGATCATATTTGTTGGTACGTATTCCGCTGTAATCATAGCATCATGGCCTGTACCTTTGTTGATAATCATGCTGCTGTAATTCAGTTCATCACATATGTCTTCCATTAATTTCACCGTTTCTTTATCCATTACGCTTGGAGGTGTAGGATTAGGATAACCTATTCGGGCTCTTTCCTCTATTTCAACTTTCACATTGGTTTCAGCCTCGATCATTTCTATGATTTTCTTGAATTCTTCTAATATATTCACTTTATCTAGAACTGTTTTATCCATCGTTCTGATTTCTACAGATATTTCAGCGAACTCAGGTACATATTGATTGGAATTAGGTGACACATTAATCATACCTACCGTCCCTGTAATCCCTTCGCCTAATTCATTTATCAATTGGTTCAATGCCAATATAAATTTAGAGGCTGCGATTAAAGCATCTTGTCTGGTATCCATAGAGGCAGTCGAATCTTCGAATTTACCATGAAACTTAACCATGTATCTGCCTATTCCAGCAAGAAATTCTACTAATCCGATATCTATATTTTGCGCTTCTAGATTGGGACCTTGCTCAATATGAAGCTCTATAAATGATTTAACCTTACTCATATCTCTCTTAGCAGCTTCTAAATCCGGTACCAGTCCATATTTTTTCATTGCTTCTCTTTTTGTTTCTCCAAACCTGTTTTTGGCTAAGTCTAATTCTTTTTCTGTCAGTGTTCCTACCATTGCTCTTGAATTAGATACACCACTTCCTGGACCAAAGGTTTCTCCCTCTTCTGCATTCATTGCAATAATCTCGATTGGATAATAATTTTCTATATTATTTTCTTCAAAGACTCGGAGTGTTTCGAGAGCAGCTACTACTCCTGCCGTTCCATCAAAACGCCCCCCATTGACGACAGAGTCATAATGAGACCCTATAATAATTGTCGGGGCATTAGGATTTTTACCTTCACGCCGTCCAAAAACAGTTGAAAATGCGTCTTCATGTACGTCAAGTCCGATTTTTTCCATTTCTTTCTTCAGGTAATCTTTGGCCATTTGATCTTCTTTACTGTAAGAAGATCTTGTCACACCTTCTCCTGGAGTGGATGTGTACGTAGCTAATGTCTCCAAATCATTGATAATTCTGTCTAAACTTGTATGCATGGTATTTCCCCCATCTAGATCTGTTGTCAGCCGCTCAAAGGCTAACTTATTACCTTGATAGTTTCTTTTGTTTTATTTGTTTAATAAAGAAGCCGCATCTTCATCTACAATCACAATAGCATTCTTACATTCTCGAAGAATACTTGCGGGACAATCAGGCGAAATTTCTCCTTCAATTAAATCCTTAACAGCTTGTGCTTTATGCTTACCAGATACTAATAATAATACTGTTTCTGCTTCGGCTATTTCTTTAAGTCCTAGTGTCAGCATTTCTGTTGGCGCTTCTTCACGCGTGATTCCATACTCTTTCATGGTTGATTGGATAGTTGATTCATGGTGCTGTGCTAAGAACATCGTTGTATCGAAAGGTGTACCAGGTTCATTGGCTCCTAAATGCGCATTGGTACCTAATCCTAGTAATTGAATGTCTCTAGGATAATTTTCTAATAGTTCTTTATATCGTTTAATTTCACTTTCTGCATCTTCTGTAGAGCCATCCATTAAAAAGATATTTTTAGGTTGTTGCTCGATTAAATCAAACAATCTTTTGTGCATGAAATTTCTGACAGTGTAAACCGCATCTTTTGGACCCATATATTCATCCAAGCTCATAATGGTGGTGTTACTTATATCTAATCCTTGATTGATTTCTTCTACAAGATGCTGAAATAAGCCTTTTGGTGTGCCTCCTGTATTTAAAGATACAACTGGTGATTCTTTTGTTTCGATTACTTTCTTGATTAGTTCAAATCCTTTTTTCGACATTTCTTCATAGTCTTTTACATAAATTACTTCCATAATATTCACTAAAATATGCTGTATTTTAGTGATTTTCCCCTCCTTTATAAATGTAATGGAAATTATTTCGAGTCAGCACGTAAACTTCCAATATCTTAGTTATTTTTCACTGCGCTTTTGAGTGCGCGAGCAGCTTGTTCTACTTTTGCTCCATAGACGATTTGAATATTGTTTTTATCGATTACTACAATTCCCATCGAGCCTGTTTTCTTCACTAACTTTTCATCCACTAAGCTTGTATCCTCTAGTACTAAGCGAAGCCTTGATATACAGTTATCAATGTCAGTAATGTTTTCTTTACCGCCTATCGCTTCCATAATTTGAACACCTAAGTCACTTGTACTGCTTGTGCTTGCAGAAGAATCCCCAGAAGTGTCATCATCAGATGAGTCACTATCCTCTCTTCCTGGTGTCTTAATATTAAATTTCTCAATTACATATTTGAATACGAAATAGTAAATGAACGAATAACATATACCAACTAAAACGATGATTGGCCATTTCGTATAGGTACCTTGTAATATACCAAAGATACTTAGGTCAATTAATCCCCCAGCGGCATTTCCAACCGCTACTCCGAATAGGGTCATTAACATAAATGACAGACCTGCCATAAAGGCATGGAATATCCAAAGAAGTGGAGAGATAAATATAAACGCAAACTCAATTGGTTCTGTAATACCAGTTGCAAACGTAGTTAGTCCAGCCGCAATAAGCAATCCTTTCACCTTTTTACGTTGTTCAGGTCGAGCCGCTCTATACATAGCAAAAGCCGCGGCCGGCAGTCCAAATACTTGGAATGCATGAACTCCTTGAGAAAGGAAACGCGTCGAGTTCCTCAATACATCCATATCTGGATTGTCTAATCCCATTTGTGCATTAAATATATTTAACGCTCCAGAAATTAATTGGCCATCTACCTCTGCTGTTCCACCAAATGGTGTGAATCGAAGCATCTGGTTTAATACGTGGTGTAAGCCAGTCGGAATTAATAAACGTTCAGAAAAACCGTAAAGAAATGTTCCAATTGCCCCTGATGTACTGATCAAATTACCTAAACTATTGATTACCTCATTAACATATGGCCATACAAAGTACATCACAATCGATACAAATGGCATGGTAACAATAATCATAATCGGTACAAAACGATTACCACTAAAGAAACTAAAGGCAGCTGGCAATTGTTGAGTGTGGAATTTATTATGAATGAACGCTGTCCACAGCCCGACTATAATCCCTCCAAAAATACTCATCCGGAAGGTAAACACACCGAGTACGTTTTCATAAGCAGAAGAAATCTGAAATGCTTCCACTTCTGAATTGCCTTGATTCATCAGATATTCTACAGAAGTCGTTGCACCAGTAATACCATTTAGCTCTAGTAAAAAACTAATCACTACATTAAACAGCATAAACCCAATCACAACCGCAAGTCCTGCTATTTCTTTGTCTTCTTTTGCCAAACCAGTTGCTACCGAAATAGCAAATAAAATCGGCAATAAACTAAACATGGTGGAAACAATTGCTTGAACTCCAGATATAAAGGTTTGTACATAATGAGCTTCAGATATTGTTTCACCTACAACACTTGGATTTTGTAAAATAGATACAATCCCCAAAAGTAAACCTGAAGCAATAATGATGGATAAAGGACCTAATAAAGTTCTCCCAAACTTCTGGATCATTGTTCTCATGTTTGTATTTCTCCTCTCCCCCAATAGATGTCATTATCTAGAGCAGTGATTGCAAGCAGGAAACACGCTTCCCTGCTTCTTCGATACTAAATATTCATCCATTTTTTATTATTTCTATCGTAGAGAACACCTAAACACTGTTAATCAATTATTTACTTCCTTTAGAAATTGATGTAATGTATTTTCTAATACATTAACAATACCTCCTCTTAATAATATTAATACAACTTAAATACAACTTTAACACATAAAATATCAATTGACAATATACTTGTATTAAATTTGTATCATTTATACAAATTTTTAGGGGGACATGTTATATTTATATAGAGTATTTGGAGAAAGGTTGGTTTTAATGTGGAATAAATCGATGCCATTATATAAAGAGGTTGCCAATAAAATAAAAGAGGATATAAACTCTTCCAAATTAGTGGATGGAGATATGATACCTTCCGAGACTAAGCTTTCTAAGATGTATCAGGTAAGCCGGGTAACCATCAGACATGCCATTAAGCTGCTGATAGATGAGAATTTACTTTATCGTGTTCATGGCAGTGGTACCTACATCAAAAAAGAGAAAATAGAATATGATATTTTAAATATGGAAAGCTTTACTGCTGAAATGATTGAAAAAAACACAGATTTTTATAATGAGATATTAGAATTCAGTTATACGCTCCCCACTTCCTATGTAAAGAAAATATTGGGATTAGCGGATGATGAAAAAATCTTTTTTGTCAAAAGACTCCGTTATGTTAATGAGGAACCATCTTTATTAGAAGAATCCCATATCCCTGCAAAGCTTTTCCCTGAATTATCTGTTGATATTATGAAACAATCATTATATGAACACATTCAAAATAAGGGCTATCAAGTTACAAAAAGACATGGTGAATTAGAACCCATCATGCCTGATTCAGACTTAACTCAATTATTTCAACTCGATCAAAATGTTCCCGTGTTATTAATGAAGCACCATTCAGAACTAGATGAAGAAATTATGTTTGAATATACAAAAATATATTTCCATCCTAATAAATATACGCTTAAATTAAATTATTCGAAGTAGCAGCTATATTTAATAAAGGCATTCCCACAGCTTTTCAACTCAAATAATCCTTGCTGGATGAAATAGTAAGGATTATTTGGGACGATTGATACTTCTTATGAAACATAGATAAACTGCTGTTCATTGTTGGATATACTTACTAATAGTTATTAAGTTAAGTATAAAAATTCTGATTGTTTATTTCCACGTAATTGTTAAATCACCTGACAAAGTTTTATTTTCGATAGATAATTTCTGCTTTTTTATTTTGTGTATTTTTTAGCTTCCATGCGGCACAATGATTATAGAACCCCAATAAAAAAAGTGGTAACTCCTCACTGTTATGTGAAGAATTCCACTTATTTTATTTACTGTATTTTATCTTTGTTTATTAATCCAGCGATTACCACAGAGCTTCTTTCTCTAGGAGCAGCCGCCTCTATCATTCGATCGAATAACCGCTTAAATAACTTTATTTTTATAGATTGATAAGCTTTATTATTCCAGCAATTCCATGATTCATTTGGATCTTTTGCTAAATCATACAATTCCCCTTCTCCCTCACCATGTTAGATAATAAGCTTATATTTTTCGGTTCGAAGCATATTCGCTGCTATTGTTTTCTTCAGATCTCCCCTGTATCGCCAAATCCTAGGATCCACTAACTTTTTTGTCATTTTCTACTTAATTGTTTCCAGTTCTCTTGCACGTTTTACTTCATCCATAAATAGTTTCGCACGTTCAGGGTCTATCGGATTTTTCATGTCCCCATTTTTAATCCATGTAGCCACACAGACACCGTCATAATGCTGAAGCAGCTCAAACACATTTTCTCCTGTTGCGCCCCCACCTAAAAAGATGGGTGTATCTTTCACTTTAGTTCTCGCCTTTTGTACTAACTCTAAACTCTCCGCTGGATTTTTTCCTGCAATAAATAAACCATCGGCAAATGCTTCATGGACCGATTCCCAGGCAGCATCTTGAATAGGCTTCTTACCTAATGGTACCCCGTGTACCTCATATACATCGGCAAATATAGGAATATCGCTTTTTATTTTTTTTCTCAATTCATTGATCTCTACACACTGAGCTTGTAATAAGCCTGCACTAGTTACTTCCACACCAGTAAACAAGTGTTCCACTCTTACAAAATCTGCGCCAATCGCATCGGCCACTGATAAACCAGCTACTCCATCCCAATTCATCAAAATACCTAATATCTGATCAGGAAATTCTCTTTTGATCGCATCGCCTATTCTTGTCATATAAGCGATAGCTTCTGGTGAGGAAAATTGTTTGATTGGCATATCATTCATATTTTGCAGAACGATGCCGTCAAAGCCATTCTCCAGCACCATTTCGGTTTCCTTTAATGAATAATCAATAATCTCATCTATTTTCTTATTAGTGTGCCGGTAACTTCCTGGTAAAGGGTCAGGCTGGACCATGGACAACGCGACACCATTCGAATTAATCATACTCAATTGTTATTCCCCCTTCAAACGGTCATGAAATTTTTTACTACTATCAAATAATTGATTGGCCGGAATGATCCCTTCCTCGGTAATAACGGCAGTTATATATTTTGCTTCAACGCCTATCAGTTCTGGACAGTGAAAATCGATTATACTTTTTACCTCCGGATCCCAATCTGAGGCTAATTCCTCTGTTAAATCATTAATTTTTAATTTCTTTTGATAGCCATACATTGCTCTTATATCAATTTTTATCATCGGTGTCAGCACATAAAGCGGAATATTAAATTCCTTACATACTAATCCAACAATGTCTGAACCAGTAGTATTAAAGGTCGTGCCATCCGGATAAAATGTTTCAGCACCAAAAAAGGCTCCATCACACTCCTTCAGATAGTACATAATAGCTGCATCCGGGATAAATTTAATGGTATGACCAGCTTCTTGGCAAGCCTGTATAAATGGATAACCACCACCAATTATTCTGCTTTCCGGGATGATGATGGTATACTTTTCATTCTTTAAGTTCTGAAGCAGTTTATTTACCGTACTAGAATAATCGAAAACCATAATGGTTTTCATCGTAGAAGCAACTTCACATCCATATTCCACTACTTTCTCTATCGCTTGTTGTGATTGAACGAGATAATCATTCTTTTTCTGAATAATCAGCTTGGAGGCCTCTTCAATATCTAAATTTCTTACATCATCTAGATTTTTGATCATGATATTAATGGCATTACTAATTGCCTGACTAGCTGCACCCCTAGTTTCAATAAAATATTGGGAAATAATTTGGATTTTTTCTATGACTGTATGTGCAGCTGTATGATTCTTTTTTCCGCTCAAAGCAATCGATTCAATCATATCACCTATCATATTAATATGCTTACTCGCCCCTAACACCCTTTGATACACGATATCATCAAATGCTTGGATACTTTGTTCATCATCTAATACTTGTCTGGCCTGATCTACTTCTATCATGTCTATATTCATTCCTTTCCTAACCCTGAAGGCACAAAACGCTATGAATAAAGTTGCGCCCAACGTTTTCTATTTATTCTGAGATGACAGAACGGGAGATAAGCAGGTCATTCCAAATCTGGATGACCGCCTGTTTATTACTTCGTTTCTGCTAGCCTGTCCATTCCTTTAAAAAACCTTCATTTGACTATTGACTAGCATTCTCAGAAATATTTAGTTTAGAAAAATCAAGTTCCTCTTCCTTGATAAATTGCTTGTATTCTTCTAAAGAAGGCAAAGACGTGATCGCACCTTGTTTCGTAACAGATAGAGCAGCTACATTAACGGCATGTTTTACAGCTGCATCTAAATCGCCGCTTCTTATCCAGAAAAAAGAGACAGCTCCTACAAAACAATCACCGGCGCCCGTTGTATCAACCACCTCTACTTTAGGGGCAGGATAGTGTTTGACTACATCCCCTGTCTTAAAAACAGCCCCTGCACCGCCCAACGTTATCACAATATGATCGATCCCAATTTTGGAAATGATTTCTGCAGCTTCCTTAGCTGAATCAATCGAGTTCACATGAATACCTGATAAAAAGGAAGACTCAGGTTCGTTTACAATCAGTAAATCCACCAGTTTTAAAGTCTCTGAATCAAGATCTACAATGGGAGCTAAATTTAAGATTATTTTTTTTCTAAAACGAGAAGCCATTTGAATCGTGTATTCTCCCACTTGTTTATCCATCTCCAGCTGAAGCACTGCTCCTTCGGCTTGCTTTAGTTTTTCTAATGAATGAGCCACATCCTCTTCCTTTAGAACGGCATTTGCTCCTTTGTAGGTAACAATCGAATTATTACCAGCTTGGTCCACACTTACCATAGCAATACCAGTTTGAATGCCCGGGGAAATTAATACATGATCATCATCGACACCAGCCTGGGCAAGTTCACTTTTCATCACTTGACCAATATGATCATCACCTACTCGGCCAACCATTGCTGTTTTTGCTGTTAATTTGGATGCTGTCACCGCCTGATTTGCAGCTTTCCCGCCCGGGCCTATATTAAAGGTATTGGAGGCAACCGTTTCACCAGGTTCCGGTAAGTGATCAACATAACCGACATAATCCATGTTCAAACTTCCGTACACAATCAAGTCATATTTATTTTCCAATTTTTTCATTCCTTTTGCCTGTAAATTATCGAATCTATGCAGAATGTTACCTATCTGCTTGGAAAACGCTCTATTATTGAGTCAGATATTCCAGTAACTCACTTCTAAATAAAATTTTGTTCTTGCTGCCTATCTCTTCTGCTAATTCTCCAATTTGAGGCTTGCTAATATTTGATTCTGCTACAATCTCATTATTCCAAAAGATATTTCTAGCGGAATCGTCCGCAATAATACGCTTGTTGGCCATCGCTATCACTCTGGAAAAGTTATCTGCAACAAATTCCATATCATGAGTAATCGTAATTACACTCCTGCCTTCATCCTGTAATATGTCCATCAATTTAGCTAGCCGATTAATGCCATTAATATCCTGTCCGGCAGTGGGCTCGTCCAAAATCAAGTAAGGCGTGTCCAACGCCACAAAAACAGCGATAGTAACAAATTTCCTAATCGAGTAAGGAATATCAAACGGCTTCATATTCAAATAGGCTTGAATACCTGTTAGTTCAGCTGCACGTTCTACACGGGTATTTATTTCTTCAGCCGTTAGTTTGGAGTGTTTAAAGGAATATTCCAGTTCAGCTCTAACTGTATTATTAAAAATTTGATCATCAGGGTTTTGGAAAACATAGCCTACATATTTAGAAATCTGAGCCACCGTTCTTTCTTTCGTATTCGTACCATCTACTAATACCTCTCCCTGAGTAGGCTTATGCAACCCATTCAATAGCTTTACCGCTGTTGTTTTTCCGGCTCCATTTTGCCCGACAATTGCTACACGTTCCCCTTTTTCAATAGTGAAATTAAGGTTTTCATTTGCAACATAACCATTTGGGTAAGCAAATGAAACATTTTGTACTTCTATTGACATATCTTTTCACTACCTTTTTTCAAAATTTGCTCCCTTGCTTGTGATTTGGTGATGGCAAAGGTCTCAAAAGGTTTGCCATGCTCCTTCATATCATTGCTTAACAAGGCAATTTGCGGAATATTGACACCTTCATTTAATAACTCCACATTGGAAAATACTTCACTTGTTTTGCCGCTGGTAATTAACTCACCTTGTTTAATTACCAGCACCTCATCTGCATATTCAGCGATTAAATCAATTTTATGTTCAACAAGAAGAATCGTTTTCCCCTGTTCTTTTAACAAATGAATAATCTCAAATATATCGGAGGTACCTTTAGGATCTAACTGTGAAGTTGGTTCGTCGATCACAAGAATATCTGTTTCCATTGCAATAATGGAAGCAAAGGCCACTCTTTGGCGCTGGCCGCCAGAAAGTTTATTTGGATTATTTTTAATTAAATGCTCGATTTTTAATTGCTTAACAACATTGGTGACCCTTTCAATAATTTCTTCTCTTTCCACCCCTAAATTTTCTAGTCCTAAGGCTATTTCTTCAAAAACGGTCTCTTTTATACCGCTGATTTGGGTGAATGGATTTTGAAATATATAGCCAATCGATGATGCTAATTCACTGCTTTCCCAGTCTCGAATCTCTTTTCCTTTAATAAAAACTTCTCCAGTCAAATCCCCTCCATAAAAACTAGGAATCAGACCTTTCATCAAATCACAAAATGTTGTTTTTCCGCCGCCATTTTCACCGATAATGCCATAAAGTTTACCTTGCTCAAAATGATAATTTATATTTTTTAACGCATCTTGTTCAGCGAGCGGATATCTATATGTTACATTTTTTAATTCCATATAACTCATAATACAACCCCCATAATAATGAGACCGAGAATAAGTAGGTCCACTGCTAGCACCAATATTTTTTCCATTCCTGGGGCCGGACGAAGAAATCGCAAATGGGTATTAGGATTAGCAGATGAAAAGGCTCTGGCATCCATGGCTATTGTCTTTTCTTCCGCCCCAGAAATTGCTCCCAAGAATAGCGGGCTTAAGACAGGAACAAAGGCTTTGATGCGGACAAATACATTCCCTTCTGTCTCTATGCCTCTTGATCTTTGTGAATCCATAATCACTTTCGTTTTATCCTTTAAATCAATAATCAGCTGTAAAGAAGACAAGATCATAAAGCTGACATTATGCGGCACACCAATTTGTTCTAATGAGTAAGTCAAGTCCTCGGCTTTTATCGTCACCGTACAAAGAACAAGTATCCCACAAACAACTAGCATAATGGTTGCATATTGAATACCCAGGTCAATGCCTTCTTGTGTAATATTAATAATGCCATAATTAAATATTAGATTCTCTCCTGGCCAAAAGATAGCACGGACGATGAAGAAAAATGGACCGATAACCAAACCCAGTTTCAAAAATGGACCAATAAAATTTTTAAAGCGACCTGCTGCAATCGCTAACAAAACAAATAGGAAAGTGATAGCCACATTTACTTGCCAATGCTGAAAGAATATCGTGATTAAGCCTAAGGCGACATATATATTAATTTTGTTCAAAGGATTGACATTTAACAGCCAATTATCACTTAATTGCGGACTCCGATAAGAATTGATGAATGTCTCATCCATCGTACATTCCTCCTAAACAGTCAGTTTATTTTTTATATGCGTTTAAAAACACATTACCGTTTGGAAGCTTAACGAGTGTTTTCTGCGGTATATTTCTAATAATTAAGTAAGCCACCATAGCGGTCGGCACCTTATCAATAATATCCACTGACATATTGGATATAAAGGCACTAGCCCATACAGGTACCCCAGCTCCCATCAATATTCCGCCTAAGACACCAGTTCCGCTGACACCAAATCCATTAAATAAGAAATATGAAATCAGACTGCCCGATATCCCAACAATCATTCCCATGATTGCTCCGGCTCCTAGCGTTTTCTTAATGGAAGTAAAAAATCCTTTTTTGCCCAAGTACCCCGCTAAAAACCCCATCAGCATAAAATTAATGACATAAAATAAAGATTGCGGGTTTGTAATAGAAATACTTAAACATGTAAGCAAACCAACAATAACACCGGCAAAAGGTCCAGCAATAGCGCCAATCGTAAAGGTTCCGATTGTATCTAAAAATAAAGGTAATTTAAGCAACACGGCAATTTGACCACCGACAAAGTTTACTGCAACGCCGATAGGTATTAAAAATATAAGCAAACCCGTATTTCGATTTTTCATAACATGTATTCCTCCCTTAAAAGTTATTATGATGTAACAGAATTCGGCAGCGAGACAGCCTTTCTATATGCAAGTGTTAAAATCTCATTTCTACCTTTTTTCCATCAATAAAAGGCACCCAAGGATTGATCATTTCATCGCCAAATTTATCCGCTTTCTTTTCAATCGCAAAAAGATACGTACAATCTTCATTGGCTGGATATGCCGGACTATGCCAAACCCCTTTATTAATCACTATCCCCTGACCCGGTTTAATCCGAAAACACTGAACAGTCAAAACATCCGGTTCTTCATCTGGATCCTCTATATCACGGCAAATGGCCACAGGCTGAATAATTTCCTTATCTAGAGCAATTAACAACTCTTCTCTGCTGACATGACGTTCCATTGAATCTACTACCAACTCTCGTTTTTTTGTATTTACTAATCCCATACCTATTGGTTCAGAAACATCGAGCATCGCAATGTAATTCCAACAATCCCAGCCGTCACCAACTTTTGGCGGTGGTGTATTCGGAATCTCAATCACCTTTCCGAATGGTGCAAATGCAGTAGAATTAATATCTTGTACAGTTGAATAATTAGACATGTTTCCTTGTACAGTTGAATTATTAGACATGTTTGTCACTCCTTGAAAATAATATAATTTTATTAATTTAAAGCGTTTTCTTAATATGTTAAAAAAATAATATAGATATATTATTTTTTTATACTGAAAATTTTATCAATGAATATTGGACGATTGCCCGCCACTTCTTAATTTAATGGTGTATTTATATTTATCTGCTCGATAATGCATATTGGAAAACTCATATGGCGTACCATCACTTAATCTGACAATTCGTTTAAGATTCAAAACAGGAACATTGGGATCAATTTCAAATATCTCCGCATAACTTTTATTTGGAAGCATTGCTTCTACCGTCTCATCTGAATCTCCTAAAATAAGACCTTCACGCTCCAAGGATACATATAACGAGTCAGATACAAAATCATATTTATCTAAATTAACATTTGGTGTTGCCATGGTATTTAAATAGGTCTCATGATAACCAATGGGAACATCATTGACTAAACGAATTCGTTCTAATTTCCATACTTGTTCGCCATCCTTCAGACCTAAACTTCGCTGTATATCCATTTCTGGCTGTATCATTTTTTTATCGACTATGATGGAGCTAACCTCATGCCCTTGGGCCTCCATATCTTGTGTAAACCCTGTCAAACCAGGCCTGATTGGTTCCAATTTTTTATCAGCTACAAAGGTACCCTTTCCTTGCACCCTTTCCAATACTCCTTCAAAAACCAACTCTGTTAATGCTTGTCTAACTGTCGTTCGGCTTAAATCAAAAGATTTTTGCAATTCCAACTCTGTTGGTGTTGCTTCTCCACGCTTCCATTCCCCTGTTTCTATTTTTTCATTGATAATATGCTTTAACTGAACATACAGAGGAAGTGGGTTATTTCGATTAATCATCATATAAATCCCTCAATCTACTAAGTATTTGTTATCACGATATCATGATGTCGTGTTGTCATGACAAATATTACTACACTTATTTTAGATAGTCAACAAAAATATTATTTCTTACCTTCTGTCGAGATTCTATATTTGAATGGTCCATCTGCTGCCACAGCCAATCCAAATGATGTCGCAATACAGACTCTATTAAAGAGAAACAGCCACCAGCCTGGGGTTTCATCCCTTACTGATAGCTGTCTTCTTTTATTAAAACGTAAATATTTGAGGGTAATTTTTATTGCTAGAGTGGCAAAAATTGGCTATTATCCTCTATTTTTCCTTAACCCTATTTTGCTGAACCGCATTCACTGGCCTTCCAGTATTTATTGATTTCTGCATCATAAGCGCTAAATACTGATCCTGTGAAGCTTCGGTTAAACTGTAAGGATGAACCATGATTTACATACTCCTGCATTTTCTGGAGACAGTTAGCGATAGCTATTTCTTCATCTGACAGTCTAGCAGGTGTATATGGTAACTTAAAAGTGATCCACATTATTAATTGAAAATAGAGCCACTCTAATAGAAAATAATCCTAATATTCTATGAAAATATTAGGGGGAATTTTAGGAGTGATCACCTTGAACAAGAAACAAGAAATATTAAAAAGATATTTAGGTGGCGAGAGCCAACGAAGTATTGCGAAAGAATTAAAGGCTTCTAGAAATACGGTGAGAAAATATATCAAAGCATTTGAGGAGAGTAAGCAACAAGACCTACGGAAATTGCCCATACCTGAAAATATTATAAGTGCACCTAGCTATAAACCAAGGATTAGTCCAAAGCGAGTATTAACTAAAGAAATCCAGAAATTATTACAACAATATATTGCGGAGAATCAATGGAAACAACAACATTACATGGCAAAGCAACAAATGAAAATCATTGATATGCATGAAGCTTTATTAGATAAAGGGTACAACATTAGCTATACCACAGTAAGGAACTATGTGAATAAAGAAATAATGAAGAAGAAGGAAGTGTTTATTCGTAAGTATTGTGAACCAGGTGCAGAGATTGAATTTGATTGGGGGGAAGTGAAATTAGAAATACAAGGGAAAATAAAAAGTTTTTCCTTAGCTGTTTTCACCTTGCCTTATAGTAATTATCGGTTCGCCAGGTTATATGAGTCGGAAACACAAATATGTGTTTTGGATGTTCATACCAAATTAGTAGACCACTTGGGCTTTATTCCAGAGGTTTTTACATATGATAATATGCGAACAGTCGTCAAATCATTTGTAGGTAATGAAAAGACCATCACCGAACCAATGAAACAACTAGCGGACTATTATCAATTTCGTATCCGACTATGTGAAATAAGAAAAGGAAATGAAAAAGGACATGTAGAAAGCATTCCTGTAATGAAGAAATATGAGGGGAAATGAGCGTAGAATCAATTTTACAGAAAAGAATCCCCCTTGGTAGTATAGAGAGTGTCATCGCGGTGACCTCGAATTGAATACCAAAGGAGGATTCCTACTATGGATTTTACACAAAATGAACGATTAGCGCAAATAACAGAAGAAACAATCATCATCGGTATAGATATCGCAAAGCACAAGCATGTTGCTCGTGCCATTGACGACCGAGGTCGTGATTTATCGAAACGATTAGTG
>NZ_JAFBFA010000010.1 GCF_016909015.1 Gracilibacillus alcaliphilus
GAGAAATTAAACAGCCTGGCACCGTTGGAATATCGGTACCAGACTGTTGCATAGATTTTTGTTTTTTCACTGTCTACTTGACAGGGTGCAGTTCAAAGGATCATCCCTCGTTTTGCTTTTATTTTGAAGATTCGAAGAAGCAAGAAGTGTCTGTCAGGATTCGGTTCTTGAATGTAAGCACATGAGGCTAGTCCTCATGTGCTCAGAAATTAATTGTCTTCTTCATTATTATCCTGTTCAGCTTCCTCATTTTCTTCTTGTTCTTCCTCATTATCTGATGATCTTGGTGAGATAGAGCCTACTGTCACCCGATTGCTAGGGGGAGATTCATTGCCGCCAGAGTCTACTGCTCGTACATAGTAGATGCCAAAGCTGTCAGGTATATTATACGATGTCTTGGTAACAGATCCAATATGTGAAAAGTCATCACTGTTCGGATTGGTGGATCGATACATGCGATAACCTATTACATCAGAACTGCTGGAAGCTTTCCAAGTTAAAGCTTCCCCATTTTGCTGCAGATCACTAGGTGCACCAAGCGCATTCTCCTCCTCCTCATCCTCGTCTTGCTCATCTTTCTTATGGACCGCTGCATCCAATCCCGGGTATAGAATTTTTTCCCAAGCTCCTGTCTTACGGCTAGTTAACTGTCTGATATTAGGCAAGTCATCATATCCCATATCCTCGAGCCATTCTGGGTTAAAGAAAATAGAACTTTTATTACCATTTAATTTATTGCTTGAATCCCCGGAGGAACTATTTCCTCTGACTAAACTATAATCCTTTCTTTCCGGCACATGGTCTTCATCATAGATGTCTGATTGTACCAAACCTAAATCTTTGCAGATACCAGATGGAGATAATCCAGATACCTCACAATATGACTTATTGACAATACCGTCCGGCTGTTTGAATTTTTCAGAAGGAGCCATGATTTCTGGATTAGCCTCTGTAGCGGCATTGACATAGTGAGCCCACAAGATATTATTTCGACTGCTATAGCCGTCATCTAACTGCTGATTATAGTCATAACCAATCCAGGTGCCTAAGGTAACATTTGGATTAGTAGCTACAAACCAAGAATCACGGAAATCGTTAGATGTCCCTGTTTTTCCAGCCCAATCGACATTTTTGTTGGCCAAATTAGACCTGGCTACTGTTGCAGTTCCCTGTGTCAATACGTCACGCATCATGTCAAGAACAAGATAATTTGTCTTCGGATTAAATACTGGCACCTCTTCTGATTCATGTTCAAAGACAATGTCCCCATCTTTTGTTTCGATTTTCTCAATCATATAAGCCTCTTTAAAATTACCAGAGTTACCAAATGTTGCATAAGCATTGGTGTTTTCTTCAATAGTTACATTGACTGATCCAAGGGGTAAGGAAGAATAGCTGCCTTGTTCCTCTTCCATATTTGTAAACCCCATTTTCCAAAGATAGTCTGTCACAATATCAGGGCCCTTGATATCATCAAAAACGGAAACGGCTGTTGCGTTATGTGATCGATATAAGGCTTCTCGAACAGGGGTTAAGCCATAAAAACTTCGAGAAAAATTATTCGGGCTATAACCACCAGGATAGTTCACCTGTACATCTGCAATAACAGAGCCCGGCTGGATGACCCCTTTTTCAATACCAGGACCATAGGCAACCAACGGTTTCATTGTACTTCCGTTTTGACGCGAAACAGCTGTTGCATGATTACGCTGGGAAATATCAAAATCACGCCCGCCTACAAAGCTTAAAATTTTGCCGGTTTTATTCTCGATTAAAATACTGCCAACTTGTTCTGGCTGCTGCCCTAATTGAACTTTTTCTCCTGTTTCCGAATCTTCGATCATAATTGGTTGGTTATTATTGATGTTTCTTGCCAATTTATCACTGCCATAGTTTTGATAATTTTTCGTTACTTCTTGAAAGGCATCGTAGATTTCTTTATCAATGGTAGAGTGTATTTTATATCCATTGCTGCCAATTTCACGGCTTGCCCTGATTTGATATTCTTCTTGCAGTACTGGACTTAATTCCAGGTCTTCCTTAGTATAGCCATCTTGTTCTGCCAGTACCTCTACTAAAATATCAATCGCTCGTTCTTGCAGTTCTTGCATAAGATAAGGGTAATTCTCTTTCACAGATTTCTCAGGCGCTTTAAAGTCAGCGACCAGATCATAGTCTAGTGCTTCCTGATACTCTTCTTCTGTAATATAGCCAGCATCCAGCATATTGTTCAGCACTGATTTCATTCGGTTTAAGCCAGGTTGTAAGCCTTCTTCATCCTTTAATCCACCGCCATTTACGAATGGAGTGTAGGAAGAGGGGCTTTGTGGCAGTCCAGCTAGAAAGGCAGATTGAGGTATATTCAGTTCAGAAGCTTTCACACCAAATATGCCTTCTGCCGCTGTTTCGATACCGGCGATATTTTGTCCAGACGAATTTCTGCCAAAAGGGACAATATTCAAATAAGCTTCTAAGATTTCATCCTTCTCAAAGAATTGTTCTAAGCGCAAGGCTAATAAAATCTCTTTTGCTTTTCTTTCAAACGAAACTTCGTTAGTCAACAGTTGGTTTTTGATGATCTGTTGTGTTAATGTACTGCCGCCTGTTTGTGTGGAGGCATTGGTCACTTCTTGAAACATGGCACGCATAATTGCTTTAGGAACAACCCCATGATGCTCTTCAAAGTATTCGTCTTCTGTCGCAATTAACCCTTGTTGTACATATTCACTGACATCATCCAGAGATATTTCATCTCGGAGTATATCAGCACTTACTTCTGACAGAAAAACTTCATCCGCAAAATAGAGCTCAGAGGTTTCTTCATAGTTATAAACGGCCTTGGTCATTTCATCCTCTGTTTGAATATCAGTAGTAGCGACGAGAGAGGCGAAATATCCTGCACCTATGCCAAAGGCAAAGAAACCACCTACAATTCCAACCGTAATAAAGAATAAGATAATATTCCATACGATATGATAACTAATTCTTGAAAATCTTTGGATCAGTTGTTTATCCCACAAATCTTTTATAGATTTCCAACATTTATGAATGATTTCTTTGATATTCATTTACAAACCTCCCCAATATTCCACCATATATTATAGCATAATCTGCTAATTTTTTTGACCGAAAAAAATCAACTTTTTATTGCATTTCTATTACATCTGTGTTAATAATGATATAATAATTAAATTACAGAAATGGCTGAGAAAGTTTGCAGTAGTGATGAACTCCCTTTATTCAGAGAGCTGACGGTTGGTGGAAGTCAGTAAACAGTTTATTCATGAATTACGTACTGGAGCTTCTTCATGAGAATGAAGACGGTGTGGTTACATCGTTATTTGCTTAAGTGGTTATTCGATTGGGAATAACAACAAGGGTGGTACCGCGATAACAACTCGTCCCTTAGATGTGAGGGAGGGGTTTTTTGTGTTGATCGTGAGTCTGCCAATGACGTAGAACTGAACTTTTTTGTTTGCCATATTTTTGAGGAAAAGGAGTGGTAGTGATGCATATTTTAGACGAGCTGCAGCAGCGTGGCCTGATTCAACAAACAACAGATGATGAAGGTCTGCGCAAACATTTAGAGGAAAACGTGGTGACACTATATTGTGGATATGATCCAACGGCAGACAGCTTGCACATTGGTCACTTGATGCCAATTTTAATGTTGAAACGATTCCAGATGGCTGGTCATCGTCCGATTGCATTAATTGGCGGAGGTACAGGGATGATTGGTGATCCGAGCGGCCGATCTACGGAACGATCTTTAAATACCCCTGAGATTGTTCAAGGATACAGTGAAGCAATTAAGAAACAGCTGGCCGGTATCCTGAACTTTGATCAAGGAGAAAACAGTGCTATTGCCCGAAATAATGCCGATTGGCTGTCTTCGATAACGTTTATTGAGTTTCTGCGGGATATTGGGAAGCATTTTAGTGTGAATTATATGTTGGCAAAGGATTCCGTAGAGTCTCGCTTGGAAAATGGGATTTCATTTACCGAGTTCAGTTATATGATGTTACAATCGTTTGACTTCTTAAATTTATATGAACAAGAGCATTGTACCCTGCAAATTGGCGGAAGTGATCAGTGGGGAAACATTACAGCAGGGATGGAATTGATCCGCCGAAAACGATTTGAAGATCAAGCAGAAGAGGCAGAAGTATTCGGCCTGACTGTACCATTAATTACAAAGAGTGATGGAACTAAGTTTGGCAAGACAGCAGGTGGTGCAGTATGGTTAGATCCAGACAAAACAAGTCCTTATGAATTCTATCAATTCTGGATTAATACAGATGACCGTGATGTAATCCGGTTTATCAAATACTTTACATTTATCGATTTTGAAGAAGTCCAAGCATTAGAGAATGAATTGGCGGAAGCGCCGGAAAAGCGAGGACCGCATAAGCGTTTAGCAGAAGAAATGACAAGGCTTATTCATGGGGATGAGGCTTTAAAACAGGCACAGAAAATCACCGATGCTTTATTTAGCGGGGAATTAACTGCTTTAAACGCTGCCGAAATTGAGCAAGGCTTTAAAGACGTACCTTCTGTAAAAATCGATAACAAAGAAATCAGCTTAGTTGACCTGCTGGTAGAGGCAGGAATCAGCCCATCTAAACGTCAAGCACGGGAAGATATTCAAAATGGCGCTGTTTACATCAACGGAGAACGTAATCAAGAAGTCAGTCACCAATTAACCGAACAAGATCGCATTGAAGAAACCTTTACGATCATTCGCAGAGGGAAGAAGAAATATTTCTTGATTCGATTCTAATAGTTAAGAAAAAAGGAGCTGTCGCAAAATGTAAATGGTGCATTTTGTGACAGCTTTTTGTCTATTATTGCTTTTGCCTTGTCATCATTTTGACTAAAGAAGGGTGCGAAGATTCGCTCCGGCCAACTACTTCGCTTTCCATGGGGACGGCCTCAGCTAACTAAAAAAGAAAACCGCTTTTTTAGTGGATCTTCAGCTCGTCCTGTTCCCCATAGGAGTCTTCGTAGTTGGCCTGCGCTTGAAAATAGTTCTACACTTCATGCAAGAAATAGCATCATGGCTGGATGGTGCCTAGGGTAGCTTATCCATTACTTCTGATCGCAGCATTCTATGAAGGAAAATGGATAACATCACCATTAAGGTTCTTTTCACTCTTATACCTACAATCAATGAAGCAACGTTATGGTCAACTATCTCTAGTTACACAACCCATATCCTACCACTGTCCAAGTGTCCATTATCTATTTATCATTTCTTGATGAAATAGCAGAGGGTGTTCTAACATGTTAAGATTCCCAAACGTTGTAGAATCATAACATAGCGAAACGGTCAGCCGCAGCGGTTGCCTTGCCATGATATCAGCCATACGTTGAAACACTCGCTGCTTTCTTTGTCAAAAAGTCGATCGAAGTATCTACAAATTTTTATGTCTATAGCATATGCAATGTTTCAACTGTTCAAGTTATTTTCAATGGATAATCATATATACTCAGTCTTTATTAAAAATGGACATGCCGATACTCGGTTGGTGTCATGCCTTCATTGGCAAGAAACACTTTATTAAAGTAACTAGTATTAGGATAACCTGATTTTTCTGCAATTTCCTTAACCGTCAGCTGGCGTTCTTCTAATAATAATTGTTTACTCCATTGCAGACGACATAAAGTGATAAAGGCAACCGGAGTTAGCTGAGTGACCCGTTTAAACAGTTTGCAAAAATAATAAGAACTAACTCCTGCTTGTTCAGCCCAGTATTCTAAATCAAATGGCTGGGTTGCTTCTTCTTTCATACGAGGCAGCAAGGATTGAATCCGCTCATCTCTTTCTTGAAAGGAATCTGCTTTGCGCGGCACGGCATTATGAGTGAACATAGTAACGAAAGAATAGGTCAGGCTGGATAAAGTCGTAAGTTCTAGAAAGCTATGCTCCTCTATTTCTTGTAATAACTGTTGATGGATAGTGATTAAAGGATCCAAATCAGCCAATTTCCACAAAATAAATCTGCCAAAACCAATTTCTGATAAAAATGTATGCAGTGTACTGCCATAAAAATGTACCCAGCGAAGACTCCATGGATCGTCTTGACTGCTGTAATACCGCTGTTCCTGCTGCGGAAAATAGAGGAAGGCATCTCCTTTTTGCAGTTTAGTCTGCTCCCCGTTCATTTCAATATAACCGGTACCAGATATAACGAGATGAATACTGAAATTATCCCAAGACCCGGCTGCGCGATACACCTCATGATCATCTACTTTTTCATACCAACCAACTGATTCAGGAAGTATCATATATTCTGATTTTTTTAATGTAGTTAATAATACATGTCGATACATATTTACCACCTCGATAACAAAATAATGTTATTTGATAACAAAAAGATTTTATTTTTATTTTAATAGGAATCCATTATAATAACAATAAAGTTATAGAAAGGGGTTTCAATATGAACGTAAAATGGGGAATTATTAGTACTGCAAATATAGCAAGGAACTCAGTTATCCCTGGTATTAAAGCTTCCAAGACAGGTGAAGCATACGCAATTGCCAGCCGTAATCTGGAGAATGCTCAGCAAACAGCACAAGAATTAGATATCCCACACGCATATGGCAGTTATGAAGAATTGTTAGCAGATCCAACAATTGATGCGGTGTATGTACCACTTCCTAATCATTTGCATAAGGAATGGTCGATCAAAGCAATGGAAGCGGGGAAACATGTTCTCTGTGAGAAACCAATTGCTCTAAATGTGAAAGAAGCGGAAGAAATGGCGCAAGCTAGTGAAAAATATGGCGTCGTTCTGGCAGAGGCTTATATGTACCGTTATCATCCACGTTATCAAATGATACGAGAAATAATCGAATCAGGACAAATCGGTGATATTCGCGGCATACATAGTACCTTTACCTTTAACAATGCCAAAGATCAACACAATGTACGCTACCGCAAGGAATGGGGTGGAGGTTCTATCTATGATGTCGGTGTTTACCCGATTAGTGCTGCAAGGATGATTCTGGGGGAAGAACCTCAGGCTGCGACCGTACATGCTTTGTTTTCTGAGGAACATGGGGATGTCGATATGATGGCTTCAGGCATCTTGGAATTTGATCATGGCGTAGCACTCACGTTTGATTGTGGGATGTGGGCGGCTTTCCGCAATGAATTAGAAATCCTAGGAACTGATGGCAAAATCGAAGTGCCGTCTGCTTTTGTTGTTCAGCAAAATAAGCAAGATCATTTTTTTCTGCACACCAATGAAGGAAAAAAGGAAATTACTGTTCCTTATGTGAATCAATATGCCTTGCAGGCAGATGCGGTAGCAGCAGCTATAGATGGAGAGGCTGAACTGCCTTATCCAATGAGTGATTCCATCCGGAATATGCAAGCAGTAGATGCTTGTCTGCAGTCAGCGGAAGAACATAAACGAGTGGAAATAAAGAAAGGATGATTTCATAATGAAAACAATTCAAATCAAGGGTTTAGATAAACCCGTGACTACTTTAATTCAAGGCTCTGATTACTTTACTCCGAGTGTATTTGATAAGGTTTGCCAAGTTTTAGACCGCTATGTAGAAATTGGCGGAAACACGATTGATACGGCTCATATTTATTGTGGTGGAGAAAGTGAAGTAGCTCTAGGTATGTGGCTAAAAGAACGCAATAACCGAGAAGATGTCGTTATTTTTACAAAAGGGGCACACCATGACCAACATGGGCCGCGTGTAAACCGAGAAGCTATTAAACATGACTTGTTTACCAGCTTGGAGCGGTTAGGTACGGACTACATCGATCTATACGGTTTGCACCGGGATGACCCAAACACACCTGTAGAGGTTATTATTGACGCCTTAAATGAGCATATAGAGGCAGGCAGAATTAAGGCGATCGGCGGTTCGAACTGGACGATAGAACGCCTACAAGAAGCAAATGAGTATGCCGAAGCGAATGGATTAGTAGGCTTTTCATTCAGCAGCCCCAATTTAAGTTTGGCGAAAGCAAATGAACCATTTTGGCCAGGATGTGTGTCTATGGACCAGAAGGATATAGCGTGGCATGAAACTTCCCAATTACCAGTGTTGTCTTGGTCCTCCCAAGCACGCGGTTTCTTTACTGGAAGATTTTCCAAAGAAGACCGCAGTAATGAAGATCTCGTACGTGTGTTTTACAGTGAGGCCAACTGGGACCGCCTTGACCGTGCCGAACAGCTCGCTGGTGAAAAAGGGGTAACTGCCATTCAAATTGCGTTGGCATATGTATTGAACCAGCCTTTCCCTACCGGTGCCTTAATTGGTGCCCAGAATGACAAGGAGTTGCTCTCCTGTTTAGAAGGATCAGAGATTAACTTGACCAAAGACGAAATCAATTGGTTAGAAAACGGACAATAAATATAGAACAACTCCAGCGATTTAATGCGCTGGAGTTTTAGTTTGGTGGAAGTGTGGATATGCAACCACCTTTTCGTAAGAAGAAAATATTTGGTGCAGGTGTACTAAGGAAGATTAATTTTTGTTATTTCGGGTATATCAGCTACATATAACAGATATATCAGGTGTTAGCTTCTGGCAATTTCCATTTAGGCTTTTTCAAAATAGTAATACTTTGAAGCTACGGGAATGAGTTCCACCAGAGGATACACGAAAGGAGAATTTGTAGTGGGAGTTATAGAGCAGGCATTAGAAGGGATTATTTCATGGACGAATGCTATTTTATGGGATTACGTCTTGATTTATCTCTTGGTAGGAGTAGGATTATACTTCACCTTTAGATCTAAATTCGTCCAATTCCGATTATTTGGCAATATGTTTCGAGTAATTACAGAACAATCGGTGGAGAAAGATGGAAGAAAAGGGACAAAAGCCTTTCAAGCCTTTAGTATTACGGTAGCCTCACGGGTAGGTACTGCCAATTTGGCAGGTGTAGCTATAGCAGTTGCTGTCGGTGGCCCTGGGGCAGTATTTTGGATGTGGTTGATTGCTCTGTTAGGTATGGCCTCAGCTTTCATTGAAAGTACACTTGCACAAGTGTATAAAGTACCCGATAAGGAAGGATTTAGAGGAGGACCTGCTTATTATATGGAACGGGCGTTAGGGCAGAGATGGATGGGGATATTATTTTCTATCTTAATTACGGTATCGTTTGGCTTTATTTTTAACGCCGTGCAGGCCAATACTATTTCGGCTGCTATGGATCAAGCTTTTCAAATAAATGAGGTATGGACAGGAATTGGTTTAGTCGTACTGACAGGGTTGATTATTTTCGGAGGAATTCAGCGAATTGCTACCATTGCAGGAATTATTGTCCCAATCATGGCGATTATTTATATATTAGTGGGATTGTATGTCGTCATCATAAACATAACAGAAGTACCCCATGTATTTATGACGATTATTCGAAATGCATTTGGTATCGAGGAATTCTTCGGTGGTGGCATGGGAGCTGCTATGATGCATGGGATTCGCCGTGGGTTGTTCTCTAATGAAGCAGGTATGGGTAGTGCACCAAATGCTGCGGCAACAGCAGGTGTAAGTCATCCTGCCAAGCAAGGCTTAGTGCAGTCACTCGCTGTATTCTTCGATACACTGGTTATCTGTAGTATTACTGCCTTTATCGTTATTCTATATGATAATTTTGCAACCGCTTCTGAAGATGGTATTCAGTTAACCCAAATTGCCCTGAGTGCACATGTAGGAGAATGGGGCAGTATCTTTTTAGCAATTACCTTGTTCTTATTTGCATTTAGTTCTGTAATAGGCAACTACTATTATGGAGAGACCAATATCAGCTACTTATCCGCAAACAAGCTGTGGTTACAAGCATATCGAGTATTTGTCCTTGCTATGGTTCTGTTTGGTTCCTTGGCTTCTATCCAAATAGTTTGGGATATGGCCGATACCTTTATGGCAATGATGGCTGTGGTCAACTTAACAGCAATTCTGTTATTAAGTAAGGTTGCCATGGATGTCTTACAAGATTATGTCAAACAAAAAAAGGCGGGGAAAGACCCTGTCTTTCATTATAAAAATGTCAAAAACCTTAAGAACGTGTCTTGGTGGGGGGCAGAAGATGAACAAAAATAACCCAAAAGAGTACTTGTCATTTTATGACGGGTACTCTTTTGGGTAAGAAGAAGAATATATTGGTTGGAAACAGGAAATAAATGAATTTATCCATGCTTTTCTTTTTTTGTCTCTGTATGGATGATTTTGTCCGCATTATTATTTACAATAATAGCATTTATCATTAGTATAGAATTAGGAGTCAAAAAACAAGATCATTCAGGAGGAGCGCTATTGTTTAATCAACGTATACTAAAAAAAATATTTATCGGTTTATTAGTAGTAGCAATAGGTGTATTTGTCTATTTCTATTTTTCAGCCTTTTCACCAATTTTGCTCGCGTTTTTAACGGCAGTAATATTTGAGCCATTGGTGAAATTGTTACAGCGCTACTTAAAAACGAAGAAGCGTATTTGGTCCGTTACCATCGTATTTACTACTTTTGTGGTCGTAAGCAGTTTGCTCGTGTACATAACTTTAACTAGTATTATTAATCGAATTATTGACTTTAGTTTCCAGCTGCCGCGTTATGGGACAGAGATTCAATTATTCATTAATGAGATTATTGCTAATTTTAACGATATGATTGCAGATCTTCCACAAAGAAATGCGATTATCTCTGAATTAGAGCGGCAATCTGAGCGTTTGCTGAATACACTGTATGACGTTGTGGAAGGGCTAGTAACTTTACTCGGATCGTGGGTACAATCGATTCCGAACTTAATTTTTGTGATCTTAGTTTATCTGATTACATATTTCCTCATTAGTCTGGATTTACCTCGTCTTTTCCAATCATTTTATAAGCTCTTCAGTGATGAAGTGTCGGAAAAGCTGAAAGATTTCTTCCAGCGCTTACGAGTAGTCTTCTGGGGATATTGGAAAGCACAGTTTGTGTTAAGTATTATGATCTTTGTGCTTACCTATGTCAGCTTATTGTTTATTTCTCCGCGGGTCGCCTTAATTATGACGATTATTATCTGGGTCGTTGATATTATTCCGTTATATGTTGGTCCTGCGTTAGTGCTTGTACCATGGGCTTTGATTATGATGTTAATCGGAGAAATGGCTACTGGTGTTCAATTGATTATCCTTACCATTGGATTGCTGGTTATTCGACGAATTACAGAACCAAAGGTGCTTGGGGATCAGATGGGCTTGGCAGCACTCCCTACTGTATTATCCATGTATTTCGGTTTTGTCTTTTTTGGCGTATTAGGGCTAATCTTTGGTCCGTTTGTAGTTAGTGCTTTCCAGGCAGCCAAAGAGGCCGGTTTATTTCAAGTGGTGAAAAGAGTACAGAAACAAAGTTAACCGATAAGACAGAGAAAACACCTATACCATCGTGTAGGTGTTTTTTGCACTGTAGCGTACAATGTCAAATTCATTTTCAAGTTTTTACGTAATCCTAATACTCCTACCACAATTGTATTTTTTTACAAGTTGCAATTAATCAAGTTTATGATGAAACAGGCTCCATTTTCTTGATTTAGAAGTGGAATGTCACTCGATTCTTCATCTGCATGGCTGCAATCTGGCATAGCGTACAAAATAGCTAGATAACGTACTAATTCGCATTTACAGTCAAGCAGACTAACGGTTTGGGAGAGAGGAAGGTTCATTTATAAAAGGCTGATCTTATAAATGCATTTCTGCTTTTCGCCGCGTTGATACATATCGTTATCAGGAGGCAGATCGACAATCTCTTTTAATTCAGCTCCCGCGTATTCACAAGTTTTTCTGGAAGCAAAGTTATCTGGGTTACAAGTAATAATAAGTTCTTCCATTTGATGAGCCTCGGCAACCTGTTGAATTAATCTCACGGCTTTAGCGGCATAATGATGGCCTCTGTAGGCCTCATCTACTTGATAGCCAATTTGACCACCATAATACAGTTGTTGATTATAACCGATGCGGATATCAATCTCGCCAATTCGTTCTGTTTGATTGTGCAAGGTAATGTCAAAATGATAAGTAGGGACCCAGTCCATTTCTACATTACCAGGTACTGTTTTGTGAAGGATAAGATCTATTTCTTCTCCTGTTATCTTAGTAAAATCAAGGAATCTCATAACGGAATCCTCCCATCTAAAATAATGAATTGATTTTAACATGAAAACGATAGCTTGTATATAAACTTGAAAAACAGGGCTCATCTCGGTGTTTCCAACGATGGAAAAGCTCAGCCTATTTGGTCAGACTTTTCTTTTTTAAAAAGGTAAGAAAATATATCCAACACCAGTCATTATTAGCTATTTCAGAAATAACCTAGGTAGACGATATATAGAGCAAGGCAATCGTTGCGGCTTCTCGTAACGGACATATCTATCTTAGCTTTAAGGGTAAAGAATCAAATGCTTATCTTGATTTTTCTTATGATAACGAGTGAAAAAATTACAAAGTTATTTTAAAATAAGGGGAAATATGTTTATAACAGAATGTACAGGTGGGGAGGTTAAGATGAAGATGAAGTGGCTGCAAACTGAAATAGGTTTCTTAGAAGATATAACCCAATTAGAACGGATCGAGAAAGGTTTTTCAAAAGATAAAAAGTATATCGCTAAAAAACAATCAGGACAATCTTACCTAGTAAGAGTTGGCGATTTTACGGACTTATCACGGAGAGAAGAAGAATTGCAGTTACTCCAGCAGCTGATTCGTTATGGTGTCCATGCACCAAAGCCGGTAGAGACAGGGGTGATCAGTAGAGCGGAGATACAAAGCTATAGCATTGTTCATTTTATCCCCGGCAAGGATGCTAAGCGTATTCTGCCCCTGTTGACCAAAGAGGAGCAGTATCAAATTGGTTATCAAGCTGGTCAGGACTTATGGCGTATGCATCAATTGGAAGCCCCAGCTGATATGGAACCCTGGGATAGGCGTTGTTTGGCTAAGCACAAGAGATATTTGCAGCAATATCTTGCAGGGGCGCTTCATTTGAATAACGATGAGAAAGTAATTCAATTTATTGAAAAGCATCAGCACTTAGTGAATAATCGCCCAAATCGTTTTCAGCATGATGATTTTCATCTCGAAAATATTATCGTATATCAAAACAGGTATCATGGTGCAGTAGACTTTAACGGTTTTGATTGGGGCGATCCATGGCATGATTTTGTTAAGGTTGCCTTGTTTGCAAGAGATATCAGTATTCCATTTTCCATCGGGCAAATCAGGGGGTATTTTAATAAAGAAATTCCTGAAAACTTTTGGGATGTGTATGCCTTGTATGTAGCGATGACGATTATTTCTTCTATCGTATGGTCAGTTCAAATGGCCCCGCAGCAATTGGATAGTATGCTGGAACGTCTGGAACTGGTTATGGAAGATCATCAAAATTTTACGATGAAGAAGCCTGTCTGGTTTGTAGAGAAGTATAGTAAGTAGATTCCTAAAAATATTCCATCACATTGGGCCATATAAAAGGAAGCAAGTAAATGATAAGATATATGCATAACCACTGGTCTTTCATGCCTAGAAAAGACAATGAAAAAATGGACCTCCAAATTCGTGAAATCTAGCAGATCCGTTTACCATTGGTTTCTTGTATCAAAATCAGGTACGGCGTTAAACCAACACAGTATTCCTTACAGTCTTTTACAGCCGTTGAAGTAATAGGGAAGGGAAGTGAAAAAAATGCTTATCGCTTTAATACTGGTATCGGTTATATTTATGCTTCAAACTATTTACTTCATGTATTATAAAAGCCAGGTGAAGGATATAGGGGAGCAACTATCTTTTATTTCCAAGCATCATTCTTTCAAATTTATTCAAACACAAATCAAACCAAAGGAGATTTATCAATTAATTGATGTTTGCAACACACTGCTTCGTAATCAGAGAGAACAGAATCAAGCGTTCATTAGGAAAAATGAAGAAATAAATGAAACAATTGTAAGTCTGTCACATGATATACGCACCCCTCTTACATCACTTGACGGTTATTTACAACTGGCTAAGCGCTCCGAAAATATAAAAGAAACAACACACTATGTCACCATGGCTCAGACTAGAATAAAACAGATTATCACACTGGTGGATGAGTTATTTCTGTATACCAAATTGCAACATATGGATTATCAGCTGAAGCTGAAATCGATGGATTTGATAAATATGTTGAAAAGACGTCTGTTCTTTTTTATCGATGAGTTTGCCAAAAATGGCACAGAGCCTCACCTCGATCTCCCGGAATCTCCAGTTTATATAATAGGGAATGAAAGTGCGTTAGAAAGAGTGTATGAGAATATTTTGAGAAATTATTTTTTGCATGGTGAGGGTGGGTTAACGATTCGTTATGAAGAAAAGCAGCAAGAAGTGGTATTACACTTTAGCAATTTGCTCAAACAGAACGAGCTAATCAACTTCAATCAGATATTTACCCGTTTCTACAAAGATGACCCATCACGCAGCAAGCCTTCCTCTGGATTAGGTCTGTCGATTGTAAAATCCTTGATAGAGAAAATGAATGGTTCTGTTTATGCAGAATTAATGAATAACCAATTTTGTCTTAGTGTCGTCTTTACCAAAACGGAAGGGGGAAATGGAGATGAACCAGCCTCACGTTCTAATTATCGAGGATGATGAGCATATTAACAACATTATCTATGATGTACTTCAAAAAGAGAATTTCTTATGCACACAAGCCTTTTCCGGCAGTGAGGGGAAAATGCATGTTCATCGTCAACTATATGACCTTATTATCTTAGATCTAATGCTTCCGGGTTTATCAGGAGAGGCTTTTATGGATGAATTAAGAACGAAATTAATGTATGATACACCAGTTATTGTATTGTCTGCCAAGGAGAAGCTGGATCATAAATTACACTTATTTGATTTGGGGGCGGACGATTATGTCACCAAACCGTTTGAGGTGGAGGAATTGCTGGCTAGAGTGAACGTACACATAAAAAGAAACGCCAAAAGTGAACTTCATGCTTCCTATCGGCATAAAAATTTGGTTTTCGACAGTGAGACCCGGAGCGTTATGATCCATCAGACGGTGCTGAATCTTACCAGACAAGAATACAAAATAATAGAGCTGTTGGTAAAAAATCCAACGCGTGTGTTTACCAAACAGGATTTATATGAACTGGCCTGGGATGAGATATACATGGGAGAAGATAAGACGATCACGGTTCACATCAGTAATATTCGCCATAAAATTAGACAATATGACAAAGAAAACTATATTGATACCGTGTGGGGAATTGGTTTTAGGCTGAGCAAGTAATGATTTCTTTGAACTTTCTTAACCTTTTCTTGACGTTATATTAGTTTGTTTTTCTTAACCTTATTGTAAGAGGATGTTCAAAAAGTCCAATAAAAATGACGCATCGAATTTCTGCGTTGGCAATAGTGGAACTTCTACTAAGAGCACCCACATCGTGTGGGTAACGCAGAAGTCAACACATCCTGTGCAAGTCCGCTACTCACGTATTAAAAGCATACGTTCCTTGGAAAAGAAGGTCACTTTTCCGGCGTGCAAGACCGTTTCCTTGAAAAAGAAGGTCACTTTTTCTGCGTGCAAGACCATCTGCTCAAAGCTGCGCCGCCTTGAACTTTCGACGTACAGGATGTGCTAGTATCGGTGTTGCAACATAATGTTGCGAACTTAACCGATGATGGTCTTTTTTACCGTCCTTTTTGAACACGTATTGTAGAGGGGAGGTTAGTCAAGATGTCTAATGCAATTATTGAAGTGAAACAGCTGTCCAAACAATTTAAATCAAACGTGGCAGTGAATAATGTGAATTTCAACATTCGCAAAGGTGACATATTCGGTCTGATCGGTCCCAATGGGGCAGGAAAATCCACCTTATTAAAGATGATTGGAGGGCTCATCTATCCCTCGTCAGGGGAAATTCATTTATTTGATCATACAATGAGAGAAAATCATCCTTATTTTGAGCGGATGGGTCTGCTTATTGAGGAGGCAGGAATATTTCCGCATTATTCTGCCTATAAGAACCTTGATTTGATAGCTATTTCCTATGGGATCAAGAATCGCAAAAAACATATTGAGCAGCTGTTAGAGCTTGTTGGATTGGATAAATCAAATAAAACCAAGGTCAAAAACTACTCCATGGGAATGAAACAACGGCTTGGGATTGCCATGGCATTAATCGGCAGTCCAGATGTTTTAATTTTGGATGAACCAATCAATGGTTTGGACCCACAAGGTATTTCTGAGATTAGGCAGTTAATATTGGAATTGAATAAAACAGGAATCACCCTTATTATTTCCAGTCATATTCTAGAAGAGTTATCAAAGGTAGCGACAACATATGCTATTCTTCATCATGGCAAAATTATCGAAATAATTTCTAAAGAAGAACTGCTGCTTCAATGTGAAGACCGGATTGAATTAGAAGTAGATGATCCGAAAATGACAGTGCTTATTTTAGAAAATCATCTGGGAATTCAGAGATATAAGGTGATTGATGATCATACTATCTATGTGTATGAGACAGATATTGAGACTCAGCAAATAATACAATCATTGGCTGAAAATAAAATATTTGTTCACTCTATTGCAAAGCATAAACAGAGTTTGGAACAATATTTTTTAGAACGGACAGGAAGCAGTGGTGGCGCCGATGATTAATCTGCTCAAGATGGACCTTACCCGTTTTTTAACGAATAAAATCATGTATGTATTTTTACTTGTATTTATCGCCTTTCAAATGTTTGGCATATTTATGCTGAAACAGTATGAACAACCTGTGGAAGCAGGAGAAATACTAATCAGACGTATGAATGAGAGCGAATTCATCCAAATGATGCTGGCCCAAACGCCCTCATGGATATTGATGTATATTGCAGTATTCAGTGTATATTTTTACATGAGTGAATATAACTCTGGTTTTTATAAAAATTATATTTCCATGAATAACGCACGAAGAAATTCTGTTCTTTCAAAAATCCTCATTCTAGGCATATTCACATTATTTATGTTCATCGTTATGTTGATTGCGGACCTGATCGGCAGATCGTTATTTTTCCAGCAGGCAGCTATTGGCGATTCAGGATACTTTGTGAAACTGTTAATTGGCCAGTTCTTACTTCATTGGGCCTTTGCCATTGTGGTGTTATGCGCTGTTATGATGATCAAACAGGCCATTCCCAGTATAGTAATTGGAATTATTCTGTCGTTGAATGTTTTTGGTATGGTTGCTGGTGCACTAGAATCGCTTGTTAGTGATACCAATTTGTCTGCCTACTTATTAGTAAACACGATTGTCGATATAAAAGATTTTGATCAGATCAATGATGTCGTTCATGTAGTTAGTGTAGCAATTATTTTCCTATTTGTATTTTCTATTATAGCTGTCCGTTATAAAAGGAAAGAGGATTTGAGGTAGCGATTATTAGTGTGTGTTCAAAAGAATATGTAAGAAATGCCCGCATTTTATCATAGAGAATGCGGCTTCTTTTTAGTGCGATTTTACTTTATAACTAATCCACCAAAAACACTGCCCGAAATGAATATCTATATCATAGGCATAACGCTCGAAAAGGTCATGCAATTCGTCTGCATTATAATAATTTTTAATGACTTCATATTCACTGCCATCTTGCAGGGTTCTGCGTTTATAGGTATTTTCATCATCTTCCTTCTCCATTAGTGTACCGCCGATAGAAGGAATAAATATATTATCAGCCATAAAGACTGGAGAACCGATTTGTAATTTTAAATGAAACTGCTGCAGAAAGTCATCGATTCGGTCCTTTGGGATATGTGAAAACCAAAAATTAGCATAGGCGGCCTCAAATTGACCGGGAATTGTATCGAGCTGAAAGGCGTCCCCTTGAAGGAAGGTAACTTTATTTGCAGGCAGATTTTTTGCTTTTGCCATGTCAAGTACTTCCAATGAGGCATCCATCGCTGTCAGATGTTGAACCTCCTGATACACAAATTGTGACCAATAGCCAGTACCACAAGCAATCTCTAAGGTATCTTTGCTGTTAAATAATTGTTTCATTTTTGTCTGGATGGCTGATTGTTCCTGCTGTCGAATAGGATCTTCACGATAGTAGACATTCTCATATTCTTTAGCACGCTCACTGTAGTATTGATTCATCTTAAAATCCTCCTTTGTTCAACGGTTTAGTTTTATGGCGTTTAGTCGAAAAAAACTTTGTTAATCAAGGCATATCTGCTGGCTGTTCAGCCCTCGTACCTTGATGGAAAAGTAATTTCCATTGATTCTGATGTAATACCCAAAGAGAACTTCTGTTGGACAGGTTGTTGGTACTAGTGTTTTCTAATTGATAAGTACATAATTTAGAATCGGCCGATAACCGATGCACCTGATAATTTCTGATGGAAAAGTTATCAGGAGATAGTTCTGTCTGTTCGAGATCTTGCCTAGTAATAATTGTACCAGATTGTCCAAATTCATAAAAATCTGGATGCAGTATTTCTAAAACTTTTTCTTTGTCTCTTCGATTTCCGGCATCTAAATGTATCTTTTCATATTCAATCATGAAACTCCTCCCATAATTTTTGTGAATTCATTAACTTTTTTGATTTTTACAGCCAAACGTATCTATATCTCTATTCTACATTATCTAGGTATTCATTCACATGCAACTCCTATAAGCTGAAAATAAAGTTGCGAAGTTTAATCTCTTTAGATATGATAATCTAAAAGGACGTTTTTCTAGAGAAAGTATATTATGCAATCAGACCAATTATTAGAGAAGAGAACATACAGAATAACCAAACTTTTTAGGATAGAATGATTTAATTGCTTATAGTAAGAAGCGTGTCTCCTTGTACTTTTCGCTAAAGTATCGTGTAGTTTTAATCATAAAAGAATGGATGTTTGATTATGCAAAGGAAGATATTGATTGTAGAAGATGACATGGAAATAAGTGAAGTGGTTAAAGGGCACTTAGAACAGGAAAATTTTACAGTGCTGACAGCTTTTGACGGTGAAGAGGCACTTACACTCTTTGAAAATACGCCAGTTGACCTTGTATTACTCGATTTAATGCTCCCAAGGCTGAATGGAATAGAGTTGTTAAAGAGAATGAGAGAGAGAAGCTTTGTTCCAGTACTGATTATTTCAGCCAAAGAAAGTGATGTTGATAAAACGTTAGGTCTTGGTTTAGGTGCGGATGATTATATCAGCAAACCATTTTCCATTGTTGAATTAACGGCAAGGATTCATGCTGCTATTCGCAGGGCTACGCAGTATCTTCCTGAAGCAAGGGAATCTTCTTCACATATCATTCAATTTAAAGCACTGACGCTTGACTTGGATACGTTTTCAGCAAAATTAAACGAGAAAAGTATCCGACTCACGTCAAAGGAATTCCATATTTTAAAGCTTTTTATGCAGAATCATAGCAGAGTTTTTACGAAAGAGCAAATATATCAATTAATATGGGAAGAGGATTACTTTGATAATGAGAATGCCATTAATGTTCATATTCGAAGGTTGCGAGAAAAGATTGAAAAAGATCCATCAAATCCGCAATATATACGGACAATTTGGGGGATTGGCTATAAATTAGGGGAGTAAGGTATGAGTTTTTTTCTAATAGTAATAATTATTTTTTTGCTACTCGTCATCGGATGGAAATATATGTCCATGCAAAAATTAAAACGTGAACTCAACGAGATGCATGATAAATTATCTAATATTATCGAACAGGAATCAGCTAATAAAGTGTTAATGCAAACGAATCGGCCATCTATTCAGCAAATGCTTATTCAAGTGAATCGTCTTTTAAGTCATAACCAAAAGGTGGTTGCTGATAACGTCAGAACAAAAGCAAGTATGAAAAAAATGCTCTCCAATATGTCGCATGATTTAAAAACACCACTAACCGTTATTCTTGTGTACATAGAGAAGTTAAACAAGGATAAGACAATTTCGGAAGAAGAGCGATATGAGATAATGACGCGCCTTCATGAAAAAATACTAAATGTCATCGGATTGATGAACAAATTTTTTGACCTTGCTAAGCTAGAGTCAGGTGACGATGATTTTCCAATCAGTCGATTATCAGTCAACGAAATTTGCCGGAAGAATGTATTGGAGTTTTATCACTTGTTACAAGAAAAAGGTCTCCGTGTAGAGGTAGACATTCCAGAACAGGATTATTTTATTCTAGGTAATGAGAACTCGTTGAATCGTATTTTGAGCAATTTAATTTCAAATGCGATTCATTATGGAAGTGACGGTGGTGTAATTGGCTTAACGATTCGAGAAGTAGGTGAGAATATTGCTATTGATATTTGGGATGAAGGTAAAGGGATTGCAGAACCACATCAAGATCGTGTATTCGAAAGATTGTATACGATGGATGATGCAAGAAATCCAGAATTTCAAGGGAGCGGCCTTGGCTTAAGTATTACTAAACGTTTAACTGAAGCAATGAATGGTAAGATTAAACTAATCAGCCAACCGTATAAAAAAACAGTGTTTACATGTATTTTTAAGAGAATAACGTATTAGAGACTTCCAAAGAGGTGTTCATCAGGAACAGCCTCTTTTTTGTAGTTAACGCAAACTTAAGAAATTTGTAAGGAATGAGAAAGAAAAAAATTAATTTCAATTATTACAATAAGATATAGTTAAGGAGGGGCTAAATCATGGAATATATCGTTCAAATGAATCGTTTAACGAAAAAAATTAAAGAGAAAGAACTTATATCCGATATAAGCATTCATATTAAAAAAGGTGAAATTTATGGATTACTCGGTTCAAATGGGGCAGGTAAAACAACCATTTTGAAGATGCTTACGGGTATAACAAGACCTACTAAGGGAGAAATTTTAATTTTGAATAAGAGATTGGCGGAACAAACAAAATCCGTATTGGCAAGAGTGGGCAGTATTATTGAATATCCGGTCTTTTTTGAACATTTAACTGCATTTGAAAACTTAAAGCTGCATTGTGAGTATTTAGGGTTTTTTGACGAACATGAGATGAAACAAGCGTTACAACTGGTAAATTTAAAAGGAATTGAAGAAAAAACTGTAAAAGATTTTTCGCTTGGAATGAAGCAGCGGCTTGGGATTGCGAGAGCGATTATCACAAAACCTGAACTAATCGTTTTAGACGAACCGACAAATGGCCTAGATCCAATTGGGATTAAAGATATGCGTCATTTAATTGGAATGCTTAATAAGGAATATGGGATGACTTTTGTTATTTCAAGTCACATATTAGGAGAATTAGAGCAAATTGTTGACAGAGTTGGTGTGATTCATCATGGAAAATTATTAAATGAGATCACTTTGGCAGATATTCGAAATGAACGTTCTGATTATATCGAGCTTGTGGTGACAGATGTTAAGCAGGCTGTTTATTTACTTGAAAACGACCTCAACCTTTCGAATATGAAGATCATTCAGGATCGTAAAATTCGCATTTATGATACGGCCTTTACTCCAAACGAAATTTCAAAAACACTTATTCTTCATGATATTGAAATTGAAGAAATAAAGAAACATTCCAATTCATTGGAAGATTATTTTTACCAACAAATAAATGGAGGTAATGGCGATGATTAAATTAATGCGATTAGAGTGGAAAAAGCTAAAACAAAAATCGGTGATAGGGGAAGTGATAGTCTATCCACTTATAATAATGTTTTTACCCATTTTCTTTATAGAGGTCCTTAACTATGATTTTGGTCAGAGTTATGCTGCAGTTATTGAGCTGAATTTCTTCATTCAAATGGGATTTATCTTATTTGGAGCCTCTTTAATCAACCAAGTTTTTATTGATGAATATAAAAATAAAACGATTTCTTTATCCTTTAGTTATCCGTTCAGCCGAAAAAAACTGTTTGCAGCGAAAATACTTTTTATTGCGATGTTTGTATTTCTCCTTACTATGGCCTCTTATTTATTAACAGGCATTGTCACTTATTTTTATGATCAAGTCCATTCAATTATAAACGGTGATCCGACATTTTCAGATATCATCACTTTTTTTAGTCAGATGATTTTTCGCTCATTGATGATTACCTTGATTAGTTTTATTCCGCTCTTTTATTTGGGAGTTTGGAAAAGAGCGACAGTTCCAACTGTAATTGTTGCTATTGTTACGATGCAATCATCATACCTCTCATCAATGTTAAACCTTAATTTTAACCTAGTTCTTGTGGTGCTGTGTCTGTTAGGAAGTCTTAGTATCTTTCTTTCTATTGTTACAGCGGAAAAAACCGGAGAGATATAATTTGCTAATATTACTAAATAAGATTCAAAAATTAAATGTATGGAGGGATGATTTTGGTTATTTCTTTTGTTCTGCAGTTTATACTGATTGCTATATTTGTAAGTGTTGGCATACAAAAAATATTGGGGCATGAACAACAGGTTACCATTTTTAAGCATCTAAAACTTCCTCAGTGGTTTCGGGTAGTAACCGGTTGGGTAGAGGTAGTTGGTGTTGTGGGATTGATTATTGGTTTTTGGTTACCGTGGGTTGTGGTCATCGCAGGACTATGGTTTGCAATTACTATGTTGATTGGAGTCATCGTACATATCAGAGTAAAAGATTCGTACAGTATATCCATACCAGCGTTCATATTGTTGATCATCTCTGTTACACTGAGCATACTTAACTTTTCTGAATTACAGAATATGCTTCCGTAGATAGTGCCAATGTCACGTACAAGTATTTGGATTTTACAGGTAAACTGAAAAAAATATTTAGAGGCTTAAGTCAATGATACTTTAATGGAAGAGCTTAAGTGAAAGAAAATCAGTCTTTTTCAAAAATGAATGCTTGTATTTTTCTGCGAAGATCCAAGTTTGCAAGGTGTTTTACAAAGCTGCAACGGAATCATTTTAATATTTTTCTATCACTGTTTTACAGTTCAGTTAAAGAGATCGAAAATGTTTTATTTGATCTGTGATTTAGCAATATAAAAGAAATTTTACCCTCAAACTACTGTTATAATAATTATGAATGGATACGAAATTTTGATTGTGAGGTGATTTAAAAGTTATTTAAAGACTAGAATGCCCTTTATACAGAGTCAACGTAGGATGGCAGGCAGCACGTCAGAGGGACGTTTTTATAACATTTCGCCTCTTTTTTATTGGCGTATTCTTGCAAAAAAACAAACAGCCTGAGGGAATCAAGCAAAAATGGAAAGTAAGTAGTCAACCTTTTACTGGGGCTTAAAACTTTATTATTAGATGAAAAGAGGTTAACCAAATGACAAATCATACCGCTGATGGTTTTATTCAGGAATTGAAGCAGCATCAAAATGAAGCAGAAATAGAAAAAATGAAAAAGTTTTTTAAAGATTCGGATGAAAATACAGAATGTTTAGGTCTGAAAATGCGTACAGTCTTCCAAACTGCAAAAAAATTTATAGATATGCCTTTGACAGAAATTGAACGGCTTCTAGAAAGTAATTATTATGAGGTGAGAATGGGAGCAGTAAGCATTATGGATTTTCAAGCTAAGGCCAAAAAACAAACTGATGATCATAAACAAGCATTGTACGAACTGTATATACGAAGACATGACCGAATCAACAATTGGGATTTCGTCGATCGTGCTGCTCCTTCTGTTATAGGCTCGTATTTGCTTGATAAATCGAAAGATCAGCTATATGAAATGGCGAAATCACCTAATATTTGGGAAAGAAGGACAGCTATAGTATGTACACTGAGTTTTATCAAGGCTGGTAATACAGAGGACACTTTTGCCATCGCTGAAATACTGGTAAATGATCCTGAGGAGTTGATTAACAAGGCTGTTGGAGGTTTGATTCGTGAAGCTGGTAAAAAAGATGAGGATCAGCTGAAATCTTTCTTGAATAAACACGCTAGCACTATGCCTAGAATCACCTTAAGATATGCTATAGAAAAGTTTGATAAGACTACAAGAGACCATTATTTAAATTTTAAAAAGGTTAATGATTAAAGGAGGGAAGATAGCAAATTATAAAACTCTAGCAGGGAAAGTAGCTAAGGGTGTTGGTAGAACTCGAGGCGCTGGCAGAGGTATCACAGCCGAACTTGGTGCTACGGGAGTAAGCAATATCGTTTACATAACTGGTTCGAATACCAACATTAATTTTATTATTTCTAGTGTTAAACATGATCTTGTCTTTAGTGTAAAAAAAAGATACATGGAAAAGCGAACAAAATTTGATTGTTTTCACCTTTATCAATTGATTTTGTTCGCTTTTTCCGTTTTCGTCTATTTTTCTTGATATAGTGCTCTAGTTTCAGAATCCAAATATTAAGCAAATCCAAAATGGTTAGTATTACTCGTTAACAGTTACGTCCTGCTCACGCTGTATGGTTAAGCCAAAAATAGGTTCCATTCTTCTTTATTATATTGCTAAAATACGTAAAAAAAAGCCTTGAAACATTGATATGTTTCTAAGGCTTTTTCAGTTCGTTCATCTCGATTAACGAGAGTAGAACTCAACAATAAGTGCTTCGTTGATCTCAGCTGGTAATTCAGAACGCTCTGGTAAGCGAACGAAAGTACCTTCTAATTTGTCACCATCAAATGATACATATTCTGGTGTGAAAGTATTAGCTTCCACTGCATCAGCGATGATGTCTAATTTTTGTGATTTTTCACGTACACCAATTACTTGACCGGGCTTTACTTGGTAAGAAGGAATGTCAACACGACTTCCGTCTACTGTAATGTGACCGTGATTTACTAATTGACGTGCTTGACGGCGAGTTCTAGCAAGGCCTAAACGGTAAACAAGGTTATCAAGACGAGACTCAAGAAGAATCATGAAGTTCTCACCATGGATACCTTTGATTTTGCTAGCTTTGTCAAATAAGTTACGGAATTGACGTTCCGTTACTCCGTACATGAAACGAAGTTTTTGCTTTTCTTGTAACTGTAAACCATATTCAGATAGTTTACGACGTTGATTAGGTCCATGTTGACCTGGTGCGTAAGGGCGTTTGTCTAACTCCTTACCAGTACCTGTTAATGAGATACCAAGACGACGAGACTTTTTCCATACAGAACCTGTATAGCGAGCCATAGTGCATCTTCTCCTTTATATATGAATTTGCATAAATAAGACAGTGTGTTCCTATTCCAAGCTCCCATTTTGTTTTCATGCATCCTCGCCCTAGTAGCAGAGAGTTACACGATGCACCTTAACTATAGTGTTAAGGAACAAACTAGCAAGCCGGCGGTTCACATAGGCTACCTTTTTTACACAAAGTTCATTATATGATGTGGAACGAGGAAAGTCAACCAATTGCTGCAAATTCATGAAAAAACATTCCAAGCTTTTTTCAGCAAGGAATGTTTGCCTGCACTTAAATAAATTTTTCTAGTGTTTTTACAAATTGCTCCAGATATTTTTGGTCGACTTCATCAAAGCGGTTTTTGCTTGGACTGTCGATGTCTAATACCCCAAAAATCTCCCCATCTTTTATAATAGGTACGACAATCTCGGATTGACTGGCAGCATCACAAGCGATATGGCCAGGGAATTGATGTACATCTGCGACAAGTTGTGTTTGTTGCTCTGAAACGGCAGTCCCGCACACCCCTTTTCCGCTTTTAATTCGTACACAGGCCGGAAGTCCCTGAAAAGGACCCAAGACTAATTCATCATCTTTCCACAAATAGAAGCCGACCCAGTTGACATCATCCAAGAATTGATTTAATAAGGCAGAGGCATTGGATAAATTTGCAATGATATCTGTCTCCCCATCTAGTAGTGCCGCTAATTGTTTGACTACGATTGGATAGTCCTTTTCCTTTGTTCCGTTATAATTTTCTGTTTGAAACATATTGCTCACTCCCATCCCATTTCAACTGAATTTGTCTTATCATACACCACAATGAAATGCTTGACAAATATCTAGTTTGGGACAGTCTAATACAAGTTTCGATAAAATAATCAAAAAAATAGTAAATAATTTAGCAAAAGGTCTTGAAACATGGTATCATAACTAGTAATAATATCAATGGATGTAGATGACATATTTTTGTGTTTTTGGTTGGGTTTGAAGGAGGAGTTTCAATGGTTGAAGTTGTGATTGGTGCGATCCTTATTATTATCGTATTACTTATTGTAGGTTTGATCTTTCGAAAGAAGGTCTATGATAATGTGGATCGATTAGAGGCATGGAAGTTAGATATAATGAACCGGAATGTAACGGAAGAGTTAGCGAAAGTAAAGAAATTAAACTTATCTGGAGAAACACAAGAAAAGTTTGAAGCCTGGAGAGATAACTGGGATACCATCGTTGGAAAAGAATTACCTAATCTAGAGGAATATATGCTGGATGCCGAGGAGGCAGCCGACAAGTTCCGGATTGGTCTGGCACAGGAAAATTTAAGACAGGTCGAACGAGTTTTACAGGATATTGAAGTGAAAATTGAAGAAATGCTGGATGAGCTGGAAGATTTATTAGGTTCTGAAAAGTTTGTCCGTAACCAGATGAGCGAATTGGAGCCTGAAATAAAGAAATTAAAGAAGCAGCTTTTACATAATAGAAGTCAATTCAGCCTAGCAGAATCGATTTTTGATCAAGCCATAACGGAAATGGAAGCTGAACTTTCCAAAGCAGCACAATTAACAACAGAAGGTAACTACATCGAAGCTCAGCAAGTAATGGAAGATTTAAAAGAAGAAGTGGAAACGATTGAAAAGAAAATGAGCGAGTTTCCTGATTTGTATCGTGAGGCGAAGAAGGGAATACCGGCTCAAATAAAGTCATTAGCTCGTCAGTTAGAAGAGTTAGAAGAAGAAGGCTGCCGAGTGAAGTCATTTGGTTTCCATTCCGAATTAAAGGAATTTGAGGAGCAGTTACAGCAAGTGGTTTCACAGCTTAACAAGGCAGAAACAGATGGAAATAGAGAGGTGTTAGACAATGTCGTTCAACGTCTCCAAGATATTTCTGAAGCTTTAGAACAAGAAGTGAAGGCAAAAGCAAATGTCGAAAACATGCTTCCAAAACAACAAGATATTTTGCAAGAGATCAAGCGGCATATTGTAGCATCAACAGATCAAATCAAAGAATTACAACAAAGTTATTATATCGAGTCATCTGATTTGGAGTTAATGCGTAATGTAGAGAAAAAGCTGGCTAAAGCAGAAAATGATATGGAACAAATGGACAAAAACTTGGACAATGAGGATATCAAACATATAGAAATCCAGGAAAAACTGGAAGAATTGTCACAAGATCTTGAGAAACTTAATCAGGAACAAGAGGAATTTCAATTACAGATTAAGGATCTGCGCAAAGATGAACTTGAAGCCAAGGAAGATATTTCTGCATTAAAGCAACAGTTGACCAAGACAAGTAAGAAGCTGGAAAAGAGTAATATCCCAGGAATTCCTTCCTATATTATCAATGCTTTAGAGGAAGCAGCAGGGAAATCCGATCTTGTACTTACTCAGTTAGATAAACACCCACTAGATATCAATAAAATTCAACAAGCTATTGAGGATACCCGAAAATCAGTTAATTATTTTACTGACCAAACCAACTTATTATTAGACCAAGCACGATTAGTGGAATTAACGATTCAATATGGCAACCGTTATCGCCGTAGTCATAAAGAATTAGCCCAGCAGTTAAATGAAGCTGAGAAGTTATTTCGGCAGTACAAATATGAAGCTGCTTTAGAAACAGCTGTAAAAGCCTTAGAACAGGTAGACGATAATGCAATGAAAAAAATCGAAGAGTTAGACAAGAATATCCAGCATTTGGCGAACTAAACAAAAGGAAATGGAACAAAGCCGGAATACAGTGGAGAAATAGGTCTGGATTTCGTTCGGTTGATTCTTCCCTAGATGAAGAACCTGCTACTTCATTTGATGTAAGAAACTGGATCATCATTGTTATATAGCGAAATAGGATGAATTCATTGCACATAAAGATATTCCTGTAGTCTGAACAGGAATATCTTTTCTATTGTGAAGAGAAATGAAAGAAATCGGCAGTATTTCGGCTTGATCCATTTTCACAAAGGAAGAAATATGATAAGATATGCCAGTGTAAGAAAAGAATGATCTGACCTACATCAGCAGGGGGTTATCTCGTTATACTTAACGAATGCATATCATAAAGAAGGACTAAATAATGAATACTAGTACCAAGTGACACCATAAAAAGAGGGATATGAAATGATATATTTAGATAATAGTGCGACCACACAACCAAGACCAGAAGTACTGGAGAGCTTTATGAAGGTGTCTAGTCAATTCTTTGGCAATCCATCATCTATACATGGACTAGGTATGGAAGCAGAAAGGCTATTGCGAAGGGCTAGAGAACAGGCTGCCGATTTATTGAATGTGGAGCCTCATGAAGTTGTCTTTACTTCTGGAGGAACCGAAGGCAACAACATGGCAATCAAGGGAATTGCGTTGGAACACCAGACAAGAGGCAGACACATTATTACATCTAAAGTAGAACATCCATCTGTATTAGAAGCTTGTCAAAGCCTTGAGCGATTGGGATTTGAAGTAAGTTATCTAGACGTTAATGGGGCAGGTATTATAGATATAAATCAGTTGAAAGCAAATGTAAGAGAAGATACGATCTTAGTAACCATTATGCATGTCAATAACGAAATCGGCTCGATCCAGCCGATTAAGCAAATTGGTGCGATCCTTCGTGAGTATCCGAAGGTATTTTTTCATGTGGATTATGTACAAGGTTTTGGTAAAGAGCCATTATCGATCAAAGACGCACAAATTGATTTATGCACTATTTCCGGTCACAAGATCCATGGATTGAAAGGAACAGGACTTTTATATGTAAAGAATGGAATTAGGCTGTTTGCTTTAGCAAATGGAGGCGGTCAGGAACGGCGTTTACGCTCAGGTACCGAGAATTTGGCAGGGATTGTTTCGCTGGTAAAGGCGATGAGACTAATACAGGAAGCTCAGAAAAAGGGACGGGATCAGTTGATGGAACGACAAGAAAAACTGCTCCGTCATTTAAAAGAAAACCCTGCTGTAGTTGTTAATACTCCTGATCAGCATCGGGCGCCACATATCGTTAATTTCTCTGTGCCCGGTCTGAAACCGGAAGTAGTCATCCATGCTTTAGAAGAACAAGGGATTATGATTTCTACCAAATCGGCCTGTTCCTCCAAAAGTGCGGATGAGAGTGCCGTATTAGCTGCTTGCGGCAAAGAACCGGGAATTTCTGCGGCAGGACTGCGTGTAAGTATGTCTTATGATACGACAACAGCAGATATAGCGACTTTTTGTGAACAATTAGACGCAGTAATTACAAATTTACAACAGATAATGAGGTAGAAAAAGATGCAGTATGATCATATTGTGATCCGTTATGGAGAGCTAACTTTAAAAGGGCAAAACCGAAAATATTTTATTAATCAATTAGCTGATAATATGCGCAAGGCATTGCGTTCATTTCCCAATATAAAACTAAATAAGACGAGAGACCGAATGTATATCGTATTAAATGGTGAAGATCCGAAGGCTATTATGGAACGCTGTCAAAGCATCTTTGGTATTCATAATATGAGTGTAGCCTTGAAGGTAGCCAATGAAGAAGAAGCTATAAAGGAAGCTGCCCTGAAATTATTAAAGGAATCTGAAAAGATACAGACATTTAAGGTAACGACAAAACGATCCAATAAAGATTTTCCGATTGGTTCACAACAGTTTAATCAAATATTAGGTAGTCATTTATTAGTCAATACCGAAGGCATCACGGTGGACGTCCATCAGCCAGATTTAGAAATAACTATTGATATCCGGCAGGAGGCTACTTTTTTAACATCAGAAAAAGTGGATGGGGCAGGCGGTTTGCCGGTTGGTTCCTCAGGTAAGTCTTTGTTGCTGCTTTCAGGTGGGATTGACAGCCCAGTTGCCGGTTATTTGGCAATGAAACGCGGAGTAGAGTTAGAAGCCATTCATTTCCATTCGCCGCCTTATACGAGTGAGCGTGCCAAAGAAAAAGTATTAGATTTAGCTGAGAAGTTAGCCTTTTATGGGCGTCCGATCCGTATTCATTTGGTGCCATTTACTGTTTTACAACAAACGATTCATCGTGAAATCCCTCATGGATATTCGATGACAGTGATGCGTCGGATGATGATGCGAATTGCAGAAGCGGTGGCAAAACGGCGCGGTATCTTATCGATTGTAACGGGAGAAAGCTTAGGGCAAGTCGCCAGTCAGACAATGGAGAGTATGCATGCCATTAATGCAGTGACCAATTATCCAGTAGTCCGTCCCTTAGTTACAATGGATAAAAAAGAAATTATCGCTATTTCAGAACAAGTGGACATGTATAACATTTCGATTCGACCTTATGAGGATTGCTGTACGGTATTTGTACCAAAACAACCAAAAACAAAACCAAGATTAGAAAAAGTAGAACAATTTGAAGTGAAAATAAATGTAGAAAAAGAACTAGAAACGATATTACCATTGATAGAGACCGTTACAATAGAAGCGAAAAATGAGCAGCAGCAAGAGTTGGATGATCTGTTCTAGGGAATGGATTTGTCACCAATAACTACCAATAAAAAAGTTGTATGTTTTCACCTCAATCCGCGCATGATAGTAGTGTAGTCAAGAGGAGGTGAAAGACAATGGCAAACAACAACTCTAATAACTTAGTAGTACCTGGTGTAAGTCAAGCACTTGATCAAATGAAATATGAAATTGCACAAGAATTCGGTGTTAATTTAGGTGCTGATACAACTTCTCGTGCAAATGGTTCAGTAGGTGGAGAAATCACAAAACGCCTTGTGCAAATGGCTGAACAACAATTAGGTGGACAACCAAAATAATAGTACGCAGGATAGTGTTCGTGGCACTATCCTTTTTTATTTGTCTACTGCATCATCTTTCGACAAATTTCTACTGAATCATTGTTCTTTTGATATCTTGTACTTTTATTCTGTTGAGCTTTTTGCTATCTTTAAATATAATATGAAGACAGATTGGGTGATAGAATGGGAACGCTATTTGTAGGTGGCACAATCTATACAATGGAGACAGCAGATACAAAAGTGGAGGCAGTATATACAGAAGCCGGATATATTGTCGAGACAGGAACAGAAGCAGGCTTAAAGACTGCATACCAAGAACAGATTACAGAGGTCTTTGACTTAGAGGGAGCCGTGATGTATCCTGGTTTTGTAGACAGTCATTTACATATTATGGGGCATGGTGAGAAATTACTGCACCTGGATCTATCTCAGATGTTATCGGCTGAAGCTGTGTTAGAAGCCATTAAACAGAAAATTACTACACTAGATCCGGGGGAATGGCTGATTGCCGAAGGCTGGAACGAAAATCAATGGGAAGAGAGCCGAATTATTGATAAAAACGAGTTAGACGCCATTTCAGCGGAACACCCTATGATGTTAACACGTGTGTGCCGCCATGCTATTATTGTGAATTCTAAGGCATTGGAACTTGCTGGGATTACGAAAAGAACCCCAGATCCCCAGGGCGGAAAAATCGTCTGTGATAAACAAGGTGACCCTACAGGCTATTTGTTAGATCAGGCACAAGAATTGGTAAAAGAAACTGTGCCTGAAGAATCAGAAAAAAGACTAAAACAAACGATTCAAGTAGCGATTGAAGATTTATTACGTCTCGGTTTGGTTGGAGGACACAGTGAGGATTTGTTTTATTATGGCGGATTTAAACGTACGTTAGAGGCGTATCAAGCCATTTTACCAACCAAGTATAAATTCAGAGCCCATTTATTGGTACACCACCAAGTATTTGATGAGATGGTTCAGAAGGGGTACCGATATGGAGATGGCGGTGAGTTTACTACATTAGGAGCGATGAAGTTCTTTTCTGATGGCGCCTTGGGTGGGAGAACGGCGTGGCTGAAGGAGCCGTATGCAGATGATCCAGATAATGTAGGAATTCCAATCCATACTTCTGCTGATTTGGAGCAGTTGTTTCAAAAGGCAAGAAGCTATCAGCATCCAGTTGCTGTTCATGCCATTGGTGATCAAGCCGTCGAAGAGATTGTGAAATTGATCGCTAAATATCCACTTGCCAATGGCTTAAGAGATCGTATTATCCATGCTCAAGTGGTGGACAACCAGTTGATTGAACGTTTGAAGGAAACGGCGGTTGTACTGGATATTCAGCCATCTTTTGTTGTTTCCGATTTCCCATGGGTTATCAAGCGCCTTGGAACAGAACGGGCAATGAATTCTTACCCATGGCAAACCTATACTACACAAGGGATTGCATGTGCCGGCGGTTCAGATGCTCCCATTGAAGAGGTAAATCCGCTGTTAGGTATTCAAGCGGCTGTTACAAGGCGCTCACGTATTGATCAACAGATATATGGCAAAGATCAACAGCTTTCGGTCTTTGATGCAATCTCTTTATATACGAAAGGAAGCGCCTTTGTTATTAGTCACGAGGAAAACCGGGGAATGATCAAATCAGGCTATACCGCTGATTTCACAGTATTAGAACACGATTTATTTTCACATGAGCCAGATCGTTTTCATGAAATAGCAGTGAAGGCAACTATTGTTGATGGGGAAGTTATGTATCAAAAATAGTCAGAAGCAAAATGAGCGTAACAATAGAATGCTCACTTTCTAAACGCTATAAAAAACAAGGTTTTATCTGTTCATACGCTCCCATTGATAACAATCTCGCTTTAACTGTTTATAACTTGAGGCTGAGATGTTGCAGCAAGTAAGCAAAGTATTCCCTGTTACACTCCAACCGACAAAAGAAGGGGCTGTTGCAAAATGTAAATATTACATTTTGCAACAGCCCCTATTCTTCTCCAGTAAATGAGTATTGCCTTTAGATTTAACAATTCACTTGTTACTAGGTATTTGCATGTAGGTTTAACCATGATATGATATGCTTCTGTGTGTTTATAAGAATGTACGTTGTACACGATCCCAGAAGGAATTATCTTTTAATTTTACCGTTTTAATCCGCTTATCACTCAATTCAACGGAAACAGAATGAATATTCTGGATAGGATGGGCTTCATTATCTAAACCGACAATTGGGTAATCATTTCCATCCTGAATAACCTCTAGACGCAATTTTCGATCTTCATTTAATATAAAAGAAGATCCCAATGTACGATAGCGATTATTGTTCAGTGAGGCTACTTCACTAACTTGGAAACAAGGAATTTTAGGATCGATTACCGCTCCATCGGTGGATTTACTATACCCTGTACTGCCTGTAGGCGTTGAAACGACTAAACCATCACCTCGGAAACTCTCGAAATACTGATCATCTATCAATACATCGATCTCAATCGTTTTTATAATGGTAGAACGAATAGTGACATCATTCAGACATTGAAAAGAGGTCTGGTCGTTAATGGTAACATCAATGATTGGGAATTCTCGGACCTCAATATTATCTGTCATCATTGAATTTACCATGCGGTCATAATTATCAATGTCGAAATCACAATACAATCCAGATTCGTCTGAATGGGTTATGCCTAAGTAGACGCAATTTTGGCGGAATCCGGATTTTCTTACTGCTTGAAGGAATTCCCCGTCGCCGCCAAAGCTGATCACAATGTTCGCTTGGTCAGCCTTTTCTACAATATTGAATCCGTGTTTTTTTAGATCTTCAACAAGAGGTGTTAGCTTGTCTAATGTTTCTTGATTATTTTTGTGGAAAAAGTAAATGTTTGATCGGCTATCCATAAACTTACCTCCTTGGTTAAAATACCACTTCCCCTTATTCTATCATGGTTTCACAGACTATCCCATCGAAACCATCTCTTTTTAACGGATAAAAGAATGAAGTTACCTATTTCGTAAATAATAATTGATAGAGGTGAACATCATGGTGATTGGCTTAATCATTTTCTTAATCATTTTTATTATTTTACTTTGTCTTTATTTTACACTGGCTGTGTCAATTCACGTCTATTGGTGCTGGCAGGAAGAGGAACAATATTTGCACCTTAGTTGTCATACTATGCGTATTCCTTTGTATTCAAAAAGGGTTGATTTTCATGGTTTGCCAAGTGATGTCACCATTCATGCCAGAAAGATTTTGCAAATGATCCAATATGTCCGGCAGCATGCCAAACATATACAAGTGCAGTCGGAAACGGTGGTATCGACATCTGACCCAGCTGTAACTGCTTATCTATATGTCTTTTTGAAGGTTGTTACTGAATGGCTAAGGTCACTGCACCAAGCAGACAATAAAGTAGCGGCCGATTTTGAACAGACTGCTTTTCAAACAGAAGGAGAATGCATGATATCGTTGAGTTTGAGGCAAAATATTAAGGAACTAAATAAATGGCGAAAGGAGTTTTCCAATGGGAGACAATAATCAAAATCAAAATGAAAGTCAACATCCATTAGAAGGATTTATGTCATTAACTACAGATCATTTAAAAGGACTTATGGAAGTAGATACAGCGGTTGGAAAACCGATTGAATTGCCCAATGATAAAACCTTAATTCCATTATCACACGTTAAATATGGTTTTGCGACAGGAGGAAGTGAATTTCTGCCAAAGAGTCAAAATAATCAGCAAGAGTCGATTATTCCATTTGGCGGTGGTGGAGGGGGAAGTGTTTCGGTAACACCAACTGCTTTTTTACTTATCAGTAAAGAAAAGGTGGAACTTTTAACCTTACAAGGAAATAATACTATTCATCACACGAAACAAGCAGAGAAAAATCCCGATTTGATTCAGCAGGTGGTAGAGCTGTTAAAAGATCGTAAAGAAAAGGGATAAACAATGCTTCTTAGTAGACAAAGGGAATAACTAGCCTGCATAATATGAACAGTTATTCCAATTAGTACAGGAGCGGGGGAGAAACTATGTCGTTTGATATCGAGAAAACTTTTTCACAATTTGACCAATTAATAACTACCATTGAGTCAACAGAGGGTGAAACCTATTTAGATAGTATTATTTATGCATTACGGGCAATTCAAACAGAAGAAGAATTGGAATTGCCCAATCCTGAGACAGAAGAAACATTGCGTCAATTGAAAGAAACATTCCTGCAGCAACAGGCAGAGGCAGAATCGATCCGTAAGGTAATTCAACTGGCACTTATAAAGGGAATGAAAGGTTCGACACAGCAGCAACATGTAACTACACCGGATTCTGTGGCACTGTTTATTGGTTATTTGTTAGAAAAACTGCTAGGAGAGAAAGAACAGTTCCGTTTATTTGACCCTGCAGTGGGCGCGGCTAACTTACTAACGGCTGTAATTAATCAAATTGAGCCAGCTACCATAGCATATGGGGCAGAAATTGATCCAACTTTGATCCAGATTGCTACGGAAAGCGCCAATGTCCAAAGAATAGGGCTGGAACTCTTTCATCAAGACAGCTTAACATCTTTGCTGTTAGCACCTGTCGATGCAGTGGTGTCTGATTTGCCAGTCGGTTATTATCCTAATGATCAACAAGCCAGTCAGTTTGTGTTACAGGCAGAAACTGGTCATTCTTATGCTCATCATTTGTTTATTGAACAAAGCATGACTTATACTAAAGAAACAGGTTATTTAATCTTTTTGATCCCGAATTTCTTATTTACTAGTGATCAAAGTGAGCCGTTACAGAAATTTTTGCGTGATCATGCCCATATTCTTGCTTTGCTGCAATTGCCATTATCCATGTTTTCATCGGAACAGCAAGCAAAGAGTATCCTTGTATTACAGAAACAAGGAGAAGGTACAAAGCCGCCAAAGCAAACATTAATGGCTCAGCTTCCATCCTTCAAAGAGGTTCGTAAAACACAAAACATCCTGGAAAAAATTGACGCTTGGTTCGAAAAGGAAATAAGCAAATAATCAGAATATTACAATTTTAATCAAGCAAACGTTACCACGATATATTCCAGTTGCAAACTTATTCTGACGGTGTTTAAATGGATATATAGATGTTTTTAAATAGCAGGATAAGATCATGAAAGGACTGAATATATTGCGTAAAATTGTAGCTGTGAATGCAGGAAGTTCTTCATTAAAATTTCAATTGATTGAAATGCCGGAAGAAAAGGTTTTAGCAAAAGGGCTTATTGAGAGGATTGGGATCAATAACTCTGTTTTTACAATAGAATATGGAGAAAATGAACAAAAAGAAACACTTGATATTCCTGACCATGCAGTCGCCGTACAATTATTATTAGGCAAACTGACAGAAATAGGAGTAATTAAAAGCTTGGATGAAATTGATGGTGTCGGACACCGTGTGGTTCATGGCGGTGAGAAATTCAATGATTCTGTATTAATAACAGATGACGTGATTCAAGGGATTGAAGATATTTCTGAACTAGCTCCATTGCATAACCCAGCAAATTTAACAGGTATTCGAGCATTCCGCAAGGCCCTTCCAAATGTGCCAGAGGTTGCTGTGTTTGATACAGCGTTCCACCAAACTATGCCAGAGCAATCCTTCTTATACAGCTTACCTTATGAATACTATAAAAAATATGGTATCCGTAAATATGGATTTCATGGGACTTCACACAAATATGTTTCCCAACGGGCTTCCGAATTGATGGGGGTTCCTTTAGAGAATCTGCGTCTTATTTCTTGTCATTTGGGAAATGGCGCCAGTATTGCCGCAATTGAAAAAGGGAAATCCATTGATACATCAATGGGCTTTACACCGCTAGCTGGTGTAACAATGGGGACAAGATCAGGTAATATCGACCCTGCCTTGATTCCTTATATCATGGACAAGACTGGTAAATCTGCGCAAGAGGTAATGAGTGTCTTAAATAAGAAAAGCGGTATGCTGGCACTTTCTGGTTTCTCCAGCGATTTGCGTGATATTCAAGAAAAAGCCGAAGCAGGGGATGACCGAGCAGAGTTAGCTTTACAAGTATTTGCCGAAAGAATCCACAAGTATTTAGGTTCTTATGCCGCTCGTATGCATGGACTGGATGCCATTATCTTTACAGCAGGTGTGGGCGAGAACAGTGTGAACATTCGTGAGCGTGTCTTAGAAGGTTTGGAATTTATGGGCGTTTATTGGGACAAGACCCTTAACAATGTTCGAGGAAAAGAAGCGTTTGTTAACTATCCTCACTCACCAGTTAAAGTAATTATTATCCCAACTAATGAAGAGGTAATGATTGCCAGGGATGTTATGCGTTTAAATTAACGAACTATTGATTTAAAATAGCGCCTGTTTGATGATGTACTCGCAGCAAGACTTACTGTTTGGCCCTTTTTCTATGTGAATTTCACATGGGAAAAGGCCTTTTTGTGTTGAAGCCGCAACAGGTTAGAACAGAACTAGCTGATTTCCAGGAGCCATTATTAATGCAACTCCACCACGTGTTTTTTACGAAGTTAAATCAAAAAATCCTCTCTCTTTCCCACTTTTATCAAATTTTCACATTAGACGAGTATGATAGACTTGCACAGCGTTGGAATGGAGGAACATTTAGATGGCACTAGCGAGAAACTAACTGCAATAGGAACGATTGTCGCTGTTTTTCTGATCGGGTGTCTTTCTCTATATCTAATGAGTAATCTATCTGCAGAAAAAAAGAAGCAGCATCTGGAAGAGCTGGTATCTCAACTGATCCATTCATTGATCCAGAAGGTTTATGACGAGAATGCGATCGAGTAACAGGCAATAGAATGTAAATTTTAGAGGTTAGAGACAGGATTGGCGGCAGAGTCCTGAGCATGTCTGATCCTAACAGACCTAATTGTGGCAATTTTGATCTTGGTCCAACATGGTTTTGGCCACAACATGACGGGACTATTGCCAAGCTTATTAATGAATTGAATGTGGAATCATTTGTCCAGTACACGACTAGGGGCGATGCTTATCGAACGCTCCCAAAACGAAACACCAGAACGCTATGTAACTTCCTGAAAATGCTGGGGCTATGTCAATGCGATTTGCTGGAGGTGTTCAATCTCTTATTGATGCCATAGCAGAAACTATTCCTTTTGGGGCAATTGAATTAAAAACTAAAAACACGGGTAAGAGCCATACACAGGATAAAGGTGGCATGGTCAGATTGGAAACAGGTTTGGCTGATGGGACGAGAACAAAAGTTTCTGCACGTAATGTGATATTGGCCTTGCCGCCTCGAATTATAGCGCGTCATATGGAATTTTCTCCTGCTCTTCCCACGAATCTTGTCACAGCTCTTTTAAACAAACCTACTTGGATGGCTGGACAGGCTAAAATAGTTGTCATGTATGATCGACCATTTTGGAGAGAATTAGGGCTTTCTGGATTTGTAACAAGCTGGGCCGGCCTCCTGCAGGAAATCCATGATGCTTCTCCACAAACAGCTGGTGGTGCATTATTTGGCTTTCTCGGAATACCAGCAAAAATCCGTCGAGAAATGGAAGAAGATGATTTGATAGCATTAATTATCGACCAGTTAGTTAGACTTTTTGGAACCTCAGCTTATAACTATCTTTTCGTGTTATTTACATGTATTTTAGAATGGATTCATCTAAAACTGCATGTTCAGCTGACCGAAGTGTCCCTTCCAGATGGCCGCCAAATTGCGGATCTATCTCTGTACCAGTAAAAATAATTTTCTTTTGCCAACCTCCTGTATCAGGAGGTTGATCATAACTCGAAAAATTTCTAAGTGGCTTCAAGTCCTCTTCCATAGCTGTTTCGGTGTCTTTTGAAACGAAGTAAAATTAGTTTCTGAATTGATAAATAAAAAAGGAGGCTTCTACACCATTGGGATTTGCTATTAAGCTAATTGCTCCTATTGCTTGTTTTACATCCGCTTATTGTTTCCGGATAAAATTATTGACTTCATTTGTCACCTTTTTCCCTCTTACAAACTTTTTTCCTCTTACAAACCGCCTTTATGTGAGTTGATTGTGACATAAAAAAATAAAGAGCTGCTGTTAGACAGCTCTTTATTTTTTTATCCTGAGTTAATCGTTTGTCACCCGCTATTTTCAGACTTAAAGAGATTCTAAATAAGTCTAAACAGGGATAACGGATATTAACAGCTATGGTGAGTCCTGCTTTCTGGGGATGGTTAGCTTCTTATCACAAGCACATCACATTTGGCATATCTGGTAATGCTTTCAGAGACACTGCCGATCAGAAAACGTTCGACAGCATTCATCCCGGTTGCCCCGCAAATAATAAGGTCTGCTTCAAACTTCTTGGCGAGGTCTTTCGGTATTTTTATTTTTGGAGAGCCTATTTCAACATGAGTGGTGACATCCTGTACCCCTCGTTTATAGGCTTTTTCTTTATATTCTTCTAGTAAGGTTTTGGCATAATTCTCAGATCGTGAAGCCAAACTTTGATCATATACCTCTGGAGCAATGGTAGTAATTGTTCTTGTATCAATTACATGAGCCAAAAATAACTTGGCATTATTTCTTAATACAACATCTACAGCTTTATTAAAGGCCAACTCAGAAGCTTCCGAACCGTCTACGGCCACTAACACTCTATCATATTCAAAAGCCATCATTTATCCCCCCTTTACCATATATACTTATTATAACATGTATCCGTTTACAGTATAGAGATTTTTTATCTCTATATTTATTTATACCACCAATTTATTTTTTAGAAACATTTCTTGCCACACATTAATAGAAAAAAATCGACCAGTCATGTAACATAAGAAGTGAAGGATAGTGTGGTTTTTTCATCCTGTTATATTCAAAAGTAGCTTAAAGGAGGAGCAGTCATGGGCCATGCCTTTATAACAGCGGGAACAAAAGGTTTAGGATTAAAAGTAACTGAGGCGTTTATTGAGAAAGGTCACGCCGTTTCCGTTACTTATTTCTCAGATGAAGAGAAAGCCAACGAACTATTAGAAAATTATCCTGAGGCAGCAATAAACATCATCCAATTAGATGTAACAAAAAAGAATGAGTTAAAATCGGCTATAGACAGGGCGGTAAACGCTTTTGGCACTATTGATTATTTAATAAATAATGCTGGCCCATTTATTTTTGAACGAAAGAAATTAGTTGATTATACTGAGCAAGAATGGGATTATATTATCAAAGGGAATTTGGATGCTGTTTTTCACCTATTGAAATTGACCATTCCTGCTATGCGAAAGCAGCAGTTTGGCAGAATTGTTAACTATGGCTTTCAAGGTGCAAATACAGGGGCAGGCTGGATTGACCGTACTGCCTTTGCGGCTGCTAAGGTAGGATTGGCTTCTTTAACGAAATCAATTGCCTATGAAGAAGCTGAACATGGTATTACGGCTAATATGGTATGTCCGGGAGATATTGTCGGAGCAATGAAGGAAGCTACTATTGCAGACAGCAGAACACAGCCAAATAAAGAGACACCGATTGGCCGTTCAGGAACAGGTGAAGATATTGCCAGAATGGTGATGTTCTTCTGTGAAGAAGCAGCTGATATGGTAACCGGTACAGTGGTGGAAGTGACAGGGGGATTAGACGTCATTCATCAAAATCGATAAACCAATGCTTAGCTGTGTACTGATTTCCGTGCCCCTAAAAAATAAATAAAAAAATTTTTCAAAAAACGAAACCTTTCAAATCTATGCTCGTATTACTTATTAACAAAGGAAATGAGGTGCACCATTTGGGTTTCTTGTCCAGATTATTTTCAAAAAGCAACCAAACCAAAGAAATTAAAAAACGAGATGTCTTATCGATTCAAATTGGTGATATTCTCGAATATGATCTTGTTGATTATGAGGTAGTGGGGAAGATCACTTATAGGGAAGGTAAGTATAAGTGGTACAGTTACCAGCTGCTTGGCGAAAATAAGTCAGTTTGGTTGTCTGCGGAAATGGATGATGAGCTGGAGCTCGGGATTTATGAGAAGATCCAGCTTCCTGAGGCAAGTCAAATTCCGCCAAAGCTGGAATATAAGCAAACTGCCTATTTTCTAGAAGAGCAAGGTCAGGCTCAAGTAACTGGTGAGGGAAGGAGCAGTCCGCTTACCGGACAGCAAATGCGTTATGCAGAGTATAGTAACCAAGGTGAAACCTCAAATATCAGTGTGGAGGATTGGGGTAGCGAAGTAGAAGTTAGCATAGGGTACACTATCCAGCCATACGAGATTAAGATTATTGCAGGTTCACTTTAAATAAAAATATTAGGAGGAATGAAATATGTTTCAATTTTTCAGACGAATCAAAACAGTAGTAAGTTCGGAGTTAAACTCAATGATCGATCGTGCCGAAGATCCCGTTAAAATGCTGGATCAGTTTATGCGTGATATGGAAGCAGATATTCGTGAGGTAGAACAAGCTGTAGCGAAGCAAATCGCGAATGAGAAAATGCTCAAACGCAAATCAGATGATGCGCAGGCTTTAGTAGAAAAACGTCAGCAGCAAGCAGAACAAGCTATTGAAGCAGGAAATGACGATCTAGCCAGAAGAGCTTTACAAGACAAGAATGAGCAAGCTAATCAAGCCGATACACTTCGCGAATCTTGGGAGCGTGCGAAACAAGATGCAGATCAACTTCGTGAGAAACTTGATGAAATGAAGAAAGAATATCAGCAAATGCAATTGAAGAAAGACGGCTTGAAAGCAAGAGCGGAAACTGCGAAAACACGTACCAAAATGAACCGTACGATGTCTTCGATTGGAAATGATGACTCTAAACGTGGGTTTGAGCGTATGGAGGAAAAAGTGCTGCAATATGAAGCAGAGGCAGATACGAGTGAAGATTTATCACAAGCCAGCAAGACACTTGATGATGAGTTCGCTGTCTTGGAGAAGAACGGTGTAGATGATGAATTAGCCGAATTAAAAAGAAAGTTAGGCAAAGAGTAATACAAGCAGCTTATGAGAAAGAACCTAAACCTGATTAGGTTCTTTCTCCTTGTTAGGCAAACATAAACTTGCATAATACCTGTTATATAGGTTGTTCAAAAAGTCCAATAAAAATGACACGGTGAATTTCTGCGTTGGCTTGCTTTTTCCGTTACTCACGTATTAAAAGGAAGAGGAGCTTCTACTAAGATCGTCCACATCGTGCGGACAATGCAGAAGTCAACACATCCTGTGCAAGTCCGTTACTAAAGACTGCACCGCCTTGAACTTTCGACGTACAGGACGTCACGGTTTTAGCCTGCCGACGTAAAGGATGTGCTAGTATCGGTGTTGCAACACAATGTTGCGAACTTAACCGATAAGGGTCCTTTTTATCGAGCTTTTTGAACATGCAAATATATAGGCTTTAGACTGGGAGGTGAGTTGTTTTTGTATAAAAAACTAACGATGGGTTTATTCTTTTTCTTCGTGATACTTTTAGCGGGGTGTCAGTCCGGTAATTCTTTTGGTGCGCCGTTGTTTGATGAATCAGAATCACTGTTAGAATCAGAATTAGAAGTACGAGAATCCAAACAGGATATCATCGATCAATTACATACAGAGGGAGATGCAGATATTGCTGCCTTAATCTCCAATAACTTTCCATTTGTTGATACGGTAACAGGAGAAGAAGCTGTTGCCAATGTTTATGGAACTTTACAATTTGAAGTAGAAGAGCTAGCGGCTTTGTTAGACGAGGTCAAACCGGCAACAGAGGTAAGTGATTTCAAGGACGGTCAACAAATTTTGATCTATCAGGATCAGTTTGTGATCCTGAAAGAAAGTGAAGAACTTCCAGAGGCGATATTGATTGAGGTAGCTAGTGAACAATTTGTCAAAAACAATTACTCACCTAATTTTCTTACCACTTATTTTACTATCCGAATGTTAGATAGTTTGTTTGGTTACAATTGGGTGAATAACAGACAGAATTATTGCAGAAATAATGATTGTTATGGTGGTTACTCTACCACCAATAGTTATCAAAACGACAATTCATCGAAGAAACGCGGCATTAACTCGTTTCGCGGTGGTGGTCCAGGAACTGGAAAATAACAAAAAAAGGAGATTGTCAGTATGGAGCCATTTATTCTAACATTTATTTACTTTATTGCAGCAATAGTTATTGTCATTATTGGATTAGCGATTTTTGAATGGTTAACAAGGCAGTATAAGGATTGGGAAGAGATTAAACAGGCTAACCATGCCGTTGCCCTATCTATTTCAGGTAAGATTATAGGGATTTGTGTGATTCTTTCATTTGCTATCTATCATAGTATCAGCATCTGGGAAACATTGATCTGGGGGGCCTATGGTGTGGTGCTGCAAATGGTTGCCTACCTGATTTTCGAAGGGGTTACCCGCAAATTCTCTGTAGAAGAACAATTAAAAGAGAACAACGTAGCCGTTGGTATTATCTCTTTTGGTGTGTCGGTAGGACTGGCATTTGTGATTGGCTCCTCTATTACATAACAGAGGAAGATAAGAGATGTGGCATAAAACAAAGACTTATTCGCTGACAAGGCTTGGCGGATGGTCTTTGTTTTAGTTATTCAAGCAGGGAAGGAAACAAATATGGAATCTAAACAGAAACAAAGCAACTTTATTTATTGGGCATCAGGGATTGTCTCTATTTGCGGTATTATCTTTGAGGTCCTTTTTGGTGCACTTGGTTCCTATATTCTTGGAGATGGCGTCAAACAATATACTTTGACAATTTCCTTGTTTTTAACAGGGATGGGGATTGGAGCTAGTTTAAGTGAAAAAGTAACTAAAAAATTAATTTTATCGTTTATTTATATTGAATACTTTGTGGCCTTAATCGGCGGGATGTCCAGCTTTTTGATGTTTGCGGCGACGGCTTTTTTTGGCAGTGGCATAGACGCGCTGTTCCTCTATTCCATTACATTGATTGTTGGTGCTCTAACAGGGGTGGAATTACCGATATTAATTCGCAAGGCAAATGAGGTCGGTGTGACTTTGCAACGAAGTACCGCAAGGGTGCTTTTTTCTGACTATGCGGGTGGTTTGATCGGCGGCCTGCTGTTTGTATTCTTATTACGGCCGCAGTTAGGCATGGTGAAGACAGCTTTTCTGGTAGGAATAATAAACTTGTGTGTGGCGGTTGTTGTTTTATATTTATTTCGCAAAGAAATCAAAAGAAAATGGCTTCATGGAGTTGTCGGCAGTGTGATTGGCTCTGTACTTGTAGTCGGCTTGTTATTTGGCGAGTCGATTGCATTAAATTTTGAACAGCGGATTTATACTGACCCCATCATTCATTCCGAAGAAAGTCAGTATCAGAAAATTATTGTCACGCGACAAAATGAAGATGTGCGTCTCTATTTAGATGGCGGTTTGCAATTCAGCTCGATTGATGAACATCGCTACCATGAGGTGCTCATTCATCCTGCGATGGGGATAGCAACAAATCCGAGAAATGTGTTAGTGCTGGGCGGAGGAGACGGATTAGCCGTCCGGGAGTTATTGAAATATGACCAAGTCGAACAGATCACATTAGTTGATTTAGATCCGGCAGTCGTTGAATTAGCCAACCAGAACCCGTATTTATTGGAACTTAATAAAGGTTCTTTGCAGGATGAACGCGTGCAGATTGTCCATCAAGATGCTTTTCAATACTTGGAGGATGGTGCCGATTGGTTTGATGTAATTATCATTGATTTACCTGATCCAAATAATGAAAGTCTCAATAAATTGTATACGAAAGAATTTTATTCGCTCGTTCGTAATCACTTGAATCCTGGTGGTGCGGTTTCGATTCAGGCGACCAGTCCGCTCTTTGCCAGACAAGCGTACTGGACCATTTCGCATACGGTCGCCTCTACCGGGATGAAAGTAGAGAATTTACATGTGGATATTCCAAGCTTTGGTAATTGGGGATTTATCCTTGCCAGCAGAGAGGAGATCAACCTGCCAGCCATCGAAGTAGAGACTGAGTATCTTACAGCAGGAGTTTTGGAGAGTTTAACCCAGTTTGGTAAAGATGAAGGGGATCCCCCTGAAGAATTAGAAGAGAATACGCTGATTAATCCAATTCTGATTCAACTTTATGAAAAGGAATGGGAATACTATTAATCATCTGCTAACCAAACCATAAGAGTCTTAATCAATGATAACGTGCCTTATTAGATGTTTTATTTACATGCCATCAGGGAATGACACTAGTGAGTTTTTTATAGCTGCAGTGACAGCTTAGTTGACCATTCATAAAGGATAAGGCAATTTTAAATTAAAACGATAAGAGGAGTGAGTGATAGTGAAAGTATCCTTTCATGGACAATCTTGTGTCAAAATCGAAACTGTGAACCATACGCTCTTGATTGACCCGTTTATTACAGGGAATTCAACTAGTGATCTACAAGCTGATCAACAGAATCCTGATGTGATTCTGCTTACACATGGTCATAATGATCATGTCGGAGATACCGTCAGTATTGCGAAGCGCACCGGTTGTTTAGTGGTTGCTCCTAATGAGCTGGCTGTGTATTTAGAATCAAGAGGATTAAAAACACATCCTATGCATATTGGCGGGGCACATACCTTTGATTTTGGAAAAGTGAAGCTAACACCGGCCTTCCACGGTTCCTTATTTGTTGATGAGGATGGCACACACGTATATGGTGGAATGCCAGCTGGGTTATTAATTTATGCAGAAGATAAGACCATTTACCATGCAGGGGATACGGGCTTATTTTCTGATCTCAAATTAATTGGTGATAGAAATGAAATTGATTTGGCCTTCCTCCCAATTGGCGATAATTTTACGATGGGACCAGAAGATGCCCTCCTTGCAGCTGATTGGATCCAAGCGAAGCAGGTGGTTCCAATGCATTATAATACTTTTCCGCTTATCGAACAAGATGGTGCTGCATTTAGCCAGCAGGTTAAAACAGGCAAAGGGGTTCATCTGCAGCCTGGAGAAAGCATCGAATTATAATTAGATAGAGCAACAGTATATTACTGGAATATGTTACACCTAGACATATTCCAGTTTTTAAAAAAAGATATAGAAGGGTGAAGTTACTTCAAAAATAGATGTCGCATTTAGTTAAACAGTAATAACCAAGTGTACCAGATGTAGTAATTTTTGAGGAAACAGAAGTCATTTTTTTTAGAAATTTCCCTTTAGCCATTCCACTTTTAGTCAATTCCTCTCATAAACAAGCAGTAAAAAAGTAATACAGTTTTATATCAAAAAATAAAACAGATTCTAATCGGTAACTTCTCAAATAGAGTATTTATTAATATTACAATATTAAATTGAATAATAACTACTACAACTGTATAATAGAATTAGGTAAAAAAATATTAGTACAGATGAAAGATTGGTGAATGGCAATTGGCTACAAAACACGAACAAATTTTATCCTATATAGAGTCTCTTTCTGTAGGAAATAAGATATCAGTGAGGCAAATTGCAAAGGAATTAAATGTAAGTGAAGGAACAGCCTATCGTGCCATCAAAGAAGCAGAAAATAAAGGGCTGGTAAGCACTATAGAGCGAGTAGGAACCATTCGTATTGAACGCAAGCAAAAAGAGAATTTTGAGAATCTAACGTTTGCTGAAATTGTTAGTATTGTCGATGGGCAAGTGCTGGGAGGCAGAGATGGCTTATATAAGACACTTAATAAATTTGTCATCGGTGCCATGGAGCTTGATGCCATGATGCGTTATACGGAGAAAGACTCCCTGCTTATCGTCGGAAACCGCCCAGAAGCACATCAGCTTGCTTTAAAAGAAGGAGCAGCAGTGCTTATTACAGGTGGCTTTGATACGGATGATTATACGAAACAGCTTGCAGATGAGAAACAACTGCCAATTATCTCGACAAGTTATGATACCTTTACCGTGGCAGCGATGATTAACCGCGCTATTTATGATCAGTTGATTAAGAAAGAAATCATCCTGGTGGGAGATATCTACACCAATGTTGATGAAACCTATTTCTTGAGAACAAAGGATTTTGTTGAGAAATGGCATCAGTGGGAACAAAAAACTACACATAGCCGCTATCCTGTTCTCGATGACAATAATAAGGTTGTAGGTATTGTAACATCTAAAGATGTAATCGGAAAAAGCAGAGATATGCCTATTGATAAGGTAATGACGAAAAATCCGTTAACGGTTATGAAGGAAACCTCATTAGCTTATGCTGCCCATATGATGGTTTGGGAAGGTATTGAAATTATGCCAGTCGTTGATCAGCATCATCAATTACTAGGATTAATTTCACGTCAAGATGTGTTGAAAGGATTGCAGCATGTTCAGAAACAGCCACAGGTTGGCGAAACTATTGATGATATTATCTCTAATTATTTTGAACAGCTGCCATCTGAATCACAGCATACGATGTACCGGGCAGAAATTACACCGCAAATGACCAATCAATTTGGAACATTATCATATGGAGTATTTGTTTCCTATGTCATTGAGGCTGCCAGGCGTATGTTGCGCCAAATGAAAAAAGGTGATTTGGTGCTAGAGCATATCAATGTTTATTTTATTAAGCCGATCCAGTTGGAAACCATGGTAACTTTCCTGCCAACAATAGTTGATATTGGCCGCAAATCTGTGAAAGTAGATGTAGAAGCTTATCATGAGAAGAAAGTAGTAGGGAAGGCAATGCTTGTGGCACAGCTGATTGATCGATAGATTTTTGCGGACATGGTGGTTATTGTCCGCAAAAATCTCTATATTGAAGTGACGATAGAATTTCCTCGCGCTTATGTAATTCCTTGCCAAAGAATTATTTCCTTTTGTGAAGCTCCCCCTTATAATGGAGATAGCGTTTCACCCCGCCATATCCTTGTAAGATTCCAATCGCAAGAAAAGCAATGGTCACAAACAAGGCAAGTTGTGTTTGATAGAATATGTATTGATTGATACCAAAGGCAATCATGAAGATACCTAGGGCAATACGTGCCTTTGCGTTGCTTATTTCTTGTATTAGCGGATCTGGCTGACGCAGATTTGAAAATTTATAATAAATATACAACAGAATTGATAGTATAATGACAATAGGAAATGCGATCATACCAATTAAACCTCCAATCATGCTAACGTATGATAAAAATCCTATACCATTTTATCGTTTATATTGTAAAATTACCAGCATAACCAATTTATTTTTTATAAAGGAGTTTTTCTATGTCCATTGTTCAAGAGATTCACCAAAAAATAAAAACTTATTCACGCATCATTATTCATCGTCATATTCGTCCAGATCCTGATGCATATGGTTCACAAAATGGTTTAGCTGAAATTATTAAAGCAAGCTATCCAGATAAAGAAGTATTAGTAGTAGGCGAAGAGGAAGCGTCATTAACCTTTTTGGCTAAAATGGAGCAAATAGCAGATGAGGACTTTACAGAAGCGTTAGTTATTGTCTGTGATACAGCGAACCAAGAGCGTATTTCTGATCAACGCTATAACAAAGGCAAGGAATTAATCAAAATTGACCACCATCCAGTTGTCGATGCTTATGGTGATATTCAATGGGTAGATGTTCAAGCTAGCTCAACCAGCGAAATGATTTATCATTTCTTCAAAGAGTTGCAAGACGAGGGTATACATATGACGGATAAGGCGGCTTCTCTTATTTATTGTGGTATTGTTGGTGATACTGGAAGGTTCCTTTTTCCAAGTACAACGGAGCGTACTTTTCAATATGCCTCAGAATTAGTAGGTTATGATTTTGATCGTTCCTATATCTATGAAGAGATGTACAAGACATCTGCCAATATTGCACGTCTAAAGGGCTATATTTTGCAAAACATTACGATTTCTGATGTCGGTGTCAGTTACATTCAATTAACAAAAGAAATCTTAGATAAGTTTGAGGTAATGCCTTCTGAGACCAGTTCCATTGTCGGTATATTAGGTGATATTGATGGGATTAAGGCGTGGGCGATCTTTGTGGAAGAAGAACATGTTATTCGTGTCCGCCTTCGTTCCAAAGGACCGATTATTAATCAAGTAGCTGCCTTGTATGAAGGTGGGGGGCATCCGCTTGCTGCTGGTGCTAAGATCCATGAATGGAATGAGGTAGAAGCAGTGGTAGCCGACTTAGAGAAAGTGTGCCAATTGTCATAAAGACAGATGACGCCCGGTTTTCCCTGTGAGCATAGCGGTTCCTGCTAAACGGAGAGCAGGGAATACGAGCGCTTATTTCAAAAGCTCGTTGTGTCTAATGTCAACGAGCTTTCTGCTTAATTAGCAATAGATAGTTCAATCGATAAATATAAAGTCTCGCTGATAATAATCCGGGAAATCTCTGCTTGGAATTGAAAATCATCGATGCGAAAAGTTTTATTTTCAATCGTAGCGATCAAGAAATCAATCGATTCGTCCATATCTTGCACTTTCTTGCCAATCGCTTGTCCAGCTTCCAGCGTTATCGCTTCTTCTAATTGATGAATCATCAGGCGGTCATTCTCCATCCTTAATTGTTCTAAATTAAGGAAATCAATCTTTATTTCTTTAATCCCGACACCTTCCTTGGTTTGTTGGTCTAAGGCGCGGTGGTTTTCTAATAATGTCTTATAATTCTGATTTAACTCCTGATACCTTGTCCGCAGTGTCAGGTTTTCTTCAATCCAGCGTTCTTGAAAAGATCCAAACATATAGAGAAAAATAAAGTAACCAATGATCGTTCCACATGCTATACCTGCCAAAAAGCGCTGCCAGCCCGGGCGTTTGTAATAGGGAGGAATATGCATTAGTCAATTTCCTCTTGGATTAGCCATTCGATAATTAAGAGCGCTGTATGTGCCCCACCCATTGCTGTAATTATTAACAGAACTTGTTTGACTAAGTCAATCGTGGACCCATCAAAGAGACCCCTTTCAAAATTAGTGATCGCATCAAAGGTACCACCTATAGCTGCGACAATCGCCCAAATCCTCAGACTTTTGGCAATGCGGATAATATGTACAAATGGTGCTTCACCGGTAATAAAAGCCCCGATACTTCCTATTAATGAACCGCCTATGATCACACCGAATGCAATGAAGTAGCATTGAACTATGGTTGCCATAAATCGTTCTTCCATTCAAGCCCCTCCAACTATGAACTGTTATTGTCTTATTATATGAAAGCTTGGCAAGGGATATGTTTAACCAATTACAGAATGTCCAATGTTTGTTATAATAGAGGGTGTTCAAAAAGCCCAATAAAAATGACACGGTGAATTTCTGCGTTGGCAATAGGGGAACTTCTACCAAAACCGTCCACATCATGTGGACAAAGCAGAAGTCAACACTTCCTGTCAAGTCCGTTATTCACGTATTAAAAGCATACGATTCATTCCTTGGAAAGGAAGGTCACTTTTCCGGCGTGCAAGGTCGTCCCCTTGAAAAAGAAAATCACTTTTTCTACGTGTAAGCCCATTTCCTTGAAAAAAAGGTGCTTTTTTGCGTGCAAGATCGTTTGCTCAAAGGCTGCGCCGCCTTGAACTTTCGACGCACACGATGTGTTAGTATCGATGTTGCGAACTTAACCGATGATGGTCCTTTTTATCAAACTTTTTGCACGCAATACATAGAGGTTGTTCCAAAACGTTTGATTGGATAATATGGAGGGATGAAGGGATGGCTTTTCAGGCACAATTACAAATTACTACCGGTTATAGTTTAATGAAAAGTACGATACAGATCCCTTCATTAGTGAAGGAAGCAAAGCAAAAAGGTTATACTCATTTGGCTATTACTGATGAAGACACCGTACATGGTTTGATTTCTTTTTATCAGACTTGTCTGCGTGAACAGATACAGCCGATTTTGGGTATGACTTCAACCATACAAATAGAGGGCCAGCCAGTCCGTATTATTTCATTGGCAGCGAATAACGAAGGTTACCAACAATTACTCCAATTAAGTTCAGATATCCAGCACGGCCAAATGATTGATTTTGAAACCTATCAAACCTATCTTAACGGACTGATCACGATCGTCCCTGCTGACCAGTTTACCAGTTCAGAATGGCAGGATTACAGTGAGCGGCTGCAAGTGCTGGAACATGTTTATTTAGGAATTTCTGCTTCTCTGCTTACAGAACAAGCGGTGTTAGAAGCATTAGAGATACAAAAAGTAGCACTTGCAGATGTGCGCTATCTGCATAAACATGATCGATTTGCATACAGCTGCTTACAGGCTATGTCACAAGGTGCCAAATGGAACCGAGAGCTGCTGGAAGGGACAACCGGAACATTTTTGCCTAGTACTGAGGAATTTACGACAGTCTTCCAGCAATGGCCGGAAATTATAGAGACTACCAACCGGCTTGCGCAGGAATGCCAATTGGAATTACCGCTGGGCAAGAAGTATCTCCCTAAATATCCGCTCCCAAATGATGAACAAGCAGATAACTATTTAAAAGCTATTTGTCAATCGGCTTTATCCAGCAAATATACAACAGTAACAGAAGAAATAACAAATAGACTGAATCATGAATTAGCCGTGATCCAGTCAATGGGATTTAGCGATTATTTTTTAATTGTTTGGGATTTTGTCAAATATGCCAAAGAACAGGAAATATTAGTAGGCCCGGGAAGGGGATCAGCTGCTGGTTCTATTGTTGCTTATTTGTTAGGGATTACTACGGTAGATCCAATCCAATACGGTCTGTTATTTGAACGTTTTTTGAATCCGGAACGTGTTACTCTGCCCGATATTGATATTGACTTTTCAGATGAGAAACGGGATACCGTGATTCGCTACGTGGCAGATAAATATGGAGCTCAGCATGTGGCGCAAATTGTCACGTTTGGAACATTTGCCGCCCGCTCCCTACTGCGAGAGTTGTTTAAAGTGCTGTCGATAGAGGAAAATGACCAAGTTTATATCTTACGTCTATTGCCGAAAGACAGCACCATGCCGATCGCAGCCATGCTCAAGCAATCCAAAGAATTAATGGATTATGTCACAAATTCAGAGAAACTACGGCAATTATTTCGGGTATGCAACTGCTTGGAGGGACTGCCAAGGCATCTTTCTACACATGCCGCCGGTGTGGTGATTAGTGATGACGAACTGACCAAACATACGGCTACTATGCCGTCACAACATGATATTACATTGACACAATTTGCGATGAATGAGTTAGAACGTGTAGGGTTGTTAAAGTTCGATTTTCTAGGCTTGCGAAACTTAACCATTATTGAACGGATGACCAAACAAATAGCCAGGATTTATAAGCGGAAAATCATTACAGAAGAATTAGCTTTAGATGACCCAGACACGTTTCAATTGCTGCAAAGAGGAGAAACCAATGGTATCTTTCAATTGGAGTCACAAGGTATGCAACAAGTATTAAAGGAGTTGCGTCCAACCGAATTTGAAGATATTGTGGCGGTAAATGCTTTGTATCGCCCTGGTCCAATGGCGTTTATTCCTACTTATGTGGCACGCAAGCATAAGCAAGAAAAGGTTACGTATTTACATGACAATTTAAAGCCTATTCTTTCCAAGACATATGGTGTTTTGGTTTATCAAGAGCAAATTATTCAAATCGTTCACCAAATGGCTGGTTTCACTTATGGTCAGGCAGATATGTTAAGAAGGGCTGTTAGTAAAAAGGATAAAGAACTATTAATGAGCAATAAGCAGGCATTTTTGAACGGATCACGTGCGAAAGGCTACACTGAATCGGTTGCAGAAGAAGTATTCGCTTGGATTGTGCGGTTTTCTGATTATGGCTTTAACCGCAGCCATGCTGTGGCCTATAGTATGATTACGTATCAATTGGCATATTTTAAGGCGAATTATCCATTGGTCTTTTACAATGAGATGCTTCATATTCATAACGGTAATAGTGACAAGCTGTATGTCTATTTGCGTGAAGCACGTCAAAAGGGATTGTCGATTCTGGCTCCATCCATCAATCACAGTATTGGCAGAACAAAGTTGGAAAAGGGAGCGATCCGCCTAGGGTTAACACTGGTGAAAGGGATTGGATATCAAGCTGTACAGGCCATGCTGGAGGCTCGAAAAGATAAACCCTTTACCAGCTTATTTGATTTCTGTTTGCGAGTTCCGTTAAAACAGGTGAATCGCTCGATGATTTATACCCTGATCCTGGCTGGTGCTTTTGATGAACTGCATAACAATCGTGCCAGCCTAATCGCAAGTATAGATGAGGCGATGGAGCAGGGCGAATTATTTAAAGAATTCAGCGATGGGACAGGCTTAGGTGTAGCGCTGGATGTAGCGTATGTCGAACTGGACGAAATGCCAATTATGCAAAAATTGATGGCAGAAAAAGAAGTACTCGGCTTTTTTATTTCCCGTCATCCATTGGCAGAGGCTCGTCAAACACTGAGAAGTTACGGTTATGTTGACATTCAACGTGTGCTGCAACATCGTTACAAGAAAGTAAGACTGGCTGCAGTTGTACAAGGGTTAAAAGTGATTCGCACGAAGAAAGGGGAGTCTATGGCTTTTGCCACGTTAGCGGATGAACTATCAGAGATGGACGCCGTCTTATTCCCAGCGACATTTCGTCAAGTTAATGATTGGCTGGAACAAGACTGCTTTGTTTTGGTAGAAGGAAGAACCGAACAGCGTAATGATAAGCAACAGCTTATTATTGATTCGATCGAGCCGTATCACCTTGAAGATACTCCATTTCAACAGCAACAGGTTTATATTAAGGTGACAGAAAATAAAGAAGAGATGATAGATAAGCTAGACCAACTGGCAGAACAGTTTCCTGGTGCAGCCGCTATTTATCTTTATCGTGAGAAGGAACGCCAGCTGTACAAACTGGCAGACAGCTATAATATTGATAGTAGTTGGCAGGTGGTTAAACAGTTGAAGCAGTATTTTGGCGAAAACAATGTCGTAGTGAAATCCCCTTCCTCTTAGAATCTCTCTTTACATCATTTGCTGATCTGATATAATGTAATAGTTATATGGTCTGGCTTTTGATAAGCAGAATGAAAGATTTAATAGGGCATCTTATGCAAAGCTTATATGTGGTTCAAGCGTGTGAATCTCAGGATTCACACGCCTTTAAGTAGAAACGAAAGGTTGCTTTTTATGGAGCGGATACATATTAATATAAGCTTCCAGTGATAGTAAATAGGCACGCAAGAAATAAGCTTGATCTAGTAATCACCGCCTTAGTAATATGCTCGGTGTTTATGATGATTGGTTTGGAAAGACAGCTATTCTGACAATAAACACACATATGTCTCTTCTTTTTCGATAAGACAAGAACCGAGGGTTAACATCACTGCCAGCGGAGAATCAGATGGGAAAGGAGAAACAGCAATAAGTGGATTTTCTGTTTTTCTAATGTTCAACCAGTCAGCTGAATAATATTAATATATTGATGTGATTGATGAAGGAGGAATCTCCATTGTTAAAGGATTTGTTTGGGAACAGGAAGAAACAAGCCTCCATACCAGGGGAACAAGCGAAAAAAGATGTGCCAGAAGGACTTTTGCAAAAATGTGCTGGCTGTAAAAAAATAATTTATCAAAAAGAATTTCAAAAAAATTTATATGTATGTCCTGCTTGTGGACATCACCATCAGATATCTGCTCATGAACGCATTAACGCGTTGTTTAATGAGGGAACCTTTGAAGAATGGGACCAAGATTTAATCTCAGGAGACCCATTAAATTTTCCGCAATATCCAGAAAAATTAGAAAGTGACAAACGAAAAACAGGCCTGAATGAGGCGGTTGTCACTGGCAGTGGTATTATCCATCGAAGTAAGGCAGCCATTGCGGTGATGGATGCAGGATTCAGGATGGGCAGTATGGGTTCGGTTGTCGGTGAAAAGATTGCCAGGGCGATAGAACGTGCCCGTGAAGAAAAGCTGCCAATGATTATCTATGCTGCCTCAGGTGGAGCACGAATGCAGGAGGGTGTGCTCAGCCTGATGCAGATGGCCAAAACATCGATGGCCATTCAACGATTAAATAAAGATGGCGGTCTATTAATCTCCGTTATGACCAATCCAACTACAGGCGGTGTGTCTGCGAGTTTTGCATCCATCGGGGACTACAATTTTGCAGAACCTGGTGCATTAATTGGTTTTGCTGGCCGTCGAATTATTGAACAGACCATTCGTGAGAAATTGCCCAAAGATTTTCAAACAGCAGAATTTCAATTAGAGCATGGACAAGTTGATAAAGTTATTTCAAGATTAGACATGCGTGATACGCTTAGTACTGTTCTAGATATTCATGGCTTCGGGGGTGAATCAGATGAAGCAGGCTCTTGAATTTGAGAAGCCAGTAGTTGAGTTACGTGAAAAGATTGAAGAATTAAAAGCAATGACAGAAGGTACTGATATTGATTTATCAGATGAAATTGAGAAAATGGAACAACGTTTGTCCAAACTGGAAAATGATATCTATGGGAACTTAAAACCATGGGATCGTGTCCAAATCGCGCGTTATGCCGATCGCCCTACTTCTTTAGATTATATAGAGCAATTATTTACTGATTTTATTGAATTCCATGGGGATCGTCTATTTGCTGATGACGAGGCGATAGTCACTGGTATCGCCAAGTATCGCGGTCAGCCAGTAACAGTTATTGGACAGCAAAGAGGGAAGAATACAAAGGACAATATCAGACGTAATTTCGGCAGTCCGCACCCTGAAGGATATCGCAAGGCACTTCGCCATATGAAACAGGCAGAGAAATTTAACCGTCCGATCATTACTTTTATTGATACCAAGGGGGCTTATCCTGGAAAGGCAGCCGAAGAACGTGGACAGAGTGAGGCCATCGCAAGAAACCTGATGGAGATGTCTGGACTGGAAGTACCGACTATTTCGATTGTCATTGGTGAAGGCGGCAGTGGCGGTGCTCTCGGAATTGGTGTAACAGACCGCATTCATATGCTCGAGAACTCGACTTATTCGGTTATCTCTCCAGAAGGGGCAGCTTCGATTTTATGGAAAGATGCTGGACAATCAGAACGCGCAGCCGCATCCTTAAAAATCACCGCGCCTGATCTGAAAGAATTAGGAATCATCGATGAAGTTATCCCGGAACCATTAGGTGGGGCACATCGCGATGTTGTTACCCAAGCGCTAAATATTAGTAAAGTATTGGATCAATCCTTGCAAGAATTAGACAAAGAATCGTCAGAGACATTACTAGAAAAGCGCTGGGAAAAGTATCTGAAAATTGGAGATGTACAGTCAGTAAAATAATAATGAGCTAGTGGTTGAGATAAAAGTATTGGACAAATCAAAAAAAGAATGGGGGACTGATCCATCAATGGATCGGTCTCCTGTTTTATTGCTCGATATTACGTCAGATCAGAGAGTAGATATAGTATTGCTATTATACTTTCTATGCATTTAAAAGACAGGCCTTTAAGCGTTGCTAGATATATATTGATAGGGTTTTCACCGGTGTTGGGATCATTGACCGATTCGACAGATAATGTAGATTTATGTAGGAAAAAACTTTTAAAGTAGAGGCAAATAGGCTAAAATTAAGTGGTAGAGGGATGAGATTCCTTGTTTTTTCATGTATAATGGCAATAGTCAGAAGTAAAATAAATGATCATATATATGCAGCATAGAAAATGACTCTTAAGGTCAGCATACTCATCGATGATGCATTAGCTTAGTGGAACTTGTTTATACTGTTAATATCTGTGTAATATGTGACATCATTATTTTGCTGGAGGCAAAGGATACCGGAGGTAAAAATTCTGCAAAATTTGGCCTTCCTCCTTTGTTATGAATGTAACACAGGTTTTCTATTACTAAAGAGGTGATTGTTTTGAAAAAAATTGGTGTTCTAACTAGTGGTGGCGATGCACCAGGCATGAATGCAGCCATCCGAGCAGTTGTACGTGCAGCCATTTTCCATGAATTAGAAGTGTATGGGATATACAATGGTTATGAAGGCTTAATGGAAGGGAACATTAAGCAAATGGAACTTGGATCAGTAGGAGATATCATTCAGCGAGGTGGAACGATATTATATTCTGCTAGATCAGAAGAGTTCAAAACCGATGAAGGCCAGCAACGTGCTATTGAACAAATGCGTAAAGTCGGGCTAGAAGGATTAATCGTTATCGGTGGAGATGGTTCCTTCCGTGGTGCAGAAAAATTAACGCAAAAAGGCTTTCCGTGTATAGGAGTGCCTGGAACGATTGATAATGATATCGCGGGAACTGATTATACCATTGGGTTCGATACCGCATTAAACACGATTGTAAATGCAGTAGACAAGATTCGTGATACCGCCACTTCCCATGAGCGTACATATGTGATTGAGGTAATGGGGAGAGACGCTGGCGACCTTGCGTTATGGGCAGGTTTGGCAAATGGAGCAGAAACAGTTATTATTCCAGAACAACGTGAGAGTTTTGAAAGTGTGGTAGCCAAATTAAAACGGGGGCAAGAGCGAGGAAAGAAACATAGTATTATTATTCTAGCCGAAGGGGTAGACAGCGGTGTTGCGTACGGTAAACGTATTGAGGAAGAAACAAAGAGAGATACACGTGTTACTGTACTTGGCCATATTCAACGCGGTGGTTCTCCATCAGGATATGATCGTGTATTAGCCAGTCGTTTAGGTGCCAGAGCAGTTGATTTATTGATTGAGGGAGCAGGCGGACGAATGGTCGGCATTCAAAATAATGTAGTGGTGGACCACGACATTTCAGAGGTATTAAATATGAAACACTCCATCAATATGAACATGTATAAATTATCTAATCAATTGTCTATTTAATTATATGTAGCAGGGGGATTCCTCTGCTGCTATATGGGTTACATATCATTTTATTTGGTAGGAACAGCAGGTTGACAGTCATACACCAGATTGAGTGTATATGCTGTAAAGTGGAAGTATTTAAAGGAGGAAAACAAATGAGAAGAACAAAGATCGTATGTACGATCGGTCCAGCATCTGAATCAGAAGAGAAATTAGAACAGTTAATGGCAGCAGGTATGAATGTCGCACGGCTGAACTTTTCTCATGGTGATTTTGAAGAACATGGTGCAAGAATTAAAAATATCCGTAAAGCAGCGAAGAAATTAGGTAAAACCGTTGCTATTTTATTGGATACAAAAGGTCCTGAAATCCGTACAGGTATTTTAAAAGACGGTGCAGCCAATATTATAAAAGGCAGTACTGTTTACGTGTCTATGGACGAGATTGAGGGAGATCACGAACATATTTCTGTAACCTATCCAGAGTTAATTAATGATGTAGAAGTAGGCTCTAAATTACTGTTAGATGATGGTTTAATTGCGCTTGAAATAACAGAAATTCTTAAAGACAGCAATGAATTAAAGACAGTGGCTTTAAATTCCGGTATACTAAAAAACAAAAAAGGTGTCAACGTGCCTAATGTTAGTGTGAAATTGCCTGGAATTACAGAAAAAGACGCAGCCGATATCAAATTTGGAATTGAACAAGGCGTTGATTTTATTGCCGCTTCTTTTGTTCGCCGTGCTTCAGATGTTCTGGAAATCAGAGGATTACTAGAAGAGAATAATGCCACTCATATTCAAATTATCCCGAAAATTGAGAATCAAGAAGGTGTTGATAATTTAGATACCATCTTACAGGTAAGTGATGGCTTAATGGTTGCACGTGGTGACTTGGGTGTGGAAATACCGCCGGAAGATGTGCCATTGGTTCAAAAAGAAATGATCTTCAAATGTAATAATGTAGGTAAACCAGTTATTACAGCTACACAAATGTTAGATTCTATGCAGCGTAACCCTCGTCCAACTAGAGCAGAAGCATCAGACGTTGCTAATGCGATTTTAGATGGTACAGACGCTATTATGTTGTCGGGTGAGACAGCAGCAGGGGACTATCCTGTTGAGGCTGTTCAAACCATGAGTAACATTGCTAAGAAGGCTGAGACATCTATTGATCATAAGGCGGTACTTGACCTTCGTTCCAAATCTTCAGAAATAACGATTACGGATGCTATTAGCCAGTCGGTAAACCATTCGGCTATGAACTTAGATGTAGATGCTATCCTTACACCAACTGTAAGTGGTTTTACGGCACGAATGATTTCAAAATATCGTCCAAAAGCACCGATTGTTGCGGTGACATTCGATGAGCAAGTCAGCCGTCGTTTGGCACTGGCATGGGGTGTCGAAACGATTGTTGGCACATTGCTTTATACGACAGATGATGTGTTGGCAGAAGCAATTGAACAAGGTTTGAAAACCGACTACTTTAAACGTGGTGACCGTGTGATCATTACAGCTGGTGTACCAGTTGGTGAAAGTGGTACAACGAATTTGATGAAGATTCATGTGATTGGTGATGTATTAGCCAAAGGACAAGGTGTAGGCAAAGGAAGTTCTTACGGGCGTGCTGTTATCTGTAAAGATGCAGAAGAGGCGAAACGCAAAGTGAAGAGTGATGATATCGTCGTTACTTATAGTACAGATAAGGATATGATACCAGTTTTAGAAAAAGCGGCTGGTTTGATTACTGTAGAAGGTGGACTTACTTCTCATGCGGCAATTGCTGGACTAAGTTTAGATATACCGGTAATTGTTGGTGTAAATAATGCACTTGAGGTTATCAAGGATGGACAAGATATCACCATCGATTCCAAAAAAGGTGACATCTACGCTGGGCACGCCAGTGTACTATAAATTGAGATTACAATCAGTGGCTGTTTCACTGATGGTCAGCGAATCATATTAAGGAATGAAGTAATCAGGCCGCTTTACCAGTTAGCCATTAGTTTTTTTGAGTAAATAAAAACAAGGCAATATGGCTAACCCGAAGGAAGTTGTCGTGGTAAAGTAAAGCAAAGGAGGAGAAGAAAAATTTCTTCTCCTTTTTTTACCAAAAGCAAGCTACGGTGGTGACATTTGTCCGTGCCGTGATAAAATGATATGGAATCGGAGAAAAGGAGGAATAGCATGCTAAGGTGGCTGCTATTATTAATTATTATTGTTCCAGCAATAGAGATAGCCGTTTTCATCTGGATTGGTCATTATATCGGACCGTTATGGGTGGCTTTCCTCATTGTGCTTACTGGTCTATTAGGTCTATGGCTTGCGAGAAGACAAGGTTTAGAGAATGTGCGCAAAATGCAAGAAGATATGAGAAGAGGCTATGCACCGAATGATCGTGTTTTTGATAGTTTATGCATCCTATTAGGCGGGATTATTCTTATCATTCCTGGTTTTGTTACTGACTTATTTGGATTCATCCTGCTAATCCCATGGACAAGACGACCATTTAAAAATATGTTCCACAACCTCTTGATCAAATGGGCTCAAAAAGGGAATGTCAGGTTCTATCGATGGTAAACTGATTGTATCTAACATAATGATAAATCATATGAAATAACCTGATTTCCCAGCAGGCTGTTCCGACAAAGAGTAGGAGAGGCCCTGCCCAAATTCCGACCAAACCAAACATCTGGTACCCCAAATAAATGGTAAGAATAGAGATGATGGGATACACTCCCAAAGCATTGGCGACTATTTTTGGTTCTAATAGCTGTCTTTGTAATAAAATAAGTAAATACAGACAGAATAGCCCAATTGCCAAACCATTATTACCCGATATAAATAAATATAAACTCCACGGCACAAATACAGCACCCGTTCCCAGGATAGGCAGTAGATCAACGATAGCAATAAGCAAAGCAATCGATATCGCATGAGGTACTTGAAAAATAAAGAGCCCTGCTACAATGAAGCAGAAGGTAATTAACAGAAGCAGTATTTGTGCTCTGATATACAGAAAGGCTTGTCCTTTGAGTTGAAAATACAACAAGGTAATCAGACGCATAGACGAAGGAAATTGCCGGGTTAAGAAAGTATGAGCCCTGTTCCAGTCCTTGCAAATGAAAAAGGTGCACAGCAAAGCAAACATAAAAATCGTCACAGACCCAGGTAAATACATGGCTCCTTCCATCAGTCTGTTTAACAGTTCCTCTAAAAAGGCAGAAAAATAACCGGTTAGTGTTGTACTCAATTCGGCAAATTGTTCCTCCAGCAAAAGGTTTTGTTGTTTCGGCAATGCCTCCATATAATGATTCCATGTTTGCAGAAAAGGACGAATCCAGTTTTGAAACACTTGAGACAGATGTTCTAGCAGCTGCTGTAAGTAGAAGGGAAGAGATTTCGATAAATAGGTTATCCCTTGGATTAGTTCTAAACCTAACCAAATAATAAGTGTTGCGCCGGCAGTAATTAATGTCAAAATACAAATGACACAACTTAACAGATAAGGGAGTCGAAATCGTACATGCAGCCATTGAATCATAGGGTAGATGATTAACGAAAACAAGCCTGCCAGTAATAACGGAAGTAGGTAGGTAAACAGCCCATAGAGCGCTAAAAATAAAAAACTAACAATGGCAGCTAGCTTAAGCAAACGCAGAGTGATTTGTTTAGATAACATGGAAGTCAAGCCTTTCCTTATATAGGTTGTTCAACAAGCTCAATAAAAATGGCAGATCGAATGTTGGAGTTGACAGTAAGGGAATTTAACCTGATGATGATCCTTTTTACCTAGCTTTTTGAACACGCGCTTATATAGATTATTTTTAAAAAATATTAGAATTATGGTATGATAGAGATTGAGTATTTGTACAAGCTATGACAAAAGCGAGTATTTTATGTGGATTTTTAATCGTTTTCATTTACTTAATTTTTTGCTTTGTTTATAATAAGCATGGGGATGTTCTAAGCAATTGTCATAATTTGCTTAAAACGTTAAGGAATAGTAATTTGGATAAGAAAAGGAGAGGGATGTAATGACAGCAGCGAAAGGACTAGAAGGTGTAGTAGCAGTTGAATCACAAATCAGTTCCATTATTGATGATCAACTTACCTATGTCGGCTATACCATCGATGATTTAACGGAGCATGCAAGCTTTGAAGAAGTGATATTTTTGCTTTGGAATAAACGACTTCCAAACAAGCAGGAATTAACAGAACTAGAAACACAGCTATATGAAAATATGACAATACCTGAAGCCGTTATTGAGCATTTTAAATCGTATGATATACATAGTGTACATCCAATGACTGCATTAAGAACAGCAGTATCTTTGCTTGGCATTTACGATGCAGAAGCTGATGATATGAGTGAAGAGGCGAATGCACGTAAGGCGATTCGTCTTCAAGCTAAAATAGTCACCTTAGTAACTGCCTTTTCACGCATTCGTGATGGGAAGGAAGTGGTACAGCCGAAAAAAGGTTTAAGTTATGCTGCTAACTTCCTATACATGCTTAATGGAAAGGAACCGGAAGATCTGGAAGTAGAGGCTATGAACAAGGCCTTTGTACTACATGCGGATCATGAATTAAACGCATCTACTTTTACGACGCGCGTATGTGTAGCAACCTTATCAGATATGTATTCTGGTATTACTGCAGCAATCAGTGCTTTAAAAGGACCGCTTCACGGCGGGGCTAATGAACGCGTAATGGATATGCTGCTGGAAATTGGTGAAGTAGACAATGCGATTCCTTATGTACAAGAGAAAATGGCTAATAAAGAAAAAATTATGGGAATGGGGCATCGTGTCTATAGATCCGGCGATCCGCGAGCTAAACATTTAAGGAAGATGTCGAAAGAATTAACGGCACAACATGGGATGGAAAAATGGTATGACATGTCGGTAAAGATTGAAAATTATATCAAGGAAGAAAAAGGTTTACCGGCAAATGTTGATTTCTACTCCGCTTCCGTGTACCATAGTTTAGGGATAAAGAGTGACTTATACACGCTTATCTTTGCTATCAGCCGTTTCTCCGGCTGGATTGCACACATACTAGAACAGTATGAGAATAACCGATTAATCCGCCCGAGAGCTGAGTATGTAGGGCCGACTCATAAGGTATACGTTGATATTAACGAGCGTTAAACATTTTCTCTATGAAAATGATTTATAAATAATTTGTAAACTAGGAGGATGTAAAGATGGGAGAAAAAATTACAGTAGAAAATGGTGTCGTACAAACACCTAATAAACCAATTATCCCTTTTATCGAAGGTGACGGTACTGGACCAGATATTTGGGCAGCGTCTAGCCGTGTGTTAGAAGCTGCAGTTGAGAAAGCATACAATGGTGAGAAAGCTATTGAATGGAAAGAAGTACTTGCTGGTGAAAAGGCATTTAACCAAACTGGTGAATGGCTGCCAGAAGAAACATTAGACGCTATTCGCGAGTACAAAATTGCCATTAAAGGCCCTCTTACTACACCAATTGGTGGAGGTATCCGTTCTTTGAACGTTGCTTTACGTCAAAAACTAGATTTATTTACTTGTCTTCGTCCTGTGCGTTGGTTTGAAGGAGTGCCTTCTCCTGTAAAACATCCAGAAGATACAGACATGGTTATCTTCCGTGAGAATACAGAAGACATCTATGCTGGTATTGAATGGCAAGAAGGTACAGATGAAGTGAAGAAAGTGATTGATTTCCTTCAAAATGAAATGGGAGTAACCAATATCCGTTTCCCTGAAACTTCTGGTTTAGGTGTAAAACCTGTATCACAAGAAGGTACAAGCCGTCTTGTGCGTGCTGCAATTGAGTACGCTATTAATGAAGGCCGTAAAAGTGTGACACTAGTTCACAAAGGAAACATCATGAAATTTACAGAAGGTGCCTTCAAGAACTGGGGATATGAATTAGCAGAAAAAGAATACGGCGATAAAGTATTTACTTGGGCAGAATATGATAGAATTGCTGAAGAACAAGGCAGAGAAGCTGCTGACAAAGCACAGTCAGAGGCAGAAGCTGCAGGCCGCATTATTGTAAAAGATGCAATTGCAGATATTTTCCTACAACAAATTCTTACTCGTCCAAAAGAATTTGATGTAGTAGCTACGATGAACCTGAATGGTGACTATATCTCTGATGCCCTTGCTGCACAAGTTGGCGGTATTGGTATTGCACCAGGTGCGAACATCAACTATGAGTCTGGTCACGCTATTTTTGAAGCAACTCATGGTACAGCACCTAAATATGCAGGTTTAGATAAAGTAAACCCATCTTCTGTTATCCTTTCTGGTGTATTAATGCTTGAACACCTTGGCTGGAGAGAAGCTGCTGAACTAGTCCTTAACTCTATGGATAAAACGATTGGTTCTAAAGTGGTAACCTATGATTTCGCTCGTTTAATGGATGGTGCAACAGAGGTGAAAACTTCTGAATTTGCAGATGAATTAATCAAGAACATGGGTTAAGGAGCTGATATTTCGCTCATGGCTAATCAGAGAAAAAAAGTTTCTATCGTAGGCAGTGGTTTTACCGGAGCAACAACCGCACTTATGACCGCACAAAAGGAACTGGCAGATGTCGTCTTGGTAGATATCCCCGCTATGGAAGGCCCGACTAAGGGGAAGGCTTTAGATATGCTGGAAGCTAGCCCCGTACAGGGCTTTGATGCAGCTATCACAGGTACATCAGATTTTTCCGAGACAGCAGATTCTGATATTGTCGTGGTTACAGCCGGCATAGCGCGTAAACCCGGCATGAGTCGTGACGATTTAGTCAGTACTAATGCAGAAATTATGAAATCTATTGCAGCCGATATTGTCAAGTATTCCCCTAATGCCACGGTGATCGTACTTACGAATCCTGTAGACGCAATGACATATACCGTTTTTAAGGAAACAGGATTCAGTAAACAGCGTGTTATCGGGCAATCGGGTGTACTGGATACGGCTCGATTCCGTACCTTTGTAGCACAAGAATTAAACCTATCGGTGAAAGATATCACAGGTTTCGTTTTAGGCGGACATGGGGATGATATGGTACCATTGATTCGTTATTCTTATGCAGGCGGTATCCCAATTGAGACATTAATCAAACCTGATCGACTCCAAGCGATCATTGAGCGTACACGTAAAGGCGGCGGTGAGATTGTCCAGCTTTTAGGTAATGGCAGTGCATACTATGCCCCAGCGGCCTCTATTGTGCAAATGGCTGAAGCTATCCTCAAAGATCAACGCCGTGTGTTGCCAACGATCGCCTATTTGGAAGGAGAATACGGGTATAGTGATCTCTATCTGGGTGTACCGACTATTATCGGAGGCAACGGAGTAGAAGAAGTAATTGAACTGGAGTTAACAGAGGAAGAAAAGCAGCAGCTGGACAAGTCTGTTGATTCTGTCAAACAAGTAATGCAGATCTTATCTTAATAGAAAAGTCACTATCCTTTTATGGGTAGTGACTTTTTATTGAGAAAGGAAGCAAAAGCTAAGCTAGTTCTTCTCTAGGTTTTAATGCACACCACTTAATAATTTAACCAATGTTATAGTTCAACACTTAAAAAGTGAATGAAATAACAGGATAACAGGCAGAATAAGTTATACGCATATACAGAGTCACAACGTTGATCATTAATAAGCTAATCGACTGCATAATTGGACGGCGCAATAGGAGCAAACGCTTTCTGTCAATTGTTAAATCATTGTAAATTTAACATGAATATTTTTTTACATACAGATATAGATGAAGTTGTTCACTTTCCTTTAAGCACCGTGTATGATTGAAGTAAGATAGAGAAAAAAGTGAGGGATAATTATGGGAGAAAAGATATTAATTGTGGATGATGAACAATCTATTGTCACTTTATTGCAATATAATATTGAAAGAGCCGGTTTTGAAACAGACGTAGCATATGATGGTAATGAGGGCTTTACCAAAGCCAGCTCTGGTCAATTTGATTTGATTGTTTTGGATCTAATGCTTCCTGGTATGGAAGGAACAGAAGTGTGTAAAGCACTGCGTCAAAATAAGATCGATACTCCCATCTTAATGCTGACGGCAAAAGGTGATGAGCTGGACCGCATATTGGGGTTGGAACTGGGGGCAGATGATTATTTAACGAAACCATTTAGCCCAAAAGAAGTGGTAGCACGCATTAAGGCTATTTTAAGAAGAACACGTAAACAAGGAGAACAAACTGAAGAAGAGCCATTTATCAAGGTAGCCGATTTAATTGTTTATCCACAGCAGTATGAAGCAACGATTAAGGATCAGACGTTATCATTTACCAGAAAAGAGTTTGAACTATTATATTACTTAGTCAAACATAAAGGACGTGTCCTTTCTCGGGATCAATTATTGAGTGCAGTTTGGAATTATGACTTTGTTGGAGATACCAGAATTGTTGATGTCCATATTAGTCATTTACGTGAGAAGATTGAACCAGATACGAAACGGCCGGTTTATATTAAAACAATCCGAGGTTTAGGTTACAAAATGGAGGAACCTAACGTATGAACATAGAGAAAAAACATACCCTTTTTTTGCGGTATATGGCGATTATAGCCCTGATCTTTATTTTTATAGGAATGATTATCTTACAATTCTCTTCTACCGAAGAAAAATTAATCGTTCTATTTTCTTTAACCATTGGCTATATTATTTTGGCCGTAATGGTGTATAGCATATATGTGAATTACGTTCGGCCGATCCAGTCGATTTTGACGACTGCCAAAGAATTAACCAATCGAAATTACAATGCACGTATATATGTACCCTCTTATGGAGATGCCCAATTGCTAGGGAATGCGGTGAATACGCTGGCACGTCATTTACAAGAGATATCGATTGAACAAAAGGTACAGGCAAGTGAATGGAAAACGGTAATGGATAATATGGAAAGCGGATTGATGTTAATTGATGAAAGAGGTTATGTCCATTTGGTTAACCGAAAGTTTTCTGAGATGTTTGGTTATTCACCAAATGATTGCGTAGGCTACCTGTATTATAACGTATTAACAGATAAAGATATTCATAAAGTCGTGAAAGAAACTTTTCTGTATGAAGAAAAGATGAAGAACAGCATTACTCATATCATGAATGGAGAGACACAATATATCGAAATTGTCGGGGCGCCTGTTATTAATGAGGCGAAAGAGCTGAAAGGGTCTGTACTTGTTTTTTATGATATTACTAAACTTAAGCGTGTGGAGCAGGTACGTAAAGATTTCGTTGCTAATGTATCACATGAGTTAAAGACCCCAATCACTTCGATTAAGGGATTTGCAGAGACCTTATTGGACGAAGAGATTACCGACAAAGAAACACAAAAGCAATTCCTCTCGATTATTTTAAAAGAAAGTTCTCGTTTACAGTCATTGATTCATGATTTATTAGAACTCTCTCAAATTGAGAAAGACGAATTACAGCTGTCAATGAAGTGGATTGAGGCTGAAGAATGGCTCACAACCAGTGTGTCTTTAATTGAACAACAAGCGAACAAAAAGCAATTACAGTTTGAGATCTACTTAGAAGATAAACTGGCTTTTTATGGGGATCCAGATTTATTACAGCAGGTCGTCTTAAATCTAATGTATAATGCCGTCAATTATACGCCAGAACAAGGCAAAGTGACATTAAGGCTCTACCGAGATCAAGATTATACGGTAATAGAAGCAGTTGATACCGGTATTGGTATTCCATCAGAAGCTTTACCGCGCCTGTTCGAACGATTTTATCGCGTGGATCGGGCAAGAAGCCGCAGTACAGGAGGAACTGGTTTAGGGCTGGCTATTGTGAAACACATTGTAGAAGCTCACCACGGCCATATTACGGTGGAGAGTGAGCTTGGTAAAGGTTCCTGTTTTCGAGTGGTCATCCCGGATAAATGGTGAAAGACAAGGTACTCCTTATTCGCCATTTATCCTGCTGATGTAGTACACCTTGTAAGTCTTTGTCATGACATATAGCTCTTATTTGCCTTTTCACCCCCTATGCAGCCGTCAGTTTTCCCCTGGTTTTATTACACCTCTTGAGAAAGTCTCCTGCCTATCTGCAGCCAATACTAAAAAAACTCTGCCAAAACTCATCTATCACCAGCGTGTTTTTTCAACCAATTCGGAAAAACTAAAGAAAATGCATATAGATAGAGATACCTGGTTCTCTAGTTGTTTCCCTCTACTAGGGTATTTACTTTGGTGGACATTTTGTATACATAGCGCTTGTTAAACCGGCTTATCTGTATATGAATGGCCCTGTTGTGCAGCTTATCTCTAAACATGATAGAATAAACTATACAAGAGAACATAAAGGAGACAGGAATATGACCAATAAACTAATCTTAGTGGACGGCAATAGTATTGCTTATCGGGCATTTTTTGCTTTACCTCTTCTAAATAATGATAAGGGTGTCTATACCAATGCCGTTTATGGCTTTACTACGATGCTGCTCAAAGTGTTAGAGCAAGAGAAGCCTACACATATGCTGGTGGCTTTCGATGCGGGAAAAACTACTTTTCGTCATAAAACATATCAAGATTATAAGGGTGGACGTGAAAAGACACCAACTGAATTAAGAGAACAGTTTTCGATTTTGCGTGAATTATTGGATGCCTTCCAAATCAAGCATTATCAGTTAGAAAACTATGAAGCAGACGATATCATTGGTACCGTGTCCAAACAGGCGAATGAAAAAGGGTGGCAAGTAGAAGTTATTTCTGGAGATAAAGATTTACTTCAGCTTGTTTCTGATCATGTTCAAGTCCGCTTAACGAAAAAAGGGATCAGCGATATGATGACTTATACCGAAGAAACTTTACAAGAGGATATGGAAATTACCCCTGATCAGGTCGTTGATTTAAAGGCGTTAATGGGTGATAAATCAGATAATATTCCAGGTGTTCCTGGTGTTGGTCAGAAGACAGCCGTGAAGCTGTTAAAACAGTTTCAAACATTAGAAAATCTCTACGATCATTTGGATGAGGTATCAGGTAAGAAGCTGCAAGAAAAATTAGCAGATAATCGTGATGCTGCATTTATGAGTAAAGAACTGGCGACGATTGATCAAACTTCTCCAATTGAGGTCACTATTGAAGACACCGAATTAACTGATTATAAAGATCAAAAAGTAGAGAAGTTATTTAAAGAACTAGGTTTCCAATCGCTGATTAATCGAGTACAAGGGGAGGAGACTCAAGAAGATACCCAAAAGCTAACAGATATATCGTTTGAGAAAGTGGAAGCAATACGCACAGATATGTTTACTGGCGAAGATGCCTTTGAGATCGAAATCTTGGGTGATAATTATCACACCGAAGAAATGGTAGGAGCAGCCATCAGTAATGAGAAAGGTAACTTCTTTATTCCGATTCATTTGCTGGAAACCTCAGATGTATTTCGTGATTGGGCAGCAGATGCCAGTCAAAAGAAGTATGTCTTTGATGCCAAAAAAATCTTTGTTTTGTTAAAACGGTTGGATATAGATATTGATGGGATTGTGTTTGACACGTTATTAGCGTCTTATCTCATTAATCCCTCCGAGAATAATCACGATATTCCTGCAATTAGTCATCGCATGGGAGAAACGAATATCCATTTTGACGAGGATGTTTATGGGAAAGGGGCTAAAAAAGGATTACCCGAAGAGGAGAGCAGCTGGCAGGAACATATCGTAAGGAAGACACAAATGATTTATCTCCTGAAAGATCAAATGCAACAGGCTTTGACAGATAATAAGCAGCTACCACTTCTGCTTGATCTGGAATTACCGCTTGCGTTGGTGTTAGGAAAGATGGAAGCAACCGGTGTGAAGGTAGATAAGTCACGCTTAACAGAAATGGGTAAGGAATTAACGGAGAAATTAGACCAATTAGAGAAAGATATCTATGAACTAGCTGGCAGGGAATTTAATATTAATTCCCCAAAACAGCTGGGGCCTATTCTGTTCGATGAACTTGGCCTGCCAGCGATTAAAAAGACGAAAACAGGTTATTCAACGGCTGCTGATGTGTTGGAACAACTACAGGGTCAACATGCGATTATTGATAAGCTTTTATTATATCGTCAGTTGAAAAAGTTAGATTCGACTTATATCGCTGGTTTATCGAAGGTGATTCACAAAGATACAAGTAAAATTCATACTCGTTTTAATCAGGCACTGACTCAGACTGGGCGGTTAAGCTCAATTGATCCTAACCTGCAAAACATTCCGATCCGAATTGAAGAAGGAAGGAAAATACGTCAGGCATTTATCCCTTCTAAACCAGGCTGGAAGATCCTTGCCGCCGACTATTCACAGATTGAATTGCGGGTGTTGGCCCATATTGCGAAAGATGAAAGGCTGCAAGCTGCTTTTAAAGAGGACAAAGATATCCATACTCAAACGGCAATGGATGTATTTCATGTAACAGGAGCAGAAGTAACTTCCAATATGAGACGGCAGGCAAAGGCAGTTAACTTCGGCATTGTTTATGGTATTAGTGATTATGGTCTGTCACAAAACTTAGGGATTACTCGTAAAGAGGCTAAGTCATTTATTGATCGTTATCTCACCAGTTATCCTGGTGTACAGACATATATGAAAGACATTGTTCAAGAAGCAAAACAAAATGGCTATGTCACTACGATTATGAACAGACGCCGTTATTTGCCGGATATTACAAGCCGCAATTTTAACCAGCGAAGTTTTGCAGAACGTACGGCGATGAACACCCCAATTCAGGGAAGTGCCGCCGATATTATTAAACGGGCGATGCTGGAATTAGATAAACAATTAGAAAAACATCAATATCAAGCCACATTGCTTTTACAAGTACATGATGAATTAATTCTAGAGGTGCCAGAGGAAGAATTGTCTGCTATTTCAGAGTTGGTTGAAGAAGTGATGAGTGAGGCAGTGGAACTATCTGTTCCATTGAAAGTTGATGTAGATTATGGCGATACGTGGTATGACGCCAAATAAGGAGTTAAAGAAATGCCAGAATTACCAGAGGTAGAAACCATCAGAAAGACATTGAGGGAATTAGTTATCGGAAAAACAATTGATTCGGTGGAAGTACATTGGGCAAAAATTATTCAAGAACCTGATGATATAGTTCAATTTCAGCAATTAGCCCAAGGACAGACCATCCATGATATAAGACGAAAGGGGAAGTTTCTCCTATTTGATCTAGATGAGCATGTGCTGATCTCCCATCTGCGGATGGAAGGAAAATATGGGGTTTTTCCTAATGAAGAGGAAATAGCTTTGCATACACATGTCATCTTCCGTATGACAGATGGGACTGACCTGCGCTATCAAGACGTTCGTAAATTTGGGACAATGCACCTGTACAAGAAAGGGACAGAATTAGAGCAGAAGCCGTTGCTACTCGTAGCTGCCGATCCGTTAGAACCGGAGTTTTCCTATTCACTTTTTAGGGAAAAGGTACAGCGCAGCAACAGGAATATTAAGAATATCCTGCTTGACCAATCGGTGATCGCAGGGTTGGGTAATATTTATGTAGATGAGACACTGTTCTTAGCTGGAATCCATCCGCTGACAAAAGGGGCTCAGCTATCGGATCAACAAATTCTGCTTATTCAAGAAGCGGCGGTCACGACGTTACAGGATGCTGTCAAGCAAGGTGGAACGACGATTCGGTCTTATGTGAATTCACAAGGGCAAATCGGTATGTTCCAGCAGAAGCTGCATGTCTATGGGCAAAATAACAAGGCTTGCACAGCATGCGGCGATATGATTATGAAGATCAAAGTAGGCGGCAGGGGCACACATTATTGCCCAAGCTGCCAGCCTATCTTATGATGAATAGAAGCAAGTATAAGCCTATATAAGATCCAAAAGTAGAAACCCCCAGTGACGAAAATAATTGGGCGAACGTCTGTCATTCTTTCTCCATATACTATGGCTAAACAGTCTGTTAAAGGAGAATGGGTAACAGATGATGCTTCTATTACTTATTATGGCAATTAGCATGGATAGTTTTTTTGTGGCGTTTACGTATGGATTACGGGGGATAGCACTGCCAGTTAAGGAATGGTTGAAAATATCACTGACTGTTACGGTGGTTTTTATGATTTCTATGTTTGCCGGAACGGTGCTATCCACCTTTATTTCTGTACGCTATACAGAAATAGCCGGAGGAGTTATTCTCATTGTGGTAGGGTTATTTCTGTTTTTTTCACTGATAGGAGAGGGAAAGAGCAAGGCTGCACCTCCTATTTTTATCAGTATTCTCAAAAAGCCAATGACGGCAGATATCGATAAGTCTGGTAATATTAATGGGGTCGAATCTATTTTTATCGGTATTGCCTTATCGTTAGATTCGTTCGGTGCAGGGATTGGTATTTATTTATTGGGTGCCTCTCCATGGACGACACCATTGATTGTCTTTACGGTAACGGTAGGATGTTTGCTTGGAGGTATTAAGTTAGGGCAGTGTTTTTCCAGCAGTCGTTTATTGAAACGTCTGTCATTTCTGCCGAGCTGCTTATTGATTTTGATTGGAATTTGGAAAGTGGTACTTGTTTAATCAGGAATTTCAGTAGGTAGATCATACCTACTGCTGTGGGACAAGCTAGGAAAAGAGGTGATCGAAGTGATTATAGGTTTAACAGGAAATATTGCAACAGGTAAATCAACCGTCAGCAAGATGTTGATCGAAAACTATCATATCCCTGTGATTGATGCCGATATAATCGCTAGAGAGGTAGTTGAGCCTGGTGAACCAGCACTCCGCAAGATTGTTCAGATATTTGGGCAGGAAGTCTTACAATCTGATGGCAGTCTGGATCGAGCACAGCTGGGCTCAATTATTTTTGCTGATAAATCTAAACGTCAGCAGCTGAATGCGATTGTACACCCGGCTGTTCGAGAGCGTATGGAGGAAAAGAAGACAGCCTTGCAAGCGGATGGATATACTACTATTGTGTTAGATATCCCGCTATTATTTGAAAATAATTTGACCTATTTAGTAGATCGTACGATGGTTGTGTCGACAACTAAAGAAGTCCAAAAACAACGGCTGATGGAGCGAAATCAACTGTCAGAGGAAGAAGCAGAACAGCGAATGAACAGTCAAATGGATCTCGAACAGAAAAAGCAGCTGGCAGATTGTGTAATTGATAACAGCGGCACGATTGCAGAAACATGGGATCAGCTGGCCGCTGTTCTGCAAGATTGGGAGATAACATAGGAAGAGGAGAGATAGCTGTGGATACATTGGGAAGGCATGTGATTGCGGATTTATGGGAATGTAATGTGGATATATTAAATGATTTGGAACAGTTAGAGAAAATCTTTGTCAATGCAGCTCTGCATGCAGGAGCGGAAGTCCGGGAGGTTGCGTTTCATCAATTTGCCCCATTAGGGGTGAGCGGTGTCGTTATCATTTCGGAATCACATGTAACGGTACATAGCTTCCCAGAGCACGGCTATGCAAGTATTGATGTCTATACTTGCGGCAATCAAATAGATCCACACCAAATCGTAGAGAGGCTGAAGGAGTCCTTAGAGCCGAAACAGGTTTCAAAACAAGAATTACAAAGAGGAGTAAGAACAGCCACAACGCTCCGTTAAAATTGTATTCACTTCTTTGCTCCCATTTTTTCTTTTAATCGTTTTCTTTTTCAAAACGTGTTACAATATAGAGTAAATAAAATATACATATCGGGGTGTTTGCGTAAATGGGATTTAAAGAGACGTTAAATAAGAATTTTAATAATCATTCGGAAACAAGAGATAAGCATTGGGATCCAGCTTTACAAACACATTATTTTAAAACAACAAAGGATAAAGCCTTTGATAAACTGGAGCCATTGTTTAATAATATGAAGGAATGCCAAGTTGTTGGTGTTTCTAAAGATCACGGAGAAATCAGCTTTAACTATAAGGCAGGCCGAAAAGTATTTGTGATTATGACCATTATTATGGTAAAGCCATATCGTACAGCAATCGATATTTCGGCGACTACAGAGTCGGCTATACCATTTGATTTTGGCTACAGCCATAGGTTGATTCCTAAGCTGTATGATACCATTAAGAAAGAATTAGATTTCGTAGGAACGACAGAATAAAAGGAATGAAGGTGATGGTTTGTGCGATGTCCTCATTGTCACTATAAGAATACGAAAGTGTTAGACTCAAGGCCAATAGAAGAAGGTCGCACGATACGACGCCGCAGAGAATGTGAAGAGTGTCAATTTCGGTTTACCACTTTTGAAAGAATTGAAGAGGTTCCTTTAATTGTGGTTAAGAAAGAAGGAACACGTGAAGAATATAGCAGAGATAAGCTCTTGCGAGGGCTTATTAGGGCTTGTGAAAAGCGTCCAGTGGCGCTCGAACAATTAGAGAATATTGCCCTTGAAATTGAAAAGGAATTAAGGAATCGTGGTACATCTGAAGTCAAAAGTGATGAAATTGGCGAGATGGTCATGGATCGATTGGTTTCTGTTGATGAGGTAGCTTATGTTCGTTTTGCTTCCGTATATCGGCAGTTTAAGGATGTCAGTGTGTTTTTGGATGAATTAAAGGATTTAATCCGTACAGATAAGAAATAAGGCTAGCAAAGAGGGGACTATGTATATGCAACTAGGAGATATCGGGAAAATTCTGCCATCAGAGTTATATATAGTCGAACTGTCTAATGATCTTCCCTTATCATACAGCCATTCATTAACACACTTATATCAGCCTTTAATTGGAATGGAGGCCCTATCTCTATATCAGACACTGTATACGGAATCTTCCTTGGCAGAGAATTATCAAACCCATCATTTGTTAATGACATACCTAGCTTTGCCATTAGATCGAATTTATCGAGCTCGTCGAAAATTGGAAGCTATTGGACTCCTGCAGACGTTTGAACATGAGTATCAAGGTCAGAAGGCCTTTCATTATGTTTTACATCCGCCACTTTCACCAGAACGTTTTTTGACCGATCATTTTCTAAGTCATTTGCTATACCATCAGCTGGGCAGTGAGAAGTATAAGAAGGTGAAACAGGCCCTTGGCAAACAAATCCAAACAGTAAATGAGAAAGAGACAACCGCCAAGTTTGAAGAAGTGTTCCGAATGGCTGGCCCATCTGCTGCTTCTACCTCTGCCGAAAGAGAGCAGCAGGAAGAGGAAGCATCCATTCCGATGGAGAGCAAGGTAGATTTTGAATGGCTGGAGCAGGTGTTAAGACAGCGAATGCTTCCAGTGGATCAAATTTTAACGACTCAGCATAAAAAATTGATTAATCAGATGTATGTGGCTTATGACCTTCATAATCAAGATATGGAGAAGGCTTTGATCTGGTCGATTAATGAGGAGAACGAGCTTCAGACTGACCAGTTTAAGCAGGCCTGTATGGATCTTGTTCATCATGCTGCCCCTCATGCAGCCAAGATAACAGACCAAGAGAAAGTGGCTCCGTCTGCTGCTAAGCCGAAACTTCAGACCAAAGAGGAACAATTTATTGATATGCTGGAGCATATTTCACCTAAGAAATTGTTAGAAGATTTATCAGATGGTGGTCAAGCTACACAACATGATTTACGGATTATTAGTGATGTGATGACTAGTCAAGGGTTAAATCCGGGTGTTATGAATGTGCTAATTCACTATGTACTATTAAAGACAGACATGAAATTATCGAAAAATTATTTAGAAACCATTGCCAGTCACTGGGCCCGGAAAAATGTGAAAACGGTGCGTCAAGCAATGACTTTGGCCAAATCGGAAAATAAGAAATATCAGCAGTGGTCAACCAATACAAGAAACAATCAGCGTTATAACGCTAAAAGTAACAGGAAAGATATAGTGCCTGATTGGTATAAGAAGCAGAAAGAAGAACAAGAACAACAAACCAAACAGGCGTTGAGTGATGAAGATAAAGAACGAATTGCCAAGGAAGCAGATGAGATGTTAGCGAAATATTTGGCGCAACAAGCTAACCAAGAATAAAGGTGATAATCATGGAACCTATCCAATCCGCCATGAACAGATGGATGAATGAAAACAAAAAGGTAAAAGATCAATTTACAGCTCTGCGTAACCAGGTGCTAAATGACCCGGAAATTAAAGAATTGTTGAGTGAGAATGTCGAGATTGATGAAACGGACATCAATCGACATCTGATGAAATTATATGAATACCAGCAAGCGTCTAAGAATTGTAAAGATTGTCCGAATTTAGATGGCTGCATTAATATCCTCAAGGGATATACACCACATTTAGATGCGGCTGGCAGTGATATTTCACTGAGGTATGAGAAATGTCCTAATAAACGGCAAGAGGAAGAGCAAACGCAGAAAGAATCACTTGTTCGCAGTTTGTATATTCCGAAGCAGATTAAACAGGCTAAATTGTCAGATATGGACTTTTCCTCCTTTGAACGTAAGGATATAATGAAGCATATTATTTCCTTTGTGCAGGCGGCTTCTCAGGGGACTTATCAGCCGGGCTTGTATATCCACGGTCCGTTCGGAACCGGCAAATCGTATATTTTAGGTGTGGTAGCCAATGAATTAAAGCAGCATAATGTCCGAACAGACTTGATTTATATGCCGGAATTCGTGCGGGAGATAAAGGCCTCGATTGGAGATTCTAGCCTGCAGTCTAAGATTGAGCGCTTTAAACAAGTGCCTGTCTTGATGTTTGATGATATTGGAGCCGAATCGATTTCACCATGGTTTCGTGATGAGGTATTAGGGGCGATCTTACAGTACCGTATGATGGAAGAACTGCCTGTCTTTTTTTCCTCCAATTATAATTTACAACAATTAGAGGAACATCTAGCTACTAGCAACCGGGGTGATGTGGAGACCATTAAGGCTGGACGGATTATGGAACGGATTAACCAGCTTAGCCAGCCGCTTGAGTTAAAACAGCGTTACCGTAAATAAAAGGTGAAGCTGCCTAGAAAAAGCGCATATTGCAATAACTTCTGTCTAATCGAAGGACAGAAGTTATTTTTTTACCTTTCCGCCCATATAATATACCAGTTTGAAGGTGATAAGGGTGATGAGAGAATGGTATTTGAGGTCAATTTCTTAGAAGAGCAAGAGGCCGCTTTGTTTTATCGGCTTGTAAAAGAAGCAGACCAGTGGACAGCTTTACGCAAACGAAATAAAAAGAATACGATAAGGGCTGTGCCAGCCGCTGAAATGGAAGGAGAGGATCAAAGAAATCTTATTGCTCGATTATTAACTCAGGTATTCATTGAATGTCGGGAGATGGGCATGATTCAGCATGTACTTCAAAAAAAGTATCATTTTTCAATGGAGGCAGAGATAGATAAAATCACGTCGATAGCTGTCTCGTTATTGGAAAAGGATGAAGCCTTTTATGAGGATAAAGTTCACCGTCATGAATTGCGTGATTCGTTAACAGCTATTTTTCAACTACAGGTTAATCAAGAAAAAATCCTGTTTGATTCGATTGTTCAGTTTCGATTATATTACTATTATGAACAGCTGACAGATTTAGTAGGACTTGCCATTGATGAATTTAAACGAGAAGAGGAGTATCAGGACTTTATTCAGTCGATTCGGGATTTTATCAGCAGAAAGATCCCGGAGGTAGAGGCAGTCCATGTGTTGCAAGGGGAGCAGTTTCAAATTTATCAAGATAATGGAGAGAGATACACTCGTGAGGATTTTCAACAGCTGCAATCATTATTTCCCTTATTTATTTTTGGTTTGGAACAGGAGGAATGGGATATTTCGCCATTAATTATGCTTAGCCCGAATCAAATCTTTATTTATGGTGAAGACCCTTATGAACCGCGTACACATACCATTATGAATATCTTCCAGGAAAAGACCTCATTCTATGACAGGGAGTATTTCCCTTTTCCATTGGTGAAAGATTCTTGATTTTTTTCACCATTCTAGCTATAATATATGTTATGATTAATACATCAATGGCAACGAAGAGGACAAGATAGGTTGTATGGCATATGAAAAGAGAAGGAAGTACCCGCTGAAAGCTTCCTATATGACCGCAGTCTATTACCACCTCGGAGCACTGTTAAGGAACGTGAACTAACTAGTATTTAGCAGCGACTGATCATCGTTATCGATTATTCAATGAGCTGTACATAGTACAGGAATTTGGGTGGAACCACGGGTTATACACTCGTCCCATTACACACGCGTATTGGGATGGGTGTTTTTTGTTTGTATGAAAAACAGCGGCACCTGTCCTAGCGAGAATTTTTCTTTGTTTAACTAATTTGAAATGAAAAGAAGGAGTGTCTTAAAGATGAGTCAAATTCATATTACATTTCCAGATGGAACAATCAAGGCCTTTGATCAAGGTACCACTGGTGAAGACATCGCTGCTTCTATCTCGCCGGGATTGAAGAAGCAGGCGTTAGCAGTAAAAATAGATGGAGAATTATATGATTTACGCACCCCGTTAGAAATCGATGGTGCGATAGAGATTATTACACCTAAAACAGAGGAAGGCTTGGATATATTACGCCACTCTACTGCTCACTTAATGGCACAGGCGATTAAACGCTTGTATGACAATGTCCAATTAGGTGTAGGGCCTACCATTGAAAATGGCTTTTACTATGATATCGATATGGAAGAAAGCCTTACACCAGAAGATTTACCACGTATTGAAAAGGAAATGAAACGTATTGTTGATGAGAATTTAGAAGTAGTCAGGGAAGAAGTTACTCGTGCGGAGGCAAGGGCTTTATTTGAAGAGATTGGCGACCACTTGAAATTAGAATTGTTGGATGCCATTCCCGAAGATGAAAAAGTGACTATTTACCGTCAAGGTGAATTCTTCGATCTTTGCCGCGGGGTACATGTTCCACAGACAAGCAAGATTAAGATCTTTAAGTTATTGAGCATCTCTGGCGCTTATTGGCGCGGGGACAGCAATAATAAAATGCTGCAGCGTATTTATGGAACTGCTTTTGAAAAGCAAGCCCAATTAGATGAATACTTGCGGATGCGGGAGGAAGCGAAAGAACGCGACCACCGTAAACTTGGAAAAGAACTGGGGATTTTTACTGTATCCCAGAAAGTTGGGCAAGGATTACCGTTATGGCTTCCGAAGGGGGCAACTGTACGCCGTATTATTGAACGCTATATTGTAGATTTAGAGGAACGATTAGGCTATGATCATGTTTATACACCAATATTGGGCAGCAAGGAATTATATGTGACCAGCGGACACTGGGAACATTACAGTGAAGATAACTTTCCGCCAATGAAAATGGATAATGAAGAATTAATTCTTCGTCCAATGAACTGTCCGCACCATATGATGATCTATAAAAATGAATTGCACAGCTATCGTAACCTGCCTGTCCGTATTGCGGAGCTGGGTATGATGCATCGCCATGAGATGTCAGGTGCCTTGGCCGGTCTGCAGCGTGTTCGTGCGATGACACTTAATGATGCCCATATCTTTGTACGCCCAGATCAATTGAAAGAAGAATTTATTCGTGTTGTACAACTTGTGGAACACGTTTACAAGGACTTTGGTATTGATGAATACTATTTCCGCCTATCTTATCGTGATCCAAAGGATACAGAGAAATATATCGATAATGATGAAATGTGGGAAAAGGCGCAAGGCCTATTGAAAGAAACGATGGACGATATGAATTTAGAATATGTGGAAGCAGAAGGAGAGGCTGCCTTTTATGGTCCAAAGTTGGATGTGCAGGTGAAGACAGCACTTGGTAAAGATGAAACACTTTCCACTGTTCAGCTTGATTTTAACTCACCAGAGAAGTTTGATCTGACTTATATCGGTGAAGATGGTAAAGAGCATCGGCCAGTGGTTATCCACCGCGGTGTTGTATCTACTATGGAACGCTTTGTTGCTTTCTTATTGGAAGAATACAAAGGAGCCTTCCCAACATGGCTGGCACCAATTCAAGCACGTATTATCCCAGTTTCAGCAGAAGCTCATGCTGATTATGCCAAAGAGGTAGAAGCTCAATTACGTGAAGCAGGGGTAAGAGTTGAAGTGGATCATCGTGATGAGAAAATCGGCTACAAGATCCGTGAAGCCCAGACAGCCAAAATTCCATTTGCCTTAGTTGTAGGAGATAAAGAAATGGAAAGCCAAGCCGTTAATGTGCGTCGTTATGGAGAACAAAATTCAGAAACTATGCCATTAAATGACTTCCAAGCGTTGATTACCGACGAGATTCAAAATAAAGTATTGCGTAAAAAGTAAAGGAAAATTCCGCTGTGTCGTTATAAGATACAGCGGAATTTTAGTTATATTTGGTTTGAGGAAAATATCATAGAACTAAGTATGTTGGTTCTCACTCATTGCTTAAAAAAATTAAGATAGGTACAGTTATTATTATTACAGCTTTGCACCGCCGGTAACATCCAAATGATGTCCAGTAACGAAGTCTGCCTTGCTGTTGACAAGATAAGAGACAGCACCGGCCACTTCTTCTGGTTTTCCTTCCCTCTGCAAGGCACTCATCTCTTGTGCATTTTTTTGACCCTCAGGTGTGTGCAGCCAGTGTGCCGTAGAATCTGTATCTATAATTCCAGGCATAACGGAATTCACAGTGATATTGCGAGAACCTAGCGCCTGTGCTAATGTTCATAAAAGAAACATAGAAGTATGCGGCTGTTTCGTTCGGGTACATATTTTTATATTCTATAAGGAATGTTTCTCTGTCATGACCATTTTGAATGGTTCCTGTTTCAACTGAAAGCTTGCAAATACAATACAAATAATAACTGGTAACAGTAGAGTTAAGTAAACCATGTTAGCTCCGTAAGTGGTAGCTATCCAACCAAGAATAGGTGCACTTACTACAACAGAACCCTGATTACAAACCATCCTGAAACTAGCCATTCTTCCATGATAGTTAGACGCTGTCACCATTTGTTGTACAGCTTGAAGTAACACTCTAATCCATGTAGTGCCAAGTCCAATTAAGAATACACCTAAAAATGCGAGAAAGATACTTGAAGCTTTGCCAGCTATTAAAAGACCAACTAATACTAAACAAAGTGAGTATAGAGCAACATACTGTTTACTTCGTTTCCACCACCATGTTCCTAATATGCCAGCTGTTACACCACCAATTGAAATGGTTGCGTCTAATAAACCATAAATGGTTGCAGAAGCAAGCAGATAATCAACAGTGTAAACAGACAGGAAACCTAAGCTTGAGTGAAAAACAAGCTGTCCGGTAAACATCAGAATAAACAGCCCAATTAAATAACGATTTCTTTGAACATAGACAAAACCATCCAATAAATCAGTAATAACAGATTTACGTTCATGGTGATTTTTCCTTAGCTTTCTCTCATATTTAATTTGTAATACCGCGATGAAAGCAATGATATAACTAATGATTACTAAACTTAATGTGCCTATCTCTGAAGTAACACTTACTATCATTCCACCTGTGGCAGCACCTAACAGCCCGCCCACAATGGAGGCCGATGAAGAACGCGAAAACAATTTTGGCAGTTGTTCTTTATCAAAGCATTCGGCAATTAGTGCTTGAAAGGCCGGACGAAATAATGATCCTGCTGCTTGTAAGAGCATATGCGCTACAATGATGTACCATGGTTCGATTTGGTTAAATAGGAATAAAAGGAGTAAACTTGCCATCACTATCATACTGGAACCTGTTGCTAGAATAACGAGGACTTTCCGATCCCATCGATCAACTAAGACACCAAAGAATAAATTTAATCCAAGTGAAGGCAGAAATCCAAACCCAACTAAAAGTCCTGTATACAGCGAATCATTGGTGATTTGATATAATAGCCAAGTGATAATCACAAAATACATGGTTCCAGCAAATTGTGAAAAGAAAAATGCCAGCATAATCCATTTGCTTGTACGCAATATACCACTCTCCCCTCTGGTATATATTTTAGTATACACTATCTTTGACACTATAAATAACACAGGGCATGTAGCGGGCTTAGATTAATTGAAAAAAATCTGACTTCTGCATTTTATACAGAAAAATAGCGTTTATCTTTTTTTACAGTAAAATGAAATTACATTAGGAAGGATGGTTACATTGAAGTCATTCTTACGTTTGAATGTGGTGAGTATGTTATACGCTATATTATTATTTATTCCCATGAATTGCTGGTCAACATCCACAGAATAAGCAGTTTAATGGCTTGGGATGACAGAGAAGCATATATATCTTTAATCATTTCTTCCATTACTGTTATCGTAATAAGCACGATCTTAATATTGATTTTAACATATAGATGGTTCAAACAAGGTTATATCAAGTTTTGGACTATCCTTCTTTGGCTGCCTTATTTTATATTATTTATCTATATAACAGCAAACTTATTTCCGATGACAAACCCAGGGGAAATCCCCAGTCCAGGAATGGGTCTCCTGTTAATTCCTTTTATTTTATTCTTTCCTGCCTATGTCTTTGCTGTTAACATGGCAGTGATTCCGCTGGCACATTGGACATATAGAAAGAAAAAAGCACAGGGTGTTTAAAAAAGGTTGACAAGAAAGTATCTGCATGATAAGCTAGTTTAGGTAAATTAAATATGATCACTAAAGAGACAAGTAGAAGCGCCCGCTTCTCACCTGATTGACGCTTGAGCAGTTGACAGGTATCAGATCCGAGCATTTAGTAATGAAATGAGGACGTGTGGGTGCAGTATGTGTACCGACGCTTTTTTTATGGAAAAATGGAACTTGTCTAGTGACATTGATCATGTTTCATTACGTTTTTATTATATTTCGGAGGTGGCTGATTATTAGCAAAGATATGAACGTCAATGAGAATATTCGTGCACGTGAAGTTCGTCTCATTGATTCTAACGGGGATCAATTAGGGGTAAAATCTCGTCAAGAAGCTTTAGACATTGCTCAAACAAGAAACCTTGATTTAGTGATGGTGGCGCCAAAGGCAAAACCGCCAGTGTGTCGTATCATGGATTATGGTAAATATCGCTTTGAGCAGCAAAAGAAAGAAAAAGAAGCACGCAAGAAACAAAAAATTATTAATGTGAAAGAAGTGCGTTTAAGCCCAAGTATTGAAGAACATGATTTCAATACAAAGCTTCGTAATGCACGAAAATTCCTGGAAAAAGGTGACAAAGTAAAAGTCTCTATTCGTTTCCGTGGACGTGCCATTATGCACAAGGAGCTAGGTCAAAAAGTGCTAGAGCGTATGGCCGAAGCATGTAAAGATATTTCTACAGTGGAGCAAAAGGCGAAGATGGAAGGGCGCAGTATGTTCCTTATGCTTGCACCTGTAACCGAAAAAAAATAACTCGCTATTAGCGTTAGTTAAATAGATTTTAGTTTCAAGGAGGAAGTTATCATGCCAAAAATGAAAACACATAGCGGTACAGCTAAAAGAATGAAAAGAACAGCTTCTGGGAAGTTAAAACGTTCCCATGCCTATACAAGCCATATGTTCGCAAACAAGTCTCAAAAGCAGAAGCGTAAATTACGTAAAGCAGCGATCATCTCTGCAGGAGACTACAAACGTATTAAACAAATGCTGCCTAAATAAGGTGCATTATTAACAACAGACCATTTACAACAGATTCGTTGATTTATATAGGAGGGGTTTAACATGGCACGTGTTAAAGGTGGAACAGTTACACGTAAGCGTCGTAAACGTATATTAAAGTTAGCTAAAGGATATTATGGTTCGAAACATGCGCTGTTTAAAACAGCTAAACAACAAGTAATGAAATCAGGTCAGTATGCATATCGTGACCGTCGTCAGAAAAAACGTGATTTCCGTAAATTATGGATCGCACGTATTAATGCAGCTGCTCGTTTGAATGATCTTTCTTACAGCCGCTTCATGCATGGTTTAAAACTTGCGAATGTAGAAGTTAACCGTAAAATGCTAGCAGATTTAGCCATTAACGACGAAAAAGCATTTGCTCAATTAGCAGAACAAGCAAAAGCAGCTTTAAAATAATAGCTGAAAAGGATAGCCTCATAACTAGGGCTATCTTTTTTTCTTGTACATAGAAGACAGAAACGGAATAAGCTTAAACAGTAACATTCCATGCTGTAGAGGCAAAAGTTTGTGAACAGGGCTCTCTGGATAGATTCTAATGGACAGAAAAGCGAAAAGGCAAGCTCCTTAGTCCATAAGAATCGATCTAAAGCGGAAATGAAACCCAACCGTATTCTTAATCGTATAATAAGGAACAGAAAGAAAGCGGGGGAGTATGATGGATAAAGGCCAAATTATCTTTATTATTTTAATGGGGTGGGGTGTGCTCATTTATGGAGGACTTACCTTTTTAGTTGCCAAGAAAAAGGAACTTTCCTTAATTAATGGTTTTTCTAACCGATCAGAAGAAGAACAGAAATACTTGATTGAGAATGGTTATGTAGAGGCATTAGGTAAATTGTTAACATATAGCTTTTTCTTGTTTTTAATTAGCTATATATTAGGCATATTCCAAGTTCCATATGGCCTTTCTGTTGGCTTGGGATTGTTTCTATTAGTAGTATTGATCGGAATCGTTTGGATCAATCGCTATGAAGTGCCTGCTAAACGTAAGAAAAACTATTGGATAACGGGCAGTATATCGTTGGCTACTCTCCTATTTACTGGTGGAGTATTTGGTTATGGCTATGTAACTACAGATATCACGCTAGATGATCAAGGGATCCAAATAGATGGAATGTATGGAGAGCAACTTAGCTGGGATGAAGTCCATGCAGCAGAGGTATCTGATCAGCCTCCTACTGTTACGGTTAAGACAAATGGTTTTGCTATGACTAATCATTTAAAGGGCAGGTTCCTAGTTGAAGAATTTGATTCAACGGTTACCTTATTTATTAGCGGAGATCAGGCACCATATATTTATTTGGAAACAGAGAAGGGTACGATTATTTTTAACCGATCATCAGAGCATGAGGCAGAAGCGATCTATCAAGCAATAATGAACCATAAGGATGGCGAAACATGATTATATATTTAGCATTAATTAATTATATTGCATTTTTTATGATGAAAAGAGACAAACGAAATGCACAAAAACAAAAAAGACGTATACCAGAAAAAAACTTGTGGCTTGTTGCACTGATTGGCGGTGCATTTGGTGCAACCTTAGCCATGTTTCAATTCAGGCATAAGACGAAACATGTGCAGTTTCGCATCGGCTTACCGTTGTTAACTATCTTGCAAATAGGATTGATTATTTACTTTTTTAAATGAAGGGTAACGAGTGTCTTTCTTGGCTAGAAGTTATCCCATCTAAGATGAGCAGACAAGCATCATGTGGTATAATAGCTTCTCCCTCCTCATAGAATAAAGGGAAGGGGTGATGGAAATGGCGGTGGAACTTATCAGTCAATTACAGGTGAAGGAGAGTTATGTGTTAGTGGCACCTATTTTATTTATTCTCGTACATCTGTTGCGTCCAATCCTGTTTGTTCCGGTATTAATGGTTTGTGTAACAGGAGGGATGTTATTTGGTTTCTTGGCAGGAAGTATTTATTCCATCATTGGTTTAATGGTTTCCAGCATTAGTTTCTATTTTCTGATCAAACTTTTGCCGATGTTAGAGAAACATTGTAAAAAGATTGAAGAGAAATGGCTGAAAAACCAAATAAATTTGAATACGTTTCAAATTATGATTCTAAGAATGCTGCCATTTGTACATTTTCATTTGCTTTCTTTTTGCATCTATAAGAAATCAACTAATTTTGCCTGCTATTTGCGCACAACGCTTATATCAGTCATTCCAGTTGCCATTATCTATACCTTATTAGGGCAGTCGATTCAAACCGTATCGATCTATTACGCCATCCCAATTGTAGCTTTTATGCTCCTGCTGACCTATCTTGTCAGAAGAAAACAAGCCATCATCAAATGGCAACAATTTTTCTCTGAAACTGCTACTTAGTGTTATTTGAGCAGCAGTTTGTTCATTGGATATCTCCATTCAATTTTGGCATGAGGATAACGAATTAAAATCTCTTCTTCTAAAAAGTACATATCCTGCCGGTCAAAACCCTGAAGATTGTCAGGGTTTTTTACATGCATCACAATATTAATCACTTCAAATGCCTCATCTGTTGCCCCTAAATATTTCTCTCCTTCAAATTGATAACCTTTGTAGGTAATGAAGAAATTATGTTTGACATCGTCGTTATGATCCAGAAAATAAAACTGATGTTTTTTTTGTGCTATCGCTAATTTACGATTAGCGCTCCCAAAATATTTATAAACAGTATAAATGAGTATAATAATAGCTGCTAAGATTAATAACCGAAAAAGAATGATAATCATTTTTCACACTCCTCACAAGAAAAGGACTCGTTAGTTTATTTACGTATTCAAACAAGCATAGGTTTCAAAAAAATAAAAGAAACATGTTATAATGAAAAAGTATTGTATTTATAACTTGTTAAGCTGTAAAGGAGTAACAGAATATTATGAATTGGCAACCATTATTTGAGATGCAAAAAGAACTCGACCAGTATATTGTAACACAACACGATTTGCAAAATGAAAATGTTTTTGATAAAAAGGTATTAGCATTACTCGTTGAGGTAGGAGAGCTTGCTAATGAAACAAGATGTTTCAAGTATTGGAGCCTTAAACCTGCCAGCGAGAAATCAGTCATCGCAGAGGAATATGTAGACGGTATTCATTTTATTCTGTCATTGGGATTAGATCTCGGTGTAGAGGCCTATCAATCAAAAGAATGGGACACCGATCAAGATGAAACCGTATTATTCCATCAAATCTTCCAATCGATTACTCAGTTAAAAGCAAAGCAATCATTGGAAGCTTATCAAGAATTGTTTGATACATATGTGAGTTTAGGCCAGGTGCTTGGTTTTTCACCTGAGGATATAAAAAAGGCCTATATGGATAAGAATAAGGTTAACTTTGAGAGGCAGAATCAAGGTTACTAATAATCGATTGGAGGAAGGAAAATGGCAAATAACGAACAATTAAAGATGTTAAAAGAACTAACGGATGCACGTTCCATTCCTGGTGATGAAAAAGAAGCACGTGAGGTAATGAAAAAATGGATTACTCCTTATGCCGATAAAGTGTACAATGATCACCTAGGCAGTTTGATTGCGGAGAAAACAGGAGATGAGAACGGTCCAAAGATCATGGTAGCTGGCCACTTAGATGAAGTTGGTTTCATGGTGACGCGTATCGATGATAAAGGATTTGTCTATTTCCAAACTGTTGGCGGCTGGTGGAACCAGGTTATGCTTGCTCAGCGTGTGACTGTTTTAACAAAAAAAGGAGATGTAACAGGAATTATTGGATCCAAACCACCACATATTCTTTCGGCAGAAGCAAGAAAAAAACCAGTCGAAATTAAAGATATGTTTATTGATATCGGTGCGACCAGTAAAGAGGAAGCCGCTGAATTTGGGGTGAAGCCAGGTGATTCGGTTGTTCCTTATTTTGAATTTACACCGCTCAAAAACGAAAAACTTTTATTGGCAAAAGCTTGGGACAATCGCATTGGCTGTGCAATCGCAATTGAGGTGTTACGTCGTTTGGATGGCGAGAAACACCCTAACCGTGTGTATGGTGTTGCCACTGCTCAAGAAGAAGTAGGTCTAAGAGGAGCAAAAACATCTGCTCATACAATTGAACCGGATATTGGTTTTGGGGTAGATGTAGGTATTGCAGGGGATACACCAGGTGTATCAGCGAAAGAAGCCGACAGCAAGATCGGTGATGGTCCTCAGATCGTACTATATGATGCAAGCATGGTATCGCATAAAGGTCTGAGAGATTTGGTGATCGAGACGGCAGATAAGCATAATATCCCTTATCAATATACGTCTATGCCAGGTGGTGGAACAGATTCTGGTTCTATTCACGTAACGGCAAGTGGGGTGCCTACCTTGTCCATTACAATCGCGACCCGTTATATTCATACTCATGCAGCGATCTTACATCAAGATGATTTTGAACATGCTGCACAACTAATTGTGGAGGTTATTAAACAATTAGATAAAGATACGGTAGAGCAGATTACATTTGCTTAATTGGTTGAAAAGAGGTTAGGGAATAGTATAATAAGTGAATCAAAGATAGCAACAGTAAAACCGAAGAGTAACGTCTCTTCGGTTTTACTTTCATCTTCTCATTTTTTAGCGCACAATGAAAAAGAGGGATTGCTCGTGAAGTGTTGTAGTAAAAAACAGGTTGTTATGAGAAGATTGGTTTTAATTATTATTTTTATACTATCCTAAATAGGTACCTAATACCTTCTTTACATAAGCTTGTGTTTCGGAAAACGGTGGAATGCCATTATATTTGTCCACATTACCTGGTCCGGCATTATAAGCAGCTAAGGCAAGGGTCTTATCCCCTTGATAACGATCTAGCATTTGTTTCAAATACTTGGCGCCGCCAGTAATATTTTCTAATGGATTAAATGGGTTGGTTACACCAAGTCCGCGAGCGGTCGCTGGCATTAATTGCATCAGCCCTTGTGCCCCGGCATGACTGACTGCATTTGGATTATAATTAGATTCTGTTTGAATCACCGCATCAATTAATTTAGCATCGATATTAAATTGCGCCACCACTTTTTCTATCATATCCGCAAGGCTGTTATTGCTGGCATGAGTTGGCCTGGTTTCAAAGGAAGCTGTTTGAGCAGCCGGCATTGTTTGCTGTATAAGAGCTGGTGTGTCGAAACTGCCAAGCCTGTCTCTGATGGACATGCCGGTTTCCATCATACTATTCGCTGGCATATATGTAGGGAACATAGGCTGATCAATGGTTGATAAGCCGGCGTTATGCTGCATTATCTGACGAATCGTCTGTCCAAAATCAGCTGAAAATTCACCTGTGTTTGGTGTAGCTGGTGTATGTGTTAAAGCTGACATAGCTTGGGTCTGCATCAAAAAATTGGTTGAGTCAATATTCACGATCTTAACTCCTTTTATAGAGATTATCTATGTCTAATATACCATTTTTCGTAAAAAAAGCAATGATCGTATGAATAATACCTTGAATATAAGAACAACGTATCATCATGATACGTTGTTTCATAAATAACTCCTTATTGGATAGCGTGTTCTATCGTTTTTAATACCTCTGTCTTATCTGCTTCATCAGCTTCTTTCCAGTATAACTCAAATAAGACACCCAGCCCTGGCAGCATTTTCTCTTCACCGCTTTGAATGGCATCCACAATAGTGGCCTCCAAATCATTTGCTGTATTTCCGCTTATATTTGCAATAATTGCTTTACGTAAATTTAAATCCATGAAATTCACCTACCTTCACTTTTTTCTAGTTTGACCGAAACAGGGCATAATATGTATGATAGGTATATCAAATAAGGGGAATGAGCAGAATGTTAACATCCGTAAAAAACGAAAAAGTAAAAAATTGGCGTAAACTGCATAAGAAGAAGACGAGAGATCAAGCACAGGCCTTTCTGATCGAAGGCTTTCATCTAATCGAAGAAGCACACTGCAGTAATTGGGAAATACTCGAAATTATCTATCAGGCTGACGTTGAGGTAAACGAAGAATGGCTTTGCTATCCACATTATCAAGTAAGTGACCATGTGATGGAGGCGATCAGCGAAACGAAGGCACCTCAAGGTATAATGGCCGTTGTTGCAAAGAAAGACGCCAGCAATTTAGAAGTGAAGCGGGCCTTATTAGTGGATCAAGTACAAGACCCGGGTAATTTAGGAACGATGATTCGCACGGCCGATGCGGCAGGATTTGATACCGTGATATTAGGAAATGGCACGGTTGACCTATTTAATGATAAGGTTATCCGTTCTACCCAGGGATCGCTCTTTCATCTGCAAATTACAGAAGCCGATTTATTAGCGGAAGTGACCAGGCTTAAACAGGCAGGTGTTGCCATCTGGTCAACTGGTCTAGATAATGCTCGTTACTATCATGATATTCCCATACCAGATAAGCTTGCCATTATTGTAGGGAATGAAGGAGCTGGAGTAAGCCCCCAGCTAATGGAATTGGCTGATCAGCATATAAAGATCCCGATTTATGGTCAAGCAGAATCCTTAAATGTCTCAATAGCCGCTGCTATTCTTATGTATGAAGCGGTGAAAAAATAGCCAGTCATTTGCAAAGATGTTAATTTTAGAATGCAATATCGCTCTATATGGTAAAGCGGCAAATTTTTCTGAAAATAAACTTGCAACAAAGGGAACAGTTGCTTATACTAGATACAGGTTAATATGATGAATAGCTGTGAAAGAGCTAGTACATATGTGGCTTATCGTTTACAGGAAAGAAACACCTTGGATTGCGAGTGTTTCTAACGATCACATATCGAAGTTTCACTCTGGAGCTGACACTTGGACCTTGCTGTAAAGCAGTAAAGGTGTTCCGGTTTATACCGTTATTTTGATTGCTTGAGTGGATATAGTATGTGCTATATCAACAAGGGTGGTACCGCGATATAATCATCTCGTCCCTTTTTTGAGGGAGGGGGTTTTTTTATTGTCTAGGAAGTTATAAAATACTCGCTTGTGGATAACTATTTGCAAACGAATAGCCACGTCTAGCTCCGAGCGCTCAGCAACTAGCGCAACTTCCCTCAGCTTCGTACGATAAAGAAGACTTGCTGATTGACGAAGTCAGAGGCTTAGTCGCCCTTTCATCGGCTAAAGGCGGTCACGTCCTGTGACCAACGCCGATACTAGAACCTCTTGTTCGTCGTGCCCTTGGGTGAAAGTTAACATCGGCTCCTTACGTCGCCGTGTTGCCTTTATCTCCTACGCTTTAGTCCAGTTCGTACGTTGCTGTGACGTACAGGATGTGTTAATGCAGGTGTTGCGACACGATGTCGCGATTTTAATCTGTAAGAGCGCTCTGCGCTTTTGTTTTGTTTGCAGCTAATCAAAGAAAGCCATAAACGGTGAAACAGCCAACATTTTAAAGGAGGTAGTGATGAATGAAAGAGCAACTACAAGCTTTACAAACAGAAGCATTAGAAAAAGTCACACAAGCTTCGTCAAGAAAAGAATTGCAAGATGTCAGAGTAGCCTATCTGGGAAAAAAAGGTCCTATCACTGAAGTATTACGAGGGATGGGGAAATTATCGAAGGAAGAACGGCCGGTGATTGGTGAGCTTGCCAATACGGTGCGCGGAGCAATTGCTGAGGCCATCAATCATAAACAGGCTGTGATCGAGGCAGCCGAACTAGAGAAACAACTAGCAGCAGAAACCATTGATGTAACATTACCGGGACGCCCAGTGCCGACCGGAGGCGCTCACTTGCTTACAACTATTGTAGAAGAGATTGAAGATTTGTTTATCGGGATGGGCTTTGAAGTAAAAGAAGGTCCAGAAGTGGAAACAGATTATTTTAATTTTGAGGCATTAAATTTACCTAAGGAACACCCTGCTCGTGATATGCAGGATTCTTTCTATATCACGGAAGAGATTTTGATGAGAACACATACGTCACCTGTTCAGGCGCGGACGATGACAGCCATTAAAGACAAACGTCCAGTAAAAATGATTTGTCCAGGTAAGGTGTATCGCCGTGATACCGATGACGCAACACATTCACACCAGTTTACCCAAATTGAAGGGCTGTTAGTCGATAAGAACGTACGTATGAGTGATTTAAAAGGTGTGCTGGACCATTTTGCGAAGCAAATGTTTGGGGAAGATCGTGAAATTCGTTTGCGTCCCAGTTTTTTCCCGTTTACAGAGCCATCTGTGGAGATGGATATCTCCTGTAAAGTGTGTAATGGTAAAGGCTGCAGTGTGTGTAAGAAAACCGGCTGGATTGAGATTTTAGGAGCTGGAATGGTACATCCGCGTGTATTAGAAATGGCTGGTTATGATCCTACGGAATACAGCGGCTTTGCTTTCGGGATGGGACCAGAGCGGATTGCTATGCTGAAATATGGTGTCGATGATATTCGTCATTTCTATACCAATGATATCCGGTTCTTAAAACAATACCATAAGCAGTAAGGAGGAAAAAGGATGTTAGTATCATTAAACTGGTTGAAAGAATATGTAGATATAGATCAAATATCTGCCGAAGATTTAGCGGAACGAATTACCAAGACAGGAATTGAAGTAGACGGTCTGGAATATTTCGCAAAGCCGGCAGAGAATGTAGTTGTCGGCTATGTTGAATCTTGCGAAAAGCATCCCAATGCCGATAAATTAAACCTTTGTCAAGTAAATATCGGCGAGGAAACGTTACAAATCATATGTGGGGCTCCTAATATTGCTCAAGGTCAGAAGGTTGCAGTGGCCAAACCAGGTGCCGTCCTGCCGGGGAATTTCAAGATCAAAAAAGCTAAGCTTCGCGGAGTGGAATCAAATGGGATGATTTGTTCGCTGCAGGAACTTGGTGTAGAGGAACGCTTTGTTCAGAAAGAATTTGCCGAAGGAATCTTTGTATTTCCGAATGATGTCGAAGTGGGGACAAATGTTACTAAGCTCTTAAACCTTGATGATGTAATTATTGAGTTGGATATTACACCAAACCGTGCTGATGCATTCAGTATGCTAGGTGTAGCTTATGAAGTGGCAGCTATCTTAGATGTGCCGATCCGCTTGCCGCAATCTAATTATCAGACAAGTGATGCATATGCAGAAGATATCGTTTCCGTAAAGGTAGAAGCAAAGCAACAAAATCCATATTACGGCGCCTTCTTGCTCAAGGATGTTCAAGTCGGGCCATCACCATTATGGATGCAAAATTATTTAATGGCAGCCGGTACCCGTCCGATAAATAATGTGGTTGATATTACAAACTATGTCTTATTAGAATATGGGCAGCCATTACATGCCTTTGATTATGATAAGTTTGGTTCTAGTGAAGTTGTGGTACGAATGGCTCAAGAGGGTGAAATACTTACCACACTTGACGATCAAAAACGAACACTAAGTGCAGAACATTTAGTGATCACTAATGGAAAAGACCCCGTTGCCTTAGCAGGTGTAATGGGTGGTGCTGATTCAGAAGTATCAGACCAAACAACAACCGTTTTATTGGAAGCAGCTTACTTTGACGGTCAGGCAGTACGTAAAGCTTCTAAAGATTTTGATCTGCGTAGTGAAGCAAGTACCCGTTTTGAAAAAGGGATCGATCCCAACCGTGTAGTTTTAGCGGGCCAGCGAGCCTGTCAATTGCTTCAGGAGTATGCAGGAGCTACTGTGCTGTCAGGTGTGGCCGAGTTCGATTCATTTGATTATTCGGAGAAAGTAGTGACAATTTGGACTTCTACGATTAATGATCGTTTAGGAACAACGATTAGTAATGAAGAAATTGCCGATATTTTACGCAGGCTTCATTTTAGCTACGATCAGGATGGCGAGACATTTAACGTGTATGCCCCGACCCGCCGTCAGGATATCGTTATTTTTGAAGATATGCTGGAAGAGATTGCTCGTATTTACGGATATGATAACTTACCATATACCTTGCCAACAGGAGCCGTTCAGGCAGGCGGGTTAACTAAACGTCAGCAGTTAAAACGAGATATTCGCAAATTTTTAGAAGGGGCAGGTTTGTCTGAAACAGTAACTTACTCTTTAACTAGTAAAGAACGTGCCAGCCAATTGGTGAGTCCAGAAGTGGCTGATGAGGTGGTATCTACGGTTCCCCTAGCGATGCCAATGAGCGAAGAACACAGTACGCTTCGTTTAAGCAGCTTGCCTGAAATGTTAAGTTCTGCTGCCTATAACTTAGCTCGTAAACAAGCTAATCTCGCTTATTATGAGATAGGCAGTGTGTTTATTGCAAAAGAAGAACAAATAACAAAACAGCCGGAAGAGAAGCTCCGATTGTCAGGTTTGTTAACTGGAGAGTGGACCACGCATCCATGGCAGCAAGAGAAGAAGGCAGTCGACTTCTTTGTTGCAAAGGGAATTCTAGAGGCACTATTTGATACATTGAATCTGGAGGTAACTTATCAGCAGGCCAGTTTAATGGATATGCATCCTGGCAGAACAGCACAGCTGTTTATTGGAGAGCGTCCGATCGGTTTTATTGGACAGATACATCCACAGCTTCAAAAGAACTACGATCTAAAAGAAACCTTTGTTTTTGATATTGATTTAGAGTATATATTAGATATCCATCAGAATGATCCCAGCTTTGTGAAAATTCCTCGTTTCCCAAGTGTGACGAGAGATATTGCTTTAGTGATCGAGGAATCTGTACCTGCTGGTGTGCTGCAAGAAACCATTTTGCAAGCCGGTGGTGAACTAATTAAAGATATTCAAGTTTTTGATGTTTACCAAGGGGAGCATTTAGAGGCTGGTAAGAAATCTGTCGCCTTTAGCTTGTTCTACCAAGATCCAGCCAGAACACTGAAAGATGAAGAAGTAGAGGCTTCTTATCAAGCCATCTTAGAGGCTGTGAAAGAGAGGCACCAGGCGGTTATTCGAGGGTAGGGAATTACCATAAAGGAGACTGCCATCAGTGGGGTGTGCTGGGGTAAAAGGTACAGTCTGAGTGGAGAGACCGCAGTCGTCAGAACTGTGGTCTCTTGTTTTGCTCTTCATTTCTTGTATAATAGAGCCTTTTCATATAAAATATTTATATTAATACAAAAAAAGGAATGGGAATTCGGTTAAAAAGGTGAGGTGTTGCTTGTGCTTGAGCTGTCAATTAATAATCCAGAACAACTACAAAAGGTATCCCATGCCTTATCTTCTAAAGTGAGAATTCAAATGATTGAACTATTGAACAAGGATAATTTAAATGTACACCAATTATCTGAGGCGTTGGAGATACCTGTTTCTACTGCTGCCTCTCATGTAAAGGTGCTTGAAGAGTCGGCTTTAATTGAAACGGAGCTTCGACCAGCCAGTCGCGGGGCGATGAAGGTGTGTACACGAAATTTCGATGATATCCATATTATTTTAAACCAGCAGTTTAAATCATTAGATCAGAAACAATCTTATGAAATGGAGATGCCGATTGGTCAATTCTTCGATTTTCAAGTAGCACCTACATGTGGGATGGCGAATCAAACTGGTGTCCTCTTTCCGGAAGATGAACCTGTCTATTTTTACAGCCCGCTTAAAAGTGAAGCGCAAATTATTTGGACGCGAAAGGGTTTTTTGGAATATCGCTTTCCTATCATTATTGATAAGCAAGCTACGATTGAAAATATCCAATTTTCGCTGGAAATTTGTTCGGAAGCCCCTAATTACGACCATAATTGGCCATCTGACATTACGGTTTGGATTAATGGAGTAGATATTGGTACATGGACCAGCCCGGGTGATTTCGGTGACCGTCCAGGTAAATTAAACCCGAAAAATTGGGCGGAGACTACCAGTACACAATATGGCAGTTTGAAGACATGGAAAGTAACACAGGAGCAAACAATGCTCGATGAAATTCGTCTGTCTGATGTTGCGGTTGCTAATTTGCATTTAATGGATCGCGATTTTGTAACTTTTCGTGTGGGAATCAAAGAAGACGCCATTCATAAAGGCGGCTTTAATATTTTTGGTAAGCAATTTGGGGATCATAACCAGGATATTAAACTGAAGGTACAATATAAATAATTATCATAAGGATGAAATAGATAAGCACAAAAAGAGTCTGCTGGCTCTTTTTGTGCTTTTTTACTGCCAGAAATTATAGAATCCTTGCTGGTGGATACCTATTTGTCGAAGGATAGTCACGTCCAACTCCATACGATAAGTCAACATGCAACATCGGTTCTTAATGTCACGGTGTTTCCTTTATCTCCTGTACTTCAGTCCAGTTCGTACGTTGCTGAACGGGCGCTTTGCGCTTTTCTTCCTGTGCAGGAAAAAGAAATAGGGGAATGTTCGGCAAAATTCTGCTTTATCTAAAATATTCTGATAAAGAACAAGATTTTTGTATTAAATAAGTATTTTTTGAAAATTAAATTGACATAATGGTTTTGAAAGCGTATACTCAATGTGAAAGTTCTTGTATTTATATATTAATACCAAAAAGTTGTAATAAAAGAGGGGGGAACACCTTTGAAAAGTCGGTTTATATTGATTTGTCTTATGGTAAGCAGCTTAGTATTATTAACAGCTTGTTCTCATTCTTGGCTTTTTAGCAGTCTATCCTCAGATGGTGTGAACAAAACAGATGACGGAGCAACTGAAATTGTCATGTGGAATTTGTTTGGTGGTGGAGATGCTGAGTTTATGCAAGAAATCGTCGATGCATTTAACGAGAGTCAGTCTGAGTATTATGTAAACAATATTATGCAGGAATTCGATGAATATTACACGAAATTATTGACTAGTATGGGAGCGGGAAGGGCTCCAGATATTGCGATTGCACACGATTACGTCCTGCCCGAGTTTATTCATCAAGATTTGCTCTTTGATATTGGTGAGTTAGATACAACAGGGATTATGCATTGGGAGGACTTTAACGAGAATATACTGCAGGCTACCATATTTGAGGGACAACACTTTGCCGTACCGATGGATACCCATGCGATGATTATGTATGTAAATAATGAACTTGTAGAAGAGGCTGGATTACTCAATGGTGATGGCTCGATAGCAATGGACATGTCACCAGAAGGTTATGTCGATTTCTTTGTCACCTTAAAGGAAGAATTGGATGAAAACCATATCCCATTTGCCTTCTCTACAGCTGGAAGTGATCCATTTTGGTTATGGTGGGCTTTCTATACACAATTAGGTGGAGAACATATCTTATCGGAAGAAAGTTTGGATGAAACCCATTATATGCTTGATGAAGAAAAAGCAATCGAAGCAGCTGAGTTTGTACGCGGTTTATATCATGAATATGAAGTAATTCCACTTAATCAAGCCGATTTCTATGGAAACTTTCAGTCGGGAGAAGCAGCTGTTATTAAGACTGGTGTATGGGCAACTGGAATATGGGAAACAACCGATGGACTTGACTTTACCCCGCTGCCGGTTCCGACTGTCTTTGATGAGGATGGTGTATGGGCAAGTTCTCACACATTTATCCTGCCAGCTTCAAACCACCCAAATGAAGAGGTATTGACAGGTGCTCTTGAATTTATGGAATTTGCTGCAGATCATGGCGAAATGTGGGCTCAGGCAGGACATATTCCTTCTAAAGATACAGTTATAGAATCGCAAGCCTTTCAAGAGATGCCATATAGAAGTCAATATGCCGAAGTGGCTGATTATGTAAATTTCTTAGATCAGACTATTTATACCCGAGGTTTACAAACCGTTGTACAGGAGAGCCTTGATAGAGTTTGGTCTGGCGATATAACTCCAGAAGAAGCGATAGAGAGGATAGAAAGAGATGTACAAGATTTAATTGAATAGCTTCTTTTGGCGCATTGTTAGCAACTCGTTGTGCCTCATGCTGACGTACTAAGAGATGAACACCTCTTGGTGGATTGAAACCTTGTAATATGTTGCTTGCAGTGGGGCAGTTGGGCGTGATCAACTGAAATCTCGCTTTGTAAATGATTGGAGAATTGAAAGAGAGGGGTATAGGTATGAAAAAACCATGGAAACAAGATTTAAAGGCAGTACCATTTCTCCTTCCGTTTTTTATCGCATATTTTACGTTCACTATTTTACCAATTTTTAAAGGTTTGGAAATGAGTTTATATGACTGGAACTTGGTCGGTAAATTAGATTTTGTCGGATTAGCTAACTATACAGAAATGGTGATGGACAACAGATTCTGGCGTACGCTGGGAAACACGACATTGTTCGTAATATTAACTACACCAACAATGGTGATTTTAGCGCTTGTGTTAGCCTTATTAGCTAATTTGAATACAAAATTGAAAACATTTTTTCGAAGTTCGTTCTTTTTACCAAGTATTTTAAGTGTGTCGGTTATTTCTTTCTTGGCGATATTTATGCTTCAGCCTTACAATGGTTTCATCAACAATATTATTCAATCGTTCGGTATTGAGGCAGAACCTTTTTGGATGGCCGATCCTGTCTTAGCTTGGGTTTCTATCGTAGTAGTGACATTGTGGTGGACGGTCGGCTTCAATATGATTTTATTTTTAGCTAGTTTGCAAGATATACCGGAGGCCTTATATGAGGCAAGTGAAATAGATGGTGCGACAAGGTGGGAACAATTTAAATATATTACGCTTCCACAATTAACACCTATTAGCAAAGTCATTTTATTACTGCAAGTTCTGGCTTCTTACAAAGTATTTGCCCAAATCTTGCTGATTACTGGCGGTGGACCTGGCGGGGCAACCAGGCCATTGATTCAATATATCTATGAAGCTGGTTTTACACAGAATAATTTAGGATATGCAGCTACCATGTCTTATGCCTTGTTTTTTATCTTGCTAATCCTTTCGATAATTCAACTTCGTTATCAAAGATCGGAGGAGAACTAAATGAGTAATTCCAAGTTGCTGTTAAGAAACCGTGACCCTTATCGTGGATTAAAGGTAGCAATTGGTGTGCTAGTGTCGATTCTTTTTATCGTCCCCATTATCTGGATGTTATTTGTATCGATCAAGCCGAATGGATTTGCCACATCGAATCCGTTGGATTGGTTTGCACCGCCTTTTACCATAGCTAATTATATTGATCTTATTTGGAACAGTATGATATTGCAGTGGGTATTGAATAGTTTTATTGTAGGAATTCTTACAACGGTTATTACATTAATTATTACGTCACTGGCTGCTTTTGCTATTTCACAGATGAAATTCCGCTTCAAACGGTTTATTTTTATCTTTTTCTTACTAGGATTAATGATACCGGGAGAAGCGACCATTATACCATTATATGAGATTGTAAAAGCGATGAATATGATTGACACTTACGAGGGGTTGATTTTGCCGATGGTGGCCTCACCAATTGGTGTCATCATCCTGAAAAGTTTCTTTGACGGTGTTCCGAAGGAAGTGGTGGAAAGCGCAAGGATAGATGGCTGTTCCTATTTTAAGCTTTATTACAAAATTGTGCTCCCATTGGCTAAACCGGCATTGGCGGCTATCGGTATCTTTACCTTTATTGGTTCTTGGAACAATTTCTTATGGCCGTATCTGTCGATTCTTTCAGAGACACTGTATACTTTACCAGTAGGGTTACCTGTTTTTAACTCTGCTTATTCACAAGCCTATGTATTACCAATGACTGCCAATGCTATAGCATCATTACCAGTCATTGTTGCCTTTTTACTATTTGAAAAGCAAATTGTAAAAGGAATAAGTTTTACAGGAATTAAGGGATAAAAGGAGGAGCTATTCATTATGACAAAACAAGAAGTATTTCAACGAACTGATTATCCAAGACCACAATTTCAAAGAGAAGATTGGATTAATTTAAATGGCTCTTGGGAATTTGCCTTTGATGATAAGAATCAAGGGGAAACACAACAATGGTTTAAAGACAAAACCTTTGATCAACAGATTCAGGTGCCATTTACTTATGAAACAAAGGCCAGCGGTATTGGTGAAGAGACATTTCATCCTTATATCTGGTATAAACGTAATTTTGATATTCCAGAGCAAACAGATAAGAATGTCATTCTTCGTTTCCAAGCTTCTGATTATCTGACAAAGGTCTGGATTAATGAAAGCTATGTTGGAGAGCATCGAGGAGGAAATGCGGCCTTTTCATTTGATATTACCAATCAGGTCAAAACAGGTCAAACCAATCAAATCGTCGTCAAGGTAGAGGACAGCGACAGCTGTTATCAACCACGCGGTAAGCAGCGCTGGATCAAAGAGAATTTTGGCTGCTGGTATGTACAAACCACAGGCATCTGGCAAACGGTCTGGATTGAATGTGTACCGAAACAACGTATAGAACATGTGAAGATGGAACCGAATATTGATACACATTCGATCTCCTTTACTTATCAATTAGCGGGTGAGGCAGGCGATGATTGGCGGATCGACAGTGTAATTTCCTTTGATGGTCAGCTGATAAAAAAAGCGTCTGTTTTCCCGCAGCGTAATCAAGCGAGACTGGAAGTAGATGTATTGGCTGAATTCCATGAATGGAAATTGATGCTGTGGTCACCGGCACATCCTCATTTATATGACGTTACTTTCCAGCTTTATGTAGGAGATCAGCTGGTTGATGAGGTGGAATCCTATTTTGGTATGCGTAAAGTATCGATCAAGGATGGTCAAGTATTATTAAATAACATTCCTATTTATCAGAAACTATTATTAGATCAGGGGTATTGGCCGGAAAGTTCGATTACACCACCTTCTGAGGCAGCGATTATTGAGGATATTGATAAAACATTGGCAATGGGCTTTAATGGTGTCAGGAAGCATCAAAAGATTGAAGATGATCGCTTTATGTATTGGTGTGATAAGAAAGGTGTCCTTGTGTGGTCAGAAATGGCAGCTACTTATGAATACTCGGATGAGGCAGTTGATAATTTCACCAGGGAATGGCTTGATATTGTCCAACAGCGGTTTAATCACCCGTCTATTATCACATGGGTGCCATTTAATGAATCGTGGGGTGTTGCGAATATTTTTACAGACAAGAAGCAACAGGCCTTTACAGAGGCGATCTATTATTTGACGAAGTCGATCGATGCGGAACGGCCGGTCATTGTAAATGACGGATGGGAGCATACGATTTCCGATATTATCGCCTTACATGATTATGAGGAATTTGGTGAGGAATTTATCAAACGTTACCAAGAAAAGGAACAGATATTAGGCAACAAGATTCCGCATAATAATGGTAAATATGCCTTTGCAGAAGGTTATTCTTATCAAGGCCAGCCGGTGATATTAACCGAATACGGTGGAATTGCCTTTCAGCATGAAAGCGGCTGGGGTTATGGGAATCAAGTAAGCTCAGAAGAGGCATTTTTGAACCGATATCGTGACATTACCAATGCGATCAAAGCAATTCCTTATATCTCTGGTTATTGCTATACACAAACTACTGATGTCCAGCAGGAAGTCAACGGTTTGCTGTATGAAAACCGTGAACCGAAAATAGCGATGGAGAAAATTAAAGAAGTGAATGATATCAAAAGGTAAGTTTTGGTATATTCTATGAATGAAAAGCCTTGTATACTAATAATGTGTACAGGGCTTTTTGTTATGGAGAGGTATTCTTTTTGCCAAACATTTTATATGAAAACTCTGATCCAAATTAGTAGGGCGACTCATGGGCAGCGATGTCTATCAGGATATATTGGTTTTGAACCCACTTGAAAAAAATTTAAAACTTTTCTGAGGCATATTTCGAATATACAGAGGAAGGGTGTGATGGCTTGCTTGCCCCTAATGGTGCGGGCAAAACAACACTGATGAAAATGCTGGTTACATTAATGGAACCAACTACTGGCACAATTCTATATAATCAAAAAATGATCACCTCATTAGGTGAGTCCTATCGTGAGCAAATTGGCTATCTGCCGCAGCAATTTGGTTATTATAAACATTATTCGCCAAAGAAATATTTACGCTATTTGGCCGCATTAAAGGGAATGGACAAGCGGATAGCGGATCAAAGGATTGACGAAGTATTACAAATGGTTGCCTTGACAGAGGTCAAACATAAAAAAATGCGGCAATTCGCTGGCGGGATGATCCAGCGGGTAGATATAGCTCAAGCATTGCTGGCAGATCCAAATATTCTGATTTTGGATGAACCAACAGCTGGATTAGATCCAAAAGAACGGGCGCGGTTTCGCCATCTGCTGGCAGATTTGTCTCGTGAGCGGATTATCATTATTTCTACACATATTGTCTCGGATATTGAGTCAGTTGCCAACCAAATTATTATGCTGAAAAATAAGCGAATCTTGCATAAAGCAGACCCAGCTTCGATTTGCAGTACATTGGATCAGAAAGTGTTTGAAACTGTATTGACCTGAACAATTAACAAGTTTTCGGAAACAATATCTGACGATAGCTGAAAAACAGGAAAATGGTCAAATGCTGGTTCGTTTTATGGCAGACAGAGAGCCGGCAGCTGATTGGCAGCCTGTATCTCCGCAATTGGAAGATGTCTTTCTTGTTTCTTATCCTGATGAGAGCCCAGAGGATGAATAAATGGCTATTACTGGGTTAGAGATGAAGAAAGCATTATTTTCACCTGTAATGATTGGTTTGCTGCTGTTATGTTTAGCTGTCAATATATTAACAATTATGGATCAAGCTTATCAAAGGGATGATCTGAAAGTAGCTAATAAGATTGTCCAGCAATACGGAGTTCTTGTCCAAGAGGAGACACTAAAGGAGTTGGAGCAGGATGTAACAGACCAACTTCGGTTACTTGGCTATTCAGAGATCGAATCATTGCTGGAAGAGCTGGCGGCCGGAGATGGTGAACAGGTCTCAGAAACGGACCAGCAGCGGCGTCATGAGACTGCTCTGCTTACTAATTACATCCAAGCGGGACGAGCGATGGAATCTGACTATTTAAGCATCTCTATCGCGGAATTACGTGATGAATTCCTGCAATCACATCAGCTGCCAAATTGGCTGGCTGATTATATGACAGACCAATTTAATCGATGGCAGACACGTTATACAGAAATTGTGGAAACGAATGAATATAAGCAATGGTTTTTTCTCGGTAATTATCACATGCATAGTGAATTATTCCGAACATTGATCAAAACAATTGCTTTACAAGGAACTTTGCTTGTTACTTTATTGACTGTATTAATCGCTAATTATGAATATGATCATAAAAGCCAGCTGGTTATTTATGCATCTAAAAAAGGTCGGCATTTATTGTGGAATAAATTAGCTGCCAGCTTATTAGGCAGCTGCTTGCTTATGCTGATATTGTTTGGCTTATCCTTCCAATAAGGAACCTTATTTTTGGTCCCGCAAGCAAAGGGGCATCCCGCCTATACGATGCTGCTTTCGATTTCAAGAATGAAGTTACAGGGGTTTTTATAAACAAGGGCAAAGAAACTGCGATCATATTCTCGGAGCATGAGGCGACGGTGCTTAATCGACTGTATGATATTTACAAAAATGAGTTTCTCGATTAGATTTTAATTAAAATCTATTTGTAGGTTGCATAACATACTACGTATAGAAATCTTAAATGCAATAAAAATCAAGTTAATGGGTGATGATTTGGGTACTTATTCTATCAAGCAAGTTACCGAGAAAACCGGATTAACCGATGATGCAATCCGTTATTATGAAAAGATCGGCCTGCTTCCTTATGTAAAAAGACAACAAAATGGACATCGAATATACGATGAAGAAGATACAGAGATAATATTTAGGGAGAAATAACTCCCTTTTTTTCTTCAAGATATAATTGTTTTGCCGTTTAATAAATGTAGATTTCGGTATTATTAGGGTAAATGTATGGATATATTGCATATTGAGATATTTTTATTCAATAAATTCCTTTAAGCTTGTTCAACGGGTAGGTGTCAATGAAGGATTATTTGTTCTTTGTAGCGAATATAAGGAGTATAAACTCAAATAAGGTCGGAGAAAAATGGAGTAGGTTCATACCATTGGTCCCCATTTATGCGAGTATGCAATTCAATTCTTTAAAAACAATAATGTTAAAGAATACAATCTTCGTGTGCCATTAGAATATTTTTCAAAGAAAGTATGGGGTATTAATCGATATAAAAACATTATGGGGTTTAAGGGTTCAGGAATTTTATAGAAAGATGTTTAGGTACTATTCAATAATTGGCCAAAGTGTTGTTTATTTTTTTCTAATCATTAGTAGTATCTTTATCTATTATTTTAATTTATTTCTTCAGTGGATACCTCCTCAAATATCTGTTGAAGTAATCTTATCATTATTTATAACCTTTATTTTAATACAGCCAAAAGTTCGTACATTTATCAAAAGGGCAGATATAATCTTTTTGTTACCATTAGAAGTGAAATTGAAGTCGTATTTTATTAAATCACTTGTATATAGTATTGTTATTGATGTAATTAAATCGCTTAGTTTAATTATCATTTTAATATCCCTATTTTTACACACAACGAATATAAGTCTTCCAATCTTCTTTGTTATAATGGGGATTGTTTCTTATAACATTTTAATGAAGTGGATTGAACAATGGTTAGAGAATCATGTACAACTTTTGTTACATAGGTTGAATAAGTTTTTTTCAATATATTTAATGTGTTATTTTTTGTTTAAAAATGGCTGGATTTTTGAACTTACTTTAATGAGTATAAATTTCGTCTATTTAATTTACTTTATAGGAAAAAAAAGAAATTTGAATTGGCAGTGGCTAATAGATGAAGAAGAAAGAGCCTTATTAAGAAATTTTAAATTTATTAACTTTTTCATGGATGTCCCTAATCTTAAACGTTCTTTTCGGAGTAGACGAATGTTCTCAATGATTCTGAAAAGGTGTATCCCATATAGTCAGAGTAGTACACTCATATATTTATACTCACACTTGTTTGTAAGATACAATGATTACTTTTACCTTTATTTAAGACTGACTGTAATTGGCATATTTGTTAATTATGCAATGCCAACAAGTGGGTGGGTTTTTAATCTCCTAATTCTATTTATGACAGGATTTCAAGTAATTCCCTTGCAATATGAGATGAAACAAACTATTTTACTTTATCCTGTTTCTAAATCCCAGAGAAAGGATTCTTTCTTAAAGTTTGTCTCGGTTATATTATATATACAATTTTTTATTCTATATTTCGCAATGTTCATCCATACTTCTACTTCAAAAATATTCTCTCTTGTAATTGGAACTTTATTTGTTTATGTATTTGTAAACTTCTTTATATCAAAGAGGGTCAATGTCTCAGGTAGTGCATTTAACGAATAGCTCGGTATTCAACTAACATCTATCATGCTGGTTCAAATTGATTCAAGTAATGTTATTTATAATCCTTTTCCATACATTTTTATCCATATAACAATTCCCAAAACGTTGATATTAATGGATTACGATGTATTCAATACACTTAGAGCTTACCTGTATATTTCTAAAAACCTTAAGATAAAGGATTGGATAGTCAAACACAAGCATATTGAATACATATGTACCGTCTGTACGGGAGCTTATATTTTAGGCGAAACGGGATTGTTGGATGGAAAGAAAGCGACTACCCACCATTTAGCTTTAAAAATATTGCAAGAAAAGTATCCTGAAATTCGCGTGTTATCAGAACATAAAGTTGTACATGATGGTAATATCATATCGTCTGGCAGGGTATCTTCAGGAATTAATATGGCACTGTATCTTGTTGAGTGAATTATGGGTAAATCTGTTGCTGAGAGCACAAGTAAAACTATTGAATTTATATAATAGTTTTTTTATTCACGTAAATTCTTAGCTGTAAACTTGATCAATATTTTTTTATAAGTTCTTTTTAGAGATGAAATGATTTTTTGTACGTATTCAAAAACCTCATGTCCAATCCAGAAACTATAATAAATGGATATGTTTGTGTGTGATTACGTTCCATTCGTATAAAGCTTTGGCCTCATACGAATGGGTCAAACCAAAAGGAAGATAAGAAAGCATGGCTAACATTTTGATAAGTCTCGGCTATTGATTAGTAGGGGACGTGTGAAATGACAGTCTTGGTTTATCAATCGACAAGACAAGGTACATCATCACTAGTTGGTGCCCTTTTTATTAAACCTATCATTCCTTATTTCACCAACCGCAATGCTTTGTCTGTATTGGCAAAATGCATCTTTGCAATAGCATGTAAGCTTTCTAAGCCATTTTTTTTAATCAAGTAAGCGGCCGTTTCATCGACGCGGCTGGAAGCTCCTTTAGGAATAGTAATACCATATTGCCCTGATAATTGATCCATTGCTTTGACAAAACGAGAGCGTGCAATAATTGAAGCTGCTGCCACAGCTGTAGAATGGCTCTCTGCCTTAGTCATAAAATATGTCCCTTTGGCAAGTTGGAGATTTTCTTGCCGGATGTGTTTAATAAAGGAAACAGGCTGGCAGAATTGATCGATGATAATGCCCTTCACGTCTGCTGGGTTGATTTTATTCATCAGCTTATTAATCGCATGCTGATGGAGCATGGCCTTCATCTTGCCTTGATTCCATCCCTTTTGCTGCAACTTGTTGTATTTGGTGTTGTCCAAGGTTAATAAGGTGTAAGGTATTTTTAATTGGACCAGCTCTTTGGCAAGGCGATCGATATTCTGATCGTTAATTGTTTTGGAATCGGTAATACCCATTGCTTGAAGTGGCTCCACCTTGTCTTCTGTCAGAAAGACCGCACTCACCGTAACTGGTCCGAAGTAATCTCCTGTACCAGCCTCGTCTGTTCCGATATGTGCTTGTTGAAAAAGGGCAGCAGGAGGTGCATAATCATGGTCATTCACTGTTTTTATTCTCGACTTTTCTGGCCTATTCACAGCAGTTTTTGCCCATTTGTCTGCCTCTGTCTGAGCCGCTTCTCCTTGAAACATAACTTTTCCTGATTTATAAGCTGTAATCGTTGTATTATTTTTTTTAGCCAGGAAAAGACTATTTGACGGAATTTTGATAATATATTCTTGATAGTAATTTTTTATCTTATGTATTTGATCCAATGAAAATTGCAGAACGATATTTGACAAGCAACTCTTCCTTCCTATATATGATTAGTAAAACCTAACTGAAAATGATCAAGGTCATCTGCTTTTGTTATCCTGGTGATATAGGAAACGGACGCGATCAATCTTACTTTATTAATATGCCCATAAACCCCCATTTAAAGTTCCTGTAAGATCAAAGAAATGAGGTGGGGATAAGGGAAGTTGACACATTAGAAGTTTCATAAACCTCCTGGAAGGGAAAAAATTAGTAATGAAGGTTTCACTTATCGATGACATACTCATAGTATAACAGAGAATGTTATAGTGCGTGAACATCCTCTTATAGTCAAATAGTTTTCTAATTGCATGCTTCATGTTAATATGGATCTTAAGGTAATTTTCACAGAGGAGGAATCATGGTGTCCCAATCAGATAAATCTCGGACTACCGTTGATATATATGGACGTTCTTATCATATAAAAGGTAATGAAAAGGCAGAACAAATCCGCCATGTTGCCAATCTTGTCGATGAGAAAATGCGTCAGATACATGAATTTAATAAATCATTAGATACAACCAATTTAGCTGTTTTAACGGCAGTTAATACAATGAACGATTACATAAAACTGCAGGCGGAATTTGAAGCCTTGCAATCATTACTAGACGAGAAAGAGGAATAAAGTTGACATGGTAAATTTAATATTGATTATTTTATTTTTAATTGGGATCCTTGTAGGATTGCGACGAGGTCTCATCTTGCAATTTCTGCACTTAACAAGCTTTATTATCGCCTTTATAGTAGCAGCGAGGTACTATGACAATGTAGCATCAAAATTAGAATTATGGATTCCGTATCCAGAGATGATGTCTGGTTCGACTTGGGCGATTTTTGGTGACATGATCTCTTTGGAGGCTGCCTATTATAATGCGATTGCATTTGGCGGATTATTTATTGTTACCAAAATTGTTCTCCAGATTGTGGCTACTATGCTGGATTTTGTAGCCGATATTCCAATCCTTCGCTCCATAAATAATATCCTTGGAGCAGTTTTAGGGTTCTTGGAAGTATATTTGGTTGTCTTCATTCTGCTTTATATATTTGCATTGGCCCCGGTATCTTATGTACAGGACTATATTGATCAATCTGGTATTGCGAAAAGAATTGTCGAGCATACTCCGGTGTTAACGGATAAAGTGACGACATATCTATTTGAGAATGATCCACTGAATAATGACTAGCTTATCTACCCTTGCCAGACATAAGCAAGGGTAGTTCTGTTGTTATATCATGCCAATGCTGGTTCTTTTTATCGAACTTGTTGAACACGTACTTGAAGAAATTTTTTTGGTCTGAGCTATTCATGGAACCATATACGGTAGGAAAAAAGCCTAAGCTTTAGGAGAATGAATTTTTTTTGCAATAGTTATGATGGAAAGAGGTAATGATATGAATAAGAAAGATGTAATCAAATTATTAGAACAGATTGCTGTCTATATGGAATTGAAGGGGGAAAATCCCTTTAAGATCTCTGCCTACCGCAAAGCGGCACAAGCATTGGAACGTGATCATCGCTCCATTACCGAAATCGATGATTTTACCAAACTGCAAGGAGTCGGTAAAGGGACAGCAACTGTAATAAATGAATATGTAGAAACAGGCCGTTCAGAAACCCTTCAGCAATTAGAACAAGAGGTGCCTGCTGGTTTAATCCCATTACTTGATTTGCAGGGGCTGGGCGGTAAGAAGCTGGCAAGACTGTATCATGAACTAGGTGTAGTAGACGAGGCCACCTTGCGTACAGCGTGTGAACAGGGAGAAGTCCGGGTGTTAAAAGGATTTGGAAAGAAAACAGAAGAAAAAATACTCGAAGCCCTAAATAATATAGGAGCAAGACCGGAGCGGCTGCCAGTATCCAGTGTGACACAGCTTGTAAAGCAAATAGAGGCTTATTTGGAAACGATCCAAGAGATTCAGCAATACTCACTAGCCGGCAGTATGCGGCGGTTTCGTGAAACGGTTAAAGATTTAGATTTTATTATTGCGACAGAACAGCCGCAACAAGTAAAAGAAGCATTATTGGCCATAGAAGGACGCTTGGAAACGGTTGCCTCTGGAGATACCAAGGTGTCCATTGTATTGCAGGGAGAGTATCCTGTCAGTGTTGATTTTCGTCTGGTAACCAATCCAGAATTTGCTAGTACTCTGCATCATTTTACAGGTTCCAAGGATCATAACGTGCGGATGCGTCAATTAGCTAAATCACAAGGAAAGAAGATCAGTGAATATGGTGTGGAAGATATCGAGACAGGGATAGTGGAGACGTTTGATTCTGAAGCGGCCTTTTATCAATATTTTGGTTTACATTATATTCCGCCGGAAATCCGTGAAGGTACAGATGAAATAGAACAAGCTGCCGCTCCGATCGAACTTATTCAGCTAGAAGATATTCGCGGAGATTTGCATATGCACTCTACTTGGAGTGATGGCGCCCAAACGATTGAAGAGATGGTGATCCGCGCCAAAGAAAAAGGCTATCAATATCTCGTGATTACTGATCATTCGAAGTTTTTACAAGTAGCTAATGGATTAAATGAGACCCGGCTGAAGAAACAGGCTGAGGAAATTGCCAGGGTAAGTGAGAAACATCCCGATATTCGTATTTTTAAAGGGATTGAAATGGACATCCTCCCAGATGGACGGCTAGATTTCAATGATGATGTATTAGAAGGATTGGATTTCGTTATTGCTTCAATCCATTCCAGCTTTTCTCAGTCTCAAGAAAAAATCCATGAACGGCTGTTAACGGCATTAGAGAATCCACACGTAGATATGATTGCCCATCCAACAGGAAGGTTACTCGGCAGACGTGATGGATATGATGTAGATGTGGATTGGTTAATTGACAAAGCGAAACAAACCAATACAGTGTTGGAATTGAACGCTAACCCGAATCGATTGGATCTGTCGGCAGAATGGGTAAAAAAGGCGCAAGCAGCAGGTGTCAAGTTAGCAATTAATACGGACGCCCATAGCTATCAAATGCTGGAGGATATGGCTGCCGGTGTAGGAACAGCAAGACGAGGACACATTCGCAAAGAAACAGTGATCAACACCATGACAAAGGAAGAGATCGAACAGTTTTTTAACCGAAAGAAATAAGGGGGCCTGACCTATGAATGAACGAATTCTCAAGGTGCTGGAATTCAAGAAAATTATGGAGCAATTAATCGAACAGACCGCTTCATCATTAGGCTCTGAGAAAGTACATGCATTAAAGCCATCAAGTGACCTTGATCAGGTAGTCCGATGGCAGGATGAAACAGATGAAGCCTATCATATTATTCGTCTAAAAGGCAATGTACCTTTGGGCGGGATTTTTGATATTAAACCAAGTGTTAAGCGAGCAGTTATTGGCAGTACATTAAATGCTCATGAATGTCTGGATGTGGCCAGTACGATTTATGGCGGGAAACAGTTAAAATATTTTATCACTAATTTAGAAGATATAGACATGCCAATTCTAGAGGAATTAATAGAAGAGATTGTACCGTTGAATGAATTGGAACGAGAGATTAAGAATTGTATTGACGATCATGGCCACATTATGGACGGTGCCTCTGACAAACTCCGAGGCTTACGGACAAAAATTCGTACAAGTGAAAATCGACTCCGGGATCGGTTAGATCAATACACACGAACCAAGGCAAAAATGTTATCTGATGCGATTATTACGATTCGAAATGACCGTTATGTACTCCCGGTGAAGCAAGAATATCGCGGGGCGATTGGCGGTATTGTCCATGATCAATCTTCTTCCGGCCAAACTTTATTTATGGAGCCGCAAGCAGTGGTAGAGCTTAATAATCAGCTGCAGGAGGCAAGGGTAGAAGAAAAGCGTGAGATCGACCGGATATTAAAAGAGTTGACGGAGCGGATTGCCGAAGACGAGGCTTTTATAATGCAAAATGTCGAGGTATTAGCAAAAATAGATTTTATTTTTGCCAGGGCCAAGTTGAGCCATAAAATGAAAGCAAGCCGCCCGAAAATGAATAACGAAGGTATTATCAAGATGAAGCAAGCCCGACACCCCTTGATTGCAAGAGAGGAAGTAGTGGCGAATGATGTCGAATTGGGCGAGGACTTCACGGCGATTGTTATTACAGGCCCTAACACAGGCGGAAAAACCGTTACCTTGAAAATGGTAGGTCTTTGTACATTGATGGCACAATCAGGCTTGCATGTTCCAGCATTAGACGGCTGTGAATTGGCTGTTTTTTCAAATGTGTTTGCTGATATTGGGGATGAACAGTCGATTGAACAGAGCTTAAGTACCTTTTCTTCTCATATGACCAATATTGTAGATATTCTAGACCAATTTGATACTAATTCATTACTGCTATTTGATGAGCTGGGTGCAGGTACAGACCCGCAAGAAGGAGCGGCACTGGCTATGTCAATTTTGGATCATGTGATAGCTAAACAGGCTCGAGTGATCGCCACTACCCATTATCCAGAGTTGAAGGCATATGGATATAATCGTGAAGGTGTTATCAATGCCTCAGTGGAATTTGATATTCAAACCTTGCAGCCTACCTATCGCTTATTGATTGGGGTGCCTGGAAGGAGTAATGCCTTTGAGATTTCCCGCCGTTTGGGACTGCAGGAGGCGATTATTGAAGAAGCGAAAGAGCTGATCGGTGCTGATTCAAAAGATGTAGAGAATATGATTGCTTCTTTAGAGGATTCCCGCCGCAGGGCAGAACTTGACTATGATGATGCACATCGTTTGTTAGAAGAAGCCGCACAAGTAAAACAGGATATAGAGAAACAATGGCGGCAATTTGAGCAAGAACGCGAGACATTGTATAAGAAGGCGGAAGAGAAGGCAGAGAAGGCTGTTGTCAAGGCGCGTGAAGAGGCTGAAGCAATTGTTGAGAAACTCCGTCAGACAGAGACTCAGTCAGAATTGAAAGAACATGAATGGATTGAAGCGAAGAAACGGCTGTCTGCTGCTAACCCAGAATTGACAAAGAAAGAGAAGCAGGCACAACGTCCGCTGGATGAAGACAAAGCGAAGACGTTGAAGCCAGGTGACGAAGTAAAACTATTAACGCTTGATCAAAAAGGAACGATTATAGAACAGACAGGTAAACAGGAATTTCAAGTACAAGTTGGAATCATGAAATTAAAGGCCAAACGAAAAGATCTGTTATTTATTCGCAGAGAAGAACAACAGACAGAGAAGCCGCTGGCAACTATCCGCGGTTCACAATACCACGTTAAGCCAGAACTCGATTTACGCGGGGAACGCTATGAGGAGGCCATGGGCCGGCTTGAGAAATATATAGACGATGCCCTCCTGGCTGGTTATAATAAAGTGTCGGTTATTCATGGGAAGGGAACCGGCGCTTTAAGAAAAGGTGTAAAAGACTTTGCACGCAAACATTCTAAGATTGCCAATGCCCGTGATGGGGAGATGGGGGAAGGCGGCCTTGGAGTAACTGTCTTTGAATTAAAATAGGGAGGAATCTACGTTATGGCTGAGTTTTGGGCAAACATTTATGTAGAAACTGCGGCAAGGTATAGTGTGGCGATATTATGTTTAATCGTATTTTTAGTTATTTTTGAACTGGTAACCTCTTATAAGAATTGGGATGAAATTAGAAGAGGAAATCTCAGTGTGGCCATGGCTACAGGGGGCAAGATCTTTGGAATTGCCAATATCTTGCGCTATTCGAATGAACACAATGATACCATTTTAGAAAGCATTGCATGGGGCGGATTTGGTTTTCTCTTGCTTTTATTTGGTTATTTTATTTTTGAATTCTTGACACCAACATATAAAATTGATCAGGAACTTGCAAATGATAATCGGGCAGTAGGCTTTATCTCACTGATTATTTCTGTTGGGCTGTCCTATGTAATTGGCTCTAGTATCTAACCGAGGAGTGGATGCATGAAAACTTTGGCATATGTCTTAATCGTTATTGCTGTGATCTTTGTGGCTGTAGGTATTTATTATGTCATGACGGTTTAAGCAAACTATTAGGATGATCTTATGAAGGATGCTATAATCATGAGGTAAATGGATTGATGAAGGAGGAAATAATAATGGCAATTGTAGCAGCAACTGATAGCACGTTTGCAGATGAAACAAGTAAAGGCTTAGTTTTAGCAGATTTCTGGGCAACTTGGTGTGGACCTTGTAAAATGATTGCACCAGTACTTGAAGAAATAGATGGCGAATTAAGCGATACCGTGAAAATCGTTAAACTTGATGTAGATGAAAATCAAGAAACGGCAGGTAAATTTGGAGTAATGAGTATCCCTACACTTCTTCTTTTCAAAGATGGAGAAGTAGTGGATCAAGTAGTAGGATACCAACCAAAAGAAGCACTTGTTGAGTTAATCAATAAACATGCGTAACGACCTTTACAATCCCTTATGATAACCTCATAGGGGATTGTTTTTTAGCAGTGGTATAATAAAGGGACTGGGGGACAGCTAAGGATGGGTCTTCCCCCAATTCCTTTATAAGAATGTTCAAAAAGTCCAATAAAAATGGCACGGCGAATGTTGGAGTTGGCGATAGTGAAACTTCTGCTAAGAGCACCCACATCGTGTGGGTAACGCAGAAGTCAACACATCCTGTGCAAGTCCGTTGCTCATGTATTAAAGGCATACACTCCATTACTCAAAACGGCGCCGCCTTGAACTTTCGACGTACAGGATGTGCTAGTGCAGGCGTTGTGACAGGACGTCACGGTTTTAGCCTGCCGGCACACACGATTTGCTAGTATCGGTGCTGCAACAAATGGTTTCGGTGGGGCGAGTAACCGCAGTCCCAGGACGTTGCGAACTTAACCGATGATGGTCCTTTTTATCGAACTTTTTGAACACGTACTTTATGTTCAATGATTGCTCTATTACAGGACAATAAAAAAGCGGCTTGTTAGGGGGGATGACATGAATCCGCATATCAAAGAGAAACTGGCGGTACTGCCGGCCCAGCCGGGATGTTATCTTATGAAAGATAGACATGGAACTGTTATATATGTTGGGAAATCTAAAATGTTAAGAAATCGTGTTCGTTCTTATTTTATTGGTGCTAACGATCAGAAGACACAGCGATTAGTAAAAGAAATTGATAATTTTGAATACATTGTGACGGGTTCAGAAGTCGAAGCACTTATTTTGGAAATGAATTTGATCAAGAAATACGATCCGAAATATAACGTATTATTGAAAGACGATAAATCGTATCCTTTTTTGAAGATTACCAATGAACGGCATCCACGCTTGATTATTACGAGAAAAGTCAAAAAAGATAAAGGCAAGTATTTTGGACCTTATCCCAATGTGATGGCAGCTAGAGAAACGAAAAAACTATTAGACAGGCTCTATCCGTTGCGCAAATGTAATAACCCAAAAGGACGCCATTGCCTCTATTATCATATGAATCAGTGTTTGGCTTGTGCCGATAATCCACCGTCTGTGGAAGAGTATCGCCAGATCACACAAGAGGTGGCCAGTTTTTTAAAAGGCGGCTACCATCAGATCAAAAAAGAGCTGAAAGAGAAAATGCTGGCTGCGTCAGAAGAATTAAATTTTGAACGTGCCAAGGAATTTCGTGATTTGATTGAACATATTGAATCGGTTATGGAACAACAGAAAATCAGTATCAATGATCAAATTGATCGCGATATTTTTAATTATAGCTACGATAAGGGCTGGATGTGTGTACAGGTATTCTTTATCCGGCAAGGGAAACTCATTGAAAGAGATCTATCTGTATTTCCTTTTTTTGATGAGGCAGAGGAGGCATTTCTTAGTTTCATAGGAAGTTTTTATCTGCATCATCACCATCCAAAACCAAAAGAAATCCTTGTACCGATTGCAACTAATATCGAATCATTGAAAGAGTTATTAGATGTGGATGTACACATACCTTTACGCGGCCGAAAAAAGGAATTAGTAGAATTGGCAATGAAAAACGCGGAAATTGCTTTGCAAGAGAAATTCAGCTTAATTGAACGTAATGAAGAACGTACTATTAAAGCGGTGGAAACGTTAGGGGAAGCACTAAATATTGAAACACCGCATCGAATTGAGGCTTTTGATAATTCCAATATTCAAGGAACAGATCCAGTTTCTGCGATGGTGGTCTTTATCGATGGCCAGCCAGCGAAAAAAGAATATCGAAAATACAAGATTAAAGGAGTCAAGGGACCGGATGATTATGAGACGATGCGAGAGGTTATCCGCCGCCGATATACAAGAGTGCTGAAAGAGAATAATCCTTTACCTGATTTAATTGTCGTAGATGGTGGTAAAGGCCAGATGTCAGCCGCATTAGATGTATTAGAGAATGAGTTGGGATTAGACATTCCTTTGTGTGGATTAGCAAAAGATGATAAACATAAGACAAGTGAGCTCTTGTATGGTGACCCGCCAGTAATGATTGACTTAGACCGCCGCTCCCAATCTTTTTATTTAATTCAGCGCATTCAAGAGGAAGTTCACCGTTTTGCGATCACCTTTCACCGGCAGTTACGGGGAAAAAGCGTTTTTCATTCCAAACTAGATGAGATTGACGGAGTCGGTGCACAGCGCAAGAGATTGCTTTTGACCCATTTTAAATCAGTAACAGAGATCGAACAGGCAAGTGTAGAGGAAATTACCAGGTTAGGCATACCAAAACCGGTGGCAGAGAATATCCTCCAGCAATTACAAGAGGAAGAATCGGAATAAGTGAACTTGGTTAAAAAGTGGAATATGACGGAGCAGGGCAGATAGAGCTACCACAAATGATTATTTTGTAGCCTTTGGGAGTTATCGCGCGAGGCAGTCATTCTCAGCCTTCATTTCAAGAGACTTTTAGATTTTAAGCGGATATGTCTGAGAAGTCTCAGATGGAGGTAATAAAAGTCCGCACTTACGGTCCTCCTGCTTATCTGGGGCAATGCTAGGCTTTACACAGGGGAATAAAAAGAATAGCGGCAGTCCTAATGTGGATCTGTCCCGCTGTTCTTTTTTAATCCGGATTATGGATGCGAAAAGTTCTATTCAACCACTACATGCTGCACCCAGCTCTTTAGCTTTGTATGACATGTAATAATATTTGATCTTTCTTTGTTTCCACTACACACTCGTTGGCTTCTTCTTTGATTTGTACCACAGACTCTGCCAAGAAACCCGCCTCTAAGACATAATCTACCTGTTCTAATGTTTGCTGTCTTGCTTGAATGATATCGCCGCCCAGTTCAAAAATAAGCCGTTTACGCTTTTCTTGGACGAGGTTTAATTCACCCCAGCCAACATGAGCGAAAAACTCTTTTACTTCTTCTAAACTGCCGCATTGGGCTTGTCGGGCTATATTCTTACCCATTATATACAGTATCAATTCGGTTTCTTGACCTAGCATATCAGGCAGGCCAATATATCGTATCAAATCATAGCCACTGCTTGTAGTTTGCAGGTTAGCAAGCACAGTAGCCAGATTGGTTCTCTGTTTCGTCACTAGATTGTTCCCCTCTCTTACCTTGGTCAGACTGTATCACTTATATACATTATCACCTTTTTCAGCTATTTCTGCAATTACTTACTGGGAATTTTCTATATAAATCTGACATTTTGCTGTTTTTAGCATGCCTGCATCAGGCAAATCACCTTATCTGACAAGTGTGTCAGCTGTTCCTTACATATTACACATTAGATTTCTTATTCTCCTATTTTTTTTAAAATCTATTTCGTTTTCTTGACGCTTATAGTGGATAGAAGTACAATAAATATGGTGCCAATATACGAATTTCTTTGGATGGGAAATAAAAAGATTGATTTCAAATGTAAAGAGATGTGTAAGTTGAAAAAGTGTAAAGCGCTTCAATATTAGTGCGGAAAGAATCGTATGTTGCAAAAACATCATTTTAGAGGGGGGTACATAAAAAGTGGAGAATAAGCAGTTTTTTTATCGCAGGCTTCATTCATTGTTAGGAGTTGTGCCAATCGGGATTTTCTTAATTCAGCATTTAATTGTCAATCATTTCGCTGTATATGGTCCTGAGAGCTTTAATAAAGCGGCACATTTCATGGAATCATTGCCATTTCGTTATGCGTTGGAGATATTTGTTATCTTCTTGCCAATCTTGTTTCATGCTGTGCTGGGAGTCTATATTGTCCTGGTTGCAAAGAATAATGTCAAACGTTACGGCTTTTTCCGAAATTGGATGTTCTTCCTGCAAAGAATCACCGGTATTATTACACTAATTTTTATTGTGTGGCATGTCTGGGAAACAAGAGTTCAAATTGGTTTAGGAACGCAAGAACTTGATTACAGCCTAATGGAGAATATCCTGTCTAATCCAGTTATGTTTGGATTCTATGTACTGGGTATTGTGTCAACAACCTTCCATTTTGCTAATGGTTTATGGAGTTTCTTAGTTAGCTGGGGGATTACAGCAACACCGCGTTCCCAAAGAATTGCTACATATGCTACTTTAATCGTTTTCGTAGCAATAACATATATTGGTTTGCGTGCATTGTTTGCATTTGTTTAGAAGCTTGAAGTAAAGATGTAGAGGGAGTGAGTATAAATGAGTGATCGCAATATCGTTATTGTTGGCGGTGGTCTTGCCGGTTTAATGGCCACTATTAAAGCAGCAGAAGCAGGTGTACATGTGGACCTTATGTCTATCGTACCTGTGAAAAGGTCTCACTCTGTTTGTGCACAAGGCGGAATTAACGGTGCAGTCAACACTAAAGGGGAAGGAGATTCCCCGTGGGAACACTTTGATGATTCGGTTTACGGCGGTGATTTCTTGGCAAATCAACCGCCAGTGAAGGCAATGTGTGACGCAGCACCTGGAATTATACATATGCTGGATCGAATGGGAGTGATGTTTAACCGTACACCAGAAGGTCTGTTAGACTTCCGTCGATTTGGAGGAACACAGCATCACCGTACAGCATATGCTGGTGCAACAACAGGGCAGCAATTATTATATGCTTTAGATGAGCAAGTGCGTCGTTATGAGGTGCAAGGCTTGGTAACGAAATATGAAGGCTGGGAGTTTATCTCGGCAATTATTGATGATGATGGGGTTGGCCGTGGTGTGATTGGCCAGCATCTGAAATCTCATGAATTGAAAGTATTCAAGGCAGACGCCACTATCTTGGCTTCCGGAGGACCGGGTATTATTTTCGGCAAGTCAACGAACTCCGTGATCAATACTGGTTCGGCAGCGGCAGCCTTGTATTTGCAAGGAGCAGCATATGCTAATGGTGAATTTATTCAAATCCACCCAACGGCAATCCCTGGGGATGATAAGCTTCGTTTGATGAGTGAATCTGCACGTGGTGAAGGTGGACGAGTATGGACATACAAAGATGGAGAACCGTGGTATTTCTTGGAAGAGAAGTATCCGGCATATGGTAACTTGGTTCCTCGTGATATCGCAACCCGTGAAATCTTTGATGTATGTGTTAACCAGAAGCTTGGTATTAATGGCGAGAATATGGTTTATTTAGATCTATCTCATAAAGATCCAAAAGAGTTAGACGTAAAGCTTGGAGGAATTATCGAAATTTATGAGAAATTCGTTGGCGAAGATCCACGTAAAGTACCGATGAAGATTTTCCCAGCAGTACACTACTCCATGGGCGGTCTATGGGTGGATTATGAGCAAATGACCAATATCCCAGGTGTTTTTGCAGCGGGTGAGTGTGATTATACACAGCATGGTGCAAACCGATTAGGTGCCAACTCCTTATTATCTTCCATTTATGGCGGTATGGTTGCTGGTCCGAATGCCATCAAGTATATGGACGGCTTAGAGAAAACGATTGAAGATGTTTCCTCTGAGGTATTTGAGCGCCAGTTAAAAGAAGAGGAAGCTAAATTTGAAGAGTTGCTTAATATGCGCGGGGAAGAAAATGCCTATCAGCTTCATAAAGAATTGGGCGAGTGGATGACGGATAACGTAACAGTTGTTCGTGAAAATGATAGATTATTAAAGACAGACGAAAAAATCCAGGAATTATTAAAACGTTGGGAAAACATCAACATGGATGATACTTCTCGTTGGAATAACTCCGGGGTTATGTTTACCCGTCAGTTGAAGAATATGCTTCATTTAGCTCGTGTCATTACACTAGGGGCCTACAATCGAAATGAGAGCCGCGGTGCTCATTATAAACCAGAATTCCCAGAGCGTAATGATGAGGAATGGTTAAAGACAACAAAGGCCTTTTTCGATCCAGCGGCAAAGGCACCTGAATTTGAGTATGAAGAAGTGGATGTGTCACTAATCAAACCGAGAAAACGTGACTACAGTAAGAAAAAATAAAAGGGGGTAGCGAAACATGGCGGAAGAAAAGCTAACACTTATTATTACACGTCAAGATAATCGAGATTCAGCTCCCTATGAGGAGACTTTTCACGTAAACTATCGCAAGAATATGAATATCATCTCTGCCTTAATGGAGATCCAGCGTAATCCAGTTAATGCAGAAGGACAGCATGTGGCACCTGTGCAGTGGGAATCTAACTGTTTAGAGGAAGTGTGTGGAGCCTGTTCCATGGTGATTAATGGGACACCGCAGCAAGCTTGTTCTACACTTGTAGATAAGTTAGAGCAGCCCATCCGCATTCAGCCTATGTCTACGTTCCCTGTTGAGCGTGACTTGGTAATAGACCGAAGCCGGATGTTTGATTCTTTGAAAAAGGTAAAGGCATGGATTCCAATTGATGGTACGTATGATCTGGGACCAGGTCCAAAAATGCCTGAGAATAAACGTCAATGGGCTTATGAATTGTCGAAGTGTATGACATGCGGTGTTTGTCTAGAGGCTTGTCCAAACGTAAATAGCAAGTCTGACTTTATTGGACCTGCTCCATTATCTCAAGTTCGTCTGTTCAATGCCCATCCAACTGGAGAAATGCATAAAGGCGAACGTTTAAATGCACTGATGGAAGACGGAGGTATCTCTGGATGTGGTAACTCACAGAACTGTGTCCAAGTTTGTCCAAAAGGTATCCCATTAACTACTTCAATTGCGGCATTGAACCGTGATACTAATATTCAATCCTTTAAGAATTTCTTTGGCAGTGATCATTCTTACTAAGGACAGAAGGGGCTGTTGCACAATGAGAAATACGTTGTGCAGCAGCCCTTTCCATTACCTTAACCAGCATGGAAAGCCGACACCATGGATGTCTTCATCCCCATTTCAGAGCCAATTGGATCAGAGGACACTCGAAAGCCAGTTTTGATAGATTTTATTGTAAGTAGCGTTTAGTGTATTGTATCTTTAGAGTTGTCCCCTGCTCTGAGCACCCAGCAACTAACGCAACTTCCCTCAGCTCCGTACGATAAGTCAACATCGGTTCCTAACGTTCACCGTGTTTCCTTTATCCCTGTGCTTCAGTCCAGTTCGTACGTTGCTGAACGGACGCTCTGCGCTTTTTTTCCTTGTGCTGATTGTGTTTGAGGCGATAAGTCTTGTACAACTACTTCCTTTCCCTATCCTTTTCATGTAAACTAATATTTATCACAATATGGACATATCCATAACAATAATGTTAATATATTTCGAATACAAAGTGCAGAGAGGTCATAGTATGTTGAAATTAGCAGAATTAGAGTATCATCAAGGGGATTATCTTCTATTTCCCCCTTTTAGTTTCGAGGTACAAGCGGGTGAACGGAAGGCAGTTCAATCCACGGTTAATGTCCGTCAATTGATACTGAAAATGATAACAGGAGAACTTGCCTCCTTTAAAGGGAAAGTACAGGTGAATAATATCACTTTGCCTATGAATAAAGCGGAGTATTTTCAAGCGATAGCTATTTGCCTGTTTGATGAGACTTTCTATGAACGAATGACAGTCAGAGAGTTTTTACGATTTTTTCAATTATTATATCAATCTGCAATTGACGTGCCTCAAGTGCTGGAGGATATACAACTGCAAGAAAAAGAGTCTGTTAAAATCCAACGCTTAACCTATTCTGAGAAACGCCGGCTTCAATTTGGCAAGGCCGTTATTCAAGAAGCAGATATTTTTGTATTTGAAGAACCGGACTTAAATGTCGATTTAGAAACAAAGCGAGTCTTGACACAAATATTAGACAAGCTAACTAAGCAGCAAAAAGCGGTGCTTATTTTAACAGCCAATATGGAAAGTGCCATTATCTTAACGGATGATGTCTATCGATTAGATGAGCATGGCTTACGGAGTGTCAAGGTAAACGATGAAGAAGATACGGCAAATGATTCTGAAATGCAGGAAACAGAAGAAGAGAGTGAGATAATAGCGCCTTCTTTTACTTTACAAAAGATATCTGCCAAAGTAGAGGATAAGATTATTCTCTTTGATCCACAAGAAATTGATTATATTGAAAGCCATGAGGGACAGGCTATTCTTTATTCACAAGGTGTGTCCTTTTCGACGTCTTTTACGCTTCGCGAACTGGAGGATCGTTTAGTTTATCAAGGTTTCTTTCGTTGTCATCGTTCTTATATTGTCAATTTACAGAAGATACGTGAAGTGATTACATGGACTAGAAATAGTTACAGTCTGGTATTAAATGATACTGCAGGAACTCAAGTGCCTTTATCCAAATCAAAGCTTCCTGAATTGAAGCAAATTTTAGGGGTGGAATAAGCTCCATTTAGTGTTTGAAATGCTCCATTCACCGAAAATATGCTGCCAAACCCTTGATGTTAAGCTATTCTGAATGCAAGCAATGAAATTACACACAGGAGGGTTTGGCGATGTCATCGATAATAGAAGTGACGCATTTGGAGAAAGTTTTTGGTGATAAACGGGCACTACAGGATCTAAATTTTCAAGTGGAGCAGGGAGAAACGTTTGGCTTTTTGGGGCCAAGTGGATCAGGAAAAACAACAACTATTAAAATTTTAACAGGACAATTACGAAAAACATCTGGTGAAGCCAAGGTACTTGGATTGCCAGCTGAACAATTAAATAAACCAGAATATCGGAAACGCTTTGGGGTAGTGACCGATAATAGTGGATTATACCAGCGTCTCAGTATCTTCGATAATCTAAAATTATACGCCCAATTATATGATGTGCCCCTGAACAGAATCGAAGAGGTATTAGAGATGGTCAATTTAAGAAACGAACAGAAAACACAGGTAGTAAAGCTGTCCAAGGGCATGACACAGCGTGTGATATTGGCTCGAGCTTTATTGCACAAACCAGAACTATTATTTTTGGATGAACCTACATCTGCCTTAGATCCTGTTAATTCCAAACATATCCATACTGGATTAAAGGAATTAAACAAGCTAGGTACAACCATTTTTCTCACGACACATGATATGAGTGAAGCCGATTATTTGTGTAACCGAGTGGCTTTTCTTCATAAAGGAAAGGTACAGTTATTAGATACACCAAGTCAGTTAAAGAAACAATTCCGTGAAGAGTTAATTCAAGTAGAGCTGAGAGATGGGAGTCAATTAGAATTACCATTAGCTCCTGCCAGTGCCGCTGAGCTGCAGGGTTATCTTGCTGCGGATCAAGTGGAAACCATTTATACAAAGGAACCTACACTAGGTGATATCTTTGTAGAAGTAACAGGGAGGGAACTAATATGAGTTTTTCTATCAAACGTCTTATGGCTATTTTTCAAAAGGATTTAAAAGATTTATATCGTAATCTGTATGTATTATCAACTGTACTGCTGCCGCTTGTTTTTGCATTTATATACGGCAGGATGGATGAGGTACCAGCAGAGATTCAGTTCTTTCTCGTTAGTTTAACACTGTCCATGGTGGGGACATTTCTACAATGTGCCATTATTGCGGAAGAAAAGGAAAAGAATACATTGCGCGGGCTTATGCTGTCACCGGCCACCTTACCAGAAATATTAGCTGGAAAAAGTTTGGTTACTGTTGTGATTACAATAGTAACGCTTCTATTATGTATCAGAATGGCTGGATTTAATCCAGACCATATTATCTTAGTAATCGTGGGAATTGTCTTATCATTGATTTTCTTTTTGGCATTAGGTACTTGGCTCGGTTTGGTTACAAGATCAGTCTTAGAAGCCTCTGTATATGTCCTGCCGATTATGATGATTTTTGGGATGAGTAATATGTTCATTGGTTTAAAGGAAGATTACGCCTTTTTACAAGTTTTAGAGTATACACCAGGCCTTCAATTAGTAGAGATCGCTAGTTTAACGGACGTTTCACAAAGCTGGAAACCGCTGCTGATTATTTTTGCTTGGGCTGCAGGTGCTGTTATCTTAAGTGTTATTACCTTTCGAAAACGTTCCTTTGATTAACAGGAACTCAATCTGTTCAAAACTGATACAGTCTGATCAAATAGTTTAGGAAAATTCCAACCTTTACAAATATGATATAACATGATATAACAATAACAAGGAATATGTTTGCAGATAAAGTGAAACTTCGTTCAGTGGGGGACGACGCAGAGGCTGTGCTAGTGCAAATCACTTCGATGGGATGAGTAATCGCAATCCCAGACGTTGCGACACGACGTCGCAAACTTAGTCCGCTTCCTCTCCCCCCACTGAACGTTAGTTGAACTAATCGGGCCGTTACTGGCTGTTGATCTCCCATTTAGAAATGATGTGTTCCCTTATTTCTTGAAGTGGGAGTGTTACAGCCAGTTACACTGCGATAAAGGTTGGTGAGTAGGCATTGTCAAAGCCATTGTATGAAGTATTATATGAGAACATAAAGAATGCTATCAATACCGGTGTGTATCAGGAAGGCGATCGTGTTCCTTCCGAGAAAGAATTATCGGAACAATATGAGGTGAGTAGAATAACGGCAAAAAAGGCGTTAGAATTATTAGCAAATGAAGGGCTGATTATCAGGCAGCCAGGAAGAGGATCGTTTGTTAAATACCATCGTGAAGCGCCAGCTGTCAGCAAGGAAACGTTGTCAAAAAAGGAAAAACGTCCACCGCTGCTCGGTTTAGTTATAACTGATTTTGATGACAGCTATGGTACAGGGCTCCTTGCCTCCATTGAGAAATGTACGGCGGAACATTCATGCTTCTTAGTACTGCGCCGCTCATTTGGGAAGACGGATATAGAGGAAAAGTCGATTCGAGAATTGATTGAACTGGGCGTAGACGGACTCATCGTTTTTCCTGCTCAGGCGGAATTTTTTAGTGAGGAAATCCTAAAGCTTGTCTTAAAAAAGTTTCCTTTGGTGTTGGTTGATCGTCATTTGAAAGGGATTTCCACAGCGTCAGTGAGTACGAATAATGTCGAGGCGGCCAGAAAAGGGGCGGCATACTTGCTAGAATTAGGTCATCAGCATATTGGTCTCCTGACTCCGCCGCCCCATGATACAACAGCTCTGGAAGACCGAATAGAAGGATTTGTTCAAGCACATGCAGAAAAAGGGGTAGTTGTCGACCGAGATCTCTGGCTAAATAACATAACATCAACACTTCCAGATTCTTTTCGACAGCCGAATATTAAGCATGACATTGATAAGATCAAAAGACAACTGACTGATTACCCATCTATAACGGCTTTGTTTGCTGCAGAGTACTATATTGCCTTAATGGCGGTCGAAGCTGTCAAGGAGTTAGGTATGTCTGTACCGGGAGATATTTCGATAATCTGTTTTGACAGTCCGCCGACACCAATCGGTGAATTTCAACTCACTTATCTTGCACAAGATCAAAAAAGGATGGGTCAAGAAGTATTTGATATCCTTATGAAGCTACATCATAAGAAGGAACAGGATACCATACCAAAACGGGTGTTATTAGATGTTGATCTGGTGATTGGCAATTCAACGGCACCGGTTCCAATTAGAGAAACCTAGTATATAAGGTACGCTTCCCATCATGAGGGAGGCGTATTTATTTTGCCTTTATCCGCATCCTCCAAGTAACTAAATGTAAGAAAAAGTGAATATAAATGATATGTCGAAATGTGATATTATTTTTATATTGACATATTATTTGTATATCATATATACTATTTGAAAGCGTTTTAATTGAGGTAAAAAATATAAGCAACAATGAAGCATGGTCAAAAGCATCATCAATAGAGCGTGTAACCCAACAGCTAGCAAATTATACTAAATCAGCTGCCATGTTCAGTGAATTTATAATAACCACTCCCGAAAACGCTTTAAATAATGATAAAAAAAAGAGGTGACTAAAATGAAAAAGGTGCATTTTAATTGGATGGTATTGTTGGGATTAATTTTAGTTGTAGTATTGGCTGGTTGTGGAGGTGACGAAGAGGCGAGTGGCAGCAGTGAATCCAGCGATGGGAAAATTAAGCTGACATTTTGGGGAGATTGGACAGGAGAAGGTGAATCACAGTTCAATCATATGGTGGAAAAATTTAATGAATCACAGGATCGCATCGAAGTAGAGTATGTCATTCAAGAAGACTTAATTACAAAATTTATGACAGGTATTACATCTGGTCAAGTGCCTGATGTCCTACTTTGGGACCGCTGGAGAACCTCGCTTTATGCACCAAAAGGTGTGCTGCACCCGCTTGATGAATTCATGGAAGCAGATGGTATCCCTGAGGCAGATTTCTACGAAGAAGCCTTAAAAGAATTAACCTATAACGACGATTTATATGGTCTGCCATTAACTGTGGATACACGAGCATTATTCTATAATAAAGATCATTTTGAAGAGGCAGGACTTGAACCGCCTGCCACATGGGAAGAACTTCGTGAAGCAGCTCAACAGCTTACCATCAAAAATGGAAATAATTTTGAACGAGTTGGTTTTTCTTTAAATGATTTAGGATTATTTAATATGTGGATTCAACAAGCAGGAGGTCAAATGCTGACAGATGATTTATCCGCAACGGCTTACAATAGTGAAGCAGGAGTAGCTGTGCTTGATTTTTGGGGACAGCTACTATTTGAGGATGAGGTGTACAAGCCAGGGTTTGACAAAGGTTTAGAAGGAGCACAACACCCATTTGTGACAGGGAAGTCATCGATGCATTATACAGGTCCTTGGGATCTGCAAACCTATGAGCAGTATAGTGATCAGTTAAATTATGGTATTGTACCGCCGCCAACAGGCCCAAATGGTGATCAAGGTGCGGTGATGGGCGGCTTTGGTTTAGCTGTTCCAGAAGCCTCAGAAAAGAAAGAGGCAGCTTGGGAATTTATTAAATGGTGGTTAGCAGAGCCAGAGAATGCGCTGGAATGGGGGAAAACAAGTTTAAATATGCCTGGTAACAAAGTGGCATTAGAGGATCCTTTCTTCCAAGAGGATCCATTCTGGAAACCATTTATTGATACACTGGAATTTGCCAAAATCCGTCCTCGTCATCCAGCATACTCTGTTGCTGAGGTAGATGCCCTGATTCCGAATTTGGAACAGTTTGTCTTACAAGAGCAATCCGCTGAAGAAACATTAGAAAAAGCCCAACAAGAGGGAGATAGGATGCTAGAGGAAAATGAGGTGGAATAAATTAAACAGAGCGCAAGAAGGTGTAATCTCTCTTAACTCTGTCACTAAAAAGAGTTCCTTTAACCGCTATCAATCACGAGCCGCATATTTTTTAATTGCACCTACACTGATTTTATTTGTCATATTTATGGTGATTCCAATTGGGATGGCAATATTCCTCAGTTTCACAAATTATGACATCATCAGTTCAATGGAATGGGTTGGTCTAGATAACTTTAAACGATTAATCGATGATGCAATTCTTTGGAAGACCTTTCGCAATGTTGGTTTATTAACACTGTTCTATGTACCGTTAATGGTGATTATTTCGCTGCTTTTGGCTGTCTTGGTAACTCAGCCATTTCGTGGTGTTACGATGTTCCGGCTTGCCTTTTACATGCCGACTGTCACATCTGCGGTAGCTGCCTCTATTGTATGGCTGTGGATGTTGAACTCAGAATATGGGTTAATAAACCAAATGTTAAGTTATATAGGCATTGCTGGTCCTGCCTGGCTGTCAGAATCTGCTCCAGCGATGACTTCTGTTATTGCGGTGACACTATGGCTTGGAGTTGGCGGTAATATGATTATTTATATGGCTGGAATAAAAGGGATTCCCGCACAACTGTACGAAGCAGCGAAAATTGATGGTGCCTCGGCATTTAAACAGCTTATTCATATAACTTTTCCAATGCTTCGTCCAACAACATTATTAATCAGCACGATGACACTTATCGGTGCTCTGCAAATTTTTGATCAGGCTTACGTGCTGACACAGGGCGGGCCGGCGAATTCAACTAAAACCATTGTATATCACATTTATACTACAGGGTTTGAACAATTGCAGATGGGGTATGCTTCATCACAGGCATTAGTACTAACCATAGCCATTTTAATCTTTACGGTGATTAACTTTAAAATCAATCAAAATAAGGCAGGATAGGAGGATGAAGTGGAGATGAAGAAAAGCGAAAATATAAAAAAACTGATTTTTTATATCGTAGGTTCCGCGATTGCTGTGGTTATGGTAATGCCGTTTATCTGGAGTTTACTGACCTCGATTAAGCCTGACACAGAGATTTTTCAAATTCCTTTACAATGGTTTCCTTCTACCATTACCTTTGAGCATTATATCGAGGCATTTGCTTCTGTGCCATTTGGACGATATTTATTTAACTCTGCTTATTTGGCAGTAATGGGTGTATTCTTTAATTTGTTATTCGGCTCGATGAGTGGTTACGCATTTGCCAAACTAAAATTCAAAGGAAGAAAAGTAATTTTTGGTATACTACTTGCCGCTATGATGATTCCTGGGGTGGTTGTCATGATTCCACAGTATATTGTCTTAAACAATATGCCTTTATTAGGGGGAAATGATATCCTTGGGCAAGGCGGTCATGGGCTGTTAAACAACTTCTGGGCGGTGATTCTCCCAGGCGCAGCCGGCTCATTCGCTGTCTTCTTTATGCGTCAGTTTTTCTTAACATTGCCGGATGAATATATGGAATCAGCACGGATTGACGGCTGCAGTGAATTTCGCATTTTTTGGAATTTGTATTTGCCGCTTACCAAACCTGCCTTGGCAACACTCGGTATTTTCACATTTCAAGCAGGCTGGAACAGCTTTTTGTGGCCGTTAATTGTCTTAAATGACCGCTCTTTATATACGGTCCAGATTGGACTGCAGGCCTTTACATTTGATAAACAGACGGCATACGGACCAATGATGGCAGCAACCATCGTGATTATATTGCCAATTATTGCTATATTTATGTATTTGCAAAAATATTTTGTAGAGGGCGTAAATTTCTCAGGAATCAAAAGCTAAAAATACAGAGGGGGGGAATAAGGTGGTTAAATGGATGGAATGGGTGGCAAGGGCAGCTGGATTGAATCTATTATGGATTTTGTTTGTGTTATGCGGCTTTGGTTTCTTTGGTGTTTTTCCGGCAACGGTGGCTTTATTGATGGTAACGAGAGACATCAGGATTGGTCATAATAAAGGGATATGTACGTCTTTTTTAGCCTATTATGTAGAAAACTTCGTGAAAGCAAATGTTTATGGCTATGTTATGTTTGTCGTCAATGTGGCCTTGATTTTACTTGCGATGCAGTCCATGTCTCAATTTTCATTATGGCTTACTGTACCTATCCTTGTAGTGACGATATTGATATTTAATTTATCTCTATATCTTTTACCAGTATTTACGTACTTTAAAGCCACGTTCTTCAATCATCTAAAACTGGCCGCTATCATTTCCTTAAGTCATCCGATGGTATCATTTGTATTGTTTTCACTAGTTGCACTTTTATTCGGGCTTATCTTTTATTCACAAGTACTGATTTTGTTTCCTGTTCTATTTTTTTTCTTTATGATCAGTGTGTCTGGGTATTTTGCGATGGTGATTTTGCTGCCCATTTTTCATAAGTTTAAACATGCTGAAGAAAATTTAGCAAGTTCCAGCCAAGTATCAAAAGTTTAAGCATATATTACTTATAAAGGTCGTTCAAAAAGTCCAATAAAAATGACGTATCGAATATCGGAGTTGGCGATAGAGGAACTTCTGCTAAGATCACCCACATCGTGTGGGTAACGTAGAAGTCAACACTTCCTGTGCAAGTCCGCTGCTCAAAGCTGCGCCGCCTTGAACTTTCGACGCACACGATGTTGCGAACTTAACCGATGAGGCTCCTTTTTATCAAACTTTTTGAACACGCACTTATAAAAAAGGAGTGAGACAGTTGAAAAATATTCGAATTGGATTTATTGGAACTGGGGGAATGGCACAGGTTCATGTCAGTCAGTTATTAGAGTTAAACAATGTTGAAATTGCGGCCATTACCGATGTAAATGCAGATGCACGGGAGCGATTTATTACGAAGGCAAGGGCGGAAAATGTACAACAATTCTCGGATTACCGCGATATGCTGGAACAGGCCGAATTAGATGGGGTGATTATCTGTTCTCCGCATACACTGCATTTTGAGCAAGCAACTGCCGTGTTAGAACAAGGTCTGCACGTGTTAATTGAAAAGCCGATGACATGTTCCTCACATGAAGCTGAACAATTAATAGAGACAGCAAAACAAACTGGAAACATCATGCAAGTGTCCTATCAACGTCATTTTCAGCCGGAGTTTATTTATATTCATGATGCAATAGCCGCTGGAAAAATTGGCAAAGTAACATCGATTACCGCATCGTTATATCAGCAATGGTGGCGTGGAGCTGATGATAAGTATTCGTGGCGCAAAGATCCAAAACTATCTGGAGGAGGTTTTTTAATGGATTCTGGCAGTCATGTGATTGATGCCCTATTATGGACGACGGGCTTAACGCCAATTGATGTGCGCGCGCAGCTTTCTCAACAAGGGGCACCAGTTGAAATTGATACATTTACGTCGATTCGGTTTAAAGAAGGAGCGATTGCCGGCTTGAATCTTGTTGGTTATGCACCTGCTTGGCATGAGACGTATGTGTTCTGCGGTGAAAAGGGTGCTATTTTTTATGACAATAATAAAATCAGTCTGCATCTTTCAGGCGAAGAACCAATTGTACCTGAGCTGCCACAGTCTACAACTAATCCTGATAAAAATTTTATCGATGCCATTCGTGGGGAAGATGAAATTCGAGTACCAGGTGAATTTGCGTTAAAGGTTGTGAAACTTTCGGAAATGGTGTATCAATCAGTAGGTTATAAGCCTGTCTGAAAATAAGTGAGAGGGGAGATAAATGAAATGAATACAAAAATCGGTATGCGAATCCCACCAAAAATTGCTGCATTAGGGATAGAAGATGTGGCAAGCTGGGCAGCAGGAAATGGCCTAAATGTAATAGATGTTCCCCGCCTAACGTCTGAAACAAAAAAGGCTTGTGAGAAGAATGATCTTGAAGTGGGAACGGTTGATATTACAGATGTTGCACCATTATTCAGTGTGGATGAACAACGTCGCACAAAAGCGGTAGACAGCGTAAAAAAACAAATGACAGACATTGCCTCATTAGGAGGACGGTTGCTATTTATGTGTTTGGTTCCTGAAGATCACACTCTGCCCCGCAAGGAAAGTTTTGCGATTTGGAAAGAAACATTCCCGGAAGTTGTGAAACATGCGGAACAAAAAGGATTGTATATTGCGATTGAAGGATGGCCAGGACCAACACCGCATTATCCAACACTGGGCTGTACACCTGAAACATGGCGAGCTATGTTTGAGGCGATACCTTCCCAGCATTTCGGAATGACCTATGACCCATCACACCTTGTTCGGTTAGGCATTGACTATATCCGTGTCCTACATGAATTTGGTGATCGAATCAACCATTGTCACGGGAAGGATACAGAGATATTAACTGATGAACAGTATGAGTATGGTTTACTGCCACCAACTTTTTCCGAGAAATACCTATTTTCAGAAGGAGCATGGCGTTATACCATACCAGGCAATGGCGAAGTCGATTGGGGAAAAGTAGCTGTCCGTCTCGAACAATTAGGGTATACAGGCTCGGTCAGTATTGAGCTGGAAGATCACCGCTATTGGGGCTCCTTGGAAGCAGAACAGCAAGGAATAGTCAAAGCAACAGGGCATTTAAAGCGATTCTTTCAATAAAGTGGGAAGGCCAAGCATGTATGCATATGAGATAGAAGTTTTTAATCAATCAAGTTATAGAAAAATGTAACATACTTATAGGGAGGCTGTTATGAATAGAACAAAGAAATGGTCAAGCCGTGCACAAGAGGCGTTTGACAGTTTAAAGCGCAACTACTGGAATGATCAATTAAAAATGTTTAATAATCATTACCCCAATCCAGATAACTACAGTAACTTGACATTTCACTATTGGTGGTATGCGCATGCAATTGACAGTTTAATAGATGCGTATCATCGTAGCAAAGATGAAACCATTACTGTCTTTATTGAAAAGGAGTACCGTGGACTTATTTTCCGCAATGGCGGACAGCCGCGGAATCTGTTATATGATGATATGGAATGGCTTGCCCTTGCTTTACTTCGGGCATATCAAATAACGAAAGACAATACTTACTTAACCGATGTGCGCTGCTTATGGGAAGATATTAAGACAGGTTGGAATGATCATATGGATGGCGGGATTGCATGGCATAAAAACCAACTTGACTACAAAAATACACCAGCTAATGGACCAGCGATTATCTTGGCAGCTCGATTGTATCAATGCTTCGGTGACAAAGCAGATTTGGAATGGGCAAAAAAAATCTTTGTCTGGCTGGATGAGTACCTTATAGATGCAGCGACAGGTTTCGTAATGGACGGTATCAACCGCCTTGGTGATGGCCAAATTGACGCTGACTGGGAATTTACATATTGCCAGGGAGTGTATGTCGGAGGTGCAGTGGAGCTTTATCGAATAACCAATAAGGATATATATTTAGAAAAAGCACTTCAGACGGCACATACGGCCATTGATAAGCTTCATGATCAAGAACATGATGTGCTCCAAAGTGAAGGAAATGGTGATGGCGGCTTGTTTAAAGGTATTATGGTTCGTTATTTTACCGAATTAATTACTGCTGCACCGAGCAGGACGGCTGTCATTCGTGACTATCTGGAGAAGAATGCTGAGACCATCTGGCAGCATGGTACAGACAAAGAAAAGATAATATTTCATCATCTTTGGAGTGAACGGCCTGACTTAGAAGCAGGTGTGGATCTAAGTATTCAATTAAGTGGTGTCATCTTGCTGGAATGCTTGGCAATGCTAGAACAGGAAGGAATAGTTACCAGCTAAAATCTAAGTCAATCTACCATAGACAACAGTAGACAGCCACTGTTGTTTAAGACCAGCAGAACGCTGAATAAAAAAAGTGATTTCCTGGATCATTGCCTAATGGAACTGGTAGTAATCGATACGGTTTTTCTTTTGAATGCCGCTCTTACACAGAGAATATCTTATCTTTTATTTTTTTCACATATTTAGACGTTTGTAGAGCACCCTTTTGCTTTGGCGTCATATGATAAATGGACTGAGTAATTACCCTCTTGATCAGCGCCCTGAAAGATAGCAAGGAGGGGTTCACATTTGAGAGACAATGATTATAAGCCGAAGCAATTACTAACCAAAAGGGAGAAAGAAGTTTTTGAACTATTGGTTCAAGACAAAACAACCAAGGAAATCGCTGATGAGTTGTTTATCTCGCAAAAAACAGTGAGAAATCACATCTCCAATGCCATGCAAAAGTTGGGTGTTAAGGGGCGCTCACAGGCTGTTGTGGAGCTTTTGCGAATGGGTGAGTTAAAGCTTTAATTAAAAAGGGTGTTCCAATCAAAATTGCCGGAACACCTTTTTTATTTGTGCTTAATTGGATCAGTGCCACATTGCAATTATTTTTTATATGGTTTCTTAATCGGATATGGAAAAAACTATAAAAAACTGAATTTATTAAAATGACACAACTAAAGCTTAAAGTTTGTTTTGGTTCGCAATTATTATAGATCATAAATGCCATGCAAAAGTTGGGTGTTAAGGGGCGCTCACAGGCTATTGTGGAGCATTTGCGAATGGGTGAGTTAAAGCTTTAATTATAAAAAGAATATTCCAAACAAAATTGCCGGAACACCGTTTTTATTTGGGCGGGATCATTACCACATTGCAGTTATCTTAATATGGTGTCATAATCGTATCAAGGAATTTTCTTTAGTATACTAAGACGGATAAAATAAGGTGCGTATGTAAAGGAAAGAGGTGCAGAAGTGGAAATCGATTTTGCAGTAACTGATGATTATGAGTTATTAAATGCGGTTATTAAAGAAGGACATGAGGAACATGCGGAAGCTTTGCTCTTTCTGTTTAACAAAATAGTAAAATACTGCCGGAATGTTACTTTGAGGAGCTTCTTCATGCGGAGAAAGCTGATATTTTAGTTGCTAGAGAGCAGAGAAATTGTTGGGTTTGCGGTAATAGAACTTAAAGAATCGCCGCCGTTTGAATCGATGGTACCAAGAAAGTATGCGTATATAAGTGATCTCGGGTGAAGGGAACCCATCAGAATCAAGGGATTGGGCGATCTTTATTTACAGCTTGTCTTAATTGGGAACAGCAAAAGAAAGCAGATTCCCTGGAATTAAACGTATATGAGTTTAGTAAACAAGCCATTAATTTTTATGAACAAATAGGATTGCAAACGATATCACGAAAAATGAGATTTAATATGCCGAATACATAATCTATGTCTTGAAATCGGCTTGTGCTTGGTCGGCCTTTTATAGGGTTGAGCTATGTGTGAATATTCCGTTGAATTGCCTTTGCCTGCTGAATAAAAATGGTATTGTCAAATATAGAATAACTAGGGTTTTCCAGGAGCGGCGTCGGCTGAGGGAGCTGAGTTTATACAGCAATAGACTATTATTCATAAACAAGGGACGAAGTGTATAAAGGAGGAAGTATAATGAAATTTAAAGAAATGGATTTGACAACAGCCCAGGAAATATCGCAATGGGTTTATAGCGAGCCGTATTCTATATATAATATGGATACCACCGATGAAGCAATCGAAGAACTGCTAAATGGTTTTCACTTTGCTTTGCACAGCACAGTTGATGATATTATCGGTTATTATTGTATTGGTAAGTCTGCCCAAGTGCCTGCCGGTCATCGCTATCATGTCTATGATAACACGGAATGCCTGGATCTTGGTTTGGGATTACATCCCAATTTAACTGGAAGCGGACTTGGTCTTTCCTTTGTTAAAAGTATCATCAAGGATGTGAAGAAAAGTTATCCTCTGTACGGAATCCGTCTCACCGTTGCCCTATTTAATCAAAGAGCAATTACTGTATATAAAAAGGCAGGTTTTGAAGAAGGGGTGTTATTTAGCCGAAAAAATACCGATGGAAGAATGGAGTTTATGACGATGTTTTTGAAGGAAAAGTGATAAACTGCAGTAGTTATATCCAATAAATCAAACTTGACATATACATAAGAATCAAAGGCCGAACTTTTTGAAATGTGTAAAAAAAGCGAGAGTTGATCCATCTGAACTGCACCCTGTCAAGTAGACAGTGAAAAAACAAAAATCTATGCAACAGTCTGGTACCGATATTCCAACGGTGCCAGGCTGTTTAATTTCTC
>NZ_JAFBFA010000011.1 GCF_016909015.1 Gracilibacillus alcaliphilus
CTGGATAATCCTTGGCATTCGCTTCAATAAAAGCAAATTGTATCTCCTTCTGTGCTCTCACTTCCTTTCCAGCTCCAAAAGCTTTTTTAATAATTCAATCTGAAGGGCTTGGTGTTCGATGATTTCGTCTTTGGTTAGCTCCTTCTTTTTTGCCTTTTTTTCCAGGTTCTCCTTTCGTCTTTTGCGGGCGGTCTGCCCTTTGCGCATCAACGCTTCATATCCGCCTTCTCGTACTTTTTGTACCCAACGCCTTGCCACTCTTTCATCACTGATAGGATAGGCTTGTACCAAGTCTCGAATGGCATGCCCTTCAAAGTATTTCTCCACTACTTGTTTCTTCATCTCATAACTGTAAGTTTTCATATGCTCCTCCTGTTGATTAATTTTTCTATTATAACGGACAGTTTCGAGGAGTGTCTACTTTACTAATACAATATCAAGGATCTAACGGACAGAAAAAATCCAAAAAGTCTTCTCCAGTCCATAAGAATCCGAAGGACAGCAGAAAAGGAATTTTAATGTGAAAAATGGAAGAGTTAGATAAGAGGGAAAAGGGAATAAGATGTAAGAGTTATCCTTTGTCTGAAAGGGGGAAAAGAAATGGAAACGAGAGATTCTGTTGTGAAGACTGGACTCGGATTTGGGGCTGTATTAGCCATAACCATTTCTTGGAGTGTCAATCAATCTATCTTATGGGCGATTATTCATGGTGTTTTCGGCTGGCTGTATGTCGCCTATTATGCTTTAACAAGATAAGATATCAGCTATTTTAGATTTTGCAGTTCATATTGACTCCTCATTTTTTATGGGGAGTTTTTTTGTGCTGCAGAGAACTGAATCCAAAATATTATTTCGAAAAAATTCAGATAGAGGATCTAGTTAAATCCATTATCACTAACTTCTTATTAACTCTTTTTAAAATAATAATTCAAAATAAAATAATATTTTTTGAATTATTATTTTATTTTGTAATAGAATATGTTAACATGTCATTACAAGAAAGCGTTACCAGTAAAGTGGAAGGAGGTAATGATGTGAGTGGTATCGATAAAAAAATAGGCAGACTAATGGTTATCGGTTTTCATGGGACAGAGGTTACTGATGAGGTGAAGCACCTTATTCATACGTATCATGTGGCAGGAATTATCTTATTCAGCCGTAATATCAATTATGCACAACAATTAAAAAAGCTAATTACAGCCTTGCAGCAAGAGGCGCAAATGGCAGGATATCAAAGACCGCTGTTGATTTGTTTGGATCAGGAAAATGGCATTGTCCGCAGACTGGGAGATGACACCACCATATTTCCGGGATCTATGGCTATTGCAGCAACAGAAGCACCTGATAATGCTTTCCAGATTAGCTATGCTACGGGTGAAGAGTTACGTGCGTTAGGGATTAATTGGAATCTTGCCCCCGTGCTGGATATTAATAATAACCAGCATAATCCGGTGATCGGAGTCCGGTCGTTTAGTGATTCTCCGGATCAAGTGTCTGCCTTTGGCCAACAGGCAATGAAGGGGATGCAAGCAGCAGGAATTATCCCTACATTAAAACACTTTCCAGGACATGGTGATACACAGATAGACTCCCATTTAGGAATGGCTACTCTGACACATAATATGGAGCGGTTGGAACAAATCGAATTAAAACCGTTTCGCACGTGTATCGAAGCAGGAGCCGAAGTAGTGATGACTGCTCATATTCATTTCTCTACAATGGAGCCGCAACAAGTGAGGCCGGCAACCGTATCGAAACGTGTATTAACAGATATATTGCGCAATCAATTAGGTTTTCAGGGTGTAATTACAACGGATTGTTTAGAAATGGAGGCTATATCAGACACAATAGGTACAGAAAATGGGGCGGTTCAAGCAGTTCAGGCAGGAGCTGATCTAGTGATGATTTCACATACGTACGAAAAACAAATAGGTGCGGCAGAAATGCTCCATCAAGCTGTAAAAACTGGTGAACTGTCACACCAAAGGATGGAACAGTCTGTTCAACGAGTGAATCGTCTGATAGATAAGTATACCGAACAAGCACAATCGCAAGCTTTTGATTCGGTGGGAAGCTCCTCTCATCAGCAATTGGCATATCAGGTATATCAGCAAAGCGTTACCATAATCAGAAATAACAAACAAACCATGCCATTTGCCAAATGGGACCCCAGAGTACTTGTAATAGAGGCTGTTGATGAAACTGGGACAAAAGCGGAGGATGAGACAACTGACAGAATACTAATACCTATAGTGCGTGAATTCCTGTCAAAGGCAGAGGCGGTTACATTACCAGGAAAGTTATCTCTCCCCCAAGTTAATCACATGATTAAGCAGGCAGAGGGTTATGATTATATCATTTTCGGCACGATGAATTTGACTCCAGATTCTAGATGGGGCGACCTCATCCAGGCCTGTCAAACGAAAAAGACAAAAGTAGTCGGCATTGCTATGAAAAATCCTTATGATGTACGATATTTCCCCACAGCAGATGCTTACCTCTGCACATATGAACCTACTTATCCGGCTATTCAAATCGCAGTTCAAGCAATTATTGGAGAAGTAGATGTAAAAGGAAAGCTGCCTGTGCACATTTCTACATAAAGAAGTTGTTCAAAAAAGGGGGTGTTAACAAGCAGCTACAATCAACATTTCAATTTTTAAAAGGGAGGGGTTAATTGATGAACAGGAAGCAGTTATATTTATTTTTTATCATGGTGGTCACGATTTTGCTAGTAGCGGCATGCAGCAATGATGATCAGGAAGTTGGCGGCAGTGAAGAGGCATTGGAAAATCTAAATGCGGAAGGCATGCCGATTGTTAATGAACCGATAACCATTGATGTATTTGCAGGGCAGGCTGCAACAACGGCAGAGAATTGGAACGATGTGCCATTATTAAACGAATATGAGGAAATGACGAATATCCAAATGAACTGGACCCAAGTTCCGATTGACGGCTTGGCGGAAAGGCGTAATTTGGTACTGGCAAGCGGAGATTTACCTGACCTATTTTATGGTGCTTATGTACCGAATTCTGATTTATACAGCTATGGCCAGCAGGGTGTTTTTATTCCCTTAAATGATTTAATTGACGAGTATGCACCGAATCTGAAGGCTTATTTAGAAGAATACCCTGAGATTACCAATACGATTACGTTTCCAGATGGAAATATTTATGCCATTCCAAGATTGAGAGATCCTGAGGCACTCACGTCATTAATGGATGACAAGCCATGGATTAATCAAGAGATTCTTGAAGAGACCGGGATGAGTAATCCGGAAACTACAGATGAGTTCTATGAATATTTGAAAGCGGCAAAAGAATTAAGTGTAGATGGCAATGATGTGATTCCATTTAGCAGTGTATCGATGGATCGTTTATACCATTGGATATCAGGGGCCTTTGGCTTATCTAATAAAGGGATTTTACATCCATTGATTGATGAAGATCCTGAGACACAGGAGATGCGCTTTTATCCGATAGCTGATGAATACAGAGAAATGCTGGAATACATGAATAAGCTTTACACAGAAGGATTAATTGAACAGAATATTTACTCGATTGAAGTAGATCAATTTTTGGCAAATGGGATGCAAGGCAGATATGCAGCAATGAACTTCTTTAATCCAATTGATTATTTTGGTGAAGAGGTAGGGGGACGCTATATTCCTGGTAATGTGTTAGAAGGTCCTCATGGTGATAAATTATTCAGTGCCATGTTACATCCAGTCAACAGTCTAGGCCATTTTTCTATTACTAGTGAGAACGAGAATCCTGAAGCAACGATTCGCTGGATTGATTACTTCTGGAGTGATGAAGGGAAGAAAATGTTCTTTATGGGACTAGAAGGTGAAACATATGAGGAGACAGAAGATGGCCCTGTATTGAAAGAAGTGATTACCAATAATCCGGACGGTCTTACCGTTCAAGAGGCCTTAGCACAATATATTATTAATCCTGGCGGTGGTCATCCAGTTATTGATGATCCAAGATTCTCTACAGCACCGGAGTTTCGGCCGGAGGACATAGAGAATGCGGAGAAAAATGCTCCGTACTTGATAGAAGACCCTTGGCCATTATTTGTCTACGAGGATGAAGAGCAGACAAGATTGGAAGTGCTCTCAACAGACTTGGCTAAGTATGTGAATGAGATGGAGGCACAATTTGTTACCGGAGAGACGGACTTCTCCCATTGGGATCAATATGTGGAAACGATTGAAGGGATGGGGCTGGAAGAATATTTAGAAATACAACAAAATGCTTTAGACCGTTATCTAGATAATTAAATAAAGGAGGGCTATATATGCCTGTGAAACGAATCGGCTTATTAGCGGTAATAGTGATGTTAGCTGGATGGCTGGCTGCTTGTAGCAATGATGACGAGGGAGAAGTCGGCGGCAGTGAAGAAGCTATTAGTAACCTCAATACAGAGGGGATGCCAATCGTAGATGAACCCATTCAGTTAGAAATTTTTGCTGGAAAGGCTGCAACGACAGCTGATGATTGGAATGATGTCTTGCTTTTAAACGAATATGAGGAAATGACCAATATTGATATCACTTGGAATCAGGTACCAGCAGATGGACTAGAGGAACGGAGGAATCTAGCTTTAGCCAGTGGTGATTTGCCAGATGCCTTTTATGCCGCTAACTTGACTATTTCTGATATCCAAACATACGGATCACAAGGAATCTTTATTCCTTTGAATGATTTAATTGAGGAATATGCCCCTAATATTGCACAGGTACTGGAAGAAAACCCTGATATCCAAAGCGGGATCACCTTTCCAGATGGTAATATTTATTCTATCCCAACGGTGTATGCCCCTGATTTTCAGTCCTTATTAATTGGTGCAAAGGGCTGGGTAAATGGAGATTGGCTGGAACAGCTAGGGATGGATAACCCAGAGACAACGGAAGAATTCTATGAATATTTAAAGGCTGTAAAAGAGACGGATCTAAATGGCAATGGAGAAAATGATGAGATTCCGCTTAGCAGTGTGGCCGAGATGGATCGAATTATTCATTGGATTTCAGGTGCTTTTGGTGTACAGAACAAAGGACAGCAGCACGCCATGATTGACGAAGACCCTGATACAGGTGATTTGCGCTTTTTCCCAACATCGGATGCCTATCGTAACATGCTGGAGTATTTAAACCAACTCTATGACGAGGGACTTATTGAGCAGAGCATTTATACGCTGGAGGTGGATCAGCACTTGGCCAATGCTGCTAATAACCTCTATGGAGCGGTTCAATTCTTTAATCCGGTAGAGTTGTATGGAGAAGAAATTGGTGGCCAATTTATCCCGGGTAATGCTTTGGAAGGGCCGGACGGTACCAAAATGTATACCGGAATTGCCTCACCTGTTCGTTCTCTAGGTAACTTCGTGATTACCAGTGAGAATGAAAATCCAGAGGCAACCTTACGTTGGATTGACTATTTCTGGAGTGATGAAGGGGCGAAGATGTTCTTTATGGGTATTGAAGGTGTCACTTATGAAGAAACAGAGGATGGCCCGCAATTATTAGAGGAGATTACAAATGACCCGGATGGTCTGACTTTAACCCAGGCATTGGCAAAATATATTATTAATCCTGGAGGTAATCATCCAGTTATGATAACAGATGACTACTTTACTGGTTCTGAGAACTCGCCGTTAGATAAAGAGGCAGCAGAACATATCGATCCCTATTTGATTGAAGAAATCTGGCCGAGTTTCACTTATACAGAAGAGGAAAGTGCTGATATCACCATATTGGAGGCAGATTTAGATAAATATATTAGTGAAATGCAAGCTGCTTTTATCACAGGTGAACAGGATTTTGATCAATGGGACAGTTATGTGGAAACGGTGGAGAATATGAAGCTTGATGAATACATGGAGATCCAGCAAGCCGCATATGAACGTTATCAGGAAAGTTAATCCTTCCAGCATGGTTTGAAGCGCCTGCCTGTTCTGCTTCGATAATTCGAAGAGGAGCAGGCACTGGCCGCTTGGATCATGGAGCAGTGAATGTGCGTAAATAGGAGGTTGGAACATGAGAACAGCAAGGGCAGAAGCTCATGTAGCAGAGAAGACAAGAGGGTATCGAATCAAGAAAAACTTTCAACGGAATTGGCAGCTATATGTATTATTAGTACCGGCTATTGCTTATTTTATTATCCTTCATTATATTCCAATGTATGGTGTGCAGATTGCCTTTAAGAATTTTATTGCTACACAAGGGATATGGGGAAGCCCGTGGACAGGATTTGACCATTTTACAAGGTTTTTCGAATCCTACTACTTTTGGAGACTATTAAAAAACACGATTATTTTAAGTGCTTATCAACTCGTTTTATTCCCGCTGCCGATCATACTGGCTTTATCGCTGCATGAAGTGAAAAAGACAATGTTTAAAAGGTGGGCACAGACACTAACTTATGCCCCGCACTTTATTTCTGTAGTGGTAGTGGTTGGTATGATTGTTATTTTTTTAGATCCGACAACCGGATTAGTGAACCGTGTTATTGTTGCTTTGGGTGGAGAGGCTATTCCATTTCTTACAAGTCCTGACTGGTTTAGACATATCTTTACTTGGTCCGGTGTATGGCAGACATTAGGCTGGAGTTCGATTATTTATCTGGCAGCTTTGTCTGGGGTAAATCCAGAATTGCATGAAGCGGCAAAGGTAGATGGTGCCACCCGCATTCAGCGTATTCTTCATATCAATATCCCGAGTATTCTGCCAACGATTGTTGTGTTGTTTATTTTGAATATCGGCAGCTTTATGACGGTTGGTTTTGAGAAGGTGCTCTTAATGCAGAATGATTTGAATGTATCGACCTCTGATGTTATCCAAACCTTTGTCTATCAAACGGGTTTGTTAGAAGGTCAATACAGTTTTGCAGCAGCCATTGGGCTTTTCGATTCGGTTATCAATATTACATTACTAGTAGTCTTTAACTATCTTGCTAGAAAATTGACAGATTCCAGTCTGTGGTAAGGGAGTGATACAACATGAAGAGGTTTAGTCTCTCGGATAGAATGTTTGATACATTCAACACCATCTTTCTTGTGATTATTTTAATATTAATTGTTTATCCGCTGATTTTTGTCTTAAGTGCCTCTATCAGCGATCCAACCGCCGTCAGTTCTGGACGAATGTGGCTTTGGCCGGTGGAAATTACATTTAGGGGGTATGAACGGGTATTCTCTGAATCATCGATATGGAGGGGATACGGGAACACCATTCTCTATACATTAGCGGGTACGCTTATCCATTTACTGGTATTATTGCCTTGTGCCTATGCCTTATCTCGTAAAGAATTAATGGCCAAAAAATTCATCTTGTGGTTTATTCTCTTTACTATGTTATTTAACGGGGGGCTGATTCCAACTTATTTAATTGTCCAATCGTTAGGAATGCTGAATACGATGTGGGCGATTGTGATTCCAAATGTAGTTGGCGCTTGGTCGATTCTGGTGGCAAGGACATTTTTTCACCAAAGTATCCCTGATCAGCTGGTCGAGGCATCCAAGATAGATGGGGCTTCTGACTTCTATATCTTTATTCGAGTGGTACTGCCCTTATCCTTACCGATTGTTGCGGTAATGGCGCTGTTCCATGCCGTAGGTTTATGGAATCAGTATTTTAACGCCTTGATTTATTTATCAGACCGTGATAAGTTTCCGTTGCAATTGATTCTGCGGGAGATTTTAGTCGTCAATCAGATGCAATTAAATGATCCAGCTGCAGGCGGCGGGGGAGAGTCATTAGTAGATCAGGTGCAGACGGCCGGTTTGATCAAATATGCCGTCATTATTGTTTCATCCCTGCCATTATTAATTGTCTACCCATTTATTCAGCGCTTCTTTGTGCAGGGGGTATTAATAGGATCGATTAAGGAATAAACAAAAAGGAGGCAGCGTGATGAGCAGCTTTATAGCGGGTTATTATCAAGTTTCTGTATGGATTACGCGCTTTGCCTATTTAAACCTACTATGGTTTGTGTTCTCTGTGGCCGGTCTAGTCTTATTTGGTTTCTTACCTGCAACGGCCGCTATGTTCGCGGTAGTGCGCAAATGGATTAACAAAGAGCATGAGGTTCCGATTTTCCAAACTTTTTGGCAATCGTACCGTAAGGAATTTATCAAAATCAATCTGATTGGTTATGTTATTTTTGCTGTAGGCTATTTTTTGACAATTGAATTTCAAATACTTAGGGCCCAAGAACATATCGGTTATATCATTGCCAGCTTTGGTGTCCTTGGTCTGTTCTTGATTTACCTTATTATTCTGCTTTATTTATTTCCGATTTTCGTTCATTTTAAATTGCGGCCATTAGAATATATTAAATGGGCTTTCCTCATTGGAATCGGACACCCTATTCTTACGATATTTCTATTGGGGGTGATGATAGGTATTCTTTATCTTGCCTATACGGTATTTCCAGCGTTACTATTCTTCTTTGGCGGCAGTATATCAGCCTATATCTTAATGTGGGGCGCTTCGCAGACGTTTACTAAATTTGAGCGTGCAGGAGCATAATTAAATGGTGAAGGAAGGTAATGGTATGCAGCTAGGGTTAGAAGTGTTTATCTATCGTGATTTTAAAAAGTATCAGGGAAAACGAATCGGGCTTGTTACTAATATGACGGGCGTCAACCAGCAATTGGTGCCAGCCGTTGACTTGTTTTTTGAGCATCCAGATATTAATCTTGTTGCCTTGTTCGGACCGGAGCATGGGATTAGAGGAGACGCAAAAGAAGGGGAAAAGGTAACCGCCTTTGTGGACCCAGATACAAACTTGCCTGTATACAGCTTATACGGAGAGACAAGGAAGCCTGCAAAAGAAATGATCGAGCTGGTTGATGTAATGGTCTTGGATTTGCAGGATATCGGCTCTAGGTACTATACGTATATCTATACAATGGCTAACGTGATGAAAGCTTGTCATGAATACAACAAGGAATTGGTAGTATTAGACCGTCCTAATCCAATCTCAGGGATGAAAGTGGAGGGTAATCTGGTGGAGGAAGCATTTCGATCCTTTATTGGTCTGCTGCCGATCCCGAATCGACACGGTATGACAATAGGAGAATTAGCATCTTTGTTTAAAGGAGAGTTTGGTTATCATTGTGAGTTGACCGTAATCCCAATGCAAGGCTGGGAACGGTGGATGTATCAGGAAGATACTGGATTACTGTGGGTGCCGCCATCACCGAATACAACTACTCAGGATATGATGATCTTATACTCTGGCACCTGTTTGATCGAAGGCACGAATTTATCAGAGGGAAGAGGGACAACGAGGCCCTTTGAATGGATTGGCGCCCCTTTTATTAATGGACAGCAGCTGGCCAGAAAGTTTAACGAACGGAATCTGCCAGGAATTATTGCCAGACCTGTGACATTCTCACCTACCTATCAGAAATATGCAGGCGAAACTTGTCAAGGTGTGCAGTTACATGTAAAAGACAGGGAGAGCTTGAATGCTTTATATGCTACAATACTATTAGTAAAGGATATTCTCGAGATGTATCCGGATAAATTGAAATTTATCCAATATAGTGACCGCTATACCTTTGATTTATTGACAGGTACAGACAAGCTCCGGAAAGATTTATTAAATAATCGGGATATGGAGGATTTTTTCACATCTTGTTATCAGCAATCTCTGGATTTTGACAGGCGGAGAAAGAACTATCTTTTATATAAGTAGGTGACGAGCAGATGGAAATTTTGACGACATTAACGACAGAACAGCGCAATAAACATACGATGGAAATCGATAATATGAGTACGTATGAGATACTGAAAGTAATGAATCAAGAAGATATGGAGGTCGCACAAAGCGTGGCAGCTGTACTTCCAGAGGTTGCTGAGGCAGTTGAGGCGATCTATCATTCCTTTATTCAAGGCGGACGGTTATTTTATGTTGGTGCAGGTACTAGCGGCCGAATTGGTATTCTGGATGCAGTCGAATGCCCGCCGACTTTCAGTACACCGCCAGAGATGGTGCAAGGAATGATAGCAGGCGGGAATGCCGCGATTATGAAGGCGGTGGAAGGGGCTGAAGATGATCCGCTCTTAGGCGCCGCTGACTTGGAACAGCGAGAATTAACAGAAATAGATGTCGTAGTAGGTATTGCGGCCAGCGGACGAACACCGTATGTGACAGGAGCACTGCAATATGCACAAAGTATAGGAGCTGAGACGATCAGCTTGAGCAGCAACAAACAGTCTAAGATCAGTCAATATGCCGCTATTAAGATAGATGTAGTGACAGGGCCAGAAGTATTAACAGGTTCTACGCGGTTAAAGGCTGCGACAGCACACAAAATGATTTTGAATATGCTGACGACTACAGCCATGATTAAGGCTGGGAAAGTCTATGAAAATTTGATGGTAGATGTCAAAGTAAGTAACTATAAATTAAAAGAACGAGCTAAACATATTATTGCAACTGTTACAGGAGCTTCTATAGAAGAGGCGGCAAAAGCACTGGAAGCGGCGGATTTAGGGGTGAAACCAGCAATTGTCATGATCAAGACAGGTGTAACCTATGAAAAGGCACAGCAATTGCTGAAGCAAGCTAATGGATTTGTTCGTCAAGCAATCGATCAAGTCCAGTCCGGTTAGACTATATAAGACTGGAGGGTTTGGTGATCCAGCCATGGAGATTCAGGAGTTGTTAATTGATGATTTTGAAGAGGACAGGATAGATAAGTATGGGACAGATCACACGTATGTTACCAGTTATCAGCTAGAGATTAGCAAGCATGCACAAGCAGGCAGGTGCAGCCTGAAGGTGCAATATGATTTTGGCGGATGGATAGATGGAAATGGCGCTATCTATATTTGCTTTAAACAGGCGCCAGCTTCTTATCGAAGGCCGGAAAGGCTGGGGCTTTGGGTGAGAGGAGATGGGCACTCACCTTGGCTGCGTGCGACTTTAATTGATGGAGAGGGAATGAAGAAGGTTGTCAACCTGACAAAAGCAGGGATTGACTGGGTAGGCTGGAAATATGTCGAAGCTCCTTTACCCTCCACATGGCCGTTACCTATCCGGTTAGATCGAATCTATGCAGTGGAAACAGACAAGACGAAGAGAAAAGACGCCATTTTTCAAGGCAGCTTCTATTTGGATAATATCCGCTATGTGTATCAGGATGAACGTGATCTTGTCGGGCCTTCCTTCTCACAGTCTTTTCCAGAACATTCGTACAGTGTCATGTATGCGAATTCTTTTCTCTTCTCCACAAAGGTAGAGGATACGCAATCTGGGGTAAATCCGGCCACTATTCGAGTTTTGATCAATCAGCAACAGGTAGCGCATGATTTTTGTGCAGAAAAGGGTTTGATCACTTATCGTGTGACAGGGGCAGCAGAGGGGCAGCTGCATATTGAAGTAACAGCGGAAGATTATGCTGGCAATCCTGCCATGCCCGCTTTAGAACGGATCATAAAGATTGACCTCAGCCCTGATACGGAGCCACCTGTGTTGTCAGCACTTAGCCTTCGTGACCAGCTTACAGTCTATACAAATCAGCCGAGAATCAGCTTTCGACTGATCGATGAGCAGAGCGGTATAAACGAACAAGATATTATCATCTGTCTGAATCATACTAGGTTATTAGTAAACTATGATCCTGATTCTGGATGGTGTTATAGTTATCCAAGCCAGCCTGTAACAGAAGGGGAGCAGATATTAACGATTGAGGCACAAGACTGTGCCGGTAACCAGATGGAGCCGATCCAGCTGACATTTTACTATCAGAACTTATCCTTGCCTCGTCATCGAGTGAAGGTAGCAATTCTGCCAGACACACATACAGCAGAAGCCTTTGCCTTTATTTTTGAACAGGTTCTGCGGTATGAACCAGCCTTCGTGTTACATATGGGGGATATGGTTGATCAGGCTGCTTCCGAGGAGTTTACACTATTCCAACAGGTGAGGATAAGGGCTTCGTCATTACCCTTCTTGGCTGTTGCAGGCAACCATGAGGCGTTTCAAGGCAATCTGGATTTATTCCACTGGCATTTTGGTCCAGCCGCTTATCATTTGGAACTCAACCACGCCTTGCTCATTGTATTAAACTCGGCACATCAGCAAAGTTTGAGCCGGTCAGAGGCTGGCCAGTTTGATTATTTGCAAGAAGTATTACGTACAAATACGAAGTCTTGCCTGATTATTGCCACACATGTCCCTATTCAAGATACATTAGGCACAGCCCATGAAATGGATCCAGCCGATGCGGCATATCTGCATCATATGTTAAGCTCCTATCACCAACAGCACCCACAGGTTGATATCAAGGTTCTGTTTGGTCATTTACATGTATTCCGAAGCTGGCGGCAAGATGGTATTCATTATGTCGTGACTGGAAATGGTGCACGAAAAGGGTATACTAGTCATGACAACGGTAATATGTTAGGTTTTAGCTGTCTTGAAATAACAGAGATGGGGTTAGACCTGCAATTTATACCACTGGTAACAGGAGTCCAGCTAGAAAAGGATTTGCAGGAATCCATTGCCATCCCTAGAGGTGAAACATATCCCCTGACTGTTCATGGTCTGTTTCAGCATGTTTCTCCTGCTTATTCGGTGGAACTAACCAGTTATTCTGCGATTCCGCTGACTTGGTCTTCCAGTAATCCGGACATTGCGGGTATATCGTCTGGCGGAGTAGTGACGGCACACAGACAAGGTCGTGTTATCATTACCGTTTGTATAAATAAGGTAACAGATCAGATCGTAGTAGAGGTGACATAAGTGCAAACGAATCATATGAACAGAACATGAGCGGTAAAGGCTTGTCATAATAGGATTAGAAGGGAGTATCATACATGGCTTTTATGACTGGTGGATTAATACGAGTAAGTGAAATGATGCCGTTATTACCACCCTCCGAAAAGAAAATCGCTGCCTATATCATGGAACATCCTGAAGAAATTATATCACTTACGGCGAGTGAATTAGGGAAGCGCAGTTTGACCAGCAGTGCAGCAGTGGTTCGTTTATGTAAATCATTGGGGTTAAACGGCCTGCAGGAGTTAAAAATGAGAATTGCAGGTGATCTTCAAAAAACGACAGAATCAGGTTTTCGTGATATTGCTCCAAATGAATCTCCGGCAACGATAATCGATAAAATGACGAGCAACAGCATTCAAACTATTCGGGAAACAGCAGAACTATTAAATATTGATGCCTTACAGAAGGCAGTAGATCTATTAAAACATGCACGCAGAATCCACTTTATTGGTGTAGGGGCTTCGAGCATTATTGCCCAAGATGCGGAACAAAAATTCTTACGGATTAATAAGACGGCATATGCCTTTGAAGATATGCATATGGCAGCCACACTTATTGCCAATGCTGCCTCTAGTGATGTGGTGATCGGAATATCTTTTTCCGGGGAAACGCCTGAGGTAGCGAGTCTGATGCAATTAGCAAATCAAAATGGTGTGCCGACCATTAGCTTAACGAAATATGGAAAATGGGCCGTGACCGAAGCGGCCGATATAAACTTATACACATCTTCCACAACAGAACCTACTTTTCGAAGTGGTGCGACATCCTCCAGAATGGCACAATTGCAAGTGATCGATATTCTTTTTATGTGTGTTGCTTCCTCGCAGTATGAGGATACTGTCCAATATTTAGATGCCACAAGAGAGGCGGTAGGCGAACTCAAGCTGCAACGGGAAAAGAAACAAGCCTATCAAAAACGAAAGACTAAGTGAGGGAAGGATATGTCATATGTGATCGGTATCGATGGAGGCGGAACGAAGACTGTGGCTGTTCTTGCAGATAGTAGGGGGCAGGAAGTTGCTAGAGCGGTCGGTGGTGCCTCTAACCCTAATATCGTATCAGCTCCAGAGTTGAGCAGGACTTTTCAAACATTATTCAATCAACTGCAACAGGCTCATCCAACAGCCTATCAACAGGCTGCTGCCTTGTTTGCTGGGATGTCTGGGGCTGGACATCTGGAGACACAGCAGAAAATCAAAGATATCCTAATAGCAATCGTGCCAGGTGCTATGCAGGTTAGCGTGGACAATGATGCGCTTATCGCTCTATATGCAGGAACAAAAGGCAGTCCAGGTATTGTCCAAATTTCAGGCACTGGTTCCATTACTTATGGCATCAACCATCATGGTGATCGCCAAAGGATAGGTGGCTGGGGTCATCTAATCGGAGAGCGGGGCAGTGGTTACTGTCTTGGGCATGAAGCATTACAAGCTGTTTTTGCTATGCAAGATCAAACAGGTCCAGCTACAAAACTGAAGGAATTATGTCTGCAACATTTTCAAAAAAAAGAACTGCCAGACTTAGTACCTGTTATTTATCATGCCTCCAATCCAAAGGAAGTGATTGCTTCTTTGGCCAAAAAGGTGTTCCAAGCAGCAGAGGCGGGCGATGCCGCAGCACAGGAAATTGTGGATAGAAATGGAGCATACATAGGTAGAAATATTATACAATTAGTACAGCAATTATTTGCAGAACAAGCGGATGATACGGAGATTCCTGTAGTGCTGGCAGGCAGTATTTTTCAGCGGTTCGATTTGTTGGAAGCGTCCATGCGGCGAATGATCATGGCAGATAAGCGGAATGTACAATTAATCATTCCCGATGTTGCTCCAGTGCATGGTGCTGTGATGGCGGCTGTTAGACAGTCACAAATGGGATAGAGGGGGTAAACGATGAGATTGGTAGCAATAGAACAAGAGAGAATACCAGATATGGCGGCACTTTGGAATAATAATTTAAGCGCTTTCCCTATGCGGCAATCCTTATTGCGCCAAAATAGCTTCGACGATGAGAATATTTGTTATCAAGCTTCAAGGCTGGCAGTTGATCAAGAGAATCAGGTGATCGGGATGCTGATAGCGAAGCGGTGGCAGGAAGATCTGGATGTTGCGATGCCAAAGGAAGCAGGCTGGATTCAAGTGTTGTTGGTCGATCAGCAGTATCGCAGGCAAGGGATCGGCCGTCAGTTATTGCAGCATGCCGAGAATACCTTTTGCTCTATTGGCATACAGCAAATAGTGTTAGGCAGAGATCCATATCATTATTTTCCGGGTATTCCTGCTGAAGATAGCGAGTCATGTCTCTGGTTTGAGAAACAAGGCTATTTAAACCAAGGTGAGGATTATGACCTGCTTCATTCCTATGAGGAGAGTCCGCCGGAAATAACAAGTTTTGAAAAGGAACGAGGCGATGTCTCTTTTCAAACACTGCAATTAGCAGGTAAAGAAGCCTTCTTGGCCTTCCTACACCGTTGTTTTCCAGGCCGTTGGGAATATGAAGCAATGCATTATTTTCAAAAAGGAGGCAAAGGCCGAGAGTTCATAGTGTTGAAAAAGGCAGACAAAATTATTGGTTTTTGCCGTATCAATGATGCGCATTCTCCCTATATTGCTCAGAATGTATACTGGGCACCCTTGTTTGAACAGGAACTGGGCGGAATTGGCCCTTTAGGAGTAGATGCAGAGGAACGAGGCCAAGGTTTAGGCTTAGCGATCGTGGAGGCTGGAATCCATATCTTGCGGGAACGAGGGATTCGTCATATTGTGATTGATTGGACGGGGTTGGTGACATTTTATCAAAAACTAGGTTATCAGCCATGGAAGAAATATATTTCTTATAAAAAAGAATATTAAATGACTGAAACCAAAGGAGTTTATTAGAATGACGAACCATGTAAGCTATGCCATCGGTTTAATGTCAGGGACATCTTTAGACGGGATTGACGCAGCCTTAATCAAGGTGACAGACCATGCTGGACAGCTACAAGTAGTACAGTTGGGTTATCTGTCGATTGATTATACTGCGGAAATGCAAGAAGAACTCTTCCTGCTATGTCAGCCAGAAACAGCTACAGTAGAGCGGATATCAAGAATGAATATGTATTTGGGAGAATTGTTCGCAGAAGCCGCGATTCAGCTGATCCAGTCAGTGGCTATGAAGCGAGAGGAGATTGCTTTGATTGGCAGCCACGGTCAGACGATATATCATGAACCGGTTGTGGAGGAAGACGGTGCTGTTTACCAAGTACCTTCCACTTTACAAATTGGAGATATTAGTGTGATAGCAGAGCGGACAGGAATAACAACGGTCGGCGATTTTCGGACGAGAGATATGGCTGCCGGCGGACAAGGGGCTCCATTGGTTCCTTATGTAGATTATCTGTTATATGCCAGCAAAGAAGTAACAAAGGTTTTGTTGAATATCGGAGGGATTGCTAATATTACGCTGCTGCCAAAAGGGGGAGCGGAAGACCAGGTACTGGCTTATGATACAGGACCGGGAAATATGTTGATTGATGCCTTTGTTAAACGGCTGACAGAATATACACAAACCTATGATAAAGACGGCCAGCTTGCTGCCAAAGGACAGATTAATTATCCTTGGCTGTCCAAGTTACTGCAGCACAGCTATTTTCAACAATCGATACCGAAGACGACGGGAAGAGAGATGTTTGGAGAGGCCTATGCAGAAAGACTATGGAATGATGGGAAGCAACAAGGGATAAAGGAAGCGGATCGATTAATGACGATTACAGAGCTAACAGCAGTCACGATTATGAAGGCGATTCAATCACATGGAGAGATCGATGAAATTATTGTCAGTGGCGGAGGTGCTCATAATCAGACATTAATGAAGCGGCTAGTCTATCATGCAGAAGGCACCCAGTTGCAGCCTGCCTATGATGAACAGGTAAATCCAGACTCGAAGGAAGCCGTAGCTTTTGCTGTCTTAGGATATCAATGTCTCCAGCAACGACATAACACAATTCCTGGCGCAACAGGTGCCAATCATGCGGTAGTAATGGGAAAAGTGGCATGGTGATATAACATTATCATGATTGGAGGATAAGTGGGTTAGTGAAGCAGGTAGGCTAGCAGGAAATGACGGACAAAAAGCGCCAGGAGCGCCAAGTTTTGTCCGTCATAACGGAAATGATGGACAAAAAAAGCCCATCTGCATGACTAAAGTCTTGAGTAGTAATAAAGAAAATTACATACTATTTACATTCTATTTATCCTCAGTTAAAGTTTTCCACCTACAATGGGGTTAGATTAAATCTCAAGGAGGATGATGGAATGATAAAAAAGCTTGGAGTGATTGCGTTAAGTGCAAGTCTGTTTTTTTCAGGAGTTAGCACGATAGCGGCCAGTGCAGATGGAAATAGTCAAGTGAATAACATTGATGATAATGGGGGGAAAGCGAGAAATATCATTTATATGATTCCGGACGGTTTTAATGCTGATTATGCAACGAATTATCGGCATTTTAAGGGAGAGGATGCAGCCTGGGATGATCATTTGAAAGGGATGTATACTACATATTCTGCTGATTCTAATATTACCGACTCTGCAGCTGCAGGTACGGCAATGTCAACAGGTGTAAAAACTAATAATGGCATGATTGGATTGGATCCAGAAGGTAATCCGCAGCAGACAATTCTAGAAGCTTCGCAGGATAAGGATATGTCAACAGGACTTGTTGCTACTTCCACTATTACCCATGCAACTCCAGCAGCATTTGGAGCTCATGTAGATGATCGGAACAAGGAACCAGAGATTGCCCAGCAATTAATAGACAACGAGATTGATGTTTTACTAGGAGGCGGGAAAAATAATTTCCTTCCAGAATCAGAAGGTGGGAATCAAGCAGAAGCAAATGTACTCCAGCAGGCAGAAGAGCAAGGATATCAGCTCATCGAAAATCGCAATCAATTACTTGAGGCAGATATCGATCTAGACAGCGAAAAATTACTAGGCTTGTTCGCCGATGAGGCTATGTCACCTGAATTACACCGCAATACAGATGAAGAACCAAGTCTTGCAGAAATGACACAAACGGCTATTGATACACTAAAAAAAGATGAAGATGGCTTTTTCCTTATGGTAGAAGGAAGTCAGATTGACTGGGCAGGACACGATAATGATGCAGCATGGGCGATGACAGATGTAGGCGCCTTTGAAGAAGCAGTACAAGCAGCAGTTGATTTCGCTGAAGAAGACGGTAATACATTAGTTGTTATTGGTGGAGATCATGAAACAGGTGGTATGACTGTAGGTGCCAATGGTTCAGGAACGGCCAACCCAGAGCTGCTTCAAAGTGTAACGGCAATCGGTGCGAATATCGCAGAAGAGTTAAATGAAGATCGATCCAACGCTAATGAAGTCGTAAGTAAATATACGGAGATGGAATTGTCAGAAGAAGAAATTCAATCGATTCAGGAAGCGGAAGATCCTAAGATGGCTATCAATACAGTAATCAGTTCGAAGGCCAATGTTGGATGGACAAGCACGAATCATACAGGAGTGGATATTCCTGTCTACGCATATGGTCCAGGAGCTGACCAATTTTCAGGCTCCCTTGATAATACCGATTTACCTAAAATCATCGCCGAAGCTGCAGGAATTGAATTTGGCGGAGGAGCAATCAGCAAAAATCAGTCAGAAGAACAAGGTCAGTCAAAAGAAATGATGTATACAGTAAAGTCTGGAGATACGCTATTTGAAATTGGGCTGCAATATAATTACTTATGGACGACACTGCAGGAAATCAATCAATTTCCAAATCCGGATTTGATTTATCCTGGAGACGAAGTGTATTTCAAATAAGTAGCTAGACTGAATATACACGGAGATTACTAGACTCCTATCAAAACCCCTGTGAATAGCCGAGTATTTGATAAAACTCGGATTCACAGGGGTTTTTCCTTTTATTATTGCTGTTTATCGTACATTTTTTTTAAATCATCGACAACTGTATTTTTGGCTAGTTTCACCCCATTGCGATAGGCAGAACGCGCCAAGAACAGACTAGCTACAGGAGCTGTAAGGAATAAGAACAGAATCGCTAGCAGAATTTTTGCGTTCAAATCTCCTTGTGACAGAAAATGGATAAAGACAGCTAACATAATAAAGATCACGCCTAAGGTGGCACTTTTTCCAGAGGCGTGCGCCCGGCTGTATACATCTTTGAGCCGCAAGATGCCAATCGCACTGACAACGGCGAAGAAGACACCGATAATAACAAATGCTAAGACCACTATATCAATCATCACGTTCAATGACTACACCTCTTTCTAGGAATTTCGAGAGAGTCAAGGTTCCGACAAAGCCGAGGATTGTTAGGACTAATACGATATCAGAAAATACTGTAGTATTCTGTAAAATCATAAAAATTCCGATTATGCCGGCAAGTAATACACCAATCGCATCTAGGGCAAGAATTTTATCCTGAATAGAAGGACCAAGCAATAATCGAATAAACAGCAGCAGAAGTCCAAATGATAATACACATAAGGCAATAATCAGCACTGTATCAAACATTACTTTGTCACCTCCATAATCGCCTTTTCGAAGGATTCCTGAATATCCCTAATCATCGCTTGTTTATCAGGTACGTCAATCGCATGTACATAGATTGTTTTACTGTCTGACGAGAAATCCATTGAAATAGTTCCCGGTGTCAGCGTGATCAAGGCTGCCAAGATAGAAATTTCAAAATCAGATTCTAACTTGGTTTTTACAGCAACAATACCAGGCTGATGGTTTTGTTTAGGGTTTAACACAACCTTGACCACATCGATATTAGCCTTAATCAGCTCTATAAAGAATAAGCAGATTAATTTGATCGCGGCCCACACTCTGTTTATGTAGAAATCAAACATCAGGAAGCGGCGAATAATAAACAAGATGATAATCCCAATAATATACCCGGCAAAAAAAGTGGCAAAGGTATATTCATTATGCAGAAACATCCACAGTACGGCAATTAAGACATTTATCAGCATTTGAAAAGCCATAATAACTACTCCTTAAGTACAGAATCGATATAGTTAGCGGGATCCATAATATCTTCTGCCACCTCTAGTGAGTAGGTAAAGATCGGTTCCGCTGCAAAACCTAAAATAATGGCTAACGCCACTAGTGGAAAGATAGGAAGCAACAGTTTCCTCACTGGAACACTGGCTTGCTCCTTGGTATGCTTTTGCTTACCCCAGAAGGCGTAGCTGAATATTTTTATCATCGAGAACAGAGTCAGTAAACCGACTAATAAGGCGACTCCGGCAATGACATATTGTCCTTCCTCAAAACCAGATAATATAATCGGAAATTTACTAAAGAATCCACTCAATGGCGGAATTCCTGCTAATGAAACAGCCGTAATAAAGAAAAACCATGCCAGCCAAGGATGAGTTCCCAGCAGTCCGCCCATTTTCTTAAGATCAGTTGTTCCTGTAATGCGTTCTGTCACCCCGGCGAATAAGAACAGCGCTGTTTTTACAATCATATGATGGGCGATATAATAAATGGCGCCTGCAACAGCCAGCGGAGTAAAAATACCGAGTCCCATCACCATATAACCAACCTGACTAATAATATGGTAAGAAAGAATTCGTTTGAAATCAAATTGTGAGACTGCACCTAATACCCCAAATAGCATGGTAAAACCGGCAATGGTTACAATCAGTTCCTTATGTGTAAAGCCGATATCATGGTTAAACATAAGCGTAAAGGTGCGAATAATGGCATAGATACCGACCTTGGTCAACAGACCGCCAAAAAGGGCTGCAATTGCCGCCGGCGGACCAAAGTAAGATCGAGGCAGCCAAAAATATAACGGAAATAAGGCACCTTTAGAAGCAAAGACCACAAATAATAGCATCGCAACAAAGTTAAGGGCACCTGCTTGATCCAGTTCTGCCACCCGTTCTGCAATATGAGCCATATTCATGGTGCCAGTAATGGCATAAATCCAGGCGATGGCCGCAATAAACAGAGCAGAAGCAAAGATGTTAATAATGACATATTTAAATGATTCTCTCAGCTGATAACCTGTGCCGCCATGGACAATTAACCCATAAGAAGCAATCAGCATTACTTCAAAGAAGACAAATAAATTAAATAAGTCGCCGGTAAGAAAGGCGCCGTTTACACCAATCATTAAGAATAGGTATAAAGGGTAGAAGAATTGCTTTTCCCGTGTCTCAGCCACTGTCTGAAAGGCAAAGAACAGACAGATTGTACCTACTAAATTGGATAGGAGCAGCATAAAGGTAGAAAGTAAATCAGCTACAATTACAATACCAAAAGGTGCCTCCCAGTTCCCAACTTCTAACACAATCGTTCCGTGCAGATAGACGATGACAGCCAGATAGATGGAAAGAGTCAACAGGAATGACATAGTGATACCACTAAGTATTCGCTGTGCTGTTATCCTTTTTGCAAGTAAAATCAATATCGCTCCGATTATAAATGGAATGACAATCGGTAAAATAATTAGATTATTCATCAGCAGAACCCCTTAAATCTTCTAAATCATCTGTCTTGTGCACTTTATAGGTGCGGTAAGCCATTACTAAGAGCAAGGATGTAACGGCAAAACTAATCACAATTGCCGTTAAGATCAATGCATGCGGCAATGGGTCAGTATAGGCATCAGCGGCAAAACTTAAGATGGGAGCGTCCCCTCTTTGCAAGCCAGGCATTGTAAGCAGCAGCAGATGAACACCATGTGATAATAATAAGGTCGCCACTGCTACCCGAAGCAGATTACGAGACATCATCAAGTAAATGCTCACCATAAAAATAATCCCAATCATAATCGCCATCAATACTTCCATTATTTATCATCCTCTGCGATCGTTAAAATAATTGTTAGTGCACTGCCAACCACGACGAAGTATACACCTAAATCAAAGGGCAGGGCAGTTGTTAACTCTACTTCGCCAAGAATCGGTATGGTAAAATAATCAAAAAATTGTTTTAGATAAGGATATCCGAACAGCATCGATACTACCCCGGTCAGACTGGCAAAAAGTAATCCGATTCCGATTATTTTGACGAAATCAATCGGAATCGCCTTTTTGATTGTCTTCATATCAAAGGCTACATATAGAATCAATATGGCACTGGAAGTCATCAGTCCACCAATAAACCCACCGCCCGGGTTGTTATGCCCAGCCAGTAATAGATAGATAGAGAAGGACAGAACAACTAAGATAATCAACCGTGCTAAGGTTTGCAGCATCATGTCATTTGGTTTTATTGGCTTCATACATCCTCCCTCCCTTTGAACCGTAACTTAATCAAACTAATTACTGACAGTGTGGCAATTGCGACCACAAGGGCTTCTAACATTGTATCCAGTCCACGGAAATCAACTAAGATCACATTGACGACATTATACCCTCCTGCCTCTTCTTTAGAGTTTTCGATGAAAAACTCTGCGATAGAAGGGAAGTTCGCTTCTTGTCCTAATGAAAAAGCACTAAGTGAAATAATGGTCATCATCAGGCCGAATCCGCCCGCAATCAGTAATTTAACTAGTTTTATTCCAATGGCTGTCTTTTCCTTTTGGAGCTTTGGTAGATGATAGAAAACCAACATGAACAGAATAACGGTTACCGTTTCAACAAGTAACTGAGTTAAAGCCAAATCAGGAGCCCGGAAGATTACGAAAAACAAGGCTACTATAAAGCCGGTTACCCCGGTAACTACAATAACAGCCACACGATTCTGCAAGAACGGTATGACAACCACCGAACTAATGAATACGATAAAGATCAGCCACATAAAAGGCGGAATCGGTGATAAATCGAGTGAGCCAATGTCCGGCAGGTTGTAGCGGTACATTGTATAACCCATCAGCAGGATAATAAAAGCACACATATAAATAAAATAATCACGCAGTCTCCCTGTCATTTGTATACGAGTCAACCATTGAGAGCCTTTAATCAATCCGTCATAACCATAGTCATAGCCATAATTGAACAAGTCTCTTTCCCCGCGGTAAAAGGCAGAGTTTTCCCATTTCCTAAAGGTGAGGAAGAGCAGCACGCCTAAGATAATCACGCCAATTGTCATCCATAACTCTGGCTGAAATCCATGCCAATGATAGATATGCACATCAAACTGCTCGCCAGCGGCTAAGATACCCGGCAGAATCGCAGAAATGGCTGGTGCAATAATCGAATAGGCAAGAATACCAGGGAATAACCCGATGATGATCACAAGCAAACCTAATACAACTGGGCTGATTAACATCCCGACAGGTGCCTCATGGACATGTTTTACCTTCAATTTGCTGATATCAAATTTGCCGGTAAAGGTACGGAAGAACATAATCAGACAGTATAAGAAGGTAAATACACTAGCCACCCAGGCGACGATCGGAATAATCAATCCAAATGTTTCTAGGTGAAAGATGCCGTAATCCAGCACATTTAACATCCCGGTAAAGAATAACTCCTTACTGAGAAAGCCATTAAACGGCGGCAGTCCAGCCATTGAGGCAAGACCGACAAGGGAGATCGTGGCAGTCACTGGCATTATTGTCATCAAACCACCCAACTTACGGATATCTCTCGTCCCAGTTTCATGGTCAATAATGCCAACTGCCATAAACAGGCTGCCTTTAAAGGTGGCATGGTTGATTAAATGAAAGACGGCAGCTAAGATCGCCGTTTTATATAAGGCATTATCGCCATCTTGAAAATAAAAGGCAGCAGAACCAACACCAAGCAGACTCATAATTAATCCTAGCTGACTAACAGTCGAGAAGGCGAGTATACCCTTTAAATCCTTTTGTCGAACGGCAGAGACAGAGCCCCATAAAAGAGTGGTGAGACCAGCAATGGTAATGATCCAGAACCATTCCGGTGTGCCGCCAAATACGCCTGTTAACCGAGCCACTAAATAGATCCCGGCCTTTACCATGGTAGCTGAATGCAGGTAGGCACTAACAGGTGTCGGAGCTTCCATCGCATCTGGCAGCCAAATGTGGAATGGAAACTGGGCTGATTTTGTAAAGGCTCCTAATAATACTAAGATCATCGCAGGCAGGAATAGCCCGCTTGTTATAATGAGGTCGGCATTGGCAACTAATTCGCGGATGCTGAAGGTGCCGGTGATCACGTATAACAGTGAAAATCCACCTAGCATAGAGAGCCCGCCAAATACAGTAATATACATTGATTTTTGGGCACCATAAATAGATTTTTCGCGGCTGTACCAATAACTGATTAACAGGGAAGAGGCAATACTGGTCACTTCCCAGAATACATAGACTACGATCAGGTTATCAGATAATACAACGCCAAGCATCGCTCCCATAAACATCAAGAGATACACATAGAAGTTATGTAATCTTTCTTTCCCTTTTGCCAGATAATAGATCGAGTATAGGACAACTAACGCCCCAATTCCGGTAATCAATAAAACAAACAGCAAGCTTAAGCCATCCAGATAAACACTAAAATTAATACCAAGCGAAGGCACCCAAGGCAGCACCTCGAGAATGGTTTCACCAGAAGAGGTGACAGGCAGAAAAGTTAAGAAATAAATAAATAGTGCGAAAGGAAGGAGTAAAACAAACCATCCTGTATGTATTCTTTTCATATATTTATATAGAAATGGGATAAGTATAGCTACAAGAAATGGTGATAGTACAGCCCAATGCAGCAAAGACAAATTAATTCCTCCTTTACATATAAAACAGCCGAAATTTACGCTCATAAAGACCAGCTAGTTTACAGTATAACGGATTGAAAAGGTAAATGCATGTAAAAAAAAGGATAATCGTCTTTTTGTCACTTCTTATATTAAATAGGTAGAAACCACTCGAAATCAGATCAAAAAAATTATAAGAAATTTTAAATAAGGGGTAAATATCCAAATGGGTGACTGGAAATGATGGATAACAATTTGCTTTTGAATATGTCATTATATTAGAGTTATTCTTCTATATTCGACACTTTTTACGAAAAACAAGTCGAATTGGTTATCCGTTTGTCGCTTATTGTATGACATTTCTTGTTTGTCCATGTGGGGTATCCGCTCCAAAGTGCGTTTCAGAGGCGCTGATGATCAGCAAACGTATTCGTATCTGCTTTATACGGTAAAAAAATCGACTGAGGTAAAACAAAAACGTTAGAGCAAGAAACGAATCGTCTTTTTTCCTTTACTAGGTGAAATAGCGTGAAAAGTTGTGGAGCAAAGAAAAAGGGACCGGTCCAATTATAGATCTGTCCCTTGCTTCTTGTTCCGCAAACACGCTCCACCACTGCACCTCTCAATGACAGCCTTTATTTACTAAAAATCCGAACCAAAGGCTCTATTGTTTGAAGGCTTACTTGGCAACTAAACTTTTGTCCCGGCATCGGAAAGTAGGTAGGTGACACTGGGGAAGTTTATCACCAAAAACACTTGCTTTATTTAAATGCCTCTGGAATCAGTGTAAATCCATCAATCACGGTATCTTCTTCGACCTCAATCATCAGATAACGTCTCCCGTCCATTTGTACTTGCCGAACATGACGTAAGTCTTCCGGGCTGACAGAAATATTAGCTACCTTGGTATTGATCTTAATGGATTTGGAGTTAAACTTTGGCACAATATTCCGTGCCTTTAATTCGTAATTGGTATCGTCGATGACATTTTTAAACGCCGTTTCTACTTTTTCTGTGCTGAGATCTTCTATTCCGCTGGATGTTAGTATTCGTTCAACGTCTTTATAATCTATCGTCGGTACGTCTTCCTCCTCGGTATCTTCTGCCACACGGTGAATTTCTTCATAGACATTGGCCAGGGTGGAAGAGTTTAATTGGTGTCCAACGGCATCACGCACCACCTCTTCAAAAGCAATCTTATCATCCTTAGCTGTCATGGTCTCCTCGGCATTCAGTACTTCCTCGATAAACATCTCGTCTGGTTCATTCGCCTTACCGGCAACATATAATACACGATTGACATCTTGTGCATTGTCGGTAATACATGGAAAAAGGAATCCGCCCATCGGCGCCTGCAAGTTAATAATCGGATCCACCATTACATTGTACTTAAATTGTTTTTGAATATAGTCAAATTGTAATTCCTTTTTAGGATCTTGTGTTTTATTGATACTGCATAGGATAAATGGGTGATGGTAAACCGAATCATAATGACTGCCTTCGTCACCATCTTGATGTTTTCTCATTGGTTTGACATATTCGCCATGAATAAACGTGATAACCACATCCATCTCATATTGCCTGTCTTGCAGTATTTTCTCTACCATAAGAAGCATTTGCTGCTGCCATTCTTCATTTGTTGCTGCTAATAATCCTTTATGTAAAATAAGCTGTGAAGAATCTTCCACATCTGACTGGAATTTCAATTCAAATAACTTTTCATCCAGCTGGCCGGTTAATAATTTTTTGAAATTGATCATAAATAATTCCTTTTCATCCTGATCAAGCATTTCAAACGGCTGGCTCTGTTGATGATAGATATCACTGGATTCCTTCATAATGTATACGTTAAAAATTTCGTGAACCTTCATTTTATCATTATCTACTTTGAATTGCTTCCGGATCGTAGCAATATCTTGTTTATTCATTCCTGCATCGCTCCTGTATAGTTAATTGCGGTGTCAGCCGACCATAAGACGGCTCATACTAATTGTCGTTATCCACCGATAAAGGATGAAGCTACTGTCGATGGAAGTCTTGCGTTATCACTATCCACTATATCATGTTTCGCAAAATGATTTAAGCTATCCAAAGTATAATCGTTATTCTTTTTCAACAAAAAAAACCATGGCTCTTAGCCATGGATTCGGTGTACACTTTAGTTAGCTTTTAATTTTTTGCAAAATACTTACTTTGCCGCTACCTTGGCATGATGAGCAAGCAATCTCTCCCTCGCCATCACAAGATTCACATTTGTGTATGCCGTAATCCAACCCTTCTCCTGAACAACTCGGACAGCGTATTAAACCTTCCCCATTACAATCTTTACACTTCACGGTAGTTCCTCCTTTATAAATTTTGGCTTAGGAAACGTTGACAAAGGTGTGCTGCAACGCTACTTACTACGAAGGTAAAATAACGTTGCAACGAAGTTTGGAAGATGAGGTACACCTTCCCACTTGCTATATTATGAAGGGGTTAGTAATACATACCACCATTTCTGAAAAAGTAATCCTATTTTATTTAAGTGTAATCAAATTGTAATAATAGAGGTTGTTTGAAACTAACAAGTCCTGCAGACATCGCTGTCCATGAAAACTTTGATTGCCCTCCTTGTTTAGCGTGAAAATGAACCAACTGCAACCGCTGGGAAAGGTTTCGTATAAAAATCCCAATAAAAATGCCGCAGCGAATTTCTGCATTTTCTTAGCTAACCATTCAAAGGAGGGGTGTCAGGGGGGACAGTCTGATAAAGTGAAACATACAGCTCGTTTGCCATATTAACTGAGGCAAAAAAGACTTCCCTGCTGTCTGTGATGCCATGTTTAGCTAGTTCAGCTGTCAACCATTGCTGATTCAAGTTTCTAGCTTCCAGTCCTTTTGTATGGATAGCCCCCTCCAGGATGACTGGAAAAGTTAAAGGAGGAGGTGATGGCGGAATTTGTAATTTATCAAGGGTGACCAGCTGTTTTTCTGGTTTTTTCAATACGCTTAATGCCCCATTTCCTTCAATAATAGCGATATGTACCTCTTGGATATCAAATATGCCCTTGTCACGCAGCATTTGTAACAGGTTATCAATCGAAAAACCAATCTTTTTCAATGGCTGATGCAGAATCATTCCCTCATATATGACAGTAGTCGGAGTAAAATTGATAAATTTATTTATTTTTCGATGAGAAAGCTTTACATGTGATACAATTTTCTGTAAAAGAGCAATCAAAATAATCGCTACAACAGTCGGGCCATGGCTGATATCAGGGTTGCCAATATCGGCACCGACAACAGAAGCTAGGGTAATGATTACCAGGAAGTCGAAGATAGGTACTTCCCCCATGGCACGGCGGCCCATAAATAAAGCAACTGCAAGAAATAAAGGGAGCAGAGTAACTACTCTCAGGACAACAATCAAATAATCGTTCAGAAACGAAATCGCAGTCACCTCCATATGCATTTATTTTCCTTATTTTTCACAAAATGAATGAAAATATGTATTTTCTTAGTATAAATACGATGAAAGTGAAGCATAAAAGAGAGTTGGATCGTATATAAAAGGAAACTTGTCGGGGAGCCCAGCGCTGCTTATTTTCTGCCAAAATTTTAAAAACGCTGGGGTATTACCTCGGGATGAATTATAATTTAACGATTTAACACTGGAGGAATAATATGAATGCGTATGAACAACAAGCTTACCAAGAATTATTAGATTGGGAACTGGATATTTTAAAAAAACAAAGCATGTTTCAGAAATTGTCCAAACGTACACAGGATAAAATAAATCAGCATATTCCTGAAAAAGCACATCAAATCATCACCGAATCGATTAAACAAATGGTAAAAACCACGCTCGTTGGTTCTGAAATGACGACCAGCAAAGCAAGTCCTGTCTTCGAATCACTTGAAGAACAAGAAAAACGTGTACAAGAGAAGCTGGAAAACTATCGCAAAACAGCGATGGTCGAAGGAGCAGGCACCGGAGCAGGCGGTTTTTTCTTAGCACTTGCTGACTTTCCTTTACTGTTGTCAATCAAGATCAAGTTCCTCTTTGAAGCAGCAACCATCTATGGATTTGATACATCTAATTATGAAGAGCGCCTGTATATTTTGCATGTGTTTCAATTAGCCTTCTCCAGTGATGATAAGCGAAGAGAGGTTTACTATTTTATTAAACATTGGGAAGAGGAGCGAGAACGGTTGACAGATATGGATTGGCGCTCGTTCCAACAAGATTATCGCGATTATATCGATTTAGTGAAGATGCTCCAGCTAATACCAGGATTTGGTGCCATTGTAGGGGCATATGCCAATTATAATTTATTGGACCAATTGGGGAAGACGGCAAAGAACTGTTATCGAATGAGGTTACTGGAACAGGTGGAGTAAATTTTTCGTGCGAAGAAAGACATTTTGTGGTATATTTTTTGAGGATTTATCTTTTTTAATTAGAAAACTTAGCAGTTAGATAACTTTATATGGCACATACTGTTATCGTAAAGGGCAAACTTGTCCAGCAGTCATGCCTGTTGGCCGTGAGATTTGCGTCGATCAAACAGCGAAATAAACTTTCTTTGGGTGCAAGCTTCGCCATGTTTTCTTATGAATGGGGAGATAGTGCCTGATTCAACAACTACGAAGATTGGTAGGTACAACGTATGACTTTTCCCATAACAGAGCCGGTTATCATATTTGCACTGGCGATGGTGATTTTCTTTCTAACACCGCTTCTCATGCAAAAAATACGAATACCTGGCATTATCGGACCGATCTTAGCAGGAGTTATTGTAGGTCCAAACGGTTTTCACTTGCTTGAGCGGGACCAGACAATTGAATTACTAGGAGCAGTTGGTCTCCTATTTATTATTTTTATTGCCGGATTAGAGTTGGATATTGACGGCTTTAAGAAATACCGTAAACGAAGCTTGGTGTTTGGTTCTATAAGCTTCTTCATTCCATTTATTCTGGGGATGAGTATTACCTTATTGTTGGATTTCTCCATGTCTGCGGCTATTTTAGTTGGATCTATTTTAGGCTCTCATACCTTATTAGCTTACCCCATTGTCAGCCGGCTGGGGATTGCCAAGAACAAGGCAGTAACAACGGCGGTTGGAGGGACCCTGTTAACCGATTCCTTCGCCATGTTTATTCTGGCAATTATAGCTGGTATTACGACTGGACAAGTAAATGCCCAGTTTTGGATACAGTTAATCGTATCTACGATCATTTTTGTCTTTATTATGTTAAAAGTAGTACCCCTGCTTTCTAAGTGGTTTTTCCGCCATTTTGGAACAGAAGGTGTCACGAATTTCACCTTTGTCATGGTGATCTTATTTGGAGCGGGATTTTTAGCGATCCTTGCTGGGTTACAGCCAATTATCGGGGCATTCTTAGCCGGACTGGCATTGAATCGCTATGTCCTTAAACACAGTGCCCTGATGAACCGAATTCGTTTTGTTGGCAACGGTTTGTTTATTCCCTTTTTTCTTTTATCTGTCGGGATGTTAATGGATGTGAAAATATTATTCACTGATCCAGAGGTTTGGATGCTAACAGGAGCTATTGTTGTTGCTGTTATGGTTGGTAAAGCCTTGGCACCGATTATTGTCAGCAAGCTTTATCATTATGACAAAACAGAGAGAAATATCATGATTGGATTAACGGTTCCTCAAGCAGCTGGCACGCTAGCGGCAACACTGGTCGGGTATGATATTGGCTTATTAGATCAAGCCTTTGTTAATGCGGTTATTATTAAAATCCTAATCACGTGTATTGCTGGGCCTTACTTAGTGGAAAAATTCGCTAGAAGACAAGCTTTAACAGAGGAAAATATTCCACAGTCACAAGGCAATGCACCGGAACGGATCATGATTCCGATTGCTAATCCCAACACGATGGAATCGTTGATTGATGTAGCAAATTCGATCAAACGAGAGCACACCAATGATCAGCCGATCTATCCATTAAGTGTGGTCCGGGAAGAGGCAGAAGGAACAAAAGAACAGGTTGCCCAAGCTGAACGAATGCTGGGGCGTGCCCATTTATATGCTGCCGGTGCTGAGATTCCGATTCGTATCTTGACGAAGGTAGATAAAGATATTATTCACGGTATTTCTAGGGCTATTATTGAGGAGCGCATTAATACGGTTGTAATAGGCTGGAATGCACAACGAAATCAGAACACAAGAATAGGTCCGATTCTGGATCGTTTGGTTGATGAAACTAACTTATCGGTGTTGATTACTAGAGTGGATATTCCGCTAGAAACAGTGAAGCGCATCGTGCTCATTCTTCCATTTGGTATTGATCATAAACCTGGATTCTATGAAGCTATTGAACGTATGAAGATACTTACCAGCCGCTTGAATGCAAATTTAATGGTAGTGGTAGTTAAGGGAATGCAAGAGCATTACGAAGCCTACTTTAAGAAAATTCGCCCGAATCCAGATACGGTATTTTATCGTGTGGAGAACTGGCATGAATTACGGAGCCAGCATACCGATAAACTATTAAAGGATGATATAGTAATATTATTGAGTGCGAGAAAAGGAACGATTGGCTGGCATCCACAACTGGACAAAATGCCGGAGTATTTAGCTCAGATTCATCCAGAAGGATTTATTATCTATTATCCAACCGAAGAAAAAGAAGTTGATTTACGGGGTTCCAAAGGTTTGGATGTGCCGAAAGAAGTTTTAATGGCAAGTGACTATGATAAGGAATAATCGATAAGTTTATGGGTAAAATCGTCACCGGATGATTTTACCCATTATTTTTCTAGACAAGGTATAGAAAAAGGAAGATTATATTACGGACGCAGAAATAGAAATAGATACCGGTAATGATTAGAAAATCACAATTACAGTCAGTAATTCCCCCAGAAACAGCATGGCTCAAGTGTACTCATCAAGGTAGTAGTTGCCTTGACATGCGTAAATAATGTGTGTATCTGTCGGATAAATGACTAACAAGTGAAGTAATCATCTTTGCCTTCACGGCTATTCTTTTGAATATGCTTAATTGTATAAAGCTTGTTATTTTCCATAGGGTATGATATATTTATAGGAACAAATGTTCTGTTTGGTTAACAGGATCTACAACTTCGGTCTTTCATCATTCTGTCTTTTCCTAAGTAAGTCATTACATATTTCAGGGAAATTATCACCTCTCCAACACTTCCATACCATTCAGCTTAGTGCTAGACAAACCTTTCCATTTACTTTTGCAAAAGATAATAAAATTCATCAATAGGAGTGGTACCATTGATTAAACCATTAACTAGCTATACGATTGTTGATCAGCTTCATTCCAAGCAAGTCCTAGTTGATATCGAGCTGCAATTATTGCAAACAATCCATTTTTTGTTGGATGACGAAGTCTATACCAAGCGCGATGCAGCAATAGATTTATTGAGTGTGCTAGCCTTAGTAGAAATGCAGGAGACTAGTATTAGTCTGAAGCATATTAAAGAGGAATTAAGCAGTAAAAAAACCCAGACTGCGAAATAATTAATTATTCCGATTCTGAGTTTTTTTCTAAATTTATCTCATTTTTGATAAAAAGCCAAAGTCTGTTTAGCCGGCTTACTTGTTCAGTTGGTGCAGTACGCATATCATCTAGCAGCTGCAGTTTTTTTAATAATAACACTGTTTCCAAGTCTTCGTGAGATAGTGCTATCTCATTAGACAGTTTAAAGGGATGCTTTTTCGTATCAATAATACCTAATAAATAATCAACGGACACATCAAATATATCGGCCATTTTTTTGATAGAGTCCAAGGAAGGTTCATTTCTGCCCTGCTCATAATATCCGTAAGCACTAGTTGAGATATTTAATTTTTTAGCCATGTCTTCTTGTTTGATGCCATGCTCTTCTCTAAGATATCGAAGCCTGTTTTGAAATATTACCATTCTATTCTCCCTTTCTAGGGTGCATTATACAATGAATTGTGTCTAGGGAAATAAAATACAATGAAAAGTGGGTATATTTATTTATAAACAATTATTACTTGTTTATACTGAATCTATTCCATTTTATCTATGGATGATTAATATTTTGCTAAATAAAGGAGGTGCAGACCATAAACCCTTTACATTTTGATTCACAGACACCTTACTTTGTTGGAGATCCATTAGAAGATACGATCAATTTGTTAAAACCAATCCATTAAATCAATTACACAGTCGTGTGTCGGCTAGGTGCTAAGCAGTAAATTTCTATATAGGCCTTCAGATTGTTTGAGGATTTTTCACAGGCATAAAAAAGGAGAGTACGTACTCCCCTTAATTTTCTAAAAACGATAGTGAATCGTATCTTTGTATTTTTCATATAATGCAAGATTCTTCTCATCTCCCCCATCTATATTAGCACTGTAGAAGATGGGAGGAGTATCTATACCATGCTGTACAAGGCGCTCCACCGTTTCGGCTACAATTGTATTGACAATAGCAGCTCCGATTACGGTAGATGAGGGTGCTACTTTCTGATTTAAACCGTCTATGGTACAAGCTGCATCACCTACATCCCCATGATTGTCAATTACTATATCACTGCATTGATAGAGATTTTTACCAGATGGATGCCGGGAAGTAATCTGTTTGGAATAGTTTAAGTTAGTTATGCAAATAACATGAACACCTAGTTCTTGAGCGGCTATTGCCAAGTCAATAGTAACTGAATTTCGGCCAGACACAGAGTGAAGAATCAGCACGTCTCCTTTTTTCATTGGGGTCTTCTCTGCCAGTAGTGTGCCATATCCAGCTAAACGCTCCATTTTACTAGTATAGCTGATAGGTTCTACGTCTAACTGCAGATCTTTGGCAAAAATAGGATTGATGCTGATTAGTCCACCTGCTCGATAATATAATTCTTGAGCAATAATACCCGCATGACTAGCGCCAAAGGCAAAGATAGATTTCTTTGCTAAGATAGCATCAGTTAATAAAGCTACTGCCTGCTCTATTTTCTCCTTTTCCTGTTTTTCCACTATGTCGAATAGTTGTCGAATTTTTTCAAAATACTGATAGGGCATGAAAAAACCTCCTCATTTTGATATAAATACATAGACTAATCAGCAGTGATGTTAGTATGTATTTGTTTTCTATTATATAAAAATACGGTTAGAGAAAGAAGTTATTTACCATTGTGCTAACCTCCTGTGATGAATGGCTGATTAAATTAATACTTCATTTTCTCTTATAAACAAACACAATAAATAATTCTACGGAAAATTCTAAAAATCGATAGTAGAATAGTAGTGTTTCATAGTATAATGGAGAGTACTGGACATATCATATGTTATTTTGGAGGTTCGATCATACATGGATAAACATCTAGAAACATTATTATTACATGGAGGGCAAGTACCTGATCCGGCAACCGGTTCTCGTGCGGTTCCTATCTATCAAACAACTTCTTACGTCTTTGAAGATACAGAACATGCAGAAAAGCTTTTTTCACTGCAAGAAGAGGGCAATATATATAGTCGAATGATGAATCCGACAGTAGACGTTTTTGAGAAAAGAATGGCCTTATTGGAAAATGGCGTAGCCGGAGTCGCTACTGCTTCAGGTATGGCAGGAATCGCACTTTCTATATTAAATATCGCCTCTGCCGGAGATGAAATCGTAGCTGCCACAAATATCTACGGAGGAACGTATAACTTATTTTCCATTACATTACCTCGATATGGTATCAATGTTCGTTTTGTTGATCCAACCGATCCTGATAATTTTCGTCGGGCAATTAATCACAAAACAAAGGCTGTCTTTGCTGAAACAATCGGAAATCCGGGTTTACATGTGTTAGATATACCAGCTGTGGCGAAGATTGCTCACGAATCGTCTGTTCCGCTAATTATTGATAATACGTTTGCCACTCCTTATGTATGCCGTCCTATTGAACAAGGCGCAGATATTGTTGTACATTCTGCAACAAAATGGATTGGCGGACATGGGACATCAATTGGAGGCATTGTAGTAGATGGCGGGAAGTTTGATTGGAACCAGCCAAAGTTTTCTGGTTTTACCGAGCCCGATCGAAGCTATAATGGTCTCGTGTATGCGAAAGACTTTGGAGATATTGCTTTTGCGACAAAATTGCGTGTGCAATTACTACGTGACTTAGGTGCTTGTTTAAGTCCGTTTAATGCATTTCAACTGTTACAAGGTCTTGAAACATTAAACTTACGTGTACAGCGCCATAACGATAATGCCATGGAGCTGGCAACTCGTTTAGTGCAACACCCTGCTGTAAGCTGGGTCACTTACCCAGGGCTTGCCAGCCACCCTTCTCATTCATATGCCAAAGAACACCTGGAGCATGGATTTGGTTCCATGGTTGTATTCGGCATTAAAGGGGGCAGAGAAGCAGGCAGTAAACTAATTAATAATATGAAACTCTGGTCACATTTGGCAAATGTAGGGGATGCGAAGAGTTTGATTATCCATCCGGCTACAACTACTCATTTGCAACTGACTAAGGAAGAGTTAGAAGAAACAGGTGTGAGTGAAGATTTGGTACGTCTTTCTGTTGGTTTGGAGAATATCGATGATTTATTTAGTGACTTGGATGAATCGCTTCAAAAGGCAACAGACTCGTCTTATTCCGATTCAGCGAGCCAGTCGACGACAGAAGAGATGGTAGAACGCTTAACAGCAGAAGTGATTAAACAACTGCAGAGCAAACGTATTTAGGACGGATAAGGCATATCAAAGAGATATGTTTATCATATAAAAATATAGGGGGTTAATTAGGGTGAAAAAGAGAAATTGGTTTTTATTAGTTGTTGCTGCAAGTATTTTGCTTTTGTTGGCAGCTTGTGGCCAAGATGAGGGAACGGAGGGTTCCGCAGATAATACGGAAGCATCTTCAGGCGAGACAAACTTAGAAGGTGTACCTGAGGCATTCCAGGCGGATGATCCACTAAAGATTATGATTATCCGTAAAATTGGCGGGGATGATCATACACAACAATTCTTAGCAGGTGCTCAGCAAGAAGCTCAAGCACTTGGTATGGAAGTAGATACGTATACGGCAAATGGTGACACTGCTAATTTCCATGATACGTTATCGATGGCAATCAACCAAGGGTATGATGGATTAGTGATCTCGCATGGTGATGATGACCGAACTGTAGAATTAATTGAACAAGCAAGAAACAACGATATAGAAGTAGTTGCTTTTGATACGAATGAAGGTGCCTTGGAAGTGGATGGTGTAACACTTACATCGCAAAATGATGAGGAGTTGGCCAAGTTAGCCTTAGAGAAATTGGTAGAGGAGCACCCGGAAAGCAATATTGGCTATCTTTGGGTAGATGGATTCCCACCAATGGTGAAGCGTAATGCAGTCTATGAAGAGGTATTGGCTGATAATCCAGGTATCGAGGAAGTGAAGCGTTTTGGTGATGCACAAGATCCGCAAACGAAATCACAAGAGGCAGTAGGAGCTTGGTTAACAGAGTTGCCTGAAGGTGAATTAGACGCTATTTTTGCAACATGGGATGCGTTTGCTGTTGGTGCCGCTCGTGCTTTGAAAGAAGCTGGCAGAGAAGATATTGATATTTATGGTATTGATGTGTCTAATGCCGATCTTCAGTTAATGCAAGAAGAAGGCAGTCCATGGAAATACACGGCAGCCGTTGATCCAAAAGTAATTGGTTCGGTGAATGTCCGATTACTTGCGAAGAAATTTGCTGGTGAAGAAACACCAGAAACAGCTACATTGGATGCCTTTATGATTTCTCAAGAAGAGCTTAATGCATCTGAGGCAGACGTGAATATGGAAACATTAGCAGACGTAGTAGATGGCTGGGGTGAATCAGACCAATTCCTAGAAGATTGGATGACAACCTTAAAAGACAGTAATTCTAACTAAAAAATAGGGATGGGAGGGTAGTCATGGAGACTAGCTTCCTGTCCTGCTAATTTCTTTAAACATCTTACAGGCGGCAGCGGTATGAAAAAAGATAGAGAGGTATGTGATGACATTGGCAGAAACAGCACTTCAAATGCATAATATAACGATTGATTTCCCTGGAGTACGGGCATTGGATAATGCTCAATTTGCTATGGACACTGGAAGGGTGCATGCCTTAATCGGTGCAAATGGAGCAGGGAAATCTACATTGATGAAGGTTCTGTCTGGTGCGTATTCACATTATACGGGAGAGATTCTTCTGGATGGACAGCCTGTAGATATTCGTTCACCACAAAAGTCAAAGGGATTGGGCATTCAAATTGTCTATCAAGAGGTGGATACAGCATTAATCCCCTATTTAACGGTTGGTGAGAATATTATGCTGAATCATATGGTGAATGAAATGGGCAGGAAGCAGTTAATTCGTTATTCTGCTATTCATCAACAGGCGAAGAAACTTTTAGACAGGCTGAATATTCAAGTTTCATCTCGCAGTTTAGTCAGTTCCTTAACATTGGCAGAAAAACAAATGGTGTTAATTGCAAGAGCTATCTCAACCGATTGCCGTTTTTTGATTCTTGATGAACCGACTGCACCACTCAGTATGACGGAAACAGAAAGATTGTTCGACATTGTTCGTCAATTGCGAGATAATAATGTAGGGGTTATTTTTATTTCACACCGCCTTCAGGAATTATTTGAAATTTGTGATGATATTACCGTTATGCGTAATGGCCGGTTTATTAGCCAGAATAATATTTCGGAAGTTACTATCAATGATATTGTAGAAAAAATGCTCGGAAAACAATTAGACGAACAGTTCCCTGTCATTGATAGAGAAATCCACCAAACCATTTTTGAAGTGGAACATTTGTGTGATGATGAAAAGGTAGAAGACGTCACTTTTCATGTTCACGCAGGTGAAGTTATTGGTTTGGCAGGCCTAGTAGGAGCTGGAAAGACAGAGATTTGTAAGGCACTTTTTGGACAGGCAAACCATGTGCGAGGAAAAGTAAAGCTGCACGGAAAGCCCTTGAACATACGTACACCGCATCAAGCAGTGAAATCAGGGTTGGCCTTAGTTCCGGAAGAGCGCCGGAAAGAGGGCATTCTCGTTGACGAGAATGTTAGAACAAATTTAACGGCGGCGAATCTAGGTTCTTTTGTGCGGGTCTTATCCTTTTTAGATTTTAAGAAGGAGAAAGAAGCCTCGCATAAGGTGGTAAAAGACTTAGATGTGAAAACACCATCCATCGAAACAAAGCTTGCATATCTTTCAGGTGGTAATCAACAAAAAATAGCGATTGGGAAATGGCTGATTGCTGATGCAGATGTCTACATCTTTGATGAACCTACAAAAGGAGTAGATGTCGGATCGAAAAAAGATATTTTTACACTTATATTAGAATTGGCCAAAAGGGGGAAGGCGATAATCTATGCCTCCAGTGAATTAGCAGAGATTATCGGAATCACAGATCGCACCTACTTAATATATGACGGAAAGGTTGTCAAAGAAGTGGAAACGAGAAAAACGACAGAGGAAGAACTATTATTCTATTCGACAGGGGGAAGGGATTCATGAGTGCCAATTTAGACAGCTCAAACCAGCCATCTTCTCCAAAAGGGTCGAAGGTAAGCTTTGATTTTTTCCAATTCCTATATAAATATGGAACAATTCTGACGATCATTGTTTTGATTATTGTATTTTCGATTGCGAATCCATCCTTTTTACAATGGAGTAATGTGGAGAATATTTTGCGCTCAATATCGATTGTAACTATTATTGCCGTTGGTTTAACGATCTCCTTATCGGTTAATGGTTTTGACCTGTCGATAGGATCAGTAGCTTCCCTAGCCAATGCTGTGGTTATTTCGATGTTTGTTTGGTATTCGCAAAATACGTTTGTTGCTATTATTTCAGCACTCTTGGCAGCTGCCTTAGTCGGTTTGTTGAACTCTTTTCTGATTGTGAAAATGAAGATTCCCGACATGCTGCTGACTCTGGCCATGATGTTTGTCATCCAGGGAGTGGCATTGACATATACACGAAGTGCAACCATTTCTCCGAATATGATCATGCCTGACGGGAGTTACTCAGAAGGAACCATTTCTAAGGTTTTTTCTCTGTTAGGACAGGCACCTTATATCATCATTATTATGTTTGTAGTCGTGATAATCGCACATATTTTCCTCACCTATACTAAACATGGCCGCTATATGTACGTGATTGGCGGGAATGAGGAAGCAGCTAGATTATCTGGTATTCCTGTTAATAAATATAAGGTGCTTGCTTATGTCTTATCTGCCTTATTAGCGGCTTTGGGTGGTATTATCCTTGCTTCTCGGGTTATGCAGGCAGAGATCAATGCAGGTAGTGATTACCTTATGGATGCCGTGGCGGCAGCTTTTATCGGTCTGTCAGTGATGGGGGCTGGTAAGCCAAATGCGTTTGGAACATTTGTAGGGGCAGTGTTAATTGGTATTTTAGCTAATGGCTTGGTGATGATGTCTGTGCCGTATTATGCCATGGATATCGTCAAAGGCGGCGTCTTTGCATTAGCATTAGCTATTACCTACTACAAAATGAAATAGTACCAATCATATAGCAGTTTAACGCATAGATAAAAGCCCAAATATATTTTTACACAAGTCGAAATAGGAGGTAAGTAAAATGACAGATTTTTCAACCGAATATTTTACCATGAATGAAGAGCAAGCAAAGGAATATGCAATAAAGAGACTCAATTATTTTCAGCCGGATGCCGAATTATCATGTAAAGAAATAGGGGATGGCAACCTTAACTATGTCTTCCGGATTGTAGATCATAAACATAAGGATTCTATTATTTTAAAACAGGCAGGACCGGTGGCAAGAATCTCTGATGAATTTAAGGTTTCGCCAGATCGCAATCGGATTGAAAGTGATATTTTAAAAATTCAATATCAGTATGTACCAGAACATACGCCAAAGACTTATCAATATGATCCAATTATGAACTGCTTTGCCATGGAAGACCTCTCTGATCATGAAATTATGAGGAATGCCTTAGTTAAGCATCAAGTATTTCCGGACTTTGCCGATCATATTACAACCTTTATGGCCAATACTTTATTGTTAACTTCTGATGTAGTGATGAATCATAAGGAAAAGAAGGAATTGGTGAAAACTTTTATTAATCCGGAATTGTGTGAAATTAGTGAGGATCTAGTTTATACAGAACCATTCTACGATTGTGAACGCAATGAAGTATTTCCTGCTACTAGACCGTTTATTGAGAAAGAAATCTGGCAGGATGAGCAGCTCCAATTGGAAACTGCCAAATTAAAGTTTGATTTTATGACAAAGGCACAATCACTGATCCATGGGGACTTACATACAGGGTCGATCTTTATTAAAGAAGACAGTACCAAAGTCATTGATCCTGAGTTTGCCTTTTATGGCCCGGCTGGCTATGATATCGGCAATCTGATTGCCAACTTAATCTTTGCTTATGCCAATGGGAAAGCAGAGATTGAGGATGAAAAAGAGCGCCATGTATTTACAAATTATCTACTGACAACTATCAAGGACGTGATTGATTTATTTAAAGAAAAATTCAATCGCATCTGGAGTCAGTCTGAAATAGAACAGGTTGCTACCTATAAAGGTTTTCAAGCAGCTTATTTAGACAGTATTTTAGCAGACACGGCAGCTGTTGCAGGTTTGGAGTTATGCCGCCGAATTATCGGGCTGGCTCAAGTCATTGATATTACATCCATTGAGGATGAAGCAGCCCGGCAGCAAGCAGAAGAGAGGTGTCTCCGAGCTGCTAAACAATTTATTTTACAACGAGAAACTTTCAAGGATGGCGAAGATTTTGTCGCATTAGTGAAATCGTCATTTCAATAAAGGAGCTGAGCCAAATGACAGAACATGTGACGATAATTGAATCCGTGAAGCTGGATGATGCCAACGATGCGATTACTTTACTAGATCAAACCCAATTGCCAAATAAGAAAGAATATTTACAGCTGCAAACAGTTGACGATGTTTGGGATGCTATTTATGAGTTGAAAGTACGAGGAGCACCTGCGATTGGAATTGCAGCTGCTTATGGCATATATATTGTAACGAAGAAAAGTCAAGCAGCAGATTATGATGCTTTTTATCAAGAATTCCAGCAAGCAAAGGAAAAACTGGCCTCTTCACGTCCGACGGCAGTTAATCTGTTCTGGGCGCTTGACCGAATGGAGAAGAAGCTGGAAGAAGTAAAAGGGATGTCTATTGATCAAATCAAGCAGGCATTAAAAGAAGAAGCCGATTTGATTAAGAAAGAAGATCAAGAGGTATGTGAAGCAATAGGCCGCCATGCCTTGACTTTATTGGAACCTGAGGCTGGCATCCTAACCCACTGTAATGCTGGAACAATTGCTACGGCGAAATACGGGACTGCATTAGCACCTTTGTATTTAGGCCAAGAACAAGGCTATAATTTCAAAGTATATGCGGATGAGACAAGACCTTTATTGCAAGGGGCGCGATTAACCGCTTGGGAATTAGACCAGGCAGGTATTGATGTGACCTTGATTTGCGATAATATGGCGTCGATTGTCATGAGTCAGGGAAAAGTCCAAGCCGTCTTGGTTGGTTGTGACCGAGTCGCTGCCAATGGTGACGCCGCTAATAAGATTGGGACGTCAGGTGTTGCCATTTTGGCGAAGCATTATGGTATACCTTTCTATGTCTGTGCACCAATGTCGACCATTGATTTGCAAACAAAGACGGGAGCCGATATTGAAATCGAACTCCGTCCGGAAGAGGAAATCAAGACGAAATGGTACAGCGAACCAATGGCACCAGAAGGGGTAAAAACATACAACCCTGCCTTTGATGTGACAGATCATTCGCTTATTACAGCTATTATTACAGAACGAGGCATTGTCAAGCCGTCATACGAAGAGAATTTGGCTCAACTATTTGAAGATTAACATCGACGAGAAGGAGGGACAACGTTTTGTATCAAAAAAAGTACTATAGTGATTTTGAGGCAAAGAAATTAATTTGTGAAATAGGTAAACGTGTCTACCAAAAAAACTTTGTTGCAGCCAATGATGGAAATATTTCCGTCCGTGTTGGGTCGAATACGATTTGGACTACACCGACAGGAGTCAGTAAAGGATTTATGACACCAGATATGATGGTGAAGATGGACTTAGACGGTAAGGTTATTGCGGGTAAAAACAAACCTTCTTCAGAAGTTAAAATGCATCTGCGTGTTTACCGAGAAAGTCCGGAAACAAATGCAGTTGTACATGCCCACCCTCCGATTGCTACATCTTATGCAATTGCTGGAATTAACCTGGAGAAACCAGTTTCGCCAGAGGCGGTAGTCCTGCTGGGAAGAGTACCTGTGGCTCCATATGCCACACCAAGTACAGAAGAGGTGCCAGATTCTATTACACCATTTATCAAAGATCACCATGCTGTTTTATTAGCTAATCATGGGGCGTTAACATGGGGCCGCGATTTAATAGAAGCCTATTATCGTATGGAATCGTTAGAACATTATGCATTGATGCTCACGTATTCTACCAATATATTAAACAAGGCTAATGAGTTAAACTGTAATCAAATTTCAGATTTAGTAGATATGCGGAACAAGATGGGAATTAAGACCGGCGGAGTACCGCCATGTGATATTTCCAATCAGCCGGCACCAGCGACAGCATCAAAGGAAGCTATTATTCAAGAAATTGTCGAGAAGGTAACGAAACGAGTACTGGACCATTTACAGCAAGGGGGAAGAGTCTAGATGGAACTAAATGAACAGGATATTCAGCGGATTGTGGATGCAGTAGTGAAAAATGTCGAATCAGCAGTCAACAGTAAGCCGTTACCATCACAGCCTGCACCAATGAAGCTAAAGCAGTTCTCCATGGCATCTGAGCCAGCTGCTAGTAACTTTACTAGTCCTTCCTATACCCACCTTCCTGCCGGTGTATTCGAGCGAGTAAATGAGGCAGTGGAAGCGGCGGGGCAAGCACAAAAACAGTGGGTGAAGGATTATAAAATAGAAGACCGTAACCGTGTGATCGAGGCCATACGAGAAGCTGTTACAGCTAAGGCAGCTTATTTTGCAGAAGCAACTTTAAAGGAAACGAAGATCGGCAATCGTGCAGATAAAGAGCAAAAGCTTATATTAGCAGCAGAAAAAACACCTGGTACAGAGATTTTGACAACGGAGACTTTCAGTGGAGATAATGGTCTAACCTTTGTCGAACAGACGCCTTATGGTGTAATTGGTGCAGTAACGCCGGTAACTAATCCATTAGATACAATCGTCAATAATGGAATCTCCATGTTAGCAGCAGGAAACGCCGTTGTGTTTAATGTTCACCCTTCTGCTAAGAACATATCACAGGAAATGATTGCCTTATTGAATGACACAGTTGTTCAAGCTGGAGGTCCAGCTCACTTGCTGACGATGGTCAAAGAACCAACCATTGAAACTGTACAAGAAATTGCCAATCACCAACAGGTTCGTTTATTAGTCGGTACAGGCGGTCCGGGCATGGTGAAAAATTTATTAAAGTCAGGCAAAAAGGCAGTAGGTGCCGGTGCTGGAAATCCGCCGGTAATAGTAGATGAAACGGCTGACCTTAAGCAAGCAGCTAAATCTATTATTGAAGGAGCTTCATTTGACAATAATATTCTCTGTATTGGTGAAAAAGAAGTATTTGTGGTAGAAAGCGTCGCCGATGATCTTTTGTTTGAGTTGATGGCAGAAGGTGCACATATGTTGTCACCGCAGCAATTGGATGACGTGATGAAATTCACTTTGAAGGAGAATACGCAGGGTATTCCAGGAGGTTGTTCTTACTTGTCAAGAAGCTACCTTGTTTCTAAGGAATGGGTTGGGAAAGATGCCTCCGCAATCTTAGCTAACATAGGTATTCGTAATGTGCAGACACCGCTACTTTTGTGTGAGACAGATGCCGATCATCCATTTGTTCAATTGGAACAATTGATGCCTATCCTGCCGGTTGTTCGTGTGCAATCCATTGACGAGGCAATCGAGAAGGCAGTTCAAGCAGAACATAACAATCGCCATACAGCTGTGATTCACTCCAATCACATTGGAAATGTAACGGCATTTGCCCAAGCAGTCGGTACAACTATTTTTGTGAACAATGCTTCTTCGCTAGCTGGTGTTGGTTTTCATGGAGAAGGATTTGCGACAATGACCATTGCAGGGCCGACAGGAGAAGGTATTACATCGGCCAGAACATATACAAGGCAGCGTCGAACAGTTATCGCTAATGGCGGTTTGAATATTAGAGGGTAGGTGAACGCCATGACACAAGCAGTTGGACTTCTGGAAGTACTGGGCTATAGTGTAGCATTAAGTGCCATGGATCAGGCTTGTAAGGCGGCCAATGTGGAAATAGCCGCTATGGATTGCAGCAATCCGGCAACTGGAGATAAGGCCTCTATTCCGGTGGTTGTACAAGTGAAATTTACAGGCAGTGTCTCTGATGTACAAGTAGCTTTAGAGACTGCAAGAGAGCATGCACAGCAGTTTATTGATGATCATGAGATTATCACACGCTTAATCAGTCAGCAGGCACCAGGTTTGGAAAAATTGTTAATGGTAGGTAAGGTCAAAAGGCCAAAATAACGGCAAGGGGAATAGGCAATGAAACAGTCATTAGGGATGGTCGAGGTTGTAGGAATAACAACAGCAACAGCTGCAATTGATGCGATGTGCAAGAATGCATTTGTAAAAGTAGCTGCCATCGAACAATCCGGTGCTGGCTGGTTGACGATTATCATAGAAGGCGATTTGGCTTCTGTTCAAGCGGCATTGGAAGTCGGGGCGGATGCAGCTTCTTATCATGGACAAGTAATTGCTGTGAAGAGTATCCCGCGACCAGATCCAGGTTTATATGATACACTAGTAAAAGGGGCAGGTGAGAATTCATGAAGCATTACGAAGCAATTGGTGTGATAGAAACACAGTATTTTGCAGTGGCAATGGAAATGCTGGACCAAGCAGTGAAAACATCAGATGTTGAATTCTTATCCAGCCAGAATAGTTTAGGCGGAAAACTTGTTTCTATTATAGTAGGCGGTTCAATTGCTGATGTGCAATTGGCAGTGGAGCAAGCCAAACAAGTCAATAACCACAAACAAGGACAACCTTTAAAGAATGCCGTGGTTATTACCAACCCACATCCGGAAATTTTGAAGTATGTGGTGCCTGAACCAAAGCCAAAACCAAGGAAACGCGTCAATAAGAAAACAACTAATACAAGAAATAACATAGAAAACAAGGAGGAAACAAAAGATGAGTGATTCTTTAGGAGTAATCGAGACAAGAGGTTTAACAGCAGCAATTGAGGCAGCAGATGCCATGTTAAAGGCAGCAAATGTCGAAATAGTCGGCAGTGAAAAAATTGGATCAGGCTTAGTGTCTGTTATTATCAAAGGTGATGTAGGCGCGGTAAAAGCAGCGACAGAAGTTGGTGCAGAAGCAGCAGGTCGTGTAGGCGAAGTAGTGGCAGTCCATGTGATTCCAAGACCACACAGTGATGTAAATAAATTATTACAACTATAATCTGAATTTTACCAAGGAGGAACTAACATGAGCGATTCATTAGGTGTAATTGAAACAAGAGGTTTAACAGCGGCAATTGAGGCAGCAGATGCCATGCTTAAGGCGGCAAACGTGGAGGTAGTCGGCAGTGAGAAGATTGGTTCAGGCTTAGTGTCTGTTATTATCAAAGGTGATGTAGGCGCAGTGAAAGCAGCGACAGAAGTTGGTGCAGAAGCAGCAGGCCGTGTAGGTGAAGTAGTAGCAGTCCATGTGATCCCAAGACCACATAGCGACGTGTCCAAAATCTTACCAGCGTTTCAATAAAAGGTGGTCAGTTAGATGACAGGGAAGAAGGAAGAACTCTACCATGTCATTATGGAAGCAGTAATGACGGAATTACAACAACGTGAGATAGCAGTCACTTCAGATTCAGCACAAAAGGTGCCAGTAAGTGTGTCCGCTCGCCATGTTCATCTGGAACAGCGTCATGCCGATCTTTTATTTGGCAAGGGCTATACATTTACGAAACACCGAGATATTTCTCAGCCTGGCCAATACTCCTGTCAAGAACAAGTGACTATTGTTGGACCGAAGCAGCGCTTAGAGCGTGTACGGATTGTGGCACCTTTAAGGCAGCAGACACAAGTAGAAATTTCGAAAACAGATGCCATTAAGCTAGGGGTCAACCCGCCTGTTCGTCATTCAGGTGATCTCAAGGATTCAGCGCCGGTAACGATTATTGGACCTAAAGGAAGCATCGAACTGGAAGAAGGCTGTATTATCGCCGACCGTCATATCCATATGTCTCCTGAAGATGCCCGTCTATATGGTGTTGCTAATCATCAAAAGGTAAAAATCGAAATCGACGGTGAAAAAGGCGGCATGATGTATGGAGTGACTGTAAGGGTTAGTGATCGTTATGTCTTAGATATGCATATCGATACAGATGATGCCAATGCGTTTGGAATCAAGGGTGGGGAATATTTGACTTTAATCAAGTAAACCCTTATCCCAATAGTGGGGGTTATGAATGTGGTAATCGGAAAAGTGATTAATAGAGTGGTTTCCACAAGAAAGTATGACAGCTTACAGGGCTATAAACTGCTTGTGATAGAGCCATATGATCAACCAGGAAAAGAAAGATTTGTAGCAGCAGATATGATTGGTGCAGGTGAAGGAGAGTATGTACTTGTTAGCTTTGGAAGTGCTGCTCAACATGGTTTAACGAGAGAAGCCCCCATTGATGCGGTTATCATTGGGATTTTGGATCAAGAACCAGAGGCTAGATAAGCTAGCAGGAATGAATAGGAGACGTGCGTCATGAAGTTAATTGTAATCGGAGGAGTCGCGGCTGGTATGTCCGCGGCCTCTAAATTAAAAAGGGTAAATCCAACAGCAGAAGTAGTAGTATATGAACAAGGTGCATTTGTCTCATATGGCGCCTGTGGGCTGCCGTACTATGTTTCAGGTGAAAATGAGGATTATACCAAGATGATTGCACGCACGAAAGAGCAATTTCATGAACAGGGTATTCGTGTCTGTACCGAGCATCAAGTCATCAAGCTTTCACCAGAACGAAAACAAGTGATGGTTAGAAATCTTCAAACTGGTCAGCTGTTTTTGGATACGTATGATAAACTCATGATTGCAACGGGTACTACTCCGATTCTGCCGCCATTAGAAGGACTGTCCTTAAACAATATCCATGTTCTAAAGACATTAGAAGATGGGATTACCTTAAGGGAAAAGGTTGTACAGCCAGAGCATCAGCGAGTAGTTATTGTTGGCGCTGGTTATATTGGTATGGAGTTGGCAGAAGCCATGCACCAATTAGGCAAGCAAGTCCGGATTATCGAACAAATGGACCGAATTTTACTGCCGTTTGATCAAGAGATAACGGACATTGCAAGCAATCATTTAAAAGAAAAACAGCTTTCCCTGCATTTGAATGAGTCTGTCAAAAGTTTTCAAGGAAACGGTCAGGTGGAACAGGTAACAACTAGCAAAGGAAGCTATCCAGCCGACTTAGTGGTGATGTCTATCGGTGTTCGCCCAGCGACTGAATTTTTGCAGGGCACAGGTATTCAATTAGCCAAAAACGGGGCTATTGTTGTTGATCGTGAAATGCGCACAAGTGTAGAAGATATCTATGCAGCAGGTGATTGTGCTGAAGTCTATCACTATGTGAAACAGGAAAATACGTATTTGCCCTTAGGTACGAATGCCAATAAATGCGGCCGTATAGCAGGGGAGAATATAGCAGGTGCCCATCAGAAGTATATTGGGACATTGGGAAGTGCTGCCTTAAAGCTGATTGATTTAGAATTAGCCAGAACTGGTCTTTCCGAACAAGAGGCCAAAGATTTGGCGATCCCATATCAGGTAAGCTTTGTACAAGCAGCTAATCATCCTGGTTATTATCCTAATCAAACACCAATTTGGATTAAACTGATTTGTGAGCAAGGCACTAAACGTGTTCTAGGTGCGCAGGCAATAGGCAATCAAGGGGTTGTCTTGCGTATTGATATGTTTGCTATCGCTATTCAGAACCAAATGCCAGCAGATCAGCTTGGTATGACAGATTTATGTTATGCCCCGCCTTTTGCAGGTGTGTGGGATGCTGTCCATATTGCAAGTAATGCGATCAAGTAAGACTACTTCTATCAGCATCCCAATCAAATGGGGTGCTTTTTGAGAACAAGGAACAAAGGCAGGAGGTGATTCACGTGACAAAAGTAAAAGCTTTGAATGAAGTTGCAGCATCTGTGGAAGATGGTGCGACACTTGCCTTAGGTGGAAATGTGCTGCATCGAGCACCAATGGCATTTGTGCGAGAACTTGCACGCCAAGAAAAAAGAAAATTACGAGTAGTAAAAACAGCTGGAGCACATGATATCGATCTACTTTGTGCCGTTGGAGCTGTTGATCAGGTTGATGCAGGGTTCGTTAGTTATGAAACGGTATATGGCTTGCCGCCTCACTACCGAAAGGCTGTACAAACCGGGGTAGTGAAGGCCAATGAACATGCCTGTTACACCGTTATTAGCGCCTTAAGGGCAGCAAAGACCAATGTCCCATTCATGCCAGTCAGCGGCTTGAAATATGGAGATTTAATTGAGAAAAACGACTATTTTGTAGTGGTGGAGGATCCATTTACGGGAGAGCCGGTAACATTAGTCCGTGCGATTGTACCAGATGTAGCGGTTATCCATGTTCAGGAATGTGATAAAAATGGAAATGCAATCATCCATGGTCCGAAATTTGAGGATGTGTTAATGTCACGTGCTGCCAACCGTGTAATTATTACAACGGAACAGGTGGTATCCGATTTTACGATTAAACAGCAAAAGGAACGGATTGATATACCAGGCTTTTTAGTAGAGGCTGTAGTGAAAGTGCCTAAAGGTGCAGCACCTGCCGCTTGTTACCCAGCCTATGATGTAGATGACCGGGCCTTAAGGGAGTTTTTACAGTTGAAGGAAGCGGATCAAATTAGCCACTTTATTCATCGATATGATCAACAAGACCATCGTGAGGTCAGGGGGGAGCGCAAATGGTAAATCAGAAATATCGGCTTAGTGATTTAATGACTTGTGTAATTGCTGATATGTTAGAAGATGGTGAAACCGTGTTCCATGGTGTGTCCTCTCAATTACCAATGGTTGCTATGCATTTGGCAAGGCATATGCATGCCCCTCATTTAGTGCATCTCAATATTCCAGGAGGCGTAAATCCAAGCTCGATCAAAAAAGCTGCCTTTTCATCAGCAGGTCCAGATTTAGTGGAAAGCAGTGAAGCTTATTTTCAATTAGACGAAGTTTTCGATTTATCCATGCGTGGAAAACTGGATGTAGCTTTTTTAGGCGGGATTCAATTTGATATGCATGGAAATGTTAATGCCTCTGTGATTGGTGATTACCATCGGCCTAAGGTGCGTTTACCAGGTGGAGCAGGCAGTGCAGTGCTTATACCGACAGCAAAAAAGGCCATTATTTGGCGGACCAAACATGATATACGCACATTTGTAAAACAAGTCGATTTTGTCACAACGAGAGGTAATCTGTGGAAGATTGTAACGCCATTATGCGTGTTTATTTTTCGGAATAATAGACTAGAATTGGATTCGGTCCATCCTCATACTACCATAGAGGAAGTCCAAGAACATACGGGATTCCCGCTTATTTATGATGAGGTTCGATATACCAAAGCGCCAACCACCAAACAAATGCAGTTATTAAGACAGCTGGATCCACATGATTATCGTTCTGCTGAATTTTAGCGAAAAGGTATGAAATTAATTATTTCCTGGGGAATAATGGGGGATGCAAAAAAACACAAAGGATCCTTTGTGTTTTTTTTGTAACCATCTATCTTATATACAACTTTACAATACTGGCTTCATTTGTTTGCTGTAAATATAGTAAACTATTAAGGCAAACAAAGATAAGATAACGCCAGACACATAAGGCAAGACAATGGTCACCCCATATAACAAACCTCCCAAAGGCGGCCCAATGATCCGTCCTAATGAATCAAAAGAGGATAACAAGCCGGTTGTTTGCCCATAACCTGATTTGACGGTTTTGGTTAGAAGGGAGGAAACACTTGGGCGAATTAAGCCATTACCTAACCCGAAAATGGTGAGGAAGATGGCTGCCGTAAGAAAGTTTTGGACAAGCAAGATTAAGGCAAAGCCAACCGCAGAAACGATAATACCGATTTGGATTACTTTTCCTTCCCCCAAACTTTTTGTCATCCGCCCGACAAGACCGCCTTGTACGATGGCTCCGGCTAATCCCATAATCATAAAGATATACCCAAGTTCAATTGTACCTAACCCGGCTCGTTCATAAGCAAAATAAGCAAAGGTTGCCTCTAATCCAGCTAGAGAAATCGATACAAACCATTGCAGAATATATAGATTAGCAATAGGACTCTTTAAGCCGTCTAAGATAGAACCGCGCTTTTTGCCGCTGGTATGGCTGGTTTCTGTCAGGGATTCCTTTAGTACAAATAGTACAAGGAAAAAGGTTAACAAAGAAGAAATACCAGACAAAAAGAAAGGCAATGCTAAGTTAGTAGCAGAGAAGACTCCACCAATGGCTGGTCCGAATATAAACCCAAGTCCAACAGCAGCACCAATAATTCCCATACCTTTCCCGCGGTCTTCTTCGCTTGTAATATCGGCTACATAGGCAGTAACTGTCGGCATATTAGCTGCAGATAACATGCCGCCAATAATCCTTGCTGCAAACAGCATCCATAACTGTGAGGCCAGCCCTAATAAGAAAAAGGAAATAGCCAACCCGGCAATTCCGATAAGCAGCACAGGTTTACGGCCAATTTTATCAGAAATACGTCCCCACATAGGTGCGAATAGGAATTGCATAACAGAATAGGTTGCCATTAATAAACCTAATTGAAAAGGTGTAGCACCAAGTTCTTCGGCATAAAACGGCAATACAGGGATGATAATCCCGAATCCGACCATAACGAAGAACATAACAGCAAATAAAATAGCAAGTACTTTTTTTGATTTCAACGATCTCACTCCAGAAAATGAAAGCAATCTATTACAGATGTTTCCATGTTAGATTTGTCTCGGTGCAGTCATCTGTATAATTCCCACCTCAAAAACAGAATGATTTAAATGAGAAATTACGGACGTTAACACCCCGTTTGATGCAACTAATATTTAATGGGGGATGAAGAAAACCCCTTACATGATGACGACCTGCTTATTTACAGGTTCATTCTTTCATTCAACATATCGAACAGTTCATCCACTTGATCAAGTGTGTAGTCAGCAGTTACTTGGGTACTTGCTGCCTCACGGTGACGATGATTAAGCCAGATGACCTGCCATCCAGCTTGTTTTGCCCCTATCACATCATGTTCAAAGGAATCACCAATATACAAGGTAGAAGTTCTCTCTAAATCTAACTGTTGCTCTACAAACTGAAAGACTTCCAGATCCGGTTTCGAATAGCCAATTTGTTCGGAAACAAAAATATGGTCAGCTGGAATCCATCTCGTCAAGCCAAGTTGTGTAACTTTCATCATTTGATGATCATATTCGCCATTAGTTAACACGGCTAATTGAACAGGACTTGCATGCAATTGATGAAGCAGTTGTTTCATAGCAGGAAATAGTTCAATCTTTCGTTGTTCTTGCACATAGAATTGTTGAAAAGCGATTGCCTGTTGCTCATCTATGGTTATGAAAAAGTCGGCACATGCCTTGCGAATTCGATAAGTCTGCAACTCTAATGCCGTTATTTCACCACTCATATGCTTTTCAAACACTTCATCACTATATTCCCTGCTCCTTTTGTAGAGGGCAAGTATCTGCTCTTCACTAAAAGAAGAAGCAATATGTTGTTTTACAGTGCGGCGAAAAGGCTGCAGCTGGTCGTATAATGTATCATCTACATCGAAAATAATCGTTTGCATCTTTGTTCCGTCCTAATTATCAGATTTTGTTTTTATTTTTAAAAACCATCCTCTATTTTATCACATTTTCATAAGGGAAGCTGTTACGATTTTCGTACTAATTTTTGGTTGTTCTATTTGACACAGTCGATAAATTAACAAAAATACCACAATTTTCGATTGAAAAATGGTCAGAAACTTGTTATAATTTTCACAAAGTTAATTGGCTATGTGTAACTGGCGAGGGTGCGGATAACCGCAGGGGAGCACATATGATAGCTAGCCGCTCGCCTGGGCGAAGGTAAGGAGACAGTTCCTTACCTCTTTGTGTTTAAAAATAGAAGGAGTGTGGTTAAAAATGGATCGTGTATATAATTTCTCTGCCGGCCCATCTATGTTGCCCTTGGCAGTCTTAGAGAAGGCTCAAACAGAACTAACCAATTACAAGGGTTCTGGTATGTCTGTTATGGAAATAAGCCATCGTTCAGGCTTATTTACTGATATTATTACAGAGGCTGAGAACCTTTTAAGAGAACTGATGCAAATCCCAGATAATTATAAGGTGTTATTTGTTCAAGGAGGTGCCTCTCAACAATTTGCAGCCATTCCTTTAAATCTACACAAAAATGGTAAAGCAGATTACGTTAATACAGGTTCATGGTCTAAAAAAGCAATAAAAGAGGCCAAAAAATATCTAGAAGTGAATGAAATCGCCTCTTCAGCGGATCAAAATTTTACCTATATTCCAGCTATTACACCAGATATGATAGATCCAGAGGCGGATTATGTGCATATTACGACAAATAATACAATTGAAGGTACCGCCTTCCGTGATATCCCTGATACAGGCAGTGTACCACTAGTGGCAGATATGTCTTCCAATATTCTTTCAGAAGAGATAGAAGTTTCTAAGTTTGGTTTAATTTATGCAGGGGCACAAAAGAATATTGGTCCGGCCGGACTAACTGTAGTGATTATCCGTGATGATTTAATTGGGCATGCCAGCCGAGCGTGTCCGACCATGTTGGATTACCAAACACATAGTGAGAGCGGCTCACTATATAATACACCATCAACATATGCTATTTATATCGCGAAGTTAGTATTTGAATGGCTGAAAGAATTAGGCGGAATTAAGCAGCTGCAAACGCGTAATGAAAAAAAGGCCGCAACACTGTATGACTATATTGCGCAGTCTGATTTTTACGATTCTCCTGTAGAGGAAACAAGCCGTTCTATTATGAATATCCCATTTGTTATTCCCAATCATGACCTAGATGCAGAATTTGTAAAAGAAGCCAAGGAAGCTGGTTTGGAAACATTAAAAGGCCACCGCTCTGTTGGAGGAATGCGTGCCAGCATTTATAATGCCATGCCGCTTGATGGTGTAGAGGCACTAGTGTCCTTTATGGATCGTTTTGCCCAAAAGCATTCATAAAACATCTATTAGCCCTGCTTCAAAGCTGAAGCAGGGATTTATAATCGATAGAATGGTTGACTATGTTTGAATCTGATATAATTAGTGGAGGGTAAGAAAAAAGCAGTTCGCAACCATCCTGCTTTAACAAAACTAGGAGGAACAAGTATATGTCAGAAAATTATTATTTACCACGCTCTGGGCCAATGCCGAGACCAAACAGTGTAGAAGAGGCAAGAGAAGTATTGAAACAAGAGGCTTTTGATGCACCAAATGTACAGAATATTACCTTTCGAGCATTAGAGTTTACGGCAGTTTGTCCTAAAACAGGTCAGCCGGACTTTGGTAAGGTGGAAATTAATTATACGCCGCGCCATAAGTGTATCGAATCCAAATCGATGAAATTCTACTTATGGTCTTTCCGTGATCATGGGGCTTTCTGTGAATCATTAGCTGCACAAATCGCTGATGATATCGTATGGGCGATAGATCCAGCTTCTGTGAAAGTCACCGTTTATCAAACACCGAGAGGTGGAATCGAGTTAACAACAGAAGCGGTAAGAGAATATAGTGAATAATAACAAATAGACTGTTGTTCAGGCAGCCTTTGTCAGGGGTTTTGAAAAACAGACTAAATGATATCTAGAAGGTGATTCCCGTAACAGGGAGTCATCTTTTTTTTGCAAAAAGTATATAACTAATCCAACTAAATCTTATATGTCATTCGTTACCCTAATTTTAGTTATTTTATCGACAAAACTAATTAATTTAAGTTAATTTATTAATGTGGTAACGCTTTCAAAAAAATGAGCAATTACAGAACAAAATAGCAATATTATCTTAAAAAAAGATTAGCAGAGGTTTATTATTCTGCTAATCTTCTTTTCGCACGGACTAAATGGTTTTCCACTGAATCCGGCCTTTCCCATGAGTCTGCTGATCTATGACTGTTGTTCTTTCGTCGGTCCCATAATACCTGGGACAGGCAGACCTGCTTGACGAAGCAGTACGGTCATTTGTCCGCGGTGGTGTGTTTGATGATCAATAAGGATGCGCAGTATTGCACCACGAGGGGTTTTTCCACCATTTCCGTCTACTTCTTCCAGCAAGGCTTCATCTGACAGGTTGTTCTCTGCTGCTTGTTTCACGTCAGCGACTATTTCTTGATAGGCTTTTACACTATCTTCCACATGATTTGGTTCAGAGGCAAGCGTTGCCTTTACATCTAGTCCAGCCAGACCGGCGAAGAAAGCTGGTGAAGTTGCCAAATGAAAACTGAGCCACCTTAGTGTGCTGTGGCCTTCTACAATGGCTTGACCTGATTTTTCATCAGTCACAGCTTGCAGTACTTCCTCTGTTCCTTTTGCAGCGTGTTCCCAATCGTTAATAAAATCCTGAACAGTACGATACATGATACATCTCTCCTCGTATATTATTATTAACTAGTTTTTTTACTAGTTTTAAATCTTTATACCATTCAAGGTATAATGTATTTAATCAGATAGAGGTTGTCGTTTCTCTCCTTGAAGCCTTGTCTTCGTTAAAAAGATTGACACCTCTTTCTTTATAGAACTATTCGAATGAGCTGGATGACACATTCGTTGTCGTATATCGAACGAGGTTGGATATCTATAAGGATAAGAGGATTCCTCCATCTGAAAAATGATGTTTTAGGTGGTGCTTATTTTGTTTTATCTCGGTATTGATGTTGGTAAACGAAATCACGAAGCCGGATTAATTAATGACAAGGGTGAATCTATAGGAAAAAGCTTGAAATTTGCTAATTCAAAAGCTGGTAGTGAAAAGCTTCTAACATTTATCAACCAATTCCATTTAACACCAGATAATTCTGTTGTCGGACTTGAAGCTACTGGTCATTATTGGCTTTCTATTTTTTCATTTCTTCATAAATTAGGATTTAAAACAACCGTCTTCAATCCACTTCAGTCAGATGCATTGCGTCATTTTTATATTCGTAAAACAAAGAACGATACAAAGGACGCCTATTTAATTGCCCAAGTGATTCGCATGGATTCACCTGATGAAACGCCTTTTATGGAAGAAGATTTACTTCGGTTACGGAATCTTGAGCGGTTACGCTATTCCTTTGTAGATCAAAGCTCAGATTTAAAACGAAAAATTATTTCATTATTAGATCAGGTTTTTCCTGAATATGAACAGGTCTTTTCAGACATATTCGGGAAATCTTCTACTGAGATATTACTGCATTCACCTCTTCCAGAGGACCTGATTGAAATAGAGACAGAAAAACTTGCCTCTTTATTAAACCATCTCAGTAAGGGGCGACTTGGTGAATCACGGGCGCATGACAAAGCCACTCTACTTAAGGATAATGCTTCAAACACTTTTGGTATTTCTATTGGAACAGATGTGTTTAAACTACAGATTCAACTCTTATTGGAGCAAATTTCTTTAATTGAGCAACATTTAAATCAAATAGAGACAGTCATGATTGAGATTTCTAATCGTCAGGAACATTTTTTAACTACAATCACTGGTATTAGTGATGTAACTGCCTGTGTCATACTAGGTGAAGTTGGATCTATTCAACGATTTGATCGCCCTGAACAACTTGTTGCTTTCGCTGGTTTAGATGCCTCTGTTCATCAATCTGGTGATTTTAACAGCAGTAGAACGAGACTTTCTAAACGAGGTTCCCCTTATCTTAGACGTGCGATTTGGCAGGCCGCTTTTGTCGCTAGCTTTCATGATCCCGCGCTTTCTTTGCATTATCAAAGATTAAGACAACGCGGCAAACCACATGGAACAGCTGTAGGAGCAGTGGCTCGTAAATTAACGCATATCATTTTTGCGATACTTAGGGATAACAAACCTTATGAGCCTAGACCAAATATCTATTAAGCGATACTTTTTTTAAAAGGAGTGAATGGAAGGCTTATTTAGCATGCTTAAATTTAGTTAGAAGGTTTCCTTCGTAATCGTTAAATTACATCATTTTTTCCTCTTGACTTTTTATAGCTGGTCTTTTTAAAAGTGATAGTCTAACTTTATCAAATAAATGAAACTATTTCATGTGAGAAGTTTGGGGAAGATTACAGGCATAGAAAAAAGATGGACTCCGCACGAAGTGGGGTCCATCTCTGTATATGAAATCCTGGCATTTTAAATCAAGAAATAAGCAAATACAATCCCAACAATACTAAAGACGAAGGAATAGATCAGATTATAGTAGGTAATATAATAAGGGCTTTGCTTCAGGCTCATCGATGTAATGGTCACGACCAATCCATATGTACCGATTGGGACAGTAGCGACTCCGGCTATAATCAGGCTGACAGCCAAGCTTAATGGACCGAGAATATCGATCAACATGCCGCCAATGCCGCTTAAAATACCTAATGTGGCAAGCGGGTGCACCCCAAACATACTTAATACTACAAATAAAAGCTGAATGATAATTAAGACAAACAGCGGCTTATCTGCCAGGCTCAAAATCGGCTGCTGCAGCATGGTTAAAACCGGGGAGGCATTCAAGGCATTGGTAAATAACGCCAAGGTCACAAATAATACGATAAAGTTATGCATCGTATTCAAGCTGTTTTTAAAACGATTCCAGCCAATAATGCGAAAACTTCGCCATCTGCCAATTGCTATACTCCATAAACAAGCAAATGGAAGCACAATCAAAATAACCGTGAGAATAAACTCCAAGTCAAAAAGATTACCAATCAAAATAACCAAAAATAAAAAGGAAGATAGAGCAATAATTAATTGCAAAATTTTTGATCGATTTTGACCGTTTTGCTTATGTTCAGTCTCAGGAACTGCCGGATAAGGATAACGTTTAAAATACCACCTTCCCCACAGGCTGTCCAAGGCATACATCAAAATGGTAATGGCAATCATCCAAGGAAGCAGCTCGGCAAATTTCACCCCAGTCGTAACAATTACCATGGCAACCAGTACTTCTAACGGACTCCAAGGCAAGGCGAAGGAATATCCGCGTAAGGTAGTCATCATAATAAACTTGCTGGCGACTTTTTGCTTAATGGGTTTCAAATTATCTACCAATACATCTTGAGCAATGGTAGCGGCTGATACATTCAGAAAAGCAGTCAAAGACATCATTGCTGTGGTACTGCGTTGATACAGCTGGCCTAAGTGCCGAATATTCCCCCGCAGCAAATGCTGTAATAATTTATCAAAGCGCCCGGCAGCTACCGCACTGTTCATCCAAGGCAGCATAGCAAGCAAGGTTAGCAGCGAGAGATTATCACCCATCAATGGAATAATATCTAAGATGGATAGGCTGGTAGAAGGAATTAATAGGACGCCGATCAAAAAAAAGCAAGCACCTAATATTTGAAACAGCTTAGTGGCCTGCCGGAAGCTGATTAATAACATGACAATAGAAAGTATACCTAATGAATATGACAGAATAGGATTTGGGAAGAATGAAGCATAAATATGAATAGCAAAAATAGCTGCAAATAATATGTATACATGTCTCACTTGTATGCCTCCTTTCAAACTATATTCTACTATTCCTTTATCAAGGTGTGAAGTATTAGGGCAGTAATTTGACTTTCCTCTAATACATTCAAATAAAGTTAAATGACTGATTTTGATTGATTTTGATTTTTTGTGATTGACATTGATTATTTTCCATTATATACTATGTGTAAGCGATTAATAACTATAAGTGTGTGTTCAAAAGGCCGATAAAAAGGACCATCATCGGTTAAGTTCGCAACATCGTGTTGCAACACCGATACTAGTACATCCTGTACGTCGAAAGTTCAAGGGGCAGTTTGGAGTAACGGAACGTATGCTTTTAAATACGTGAGTAACGGAAAAGCAAGTCAACGCAGAAATTCGATGCGTCATTTTTGTTGGACTTTTTGAACAACTTCTATAAAAAAGGAATGATCACAGTGCTAACGATTGAGAGGCAAGAATTGATTTTGTCTTTGCTGAAAGAACAAGAAGTCGTAAAGGTTAAAGACATTTGTGAGTTAACACAAGCCTCCGAATCAACGATCCGCAGAGATTTAACAGAACTGGAGAGGAAACAATATATCAAACGTGTTCATGGTGGTGCTTCGTTAATAAAGAAAAAAAGAGAAGAACCTACTTTTCTGGAGAAACAGACTAAAAATTATGAGGAAAAGCAGGCAATTGCCAAAAAAGCAGCTTCGTTTATAGAAACAGGAGACTCCATTTATTTAGATGCAGGATCGTCATCATTAGCGATGATCCCTTTTTTACAAGATAAGTCGGTTGTGGTCGTCACCAATGGTATTCCGCATGTGCAGCTGTTAATTGAACAAGGTATTGATACTTATGTGATTGCCGGTAAAGCAAAGCAGGGTACAGCCGCACTTACTGGTACAAAGGCAGTCGAATCTGTTCGAGAATACCGATTTGATAAATGTTTTCTAGGTATGAATGGTATCCATCTGGAACAAGGGTTAACGACACCAGATCCGGAAGAAGCAAGTGTGAAACGTGCAGCAATAGATCAATCACTGGCAGCTTATGTACTGGCAGACTCCTCCAAATTCGGAGAGATATCTTTTGCAAATGTAGGCGATTTATCAGAAGTCAGCATTGTTACAACGAACCATATATCAGAAGAACAGCAAGATGCTTTACGAAAATATACGTCTTTGGAGGTGGTATCACTATGATTTATACGGTTACACTAAATCCAGCGATTGATTATGTTGTGCAAGTCGATCAGTTTACGGCAGGCGGTTTAAACAGAAGTAAAGCAGATTACAAGGAAGCTGGCGGTAAAGGAATTAATGTTTCCAGAGTATTGCAAAGGCTCGGTGGGGAAAGTACAGCATTAGGGTTTGTTGGAGGCTTTACCGGCAAGTTTATTACCGATTACTTAACAGAAACAGGCATTTCGCATGATTTTGTCCAATTGCAAGCAGATACGCGGATAAATTTGAAAATGAAATCAGGTAATGAGGAAACAGAGGTAAACGGTGTGTCGCCACAGATTGAACCAGCAGATTATCAGCAATTATTAGATAAATTTAAACAGTTAAATCAAGAAGATGTGGTTGTCCTAGCGGGAAGTCTGCCTGCTTCTTTGGCACCGAATACGTATCGTGAAATAGTTGCCCACTTGCATGAACAGGGAGTAAAGGCAATTTTGGATACGAGCGGTCTGCCGCTCAAGGAGGCCATTCAGGCAAGCCCGGCTTTTATTAAGCCGAATCATCATGAATTGGCAGAGTTGTTTGAGGAAACGGTACATGGGGAAGAGGATATTGTTCGTTTAGCCAAACGTCTTCATCAGGAGAATAAGATTCAACACGTATTAATTTCAATGGCGAAAGATGGCGCTATTTATGTAGGGGAAGGCGGCGAATTTCGTTTGACAGCACCAGTTGGTCAAGCAGTTCACTCTGTAGGTGCGGGTGATTCAGCGGTCGCCGGTTTTATTTATAAATTACAGCAGACAGGCAATCCGCAAGAAGCAGCGCAATATGCGATTGCGTCGGGCAGTGCAACAGCCTTCTCCAAGACATTATGTACGAAAGAAGAAGTAGTGGCGTTGTTGCCGCAAGTTCAAATAAACCGATATTAATCAGAAAGGATGGATAAATAATGAAAATTACCGAGCTATTAAGACGTAATATTATCATTTTAGATGCAAAGGCACAGTCTAAAGATGGGATTATTAATGAATTAGCTGAACAACTAGATAAAGGCAATTATCTGAAGGATAAAGAGCAATTTATACAAGCTATTTGGGATCGTGAAAATCAGACAAGTACGGGAATTGGCGAAACGGTAGCGATCCCGCACGCAAAGACAAGTGCGGTAGCTACGCCTGCTATTGCGTTTGCCCGATCACAAGCTGGAATTGATTATGATTCATTAGATGGTCAGCCTGCTCATTTATTTTTTATGATTGCTGCTAGTGAAGGCGCGAATAATGATCATCTTCAAACATTATCCAGGTTGTCCACGTTATTGATTGATGAAGATTTCCGTCAGCAGCTGATGGAGGCCAATACAGAGGATGATATTCTGAAGATTATTGATCAGAAGGAAGAAGAAAAACTAGGCAGGGATGAATCAGAGGCTAAGGCAGCAGCCGAAGCTAACCCAGAAGACAGCGGCATTGAACTTCTTGCCGTCACGGGTTGTCCGACAGGAATAGCCCATACTTATATGGCAGCAGATGCCCTCAAGGATAAGGCAAAAGCAAAAGGAATTTCAATCAAGGTAGAGACAAATGGTTCAGATGGTGTGAAGAATCGCTTGACAGACGAAGAGATCAAAAAGGCAAAAGCGATTATCATTGCGGCTGATACAAAAGTAGAAATGGATCGTTTTGCTGGTAAGAAAGTGCTGCGCCGTGGTGTAACCGATGGAATTCGTAAGACAGAGGAATTAATTGATACAGCTATGAGTGGAGATGTACCAGTATTTGAAAGTGATGGAAAAGGTTCAGGATCTGGTTCTGGATCAAGCAGCGGCAACCGATCTAGCTTCTATCAGCACTTAATGAATGGTGTATCGAATATGCTCCCATTTGTTGTCGGCGGTGGTTTGTTAGTAGCCATTTCCTTCTTATTTGGGATTCATTCAGCCGATCCTGAAAGTGCGGAATACAATGTATTTGCAGCAGCATTAAACACTATTGGCGGGGAAAATGCCCTTGCACTGATGGTTGCAGTGTTAGCCGGTTTTATCGGTATGAGTATTGCTGATCGTCCAGGGTTTGCACCGGCGATGATTGGTGGTTTTATGGCAACAGCAGGTGATGCCGGTTTCTTAGGCGGTTTAATTGCTGGTTTCTTAGGTGGGTATGTTGCTTTAGGTGTCAAGAAGGCACTATCAGGAATGCCGAAGACGTTCGATGGTATTAAGACGATTCTATTTTATCCGGTGTTCAATATTTTAATTACTGGTCTATTAATGTATTTTGTTATTATTGAGCCGGTTGCTTGGCTGATGCGTGTGATGAGTGATTGGTTAGGTGGTATGACAGGTGCGAACGTGCTGTTCTTAGGAATTATCTTAGGTGGTATGATGGCAATTGATATGGGTGGTCCAATTAACAAAACCGCCTTTACGTTTGGTATTGCTATGATCGATGCTGGTAACTTTGGTCCACATGCAGCTGTAATGGCTGGCGGGATGGTACCACCATTAGCGATCGCCTTGGCAACTACCTTCTTCAAAAATAAATTTACTGAGGAAGAGCGAGAAGCCGGTAAAACAAACTATGCCCTCGGATCCTTCTTTATTACCGAAGGTGCGATTCCATTTGCTGCTTCTGATCCAGGGCGGGTATTGCCAGCGTCTATAATTGGCTCGGCCATTGCTGGCGGACTGACCTTATTATTCGGCATTGGTATACAAGCGCCGCATGGCGGAATTTTCGCCTTTCCGGCAGTAGTGGGTAATTGGGTTATGTACTTGCTGGCAATCATTATCGGTGCCGTGATTTCATGTTTAGTACTCGGTCTTTGGAAAAAACCGATTGAGAAAAAATAAAGACAGCAGAAAAAGCTACTCCGTGATATGCGGAGTAGCTTTTTTCATCATATTTAACGAATGATGATCAAGCTGAAACTCATAGCTATACGACCATTACCTCTTTCCCAGCTTCTTTCAACAGATCATAATAAAAGGAATCTTCTCCGATAACCAGTACCCGGTCACAAAGCTCCTTAATCTCATCCATATCATGAGAAGTGTAGATAATCAGTTTGTTCCCTTCTGTGGCTTGGCGGCGCAGGTAGGCACCGATTTCCTTACGGGATTTCAAGTCAATTCCTACAGTCGGTTCATCAAGTAATAAGAGGGAAGGGTCATGAATCAAGCTAATCGCCAAATTTAATTTTCGCTGCATACCGCCGGATAGGTTCTTGACTGGTTCTTTCCAGCGGTCAAGACGCATATCTAAGCAGATTTTTTCAAGCTGGGCCTTGCTTTTTTTCTGCCATGAAAGTTTTTCGAAAAAAACCATATTTTCTTCAACGGTTAACTGATTCCAAACGGCGATATCCTGAGGTACAAAGCCAATATGCTTTCTAATTTGAGACTTATCTTTTTTATAGTCCCAATCATTGAAATAGATAGAACCTGCGGTTGCTTTTGAGGTCGCAGCTAATATATTCAATAAGGTGGACTTCCCGGCTCCATTTTCTCCGACAAGTCCGACGATTTCTCCTTGTTGGGCGCTGAATGATAAATTTTCTAATATTTTCTTATGGTGATAGTGCTTCTGTAATCCTTCTACCTTAAGCATATTTCTTCTCCTCTCTGATATACCAGACAATCATCCCGATCAAACAAAGTATGAACCAGCCGATCGTTAGCTCCCCTGTTAAAAAGCGATAGAGTGGGTTTACATAAGGCAGCCAGTCTGCAGCTGTTTCCGTGCTGCCAAACGGCAGGATGGCTCCGCTCAACGCGACTAGGATAAGTGTCCATAGGATAGCGATGATATAACTGAAATAGGCATTTCTGATAATCGACACCAAAAGAAAAGCAAATAAACAAAGCATTAAGCGCAACGTCAATAGCGCCAAGATAGAAACAGATTCCTGATATAATCCATAAAACAATCCAGCGGTAGCCAAATCAATGATGAAAAAAACAGCAACATAAATGGCAATATTGATCAGCATGTAAAAGGTAAAGCTGTATTTCATAAAAGGAAAACGAATGGAGACACTGGCTTTTTGCTCCTTTATGACCCAATCAAATACAAATATCGTCATCAATAAAGTGACAAATGCCCAAACCATCCAGGGGTTCCATTGAATAAAACCGCCCGCTTCTGCTTGTGCTTGCCCTTGATAGCGAAACGAATGTCTTAACAAATCTTGTTCCTGCTGCACTTCTCGTGATTTTGCGACCACTTCCTCGACAGTCAAGTTCTGGGTGCCTTGCAGCTGCTGTTCTAATGCTATTACTGCATTTGCTGCTTTGACTCTTCCTGTTTCCTGCTGAATGATCGACACAATCATTTCTTTGACAGGGCGGTAAGCAAAGGAGCGATTGGTATAATAGGCTTCCAACAAATCCCGCCGTTCCCCAATATGGATTTGTTCTTCGTAACCGGTGCGAATAACAAAGACACTGTCCAATTCATGCTGCTTTACTTTTCTTAAGGCCTCTGTTTCACCTAAAATCGTTGCAGAAACGAGAGGAGAGTCTGCTATCTCATCAAATAAGGCATGGCTTGCTTCCGTATCATCTTCTAATACAATTCCAACCGGTACTTGAAAATCATCCTGAACAGTTTCTACAGTGCTAAGGAAGCCAATCGTTATCGCAATAGGCAGCAGAAGCCAGCAGACAAGACTCAACCATTGCTTCTTCCATAGTAACAGACGTGTAGAGAGGATTTCTTTCATGGCTGCATCCGCCCCTTTACAATGGAAATGACTCCAAGCAGTGCAAAGCCAGCCAGCATAGTAAGGGCTAATGCTTGGTAATCAGCATAAAAACGTCCATTCAGGCTGATTTGCTCTATCCAATAGAAGGCTTGATGGGCGAAGCTGAACTGAAACAGTTGTTCTAAATAAGCAGGAAAATAGATCATGGGCACAATGGCTCCACTGAATATAATAACCAGTCCAGTAAACAGAGTGTGGACAAGTAATGTCAGCTTCTGTGATGGCACCAGCCAGTCTAGTAAAAGTAAACATTGTAAAAAGATAATACTATGCAGCAGCGTAAGCAGGGCAATCCGCACATAATTTTCGCTAACTAATGTCAAGTCCTCTAAAAAGTAGAGCAGTCCCGAAAATGTGAAGGCAGACATGACGACGGTAATAAGCAATGTAACAACAATAGTGGCAATGGCTTGCTGAAATTCGGTAACCCCGTATAATTGCATCCGTGCCTTCATGCGCTGATCATGGTTTCGATGTAACTGTGTGTATACAGTAAATAACCAAATAGTAACCAGGGTATACCAGCCAGCCAGACTAAAATAATGCAGAGGAGAGGCGGTGGCATGATTGGTAATTTCCTGTTCGTTCACCACTTGATTACTTCCTAATACATAAAAGAAAAAATCAATAAATTGGTCAAATAACAGATCATTCCTTGCTTCACTGTCCATATCTAATTCTTTGGCGTAGTCATTGACAGTCAGGATATTGGCTTGCGAACCGCGAATATGCCGTGTAATGGTTTCGATTAGTTCATTGACTAATTGACTTTCAAGCGGGCGATCTGGATTACCAATAATCGAGACTTGGGAACGCTGCCCATCTAATAAGGCTTGAAAGAAATCAGCTGGAAAAATGATATAGGAATTTAGTTGATCATTCTCGATTCCTTCGATCCCTTCTGCTTCGGTCACCTGTTTCATGTGGAGGCCTTCGCCGAGTTGTGAAGATTCTGCTAAGAGATTAACAATTAGTTCTGTTTCTTCTGACTGATCAAGGTTGACCAGTCCTACTTCGATTGTTTCACTTTCCACTATATCGGTCAAGGACAGCAGACTAAAGGCAAGCAGTCCTATAAGCAGAATTGGAGACAGCAAAAGAAGAGGAAGTGATATCCACTTCCTCCCAAGTTGAACCAGGTGGTTCTTTATAAATAAAGTTATTAGTTTAAGAGATTGCATTGCATCCACCTACTTTATTTATCCTATATATTGAGGCTGCATTATTGTTGGCTCTGTAATGTTTCTAATTCATTCCTTAGTTCATCAATTATTTCCTCTGGCATATCCTGTTCTTCCCAGTCCTCGATCATTTCTTCTATTAGCTCAATTTCATCTTCCACTGTCCATTCCATATCGAAATCAGGCTGCATCTCTGCATCTGGATCAAAATCCAGTTCATAGTCCATGTCAAGCTCTGGATCAAAGTCAAAATCAGAACTGAAATCATCATTGAATCCAGGATCGAAGCCAGGGTCCATACTAGGGCCATAACTAGGCATCAGGTCAGAGAAGGCATCTGATTCTAATAATTCATTAGACCATGTGTCAAACTGTTGAGCTACGTCATTTTCAAAGTAATCGATAAGCTCTTCAGCAGACATTTCGCCTAAATTCCGTACTTGATCAGTATTTGGCATTTCTACTTCATTAATGGTAGTGCCTGTTTCAGCGATAGAAACAGAAGCGACATCTTGATTAACATACCTTCCATCGTCTGCATAAATCGTATGGTTAGCAGACATTTGATCACTTTCATAAGTGGCGTCTCCTGTCCAATAGATAGTAAGGAACAGTGCTTCATTTTCTTCCAAACCTAAGCTGTATTCAAATTCTGTATTGCCGTCTTCTTGATTGGATTTAGCCATTTCAAGGGTAACTCTGGAATTATCAGAAGAAAACGTGTAGCTATCATTCATTTCCCCGTCTTGATAAGATAGGTCCCCATTGATTGCGATCGTTTCATCGGAATATTGGTCTTTCACATGAAGGACATATTCGATAGTTTGTGTGTGCTCTGAAATAAGGTTAGAACCGGTAAAGCTTATTTCAGCTTTGTCATCGTTTTTGTCACTAGCGATTTCAGCATTTAGGTCACGCTGTACAATCACATTATCATGTACCCAAATAATCGAATTAAATCCGTTTGGCAATTGTAAAGAATCGATTTTATCCGCCGCTTCTTGCAAACTGGTATTAAATTCCTCGAGCAGCATATCAATATCGTCATCACTTGCAAGATTACTAACATAGTTGGCATGAAGAAGCTGGTCGATAATAACCTGTTGTAATCTATCGTCCTCCGCCATTTTACTAAATAAATCGCCTAAAATCGTCTGTACCTGTTCCTCTGTTAACACGAAAGAAATCTTATCAGTGTTGAGTTCTTCCCCGCTAACGGTGATTGTTTCAGAAGCAGAATCAAAAGCATCATCTGGGAGTTGGTCATATAAATATTCGACAAATTCTGTTTGTAAGTATTCTAAATCTTCCTCAGGTAATACGTTCTCTTCAAAAAGGATAGAACGGAAATTAATATTTTCCTCTCCCCTAAACGATGCAGGATCAATATCTGCTAGAGTTTTGCCAATATCGTCTCCATTCAATTGAAGAAATTCATCTAAGAAAGGTAAGCCGATAATTAAATCATTACTATTGATATACCCCTCTATACCTTCTAATTCAAAATCAGCAATACTGGCAGATAGGGCAGCAGAAGCCTGCTCATTTTCCCTGTCCATTTGGGTTTTGATAGAGATAGTGGAATTGTTAATAATTTGAGCCACATTTGTTGGAACACTCATATCATCCACCACTGCTGAAATATCAAAACTAGATTCTGTTGCATTGTTTTTGGCATGGTCTAGCCATTCCAGCTCATCTTCGAATCGTTCTTGATAAATTTCCTTGTATTGATCGATGGTGTTTTTCTCAGCTAAGAAATAATCTTCTTTATCTGAGGTAAGTACGAAAGCCTGCACAATAAATACACCAGCGATAATAACGACAGCTGCAATAATAGCTATTGGAATCCATTTCTTGCTGCTTTTCTGTACTTCCTCTTGTTGCACTTGTTCGTCCAATCTAGTCTCCTCCTTAAGTTGTATGAATAAAAAAAACTGTTTACGAATCTGTGTATCTTTACCTACTGCTTTCATTTATTTGGAAGCAGAAGATAAAATTACATACAAAACATACGATAACACATCCATTTACCCGGCATCCACCATTTTTACCATATTTGATAATAAATGAATATATTGAAGGGCATAAAAAGGACGAGTGTAGTTATATGGATGTGTTTTTTATGAAATGGTGTGAATCTTTATACCTATATAAAGGAAGGTTGAAGAGGGAGGTGACAGCAATAATGTGGGAGTAATCTATCAAAAACATCCGCATGACAACTGCTGAAACAGCGTCTTATCATGCGGATGTTTCTTTAGTGGAGTTATAAATAAATAATTAATAAAAGCGTTTGAAGCTATCGAAGTGTTTCTTCCAATAAGAATTATCTAATGAGCTAATTTCTACACCTTTGGATCCTGCATGAATAAACTGGTTATTTCCAAGGTAAATTCCTAAGTGGGAAATACCAGGTTGATAGGTTCCAGCGAAAAAGACAAGATCGCCGACTTTTGGTGAATTGACTTCATAAGAGCGGTTATAATAACCAACACTTGATGTACGGCTCATACTCATACCTGCTTGGTTATAGGCGTAGTAAATAAAGCCGCTGCAATCAAAACCACTTGTTGTAGAGCCGCCCCATACATATGGCTTCCCTTGTTGTGCTTTGGCTGAGCTGATCAACGTATTGACATTATAACTTACATCAGAAGGTGCTTGTTCCTTGGCATTGCTGCTGCCACTGTTATTACTTGCAGGCTTGGATCCAGCACTAGAAGAATTAGATGAAGAACCAATGCTCAATTTCTGACCTACTAAGATAATATGAGAATTTAAATTATTCCATTGTTGTAATTTAGATACAGACACTCCATAACGAATGGCGATGTGTGAAAGAGTCTCTCCTGATTTTACGGTATGTGTAGTAGCAGAAGAATTGTTGCTAGAACTATTGCTAGAATTGCTGCTTGAGCTGTTATTACTAGAATTATTATTGCTAGAATTGCTGGAAGATCCATTCTTGCTGACTACAAATTTATTCCCTGGATAAATTAATGTTGTGCTTAAGTTGTTCCATTTCATTAAATTCTGGACAGAAGTATTATGTCTAGAAGCGATGCCGCTTAGGGTATCCCCTCGTTTTACCGTATATGTAGTTTGGCCAGAACTGCTATTACTGCTGCTAGAATTAGAGTTGTTAGAAGAGCTGGAACTAGACGATTTGGTAGTTCGGATGACTTGGTTAGGGTGAATAAGATCCGAGTTTAGGTTATTAATAGATTTAAGAGAAGATACACTAGTACCATATTTCTGTGCAATGCTCCACAGTGAATCCCCTCTCTTTACCGTGTGGTTGGCTGCTTCTGCTTCATTAGCTGCGAACAATGAAGAAGCAATGGCAGCTGTTGCTGTGACTGATAGAATCATTTTCTTATTTTTCAATTAAAAAACCCTCCTTCTGTAATTTGTGAATGGTATATGTAGTATGAAATTTAGTGCTAAAGTTTTACTTGTGAGTTAGTTAGTTTAGTCATTGATTAGAAATAGACTCTCTTATTATAACTTTTTTTGTTGAATTTTAATAGATATGACATAGAATTGTAGCATAATTGTAATATTACTGTGAAATTTGTTGTGCAAAATGGAAATAAGGGAATAAAGAGATTATTTTATCTTTTTTTGATGTGTAGTTATTTTGAACTAGGGGAGCGTGCTTTTTAGTTGATGGTAGGGGGATGATTAGCTTCCATTACTGTAAGGGCGATTGAATGGCACGTAAAAAACATGTTATACAAGAATAGTTGTTTTATTCTTGTATAACATGTTTCTCCATTTAGTATTAAGAAAAACGATCTCACTTGACCGGTGAAATGAATTGTTTGCTTTCCAAATAGTTCAAAATAGTTTGAACAGATTCTTCCAGGCTTTGCTGTTCCGTGTCGATCACTAATTCAGGTGTTTCTGGTTCTTCATACGGGGCATCGACTCCGGTAAAGCCTTTGATTTCCCCTGCACGAGCTTTCTGGTATAGTCCTTTAGGATCTCGTGCTTCACAACCATCTAAACTGCATTTCACATAAATCTCAATAAATTCACCGTCATTCAGAATTTGACGTACATTATCACGATCTTCCTTGTACGGAGAGATGAAGGCAGTTAAAGTAATGAGCCCGGCGTCATTTAGAAGTTTAGACACTTCGCCAATGCGGCGGATATTTTCTTTACGATCTTCCGGACTGAAGCCTAGGTTATTATTTAAGCCGTGACGAATATTGTCCCCATCCAGGCGATACGAACGGATTCCACGGTCAAATAATGCCTTTTCTAAGGCTACTGTAATAGTTGACTTACCAGAACCGGACAGCCCTGTAAACCATAGTACAGGACTGTGGTGGTTATTTTGTTCTTTACGGTCTTGTTTGGTCACAACAGAATCATGCCATACGATGTTGTTGGTTGTCATATTAATTACTCCCTTTTAGAGGTTAATCACGCACTTTTAATCCTTTTATGAGCACTTCTGCCACTTCTGGGCGAGAGAATTGTCTTGGTAAGGGTTCTCCCGCACGAAGTTTTTCTCTTACTTTTGTTCCGCTCAAATGAACATGTTCAGATTTATCGTGTGGACATGTTTTTTGTGTCGCCATGTTTTCACACTTTTTGCAAAAGAATGCATGTTCAAACTTGAATATTTGGATACCTAGTTCTGACTCATATTCAGAGATAAGTTCCTGTGCTTCATAAGTGCCATAATAATCCCCGACACCGGCATGATCACGCCCGACAATAAAGTGTGTACAGCCGTAATTTTTACGAACAAGGGCATGCAGGATGGCCTCACGCGGACCTGCATAACGCATAGCTGCTGGATAGATAACCAGGCGGGTACGGTCTGCAGGGTAGTAATGTTTGAGAATGACTTGATAGCTTTCCATTCTAATTTCCGCAGAGATATCGTCAGATTTGGTTTCTCCAACAAGCGGATTCAATAGTAAACCATCGACTGATTCCAGAGCAATTTTCTGAATGTATTCATGGGCACGATGGACTGGATTTCTTGTTTGGAAACCGACCACCGTTTTCCAGCCTAGATCTTGAAATAATTGCCGTGTTTCCACTGGATCAAGATAAAAATCCTCAAACTGGCTGTGATCAGGTCGGTTTAGCAATGTGATCGGACCTGCTAAATAAACATTACCTTTCTCGTATAACTTTTTTACACCTGGGTGGGCATCCTCTGTTGTTCCGTATACAGATTGTGCTTCTTTTAATTTATCATAATAATATTTCTCTTCTAACTGCAATGTTCCATATAAAATACCGTCTTCACCGTATAAGGCTACTTGGTCTCCGATAGTCAGGCTGTTGGCTTCTGCTTCTGTGACGGCGAGGTTAATTGGAATACTCCAGATTGTACCATCTGCTAGATGTAAGTCATTGACAACAGCTTGGTAATCCTTTTCGCCAAGAAAGCCTTTTAATGGACTAAATCCGCCAATACCGATTAGCTCTAAGTCAGAAATACTCCATTCATTAATAGTTAGTTTCGGATAAGAGGCTGCTTGCTCCAACAGTCGTTCTCTTTCCGCTCCTTTTGCTTCACGATTAATTAATGTACCGCCATGGGCAGTAATGGTTTCTTGTACCTTTTCTTGAATAACTGTCATGATTTGTCCCCTCCTACTGTTTATGAAACTTTCGGCCGTCATATACTTCATCTACATAGCCCTGGCGGACGACAAAGTCGCCAAAGCGTTCTTGATTTTGTCGGTTAGTAACAAAATCATGGAAAATCTCTTTTAAATGAGACAAAATCTCTTCTTCACCTATATTTTCACGGTATAGCTGGTTTAATCGATCTCCCGTAAAACTCCCGCCTAAATAGAAGTTATACTTGCCGGGTGCCTTTCCGATAAAACCGATTTCTGCAAGTGCTGGTCGAGCACAGCCATTCGGACAACCTGTCATACGGATGACGATTTCTTCTTCTTTGAGTCCCTCTGCTTCTAATAATCCTTCTATTTTATCGACAAGAGAGGGGAGGTAACGCTCTGATTCTGCCATGGCCAAGCCGCAAGTAGGAAATGCCACGCAGGCCATCGAATTACGGCGTAAACCAGAATAATGTTTGCCATCAGTTATGCCATATGCGGCAATGATTTCTTCTATTTTTTTCTTTTTTTGTGGTGTAACATTCGCGATAACTAAGTTCTGATTAGGTGTTAAGCGAAACTCACCAGTATGGATTTTGGCAATTTCCCGTAAGGCAGTCATTAATTGATAGTCTTCTGTATCTCTTACTCTTCCATTCTGGACAAAAAGAGTAAAGTGCCATCTGCGATTCCCTTTTACCCAGCCATAGCGGTCACCATTATGGTCAAAGTGGTAAGGTTTCGCTTCTTCTAAGGCATAGCCCAGACGGTTCGCGATTTCTTCCTTAAACCAATCCAGACCATAGCGGTCAATCGTATATTTAAAACGAGCATTTTTTCGATTAGAGCGATTTCCGTAATCTCGTTGAATAGTAACGATTTTCTCTGTGACATCCACAATCTTATCTTTAGGTGCATAACCTGCAACCCTGCCTAATTGCGGATAAGTTGCTGTATCACCATGTGTAGATCCCATACCGCCGCCAACTACGACGTTAAAGCCTTTTAATTCATCGTCTTCCACGATAGCGATTAAGCCAATATCTTGTGAGAAGATATCTACATCGTTGGAAGGAGGGACAGCGATCCCGATCTTAAATTTACGAGGTAAATAGGTTTTTCCATAAATCGGTTCGGTTTCCTCCTTAGAATCTGTGATTTTCTCTTGATCTAGCCACAGTTCATGGTAGGCACCTGTCCTAGGTGAGAGATGATCACTAATCTGCTGTGCCCAATCTTGCACCTCTTGATGGATGTCAGATTGGTAAGGGTTCGGATTGGACATCACATTACGGTTCACATCTCCGCAAGCAGCGATCGTGGTCATTGCTTCCTCATTGATGGTTTTAATGGTTTCTTTCAGGTTCCATTTTAATATGCCGTGAAGCTGATAGGCTTGGCGGGTGGTCAGCTTAATTGTGTTATCGCCATATTTTTGTGAGAGCTGATCAACGGCCAGCCATTGCTTAGGGGTCGTAGCACCGCCGGGAATGGCAATCCGTAACATGAATTGATAGGCAGGCTCTAACTTTTGTTTACGGCGTTCATCACGGATATCACGATCATCCTGTTGGTAGCTGCCATGGAATTTTAATAGTTTGGTATCATCATCGGAAATAGAGGCAGTAATTGGATCTGCTAATCCTTCCTTAATCGTTCCGCGTAAATAATTACTGTCTTCTTTTAGTTTCTCGATCGGATCTAGTTTGGGCTGATCTGCCATAGTATATTTTCCCCCTTAATAGTGTGTGTTCAAAAAGGTCGATAAAAAGGCAAGAAGTTCAAGGCGGCGTAGCTTTGAGCAACGGAACGTATGCTTTTAATACGTGAGTAGCGGAAAAGCAAGCCAACGCAGAAATTCGCTGTGTCATTTTTATTGGGCTTTTTGAACAACCTCTAATAGACATCTCGCTGGTATCTTTTATCTTTTTTCAACTGTGCGACATATGCTTTTGCTTCGGCTTCTGTCTTATTTCCTTCTTGGGCAACGATGGCTTCTAATGTATGGTGGACGTCTTTCGCCATATATTTCTCGTCGCCGCATACATAGATATGTGCGCCGGCTTCTATCCATTCGAATAGTTCTTTTGATTTTTCATACATGCGCTGCTGCACATAAATCTTCTCTGCCTGATCACGAGAGAAGGCCACATCCATTTTGGTGAGATAGCCTTGTTTCAGCCATCTTTGCCAGTCAACTTGATAGAGGAAATCGGATCGGAAGTGCTGATCTCCGAAGAACAGCCAAGTCTTTCCTTTCAGTTCCAGTTCTTCTCGTTCTTCGATATAGCCTCTGAATGGCGCTACTCCTGTGCCTGGTCCAATCATAATAATTGGTGTTTCCTCATTAACTGGGAATTTGAAATTCGGATTCTTATGGATATAGACACTTAGCTGATCACCTGGCTGAATGCGGTCGGCAATTTCACCGGAGCATACACCGCTGCGGTCGCGGCCGAATGTATGATATCTTACGGTAGCAATTGTTAAATGCACTTCATCAGGATTGGCTTTGTAACTGCTTGAGATCGAATACTGGCGTGCTGGTATTTTTCTTAATATATGCATAATATTGGTTGGATCCAGTGATTCAGGCGGATATTCTGTAATAAGATCAAGCCAGTCATGACCATCTAAGTAAGCTTTCATTGCTTCCTGATCGGTAATTAGCTGATGTAATGCTTCATTGTTGAAATGTGCTGCGGCTTTTTCTAACTGGCTTTTCGTTAATCTCGTAATCTCAAAAATGGATGTCAATGCTTCCTGAATAGAACGGATTTCTCCTTGCTTATTAATCGGAATCGTTTGTTCAGGGTTCCAGTTCAAAGCTTCAATGACTTGCTTGACTAAAGCTGGTTCATTTTTTGGATAAATGGCTAGACAGTCTCCAGGTTCGAACTGCAAATTGGAGCCTTCCAATGAGAGTTCAATATGACGGGTTTCCTTATTAGAACCTTTACCGCTTAGGACAATGTTATCTAGTACTTCGGCCGTATAGGGATTACTCTTCGAATAAATAGGCTGTTCTGCTGGTGAAGTGGGTACAGCTTGTTGTTCCGCACTTGTACCCGATTCTTTTTCTAAATAGCTGACAACTCCAGTAATCCATTCTTCCGCTAATTCTTCATAATCAACGTCGCAATCCACACGAGGGTGGATGCGGCTTGCGCCTAATTCCTCCAGACGTTTGTCAAAGTCTTTTCCTGTCTGGCAGAAATGTTCATAAGATTCATCACCAAGTGACAATACAGCAAAATTAGTTCCTTCTAGTTTAGGCGCCTTGCGTCCATGTAGAAACTCATGGAATTCAATGGCGTTATCCGGTGGATCGCCTTCGCCGTGTGTCGCGGTAATAATCAACAGATCTTCCGCTTCTTTCAACTTCTTTGCTTTAAAGTCATCCATGCTTGAAACAGTAACTTTGCGCTGAATAGCTTCGAGTTTGCTAGATAACTGCTCTGCAAGTGCTTGGCAGTTTCCTGTTTCTGATCCGAATAAAATAGTTACTGTTCTGGCAGCAACAGCTTCTGTTGTTGCAGCTGCCGGAACTGGTGCTGTTGTAGCGGCAGGCGCAGCAGCTGCCACACTTTGGGAAGCTGCTAAATATCCTGCCAGCCATGTTTTTTGTGTTTCTGTCAAAGTGGGCAAAAGTTGGTTTAAAATTTCAGTTTGCTTCTGGTCAAATGGAGAGTTTATCACTTGTAAAGTCAATAGTTTCACCTCATTAATATTAATCCGATAGATTTACTTAGTTATGGATGTAAAAAAAATCACTTTGCCGTTGGTGTTGTGTGTAATCCGCATTCAGTCTTCTTAAAATTAGCCCATCTGCCAGAACGTTCATCTCCTGCATTAGTTACTGGTGAAGTACAAGGAATACAGCCAATACTTGGGTAATTCTGATCGTGCAAGCTGTTATAAGGTAATTGATGCTCCTTGATATAGTCCCAAATATCATCCCAAGTCCAGTGAATCAAAGGACAAACTTTTATCGATTGAAAACGTTCATCTTTATTAATATAATCCGTATTGGCTCTTGTTGGCGACTGTTCTCTTCTTAAACCGGAAATCCATGCGGTTGCCCCGCTTAACGCTTCTTCTAATGGCTTTATTTTCCTGATATAACAGCATTGATCCGGGTTTTTTGACCATAAGGCGGCACCATATTGTTCCCGTTGTTCATCTACTGTTAATTCTGGCTGTTTCATTTCAATTTCTAAATCCGGGTAGCGTTCTTTGACTTCGTCGATCAGGTCATACGTTTCTTGGAAATGCAGACCTGTATCTAAAAACACTAGCTTGGCATTTGCTTTGGTTTTAGCAATTAAGTCGATTAACACCATGCTTTCAGCACCGAAACTACACGCATAGACAAGGGAGTCGTTATAGGTTTGATAAGCCCATTCGAGGATTTTCCCCGCCCCTTTCACAGGATCGTTTTCCTCGTATGTTTCTTGATTTAGAGGGCTGTCATAAAAGTTATCAAAAGTAATCAAGCGTACTCCTCCTTTTATTTAGAAAAACGTGACTTGACGCCAAGCCTTTACGGCGGAAGCCTGCGCTTTATTTCTATCATTATATTAAGCTGTGATATGCTATATCGTTATAGTGCGAACAACCTCTTATAAAAAACTTCTTAATCGATCAGCAGATTAAGAAGGCAGGCAAGATATCATCTATCTGTTATTCCTTCTTATCGTTCGGGTCCATTATTAATGTAAGACTAGTAGTGCGTGTTTAACCTCAATATATGCACTCCCGCAGGAATTGGCACAGTGTTAAATAATTAACCTGCTGCCGAGGTTTCACAGGGCCTGCCCCTCCACCTCTCTGGATAAGAATATGACTAAGAAATATTTATCTATATGTTATACACTTTAGTTGATAATGTCAATACGTTTTGTTGGTTTTTTGTTAAATTAATACAAAATAAATAGTAAACTACTTGGTTTTATAAGAAAAAAGGACTTTTTACACTTTGTTCCTCTTTATATGGAGTGAAATACAAAGAAGGAGCTAATTTGAATGTTGATAAATGGATAGAAAATGAAACAAATGATGGCTGTATGACGTAAAAGAAGGAAATAGTTTAAGACAAGGGAGACGACGGAATTGAAGAATATAAAAAAAGCAGCTTTCTTATTTGGTGTGAGCTGTATATTAATGGGACTTATTGTAGCTCCTTTTGCTTTTTTTTACGTAAGGTCAGGGGATCCGGTAGAATTGGATCGTTTTCAAGCAGGGGAAGAATTTCGAATAGGAGATCGGGCGAATTATGTCACCTATCGGACAAATGATCTCAGTATTTCCTGCTACAACCAAGAAGGGATAGAAATAACGCTTTTTCAGGAAGAGGAATCAGATATCGTCTTTACCAGCCAAAGTTTTCCACAACGGGTCGTCTGCAATGCAGAGATTACTGCTTACAGTCAACCCTCTCCACAGTCATTACGTTTTACAAGTGGTCTGCTGATCGCGGCCCCGCTGTTTGTGGGGGTGGGTGTATGGATTATTAGAAAAAACAGAAAGCCAAAAGCCGACTAATCTGCTAATTTCGGCTTTTGGCTTATTGGACTAAATTTAATTGTCTAGGATGCCTTCTATCTTAGCAAGCGTATCTTGTGATAATTTGGTGCCGGAAGCAGCAATATTCTCTTCAATTTGTTCTGGTTTACTGGCTCCTATTAATGCACTGGCAACATTAGGCTGACGTAAAATCCAAGCCAATGCTAATTGAGAAAGGGATAATCCTTCATTTGCGGCAACGGCGTTTAGTGCCTCCACACGTTCCAGGTTTTGGACCGTTAATAATTTGGATAAGTCTAGGTTCTTTTGTGCTGCACGGCTGTTGGCAGGAATATCCTGTCCTTTTTTGTATTTTCCGGTTAGAACGCCTTGGGCCAATGGAGAATATACGACTTGCCCGACTCCATGCTTCTCACTGACCGGGATAACTTCTTTCTCGATATAACGATGAAGCATGCTGTAGTTGGGCTGATTGACAACAATGCGGTCTAACAGGCGTTTGTCGGCAATATGGGCAGCTTCTGAGATTTGTTCGGCAGTCCATTCGCTGACTCCGATATAGAGTACTTTGCCTTGGCGGACAAGATCATCCATTGCCCGTAATGTCTCTTCAAGAGGGGTATCAGGGTGGTAACGATGACAATAGTAGATATCGACATAATCCAGGCCTAAACGCTGCAGGCTGGCTTCACATTGCTCGATAATATGTTTGCGGGAAAGCCCTTGGTCATTTGGTCCGTCTCCCATTTTACCAAACACTTTTGTTGCTAATACGTAAGAATGGCGGGGATATTTGCGCAATGCTTTCCCGACGATCTTCTCTGCTTCTCCACGCATATAGACATTGGCGGTATCAAAAAAATTAATTCCTAAATCATAGGCCTTATCAATAGCAGCAGCTGCTTTCTGCTCTTCGACATATCCCCCATATGTAAGCCAGCTGCCTAAACTGATTTCACTAACTTTTAAACCTGTGTTACCTAAACGACGATAACGCATGAGCACACACTCCTTTTTATAATAGATGAGTAAAACGTTTTCAATAAGTATAAAATATTTGCGTGCAGGAAGCGAATAATTTGTTCGACTTACTGTGTACTTTTAAATGACTGCCGCTTTATTGCTGGTTTTACTCCTTCATCTATCATTTTAGCCAAGAGGACTCCTTCTTCAAAAATTCCATAGAATTTCAGGTGGGAGCTGAATTGGTGATTTTAATATTTCAACTTTTAGCCGTTAAGGAAATCTAAAGAAATTCCCAATCACATAAGTACAATAAAAACTGTCACTAAAAAGTTGTTAACAATCGATGAAACAGACTGATTATCAGTCCTTACCAATCCAATCGAGTCAAGGCATCATGACAACGGTCTTTCAAAATTGGAAATCCTTTTATGGAAGTTTGCAGGAATATAAAAAGAACCCTGCAACATTTAAAGCTCGTCCCAACATACCGTCATATTGTCGTTCTAAAGAAAAAGAAATATTCTTTTCAAACCAGGATTTTGTCATAAAAGCAAATAAATTCTTAAAGTTTCCTCAAACAAAAGCGCGTCTGAATATTGGGAAATTGGGGTATTCAGAAGGAAAGCTCAAGCAGGTTCGGGTAGTTCCAAAGTATGGCCACTATGTCGTGGAATTAGTTTTTCAAGTTCCCTGCAGAAGCAGAGAGAAAAGAATCCAAGAACCGTTATTTGTCTGTTGATTTAGGTATGGATAATCTTGCAACCATTGTCACGATACGGGCAAAAGGCCAATTTTAGTGAAGGGCAAAAATATCAAATCTGTCAATCAACGATATAATCAGCTAAAAGCTAATTATACGGGCATCCTTCGACAAGGAATACAGGCAAACGAGGGCCTCTTTACATCCAAACGTTTGGAGAAAATCAGCCAAAAGCGATTTCTTCAAATCAAAGATCTCTTTCATAAAGCTAGTTTTCAAATTATGAAAATTGCTTTGGAAGAGGACATTGATACCATCATTATCGGTTAAAATAAAACGTGGAAACAACAATCGACAATGGGGAAAAGGAATAACCAGTCCTTTACAGTCATCCTGCACAGCCTGCTTATTCAAATGATCACATACAAAGCAGAGAAACATGGGATAACCGTGATGTGGACAGAAGAATCTTATACGTCGAAGGCTAGCTTTCTTGATAACGATGAAATCCCTGTTTATGGCCAACCCCATAAAAAAGACATATTTTCAGGGAGCGTATCAAACGTGGCCTTTACCTATCGAAAAACAGGGAGCGCATCAACGCAGATGTAAATGGAGCCGCAAATATCATGCGGAAAGTTTTTAAAGAGGCGTTTCATCCCAGTTTTTCCAGTATGGAGGCTTTACGGAGACCGGCATCTTTGGTTGTACAATAAAAGTAATCCCAAAATGGGATAGCGGAGTTGGGTTGGTGTTTTCAGCACACCAATGTGTCAACTCCACTGGTGGTTAATCGTCATCTTGAAAGTCGACACCCCAGAAACCCCCATTTCAAATTTTGGGAGAAGTTAAGTGATGGGAGTATTCATGAACAGGTATGATATATTAAAGGTAACGAGTAAGAAGGAGGGTTTTGGGGATTGGTATTCTGGATGTGGTTGCTGTTATGGCTTTGTGCTTGGTGCGGTGCAATTTGGTATGACGTCGGTTATCATAGCGGAAACCTGACGTATTTGTTTATGGGTGCTGCGGTCTTTTTTTCTATTTTCTTTTTTACCTCGATTGCTGCCAGGCTGTATCCGTGGTTGTGGTACGGGTTAATTGTTGTGATCACGATCACCTTCTGTCTGCCGTTGGAGAAGGACATTAACCCTTTTGTGATTATAATGTATGGCTTTGCATTAGTTGCTATTGTTCATCAGATTCGTTCTAAATCAGTATACATATTGGTAAGTACCTTATTAGTTTCTTTTCTATTGCTGGTTTATTCCTCCATGAATCCGACATTTCTATTTTTAATGATAGTAGTTGCAGTTTCTGTATATGCAGCGGCCTATTTTTACCAGAATAATCATGAACGGATAGAGGATTTAGAGGTGCGTTATCAGGCTTTACTGCAAACATACCGTAATATGAAGCGTGATTCTGTGACAAGAGATCAACATGCACGGCAAGAGGAACGGGTTTCGATCGGTCGCGAAATTCATGATCGAGTAGGTCATACATTGACCAATTTATTGATGAAGATAGAAATATTACGGCTGCGAGATAACCAAGCTCCATTAGACGAACTTAAAGAATTGGCACAAGAAAGCCTAGCGGAAACGCGCAAGGCAGTAAGGGCGCTTCGTGAGGATCATACAACAGGGATGGCGGCCATTATCCATTTAATTCGAAAACTAGAGGCTGAACAATATGTGTCGATTACCTTTTCTATGAGACAAAATGCCCTGTCAGTTGTGCTGACACCTGAACAGGCGAGTGTTATTTATCGAGCTATTCAAGAGGCGCTGACGAATGTAATGCGGCATAGTAATGGCCGGGAAGCGGAGATAGTACTGGAGGCTCCTGGCCTGACTTATTTTCGCTTTGAGGTGACCAATCCGATTGACCATGATATCGAAGAAGTAAAAGAGGGGTTTGGACTGCAATCGATGCGAGAGCGGCTCGCCCAAATAGGCGGACAGTTAGAGATTCGAGTCTATCAACAGCAGTTTATTGTGCGTGGAACGCTTCAATTAAAGGAGGAAACAGAATGACAGATATTTTGATTGCGGAGGATCAGGCTATTGTCAGGCAAGGTATTAAGTTAATGCTAGAGACAGAGCCGACTTTTCATGTGAAAGGGGAAGCGCGCGATGGGAAAGAGGCTCTTCAATTAAGAGAATTGTATCACTTCGATATAGCTTTATTGGATATTCGAATGCCGGAGATGGATGGTCTCCAAGCAGCTAAACAGCTGCTGCAGCGTTTTCCATCGACAAAGGTATTGATGCTGACGACTTTCAATGATGAACAGTACGCAATTGAAGCCTTACAGATTGGGGTAAGTGGTTATTTACTAAAGGATGCTGATGCCAGCCATCTTATCCAGTCTATAAAAGAGTGTTTGGCTGGTGGATTGCAGCTACCGAGCGATGTAGCCAGGAAAGTGGTGCCTCATTTGTTAGAAAGAAACAAGCCGAAGCAGTCGGCTTTAATCCATTTGACCAAGCGGGAGACCGATATCCTCTGCCTTGTTGGGGAGGGGAAAAGCAACAAAGAAATGGCCGAGGAATTGGCCCTTTCTGTTGGTACGGTAAAAAATCATATCAGCCAGTTGTTGGATAAATTAGCCTTGCGAGATCGGACTCAGTTGGCTATTTATGCGATTCAGAATGATTATGTGTAAAATAGGGTGTGTGCTGGAGTCGTTGGCTTTGAATGGATATGGATGGTTTGTGCCAAGCTAATCCGTTTTAGAAAGGCATATATGTCGGAAGTCATGGTTTTGGTAAAAAATAATGACGAAGGGCAGTGTTGGCACTGTCCTTTTTCACGTATATTTTAATTAGTTCATTGTTATAAATGGGAGTGGAATTGAAATCAATAGGTTAAGGAGTGGGTGTATATGTTAGAAACAACGTCATTACGCAAAGTATATAAGAAAACAACGGCAGTAGATGATGTCAATTTCTATTTAAAACAAGGAGAATCAGTAGGTCTGCTTGGTCCTAATGGTGCTGGGAAATCAACGCTTATTTCCATGATCTCGACCTTGCTCAAGCCAACCTCAGGAACGGTGATGTGGAATGGCGAAGATATCTTGAAATCACCGAATAACATCAGGCCGATTCTTGGTGTTGTTCCTCAGGAAATTGCACTGTATAAAGAGTTATCTGCTTATGAAAATGTGAAATTTTTTGGCAAAATTTACGGTATTCGCGGTAAAAAATTAGAGGCACGGGCACAGGAAGTATTGGAATTGGTAGGCTTGGCTAACCGGCAAAAGGAACAAGTGCAGAAGTACTCGGGAGGAATGCAGCGCCGGATTAATATTGCTGTTGCCCTCCTGCATGAACCAGAGATTATTATTATGGATGAGCCAACAGTGGGAATTGACCCTCAATCAAGAAGTTATATTTTAGATATGGTGAAGCAATTGAAAGAAGAAAAAGGGATGACAGTGCTATATACCTCCCATTACATGGAAGAAGTCGAGCGGCTCTGTGACCGGATTTATATTATGGATCATGGCAAGGTGATCGCAACAGGCTCCAAGGCTGAACTGATTAGTATACTATCATCAGAGGAAACGATTCAATTAGGTTTAGATAAACCATCAAAGGCTTTTCAAGAGGCGCTAACAGAACACAACGACATCTTGAAAGTAACAACAAACGAAAAAGGATTAACGTTGATTATTTCCAAGGATAGCCGCCCGTTGACAGCTATTTTTCGAATGGCGGAAGAACACGATGTGATGGTGAATGGCATCAATATTACCATTCCGTCATTAGAAGATGTATTCCTGCATCTGACAGGGCGTAAATTACGAGATTAGGAGGGAGCCGGATGTTTGACTTTTGGATCAAAGATATGAAATTGCTCTGGAGAGATCCTACAGAGCTGCTTGTGATCTTGTTAATGCCGTTCATTTTAATCACTATTCTTGGTTTTGCGCTAGGAGGGTTTATGAATGATCCCAGCGTGGAATTAGACGTAGCTGTTGTGGATCAAGATGATGAACGAGCAGGGATAGAACGAATACAAGAAGATATCGAAGCAGCCTCTTTACCGATGGAATTAAGCGGAATTGCTCAAGAGCTGGCACCTAAATCTATTCTGCTGGAAGTAATGGAAGAGGATTTAAGTGATGTGTTAACAGTAACGATGATGACAGAGGAGGAAGCAAATCAGGCACTGGAAGATCAGGAAGTAGAAGCTGTAATGATCATTCCGGAAACCTTTACGTACGAGTCACTGCAGAATATGCTGCTGGGAGTGAACGTGCAGAGTACATTGACCGTTACCAAGTCAGAAGATAACCATATGGCAGGAGATATTTTTCAGACGATTATAGAACAGTTTGCCAACACGATGAATGTGAACAATGCCTTTTCACAGGTGCTGATGGATGAGCTGCCTGTTATTGATATGGAGGAAATAAGCAGACAAGAAACCGTAATGGATAGAGAACCGATTTCTTCGATGGAATACTACACATTAGGGATGGCAGCAATGTTTGCCTTATTTATCGCTTCAACGATGGCGGCGAAGACACATAATGAATTAAATCAAAAAGTTGTCAATCGTATCTTATTAAGCGGTAAGCACCCTTTAACTTATTTAATAGGAAAGGTACTGGCTGTCATTGTTTTAGTATGGATACAGGTTTGCTTACTATTAGGGGTAAGCTCACTTGTTCTAAGAACCTTTCAGCCTTTCGAAACAACTATTCTTCTGTATATGTTCTTGACTATATTAATGTATGGGCTGGCTGTTGGGGCACTTGCAAGCTTGTTGATTGCATTGACTGTTCGTTTTGAGGGACAATCCTTGCAGGAAATATTTTCGATTGGGCTGGTGACCATTTTGTCCTTTTTAGGGGGGAGTTTTTTTCCAGCGGCTATTTTTCCAAGTATTATTCAGATATTAGGAGAGTGGACACCAAATGGTATAACGATGAAGATATTTATGCTTGCTAATCAAGGTATGCCGTTTGCTGATTTATTGCCGTATATCGGCAGGTTGAGTTTCATTATTGCCCTTTTATTTGCTGTTAGTGTATTGGTCTTTCCAAAAAGGAGGTTGCAAACATGAAAGATATATTTTTATTACAGTGGCAGCGCTTAAGGCGGAGGCCGTTTATGGTTCTGGTCATGATTGCCATGACATCCATGTTTGTGTTCTTTATAGGCGGAGCCAATTTAGGTGATGATCAACTATCTATACCTGTGTATTTTACGGATGAGGTAAGCGAAACAGAACAGGCAGAGCTCAATGAAGCCTTGAAAGAGATGGAAGGTGTTAGCTTCTATCAGGAGGAATTGGAGGAGATGCGTGAGGCCATTGTGCTGGGAGATGTGTCTTTCGGTCTGCAATTATCAAATGACCACTATACCTTTGTCAGAAGTACGGAGAATCCTTACCAAAGCTTAGTTGATAATCATTTGCGCTCTGTTTATTGGGAAAAATTACAAATGGACCGATTAACTAGTGAAGAAGAAAAAGCACAGGTTACGGCAGCCTTAGAAAATCCGCCCATAGTAGTTGATGGTCAGATGGGTGAATCCGAACAAGCGGTGTTTGTATACAATAACCAATTGCAGGCCTTATTCGGTATGACATTGTTCTTTGCCATCTATACGATTGTGTTTAGTTTGGGCGAAGTAGCAGAAGAAAAACAGCGCGGAAGCTGGGATCGACTGATTTTGTCCCCTGTGCGTAAATGGCAGGTTTATCTGGGACATTTACTTTTTGCCTTTTTCATCGGGATGCTGCAGATAAGTGTGGTGTTTCTGATGTTTGAACTCTTCTTTGACTTTACCATTGGTCGTAACTGGCCGGCGGTATTACTGATCTGTGCTTGTTATACATTAGCCATTGTAGCTCTAGGTATGCTATTGACCGGTCTGGTTAAGAAGTCATCCCAATTAAGCGCCGTTGTTCCTATTATATCAGTTAGTATGGCCATGCTTGGCGGAGCTTATTGGCCGCTTGAAGTAGTGAACAGTCGGGTGCTGCTCGTTATTGCAGAAGTAATTCCAGTCAAGCATGCGATGGAGGCTTTAAAAGGTATTACGATGTACGGGCATGGTTTAACAGACCTAACCCAGCCATTGGCCGTTCTTTTACTGATGAGTGTTTTATGTATGGGAATAGGGGTTAATGTGATGGAACGGAGATAACTTATCACAAATATGCCGGAGTGCGAACAGAATTGAAACAGCAGAGATAAAGGAATCTAAGGTATATCGCCATTTGGTGGTAAACGCCTTAGATTTCTTGCTGTTATTAATTGGTTGACTCTGCCCCTTTCAACTTGTAGCTAAAAAAACTCCATTAAGTTTATTAAGCAACATAATGGTTGGGTGTGTTTATATAAAAGCCTCTTGACAGATACCTTAGTGCAATGATTGAATTAAGTGTAGACTGAAACCGAGAATTTATATGTCTTATGATAAAATGGACAACAATGAAAAAAACTAGAGATGATTTGGAGACGCTTACAAAAAGGAGAGAGGTATCTTGAATCGAATTGTCTTGGTTGATGATGAACAATTTGTTAGACAGGGGATTATGACATTAATCGATTGGTCGAAAATAAATTATCAGGTCGTTGGGGAGGCAAGTAATGGAGAAGATGCAGTAGAGATTATCCTAAAGCAAGAACCTGATGTTGTTCTCACAGATATCCGCATGCCTGTATTTGATGGATTAAAGCTCATCCAACAAGTGAAAAAGCAAGCTTCAAAGGTGCCTAAGTTTATTATAATTAGTGGTTATAGCGATTTTGAATACGCTCAACAAGCAGTTCGTTTAGGTGTTACTGATTTCATTTTAAAGCCGATTGACAAGCAAGAACTAGAAACAGTTCTGCTAGATTTAACAACTATTATGGCACAAGCTAAAATACAGGAACAAGTAAGCCAGCGTTTTGTGAATTATCATCTTTATCAACGAATTATCATCAATGGTGAACCTCCTACTCCACAAGAATTAATTAAAATCACACGTTCAGAAAATAAATTCAATTGTTATCTAATTATTGATACTGGTGATCATAAAGAGAACGACATGATTGATGAAAGCATAATGAAAGTATTGATTGATTTTTTTGAGGATGAAAATATTTTTTTCCATCCTATCGAAAAGGAAGGTTTTGGTGTGCTGCTTGAAGAAAAACATCTTCCAAATCATTTTGATCAATTATCTTGGCTGTTAGAACGGCTGAGAAATTATATAACTCAGCAATTGGACAAGCGTATCTTTATCTTTGCTGGAAAGCTTGGACAATCATTGGAAGGGATTCGTTATTCCTATCGCACAGCAATGATTGCCAGCGCAAGACGATATGTACAATTGGATCAATCCACATTAATTTATGATGAAAACCTTGAAAGGCTGAGTCAATTAAATAAACCATTAAATTATCACATCATTCGGAAGTTAATTGAAAACATCGAGGAAAATAAGAAAGAAGAAATCGAAAAACAAATAGATCATTGGGCGGCAGAAGTTCAATCCATCGCTTTGTCTCTTGAGGGTGTGCGGTTGTTTATCTATAGATTAGAAAAGGAAGTAGAAGCTTTGATCCATGAAACAGCCGGAGAGGAACTAACTGTTGATATCAATTCAATTGCACATTCTGCATGGAGAAAACTAACGTTAAGAGAATTAAGCCAGCTAATGAAGTATTATGCATTACAGACAAGTGATAGTCTGGCAAAGTTAAACAAAGAAAAATATCGAGGTGATATATATAAGATTAAGCACTACATTAATAAGCATTATCATGAAAATCTGACATTAAAAGAAATAGCTAATGAATTCTTCATGAATCCTGTTTACTTAGGACAATTATTCAAAAAAACGTATGGGATTTATTTTAAGGATTATCTTCTGCAGGTTAGAATTGAGAAGGCAAAGAAGGTACTTAGACAAAGTGATATGCGAATTTATGAAGTAGCAGAGAAAGTTGGTTTTGGAAGTCCAGACTACTTTGTCACTCAATTTGAGAAAAAAGTGGGACTAACCCCGTCCAAATATCGGCAGCGAATGAATGAATAAGAGCTGAGTAAGTTACAATGTCTGATGAATCAAGCTGAAGAGATATCAATTACAAAACTAATCTGGTGAAAAGGAAAAGTTTTTAAGAGGATATTCAAAAAGCCCAATAAAAATGACACATTGAATGTCGGAGTTGGCGATGGAGGAACTTCTACTAAGATCACCCACATCGTGTGGGTAACGCAGCAGTCAACAATTCCTGTTCAAGCCCGCTGCTCAAAGCTGCACCGCCTTGAACTTTCGAGGTACAGGACGTACTAGTATCAGTGTTGCAACACGATGTTGTGAATTTAACCAATGATGGTCCTTTTTATCGACCTTTTGAACACACACTTCCAGCTTTATTTTTTAAAATAACTCCTATACTTCTTATGTTTGAAAGCGTTTTATTATATGGTATAGTGAATACGATATAAAGGAGGGAAATGGTTATATGAATAACAATTACGGATTTATTTCAACACGTTTCTATAGAATAATGGAATGGATATGGCGTTTAGCTTATCTAAATATACTATGGATATTTTTCACGCTTATAGGTTTGGGAGTTTTCGGTGTTTTCCCAGCTACGGCCTCGATATATGCGGTGAACCGCAAGTGGCTGCTTGGAGATTCAGAAATACCTATCTTCAAGGTTTTTTGGACATCTTTCAAAGAAAATTTCTTCAAAGCTAATATGTTAGGAATAACGCTGGTAGTAATCGGATATGTATTATATTTCAATGTTAATTATTTGTCCGTTAGTTCTGGAATGGAGCATACATTGTTGTCAGGCTTTTTTTATATTACAGTGGTATGTTACTTTTTTCTTTTGTGTTATTTATTTCCCATATTCGTTCATTTTGAACTTACATTTTTTCGCTATTTTATGGTTGCCATTATCATTCCTTTTACAACCCCTTTTACGTTAATTTCAACTCTTGTCAGTCTGGCTATTGCTTTGTACATGTTATATCTATTTCCAGGTCTCATTCCCTTTTTTGCAGTGAGTGTACTGAGCTGGTTAATTATGTGGAATAGCACACATGCTTTTAGACGAATTGAAAATAAGAAAAGGCGGATCAATAATAATGAAGAATCCTTTTTATCAAAAATAAGGGTAATGACCAAAAAATTTTTTTCAACTCATCAAACACGCTAGTGTATGGGCTGAATCAATATGATGAAGCAGCTTATACATTCATTTAATGATTTAAGGATAAGAAATAAATTTTTAATTGTTTATTTTTTATCTGTTTTTATACCAATTGTAGGTTCTAATTTAATTTTTTATCATATGAGCACAGAGCGATTTCTAGAACAAAAGCGAATCGATATCAATCTTGTCGTAGATCAGGCACAGGAGGAATTTGCAAGATTGACAGATCAAGTAATGGGGCTAGCAACAAGTATGTATTTAGATACAAGTATGTATGAATTCCTGGATTATCATTATGAGAGTGATATTGAATATTTGGAAACGTATAATCTCCTAATGAGGCCGCTTCGAGGAACTTTCCCGCTATATAATACGGTACAAGATATCACTTTTTACACCGATAATACTTCCGTCATCTATACGGGTGGTGTTCAAATGCTAGATGATAAACAGAGACAATCAGATTGGTACCAAAGGTTAACACGGAATAAAGAGCCTTTTATTCAGTTTGACAATTCAAGAATAGGAGATATTCATTTAGCTTTGTATCACCAAATGGATTATTATGGTATCTATAATCAGTACGAAAAAATTGTGAGAGTGAATATAGATTCCTTATCTGTAAGACAAATTTTTAATAAAGTCACTTTACAAGGAGATTTTTATCTGCTTGATGAGACTGACCACATTATCTATTCCAATGACGATGAAATAGACTGGAAAAATGAGTTACCGTTGTTTCAGAATGTGAAGATTAGTTCTGATGATATTGTTGTCAGAAGAGGTCTGGGTGATAAATATCTTAATGGCTGGACGATCATCGCTGTGGTTGATTCAGCCGTATTTACCAAAGAACAAATTGAATCCAGCAGACACATTATCATACTGAGTATCATCAATTTCATCTTACCCACTATGTTGATTGTATATATATCAAGATCTTTTAATGTCCGTTTAAATAAAATCTTACGACACAGCAAAAAAATTGAAAAGGAAAACTTTGAAGAGTACCCACATATTAAATCTAATGATGAAATTGGTCAATTAGCAGGGCAAATTAACCGTATGACCAGAAGAATAAATGTGTTATTTAATGAAGTATATAAGACAAACCTTGAGAAAAAAGATTTAGCTTTAAAAGAAAAGCAATCACAGCTCAGTGCGTTACAAAGTCAAATTAATCCGCATTTTCTTTTTAATGCATTGGAAACCATCAGAATGAGAAGTGTAATCAAAGGTGAGAATGAAACTGCAAAAATTATTGAGGATATGGCAGGTATTTTTCGTAATGCACTCACCTGGGGAAAAGACTGGGTAGAAGTCAAAGATGAAGTTCATTTAATTAGAGCATTTTTAGAAATTCAGAAATACCGATTTGGAGGAAAACTAATTTTTGATATCTCTGTTGAAGAGGATGTTTTGGATTGTAAAATACCGAATCTGTCCATTCTTCCGTTCGTTGAAAATGCTAGTATTCATGGGATTGAAGCAATTAAAGGGCAAGGTCGCATTACGATTGGGATTACCTCCCTCTCTTCTTTTCTTGAAATTGTAATTTCTGATAATGGAGTTGGAATGAGTCAAACCGAAGTGGATCATATCATGAACAAACTGGAAACTAATCATGAAATAGGCGAAAGTGTCGGGGTACAGAATGTATATTATCGTTTAAAGCTTTATTATAAGGATAACTTTGATTTTGTTATCATCTCAACTCTAGGAAAAGGAACGATGATTAAGATACTCCTGCCTATGTCAAAGAAAAGGTATGATAGCAAATCATAGAACAGAATGATATATTCATTTTTTTGGCAGTAATGTCCATAAGATATGATAGTAATAGGATAGAAAAAGTGGAGTAGTTACGCTTTAGCGTGGCTGCTCCATTGTGCTTATGCAAAAATTAGCGCTGTGTAACTAGCTGTAAGCCTCCCGCTTCGAAAAATAAGGGAACCTGTCATGTCTAAGTGGAAGAAACACCAGCCAGTAACGGCTCGCTTGATTCAACTAAGAGGAAATGGACTAAATCTGCGAAGCCTGCACTAGCACACCATGTGCGGTGAAACCCACTGAACGAATTTATACTTTATTTTGGAATCTAAATTTATTTAGGAATTGCCTATAGTTTAGTATGGTGATCTTATTAAATGTAAGCGCTATAATTGAAATGCTTACAATATTGGGAGCGAGTTACATGAAATGAAAGGGGGAGTTAACAAATGAATGGTAAGAAGGGGTTTTTATCTATCTTGTTGGTCGCTGTGTTATTAATGATAACCGCTTGTGTTGGCGAAGAAGAGGATACGGCTGCTGATAGTGACGATGGTGTAACTTATCATTACTTTATTGGTGGATCAGGAAGAGATGTAAATACTAATGAGACGGTAATTGGAAAAATATTTGAAGAGGAAACAGGTGTGAATTTTCAAGTGGAACACTTAGTAGGTGATCTTAATGAGCGAATTGGTGTCATGCTGGCAGGCGGTACCTATCCAGATGTAGTTGTAGCAGCAGGCACAGAAGACCAACTAGTTGATGCAGGTGCTTTTATTCCATTAAATGATTTATTAGAAGAGCATGGTCAGAATATTTTAGAAATGTATGGTGAATACCTTGACCGATTTACGTATCCAGACGGGAATATATATTACATTCCATTTGGAGCAGAAATTAATGAATATCAACCAATGGCTAATATTGATCAAGGCGCATTTTGGATTCGAAAAGGAGTGCTCAAGGAATATGGTTTTCCAGAGTTGACAACCATTGAAGAGTATTTCGACCTTATTAAACGTTATGCAGATGAGTATCCGGAAATCGATGGCATGAGGACAATTCCATTTACAGGAATTGGACATGATCAGGGGTTTTTTAGAATTTCGAATGCACCTAACCATTTAGCCGGTTTTCCAAATGATGGCGGCGTTATGGTTGATATGGAAACACATGAGGCAACCGTGTATGGAGACTCTGAATATGCCAAACGTTATTTGCGAATGTTAAATGAATTAAATGCAGAAGGTTATCTGGATCAAGAAATGTTTGTGATGAATGACGATGATTATTTGGCTAAGCTTTCATCGGGCAGTGTACTAGGATTCTTTGATTACGGCTGGGCCTTTGCTGATGCAAGAAATGCTCTTGAAGAAGCTGGAGAGCCAGATAATGAGTTTATGGCTTTGCCAATTGTGATGGATGAAGGAATAAAAGATCAATATATTGATCCACCAGCATTTGTTCAAAATCGAGGAACAGGGATAACGGTCAATGCGGAAAATCCTGAGCGTATTGTTCAATATTGGGATAATATGATCAAAGAAGAAAATCAGCGTCTCATTATGTGGGGAATAGAGGGTGAACATTATGAAGTGGATGATAATGGACGATTCTATCGAACACAAGAACAAATAGACCTTGTACGTCCGCAAAAGTTCCAAGAGGAATTTGGCATGTCGGTATTTTCGTGGGATTGGCCAAGAATTAACGGAACATTCTCTGATGGAAATGCTATTGAGCCAAGAAGACAACCTGAAGTGGCTTCCATGGAATATCGCGAATCAGATCATGAGTATTTAGAAGCATATGGAATTGAAACTTTTTCGGAATTATTCTCACTTCCGGATGAACGTCCATGGTATCCAGCTTGGAGTGCGAACGTAGCGCCTGGATCTGCAGTAGATATTTTCTCTGAAGAGTCTGATCAGGTATTAAAACGACATTATCCAAGAATTGTATTGTCCGATCCGGCTGATTTTGAGGCAGAATGGGAAGATTTTGTAGAGGCATACCGATCACTTAATGTGGAAGAATATGAAGCATTTTTTACTAGAACGGTTGAAGAGCGTATAAATGGTAACTGGCAATTTGAGTAGCGTCTGATCAGATGACTAGGTTATGGCAGCATTAAGTTGCCATAACCATCATTTATGACAGTGTAATCAGCATTTCTAGCATCATTCAAATATAGGTAAGGGGGGAAGCTTTTGTCACAATCAATGAACCCTGTAGAGGCAGAGAAAGAATATAAGGCTCGTAATAAATATAAAGCTAAAAGAGGCCTAAGGTATTTTTTTCGAAAATGCAAGGAACAAAAAGAATTACTATTTATGAGTGTACCATTTTTAATTTGGTTATTTATTTTTAAGTATATACCACTTGGCGGCTGGGTGATGGCTTTTCAAGATTTCAAACCAGCGAAGGGTTTTTTTGAGCAGGAATGGGCTGGGTTGGACAACTTCCGATTTTTGTTTGGAAATGAACGTTTTTTTGAAATTATGAGAAATACACTTGCAATGAGTATTATCAATCTTGTACTGGGTTTTGTAACAGCCATTGCATTAGCCATTCTATTAAATGAATTAAGGAATATTGCATTTAAACGAATTGTGCAGACAATTAGCTATATGCCGCACTTCCTATCATGGGTTGTGGTAGCAGGTCTTGTATCAACAGCCTTAGCAATGGAAGATGGTATTGTTAATACAATCTTACTTCACTTAGGAATCATTGACTCGCCAATTATGTGGCTGGGAGTAGCTCACTATTTTTGGGGGATTATTGGAGCCTCGGATGTTTGGAAGAGTGTTGGATGGAATTCTATTATCTATTTAGCAGCCATGACGATGATTAACCAAGAACAATATGAAGCTGCAGAGATTGATGGAGCCAAAAGGATACAAAGAATTCTGTACATTACCTTGCCAGGGATCAAACCGGTTTTTGTTATTTTATTGATTATGAATATTGGTTACATTCTAGAATCTGGTTTTGAAGCTCAATACTTGTTAATGAATTCAATGAATATGGACTATGCGGAAAATCTAGATATTTATGTTTTGAGATACGGTATATCCATGGCAGACTTCTCATTAGCTACAGCAGCCGGTATGTTTAAAACCATTATCAGTTTTATTTTCCTGTTTGGGGCGAATAAAATAGCAGAAAAGCTTGGAGAAGCAAGATTATTTTAAAGGGGGGAGTGGAATGGGTGTAATAAGAAAAATAGTTGGAAAACGAAGAGGTGTTGATGATTTAATCTTTGATACAATCAATGTTACCTTTATGTTATTATTGGTAGTTGTCATGTTATATCCTATGTTAAATACACTTGCGATTTCCTTAAATGAGGCTACTGATACAGTAAGAGGTGGACTGCATATTCTTCCACGTTCCTTTACCACCTACAATTACGCTCATGTTTTTAATGAAGCGCAAATTATTCAAGCAGGGATTATTTCTGTACTTAGAACAGTTGTTGGAACTGGGTTAGGAGTTTTCGCTTCGGCTATGGTTGCTTATACGATTTCGAGACCGCATTTCTTTTTAAAAAAATTTATTACATTAGCCTTTGTATTAACAATGTATATGAATGCAGGATTAATACCAACGTACTTACTGAATCGTGAACTAGGATTAATTGGTTCATTCTGGGTCTATATTATTCCTGGATTGATAGGTGTTTTTAATTTAATCGTCATTCGTTCCTTTATTGAAGGTTTACCTGAAACCATATTTGAATCGGCTCGAATGGATGGAGCTGGAGAGTTTGTTCAATTCTTTCGTATTGCATTGCCGTTAGCTGTACCAGTGATTGCAACAGTTTCACTTTTTGTGGCTGTTGGTCAGTGGAACCAATGGTTTGATGTATTTATTTATAATTCCTCTATTCCAGAGTTAAGCACATTACAGTATGAGCTGATGAAAGTGTTACAAAGTACCAATACTTCTGGAGGAAGTGCAGCCGATTCTTTTTCACGATCTTTAGGCGGACAGGTAGAGGTCGTTACACCACAATCCATTCGTGCTGCTATGACAGTCGTTGTGTCCATCCCTATCATCATGGTTTATCCATTCCTGCAAAAGTATTTCGTTAAAGGATTAACATTAGGTGGGGTAAAAGGCTGAAAGGTGGTTCATTATCACACTCTAAAAGAAGCAATATACAGTTGGCAGTTAATCTTTCATCGTATATGTTGAAATTTGATAAATGATTTAATACCAGTTTGTTCATATCTCAATCCAAATGCTTGAAAAGGTGGTTTAAAAAATGAAAACACTTAAAGAGCGATTCAAGCAACAATTTTTAATAGGAGCAGCAGTAAATGGAAATATCATGAAAGAGAATCAAGATTTGTTGAAAATGCATTATAATTCTATAACCGCAGAGAATGAAATGAAATTTGAGGAAATTTGTCCAGAGCCAGGTCTTTATAACTTTGAGCTTCCAGATCAGTTTTTAGCTTTTGCAGAAGAGCACGGTATAGGGATGCGAGGTCATACACTTGTATGGCATAATCAAACACCAGCTTGGTTTTTTATGGATGATGAAGGAAATGACGTTAGCAGGGAGGAGTTATTAAAGCGTCTTCATTCCCATATAAATACAGTAGTGAAGCGTTATAGAGGGCGTGTGTATGCATGGGATGTAGTTAATGAGGCTGTATCGGACCATGGTGAAGAGGTATATCGTCCGTCAAAATGGACGGAAATTATTGGTGAGGATTTTCTGGATTATGCATTTCAATATGCCCATGAGGCAGATCCAAATGCTTTACTTTTTTATAATGATTATAATGAAACGAATCCAGTCAAACGGGAAAAGATCTATCGTCTAGTTAAAGGGATGCTGGCACGTAATGTACCAATCCATGGTATTGGTTTACAGGCTCATTGGAGTCTGTATCATCCGGCTTACGAAGAAATCGAAGAGGCATTGAAGCGTTATAGTGAGCTTGGATTAACATTACATATTACGGAAATGGATGTTTCTGTTTATGCATTTGATGATAAGCGGACTGATCTGGTTAAACCTACAGAAGAAATGCTCCATTTGCAAGCAGAACGCTATGAACATTTCTTTAAGTTATTTGAAGCGTATGCTGAGAATATTTCGGCGGTAACCTTTTGGGGTGTTACTGATAATTACACATGGCTAAACAATTTTCCAGTAAAAGGGCGAAAAAATTGGCCGTTTTTGTTTGATGCCAATGCTGTACCTAAGCCGGCATTTTATCGTGTTATCAAATAAATAAAATCCTTCTCGCAGTTAGTTTGGCCATGGTTTAACAGACCTAACCGAGCTATTGGCAGTTCTGTTACTTGAACGGAGATAATTTGTCAGAATATACGGGAGTTCGAACAGAATTGAAATAGCAGAGCTAAAGGAATCTAAGGTATATCTATATCACCTTTTGACGGTAAATACCTTAGATTTTTTGCTGTTATCAATTGTTGGATGGACAGTATTTGTATTTATGCCTGTTTACCGTTTAAACCCGAAATAATATAAGGAATAGCAGAGTGAATAAACGCTTCTGGGGTTATCTTCTCACTATTTCTGCTCCATTCTACAGAAGCTCCATAAATGCCCCAGCTTAATATGGCAGCCATCACCTCTAGTCCTTGTTTCTCTTGTGACGGATGTTGATTAGATAGTAGTTTATAGAAAATAACTTCAAGTTGTTCTCTGATAATACGGGCAATGGTATCCTCATATCCTCTGTGACAACGGTTGGATAAGGACTGTTGAAAGGTAGTAATCGCAAGAAGTAGAGAGGTGATCGTTTCCTCATCTACTATTTTTGCTTGATAATCATCACCATCCAACTTGATGAGCAGTACTTCTGATAAGGATTTTTCTAATAAATCGTAGATATCTTCAAAATGATAATAAAAAGTAGCGCGGTTAATCATAGCTTCGGTTGTAATATCTTTTATCGTAATATCTTTAAATTCTTTTTTTTCAGAGAGTTGGATAAAAGAATCCATAATTAATTTGCGAGTGCGCAGAACTCGAGGGTCTGTTTTTGATCGCGTCATGCTAATCCCTCCTACTTTTTCAACAGATTTAGATATGTGTTGTATAAGCAACGAATCAACTAAATTATTGGTGTTTTCTACTTTTATTATGCCTTAAAATTTGATTATAAGGCAACTAAAAAAGAAAACTTGATGATAAGGATACAGGAATGGAGGAAGTAAATTGAGTAATAATAATATGATTTGTGATTTGGAGACAGGCCTATGTGGGCCGGGAGAATCAGAGGGGATCGAATGGATTGACTTAAATCAGCCAGAGAAGAAGGTTACGCTCTATTATGTAACAGACCCGATTTGTTCTCATTGCTGGGCAGTAGAGCCGGTTCTGCGTCGTTTTATCGAACAGTATGGTGATTATTTCCGTTTTCAGCCGGTTGTGGGGGGATTATTAGAAAAATGGCATGATGGCCCCATTGATCCGACAAATGGAATTTATAAACCTGCTGATGTGGTAGGTCATTGGAGAGAAGTTGGCAGTCATTCCAGGATGCCGATTGATGGATCATTAATGGTTGATAATCCTGTCCAATCCTCTTATCCGCCTTCACGTGTATTTAAAATTGTCCAGAAGAATCATTCAGAGGCATTGGCATTGGAATATTTACGTCGTGCAAGAGAGACGCTGTTTGTTTTTAATCAAAATATTGCTGAAAAAGTCATTATGATTGATATCGTAAATCAACTTGGATTGGATGGCGAAGCAGTGATCAAGGAAGCAGAAACACCGTTAGGACAGCAATTGCTGCATGAAGATTTTGAATTGGTAAGGAGTTTAGGAGTAAGAGGTTTCCCAACCATTGTTATGGTTAATGAGGAAAATAAGGGAGTAAAAATTGTAGGCGGCCGCCCGCTTGAATATTATGTCAATGGTCTCAAACAGGTAGTGGACACCGAAACAGTGAACGCGAAACAGCAGCCGCAGCTTGCTGATTTATTAAAGCGAGAAAAACTGTTATTTTCCAAAGAAATTGAAGTGATGTATGATCTGGAGCCAGCCGCTATGCATGCATTTATAGAGAAAGAACTTTCGGCGGATCAGTACCAAGCAAACGAAATATTGGGAGAACATTATTTCGTAACGACAAAATAGGTAAGGAGAATGGATATGGCTTATGTATTACAAATCGATTTTTCAATGAATGGACCGTTTGGTGATGAAATGGCGGCGGAATTCGCTGATTTAGCAAAAAGCATTAATGAAGAACCAGGATTTCTGTGGAAAGTATGGACAGAAAATCCGGAAACAAAAGAAGCAGGTGGCATTTATTTATTTGAATCGAAGGAAACAGCGGCACATTACCTAGAGATGCATACTAAGCGTTTAGCTGGTTTTGGAATCACGGACAGCAATGCCAAAATTTTTGCGGTTAACTTGCCTCTTACGGCCATCACGAAAGGGCCAATACAGTAGTCGTTAGCAGGTGACATGTTAGATTATCTTACAAACCAACCTACAAAAAGCTGTTGCACAATGTAACATGTACATTGTGCAACAGCTCCTTTGGTTGGATTTATATCATTAAATAACGCCTTGAGCGATCATAACATCTGCAACTTTACGGAAACCAGCGATGTTAGCACCTACTACTAGGTTGCCGGGGTGACCGTATTTTTCAGCGTTGTCAACACTGTTTTTGTAGATGTTGGCCATAATATTTTGAAGTTTTTCGTCTACTTCTTCGAAGGTCCATGCAAGACGTGCACTGTTTTGAGCCATTTCTAGAGCAGAAACGGCTACTCCTCCTGCATTAGCGGCCTTGGCCGGACCGAATAGTACGCCGTTGTCTAAGAATACATCGATCGCGTCTAAAGTTGACGGCATATTAGCTCCTTCGCCGACAGCTTTTACGCCATTAGATACTAATGTCTTGGCTGCTTCTTCGTTTAATTCATTTTGTGTGGCGCAAGGTAAGGCAATATCACAAGGAATCGACCAGATTCCGCCGTCTTCTGTCTTGAATTCTGCCTCAGGGTGTTCATTTACATATTCTTTAATACGTTTGCGCTCTACTTCTTTAAGACGTTTCACTGTCTCTAGGTTAATACCATTTTTATCATAAATATAACCGTTGGAATCACTGCAAGCAACGACTTTGGCACCTAGTTCAGTGGCCTTTTCAATAGCATAGATAGACACGTTGCCTGATCCAGATACTACAACTGTTTTACCTTCAAAGCTGTCATTTTGGTCTTTAAGCATTTCATTCACGAAATACACTGTACCATAACCAGTAGCTTCTGTACGAGTTAAACTGCCGCCGAAATCAAGGCCTTTACCAGTTAATACACCTGCTTCGTAGCCACCGCGCATTTTCTTATATTGTCCGAATAAATAACCTATTTCACGAGCGCCTACACCGATATCCCCAGCTGGTACATCTGTGTCAGGGCCGATATGTTTAGATAATTCGCTCATAAAGCTTTGGCAGAAACGCATAATTTCGTTGTCTGATTTTCCTTTAGGATCAAAATCAGAACCACCTTTACCGCCGCCAATAGGCTGACCGGTTAAAGAATTTTTGAAAATTTGTTCAAAACCTAAGAATTTAATAATACTTGCATTAACAGACGGGTGGAAACGAAGTCCACCTTTATATGGTCCGATTGCGCTGTTAAATTGTACACGGAACCCACGGTTTACACGAACTTTTCCTTCATCATCTACCCAAGGAACGCGGAAAGAAATAATTCGTTCTGGTTCTACCATTCTTTCTAAGATATTATGTTCTATATAAACAGGATCTTGTTCAAAAATTGGTACTAAAGAGTCAAAAATCTCTTTTACTGCTTGATGAAATTCTGTTTCGCCGGGATTACGTTTTTTAACTATTTCAAAGACGTCATTTACATATTGTTTTGCAGAAGTAGTCATATTATAATTGCTCTCTCCCTGTTGTATTATTTTTTGTTAGAAGTTGTTCAAAAAGTTCAATAAAAATGATATATCGAACTTTTTGAACACTCACTTATATATTAAGCATAAGCGTGACACCGAAAAATAAAGGTTGTCAGATTATCTTCAATTGTATTGTCAGATAATCTCCGTTACTGCTAATTCTATAATATTCAATCGTTCTTAACAATGCTTATATTAGATACAATTAATCTCGTTATGAGATAAATGGGAATTATATGTTAAGTTTTTTGTCGGAAGGAACGAAGTGTAGGATAACTAATCCAGCAATAAACAGCCCGATTAAGCTTAATATCCCTGCGTTGGATTTACCGGTGATTTGTGCTGTTACTGCTAGTAATAACGGACCGCTTACAGAGGCGAATTTTCCGAAAATATTGTAAAAGCCAAAAAATTCGTTAGAGTTTTGTTTAGGAATTAATTTAGCGAAATAAGATCTGCTTAATGCCTGAATCCCGCCTTGAGAAGAGGCTACCAACATAGCCAAAATCCAAAAATCAAGGGCAGTCTGCAGGAAATAACCATAGGCACAGATGATGATATACACGAAAATTCCAATGTTTAACATGAATTTGGCAGAATAACGCTCTGCCAGTTTTCCGTACAATACCGAGAAGGGGGCGGCGACGATTTGAGTGGCCAGCAGAACGATTAATAAAGTAGTGGCAGTTAAACCGACATCTGTTCCGTAAGCCGTAGACATGGAAATAATCGTTCCCACTCCATCAATATAAAAGAAGTAGGCGAGCAAAAAGATACTAACGTATTTATACTGTTTAATATGTTTCAGAGTGTGCCATAGACGTTTGAAACTTTGGCGGATGGGCTGTGAATCACGAGGAAGATAATGTACTTGTCTAACGTGTTTCATCAACGGCAGAGCGAAAACTCCCCACCATAAACAGGTAATCAAAAAAGCGATTTTACTGGCTGTTACGCTGGAAATAGGAAGGATTGCTTGTTGAGCCAATAAAATAATGGTAATGCTTAAAACAAATGGTATGGCACTTCCGATATAACCAAGTCCATATCCTCTGGAAGATACATCATTCATTCGTTTATCATCGGTGACATCCACAAGAAAGGCGTCGTAAAACAAGTTTGCTCCCGTAGATCCAAGGGAAGCTAACGTGAAGAAAATCAGTAATAACAGCCATTCACCCTCAGGTACAAAAATGAGCGCAAAAGTAGAAAAAATCCCTAAGCCCATAAAGCTGATAAAGAACTTCTTCTTTAGTCCTTGATAGTCCGCAATCGTACCTAAAACAGGCCCTATCATCGCCAGGATAAATGTGAATATAGCGATTGTATAACCGAGATAAGCAGTAGAATCCACACTGGAAATCCCTGCTTCACTGGCCTGTGCTTTATAATAGATAGGGAAAATGGCTGTAGTAACGATAACAGAAAATGCCGAACTTCCCCAGTCATAGAACATCCAACTTTTTTCACGTACACTGAACGATTTCATCCAATCCCTCCCTTATTTCTATTGTACTTCTTTGGCTGTGAAAAGATAGAGAAAGTTTATTTTTCTTGGAATAGGGTAAATTATAGTTAACACTTTAAAAGGGAAGTGAATCATTATGTATAAATCAGTTCAAGCTTTCTTTAAATCAGAAAATGATGCAGAAAAAGCAAGGGCGGCTCTAAATGGTCTCAAAACTAACCATATCTTGGTAGATACGCTTCCGGAGGATTCAGAAACATTGTTATTAAGTCCATTAGGATATACGCGTGATGCTTCTTCAAGCATAGGTCCGATGGGGACAGCTGGTCCAGCTTCAGGTGGCATCCTGCCTGTCTTTGATCGGATTAGTGAAGAAACTGATGATGAAGAGCCGCGGGGCTATATGGTTGATTTTGAGGTGGATGAGGAAGATTTTCAAGAAGCATTGAGGGTTTTGATGGAAAATGATGGGTATGTGAATAGGAATAGGTTTGGAAGTTAAATAATCAGTTATCTGAGTCTTTGTCAGATGGAAAGGGATACTGATATGGAGAATTTATGAAAAGGACTACCATGGGGACTAGGTGATTGGTAGTCCTTTGCTTGTTTTAGTGGTTGGTAGTGTATATCGACTTGTGACCGCAGAAAACGGATGTTACCAAAAGAAAAATGGCAAAAAGGCTATCGAGGCGATGGCACCTAATGCAATGCCTAATCCAAATCCACTTCCAAACCCAAAGCCGCCATAACCATAGTAACCTTGACCATATCCTCCTAAGTTTCGAGGTGAACCGAGAGGATCGATAAAGACTCTAGAACGGTTGACATGCTTAATAACACCTCGATGAACTTCACCGCTGCGTGTAACTATCTTTACAGGGTGCCCGATGTGTTGTTTACAGAATTCATAATGGGACATAACTGGACAACTCCTTTCCTTTGTCTCTCCTGATATGTGTATGACAGACATGGAGAGGCGCTTGGATATTTGTTTAGCCTTATAGTAAAATAGTGGAATGCCCCTATCTATAAGAAGTTGTTCAAAAAGCCCAATAAAAATGCCGCATCGAATGTCTGCGTTGGCAATAGGGGAACTTCTACTAAAACTATCCACATCATGTGGACAACGCAGAAGTCAACACCTCCTGTGCAAGTCCGCTACTCACGTATTAAAGGCATATGCTCCGGTCCTTGGAAAAGGAGATCGCTTTTCCGGCGTACAAGATCGTCTCCTTGAAAAAGAAAATCACTTTTTCTACGTGTAAGCCCATTTGCTCAAACCGGTGCCGCCTTGAACTTTCGACGTATAGGACGAACTAGTATCGAGGTTGCAACACGATGTTGCAAACTTAACCGATGATGGTCCTTTTTATCGACCTTTTTGAAGACATTTTATAATCCAACTTGCTGCAAGATGTCCTGATTTGCTATTTGAATGAGTTCTCCGGTGGATAACGTTTTTTCTTCCATAAAACGATGGATCAAATGGAAACCAATGACATAACCAATATTTTTAGGTGTCCCACGCCGTCCGTACATAATGATATTATGCTGTGGGTGGTCTCTTGTTAATTCTTGAGTTGGACTGATCCATTTTTGCCACAGTCGTTGAAATTCGTTATCGCTTAGGACAGTCAAACGTTTATTGCCATAAGTTTCCCCAAGATATTTCCTAACTAACCACTCGGCAATTCCCTCCAAGATAACCGCATCCAGAACGGTATATTCACTTTCCTTTTTCGAAAAATGATTCAATCGGCAGATATGGCTGTATTCATGGATGATGAGTGCTAGGATTTCGCCATTGGAGGCCTCTTTTTGCAAGAACAGCAATAATTTGTCAGGGTAGCTTAACCCTGCGTTGCTGTTATACCATTGTTTGAACTCCTTGGCTTCTTCGTTAGAGGGGAGGATAAATACATCGGTATCAGGTCCTGACCACATCTGTTGGCATTTTACAAGTGCCTTCTGCACTTTTTGATGGAACGGTTGTTTTAACCACTCTACAATTTGGTCTGTCTCGGTATGAGGGGCAAACATCCCGTGATTTAACAAATGTTGTTGGATAGCGGCAGCATCTCCAGAGGTAAAATAAGGAACTAAACGTTCGCAAATAATACGTTGCTGTAACAAAATATCATCTTGTTTATCTTTTTTTCTTTGATCCATCCATTCCATTAACCATTTATTGGTTGAATGAATTCGCATATTTTTTTCCCTCTTTTCCTTATTATGCGTGTGTGATTGTAGTTTAAATTATCAATGAATTGTAGTATGATTAACTATTAGTAAGTAGTATTTTATTCGTTGTATATAATGTATACACAACATCTAAAGAAGGTGAAGGAATTGAAGCAAAAGGAAATCGAATTATTGAAATTGTTAGAGAAAAATGGACGAATTGATAACGATACGATTAGTAAAATGTTAGATTTAGAAGTTGCACAAGTGGAAGAAATGATTGAACGCTTAGAAAAAGAACATGTAATTATTGGTTACTCCACTTTAGTCGATTGGTCTAATGTCTATGATGATGAAGGTGTTGCAGCTTTAATCGATGTAAAAGTAACCCCTGTACGCGGTTTAGGTTTTGATAAAATTGCTTCCCGTATTTACCGCTTCCCTGAGGTGAAGGCTGTTTATTTAATGTCAGGTTCTTATGATTTAAGTGTTTCTGTTGAAGGAAAAACGATGATGGAAGTCAGTCGTTTTGTGTCAGAGAAACTGTCTACTTTAGATACGGTATTATCCACCACTACTCACTTTATTTTAAAGAAATATAAGCATGACGGTATTATTTTCGATGATGGCGATGACAAAGATAAACGAATTATGGTGAGTCCATGAGTTCTGAATTTTTAGCGCAGCATGTGGAGGCATTGAAGCCGTCCGGAATTCGTAAGTTCTTTGATCTCGCATCGAAAATGGATAATGTCATTTCTCTAGGAGTAGGGGAACCTGATTTTGTTACACCGTGGAATGTGATTGAAGCAAGTTATCACTCATTAGAACAGGGTTATACCGCATATACAGCAAATGCTGGATTGATTGAATTAAGAGAAGAGATCAGCCACTATCTACAGGAAACATTCTCTCTCCATTATCATCCAGAAACACAAATTCTTGTAACGGTAGGTGCCAGCCAGGCGATTGACCTGTCATTACGAGCTATTTTGAACCCGGGAGAAGAAGTAATTGTTGTAGAGCCGTGTTTTGTATCTTACGGCCCAGCTGTATCATTGGCAGGTGGAGTGCCGGTCTCTGTCAGTGCTACACCAGAAAATGAATTCAAGATAACACCGGAACAGATTGAAGCAGCAATAACCCCTCGTACCAAGGCGATTATTCTCTGCAGTCCGAATAATCCAACCGGGGCCGTTCTAAGCAAAAAAGACTTGGAAGGTATTGCTGAGGTTGTGCAGAGACATAATCTGATGGTATTATCGGACGAAATCTATGCAGAATTAGCCTATGATGAAATAGCTTCCAGTATTGCTGTACTGGAAGGGATGGATAAGCATACAATTGTTATCTCTGGGTTTTCGAAGTCATTTGCGATGACAGGCTGGCGTTTAGGATATGTGGCTGCACCGGCTGAACTGATTGCCGCCATGACGAAGATTCATCAGTATACGATCATGTCTGCTCCGACCATGGCACAACACGGTGCACTGGAAGCCTTGCGAAATGGCAATGACAGTGTCATAGAAATGAGAGAAAGCTACCGTCAGCGCCGGAATTTTGTGGTGAAGGCATTAAATGAAATGGGTTTAACTTGCCATTTACCTGGAGGGGCTTTCTATGTATTCCCATCAATTAAAGCGACGGGAATGCTGTCAGAAGAATTTGCTCAGAGGCTGTTGGAAGAACAACGAGTAGCTGTTGTTCCAGGCCATGTCTTTGGGGAGAGTGGAGAAGGCTATATCCGCTGTTCCTATGCTGCTTCGATTAAGCAATTGAAAGAAGCGATGGACAGGCTGGCGCGGTTTGTAACAGAACATCGGCTATAACTAAGGCAGCCGTCAGTGGGAACCCTGTCATTCATAGATAAGTCAGGCTGGCAGGATAATTACATCTTCGAGACGTCTTGAAGTACAGGTGGCGAACTATTGCATCAGTATAAAGAAATTCCTTTATGAAATAGAAAGGAGCTGCCAGCATAAGGCAGCTCCTTTTTAAATGGAAGTATATCTGCGACCAGAAATAAGTTACTTAATAATATATTCTATTTCATCAAATTTGCGTGAATATTTAATGTGGAAATCTTTATTATCAAAGTACCATAGATCTGAATCCTCAACAAAGAACGTAATCCCTTCGTCTGTCACTTCTGCACCGGGGTTATTAGGGGTGTTTTTTTCTAAGGCTAGTGAAAAGCCTTTATGAACACCGCCAAATCCGCCGTAACGGGCAAAGAAGCGAACGGCTTCACCCTCTGTCAGATGCAGTTCTTCGATAAACCACTTGGCAGCAGGTTTTGTAATAGACATCTTCATATCCTAAATCCCCTTTTTTGAACATCCTCTTATATATTCTATCATAACGAATTCATGTAAGTTAAGCCAGCTCTAGAATAAAAGCAACAATAAATCGTCAATAACAAAAATACATGTTAGATAATATGACATCACTATGGAATATATTGCTCTGTTTGTGTATAATTTAAGTTAAGTAAATTAACATCAAATGGGATGGGTGAGCTGCATAATGGCAGAACAAGCTTCTTATAAATATAGAAAAGTTATTACGATAGGAATAGTCAGTGAATTAACAGGCTTATCAGAAAGACAAATTCGTTATTATGAGGAACGAAAACTCGTATTTCCGGAGAGATCAGTAACAGGGAATCGAAAATATTCGTTTGAAGATGTAGAATTATTAATCGATATTGCAACGAAGCGCGAGGAAGGTGTTCAAACCTATGAAATTAGGCAGGATATGATTCGTGCGAAAAAGAAACAAAAGCTGCGGAGTCCATTATTAAGAGGTGAAATCAACGCACGTTTTGGAATTCAAAAAGATAGGTGAAAAGACGAGAAACCTACTGAAAATCCAGTTTCTCGTCTTTCTGAAGAGGTCTATACCTTAAGAATTTTAATGCATAATCTTTGTCAAATTCCAAACAAAAATGTTCATAGTCATGCACGATCTCACTGATAGGTTTTTGATATAAGTCAGTATTGCCTCTCTCTACAATACCTTGAGCCATTAATTGTTCAATCAGATATACTTTTTGCAGTTCGACTGCTTCTCTTAAAAATGCCATTTAGTAACACCTCCTTCAGTTCTCTGTGATGTTGCCGTCATGTAACTTAGCCTCTGTCGTGAAAAATGTATGGTTTAGTAGTGTACGTATGTTAAGCATGTGCTTTTTTTGTTGGGAGCTTGCGTTCTGTATAGATGGCTAATGAAACGAATTAGTGTGCGAACGCCAGATATTCCTGCCGGTTTTTTTGCAGCAAAAGGAAGATCTTAGGGTGATTGCCATTGTCATAAAAGTATTTCCATATTTGTTATATGTTATACATGGATATTCCATGTGAATATCCAACTATTGTAAAGATGTTGTTGTCATTTTGTAACACTTCATAGGAGTCATATTATTCCATTAGCCCCGTTTAGACGGGGTTTTCAAGCATCCTGACTTCCATCAGCAGGACACTCCGGCTGATGGAAGTCTTGTTTTATGATATGATGTTGTAATGTTAATGACTTGGCGAATGTGTAAGTATGAACGTTCACATAAAAATGGAAGGGGAATTAATATGTTTCAACCGACAGTATCTATTATTGTTACTACATATAATCGGCGGTACGAGCTAGCGGAATTATTTGCATCTTTAGCGGCTCAGACCTATCAGGATTTCGAAGTAATTATTGTGAATGATGCAGGTGAGCCGGTAGAGGATGTAGTAGCCTTATATCCTGAACTTTCTTGCCATTTGATCCATCTCACAGAGAACCATTATCATGTATATGCTCGTAATTGCGCTTTAAAGCACGTCCGAGGCAAATTTATTTTATTAATGGATGATGATGATTTGTTGTTGCCAACTCATTTAGAGGTAATGACAGCTGAACTGCAGGATTCCGACCTTGTTTACTCTGATGTTGAAATTGTGAATTATCGGGAATCACATGGCCACAGAATACCGGTAAGTCATCAATTATTTGCCTATCACGGCGAGTTAACGGATATGAGAAAGTTCTCGACTTTTGTTCCTTCCGGCAGTTTGTATCGTGCTACCATCCATCAGGAAATTGGTGATTTTGATGAAGCGGTCCGAAATTATTGGGATTGGGATTTTTTCTTGCGGACAGCCGAACGATTTCATGTAAAAAGAGTACCCATTGCTAGTGTGCTATACGCCTTTTCAGAAGAGGGAAACAATCAATCGAAACAAACGGACCGCATGCGCAACTATCTTGATCGTTTATCTGCAAAACATAATCTGGGGGAACTTCCTACGATGAATTTTCGTTTGTTACTAGAAGAACCGGAAATGAAACGACGTCAGGCATGGAGTAAACGGATTTGGGACGGAGAATCAATGCCTGAAACCAGATTAAAGGAGTAGGTATGGTTTGAATAAACAAAGAGATTTCACGGAAGGGAATATTTGGCGGGATTTAATCTTTTTTTCTTGGCCAATCATGCTGGCACAATTATTGCAGGTATCTTATCAGTTTGTTGACAGCCTATGGATAGGAAACTTATTAGGCGCCAATGCCTTAGGTGCGGTCAATGTGGCCAGTGTTGTTATTTTTACAGTGCTCTCTTTTATTCTCGGGATCAATAATACGACGTTAACTATTCTCTCTCAACAAAAGGGAAGAGGGGATGAGGCGGGAATAGCCAGATATATCAATGCATTTGCTGTGACCTTAACTGCCTTAGGGTTAGTAGTGGGAATAGTGGGCTTTTTATTTGCCAAAACCATTATACAGCTATTAGGAACTCCGGCTGCTATGGTGGGAGAGGCTACTGTCTATTTACAAATAAATACAGTCGGGATTTTGCTCCTAATTGGATATAATTTTATCAGTACGGTGCTTAGGGCGGTAGGTGACAGTAAATCGCCCTTGCGGTTTATTGGGTTAGCTGTTGTGTTAAATATTATACTTGATCCTCTCTTTATATCTTTTTTTGACTTAGGTGTGCAAGGTGCAGCGTTTGCTACTATTTTGTCGCAAGGTTTTTCATTTATTTATGGTGTTTATTATGTGATTAAACATCAATTAATTGCCTTGAAATGGCCGACATTACCAGCTTGGTCTGAGGTGAAATTAATCTTGAATTTAGGGATTCCATCGGGCTTGCAGATGGCTGTGATTTCTGCTGGATCTGCTGCTATTATGAGTGTTGTGACGGCACATGGTGAAGCGGCCGTGGCCGGATATAGTGCGGCACAGCGCTTGGACAGCATATTTATGCTGCCGGCACATGCCTTAGGGGCGACTGTTAATAGTATGGCCGGACAGAATATTGGCGTTGGTAAATGGGAACGTGTAAAGCAAATTGCGCTGTATGGTGTGGTATATAATACGCTGATTATGGTTGTGATTATGTTTTCGCTGATCTTTTTTGCAGAGAATGGCATTCGGCTGTTTATCCAAGAACAGGCTGCGGTTCAATTTGGAGCGGATTACTTGTTCATTGTGGCTTTTTTTTATCCATTTTTGGGTGTGAATTTTATCCTGAATGGTATAGTACGAGCAGCAGGAGCAATGTATCAGGTACTGATCTTGAATCTGTTATCTTTCTGGGCGCTGCGTTATCCGTTAACTTACCTTTTCTCCAAGTGGCTGGGAGAAGTGGGAATTGGTTATGGAATTGGGGTTAGTTTTGTGATCAGCAGTGGACTGGCCTTCTTGTATTATCGGTTTGGAAAATGGAAGAATAAACGCATCTTTTCATAAGGAAAAAGCCTTGTGAAAGGTGCTTCCTTGTGTTTGTAATCGCTTTATTGTAGTATTTAAATAAAGCTAGGATGTTACGTCTGTTAAACATTAAACTGCTTAGGCGAAAAATTACGGATGGTTACATCAGAATAAAACAGAGACAGGCGAAAGGAGTGGCATGCAATGATTAGAGTAGGATTTGTAGGAACTGGAGGATTCACTCAGCATCATATCAGTTTTTTACAGGAGTTCGAAAATGTAAAAGTGGTGGGTTTTGTGGGTTCGTCTGAAGAAAAGGCAGCCAATTTTGCCAATCGGTATAAAGATACGACAGGTTATGCCAGTCTGGAGTCTATGATCAAACACGAGCAGTTGGATGCAGTTTATATCTGTGTACCGCCAATGGGACATGAAAATTACGAGGAATTGCTAATCGACAAGGGCATTCCGTTTTTGGTGGAAAAGCCATTAGGTGTTGATGAAATGCAGGTGAGGCAAGTAAGGGATAAGGTGAAGGAAACGCATCATCTCACCTCTGTTGGCTATCATTTTCGTTATATGGATACGATAAAATTATTTCAAGACAAGCTTCATTATGTGAATGTAGGGGCGGTTCTCGGCAAATGGATGGGATCCATGCCAAATGTCTATTGGTGGAAAAACCAGCAACAATCAGGCGGACAGTTTAATGAACAGACGACACATATTGTTGATTTGATTCGCTATCTGTTTGGTGAAGTGAAATCTGTCTATGCCCAAGAAACCAATGCTATTACCCAGCAGCGAGATTCTTCCGTCACAGTGGCAGATGTTGGTTTATTTACACTGACAATGGAAAATGGCCTGATCATTCAAGTGACCAATACAGCTGTGCTGCCTGATGGAGTAGGAGAAGTTGGGTTGAAGGCATATACCGATCAGGGAATTATCGATTGGCAGCCGGGACATATAGATATGCAAACACATGCCAAGCTGGAGAAATATTTGAACAAACAGAACCCTTACAGAAAAGAGAGCGAGGCATTTCTTCATGCAGTAGCAACTGGTGACCGCTCGAAGATATTATCCACTTACGAAGACAGCTGGCATACATTTGCTGTTGCTTTGGCAGCGCGGAGATCTATTCAAGAGAACCGCGTCGTGCATTTAGGGGAGTGGGATGTATAAGGTAAGATGTTAAGGAGCATAGTAAGCCTATAGGATAAAGTGAGACTTATCAGGGTGTCAGGAGTTCAAGCTTTTTTGACTTTGGACATTTAAACAAGAACTCCCAGACAAGGGACACTGTGATAAAAACTTCCTAGAGGTGATCATGATGAAGAAGCAAATGGTCTTAAGTATCCTGAGTTTGAGTTTAGTCGGTATGATGGCTGGCTGTAACAAATCGTCGTTAATACCAGAAGAGAACATTCAGCCTGAATATATCAGTTATCAGGATGAACGACAGCCAGCAGATGAAAATGAAGGCCTCCCAGTAACGCCTGGCCGTGAACAAAATATCTTTGAAGAATCAGACCGTTTCTATAACATGAGGCAGCAAGGAGAAGCGCAGCAAAGAAATTTGACCACCGAAATAAATACAGGTGTGGTACAAGAGATGTTGGAAGCTACAAATAAAGTAAGGCAAGAGCATGGTATTGATCCATTGTTAGTAGATCCAAAGTTAGCCGAGGCGGCCCAAAAACAGGCAGAAGACCATGCAGCACAAGCAAATGGCTCGTCAGACTTAGGCACAGCCGAGGATATGCTCCAATATACAGGAATCCATTATCGGAAATTAGTGCAGAATCGTTTATCTGGCCAGGTTTCAGCTGAACAAGCAGTACAAGAATGGATGAATCAGCAAGAAGCGCGCAGCCATCTACTGGACGAAGATCTGACACATACTGGAGTTGGTTATGTATCAGAGGGGCACTATTGGGTACAGTTGTTTATGCAGAGAGAAAATATTTAGTAAAAAGAGGCTGGCTTTGGAAAGGCTGGCCTCTTTAGTTACTGTGGCAAAGTAAAAGAAAAGTGCAGCAGGGAGAAGCTTTACGGGCGTTAAGTACCATGATATACAGTAAGGAACTGATAAGGTATTTCATCCGCCAGCCAAACTTTTTCATTTCCTCGATAAAATTTGATACCTTCTGCCAGCGCTTTTTCTGTATCTACTCTCCATATTATCGGCTGGGCATTTTTTCGTTTACCTACGGAATAAGCTGTGTCAAGATCCACAGCTAAATGGACATATTGTCTGGCCATTGGCAGCAACCCTTTTTCTTTAATAGAAATTGTTGACAGGGGAGAACTCCCGTGATAAAGCTGTTTAGGAGGCTGTGCTTCTTTTTTTAGAATCTTCATTGGCACCGAATGTCCATAAATGGCGCGGATTTTTCCTGCATTTATTTCGTATCTTTTTTTCTCAGCCAGCTCTATCATTCGTTGTAAATCCTCCGCAGTGACATATGTCCATTGATCAGATTGCTGCAGAGATGTTAATAATTGTTGGATAGATACCCAGCCTTCCTGATCCAGTTCTAATTCGTATTCCCAAGGGGCATGACGTAATGCATAAGATATTTCTTTGCTTAATTTGGCGTGAAACGATTGTTTACTCATATTGCTCCCTCCAGTTACTATGAAATAATTGTTGTAGAACAAATCAACACTTACTTAATATTTTGATGTGAGATATCCCCATGAAGTCTTATCATTGGCAGATTATTCTCGATTTCTACTGTAGACAAGCATGCAGGATGAATATAAGGGAGGTTCCAAATATCTGAAGGCACGATTTTCAAAATAAGCCATTACTATTTTGACTACTACGGTATGTGTTACAATTAATATATCTGTTCCCTTGTGATGATCGATAATATCTTTGATCTTTGGCAGCACTCTATCCTGGACGTCTGTCAATGATTCACCAGAATTTGCTTGAAAGAGATGAGGGGTCTCCCAGAAAGCGTCAAATTGCTCTGGATCTTGTTTCTTTATATCCTCTTGTTTTTGACCTTCCCATTTCCCTAGGTTTATTTCCTTCAACAGGTCTGTTTTTATAATTGGCGTTTTTGCTTTACCGTCAATGATTTCTGCTGTTCGGACAGCTCTTGTGCTTGGACTTGTGTATATACAGTCAAAATTAACAGAATCTAAAGTGTTGCCGAGCCATTGAGCTTGCTGTTCTCCTAACAGTGTTAATGCGGAATCTTGGTGCCCTTGCATCCTTTTTTGAATATTCCATTCGGTTTGTCCGTGTCTTACGATATATAATGTTGTTTTCGTCATCATTTTACCCTCCCGTAGAATTATTGGAGCGAATAAATATATAGCAGAAAGACTAGCTTTGAGTATTGGTTGAATAAAGAACTATATTGGAGCTGCTTCTAATCTGCTATATTTGTATGCTGTTAAGGTAGACTTCTCAATAGTACAGTGATGATGATATCTATTATTATCTCCTAGAAGAATAGGTAAGTAATGGGGGAGCATTTCTCCAACTCCGAAGTTATCTTCTGTAAGTAACCAAGGGAGCTTTTTCCAGTCGAGTATTCCTTCATTGGTCGCTCTAGGAGTGGTGTAGGTATATTCTTTATCTAGGTTGACCTGAAATACATACAGCCCGCCTGTTAGATGGTTATCAATAACCCAGGTGATCACACCTTTGTCTAGCATAGCTTCATGAGGAACGGTGATTCCTGTCTCCTCTTCTATCTCACGAACAATACATTCTAAAGGTGATTCACCATCTGTCATTTTTCCGCCAACCCCATTCCATAATCCCTGCATAGGAGCATATTCTCTGTTTAGCATTAAGAGCTCATTGTTTCTTTTAACAAAACATAACGTTTGATTGTACATGATTTTTCACTCCTTTAGTTAACTATACCAGAAGAGCGATATAGTGTGACCCCGATAATATAAAGCCCCATTACGATCTGGGAGCTGCTATAAACGCATGGCACTTCCATTTTTCTACTCCTTATAAAAACCGAATAATTCAACTGTTCCCCTTTTCTTTATTCGGAATAACACCTATAATAGAAAGTTATTAGTACATATAACGGAGGGGGCAGCTTGTTGTCACGTGGAGAGTCGATACTACCTTTGAAAATGCTGTTGTTTTGTTATCATGGAGCAAATACGATTATTGTCAGCTTTCTTCCTTTATATCTGCAATCGGAAGGGCTTTCAGGGACGGAAATTGGCTGGGTGATGGCGATTGGGCCATTTGCAGCGATTTTTTCGCAACCGTATTGGGGATATATGAGTGATAAGTATCAAACCGTCAAAAAGATTTTAATGCTCTGTTTAATAGGAATGATTATCAGCAGCTTTTTCTTTTTGCAAATGAGTACGCTGGCTTTATTATTGCCTTTTGCTGCAGCGTTCTTTTTCTTTTCTTCACCAGTCGGTGCATTAACGGACAGTTTGGCCCAGCGCCGGGCTAATCAGCTTGGTATTTCATTTGGGTCGATTCGGACATGGGGATCCATTGGTTTTGCTGTGTCGTCACTAGCTGTGGGGGAGCTGTTAGATCAAATTGGCATCGGTTATATTATCTGGCCGTATATTACCGTAGCTTTGGCAGCATTCCTGATCAGTACGCGCATAGTAGATGCAAAGGTGACCACGAAGCCAATTCAACTGAAGGATGTAGGTTTACTCATTCGGAGCAAACCATATGTTATTTTTCTTGTACTTATGATGTTTATTACAATTGCCCATCGCGCTAATGATAGTTTTATTGGTATTTACATTGCCTCATTAGGTGGTACGGAAAATATGGTAGGGATTGCCTGGTTTGCTGGTGTCGCAAGTGAGGCGGTCATTTTTGCAACGGCAGGATGGTGGTTTAGGAAATATCATCCGTTGATCTTTATTCTGGGAGCAGGAATTCTTTATGTTATCCGTTGGTATTTTTATAGTGTGGTAGAAAATCCTGTCTGGATTGTTTCATTTCAATTTTTGCATGGATTCACATTTGGGATCTTCTATATCACCGCATTTCAATATATTACCCGTTTAATCCCGAACAAAGTTCAGGCAACTGGCCATCTAGTTTTTGCGGCTACCTTTATTGGCGTTTCTGGCATTATCGGTTCTTTGCTAGGCGGTCTTATATTAGAGCAGTTAGGCGGTTCAGCTTTATACTTGTCTATGGCGATATTAACGGCGGTAGGTGTTGTGTTCATACTAATCTATCATATCCTTCCGTTTGGTAAATCTAAAAAAATCAGGTGATAGGTCATGGAGTTTCTTGGAGTGTTAATTCCTATTTTCGGTATATTTGCGATTGGATATATAGGAATGAAATTTTTACATATAGACATTAAGCCGATTTCTACGATGACATTATATCTAATGTCGCCGATCTTGGCATTTCGGACGTTTTATCAAAATGAATTAAATATGGATTATGTGTATCTTGGTGCTTTTTTTATTAGTATTATGCTTGATTAGTTTGTTGTTTTGTTCCGTGGTTGGTTTTATTCGAAAATGGGATCAGCCGGTTACGAGCGGTTTTATTCTTGGCTCCGTGTTTATGAATAATGGAAATTATGGAGCGCCCCTAGTTCTCTTAGTATTTGGAGAGAAAGGCTTTCACTATGCTATTATCCTAATGGTGTTGCAAACATTGATTATGTGTACGATTGGCATTTATTTTGCAGCTAAAGGCGGTGCAGACGGCCGCAAATTTAGGATCTCTCCTTTGAAAGATGTGATTAAGGTGCCGATTATTTATGGTGCAATTTTTGGTATTATTCTGAATCTAAGTGGACTTCCGCTGAATAGTCAAACAATGACCGCATTGGATATGGTGGCTGACGCAACGATTCCTACCATTATGATTGTGTTAGGGATGCAGCTTGCTAATATAAAATTGAGCGAGTTCGAATTCGGGAGGGTTAGCCTGGCTGTATTATTTAAGCTAGTGTTGGCTCCTGTTCTTGCGTATTTTTTGACACTGCCGCTGCCTTTGGATGATATGGTCAAACAGATCCTGATTCTTACAGCAGCCATGCCAACTGCCGCCAATACAACGATGTATGCCTTGCAGTTTGGTGCGCGGCCAGGCTTTGTATCAAGTGTGACGCTAATCACAACCTTATTAAGTATTGTTACCTTACCGATTCTGCTGATCATGCTTACTTAGGGGAGGGGAAAATTCTAGATTCTTTTATCATGAATGAGGAGATAACTGACTGAATTTTCTGAATAGTTCAACTTATAAAATGTTCGTATGAATGGTTGAAGAACCTTAAGAAAAGTGCTATAGTTACTATGGTAAATTTGTATAAATACAAAACGGAGTGAATATTTATGAATAAATGGTTAACAGCTTTATCTGTGATCCTGCTGGCAATGGTATTAGCTGCTTGCGGGTCAAGTGATAATACAGAGAATGGTAATGCAGACGGTGATCAAAAAACATTAAAGGTAGCTACAGAGTCTAACTTTATGCCATTCTCCTATCAAAGCAAGGGAGAAGTTGTCGGCTTTGATATGGATATTTTAGAGGCGGTCATGGCGGAAGCCGGATATGAATATGAAGTAGAAAACTTAAGCTGGGAAGCTATGCTTATTTCTGTCGAACAACAAGACTCAGATTTGGCAATGGCGGGTATTACCATTAATGAGAAACGTCAAGAAATGTACGATCTATCCAGTCCGTACTTTGAATCTACACATAAAGTGGTTTTTCCTGAAGGGGAAGGGATCACTAGCGGGGAAGATATCAAAGATTTGAAAGTTGGCGTACAAGCAGGAACAACAGGGGAAGAAGCCGCTGAGAAAATCCTTGGGAAAAACGCTAATAACTTGTCGAAATATGATTCTAATACATTGGCTTTAATGGCTTTACAGTCTGGTGATATTGAAGCAGTAGTAACTGATAATGTAGTAGCTGATGAATATATTGCCAACAATCCAGACGCTGCTGTAGAAATGATTGAAGATCCAGAGACGTTTGAATCAGAGTTTTACGGTATTCTATTACCGAAGGACAGCGAGCTAACGGATGAGGTTAATGAAGCACTAGCTACAGTCATTGAAGACGGAAGATATGCGGAAATTTACGAAGAGTGGTTTGGTGTAGAGCCGAATATTGAGGCAATAACTCAATAAAGTAAGCCTTCCATCAAGGGGGAGTTTCCGCCGATGAAAGAGCCCTGTCAAAAAAAGCGTAGCGACAACCGTTACGCTTTTTGCTATGCAGAGAGTTCCATCATCTAATTTTGGAACACATAAAAAGTATATGTGTTTTCGTTCCGTTATAGGTTATAATAGTACAGAATAAGACCTATTCGATCTAGTCTAGATATGGAGGAAAGGGGTCAAAGCATGAATTTTCGATTTGATATTATTCAAGAATATTTACCATTCTTTCTGCAAGGAATGGGATTGACTATATTAATGTCAGTGATTGGTGTATTAATGGGATGTATCTTGGGCTTTTTTATTGCTTTAGGGAAGATGTCTCCAATTTTAATCGTTCGTTTGCCGTTTATTTGGTATATTAACTTTTTGCGTGGTACACCCCTATTAGTACAGCTATTCTTATTCCACTTTGCTGTGCTGCCATCTTTGCTTGGGGAAACCACACCAGTACTTTCGGTGATTGTGACCTTATCGTTGAACTCATCTGCCTATGTAGCCGAGATTTTCCGGGCAGGTCTGCAATCGATTGATAAAGGACAAGCAGAAGCAGCTCATTCATTAGGGATGAATAAAGTGCAGGTTATGTGGCATGTGTTGTTACCACAAGCGTTTAAACGATCTATTCCGCCTTTAGGTAATGAATTTATCGTTCTCTTAAAGGATTCCTCATTAGGGGCAATGATTGCTGCGCAAGATGTTTTATATTGGGGACGAGCAGCTTCCAATGAATATCTTAAGGTCTGGGAACCTTATTTAATGGTAGCATTGATCTATTTAGTACTTACTTTAAGTCTGACATATTTATTAAATTATATTGAGAAAAGGTTGGATGTAAAATGATTTCGGTTAAACATTTAAGAAAAACGTTTGGCGAAACAGAAGTATTAAAAGATATTAGCATGGATATCCACTCACAAGAGGTTGTTGTAGTAATTGGTCCATCTGGTTCTGGTAAATCCACCTTCTTGCGCTGTCTCAACCTGATTGAATCGGTAACAGACGGATCAATTGTTATCGATGGACAGGAAATCACCGCTTCTGGCGTGAATGTGAATACATTGCGTACGGAAGTTGGAATGGTGTTCCAACAATTTAATTTGTTCCCTCATAAAACGGTATTAGAGAATATTACGCTGCCAATCGTGACCGTGAGGAAATGGAAGAAGCACCAGGCAGAAGAAAAGGCGATGGATTTGCTGCAGAAAGTAGGCCTGTTAGAAAAAGCTTCGGCTTATCCAGATTCATTGTCAGGCGGTCAAAAACAGCGTGTGGCTATAGCACGGGCATTAGGAATGGAACCTAAGGTGATGTTATTTGATGAGCCAACTTCTGCACTTGATCCGGAGATGGTTGGAGAAGTATTAGGTGTAATGAAGCAGTTAGCAGAAGAAGGGATGACCATGGTAGTAGTCACGCACGAAATGGGTTTTGCCCGGGAAGTCGGCGATCGTGTGGTCTTTATGGATGACGGATATGTGGTAGAGGAAAAACCGCCTAAAGAATTATTTGAAAAACCGGAGCATGAACGCACGAAAGCATTTCTAAGTAAGGTGCTTTAAGAGAGCGTGTAGGCTGTTGCACAATGTAAATATTGCATTTTGTAACAGCTTTTTTGTATGTTGGATGGTTCATTTTGATTATTGTTAATGATAAGAAAGAGTATTTACATAAGCCAGCCTTTTTTCAGCTGTCTAAGTCGGCTTCAACAGCTAGAATCATAGCATGAAAAGGATGAAATAACCTTGGCAACAGATTAAAGTCGGTTCATGTTAAAAGATAAGAAAAAGCTGGCATCTTATCAAAAGACGTCCCCATAAAGCTTAAACAACTAAGATAACCCCGGTATCTTATCAAAAGACAACTCCTTAAAGCTTAAACAGCTAAGATATAATCTCAGTATTTGATGAAAGGCCTACTCATTGCGGCTTGAAAAGATCGAATAGTCATAGGGGGCAACAGAAATGGCTATCTTGACAGCACCCCTTTTCAACCATTACAAAGGATTAAGTCATGTACTTCTAAAGAGGGTCTGTCGCATCATGTAAACTCATTGTGCAACAGGCTCTTCGTGTCACTAAAAAATCAAGAAGTATAATCGATTCTTTTTCTGCTTATCATTTGCTTTCCATTTTAAGTAATATTGCGTTCGTGATATGATAAGAAAAAGGAGGAATCCAGATGAAACTAGTAAACTATTGCTTAAAACATCCCTTTGCAACAAGCCGTATGGGTGTAATGACTGGCAGTCAAGTGGTAGATTTGGCATCCGCACAGACAGAATTAAAAGAAACAGGAGTTATTGCAGGTGATACAGCCCCTATTGCTGCAGCCCCTGCTGTGTTTTATACCGATGCAGCGTTACATATTAAATTAGCAGCAGAGGTGTATGCACAGCTTGTTCGCTATAAACCGAAATGCATGTTTCACCGTTCTGAAGTGAAGCTGCTGACACCTATCCCTCAGCCTTCCAAGATTATCTGTATAGGTACCAACTATGCAGACCATGTGAAAGAAATGGGCAGCGAGATGCCTCAATATCCAGTGCTATTCTCCAAGTTTACGAATGCGATGATTGGTCCAGAAGATGTTATTCATAAATCAGCGGCAACAGAAGCTCTTGATTATGAGGTAGAATTAACTGTGGTTATGGGGAAGAAGGCAAGCAAGGTATTGAAAGAAGAAGCTCTAGATTACGTAGCTGGATATACGATTGGCAATGATGTATCGGCCAGGGATTTACAAAAACGCACACCACAATGGCTGCAAGGAAAATCATTAGATCATACAACACCCTTTGGCCCTTGGATGGTAACAAAGGATGAGATACCAAACCCCGGTGAATTGAAAGTGGAGTCTTTTGTGAATGGTGTGAGACGCCAATCCTCTAACACGAAACATTTTATCTTTGATATACCGTATCTAATTGAATTTATCACCAATCTAATCACATTAGAGCCAGGTGATATGATTATGACAGGAACTCCAGATGGTGTAGGCTTCGCCATGAATCCCCCGAAATTATTGGAAGATGGGGACGTAGTAACAATGGAGATTGAAGGGATAGGGCAGTTAGAAAATATAGTGGCAGCTAAATCCTAGGCATCAGAATAGACGTATTCGATAAGAGAATGATTACTTCAGCACATCTTTTTTTGCCAAGATGAAAAAAGAGATGTGCTGAAGTCGAAATATATAGTATAAAATGGAAATATTGCATCATTCCTGTAGCCATTCTCACGGATGGACATAAAATAGACAATCCCCGATTGATTTCCCGCATGAAAAAGAAACTGCAGCGAGAACAGCGAAAATTACCCAGACACAGCGGCGGCCTTGTGCAAGATCTTTATACACAAAAGAATATATGATCATGAAGTACAACAGCCTAGCGAAACAAGAGCTGTTTTTTGTAAAGAAGTAGGGTGAACTCACTATGAATACATGCGTCTAGAAATTGTATACAACTTTTCAGGATGTGAAAGTTAAGTTAATAATTAAATTGCAAGTGTTAAAAAACTGTTTTCGTTGATATAATAGATAGGGTCGTTCTAATCACATAACGGACCGTCCGTAAGACTTTTCTTGATGGAAATCTCATAGAATATAGAACTCGTGACCTAAGGAGTTATTATTTTAATTTTCTATTAACTAAATATGGAAAATGTTAACCTGGTTAGTGTATAATTAAGTGAAAAGCTTCAGTATGATAATTTTTACAGGAGAGGTAATGTGATGCAAAGAAGAAGCTATCAGGATTAACACCTGCATCAGATAAATAGGAGGCTCTAATGAAAAAACAATTTTCATCTTTTATGGAACAAATAAAAGCTTTGTTTGATCGTATAAACTTAAAAAAGGTATCTAGAGGTATGAATATTACGTATCTGGTAGTTAGTAAACTAGTTATAATTTTTTGCGTCTTTATTCTATTATTATCCATGTTTGGCGGAGGAGTAGCAGCGGGCTATTTTGTGTCGTTAATTGATGATACACCGGTAAGTTCTGAGGTTGAACTTAAAAATGCGGTTTACAACTATAATGAAACGAGTGAGATTTATTTTGCTGATAATAAGTTTCTAGGAACAGTCCCAACCGAATTAGAAAGATATGAAGTGTCCTTAGAAGATGTTTCAGAACACGTGATCCATGCCTTAGTTGCAACAGAAGATGAATATTTTTATGAACATGAGGGTGTTGTTCCAAAAGCAGTTTTGCGTGCCGGGGTGCAAGAAGTAACTAATTCTAATGTTCAGTCAGGTGGAAGTACGCTGACGCAACAGCTGATTAAACAGCAAATCCTAACAAATGAAGTATCTTTTGAACGAAAAGCAAATGAAATGCTGTTGGCGCTTCGTTTGGAGAAGTTTATGTCGAAAGAAGAAATACTGGAAGCCTATTTAAATGTCACTCCATTTGGCCGAAATGCTAATGGACGTCAAGTGGCTGGTGTTCAAGCTGCGGCAGAAGGGATTTTCGGGGTAAAGGCAAGTGAGTTAAACATCCCGCAAGCTGCATTTATTGCTGGGTTGGCACAAAGCCCATTTGGCTACACTCCTTTTACAAGTGAAGGTGACGTGAAGGAAAATATTGATCAAGGCTTAAATAGAATGAATTTTGTATTAACAAAGATGCGGGAGAATAACTATATAACAGAAGAAGAGTATCAAGAGGCTTTAGCCTATGATATAAAAGAACATTTGACTTCACCTTCTCCAACCTCCATTGACGAGTATCAATACTTGACGAATGATATTTTAAAGCGAGCTTCAGACATTATAATGGAACAACTGCTTGCTGAAGATGAGATAGTGTTAAGTGAGATTAAAGATAAAGAAGAACGAGCGCAAATAGAAGAAGAATATCAATCGAAAGCAACGACTGCATTAAGGCAGAATGGCTACAGAATTCATACGACAATTGATCAAGAATTGTATGTTGCCGTTCAGGAGGCTGTGACAAATGATGCATTATTTGGAAGTGAACGGACGGTAACCAAAGACGGCGAGCTTGCCACCGAAAAAGAAGAAGTAGCTGCTGTTTTGCTTGATAATGAGACCGGGGCGATTTTAGCTTATGTCGGCGGGCGAGATGAAGGAAATACTGAAAATCAATATAATTTAGCTACACAGGCAGGGCGTCCAAGTGGTTCCACAATGAAACCGTTACTTGCCTTTGCGCCTGCTTTAGAGGTGGGAACTATTCAGCCTGGAACCATTATTCCAGATACACCAGAACGTTATCAGGCAAATGGCAAACAGATTAATAATTTTGATTTTCAGCATAAAGGAAAATTAACGGTTCGCCAATCTGTTGCACAGTCTAGAAACGTACCTGCTATACGTGCTTTTAAATCGGTATCACCAGATTACACTAAAGAAGTATTTGATAAACTAGGTTTTAATTATTTTGAAGATGTCCTACCAGAATCTGCTCCATTAGGGCCTATTGATATAACGGTAGAACAAAATGTTAATGCATTTGCGACATTTGCTAATGGAGGCGACTATGTTGAATCTTATTTGATTGACAGAATAGAAACAAATGATGGAGAAGAAATTTACCGGCATGAATCAGAGCCAGTTGACGTATTTTCTCCACAAACATCTTATTTAATGATCGATATGATGCGTGATGTATTACGCGGATCCGGAACAGCTGCAGCGCTCCCTAGCCAACTGAAATTCCAAGCAGACTGGGCAGGGAAAACAGGTACATCACAAGACTCAAAGGATTATTGGTTTGTAGCAACCAATCCGAATGTAACGCTGGGGGTTTGGTTAGGTTATCCTTCTAACTTAGTACTCGATGCAGGCTATTCCCAGCGGACTATGCGCCTTTGGGCCAGTATAGCAAATGCAGCTTATGATGTAGATGCAGAGGTCATCAATCCTTCCCAACGTTTCCAAGAACCAGACGGAATTGTGCATATCGGTTCCGAAATATTTAATGAAAAATATACGAACTTAAATGGTACGAATCAATTTACCAATATGTATCCTACGAAGGAAGACATTGAGAAAAAGCAAAAAGAGGCAGAACGCAAGAAACAGGAAGAAGCGAAGAAGAAAGAGGAACGCAAACAACAGGAAGAGAAGAAGAAAAAGGAAGAAGAGCGCAAACAGCAAGAAGAGGAGAAAAAAGAAGCAGATCGTAAACAACAGGAAGAAGAGAAGAAGCAACAAAAAGAGGAGAAGAAACAAAAAGAGGAAGAACGCAAAAAGCAGGAAGAAGCGAAAAAACAAGAGGAAGAGCGTAAAAAGCAAGAAGAAGCAAAGAAACAGGAAGAAGAACGTAAAAAGCAGGAAGAAGCGAAAAAACAAGAGGAAGAACGCAAAAAACAAGAAGAAGCAAAGAAACAAGAGGAAGAGCGTAAAAAGCAAGAAGAAGCAAAGAAACAAGAGGAAGAGCGTAAAAAGCAGGAAGAGGCGAAGAAACAAGAGGAGGAGCGTAAAAAGCAAGAGGAAGCAAAGCAACAAGAAGAAGAATGATAAAACCCCCGAAATGCTCCACAGATAGTATGGTAGCAAAGTGATTACGTCCTCTATGTTTGAGAAATTAATTGCTGGAACACCTTTTGAATCAGGTGTTCCAGTTTTTCTCGTTAAGGATGTGCAAATAGGGCGTTAATGGAAAGATCATTAAGCTAGCCGTATTGCAGTAAGCATTATTTGGCGGTGGCTGCTACGGAATGTAATGCAGCAGTTTCCCTTGCCGCCTCAAAGTTTAGCATTAGTTTATAGTAAACTGATAAGGCAAGGTATGCTAAGATAGACATCATAAAAAATGGAATAAAGAAGGTAAATACATAGAGACTAATGTAAATGATCAATAGTCCAACTGCTCCAATACCAATAGTAAATAAAGGTGCTCCAATGGTGAGAAAAAAGGCTGATTTCCATGTAGCTATTAACTTGATTTCCATATGCACTGTGATAGAGAAAAAATGCAGCGTAAAGACAAACAAGCTGACTGCGACCAATAGGAATAAAATCGTAAAGAACATATTGGTTGTCCCTAGCAGCAAATAATAGTACAGCAACACACCCCATAATAAAATAATCATCCCTCCGCCTAATAAGCTTCTTAGATAATTTTCTTTATAGTATGTAAAGAAAGAACGAAGAAGCGGGACTTCCTGCTTCATCACCATTTTTCTGATCACCCCGAATAACGCGGCAGTAGCTGGAAAAAAGATAAATGGCGCCAACACAATAATCGTCAATAAAATGGTGTATACCTCATCAGGCTTATCCATAGCCAGCAGACTTAAAGCAAAAAATAAAATAGGCAGATTCAAGAACAACCATAACACATTGGTCAAGGCTATCCTGGTGATGACTGTTGCTATATTTGTAAACTTTCTGAAATATCCTCTCCATGAAAAGGGGGAATGCGGTACAGAATCACTTTATCATACCACCTAGATCGTTCACATGTCACTTGCATAATTACTTTGTTATTCATTATATGTTTAAAGGGAAAAACAATAGGAGCATTAGATATAGTAGGAATAAATAAGGTTTTGCTGAATATAGGTGAATAGGCAAATCAATTTTTCTGATAAACACTATTGCATGAAAATACAAAATAAAGTATAATTATAAATAATTAGCGACGGAATTTTAGGGGGAAATATTGTGGAAGTAGCTATTGTAGGAGGAACAGGCTATGGAGCGGTTGAATTATTACGTTTCTTGCATAACCATCCTCATGTAAATGTAAAAAAAGTTATCTCACATTCGAATAGTGGAACGGCATTAGCAGATGTTTATCCGCATCTGACTGAGATTGTTGATATAGAGATGTCAGCATTAGATATTGACGAATTAGCACAAGAGGTCGAAGTTGTCTTTTTTGCCACACCTTCTAATGTGAGTAAACATCATATACCAGCTTTGGTGGATAAAGGTGTACGCTGTATCGATTTGTCCGGTGACTTTCGGTTGCGCGACGGCGGGCAGTATCTGAGCTACTATGGAGAAGAAATCGCACCAGCGGCTTATATGGAGCAGGCTGTATACGGATTAACAGAATGGAACAAAGAACAGATCAAGGATGCCATGATACTGGCGAATCCGGGATGTTATCCGACAGCAACGAGTCTCGGCTTAATTCCTGCTTTGGAGCAGGGAATCGTCGATCAGTCATCTATTATTATTGATGCCAAAACAGGAGTTTCTGGCGCTGGAAGGAGTTTAGCGCTGAATGTTCACTTTTCCGAAATGAATGAGAATTTAAAGGCGTATAAAATCGGTGAACATAAGCATATTCCAGAAATTGAGCAAACACTGACAGATACGGTTAAAGAACCTGTTCAAGTGATTTTTACCCCTCATATTGTACCGATGACACGAGGTATTATGAGCACCATCTATGTTGATTTGCCGGAGACTTACACAACTAGTCAAGTGTTGGAAATGTATCAGACATATTATCAGGATCATCCTTTTGTTCGTGTCCGACCGGAAGGTGTTTTCCCGGGAACAAAGGAAGTCTATGGCAGTAACTATTGTGATATCGGTTTATATGCGGATGAACGGACTGGCAAGCTGATCATTGTGTCTGTGATTGATAATCTAGTAAAAGGCGCAGCAGGGCAAGCCATTCAGAATATGAACGTGATGTGCGGTTGGGACGAAAAAACAGGATTGGATCAATTACCTATTTATCCATAAGGAGTGAAAAGCTAACATGCAAGTTCAGCAACAGTTTACGATAGTAAAAGAAGGCAACATCGCCTCTGCAAAAGGATTTCAAGCCGGTGGGTTACACTGTGGCTTACGGAAGAAAAAGGTGGACCTAGGCTGGTTCTATTCAGAAGTACCGGCCGAAGCAGCTGGTGTATACACGATGAATGTATTCCAAGCGGCACCACTGAAAGTAACAAAAGAAAGCATTGCGAAAGAAAATAAATTACAGGCTGTCGTCGTCAATTCAGCGATAGCCAATGCATGTACAGGAGAACAGGGGCTTCAAGATGCCTATGATATGCGTCAACTGTTTGCAGAAACCGTCGGAATTGAAGAACATTTAGCAGCTGTTGCTTCCACAGGAGTAATTGGTGAACTGCTGCCAATGGATAAATTAAGCCAAGGTATCAGCCAAATTGCAGATAAATCTAACCTGGGAGCTAACAAGTTTGAGACTGCTATTTTAACAACCGATACAAGAGAAAAAGGCATTGCCGTCGAAGTGGAGATAGATGGTCAAACCGTCACAATTGGCGGAGCAGCAAAGGGATCAGGTATGATTAACCCGAATATGGCTACAATGTTGGGCTTTGTTACAACAGATGCTAAGGTGAATGCAGCTTCATTATCCACCGCTTTAAAAGCTATTACGAATAAATCATTTAATATGATTACTGTCGATGGGGATACAAGTACCAATGATATGGTACTCGTTTTAGCCAATGGATTAGCAGAAAACCAATCATTAACACCTGAACATCCAGAATGGCAGTCGTTCTTTGATGCTTTACAATTTGTCTGCGAATATTTAGCTAAAGAAATTGCCCGTGATGGAGAAGGAGCTACCAGATTAGTAGAAGTACAAGTGAACGGAGCTGTGACCGATGAAGCAGCGGCTAAGATTGCGAAATCAATTATTTCTTCTAATCTAGTAAAAACAGCGATTCATGGAGCCGATGCCAATTGGGGCCGTATTATTACAGCGATTGGCTATAGCGGAGAGCCGTTAGATCCGGATAAAGTAAGCATTTCGCTAGGTGATATTTTAGTAGTGGAAAATGGTGTGCCACATCCATTTGATGAAGATCAAGCAAAAGAATATTTATTAGAAGAAGAGATAACGATTTATGCCCAGTTAGGTGATGGCAATGGCAAGGGAATTGCCTGGGGCTGTGACTTATCTTATGAGTATGTCAGAATTAATGCTTCCTATCGTACGTAATGTTGTTCAAAAAGCCCGATAAAAATGACGCACCGCATATCAGCGTTACAACATGATGTTGCGACTTTAGCCGACTGGTCCTTTTATCGAACTTTTGGAACATGCACTAAGAGGAGGAAATAAGATGAATTATGTTATAATCAAATGTGGTGGTAGCGTGTTTGAACAGCTACCTCCTTCTTTTTATCAAGATATTGTCACGATTCAGGAACAAGGGGAATGGCAGCCGATTATTGTACATGGCGGCGGTCCGCTTATTTCGCAGTTGTTAGAACAAACGGGAGTGAAGACAGAGTTTGTTAAAGGATTGCGTGTGACAACGAATGAAGTATTAGATGTAGTAGAGATGGCCTTAAGCGGTGCGGTGAATAAAGGGGTAGTAAGGGAATTATCCAATGCCGGCGGTAAGGCGATCGGCGTTAGTGGTGTCGATGGACAACTACTGCACGCTCAACCGATTGACGAGGAAATGACATTAGGCTATGTAGGGCAAGTGACCGAAGTGAATACAGGTCTACTAAAGGAATGGATCCAGCAAGGTTTGATTCCTGTTATCTCACCGATCGGTATTGATGATAAAGGACAGCGCTATAATATTAATGCTGATATGGCAGCGGCTGCAGTGGCACAGGCATTAGGTGCGAAACTGTGTTTTATTAGCGATATCCCTGGTATTTATCAAGAAATAGATGGAGAGAAACAAGTATTTCATCAATTAAATGAACAAAAAATAGCACAATTAATTGCCGATGAAGTCATTATTGGCGGCATGATCCCTAAAGTACAATCAGCGATTGAGGCTTTACAACAAAATGTGCTGGAAGTATCCATTGTGGACGGCATGGCCAAACATGGTCTGGTTGAATTTATGCAGGGAAAGCCGATCGGTACAAGAATTTCATTAACCCATCAGGAGGTGCCATATGTCGAATCAAACAAGTAATGCCGTTATGTCCACGTATGGACGGTTTCCTATCTCTATTGTAGAAGGAAAAGGGAGTTATGTTTGGGATGATAAAGGAACAAAATATTTGGATTATGTATCGGGGTTAGCTACCTGTAACTTGGGTCATGTACCTGATGCAGTGGAAGAGGCAGTTCAAGCGCAATTATCGAAGTTGTGGCACTGCACGAATCTCTATCATATTCCTACACAAGAGCAGCTAGCAGAGAAATTAGCACAACATAGCTGCGGCGACCAAGTCTTTTTCTGTAATAGTGGGGCAGAGGCTAATGAAGCAGCGATCAAGATCGCGAAGAAGTATGGTCATGACGTGTTAAAACAAGACAATCCGTTGATCGTCACCTTTCAAAATTCCTTCCATGGGCGTACGATGGCAACTTTAACGGCTACAGGACAGGAGAAAATTCAACAAGGCTTTGCACCATTGACACCTGGATTTACTTATTTATCCTATAATGATAACCATGCCTTGAGTCAATTGCAGGAGCTTAGTCCAGTTGCCGTTATGTTAGAGCTTGTACAGGGAGAAGGTGGTGTGATCCCGGTCGAGAAAGAATGGATCCAGCAGTTGGAAGCAATATGCCAAGAACAAGGGATTCTGCTTATGGTGGATGAGATCCAGACAGGGATGGGACGGACAGGGAAGCTATTTGCTTATGAGCATTATCAAATAGAGCCAGATGTGATTACTATAGCAAAAGGCTTGGGATCAGGCTTGCCAATTGGGGCGATGATTGCCAAAGAAGAGGTAGCTAAAGTATTCTCCCCTGGAACACATGGCAGTACATTTGGCGGTAATCCCGTTTCGACTACGGCCGGACTGGCAACAATAGATCAGCTGACAACACCTGGTGTATTAGAACATGCACAAGAGATGGCCGACTTAATCTGGCAGGGATTAGAACAGCTGGCAGCAGAGAAAGAAGAGATTAAATCGGTAAGAGGAAAAGGCTTGTTGATCGGTTTAGAAGTAACAGGAGCAGCCATTGATTATGTGAATAAGGCACGTGAGGAAGAACAACTGCTTATTGTGGTTGCCGGCCCGCATATTGTAAGAATTTTACCGCCATTAACGACAACAAAGGCAGAAGCAGAACAATTTCTTGAGAAAATTAATCATATTTTTCAGTAGAATACTTGACCCTCTGACAGAACATGATAAAGTATTATAGAGGTTCTCATATGAGAATGATAAAAAAATGACACGGCGAATGGAGGTTGCCGGTCTTTTTTATCGCACCTTTTGAATACGCATGTAATAGAGTGATTACAGATAAGAGGGATTAAAATGAAAAATTATAATACAGATAAAATAAATGCATTTAAGGAAACACATAAAAACAGGGCGCGACTATTAGTCAGCTGTCCTGACCAGCCTGGCATTGTGGCGGCGATATCTCAGTTTCTATCTGGATATGACGCGAATATTATTGAATCTAATCAGTATTCAACAGATCCGCAAGGCGGCGAATTTTTTATCCGAGTGGAATTTGAACTTGATGATCTGGCAGCAAAAGCAGAGCAGCTCGAAGCAGATTTTCAAGCAGTGAAAGATCAGTTTCAAATGGAAGCAACCTTTAAATATGTTAACCAGATCAAAAAAATGGCTATCTTCGTATCGAAAGAACCGCATTGTTTGTTGGAATTGCTTTGGGAATGGCAGAGCGGCGATTTAATTGCTGATATTAGTATGGTGATCAGTAACCATGAGACATCTCGCGAGTTTGTCGAGCGTTTAGGGATACCGTTTTATTATATCCCAGCGAACAAGGATATTCGCAAACAAGTAGAGGAACAACAGATTAAATTGTTGAAAGAACATGATATCGATGTGATTGTGCTGGCGCGGTATATGCAAATATTAACGCCGACCTTTGTGGGGGCATTTAAACATCAGATTATTAATATTCACCATTCCTTTCTCCCAGCCTTTATCGGTGCTAAACCATATGAGCGGGCTTATCACCGCGGGGTAAAATTAATTGGTGCTACTTCCCATTATGTAACAAATGACTTGGATGAAGGGCCGATTATTGAACAAGATATCAGCCGTGTCGATCATCGTGACAATGCCGAAGCAATGAAGAAAATCGGACAGTCTGTGGAACGAAGTGTCTTGGCCAGGGCAGTTAAATGGCATTTAGAAGACCGTGTGCTCGTTTATGGGAATAAGACAATTGTTTTTTAATAACAAATGACAAAAAAGTTCGACGATCAAGTAAGTGATTGTCGGACTTTTATATGTATGGCAATTCCGAGTACATCCGCCAATCAGTTGGTGAATATTGACTGCCAGACAGTGCGTGCGAGGTTCGAGAGAGATTTTGGGGACTTAAGGAAGAGGAAAATTACCCAGTCCATAAGAATGAATTTATGGACAAAAGAAGGGAAAAAGTCAATCCCCAGTCCATAAGAAATCATCAGTGGCAAGAAAGAACGGAAGCCGAGTGTACTTTGCCATGCTATAAGGTTGAATCTCGCTAGAAAAAGAATCTGCCCATCACCTAAACTCTGTTCACAAAAAACAACGTGACAATCACCGCGAAAAGCAAGTGATTGTCACGAATTTTATGTTGATAGTTCTTTTTGCTTAATAAAATAATTCTTCCAATGCGGTTTCACGGTATTCATTAATTTTTTCGGTTAGGTCTGGTGCGATATCGTGAGTGTTAACTTCTCCATTCGCAATAGCCGCTTCGACATCGCCGTATTCCCCACCAAAGTATACCTCATCTAGAAAAGTTGATAATAAGCTTCTTCAGGTGTTTCAATTATTAACTCCATTTCTACCGATCGATTAATTTGTAAGACTTTGTCTCCGTCATAATTAGTGATAAATGCAGAATCATTTACTAAATCGCTTACATTATTTAGTATAATTATCGCGTGCTGATAAGGTTGAATATCCTCATTTGCAAGATAATGACTATATTTCTCGTCTAATAAATTTACATCGTCTTCCATACTTATTTCTGTTGGTGCCTCGTTTTCTTCAGCTTGTACAGTTAAAATGTATGTACAGCCAATCTCCATTTTTATAATGTTAATATACATGTGATTTTTTGGTAGTCAATAACTTTTTCATTACTTGTACGGTTATGTTTTTTGTTTTTATTATTTATTATGTTTATTTAATATATGTCGATTTTATGAATTAGTATATTAGATTAATTTAAAAATAATGTATTATTAAAAAGCTGATTATTCAACTTTTCGTAAGCTATTTGATTTGTATTAATAAAATATATGGGCTATTTAGATATTATATTTAAAGTTGAGAGATAAACAAAAATATTTATCATTATAAAGTAGGAGGTGAATCATAGGTTGTTAAGGAATAAAAGGGGGAAAAATGTTGGAGATAACAGAAGGAAATCTCGAGCTTTTATAATTTTTTGGTTGAATGTACGTACATATTATATTAATATAAAGTTGGTGATATAATATATGCGTACAAGAATGATGGAAAAGTGGGGTGGATAAAATGTTGGAGGAGCTAAAACAGCAAGTGTTAAAGGCAAATGCTGATTTACCAAAGTATGGGTTAGTGACCTTTACTTGGGGAAATGTAAGCGGTTATGATAAAAAATCTGGCTTAATGGTTATCAAACCGAGCGGTATTGCTTATGAAGAACTAAAGGCATCTGATTTAGTCGTATTGGACTTAGATGGAAATATTGTAGAAGGAGATTTAAACCCATCTTCTGATACACCAACCCATAGATTGTTATATCAAAGGTTTCCTGGAATAGGCGGAATTGTTCATACTCATTCCCCATGGGCGACCAGCTGGGCACAAGCAGGCAAGGGGATTCCTGCGTTAGGAACAACCCAAGCAGATTATTTCTATGGGAAAATCCCATGTACCAGAAGAATGACAGAGGATGAAGTGAAAACCAACTACGAATGGGAAACAGGAGAAGTAATAGCAGAAACGTTTCGAGCTATAGACCCCTTACAAATTCCAGGTGTATTGGTTCACAGTCATGCCCCGTTTACATGGGGAAAGGATCCGCATGAAGCGATTCATAATGCAGTAGTGCTAGAAGAAGTAGCCAAAATGGCGCTGCATACGTACCAAATCAACCCGGAAGCCAAAGATATGGATTCCTTTCTGTTAGATAAGCACTACTTAAGGAAACACGGAGATAATGCCTATTATGGGCAAAATAAATAAATAGAAATTGGAGGAGGAATAATATGCTAAGAGTTCAACCTTATTCTTTTTGGTTTGTGACAGGAAGTCAGCCGCTGTATGGCGAAGAAACATTAAATGAAGTAGCAAGCAATTCACAGGAAATTGTGAAAGGTCTTAATGATCAAGGACAATTACCTTATGAAGTCGTTTTTAAAGATGTAGTGACGACTTCAGCCAATATTCATGAATTAGTATTAGCAGCCAATGCAGATGATAATTGTGCTGGTATTATTACATGGATGCACACATTCTCTCCAGCGAAAAACTGGATTGCTGGTTTAAATGCATTACAAAAACCGCTGCTTCATTTCCACACGCAATTTAATCGTGATGTTCCATGGGATTCGATTGATATGGACTTTATGAATTTGAATCAAGCTGCCCATGGTGACAGAGAATATGGATTTATGGGTACACGAATGGATATATCACGTAAGGTAATTGTAGGCCACTGGCAAAATCAAGAGGTTACCAATAAATTAACAGACTGGATGCAGACTGCGGTAGCGGTTGTGGAAGGCAAGCATATCCGCGTAGCTCGTTTTGGTGATAATATGCGCCATGTGGCTGTAACGGATGGGGATAAGATCGAAGCGCAAATCAAGTTTGGCTGGACAGTGGATTATTATGGAATTGGGGACTTAGTAGAAGAAATGGATAAAGTGACGGAAGAAGAAATTTCGACGCTTTATAAGGAGTATGAACAATTATATGAACTGCCAGAAGAGGCAAAACAGTCTGGTAAAATCCGTGATGCTATCCTTTATCAAGCTCGCATTGAGCTAGGGTTAAAAGCCTTTTTAAACAAAGGAAATTATACGGCTTTTACGACTAATTTCGAAGATTTACATGGGATGAAGCAGCTCCCAGGTCTTGCGGCTCAACGTTTGATGGCAGAGGGATATGGTTTTGCAGGGGAAGGTGACTGGCGCACAGCGGCTCTCACACGTTTGATGAAGATTATTGCCAACAATAAAGGAACATCTTTTATGGAAGACTATACGTACCATTTAGAACCTGGTAATGAAATGATTTTAGGTTCACATATGTTAGAAGTATGTCCAACCGTCTCTGCAACAAAACCGAAGATTGTGGTCAGCCCGCTCGGAATTGGCGGAAAAGAAGATCCAGCTCGTCTTGTGTTTGATGGAGATGGCGGCAAGGCGGTTAATGCGTCCTTAGTAGAAATGGGCGGTCGTTACCGCTTGATCATAAATGAAGTGCAGGCCGAACGTCCGGAACAAGAGACACCGCATTTGCCAGTAGCCAAAGTACTTTGGAAACCTCAGCCATCCTTAAGTGAGGCAACAGAGGCGTGGATTTATGCTGGCGGTGCACACCATACCGTATTTTCTTTTGAAGTAACAACCGAGCAATTGTATGACTTTGCTGACATGGCGAAGATTGAATGTGTCGTTATTGATAAAGAGACGCATCTTCGTGCCTTCCGTAACGAATTGAAGTGGAATGAAGTGTTTTATCGTCGTTAAGTGTGAGGGATAGGGAAAAAATATAGCTTGTAATACTGCGGCAGAGGTCTGTTTATCGACTTCTGCTGCATTATTGTATACAAGTCTGTCAGGTAATGTTATCGTGTACTATAGGAAAATATAAAAATGTATCGATGATCGTATAACCAAATGGAAGATTTGGCGGTGAGGCAGATTTTCTAATAAGTATAAGTGCAGTAAATGGGGTGTGTGTATGCAGACGAAATATAGTATAGTGAAAGACGCCATCAAATCTCAGATTTTAGACGGTACCTTCCAGCCGCACCAGAAGATTAGTTCTGAAAGTGAATTAATGAAACAATTTGGTGTGAGCAGGCATACGGTGCGTTTAGCAATAGGTGATTTGGTCAATCAAGGTTGGCTTTATCGTGAGCAAGGCGCGGGGACGTTTTGTGCAGATCGATCCAAAGAACAAAGTGCATCAGCTATAAATCCGAAACGAATTGCTTTGATTACAACCTATGTATCGGATTATATCTTTCCGTCTATTATTAGAGGAGCCGAGGCATATTTAAGCAATAATGGTTATCAAGTCAGCTTATTCAGTACGAATAATAATCATGAAAATGAACGAAAGTTCTTAGAAAGCATCTTATCTCAACACTTTGATGGTGTCATTATTGAGCCTACCAGAAGTGCTATCAGCAATCCAAACATTAATTACTATTTGAATTTAGAACGCCAGCGTATCCCTTATCTAATGATTAATTCCTATTATGATGAATTAGAGCCATTCCATATTGTCGTCGATGATGAAAAAGGCGGTTTTATCCAAACGGAGCATTTAATTGAACTTGGCCATCGTAATATCTTAGGTTTTTTTAAGAATGATGATAACCAAGGCACCAAGCGAATGAAAGGATACTTAAGAGCACATCGAAAGCATCAAATTGAGATTCAGCCTAATAATATTGTGACCTATACTACAGAAGAAAAGGCAACCAAGCCATTAGAAGTACTGCAGCAAGTGTTACAAGAACCACAAGAGAAACGTCCGACAGCGATTGTCTGCTATAATGATGAACTGGCTATTAAGTTGTTGGAAGTGCTGCGGCAAGCCTCCTTGCGTGTCCCGAAAGATATCTCAATGGTCGGCTTTGATGATTCTTTCTTGGCAGAGTTGACAGAAGTGAAATTGACGACTGTTTCCCATCCGAAAAGTGAAATGGGAGAAATGGCAGCAAAGGTTATGCTCGATATGATCAAGCAGACGAAAGGTACGAAAAAGCAATCCTATCTGGAGAATGATATGGTGCGCTTTGATCCAGAATTGATCGTTCGTCATTCGACAATGGCAGTGGAATAGAGAGTGCCTTCGTGATTAGACAGCTAATCATGAGGGTGCTTTTTGTATGGGTAAGATAGCTAAATTGTACGTTCAAGGTAGAACAGATTCGGGGAATAATGGGCATTAACATGTCTAATAAATCTAGCTTTATAGCAAGGAACATGGGTGATATACTAAAATAAAAAAAGAGGTGTACGCCATGACGATTATTAATAAATTGAAATTGGATCAATATACCAATATGGCAGTTATTCAACAGCCTGATGATTACCATGTATTTACGGGCTATCAGACAACATTGGAGAAGGAACATGATGCGATTTTTATTTTTGTAGAAACGATAGAAGACATGGTCAAGTATACTGATCAGATTATCGATCAACAGCTGTTGCAGGATAAAGGGTATTTATTTTTTGCTTATCCGAAAAAAGGTAATAAACGTTATCCAACGTTTGTGCACAGAGATGAAATTTTCCCTGCTATGCAGGTGGGGGAAGACGGTTATGTAGGCAAAAGTGATATAAAATTTGCCCGAATGGTTAGTATGGATGAGATATTCACAGTTGTTGGCTTAAAACGTGAGCAAAAGAAGGCCAAAAAAACTTCTACTTCTGCAAGCAGCCAACGTGTAGGAGATTACCAGCAATACGTAAAAGATATAGAGTCATTATTAGCCGATCATCCGCAGGTACTGGCATTTTATCAAAGCTTAACACCCGGTTATCAAAAAGACTGGGCACGCTACCTTTTTTCAGCTAAACAAGAAAAGACACGTGAGAAGCGTTACCAGCAAATGCTTGATATCTTGTCACAAGGATATAAATCAATGGACTTGTATCGGCAGGGGAAGAAGTAGGGTTTAATAACTGGCAGATTTTTCAGCGTATAACGAAGTATCTTGGGTTATGAAATGTGTATATACATTAAAAATTCAGGTGATGATAATGAGTGATAAATATATATTTGAGCAAATTATTAACTCAACTTTCGCACCTAGAAAAATTTAACGAAATCAATAAGCTCAAGTGCTTGTAGTTACTATAATAGGCTCCTTGACAAAGATTTAAAACAAGA
>NZ_JAFBFA010000012.1 GCF_016909015.1 Gracilibacillus alcaliphilus
GTTAAATGCTACTTGTAAAAAAATTTATTTATGGTAGGTGTATTAGAGTTATCCAAAAACTTAAAAAAAGTATTTGACATTGTACGCTGATCTTATAAAAAAGAAAATCACTTTTCCGGTGTGCAAAATCATCTGCTAAAAGATGCGCCGCGTTGAATTCTTGCAGCAGATTTTTTTAACACGCACCTTAAGCGTACATTTTGTAACATCGCCTGTTGAAAAACGTCTAATCTTATAGTAGTCTTCCGTAATAGAGGTCTGCTTATAACAAAATTCAATCTCATCCGCCTTTCTACTTCTCACTATCTTCATTATCGCTTATACTTTTTATCAAAGTACGAATCAAAATTCCTAACAGACTCGCTTCAAGGAGGTCACGAGATGGATGAAGAATTAATTACGGATTGGTTTAACAGCTATGCTGACGATATCTATCGTTTTCTTATTTACTATACATCCAACACGGACGTCGAGGATCTTGTCCAAGAAGTCTTTATCAAGGCAATGGATCGTTATTCATCATTCAAAGGTGACTCAAGTCCTAAGACTTGGCTGATCACCATCGCCCGCCACCTTGCCATCGATGAAGCAAGAAAGCAAAAACGAAAAGATTGGCGCAAATTAATTAAAAGCTATGTGCATAAAACAGAGGAGTCTCCAGAAGACCAGCATCTGAAGCAAGAGCGCAAGTTGAACTTGCATCACTCCATTCATCTTTTAAAGCAAGATTATCGAGATGTGATTATCTTAAGAGGCATAGAAGACTTATCTATTCGTGAAACGGCGGCTATCTTAAACTGGTCCGAATCAAAAGTAAGGGTAACTTTTCATCGTGCTCTAAAGGCATTAAAGCAAGAAATGGAGGAGGATTTCCATGAGTCATGAGGAAGATAAGTGGAAGAAAGAATTACAATCATTAAAAATAGACAAGAAATTAGATTCTGCGACGAAAGACAACATTCGCTCATCTCTTCAAAAATATGCAAAAAACAAGAAAAAAATAAAAACGAAATCCTTTTATCTTTGGGCTTCTTCTGCAGCTGTTCTGTTAGTATGTGTAGTAACCTTTATATATTTTAACAATCAACAACAAACCTCGTGGCAGTATGAAGAAGATTCCGCTGCCATGGATCAAGCAATGGAGGGTACAGAAGAAATGGAAAGAACCGATCAAATCCCTGAAGCTGGTTCCTTGCCGCTTTCCATTGTAAAAGGAGAAACAGAGGAAACGAGCATTATAATAGAAGACACGGAACAAACAACAATGGTCACCCATTATTCAATCGAACCTTATCGTTTTTCTTACCAAATAGATACTTTATTTGGTACACCGGAAATAGACGGACAAACAGTGACTTATATTGCCGAAACAGGCGAGGCGTCTGTTTCCCTGCAAGTAGAGCCATACACAACTATTGAACAGGTGCAGTATGATTATGAACAACATACAGACCAAACAGATGCGATCGACATATTGACAGAGGATGATTACCCGTATGATGGCTTACATCAATATCAAAACCAGCCGCCGCAGGGAGACTATTTTCTGCAAGTTGATCAACATGTGTTAGTCATTCATTATCAATATGAAGAGAAAATAGGCGTGGAGGCTGCTGCTAAAATTCATGAATTGGTTCAATCGGTGCAGGCTTTTTAAGAAAGAGTATTCAAACAGCTTGCACCATCATTTGTCAACGTTTTTTCATGTTTTGATCAGTTTCGTTAAGCACAACAAAAATCTCTGTTTATATATACCTAATCTCTAGTGGAAAAACTAGTATTATCTGTTTGTGAGTTTTTTCCGCGAAATTTGTTACCATGATACCCGAAATTCTCTTTAATTTACAAAAAAATAAATAAATAATAGCAATTTTTTTAAAAGCTTCTATCCCTTATCCTGCCAATGTTTTTCCCTTTTTTGGTTATTTCATTCACTAAAAAATATAGATAATTTCCTAAATTTTCATGTTTAAATTTACCTTGCTAGGGTACAATTGTTTAAGAAATTATTAATAGATTGGGGATGGGAGATGAGATGAGAAAAGTAACAGGCTTAACTCTCTTATGTTTTTTCTTTATTTTACCTGCAGCAGTATTTGCACAGGAAAAAACATATGAGGTAAGTTCAACTGTGTCTGCACTTATGGTTCGAGAAGAACCTGCCAGTAATAGTGATGTTATTGGTAAGTTGAAAGCAGGCGACAAAGTGAAAGTATTCAAGGAGGAACACGGCTGGTTTCAAACATATTTCAATGGACAGCAAGGCTGGGTAGCTTCTCATTACTTATATGCTTCCAGTGAATCATCCTCTTCTGAATCATCTGCTTCAGAAGTGTCGAACGATCAGGAAGTTACAATTCAAGCAGATGGTACACGTATTCGTACCGGCCCTGAAACAAGTTATCGCATTCAAACGATGGCTAGCAATGGCGATACCTTCCCTATGGTAGATACACAAAATGACTGGGTGCAAATCAGCTTACCTGATGGATCAACTGGCTGGGTTGCAGGCTGGTTAACTAATGAAGGTGGACAAGCAGCACCTGCTTCTGATACATCCCTAGCCGAAACACCGCAAGTAAACAGCAGCAATACAGCTGCTAATGGTGATTTAAGCGGCTATAATATTGTGATTGATCCCGGACACGGAGGTCACGATCCAGGTGCCGTTGGTCTGCATGGAGTGCAGGAAAAGGATCTTATTATGAGAGCCATTAATCCGATTGTCAGTGAACTGGAAAAGGCAGGTGCCAATGTCATCTTGACTCGCTCAGATGATAGATTTGTTAGTTTAGAAGATCGTGTGAGAATTAGTCATAGTTATAATACCGATGCATTTATCAGTATCCATTTAAACACGAATCCACTGACTGTGATTAACGGTATCAGCACACATTATTATAACAATAATAGTAAATCATTGGCTTATACGATGCAGGAATCGCTAGGCAGCCAGCTGAATCTAGCAAACAGAGGTGTCATGTACGATGGTTTATACGTATTACGAAATAATAATCACCCTGCCTTATTACTAGAATTAGGATTTATTACAAATGCAAATGATCTTTCTGTTATCCAGTCTGAATCCTACCCTGCAGATGCAGCAAAAGGAATCACAAATGGATTAATTCGTTATTTTAATCAATAATCAAAAAACAAGAGCAGCTTCCATAATAATATGGGCAGGCCTGCTCTTGTTTTATTGTAGCTTTAACATACACAGAAAATTTAAAGTTTCATAATCTCCCAGAACGTTTTTAAGATTTCACTCGCGGCTTGTTTTCGGGTGTGGTGATGCCTCCACCACTGGTGATCAAATATATCCTCTCGCACCGGAACGGATATCCATGTAATGTTTTCATCTTTTAATACCCGCTTAAAGATCCATAATGCCCGGGCAGAGTGAAATTTATTTGTGACAACAATCAGGGATCGGAGCGACAATTCATCAATAAGCGGGCGCAACAGGATAGCTTCTTCGCGTGTACTAGTGACAATACCGTAATCTATGATAGAATCCGCCGGTACTCCGAGATCGATTAAGTGTTCTCGCATCATATCTGAAGTATATGTTTGCCAGCCTGCCGGCGCTCTAGTCAAAATAATCCGGTCACTATAGCCCGCTTGGTACAATTTAGCCGCCTCTTCTTCTCTTTTCGGATCTCCTCCACTTAATACAACAATGGCATCGACCCGTTGCGGCCTCTGTTCTAAGACCAAGAATCGATGCAAGTGAAAAAATAAGCCTAACAGAAGAATCAATAAAACCGCTGGAATACACCATAACCACACCATCGCCTCTCCCCCCTTCCTTTATCTTATCATGCAGACAAGCAGCAAATATAGCGAAGAACTTTATACATATAACAGTGAGATTAGAATTTTTTTACTCTACATTGACACGCAGCAAAATTTCTCGGGGCATTAGCTTTTGTTATCTTCCACTCAGACTGCTTTAACACCCAAAAACTTGAAGTGGGGACTTGTAGGCGATTACCTTAGGATCAAGGAAGGTTTTCATCTTTGGAGGATAATTTTCTTACAAAAAACTTAAGACATTAATGAAAAACGCTGCTAGCAGACGCTATAGTTTATAAAATGTTTATGACAGACAACTAGGCGCTGGGGTAGCTTTTTCTGTCCATCATTTCCTCTATGACGGACAACTATACGCCAGTTCTTCTTTTTCTGTCCATCATTTTTTTGTAAACTCTTATATAAAAAAGACAAATACATGCGGCCGCTTTAGATTCACAATTACCTACTTTCCCTCTAAAAAGTCTTTCTAATCATCGTTAATCACTTTCTCTATTAATTGATCAACGCTTCCCGTCACTAGTGTTATGTCAGGCAGATGATAGAAGGTACTGGTGCTCGCCATGTTATTTACTTGTTGATCTGTATCATAAAGATAAATTTGTTTGCCTTGAGCTATTGCCATTCCTAGTTCAATATGGCTGCCTTTTCCTGCCGGGAGTATGACTATAATAATATCTGCTTCTGTTACCGCCTCTTTCTCCGCGTGACCAATTGCTTGTAAGTCTGCTACAGTGGCTGCTCTTGAATGAAGCGTCCAATCGTACGTTTGTATAAATCTTTTCCTTTTCATACTATGACTAACTTCTCTGACCTTGTCGATATTCTTGAAACTTGATGCCACATAAAATGTTTTCATACATATCAGATTTCCTTCCAACATTTTTTATAATAAGGACTAGCCTTATTATACAGCTGATATGTACAGAATAAAAAAGTGCACCAAACGTTGGTACACTTTTTATTTAGGTTATGGCTGGCTTTACCGCGCCATCTTCTTCCTTTTCAATTTTTTGAACGTTTTTGTCACTTGTGTCTACCCGTTTGATAAAGAAGGATAAGATAAGAGCCACAATATTGATGACCAAGGCCACATAGAAAGAATATTGAATCCCGCTTAATAAAGCCTGTTGTGACATAGTTGCCATAGAAGCTTCTGTTAATGAAGCTGGATCAACCCCCTGCATTAAATTCTCCCCTTCAGCAGTAGCCACTGAGTTCATAATGGTAACCATCACCGCTGTTCCTATTGCACCTGAAACCTGCTGTGCCGTATTATTAATCGCTGTTCCATGCGGATTTAGGCTAGTTGGCAATTGGTTAAGACCATTTGTCATAATCGGCATCATCACCATTGACATACCAAACATACGTAAGGAATACACGACCACAATATACGTATAAGAAGAATCAATTTGCAGATGTGCCAGCATCCAAGTAGAGATTCCTGTAACCGTAAGCCCTACAAAAGCCAACATCCGTGGGCCAAATTTATCAAACAACCGCCCCGTAATCGGAGACATAATTGCCATAATAATCGCACCTGGCAATAACATTAAACCGGAATGCATTGGTGATATCCCTCTTACATCCTGTACATAAGCAGGTGTTAGGATCATCCCTGAGAACATCGCTACAGCATTGACAACCATAATTATAGACGCCAATGTAAACATCGGATATTTATAAGGTCGTAAATCTAATAGAGGTTTGTCTAACCTCAATTGACGAACAATAAAAAGAATCAAAGCAATACCGCCAACAATAAGGGTGGCGATAACAACAGGGTCATTCCATCCATCAGCACTGGCATTACTTACACCATACAGCAGACCGCCAAATCCTAGACATGACAATACAAGCGAAGCATAGTCCAGAGTTGCTTCCTTATTCTGATCCATTACATTGCGGAACTTCCAAATTGCTAACGCTAGACTGATGACAGCCAACGGCAGGATCATTTCAAAAAGTAAACGCCAGTTGTGATACTCCACGATATACCCTGATAAGGTCGGTCCAATCGCTGGCGCTGCAATCATTACCATTCCGAATACACCCATAGCTGTACCACGCTGCTTACGCGGAAAACTTACTAACATGATGTTCATTAATAACGGCCCCATTACTGAAGAACCAGCAGCTTGAACCATACGTCCTGCAAGCAGTACACCAAAGTTAGGGGCAAAGGCAGCAAAAGCGGTACCTAAGGTAAAGATAGCCATTGCCGTAATAAATAAATATCGGTTAGAAAAACGTGTAATTAAAAAAGCCGAAGCAGGAATTAAAACCCCACTTACAAGCATATAACCTGTAGCCAGCCATTGTACCGTCGAATAGTTTTCAATTCCTAAATCAACCATAATGGATGGAAGAGCTACGTTTAATAATGAATTGTTTAGGAACGATACAAACGCTCCAATAAACAAAATACTAATCATTAAATAAGGTGTTTTATTTACTGTTGTATCCATATTATTTCCCTCTAATCTTCCCTTTAAATATTTGCACTTGTATATTTTATACCTATAGTTCATTTTTTTCAACATTTTTATACCCAAAGTTCAAAAAATTGTTTTTTCCTATAAAGAAACGTATACTGTAGCTAGAGAAAGACAGGGTGATAATGATGAATGAACGAAAAAGAAAAGTAGCCGATATTGCTTTAAAACTATTTATCGATAAAGGATTCCAGGACACATCGATTCAGGAAATTATCGATAAAGCAGATATATCAAAAGGAACCTTCTACAATTATTTTTCCTCCAAAAATGATTGTATTGCAGAAATATTAGAAAACATTCGCTATGATGCCAGTCAACAACGAGTGGCGATACAAGTTGGCAAAGATGATAAAGATCGAGATGTGTTAATCGAACAAATCACGACTATCATGAAACTAAATGAGGAAAATAGGCTGCGTACTTTATTTGAAAATATCCTTTCCTCTGATCAAGCCGATCTCAAGAAGCTTGTCATGCAGCACAGGGTTATAGAAATGGAATGGATGGCTAACCGGCTTGTTGATGTGATGGGGGAAGAGATTCGCGAATATGCAACAGAGGCAACCATTCTTTATTTTGGTATGCTGCAATATATGTTATTCACCTTAAATATTACAAACAGCCAGTTTTCACTGCATGATTTAATCGAAACGCTATTATCTTATGTAGAAATATTGATCTTACAGATGGAAAAAAGCGGGAAGACTATCTTAAATAGATTTAACATTGATTTTCTAAAAACATCTGTCCACAAAAAATTAATGACACAAACCGAACTAATAGATCTGGCACATCAACTGCACTCACATTATGCTTTCCAAGATGATCAACAAGATTTGTTTGATGTCATCGTATATGAATTAGAACGTGATCCGATTCGTAAAGTGGTCGTGCAAAACCTGCTTAAACCGTTTCTCTCCTCATTTGAAGGAAAACCAGGCAAGGCACAAGCGCAATTGTTTACCAATGCTGTTTGGACTTACTTAAAGGCAAATTAATGATGAAAAAATGCTGTCCCGCAACTCTTCTTGAGTTTGGGAACAGCATTTTTTGTCTGTGTTTTTTTATCATCAAGGTTTATCCCCTCTTATGAGAGACTGGCTGTTTTCTGATGTGCTTCTTGATATCGCTGATAGAGGTCTTGATAGGTATTGTTTGTTGTTAACAGTTCTTCATGTGTCGCCTGTGCAGCCACTGTACCATCTTCCAATAAAATAATTTGATCACAGTACATTGCCGTAGACAGACGGTGGGTAATCATAAAAATCGTTTGATGAGGCTGTTGCTTCATCAGCTGCTGTAAAATCGTTTCCTCCGTATTAAAATCCAAGGCAGAAGTAGCTTCATCAAATACGACAATCGACTGGTTTCCAATAAAAGACCGAGCCAAGGTGATCCGCTGCCGCTGTCCGCCAGATAATTTCGCTCCTCTTTCCCCTACGGAAAATTGATAACCATTAGTCAATTTACGGATAAAGTCATCTGCACTTACCTTTTTGGCAATATCATACACTTGATCTTCCTCTGCTCCCCATAAAAAATATTCTGATAAATAGTATCATCAAATAAGTAGGCATCCTGTGGAACACTAACTTCTCTTCCTTAGACCCTTGAGGCTGAAGATAAATGCCACCTTCTGTTGGTTGATACAGTCCTAATAACAGTTTCTTTTTCCCGAACCGCTCTCGCCAATAATTGCTATGCGCTGGTTTGGCTCAATATATAAGTTAATATCATGTAATACCTGATTGTCCCCTTCATAAGCAAACGAGACATGACGAAAATTAATTTGGACAGACAGCTGTGGAACATTATCTTTCACTAAGTACGGATCCTTCGGCATATGTAAAAACTCATAAATACGGCCAAGCGCCGATAAAGAAAGTTGCAAGGTCGACCAGAGATGAATACTTTAATAATCGTATGCCCTTCAAATGTTTCTTGCAGCTGTCTGGACTTGGCTACATTCTCTTGAATCACTACGCCATTATCCCGGATAACTACACAAATAATTTACTGACGATTAAAATCAGCGGACCAAGCACTTTGGTAATCAAGGCTAAGGGAAACATTAATAAACACCTTATCATCTATTAAAGTTCTCATTAATAGATGACAGCCCTCCCCATTAAATCGTATAATACAATTACAACCAAGCTATGGAGGTTTCTAATGCGCACGATTCTAGACCAAATCCAGTGGAAATATCAAGCATTGAGTAAAACAGAGAAACGTATAGCAGATTATATAATCAAGCATAATGAGGATTTATTAAATATACATATTAAAGAGCTGGCGAAGAAAATTGCAGTCTCTGACGCAACCATTACACGCTTTTGTAAAAAAATTGGGGCAGCTAATTTTGTGGAGTTTAAAATCCTGCTGCGAGATGCCGTGAAACAAACGGATACAACGGATCATGCTATTCATCATGTCAATCAAATGTATAAATCGATTATTAGTTCAACCAATGCCTTAACCGAAATGAAAGCCTACCAAACGGCATGTCAGTGGATTCTCGCTGCAGATAAAATATATGTGTATGGCCTAAGAAGCTCTGGTTTATCTGCTGAGGAATTAAAATATCGCCTGTCACGAATGGGGCTTCATATTACATCACACCGGGATTCTCATTCGATGGTTATCGCCTCTTCTATGCTGACTAAACAAGACGTGGTCATTGCGATCTCTAATTCTGGTCAGACGAAGGAAATTGTGGAAGCCATTGAGCTGGCAAAACGAAAACAAGCAACGATTATTTCGATTACAAATTATCTAGAGACACCGCTGGCCGATAATTCCGATTTAACACTCTATACATCAGGGATTGGCCACTACATTGCCGATGGTTTTTTCAATAGTCAGTTGTCTATTCTCTATTCCTTGGATATTCTTAGCAAGCTTATTTCTGCAAACCAGCCGCAAATGGAGGCTTATCAAGAAACATTACATGCATTAGATGAATATAAAAAAATATAGAGCGGCTCCAATGAACTGCTCTATATTTATATATTATTGATTTACCGCTTGATAAAAGCTTTTGGTAATCAGCTGCGGTCTGGTAATCGCACTGCCCACTACCACAAAACTTGCACCCAGTTCTAATACTTTGGCAGCCTTTTCTGGTGTATCTATTTTCCCTTCCGCTACTACTGGGATGTTAACTGCTTGGTGAATGTCCTTCCAAATCCGATAATCGTGATCAAATATATTTTGTCCTTCGGTTTCTTTCGTATAACCAACAAGGGTAGTCGAAACACAATCAAAGCCGATTTTTTCTGCTTCTACTGCCTCCTCGACAGTAGAAATATCAGCCATTAACGCAATAGTTGGTGCATTGTCCTTGACATAGTCGACTAATTCCTTTGTTTGAACGCCATTTGGCCGCTTGCGTAACGTAGCATCTAACGCAATAATCTCTGGCTGTGCCTCGATTAATTCGTCTATTTCTTTCAGCGTCGCCGTAATAAATACTTCACTATCGGGATAATCCCGCTTAACCAAGCCAATAACGGGTACATCTACCTGCTGCTTAATCTCTTTAATGTCGACCCCTGAATTAGCTCGAATGCCAGCAGCTCCCCCTTCTACCGCCGCAACAGCCATTCTTCCCATAATAAAGGAAGAGTGCAGCGGTTCATGTTCTAATGCCTGGCAAGATACGATTAATTTATTTTCTAATTGTTTGAGTACATTCATTTAATCTTCTCCTAACGCTTCTGCAATTTCATTTTTAATTCCTGATACCTCTGGACCGTATATTACTTGAACACCATTTCCATTCATAATCACGCCTCTGGCACCAGTATTTTTCAAATCATCTTTATTCACTAGCTCGCTGTCGAAAACTGTCACTCGCAAACGAGTGGCACAGTTATCCAAATCTTTAATATTCTCGCCGCCGCCTAGTCCATCAATAATCTTACCGGCACGTTCCGTTTTAGTAAAGGTATGTTCTTGCAGCTCTTCCTCTTCACGCCCTGGTGTTTTGTAATCAAATTTCTTAATCATAAATTTAAAGGTAAAGTAATACAGGAAAAACCATGGAATACCAATGACAGGAACCATTAACCAATTCGTTTTATCGTTACCTTGTAAAATTCCGAACAGCGTGAAATCAATAAATCCGCCAGAGAATGTCTGTCCAATGGTAATTTCAAAGATATGCGCGAGCATGAAGGCCAGTCCATCATAAAAAGCATGAATCACATATAGTACTGGGGCAATAAATAAAAAGGAAAATTCAATTGGTTCGGTGATACCTGTTAAGAAGGAAGTCAAACCAATGGACAGCATCAACCCTAATACTTTCTTTTTATTTTTTGGCTTTGCGGTATGATACATCGCTAGACATGCCCCCAGTAATCCAAACATCATCGTAATATGACGTCCAGACATAAATCTGGCAGTGCCAATAAAATACTGGTCAATTGGCTCTGTACTGCCTAATTGAGCAAAGAATATCCGCTGAGTACCTTCCACCAGTGAACCATCCACTACCATAGATCCGCCGAGACTGGTGGTCCAGAATGGTAAATAAAAGATATGATGAAGACCGAAAGGCCCAAGTAAACGCAATACGAACCCATAAATAAGTGTACCTATATAACCAGTTGTTTCCACTAATCCTCCTAAGGATTGGATACCTGTTTGAACAATTGGCCAGACATAGAATAAGACAATCCCTAAAAAGATCGATAAGAAAGCAGTAATAATCGGAATAAACCGTGAACCTCCGAAAAAGCCTAAAAATTTTGGCAACTCAATTTTATTGTATCTGTTATGAAGGAAATAGGCCAGCAGACCGAGAACAACCCCGCCAAATACTCCTGTTTCCAATGATTGAATACCTAACACCATTCCCTGCCCTACATCAGCCATATTATCAGCTGCAAGCTGTCCTGTGATGATTAACATGGCATTAATGGTTGCATGCATCACCAGGAAACCAAGTAAAGCAGCAAGTCCTGCTGTTCCTTTATCAGATCTTGCCAAACCAATCGCTATTCCTACTGCAAAGATAACAGGCAAATTGGCAAAGACAATATTACCCGCTGAACTCATTATAGTAAAAATCGCTTGCAAAAACGCTATATCCAAGAACGGATACGCCTCAATTGTTGCTTCATTGCTAAAAGCAGAGCCAATCCCTAATAATAAACCAGCCGCTGGAAGAACTGCAATCGGCAACATAAATGATTTACCGAAACGCTGCGCCTGCTCAAAAAATACATTATTCTTTTTCTTACTCATGTATTCCACCTCTATTCAGTAAACCATTTTCAAAATTATTATATTAGAGAAAATTATTTTTATCAATGTTTATATTGCCTTGAGAATCCTTTATGATCCGATTTTCCCAAAATCCGCTGAGCCATTGTTGTCATGTTTTTAGCTATTTTATGTTCTATTAGTAATCTTATTCTTTTCCTGTTTATATATAGCTTTATTTATAATCATTTGTTTCTTGTATACCAACAGCTTATTTACAACATATCCCAAGCAAATAACTGTGCTATTTGTTTAGTAATTTTAATAAAATATGGTATGATATAAGAGACAAACTTTATGCTCATGGGGGTTGAACAATGGGAAAACGAGTTCTACTATTTTTATTGACCAACATTTTAGTTATGACAACAATTGTCATTGTCTGGTCAATCATTACAACTTTTACTAATATCGGAGGTACCTATCGAATAGATGGGGGTATCAATTATGTCTCACTAATGGTATTTAGTATCGTTGTAGGTTTCACAGGTTCCTTTATCTCACTAGCTATGTCACGTTGGATGGCAAAAATGATGATGAAGGTGAAAGTAATTGATCCTAACAGTGCCTCTGCACAAGAACGCGCTGTATATGAAAAAGTTGAGAGATTATCTCGTGCAGCAGGACTACCACATACACCAGAGGTTGGTATTTATCAATCACGTGAAGTGAACGCCTTTGCCACCGGACCAAGTAAAAAACGTTCATTAGTTGCAGTATCTCAAGGGTTATTAGACACAATGGATGATGACGCAGTGGAAGGAGTTATTGCCCACGAGGTTGCACACGTGGCCAATGGCGATATGGTAACCATGACCTTGTTACAAGGTATCGTCAACACATTCGTGGTATTCTTATCCCGAATTGTTGCTTCTATCGTATCTAGATTGGTACGTTCTGAACTGCAATGGATTGTCCACTTTGCCGCTGTTATTGTCTTCCAGATTCTTTTCTCTATCTTAGGAAGTATTGTTGTCAGCGCCTACTCACGTCATCGCGAGTATCATGCAGACCGAGGCGGAGCAGACTTGGCGGGTCGTGATAAAATGGCTCATGCCCTGCGTTCATTAAGAGCTTATATTGACCGCGCCGAAGTTGATGATCACAGCAATGATGCTGCAATCCAAACGATGAAAATCAGTAACAAGCCTAGCTTTGCCGCACTTTTCTCTTCTCACCCACCGTTAGAAGACCGTATTGCAAAGTTAGAACAGCGCTAATGAAGGCGGGAAATACAACTGTTGCGTAACAGTTGTATTTTTTTCTATTTACTTTTAGCATAGATAATAATCATACTTGGAGGAGTGATAAAAATGGAACTAACCGTATATCTAGCAGGACAAATTCACGATGACTGGCGTGATCAATTGGCAGAACTTGCACAGCAGCGTGACCTGGCGCTTACCTTTTGCGGGCCGCAAACGAACCATGATCGCTCGGACGACATTGGTGAGGCTATTCTTGGGGAACAGCCGAATAACTATTTTAGAGATGATGCAGCCTCTGATATCAATAATTTCCGCACACAGGTATTAATGCAAAAAGCAGATATCGTGATTGGTTTATTTGGAGAAACGTACAAGCAGTGGAACACGGCAATGGATGTAACAACAGCCATCAACCTGAATAAGCCAACCATTATTATCCGTCCAGAATCATTAATTCACCCATTAAAAGAGTTGTCAAATAAGGCCAATGTTACTGTATCTACAATGGAACAAGCTTTGGATGTTATCCAGTATATTTATGAATAACAAAACAGGCTTTCTGTTATAACAGGAAGCCTGCTTTGTTAAGTAATCCCGTTTGCTTGAAAACTGACAGCCGCTTGACAGAATCTAATCACAATCCACTTCTGTCTTTTTTTGTTTGTCAAATGACCTTTTGCCAGCAAAAGGCACTCAACTGCTCTGTTGTTCTTGCTGCTTCCCTTCGATCGCTTGAAAGGCTTTAACAGCAATCCTCATCAAAAAATAGACAAGCATACTAATCGCTATAAATGGCAACAAAATCGGTAATACGTTCAAAAAAGCTCCAAAGGCAATAAAAACACCGATCATTAGTGCAATATGGAATGGATGTGTAATCGCTATGATAAATGCATGACGCACCATTTCCAACACATCAATATCAAAATGGACATAGACTGGAATGAAGAATAAACCTGTCATCACATATAGTAATAGCACAGTAAGCAGCAGAAATTTAAGCACGATGAAAAAGATACCGCTTTGCATATCGATAAGATGAAAATAATAAAGAAAACTAACCCCTGTCAATATATAACCATAGCCAATTAAATTAGCTTTAATAAAATGAGCTTTATAGAAATTCAAGAAGGCCTTATTCACAGAAAAGTCTTCTTCCCCTTTGATCCATTTACGCACAATAGCAAACATCGCAAAGCTTGCAGGAAAAAATCCGGACACACCTAACCCTATAATCAGGAAAATCGTCCATACTAGCTGAAGATGCAGCATTCTGGTGATCCATTCTGTAAATTGAATAAATTTGCTGTTTGATCCAAACATACTAAGCTGTGACATCTTTATCCTCCCTCCGCTTTCCATTAATCCGTAGGTTCTAATTGGAATTTCTGAAATTTAATAAATATTCCCATATCATCATCACCTGCTTCATAAAGAATGGCAATTTCACCATTTGGAAGCACGGTTAAACAAGAATAAATAAAACCGCCAGTATTAATCACTGTTTGGTCGATCCATGTCTCACCGCCGTCTACACTCAAACGGATGGTTCCGTTGCTTCGCTCTCTTTCATCAGCAGGGTTAGCAAATAATACAATATCTTGATCATCATTTGGATACCTAATCACCGATGATTGACAAGTTGGGTCCAGCAAATCCATATGGTATGTTACTTCACTCCAAGTCATTCCGCCGTCTCGACTTTCCGAAAGTGCAATCCTTTGTCTGCCAGAATGATTTCTCATAAATACACGGACGGTTCCATCCCTTAATTCTATTAGTTGAGATTCTGTTAAATCGGCATTTTCAACGGCTAAATCTTTAGCTGCTAACGGCTCATTTTCAAATATTCTGCCATCATTTGGTGATGATGATCTCTTCCATGTCTTCCCATGATCATCACTGTAAATAACCGCACAAGACATTTTTCTATGTTCATTTGAAAAATAAATAGGAAACAGCAATCTACCTCTATAGTCTTGCTGTTCTAATTGGATTCCTCTGCCCGGACCAGCTCCGATAAATGCCATCCAATTCTCTTTTACCGCTGGGTTTAAATCAATTGGAGATGACCATGTTCGTCCATCGTCCTTACTATATATCACTTGCACATAAGACGTGCGCTGCTCAAGCAAACTATCGTCACTGCTTAATTCTTTCTTCCAATATATATTGCCTGTTTCTATACCATCTTTGAAAACATATCCCTTGTCATCCACAAAGTAGTTCGTCCTCTTTCCTTGCGTATCTAAAACAGCCCCGTCTTCTTGCAGATAATAGGTATTGCCAAATGTATCCGTTAATACTCGCTGGCCCTGTTCATTAAATCCGGTGCCAGCTTCACTGTTCCACAGCCCAATTCCGCCTGGTGTATGTGAAACAAGCAGCCAAATAGTATCTGTATCCTCATCTTCCAATAATGCTGTATCAATAGCAGCTGCTCCATCTAACCCTTCACCAGCATACTCCAAAGCAATGACCGGATCTTCCCATGTGTCTCCATTATCCTCACTTCTTCTTACATACGTTTTTATTTGATTAGGATTATCCCTTAAGTCCACAATCCGAGCATCAATAGAAGCAATCACTGTCCCTTTTTTGGATGTGATCATAGCAGGTATTCGATAAGCTTTGGAATTAAATTCACCCGGTTTATACACATCTATTTCAGGCGAACTAGTTATTATTTTATTCATCATACATGCATCCCTTCTATACATCATATTGGATCTCTGCAGATATACAAAATTCACTGTATATTAAATTTTTTCACAACCATGCGTTTAAAATAAAACTTCCCTTGCCAAACTTTGCAAAACCTATTTGTATTGTTGGGAATAGAGAAAACAAAAGCTGACACAATATACCTGCCTCTTCTGTTTGTCAGCTTTTGTTCTTATTATTCACTCAGCAAGTCAGAAACAAGTGGCGCTTTCTCCAATTCATCAAGAATTTCCTGACCGCCATTATTTAGCCAGTTCTGCACATAGCTGTCCCATTCCTGGTCAATATCAATCTCCCCAACAATCGCACGCATACGAAACTCCTCTACAATCGTGTCTAATTGACCACTGTATCTTTGCTGCAATTCCGTAATATGTGTTTCCTCAAATAAATCTTCACGATGTGGTCTAATCAGCATATTTTCGACCACATCATCACGGGTAAAGAATTTGTCCATTAACTCCAGCGTATATTGAGAAGTTAACCATGTTAAGCGTTCACCTGGATATGTCCTGAAATTATACGCCCAAAAGCCCATATCGCCTTCTTCTGCAGGATACTCGTCATTAATAATAATTGCTGACTCATCCGGTTCACCCTGCCATTCAGAATGTTCCCCCACTTCCCCGTATAACGTCCATCTTGCTTCATCATCATGATTAACAAAATCAAAGATTTGCAGAATACGAGCTAATTCTTCATCTGTTACATCTTTTGATATATGGTAGGATTGCCCTAATGTAGTAACTGGCATCCAAGAACCTACACCTTGATCACCGTCCGGTCCAATTTCCGGGGCAGTAACTAATAATTTCGCCTCCTCATCTGCCAAAATTAGATTTTGCGGCGCTCGCATGGTTGTCCAATCTTCCATTGCTACATATGAACGCTGTGCGGTAAAGTAGCCTGTGTTTCCTATCTGATATTTTTCCCATGCCTTCTCTACATCCAGGGTAGTCCACTCAGGGTCCATTAACCCCATATCATACCATTTTGCCAATCGCTTTAAAGCTTCTTTATAACGATTGGAAATCTCGGCCGCCTTTATTTCACCATCTTCTTCCAAATTGTAACCAGGTGCTACACCATGCGCCCCCATAATTGTATTCATCCAATGAAGCTGATCATTATATGGCAGTAAACCATAGGTGTCATTTTTTCCATTCCCATTTGGATCATCAAATGTGAACGCACGTAAGATTTCCTCTAGCTCATCCAAGGTATAGGCTTCGTCTGTGAAATAAATTCTTTCTAATCCGCCTTCTGTTCCTACTGGTTCAATATCTCCCGGAGGATCAATACCTAATTCCTCCAGCCAGTCCAAACGAAATGTGGAAGTCCATAATAACCCTTCTGTATGAGATTGAATACCTGTCAAAGCTAAATATTCATCATCGGAATCAGGAGCTTTATTCATTTCCCAGCCTGGCGGTGTTTCATCTAACATTTGCGCATATTTAGGCGCATACTTCTCAATCATTTCCCGTGGAATCGTTCTAGTTAAATCATTTTGATAAAATTCCTGTGTTGATAATGAAGCAGCTGTAAAGGAAAAGGTATCCGGCAGATCACCTGAAGCTACAGCAAGTGAAACTTCATCGGCATTCCAAGTATCCATTTTCGAATTTACAATCTCGATATTAAACATTTCTTCCAGCCGCTGCTGTACCCAATTATTATCTTCAATATTCCCTTGTGTCCATGATCCAGATAATTGAATACTTAACTCATCCGAAAAATCCCCTGGCTCCGGAAGCTCTCCCACATCTACTTCGCTCTCAGCCCCGCTGTCTGCATTACAGCCAGCTATAACAGCAGCTAATAGAGCAATAAGCATATTTTTCCACCAATGTTTCATAATAACTCCTCCTTGTCTTTAACCTTTTAACGAACCTATCATGATCCCTTTAATAAAGTACTTTTGTGCAAATGGATATACTAATATAATCGGTCCAATTGATACCATCACTGTTGCTGCCCGCACATTACTCAACAATAAATCTGTATTTTGTCCTGTTCCTGATACTTGTGCCGCTTCCGCAGTCGGGGAAACATTAATTAACATGTCACGCACCAGCGTTTGTAGCACCTCTTTCGTATCGTCCTGTATATAGACCATCGCATGAAACCATTCATTCCAGTGAAAAACGGCAGCCCATAATGCAATGGTGACCACTACTGGTTTCGATAACGGCAAAATAATCTTCCGCAAAATCGTAAAATAACTTGCTCCATCCATAATTGCTGATTCTTCAATCCCTTTATCCAATGTCATAAAATAATTACGCATAATAATAATGTTGAACACATTCACTGCTGAAGGCAGAACCAGCGCCCATCTGCTATCCAGCAAACCAAGATTTCTTACCAGTAAGTAATCGGGAATAATCCCGCCTGAGAAAAACATCGCTATCAGAAAAATAATAGTAATCGTGTTTCGATAGGGAAGATCCCTTCTTGATAACGGATAAGCAGCTAATATGGTAATCAATAAAATAAGTAAGGTGCCAATTACCGTACGCCAGATCGTATTCAAATAAGCAATACCTACATTACTGAATGTAAAAATATACTCATATGCTATAGTGGTCCAATTTTCCGGCCATAAATTCATACCCAAATTGGAGGCTTGCTCAGCGTCTGAAAATGAGAGAATAAATGTATTCCAGAAAGGATAAAGAACGGCAATGGAAAACAAAAAGATTCCAGTCATATTTAGAAACTCAAATAAAGTGATTTTTCCTTTGGCTTCTGTTTTCATCATTCTTCTCCTTCCCTGTTACCATATGCCATGCTCACTTTTCCTCCTGATAAGCATATTGGCAAACACGATCAATAAGATACCGACAATATTTTTGAATAAACCGACTGCGGTAGCATAATCCAATTGAAATTGCTCGAGTCCTGCCCTGTATACATAGGTGTCGATGATGTCGGCAACTTCATATACCATTGGATTATAGAGGTTCAAAATTTGGTCAAATCCGGCATTTAAAATAGCACCTAATCTTAAAATAAATAATACAATGATCATTGGCATGATCGATGGAATGGTAATATGAATCATCTTGTGAAAACGATTTGCACCATCCATATCTGCCGCTTCATATAAACCGGGATCAATAGCAGACATAGTAGCTAAATAGATAATTGCTGCATAACCTAGTTCCTTCCAAATATCTGTTCCTACTAAAATGGGCACAAACGCTGCCTTGCTTGCCAAAAAGTGAATCGGTTCTACGCCAAATAATCCAATAAAGTAATTAATGATTCCCCGCTGAGGAGAGAATACTTCCACAATCATTGATGAAAGAATAACCCAAGACATAAAGTGAGGTAAATAGGAAACAGATTGCGTAATCTTCTTAAATGTCATTTGTCTTACTTCATTCAACAATAAGGCAAAAATAATTGGTGCCGGGAAGGAAATAATAATTTTTAGCAAACTGATCCAGATCGTATTCCTTAATGCCCGCAAGAATAAAAAGTCATTAAACATTCTCGTAAAATGGTCAAAGTTATTCCATGGGCTCCTCCACATCCCTAAGCCTGGTGAAAAATCTTTAAATGCAATAATAATTCCGTACATAGGCCCATAACTGAATACTCCCAGCATAATGACTGGCAAGATAAGCATTAGATAAAAAGGAGTATATTTCTTTACATTCTTCCAATGGGCATGCTTCGTTTGATTGGGATTATCATTACTTTTTGCCTTTTGCACTTTCATCAACCTCCTTCCTTTGAATCCGCTGTCATTTTTCATTATAGGAGGTTACGACAGCTGTTTGTTGTACTATCTTTATAAAAAATTGAACTATATTTAGTTAAAACAAAAAGAATAAGACCTTGCTTCACTCGAGTTTAAACAAGGTCTTGTTCTTTATGCATATTGTCCATCGAAAGCGGCAGTACTGCTGTAACAATCGTACCGCTTCCCCAGCTGCTTGCAATCGATACGCCATAAGCAGCACCGCAATAATTGCGCACTCTTGCATTCACGTTATAAATACCAGATTTATTATCGATCGTTTCTCTAAGAGATTGTTGAATACTAGCTAACTTTTCTTGATCAATACCTTGTCCATTGTCTTCCACTTTAAAAATCAATTGCTGTGCTTGCTGATAACAGCTAACCCGAATGTTAATCTTTTTATTTGCTTGTCTCACCGCATGATTTATCGCATTCTCTATCAGTGGCTGGAGAATTAGTTTTATCGTGTAAATTTGCTCTACCCCTGCTTCAACATCCCAGCTGCAGTCAAAATTATCAAAGCGATGTTCCATAATAGACAGGTATGCTTTCGTAAAGTTAATTTCTTCCTTAACAGAAATAATTATCATTTCCCGATGTGTAACATAACGGAAAAAACTGCTCAAAGCATTAATCATATCTACTGCACGTTCATCATGATCTGATTCGATTAAATAAAGCAAATTATCCAGTGTATTGTATAAAAAATGCGGATTTACTTGTGCCTGCAAAGCATTCATTTGAATTTCCTTTTTCTCATAATTAGCTTTCATCAGTTCTTTATTCGCTTCTATCGTTTCATTTATCAATACATTCATTTGTTTCATATTTTGGTGGAATTTCCTTTGTAACAAATCAATCTCATCAATCCCGCTGATTTTTTCCACAAAAGTCCCGCTAGCTCCCTTAATATCCAGCATATCAAATATGGAATTTACATGATCCAGCTGTTTGACGACCCTTCTCGGAATCCAATATGAAAAAACAGCAACAACTATTAAAATGCCAAACAAAAGATAACTGTCACTTAAAAAAAGCTGATTAATCTCTGATTGTGTATCTGCGTATCGATGACGTGATATTAATTGATTCTGGTTTCCACCTAATCCATTTTCAAAATGATAATACATATCATGATCATTGGTAATAGGCGGTTCTTCCTCCCAAGTGGACAGATCCAGTTTATGACCAATTAAGTTCGTTTCCACTGCTGATAATATGTATCCTTCCTTATCAATGATAAATGTCTCTTCATTGTCTCCTTCATAATACTGATAAAGGCCCATTAAATCATCATTTGATAGTTCCATCACAGCAAACCCAATGATATGACGGTTAACATTATAAAGAGCTGTACCTAACTGAAGTGCATGATGGCCGAACTCATCTATTGTCACATGATAAACAATCTGATTGCGGCTACGTTTCATTTCATCACGAAAAGCAAAGGAAAGCTCCTGTTCTGCATGCGTCTCCGTAGAATATAGTAATTGATTATAGCGATCATACATATAAAGATTTTCATGCTCTCGTACAAAATAACTTCTATTCACCTTAAAAGTATCATAAATAGCTTCGAGCTCCTTGTTCTCTATATAATTATACAGCTGGCTGTCTAAGACTATTTTGGCCAAGGTGGTTGTCGATTGCAGAAATTCCATACGCACATCTGTTAGTTTACTGTGGTGCTTTAGCTGGTTATTTTCTTTGATTTCAGCAAATACAAGCTGAGAGGACTGCCAATAGTACAACCCAATAAAAAGAAAGAGCGGCACTAATATCGTCATAAAAAAATAGAGAAATAATCGTTCTTTAAAGCCCAGTCTGCTGTTCCATTTCGTCAAAGTGAATCTATCTGGATTCATGTCTCGATTGGTTCTTAAAAAATGAACCAGTCGCTGCAATGGATCTAATGCCTTTCGTGACACTCGCTCAGCTAGTAATACCGCCGACAAGATCATAAATAGCGTGATAACTAAAATAACCTTCCAGATAAATTGCTGCTGGAGATGATATTCCTCTAAAGAATCACCATATAATACATATAAATTAAAGGATGGAATCCGTTTACCGAATAGCTCGTAATGATCCCATACCTCCATAAAGCCTTCTGTAAAATTTTCTGAAAAATGAGCTATTTCCGCTTCTGCTTGTGAATCTAAACCATTATATAATACTTGCTTTTCTTGATTAAAAAGCAAAAAATCCTGCAAGTAAGCAGATGGATAGACCAGATTATCGTAATCTAAAAATAAAAGAGCTGTTGCGTTTGGCCCCCCTGAAGGATGTGGAATAGTAATACCTAGAAACGGCTTATGGTTAAACTCCCTTGCACCTTGCAAAAATCTCCCAGAATAGACATCATTTTTTAGTTCGAATAATTCCATATTAGTTGGAAAATTGGCTTCGCTCTGATTGAACGTCAATCCATTATATGCAAACGGTAAATAGGTCTTATCTGAACTTACTTGATTGCTGTTCGTTAGGATGATGATATTTTCTAGCAGGTGATTTTCTACCCTGAGCTGGTATAAATATCGTTCCAGTTCTTGCAGCGAGTGATATTGTGTAATAACCGAATAATCATCATCTGTCATCTTTTGCAGACTGTCTGCTACGAAATCGCTTGCAGAAATGGTCTCTGCTGCTTGTAATGCTTTTGTGGAACTTTCTTCTATTTCCATGGCAATTTTGGCCAATTTTAACTCGACCGCTTCTTCGTTTTTATCGCTAAGAAATTGCTGAATTTTATTATGATATATTGTTCCAAGAATAATCGTAAAAATAGTAGTCAACAGAACAGATAACATAATTAAGTACCATTTGAGCGGGATTTTTTTAGATTGAGCAAGCAGGCGGTTTGGTTCCATATCCCTTACCCCAACTTCTGTTTCGTTTTACGCAGATGTAATGGATTTTGCCCCATCACTTTTTTAAACACTTTGTTGAAATAAGAATGGCTTTGAAAACCTACCTTTTCTGAGATTTCATTCATTTTCAATTCAGATTTTAGTATTAATTCCTGCGACATCTCGATCCGAATCCGATTGATATAATCGACAAAATTCTCACCTGTTTGCTGTTTAAACATATTACTGAAATATGTTTTGTTGACAAACAAAAGACTTGCAATATCGTCGAGCGTAATTTTTTCCTGATAATGCTTATTTACATATTCGATCGCCTTTTTGACTATATAATTATAATTTTGCTGATCCATCATTTCCATGGAACACTTGAACTGTTCCAAATAATCTAATGTAACATGCTGGAGCTTGACTAATGAAGTTGTATCATGAATTTGCTGCCATAAGGAGTGTTCCGCAGAAATACTGGATACATACCCCTCATTTTTTAATTTAATATGAATGAGGAGTACATATTTATAAGTCTGCTCCCGAATGCTTGTCACACGCTGCTTATGATGTGATGGCAGATCCGCAAAAAAATCATCGACAAGCTGCTTGATCGAACAATCTGTTCTGTCAATCATAGCGGAAACCATTTTATCGGCATATATATTGGCAATCTCCTCCATGTCAGCCTTCTGTTCTTCTCTGACTGTTATTTCTTTACCAATGTCTTGATAGAAAAAAACGGTTTGCGCTGGTTCGAAATATTTATAATGATAAGAGTATACAGCTTGATGATAAGATTGCGGAATCTCATCCAAATTGGCGACTAAATTTCCGATCCCAGTTACAACAGGGGACTCTGGATAAAATGCGGTATGCGAAATGACCGTTAAAAATGCTTGGAGAAACTTTTCCATATCATATTTAGAAATTGGTTTTACATCAGCCATTAGCAGCGTTAAATCGTTCGAAGAGAATAGAAATGGGATATCTTCCCCCTCTAAATATTGGATAATCTGCTCAGTCACTTGTTTTCTTAAAATCAACGAAGGATTTCTCTCAAAAAATTCGCTGAAATTCAATATCATGACTCGATAATAATTTGCCGTCAGCTTTGGTTTATATTGATCAAATCTTTCCCCTTTTGTAATATCCAACAACATTTGCTCATTATCTTTTAAAAAAGCGTCTGTACCCTTCTGTTCGTTCTCCAGCTCGCTAACCATTTTCGACAGTATTTGCCGAAGTTCCTCGCGAATAAGCGGTTTTAGCAAGTACCCCTTCACACCATATTGAATCGCTGCTTTGGCATAATTAAAGTCATCATAGGCACTTAGAATAATGATTTTAATCTGAGGATACCTACTGGTTACTTGTTTGATTAATTCGATCCCGTCCATTTTAGGCATTTTGATATCTGTCATGATGACATCTGGTCTTACTATTTCTATTCGCTCTAATGCCTCCACTCCATCGGCAGCTGCTTCCACCTCCGTGAATCTAAGTTCTCTCCAGATCGAAAATGATTGTATTCTTTCTCTAATATTTTTTTCGTCATCTACTATTAGGGCTTTCATTATCTGTCACCTCTCTAATTTTTATTATAGAAGTGCGTGTTCAAAAAGTCGGTAAAAAGGTCCAAGAAGTTCAAGGCGGCGCAGTCTTTGAGCAGCAGAGCGTATGCTTTTCATACGTGAGCAGCGGACTTGCACAGGATGTGTTGACTTCTGCGTTACCCACACGATGTGGGTGATTTTAGTAGAAGTTCCTCTATTGCCAACGCAGAAATTCACCGCGTCATTTTTATCGGACTTTTTGAACATCCTCTTGAATAGACAAAATCCAGAAAAGCATAAAGATTCCCGCTTTCGCTTTCAACAACATAAATCAGAATTACCTTCCTTCATTGACAAAAATTTAAAGCGCTTACTTTTCATACCGCTTTTGCCAAAGCCTATACTCAATGAAAATGATAAGCTAACGATTATTTATAGTGGGCCGGGCTCATTCCATTTATAATTTATATTCTTCGATTAATTGCACCACTTTATCTATCTGTTTTTCATCGAAGGATTGCATTGGTTTTTTGGTTGTGCCAGCGTCAAATCCTTTTAGTTTAAGAATTTCCTTCAAGGTTTGATAGATTCCTAAATCAAGGACTTTTTCAATTAAATCGTTGGTCGTATGCTGTATTTGATATGCTTCTGCTACCTTTTCCTGATGACAAAGATCAACTATTTGTCTGGCACGTTTGCCATTTATATTAAATGTACTGCCAATGGCGCCATCAACACCTGAAATCACCCCGTGAATCAACATTTCATCGAATCCCGAGTAGATTAATTTATCCGGGTAGCGCTTTCTAAGCCGTTCTAACATAAAGAAGTCATTATCGGTATATTTTATCCCAATAATGTTGTCATTTTGTAATAACTGATCAAACTGTTTGACAGAGATCTTTACCCCTGTTAAAGCTGGAATAGCATAAATAATCATCTGATTACCTGTTGCAGCGATAATACTTTGATAATAATCTTTAATTTCATCGAATGAAAATGGATAGTAAAAAGGCGTCACCGCAGATAAACTGTCATATCCTAACGCAGTTGCATATTGACCAAGTTCAATCGCTTCATCTAAATTGATAGAGCCCACTTGAGCAATCAGTGGTATATCTGATTTCGCTTCTTCTTTTACTGTCTTAAAAATAAATTTCTTTTGTTCGAGTGACAACATAAAGTTTTCTCCTGAACTTCCATTAACATACAAACCATCTACTTGCTGATCCTCGATATTCTGACGTACAAACTGTCGTAAGCCTTGTTCCTTCACCTTTCCTTCTTCATCAAAAGGAGTGAGTAAAGCTGAGAAAATCCCTTTCATCAAAATTCCTCCTTGTATAAATAGTTGAAATTTTTCCTAGATAACATATAATATGGTCAGACCAATTTTAATTAAACTTATAATATAAGCAGGACAGCAAAAAGTCAAGTTTTGTTTTGACCGCTGATAACCATCACATGATATGATTAATAAAGCGAGACTTACCGGAGTATCAGCCGTCCGTTATTCCCTTCTCAACTTCTTTGCCATCTCTGGAAGCGGGAATTTACGGACGATTGTACCGAAATAAAAAGAGGTGTTCATATGGCAATTCAACGGGCATCATTAGTCGAAATAACTATGGATAGAATAAAATCTCATATCCTTGAAAATAATTTAAAAGAAAATGATAAATTTTTATCTGAAAAAGAATTAGTGAACCAGCTGCAGGTTAGCAGAACAGTGATCAGGGAAGCTTTAAGATCACTTGAGTCTATCGGGATTTTAAAAGTGAAACCCGGTGATGGTACCTTTGTAGGCAGCGGTAACTTCGATTCGATTAAGACTATATTGAAGCACCATTTTGAGGCATATGGTGTAAAAATAAGAGAATTATTGGAAATACGAAAAGTGATTGAATTAGGAGCCTTGAGACTCATTATCGAAAAAGAGCTTAAAGTGGATGTTCATTATCTGACGGAAATAAATCACGCCTACTATCAAGCTATTCAAGAGCATACAGACACCAAAGCACACGATCAGCTTTTTCATCAACAACTGATTAAAGAAACACAGAATCAGACTTTCTATCATTTTGCAGATGTTATTCAAGACTATTTTTCACTGGTTAAAATGGATGTCACACAGAACAAAGAAAACTTATTAATGTCTTATCAGGAACATCAAAAGATCATTCAAGCACTTCAACAGAAAAATTTACAAACTGCTCAAATGGTAATGACTCAACATTTTAAGCCAGTGTTTCAGTATATTCACGAAATGGAAGGGAACAAATCATGAAGCCAATTGATATTGAAGAAAGAAAATCTTTAAAAACCACCATTATTCAAGAAATAAAACAATATATAATCGAACATAATTTAAAAGCCGGCGATAAATTACCTGCTGAAAGAAAGTTTATGGAAATATTCGGTGTCAGCCGTTCCGTGATTCGAGAAGCCTTAAGTTACCTGGAAAACACCGGTGTCATTCGTGTCAGACAAGGACAAGGCGCATTTTTGAATAAAACAAATATCGAAAATTTATTAGATAACTTTTTCTTTTTATGGCAGATAAACGGTGGTAATATAAGCGATATTCAAAGCCTGCGGGCTATTTTTGAGACTAGTGCGATCGATGAAATTTATCGGCAAAAACAAGAAGACGCATTACTTACCTTAAAACAACAAGTACAAACCAGCAGACATGCAACAACAGAAACAGAACGTAAAGAAGCAGACAGGAACTTTCACAGCCAGCTGCTGAAAGCTACTAATAATGAGTTATTTATCCAAATCAGCCATATGATTACGAGTTATTTCTTTAGTGTTGCTGCCCATATTACACTGACAGAGAAGGAATTCCATACTTTACATGATGAACATGAAGAGATTGTTGACCTATTAATAGAGGGAAATATAGAGGAAGCAAAAAGAAAACTTACCATTCATATTGATAAAACGAAAAAATCATAGGTGGTGATCACATGCGTTATTTGTCTGTTGATATCGGCGGTACCTTTATCAAATATGGGATTTTGGATGAAACGGAACGAATGATCTTCCAAGATAAAGTAAAAACGAAAACAAATATCGATGATGCTATTCTTCGGCAAGTATCAGGCATTATTGAAGGACAGCTAGCCAGATATCAGGATTTTTCAGGCATTGGAATTAGTACAGCCGGGATTGTAGATAGAGATTCAGGTGTGATTATCTATGCTGGTCCGACTATTCCTAACTATACAGGTACACCCATCAAAGCATATCTTGAAAATAAATTCCATCTGCCTGTTTGTGTGGAGAATGATGTCAATGCCGCATTGTTAGGCGAAATATGGAAAGGCGCTGCAAGAAATAAACTGCATGTGTTTTGTATTACATTAGGAACAGGCATAGGCGGTGCTTATTACCATCAACAGCTGACGGACGGATATCATCTGCAAGGGAATGCCGTAGGGTATATGCTTTTTGATCCTGAGACGCAGATGAACTACGAAGATAGGGCGTCGACTTCTGCATTAAACCGCTTGATAACCACAAGTTTAGGAGAAAATTACACTGCGGAGCAAGTTTTTGCAGAAGCAAAAAGAGGCGATCAAGTGTGTCACTGTATGATTCAATCTTGGGCTAAAGAGGTGGCACGTGGGATAGCACAAATTATCTTAATTAAAGATCCATCTCTGTTTATTATTGGCGGCGGAATCTCTCAGCAGGGAGACTATTTATTAACTATACTCAAACAGCAATTGCAATTATTTCTCCCGCCTGATTTTCTAAAAACGGAGTTAAAATTGGCAGAATTATATAATGATGCTGCTCTCTATGGAGCGATCTTCCCTTTTATTAAACAGGAAGGTGTATAATCTCCAATGGCCTTCAATTTAAGGAGACAGTCTATTCAGATACCTGAAAGACTAGACAGAGGAGGATTTATCCAGCTTCAAAAAGGGTATTGCTTTCTTTCTATGAAAGGATTACCATTAGATTTAGTCTACGTTAAACAAGAAAGCTGGAATGTAAGATGAATAATAATACATTAAAACAAGGTATCTTGATTACCTTCAGTGCCTATTTATTATGGGGAGTGCTCCCTATCTACTGGAAGCTGTTAGATCATCTTCCCGCTAGTGAAGTACTCGCTCACCGGATTATTTGGAGTTTTGTCTTTACCGTCTTCCTGGTACTAATTACCGGCCATTGGCGCGATCTTCTGCAAACATTACATACGCTTCAAAAAGATCGAAAAAAGACAGTTGCTGTTATTACTGCCTCGGTCGTTATTAGTATCAACTGGTTTTTATTTATTTTTTCGGTACAGCATGGACATGTTTTACAAGCAAGCCTGGGTTATTATATCAATCCTTTATTTAGTATTTTGCTGGCTGTTTTCGTCCTCAAAGAGAAGACAACCAAAGGACAAGTACTTTCTTTTATTTTAGCCGGCATAGGTGTCGTTTATTTAACCTTAAGCTATGGCGTATTCCCATGGATATCATTACTGCTTGCTGCTTCCTTTGCCCTGTATGGACTGATTAAGAAAACGATAGATCTCAATGCAATGTACGGGCTGACCATTGAAACACTGGTGGTTACTCCTTTTGCTTTATTATTTCTTATACTGGCTTCATCAAAGGGATCTGTCTCCTTTTCTTCCTTTCTGTCAATGGACAGCCTGTTATTAATTGGCGGTGGAGTGGCAACCGCTATTCCGCTGTTATTGTTTGCCAGTGGTGCCAAAAGAATTCCTTTAGCAATGGTCGGTTTCCTGCAATATGTATCACCAACCATTATGTTTTTCCTTGGAGTTTTCTTATATAATGAGCCCTTTACTATCCATCATATGATTACTTTTTCTTTTATTTGGATTGCATTGATGATCTATATGGCTAGTATCTATTGGAAAAAACCGCAGATCAAAAACCAGAAAGCTATTTCTGAGAATAATCAGTGAGAGAGCACCCAAAGAAACACCTCTTGTCTAATAGGAGACAGGAGGTGTTTTGGTTTAAAGTGCGTGTTCAAAAAGTTCGGTGAAAAGGACTGTCATCGGTTAAGTTCGCAACATCGTGTTGAAACACCGATACTAGCACGTCGTGTGCGTCGAAAGTTCAAGGCGGCGCAGCCTTTGAGCAAACGATCTTGCACGCAGAAAAAGCGACCTTCTTTTTCAAGGAGATGGTCTTGCACGCAGGAAAAGTGGTTTTCTTTTCCAAGGAACGGAACATATGCTTTTAATACGTGAGTAGCGGATTTGCACAGGATGTGTTGACTTCTGCGTTACCCACATGATGTAGGTGATCTTAGTAAAAGTTCTACTACTGCCAACGCAGAAATTCGCCGTGTCATTTTTATCGGACTTTTTGAACATCCTTTTAAACTAACTTATGACCGCAATTACCACAAAAGTTCATTCCCTCGGTCTTGCTGCCACACTGTGGGCAGAAGTTAGGGATCGAACCGGCCTGTTGATTATTTTGCTGATTATTGTTCTGTTGCTGATTGGCCTGCTGGTTATTTTGCTGGGTGTTCTGTTGATTGTTTGGCTGATTTCCTGATTGGTTTTGATTCATGCCCTTCATCATTTCCTGAGCCATATTCATCCCCATCATCATCCCAGCCATATCCGTTGCAGCATTACCGCCTGACGACTTACCAGAAGCAATCGCATCGGTCATTGATACTTCTTTATAGCGATTCATATCGCCAATCATGCCATGAGAAGCAGATTTTGTAATCATATCTTGGATTTCCTTTGGATAGTTAAAGCTCATAATATTAAATCCACAGATCTCCAAGCCATCTTTATTGACCTGCATATCCAAGTCTTCTTTGATTCCATTACCAATTTCAAACGAATTTGCCTGCAGGTTAAACATATCCTTGCCTTCCTTACTGATCCATTTCATTAATAACTGATCAAGAATAGCTGTGATACGTAAACGGACATCTTCTACTAAATAACTGTCCTTCATCCCTGCAATATTTTCAATCAACCCCACATAGTCCTTCACTTTAAACTGGAAGGTACCATTGGCACGTATCGGCATACCGCCCGGAAGCTGCGGGGTGGGAATATTAATAGCATTCTTAGTTCCCCATTTAACCGTAAATTCTTTGGTATTGACGAAGAGCACCTCGACTCGCATACCACTGTTAAAACCAAACTTAAATCCTTTTAGCGTCGATAGAAACGGGATAATCTCAGATTCAATTTCATATTCACCTGATTCGGTGAAAACCCCTTCCACTCGTCCTTGATTATAAAAGATTGCATCCTGGCCAGGACCGATAATTAACTTACTGCCCTTCTTGATCTCACGGTTATTCCATTTCCAAAAAATCATATCATCGCGAAATTGTTCCCACTCTACTACATTGGCTAACTGTCCGCGGAAAAAATTCATCATTTATGTCATCCTTTCGTGTAAGATTTGATTAAAGTACGTGTTCAAAAAGTCCGATAAAAAGGATCGTCATCGGTTAAGTTCACAACATCGTGTTGCAACACCGATACTAGTACGTCTTGTACGTCGGCAGACTAAAATCCTAACGCCCTGTCATAACACCTGCACTAGTACATCCTGTACGTCGAAAAGTCAATGCGGTACAGCTTTGAGTAACAGACTTGCACATGGTGTGTTGGTTTTGAACAACTTCTTAAAAACTGCCCCGACTTCCGGAGTGTGAATGGCCGCCTCGGGTGACACCGCCACCGCCTCCACCGCCTCTTCCTCCAGAACTCTTTTGGATTTTGGATTTGCTGACCGTTTTGCGTATAAACGTATCACTCTTGCTTTTCACTCTTGAACGCTTGGCATCAACATAGGTCTGATGACTAACTGTAACACGGCCGCCCATATTAAAAATCATCGAACCTACGACTACACCACCTATAATAACAGCTACTGCTAACTGAAACCAAGTTTTTAGAAAAATACTTTCTGGATTAATCGCCGGATTAACGCCAAGATATTGATCGGCTTTCTCTAAATAAAGTTTTCCTGCCTCAAAAAAGTTTTCATTCCTTAAATAAGGCGTAATTTGTTCTCTGATTTGATCCAGACGCCCACTGTCTAAATATTCTTCTCCTTTATAAAAACCAGCCAGATAGACTTCACGATTAGCAGAGAAATCAATCGTCAGCATCGCAGCATCACCATGAGATTTATTGTAACCAGGTCCATGATCATCATAAAAATCCTGCGTATACTGCACGACATCCCTACCGCCGAGTTCAGTAGCTGTGACAATTAACAAGGAGATTTCATTTTCCGCACTATACTCCTTTGCCAGCTGGGTCAGTTCTTCCCTTTCTTGTTCTGTAAACAATTCACCATCATCATAAATATACTGTTCCTCTGCCAAAGCAGCCGGCACAACTAAGAAAGAGATAAAGGTAATGATAGATAACACAATCAAATATTTTCTCACAGCCAGCCACCACCTAACATCAGAGCAATCGATTTAAAGATAATAAATGATCCGCCGGCGATACCAGCAAACCATGCGCCTGCCTTGCCATAGCTTAATGGCGGTTTCCCGACAATTTTACCAGTCTGACCGTTCATAGCAAAGGTGTGTTCCTGTTTATCAAAGTCATAATACACCATCCATACGGGTAAAAGTACATAATAACTGTTGCGCTGCTTGGTGTCGATATGTTTTCGATCATATGTAACCGATGAATATCCGCTAATAGTCGAAGCAACATAGGAATCGATAAATTTCGCAACCTTCTCTTTCACTCTGCCAAATAATTCTTGATCAGTATAATTATATTTCTCTGCTAAATAACCTGCCAAATAAGGAGTTTTGAAGTCTTTTAGTTCACCATAATTATAGGGTTCTAACTTATCCATCAATTGATCATCCATTTTCTCTGAGGCATCAACTGGAACCTTTATATAACTGACATCCAGATCACGATGAACCTGATAATAATGTGTTTCACGATACCGGTAATCACCGCGTGTATAGGTTCTTACCTTCGTTCCGGTCGCCTTTACTTCTACATCATTATCTAAATCATACATCCAAAACGGGACATACATACCTGTAATCCCCTTTACTCGGTCTGCGGTCATAAAACCTTTAGGGGTAAGCCGGCCATTTTTACACCATTTCTTAAACGCCTGCATCGCCTCTTCTTTACTAATAGTAAAAGGAATAACCTTTGTCGGCGCTAAATCACCGGATAAACGGTCTGCCAGCACAACCCCTGCACCGCAGAAACTGCAGGAAGTTGCTGTTGTATCTTTGTCTGTAATAACAATTGCACCACAGTTTTCACATTGATATTCTTTAGCCTCTTCTTCTTCAAAACTGTGTGAGATATTGACATCATCATACGTATCAATATGTTCTTCATGTCCGCAGCTTCCACATGACAGATGTCCTGATGCGCTGTCAAAATTCATGTCAGCCCCGCAATTAGGGCATTTGTAATGTACTAACATCTATCCTCACCCCTCTACTTTCTTAGTTCTAGTAAAGCTTCGGCTTCTGCCAGCTGTCTTCTTACTTTATCTTCATATTCTTGCAGCTGCCCCACCATATCTGCTTCTTTTTGTTTAGATTCGGCTTCTTTTTCCATCGCTTGGAGGTAAGCTACTGTTGCACCAAATTCATGATCAATCTGTTGGAAGCTCTTTTGATAAGGTATTAGCGCTTGTTCCAGCTCTTGTTTTTTTTGCTCTAGTTTCTTTATTTGTTCTTTTGCCTGTTGTTGCTGTAAGGCAAACCGCTGTTTCTGTTCAGGCTGATCAGCCCTCTCTTGGTAACGGACAAACTTGTTTACCTGGGCTTGCTGCTCGATAATCTCTTGTTCAGCACGATTGATCTTTATGCGAAAAGTCTCAATCTTTGCCTGTAATTCACGCATCGTTTTCTCCGTATCGACTTTTATGTTCTGTAATTTCTTATTATCTTTTGATATATAGCTCTTCGCCACAGTTTTTGCCCTTTTAAACATACTCACATCTATCGACTCCTTTCAATATATGTATATACGTAATTTTACTAAAAAGGTTTCACATTATGTATAGGTACAGCGTGAACCTAAGCTGTTGAGTGAGGTGTGAACTGCATACCGTTTTTAGAAAAAACTGACGTATCACCAAGACTTTACAGCAAAGGCTGTCGTTTTAATTAAATTGATTTTTCAGATCCTCATTGACGCTGGATCAATGAGGATCGAATCATAGTCTGTTTTTTTGTTGTTGATAATTGAATAAAACCTATCGGGATGTTAGTATCCGTTATTCCTAACCTTGATTGAACTCTCTCCAAGTCTAGAAGTGGCAGCTTACAACCAGCTGCCTCAGGTTAAATTTCGTTTTCATGTGGACATCCTGCTTGGTAATCACCCTATTCTAAGAATAACATAATTCCTTTTCATTGGAATAAGATATCTGCCATTTGCATAATTAATCCATATGAAATACTTCGATTAATTCTTTCGATATAGGGCTGTTATCTGGATTTGTCTCCATAACAGGCTCCATATATTCCCACCACTTCTGATTAATCTCTGTAGCAGGCATTTTGCTCCACTTCTCTTCATCTTCTATTTCCAAATAGCCAAACAAGGTACTTGTTTCTTTGTCCAAGAAAATCGAGTAGTTATGTGCACCATGACGCTTTAATTCTTCGACCATCTCCGGCCAAATTTCTCGATGCCTTTTTTCATATTCCTCATGCATATCTTCGTAAACCTTCATTGTTAAGCCTTTTCTAATCATTTTATCCTCTCCCTTTTTAAGCGTTTTCACATTTAACGATACGAATATTTTTAAAAAAAGTCAAAACATCTCTTTCGTTTATATGGTTATTCAAAATCATCCACCCTTAGTATCAAAGGTGGATGATTCTTCCTTATTCCAAATTGCTTAACTTATAACTGTTGCCATCTTTTTCTACGGTATAAGTCCATGAATAGTCCTGTGTCTCCTGCTCTCCATTCTGATAATAGATGGTGATCGTTTCCTCTGTAGTTATTGTAGCCATATTCGCATCATCTACATCCACCTCATTAATGGAATAGTCGACTATTTCCTGGGTAATCCCTTTTTGATACAGACGATCCACCAAATCTTTTTGCATGGTTTCCAGTTCACTTCCTGCAGCAATATAAGCTTCTACATCACCATAGTCTCCACTATTGATGGCCGTGACAAGGTTCTCAATATAGGAAGATACAGCAGTTTCTGCAGCAGAGGCTGTATTTTCACTGTCTGCCTCTTCTGCATTGGCCTTATCGGACTCTTTTTCTTGTCCGCCTTCCTCTGTGATCACTACTTTCCCGCCTTCATAATCAAACGACTGATAGGAATAATCACTTTCCCATGTGTTCGTCTGCACCCCTGTAACCGTCCATTTGTCATCTGTATATTTCATCGCTAAGCTATAATAATGTTTGTTATAGTCACGCGCTTCTAGTTTATCTGAATCCCATTTCCAGGTATTCGCACTATCTTCCATGACATCCACTACTAAATAAGGTTCTTCCGCTTCAACAATGTTCACCAAATGATCAGCAATACCAAATTTCCTTACATCTAGTATAAAATAGCTGTCAGACCCTGGATTATGTGCATCGGCGATAAGATCAGTCAAATAATCTTGTGTGTCCTGATCAAGGAAAGCTAGTGTTTCTGCATGGTTCGTGCGATAGGCTTCCAAGATCGCATCGTAAAAGGCACGGACTCCAGCAGACAGCTCTTCCATTAGTTTATCTGATACCTCGAAATCAAGCACCATATAAGAAGATGTAATGTCATGTTCTCCAGTTGATACAGTTCCCCACGGCATATTGGCGATCATTTCTACAGTGTTTGTTTGTGATACATCAAGCGGCCCGATCTCTCCTTCTTCCCGCCACAGCGATTCATCTATTTCTTCTCCATTTACCATTATCGTCATCTCATCCAAGACAGGCATATCTTCCAGGTACAGACTCTCATAATCAAAATAGATAGCCACACTGTCATTTTTAGAGTATATATAATATGTATCTTCTGCTTCTAATTGAACTGCCCCATTATTATATACAGCACGGATTGGATATTCACCAGCAACCAAAGGCCCTAATTCGACTGCTTCCTCACTATTTTCAAGGGTTGCTAATTGGCTGTCCTCTACATAAATCTCTGTTTGATTTAAATTAGAATAAACTTCCACATAGATCGGTGCGGTGATTAATTGTGAACAGGTTAAAAATAGAAAACAGCTGCTTGTTTTTAAGTTTACTAGATAATCAGCCAAATAATGTTTGTTGGATCCTTGTTCTTTTAAATGATAGCGAAGTTCTTCTAAGCTTCTTTCATCCTGAATCGTATTCACCAACACCTCTGCATTTTCTATCCCGATCGAATCCTCTGTCCCTTCAAATTGAATGAGGTCACTTACTTTTTTGTAGTCTTTATCTACTACCGCTTGACTAAACGAATCAGCTAATCGCTCTGGTGACCATAAATGATTGACAACAGCAATAGTGATGATGATCAGTGCAGCCACTCCTCCAACCGTATATAACAACCTTTTTTTCTTCTTAGGCAGCGGTTTTTTCTGTGCAGCAGAAACAGGGGCAGCTGTTGGCTGTTCTGTTGATACTTCCTGTTTTGCTTGCCCTTCTTGTTCAAGCAGTTGTTCATTTATTTTTTGTTCCGTTTGTTCTTCAACGGTATGACCACAGCTTTTGCAGAATTTAGCCTGGTCAGGTAATTGCTCCCCGCAATTTTTACAATATTTCATTGTCATCCTCCTCGATATCTCTTTAGAAAACTCGGCAACATTATAATAGGACTATTATAATCAAAAAAACCTATAATTGAAATATGATTCGAGTATAATGACCTAAAAATATCTTTATTATTTCCTGTTATGAATATTTTTGTCTATCCAAACACTGTAACGATTATTTGCCTATCACAACCTCTTATTAGTGCTTTGTTCCTCATTAGGGTATTGGTGCACATAATTCTTTCTTTTCTTACATAATTTTTAGTGCAAATCTTACTCCCCATTGCCTGTGCTCCTCCTATTAGTTATAATGTACCTATTATCTTAAAGAAAAGGAGAAATGATATGATTAATTGTACCCATTGTGGAAAAACACAAGCAGAAGGAAACTTTTGTGAAGCCTGTGGAGCAAAGCTGACCATAGAGACTGAACAGCCGAAGACAGAAGAACCAAATCAAGCCTTGCTCCAACAAGAAGCACCTGCAGCAAATAGTACCAGTAAAGATGGCAAGCCGCTGCTGGACCAAGTACAGACCACCTCAAAACAGTACTGGACTTATGCCACAACAAGGCTGAAACAGCCGAACTGCGCCTTGAAAGATAATGAGCAATCCTTGACTAATGCTATTATCACCGCCATCTTGCTGGCATTTGCGGTCTCATTATTCTTTTTTGGCATCTTACATACTTGGTGGAATGATAATCTTGCTGGTTGGACAGATGGAAAACTGCCATTTTTCTCAACTATGGGCAGATTGTTATTGGTATTTATTCCGTTAATTTTCTCTGGTTTACTTGCCAATTTCATTACGTTTAGAATCGTGAAAGATACGCTTTCACTAAAGCAGCAATTTATCCGTCATTTTGGAACTTTGGTACCAATGACAGCATTATTTGTAGTTATGGCGCTTTTATCCTTACTTGGCATTTTTAAAATGGATATATTTGAAGTCGAAGCAAACCTGTGGGGCTCCTTATTTATTTTTCTATTATTAGGAATTATTATTGTGATTATTCCGCTTATTCATATGTTATATGTCCTAATCAATCAACAACATAAACAAAGCTTCTATGTCGGTATATTGTCTGTCATTATTAATGCCTTGCTTATCGCCATCTTTATGCGGATTTTTATTTCCAATACACTTCAAGAGATGGAAAGACTATTATAGTATACTCTACTTCCGTAAAAAGATGCGCTGCCTAATAAGCAGCGTATCTTTTTTTCAAATAATCTTCACTATTTCTTCCCCTACATCTCTTTATTATCGTTTATAATAGAGACAGAGTTCGGCACTTTTCAATCATCATCCGAATTTCATTTCTCTTCTTTAAAATCATTAAAATAGGGTAAAGTAAGACAAAGGAAGACTTCCGTTGGAGAATGGTTCCTTCACTCTTCGATTTATGGACCGGCTATACTGTAAAAATCATGGCTCTTTATTTAATACATATACAAAGGAGGACTTCATATGTTATTTGAAGACCCGGCATATGCCAGTCAGCTGCTTACGTTATTGACCTTATCTTTTCACATTATTTATGCCACAATAGGTGTCGGTCTTCCATTAATGATTATGATTGCCCAGTGGATCGGGATTCGCAATAATGATCCTCATTACCTGCTGATGGCCCGGCGTTGGGCTAAGGGTTTTGTAGTCACCGTTGCAGTCGGGGTTGTCACCGGAACGGCAATCGGCTTGCAGCTTGCCTTGCTTTGGCCAAGCTTTATGGAATTGGCAGGAAATATTATCGCATTACCTTTATTTATGGAGGTATTTGCCTTCTTCTTTGAAGCGATATTCTTAGGGATTTACTTGTATACATGGGATCGCTTTGACAATCCGAAAAAGCACTTGCTCTTACTGATCCCAGTTGCTGTTGGAAGCGGGATGTCTGCCTTTTTCATTACCATGGTGAACTCCTTTATGAACAGCCCGGCTGGTTTTGATATAGTGAATGGTGAATTAGTGAACGCTAACCCACTGCTGGCTATGTTTACCGTTTCAATGCCAACTAAGGTAGCCCATGTTTTAGCTACTGGTTATATGACGATCGCCTTTTTACTGGCGGCCATCGCGGCCTATCGTTTAATTAAAGGATCACACAAAGAATACCATACCAAAGCCTTACACATGACCATGAAAATTGGCTTAATCTTTGCCTTAGCTGCGGCAGTTATCGGGGATTTCTCCGGTAAATATCTAGCAGAATATCAACCGGAAAAATTAGCAGCAGCAGAATGGCATTTTGAAACATCATCGGAAGCACCACTTGTGATGTGGGGTATGTTAGACGAGAATAACGAAACGCGATTTGCGCTGGAGATTCCATTTGCCTTAAGCATTCTGGCACATGGCACACCAGGGGCTGAGGTCATTGGATTAGAAGAATTTCCAGCAGAAGAACAACCGCCGCTGGTGATCCATTACTTCTTTGACTTAATGGTAACAATCGGTATGTTTTTACTGTTACTGTCTCTGGTGTATTGGGTGGCAACCTGGCGGAATTGGACATTTATTCAGCGCCCATGGTATCGCTGGCTGATTGTGCTCGGCGGCCCGTTAGCCTTTCTTGGTATTGAGGCAGGCTGGTGGATGGCAGAAGTGGGACGTCAGCCTTGGATATTACGCGGTTTAATGACAATCGAAGAAGCTGCCACAACCAGTGATTATGTCGGTTTAATGTTTATTTTCTTTGCTGTCCTTTATTTTATTCTTGGTGTGGGTACGGTCGTTGTTCTGCGACACATGTTCCGCAAGAACCCTGTCGAAGAAGACTTAGCGAAATATCAAGGGGGTGAGCAGGCATGACACTAGAAATCATTGGTATCTCGGTTTTATGGCTGTTTCTATTCGGTTATATCATTGTTGGATCGATTGATTATGGCGCTGGATTCTTTAATGCCTATAGTATTGTGACACGCAAGGAGCATGTCGTGTCTAAGATTATCCAGCGTTATTTGTCACCAGTATGGGAAGTAACCAATGTTTTCTTTGTCTTCTTTTTCGTTGGTATCATTGGTTTCTTTCCGCAGACAGCCTTTTACTATGGTACAACACTCTTAATACCAGCAAGTATCGCCTTGATTTTATTAGCTATCCGCGGGTCATACTATGCCTTTGAATCTTATGGGAAAAGGGGGCATAAAGGCTATGCAATTATGTACGGCCTGTCCGGGCTGCTGATCCCTGCTTCCCTTTCCGTTGTTTTGACCATATCAGAAGGCGGGTTTATTCATATAGAAAATGGGGCACCTGTCTTGGACTATGTGGCACTGTTCTTTAATCCACTTACTTGGTCAGTCGTTGTCCTGAGTCTGATTGCGGTGTTATATATATCTGCTGTCTTCCTGACATGGTATGCCAACGAAACAGGAGACCAACATGCGACTGACTTGATGCGCAAATATGCCTTAGGCTGGTCCATTCCATTGATTATTGCGGCTTCAGGAATTATTATTGAGCTCCGTTTTCATAATGAAGAACATTATCAACGGATTCTTGACTTCTGGTGGATGTTTGCCATTTCTTTTGTTTTATGGGGATTAACCGTCTGGCTGATCTGGCAGCGACGTCGTTATGGCACAGCCTTTTGGCTGCTTGTCGGACAATTCGCCTTTGCTTTTTTTGGGTACGGTATTTCTCATTATCCATACTTACTTTACCCGCATTTCAGTATTTACGAAGGCTTTACAAATGAAGCAATGGCGATTTCACTGATTGTCGTCTTTATCTTGGGGATGGCATTATTAATCCCATCACTCTACTTGTTATTACGACTATTTCTATTTGACGAAAATTATAAAAAAGGAAAGAAGTGATCGAGATGCTTAATCAATTTCTTATCTTTGTCGCCCCTTTACTCATTTTATGTCTATCGATCGGATTAGCCTTTTTTGTTACGAGAAATGGATAAATGGAAGGGAGAAAAGAATCCCACCCGTACGAGGGTGGGATTTTTGGCGATCATACTTTTAAGAAAAATATTTTTCATTGCGCTATAAATAATAAATAAGTTAGTTTCTTCATAGGTCTTAACCGTTTTTCGCTAAAAACAATGCGTATGGAATAGCCTGTCTTTCCACTAAAGCCTCAAAGGGCCTTGTCCCCGGAAATGCATTAATTTCAATTATGTAAATCTCTCCTTGTTCATTTATCGCTAAATCTAAACCTAATGCATCAATTTTTGGCTTAACTAATCTTTGTGTTTGCTGTGCTACCTGAATAGCTAATTTATCCAATTGTATTTTGATCTCTTTTGCCTTATCTCCATATATGCTATTTAAAAATGGGAGAATATAACTAAAAGATGATCCTACGCTGACATTAACTATTTTGCTGTTCGTCATTCCTACTCCAGCATAATGAAAAAAAACTAGCCATTTGCCATTACCATTACGCCCAACATAGCTTCTAATCACAAATGGGTTGCCCTGAGGCGTTACTGAGTTAATCCCAGGCTGAAGATGGTGATGCTCTAAATCCTTAATTGTGGTTAACAATGCTGGCAATTCTTGCTGACTAATTTTTTTATTTAAACCGGTTGCATTCGTTACTTGAATGTAATCTCCATCCTTCACAAATGTTGTAATACCAAGCCCTTTATGCCCTCTGTTAGGTTTTAGAAATACATATTCATAATGATCTAGCATAACTGTTAAATCATCCATCGATTGATAGGGTACAGTCGGAATAATATGTGATTTGAGCGTGTCATTATTAGAAATGCCCTTCATAAATTCCAATTTATTTTTACCTAATCGATGAGTAGTAAATGGTATACCTTGATTCTCCAATTGACGGTACACTTGTTCATCTTTTCTTAAAGGTATGTCATTATAGACCACATTGGGAAAATAAGTAACATCTTCTACCCAAGTACTATGTTTATATTTTTGTCCATAAATTAATTTATTTTTAAAATCAATTTGATCTGGATTAAAGAAAACAGTCTCTGCACATAACTCTTTCGCAAACATTGCAGCTACATCATCTTTCACCATTGGTTTATTATACTTTCTCAACAAGCCAATTAGCACCAAAGAACTTCACCCCCTAATTATATTTGAAACTTATTATACAGTTACATGGATAATATTTCAATTTACTGATGAGAAAAAAGTAAGTGGCAGCATTACTAACTGCGTCTTTCTCAGTGATCACACTAGTAAAAACGTTGTAAAAATTTATACTTAATTATATATTTTTATGATAATATTCCCAGAAGCAAATACAAGTTCTATCAATCTAGTTACAAGGTACATGGTTACCCAATCATACATGTCTATTGAATTCTGGACTTATTCTAAACACGCACATACCATCGTATATTTTCTCAAAATACATGATAAATAGCTTGTTTATTCTTTACGTGCCCATAAATCCTAACCATGTTTGAACATTAGCTTGTTTTATCATCTCCGCAAAATCTACACTTTTTTATTTGTTACTCTTTTAGGGTCTTAGTGTTACGAATAAAAAGTACATTGATAAAATAAGTCTTTACATAAAACAAAACTATTCTAGCGTTAGCGTCCGTTTTCCCTTACTTAGACTTCTTTGACACCTTACCAAATCAAGAAGCAGGGACTTACGGTCGATTGCACTTGAATAAACAAGTGACTTGCTAATACAATTTCGTTATTGATCTCATTCTGTTATTAGCCATGGCGCATAACTACTCTATCTCAAAAGAAAAAGAACTTCTTTGCTATCAATAGCAGTGCTACCATTGAATCTGCTGATCTTCGAGTTGTTTCATTTTTTGAAAATAGCCATTCTTTTTGCTGATCAATTCTTGATAAGTACCTGTCTCCACTACTTTCCCTTGATCCATCACAATAATCTGATCCATTTTCTCTAAGCCAACTAAACGATGACGAATAATAATAAAAGTAGCAGCTGTTGTTTGTTGATAGAGTTGGTCCATTATTTGTTCCTCAGTAATCGCATCTAAAGAAGAGGTAGGCTCATCCAACAACCATGTTTGAGCTGGATAAATCAATAGGCGAGCTAAGGCAAGCCGTTGTTTCTCTCCACCAGACAAATTAGCGCCATTTTCCTGGACATGATCATTCAGCGATAGATGTTCTAAATGTACTTTGGCTAGAGCTTCACGTATCGTTTCTTCGCCAGCTTCCGGGTTTGCTAGGGCAATATTGTCATGAACAGTACCAAAGAAGAAATGGTTTTGCTGCAAGGAAACATTTAGTTGACGCCAAAGTGATTCTTTGCCCCATGTTTCTATTGGAGTATCATTGACGAGAAGTTGGCCCTTTACAACTGGCAAAAAACCTAGCATTGCCTGCATTAAAGTAGATTTCCCAGAACCGCTAGCCCCAACAATTGCTGTTTTTGACCCCTGCGGTATGTTAAAAGAAACTCCTTCAACTGATGGTAATGCTTGATTAGGATAGCAGAGCGAGACGTTGTCCAAACGATAAGTTAAGGCTTCCGTTGTATCTAATTCCCGTAATGTACCTTTAGGCTCTTGATCACCTTCCCAGACTTGACTCAGTCGTTCAGAGGCTTGTTTACTTTCTTCTAAATAAGCTGGAAAAGCTGCCATCGATGGTATGTCTTCAAAGACAGTTAAAGCAATCATAAATAACATTGCCAACAAAATTCCTGAAAGAGAGCCTGTTGTGACATAGAAACTGACTTGGACCAATACGATCAGGGCTAGCAAGAACGAAAGAAAGATTAGGACTGCCTCTCGAACCGCACGGCGTCGATTTTCTCTCAATTTTTCTTGCTCATATCGCTCCATAACAGTGAATAATTGCTGCTGCTTCGTTTCTGCTTTTTGATAGATCGTCAATTCTTGAAAACCATATAGATAGTCGGTAAATTCTGAGGATAACTCCCCACGCTGCTTTCGAACAGAGCTTGCCAACCTGCCCTGTAACAGTAAGAATATCCAAGGCATGATAAACACAAGTAAGATCATTCCAAAAAAAATCGTAACAGCCGCCCCAAACGAAAAAACCGTTGTAAAGACAATCGTTGTCAGCATCACTGTCACTAAAACAATAGGCGGGTAGAACACCCGCAAGAAGAAATGCTGCAGAGATTCTACATCTCCTACAATTCGAGCCAATACCTCCCCACTGCGATACCGCTGTAACAAGCTAGCCGCCAATGGTTCTATCTTGTCATAGACATAAACACGTAGATTCTTTAGCATGGTAAAGGTACCGCGATGAGAGAAATATCGTTCACCATATCGACTGATAGCAGAGGTTATGCCTAATAGTTTGACCATTGCCACAATTACCATCAACGTATAGATGGGCGGCGCCAATGCCGCTTGCGAGATCAAATAACCACTCGCAGAGAATAATCCTACAGCCGTTAAACCCGCAATAAAGCCAAAAACCACCGATAACAGCACATCTTTTTTTTCTTTCAGCAACATGCGCATTATGATATTTACTTTTTTCATGTTCGACCTCCCCCTTGCTGGGCACGAATCATCTGTTGATAGATTTGGCTTTTTTGTAACAATTGTTGATGAGTTCCTTGTGCCATCAGTCTGCCTTGGTCTAATAACAGAATTTGATCAGCCTCTCGAATCGTGTGCAACCGATGCGCCACCGTAATAATGGTTGCTTGTTTACTCAATAGTTCCATCGATACCTGCAGGATTTGTTCCGTTTGAATATCCAGTCCAGTCGTCGGTTCATCAAAGAAGATAATTGCAGGCCGCTTTAAAAAGGCACGAGCCAAAGTAATACGCTGTTTTTCTCCCCCAGACAAACCTCTGCCTCCCTCACCTATTTCCGTGTCAAGACCATCCGTCAGTTGATAAATCCAATCCCATATTCCTGCCCGTTCAGAAACTGCTTTTATTTCGTGATCCGAATATACCTGTTCAACTCCTAATAAGATATTGTCACGGACCGTACCTGAAATCAGATAAGGCTGCTGCGAGACATAACTGATTTTTTGAAACCATGAAGCCTTTTTCACGTTATATTGCGACACGCCGTCCATTTGATAACTGCCGCTAGTCACAGGTAACAAACCTGCTAACAGGTGTAATAAAGTCGACTTTCCAGATCCTGTCTTACCTATAATAGCGATTTGTTCATTTGGCTGAATAGACAGGCTGATTGGCTCTAAGCGAAAATTTCCCTGTTCATAGCAGAAACTAGCTTGATCCAGACTTAAGACAGGAATTTGGTCTGCAGCAAGCGATGTATTTCCCCATTTCATTGGTGTGGCAGCTTGGCTGAATGTCTCTTCGATACGACTAGCCGCCCCCATACTAGCCCTGCCTGTATGGAAAGCCGAACCCAATTGCTTCAGCTGATTAAATAATTCAGGAGCCAATAATAAAATTAAAAAACCCACCGAAAAGCTAACATTTTCGAAGATAATCATCCGGATTGCGATCTCAAGGGCAACCAAGCCAATGCTGAGCATCGAGATAAATTCCAATGCCAGCGAGTTAGTGAAAGCAATCTGAAGCACCTTCATCGTTGCCTCCCGGAATTGATTACTGCTCTCTGCGATTTTTTCCCGTTGATCTTTGGACCTTCCTAACAATTTTAGAGATGGCAAACCTTGAAGTGTATCTAAAAAAATCCCGGAAAAAGATGCTAACACAGACAGTTGCTCCTTAGATGTATCCTTTGTTTTAAAGCCAATAATAATCATAAAAATCGGAATAAAGGGCGCCGTGATAAGGATAATAAGAGCACTAGCCCAGTGTTCTACAAAAATGACAATAAGCAGAGTAGCAGTGATGACAATCGATTGAATCACTTGTGGGAGATATTGACTAAAATAGGCATCCATTTCGTCCACTGTATCCATAAATAAACTTGCTTTTTCTCCAGATTGGCCCTTATTAGCTTCTGGGATGGGCTGATTTGTAAAATGCCCTAACAATTGCTTCCTCATGTCTAACTTGGCTAATTGCGCCATTTTAATTCCTTGATATGTCACCCCATATTGAAAGATAATCCGCAATAATAAAGCCAGTATTACCATCGCAATAGGCAGCATAATGGCATGAAAAGCTGCCGATTGCAGAAAAATTTGATCAATAATAGAAACAATTAAGAAAGCTTGTACAACAATCGCAACAGCCATCAAAATGGAGCATAGTAACATAACTACCAGCTTCGAGCGAAATGTCGTCATAAAGGCTTTCAGCATAATAAACGCCCTCCTTTGTTACAAATCTTGGCCGTTATTCTCTATTATACAAGCTTATTGTCGATGAATGAACGATGAAAAATAACAGTTTTTCGACGATTTATCAGATGATGCGCCTATATAAAACCTCACTTAAGAAATGCGTGTTCAAAAAATTCGATTAAAAGGACCAAAAAGTTCTAGGCTGCGCAGTTTTAAGTAAATGAGCTTGCACACAAAAAAGCGATTTTCTTTTCCAAGGAACGGAGCGTTTCCCTATTAATATGAGTAGCGGACTTTCACAGAATGTGTTGAATTCTACGTTGCTCACATGATGTGTGTGGGCAATGCAGAAGTTCCCTTATTGCTAACTCCGACATTCGCTGCATTATTCTTATTAGGCTTTTTGAACATCATTTTAACAGGAAATTCTTCCTGGGAAATGTCCCTCTATTATTCTATACCGAAATTGAAAAAGTTAATCCTATATATCTATAACTGTATAAGCTTGTCTATATATTTTACAATAATACCCATCAACATCGTTCGAAAATTCTACAAAAATAAATTTTCTTTTAAAAACAGAACTATTTTTTCATAGTTATTTCCATCTATTTATTCGACAAATTACGACGTATATACCCATTTTTTGTTACAACTAGACATTATAGACTATTTAATAAAAAACACTTTCAAATCAATAATAAAATTAATTCCCATTTATTTTTATTAGTTTTATTTACCCATAATACCATGGATACTTATACCTAATTTACATAATTAATCAATTTTTAAGTGTTATTGACAATATAAGTATATTAACCTACCATATAACCAAATTCTCTACTTTTTTTTATCCTTTTTGTTATAAATGGTTACTACATGGTATATTTTTTCATGTTTAATTGACCAATATTGTCATATTTGGTACCTAACAATATCTATCTTTATTCCTAAAAAGATGCCTAGTTTATCTTTAAACGCAATCTCTTTAGTGACTGAATGTGTGCAAGATCCACATGAAATAATACATAAAAACAAAGGAGGATAGGAGTCATCTGCGAACATGTGGGAATTTATTATATAGATTTAAGAGCTTAGGAGGTATTTCATTTGAGAAATTTCGACTTTAAAAAGAAAATGGATCAAAAACAGAAAGTAAGAACTTCAAGCACTAAGAAAATGGTAACCGCAGCTGCTGCAACCGTTCTATTACTATCTACTTCTCCACTTCCAGCTGACGGCTTTATAGGGAAATATTTAACTAATTCTAGTATTGAGGTACAAGCTGCTAGTTTAGCAGAGGTGCAATTATTGACTAATGTTAATGTTACAGCTGATCTAACAGAACCTACAGAAGGTGGTCCTTATAGTCTTGATCTTGGCTTAACGGGTACAGGATTAGCAGATGTTGAGCTAGTTAATCCAGATCGAGTTGTTGTATTTAGTCTTCCAGATTTAGCTGGTAAATTAACAGCAAATGGGCAGGCGAATGTATCAGTAGAAATCCTCCCAGTAACAATGGATGACCTGCCAGTACTAGGTTCTACAATTGGCGGGTTAACAAATGCGCTAACAGGTACTGTTGGTCAAGTGCTAAGTGCTGTAGATGATTTGCAATCTAGTATTATTCCTGAAAGCTTCCTTACCATTAACGGAATTGCAGAGTTGGAATCTGCTGTAAGTGCACTAAACAATATTGATACTGCCTTAGCTGATTTACTTCAATATAATGATCAAGTCGATGTTGTGGTAAATCCAGACGGCAGTGTAGTTGTAAATTTCTCAGATGGTATTGGTCAGCATTTAGAAACTGCAGTTAATGATGTTGTTATCCAACTGTTAGAAGATGTTGTTAATGCAGTTAACGGAGTAGAAATTGCTATTTTACCAGGGGCTGAAAATATTCCTGGTGTTGGTTTGATTATTGGCGGATTAAATAATACGATTAATGGGGCACTTGGTGCATTAACAGATGTTGCAACCGAAGTAACTGGAGTTGTTGATCAGTTAGCTAATGGCACCATTGATTTGGCAACTGACCTTGCAAGTGCACAAGTTATTGGTCAAACTTCTGTTGACTTAAACTTGTCGGTAGATAACCCTGCTGGGGTAACAGGAGAAATTCCTGTATTTGGTGCAGGTGTTAGTACTGCAGTAATTGATGCACAATTATTATCCAGTTTGGAAGATCAAACTACGATTGTATTTGATGAAGATGACGATTCAGACAGCGATTCTGATTCTGATTCCGACTCTGACTCTGATTCCGATTCAGACAGTGATTCCGACTCTGATTCTGATTCCGACAGTGATTCCGACTCTGATTCTGATTCCGACAGTGATTCCGACTCTGACTCTGATTCAGACAGCGATTCCGACTCTGATTCAGACAGTGATTCCGACTCTGACTCTGATTCAGACAGCGATTCCGACTCTGATTCTGATTCCGACTCTGATTCAGACAGCGATTCCGACTCTGATTCAGACAGTGATTCCGACTCTGACTCTGATTCAGACAGCGATTCCGACTCTGACTCTGATTCAGACAGCGATTCCGACTCTGATTCAGACAGCGATTCCGACTCTGACTCTGATTCCGATTCAGACAGCGATTCCGACTCTGATTCTGATTCAGACAGTGATTCTGACTCTGATTCCGATTCTGACAGTGATTCCGACTCTGACTCTGATTCAGACAGCGATTCCGACTCTGATTCAGACAGTGATTCCGACTCTGACTCTGATTCAGACAGTGATTCCGACTCTGACTCTGATTCAGACAGTGATTCCGACTCTGACTCTGATTCAGACAGTGATTCTGACTCTGATTCCGATTCAGACAGTGATTCCGACTCTGACTCTGATTCAGACAGCGATTCCGACTCTGATTCAGACAGCGATTCCGACTCTGATTCAGACAGTGATTCCGACTCTGACTCTGATTCAGACAGCGATTCCGACTCTGATTCAGACAGCGATTCCGACTCTGATTCAGACAGTGATTCCGACTCTGACTCTGATTCCGATTCAGACAGCGATTCCGACTCTGATTCTGATTCAGACAGTGATTCTGACTCTGATTCCGATTCTGACAGTGATTCCGACTCTGACTCTGATTCCGATTCAGACAGCGATTCCGACTCTGATTCTGATTCAGACAGTGATTCTGACTCTGATTCCGATTCTGACAGTGATTCCGACTCTGACTCTGATTCAGACAGCGATTCCGACTCTGATTCAGACAGTGATTCCGACTCTGACTCTGATTCAGACAGTGATTCCGACTCTGACTCTGATTCAGACAGTGATTCCGACTCTGATTCCGATTCAGACAGTGATTCCGACTCTGATTCCGATTCAGACAGTGATTCCGACTCTGACTCTGATTCAGACAGCGATTCCGACTCTGATTCTGATTCAGACAGTGATTCTGACTCTGATTCCGATTCAGACAGTGATTCCGACTCTGACTCTGATTCAGACAGCGATTCCGACTCTGATTCTGATTCAGACAGTGATTCCGACTCTGATTCTGATTCAGACAATGATGCAGATTTAGATGGTCCGCCAATCCTAAGTGACGTGAATATTGACGGGAATAGTGACAGCGGCTATCAAATCACATTCAACTCTGATGAACGTCTAGAAGACATCTCTATTATTAATAGCAATGGAGATAAAGTGACTATTGACTACATCCTATACAATCCAATTACCGGAAACTATGTTGTTGGTATTGCAGGGGATTCTGTTACAATTGGTGATGAATTAAATATTGTAGCGACGGATGCAGACGGCGAAGTAAATGATGATCATTATGTAACAGTACCAAATGATCCTAGCAACGGTAATGGTGGATCTGGAAATGGTTCTGGATCTGACAGCGGTTCTGGTATCACTAATGGCTCTGGCAGTGGTTCAGATACTGGCAGCAAGCTTCCTGATACAGCAACTTCATTATGGATGTATGGAGTTGGCGGTATTGGCGCACTTCTAGCTGGTGTAGCTGCAAGATTGTTTGGCCGTAAGAAAAAAGAATCATAAGCATTTTATGATTCAAATCTATACTGAGAAGCAGATGCCTTGTCATTTGCTTCTCAGTTTTCAACTATTGATTCAAGGAGGCGTTCTTTGATGTCGACACTTACACCAAATAATACATCTTTATTGAAAGAAAAAATGGATCAATTATATCGATTCATCTCAGAGAAGGAGAATATTACAAAGCCTCAAGAAACTGTCTTATTTCTATCATTAGGAAATTTAGAACAACGTGCAACAGTACTGCACACTTCTGCAGATTCGTTCTCCACCGCTTGGAAAAAATTATACAAACATGCCTCAACCTATATAAAAGGCCAGAAAAGTGAGCTGTCCTATTTAAAAATAGACATTGTTACCAATATCCAACAGCTCTCCCCTGTCGAATTTATCAAAAAATTAAGCCGTACCAAAAGATATTATTTTCGATATGGTGTGAGTTTTGACAGTGAGTTCAAATATGCTTTTTTAGAACAAGAACTAAATGCAAATGCTGTATTAAAATTTGACAAAAAAAATAACCGAGCTTTTATTGATGAGAAGAATCTACAATTATACATAAAAAAACATCGCCCTACTTTGACTCCTTTAGATTTCAGTAAAGTAACTAATTTACATATTTTTCAAACGAAAGGCTATTTCTTAGATCATGATCAATGCTATGAACTGCATACAGATGAACGTAATAATGGCCGGCGCAATACAGAATTAACAAAAGAAGAACTAACTTCCATGATTAAAGGCAGTCAAGATTATCTAACCAGACTTGGCAGACCTAATGGAAAGTTTATTTATGGTTACTTTTCTTGCTTTGATCGTGAAATCGAACATTATAATACCTTACGCCACTGCAGTACACTATACGCCATGTGTGAGTCTTATGAATTTCTTCCAAACCCAGAATTAAAAATAGTTATCGAAAGAGGTATTCACTATTTAATCGAGGAGTTTATAGCTACCAATGATGATACCAAGGAAGCCTTTCTTTTGGAAAACATACCGGGCGGATTCGAGATAAAACTAGGTGGTAATTCAGCTGCCATCTTAGCGCTAACCAAATATACTACCGTATTTGATAATGAACTGTATATAGAAACTGCTAAGATGCTGGCCAATGGAATCAAACGGATGCAAAATAAAGATGGTTCCTTCTTCCACATATTAGATTTCCCTTCTTTACAAAAGAAAGAAGAGTATCGAACAATCTATTATGATGGCGAGGCTGCTTTTTCCTTAATGCGTTTATATAGTCTGACCAAAAATGACGATTATTTACAAATGGTAAAGCAAGCATTTAATCACTTTATTGCTAATGACTATTGGAAGAATCATGACCATTGGCTAAGCTATTGTACTAATGAGCTCACTATCTATTGTCCAGAGGAAAAATATTATCAGTTTGGTCTGCAAAATGTGGAAGGCAGATTAGATTATATTTATCAGCGAATCACCACCTACCCTACATTCTTGGAGTTAACTGTAGCAGCTTACCGTATGGTAGAACGTATGAAACAGACCGGTGCCAGCCACTTATTAGAACATTTTGATGAAGATAAGCTGGTAAAAACCATTCATAAACGAGCAGAGTATCAGCGGAATGGCTACTTCTATCCGGAAACAGCTATGTATCATAAGCAGCCTTCGAGGATTATTGGTGCCTTCTTTATTAGACACCACACGTTCCGTACTAGGATTGACGATGTGGAGCACAATTTGTCCGGCTATATTGAATATTATAATAATTTGCGCTAGTTCCAAAATTTTCGTTTTTCTATAAACATGTAAAAATAAACCAGCAGAAGAAATGGAAAACCAAAGCAATTCATATAGCTGCTGTTATTTAGGAAGGTGTCTGAGCATTGCAAAAGAAAAGAATATACTTTTTACATTCTGATGTAGGAAAGTCACTTACAGGTATTGAAAAATCAGCTATGGTTCGTGCAAATTTGTTTATCAACCATCTTGATATTGTTCCTACTTTTATTACAGCCAAAAAAAATCGCAATATTCAGGAAAACTGGGAGCGTTATGCGGCGAATAAAGTAGTAGATTCTCGTATACCAATGATTAACCTGTATGATCATTTACAAAAAACAGCAGAGGGGCGAAATTTGCCATCTTATGAAGTACCTAAAGAGACCCGCTATGGGTATGCGAAAGTTAACACAAAGAATAAAGATCAAATTCATTATCGAGTATTCAACTCAAATAATCAATTAGTGAAATATATCGTTTATCACTTAAATCATCATGTACATTATATCAACTACTTCCATGACGGAAAAAAAATCTACCGAGAACATTTTAATCGCTACGGACAATTGTCCCATACAGAATATTTACGTGAAGACAACAGTGTATATTTAACAGAGTACTTCGACGTCTATGGGAAGCGTGTTTTAATCAAACATGATAAAGGCCCCATTCTAGTTGCAAGTGAATATTCTGCTTTGGAGACTATTTTGAATAGTGAGCAGGAGCTCATTTTGTATTTTTTACAAAAGATCATACCAGATGAAGCAATTATTATCGTAGATCGTAATAGGCTGTACAGTTCTATCTTTACAGATATGAAGCAGCTGGATGCAAAAGTGGTCACTATTATACATTCTACCTATTTCTCAGAAAGAGAATATCGCTCCAAAATAAATGTCAACTATCAAAAGGTTTTAAACAGTCCTTACAGCTTTGACCATATTATTACCTTAACAGACAGGCAAAAACAGGATATAGAAGAGCAATTCGGTATAAAAAATCTAGTCACTATCCCACATCCTTCCCCTAACCTGACTGTTAGCCAAACAATTAGTGTACAGCCGAAGAAATTGCTCTCTATTGGCCGTTTAGCACCAGAAAAAAACATTGATCATATGCTGGAGATTCTTGCCTTAATAAAAAAAGAAATACCAGAAGTCATACTAGAATTGTACGGGAATGGGAAGGAAGAAAAAACACTAAAGCAATTAGCTAAGAAACTTGGTGTAGAGGAAAATGTCATGTTTAAGGGGTACGTAGATAATCTCTCAGATTTGTATGCTTCCAGTGACATGTTCTTATTTACAGGACAGGCAGAAGGTTTTGCCATGAGTGTATTAGAAAGTCTATCAGCCGGTTGCCCCGTATGCAGTTATGATGTGCGTTATGGCGTAAATGAAATGATTCAAGATGATAAAAATGGTTTTCTAATTGAATTTGGCGATAAGCAAACATTCGCGGATCAAGTGATTACTTATTTAAAGAAAACGGAAGCAGAGAAGAAACAATATCGTCATTTGGCCAAGGAAACTGTTTCTGATTATACAGAAGCAAAAATTGCAGCAAAATGGAAACAGCTAATTGACCATTTAAGTGAGTAACTTTTTCACTGTCACAAGAACTCCTCTCATCGAAAAAGAGGAGTTCTTTCTATTATTCTGTAAAATATCCAGCAAAGGAAGTTTGTAATTGTATGAATTGTTTTTCTTGGTTCCCCATATGTTTTTCCAACAAGCAGGTAATTTGATCTTGCTGGTTCGTTTTGATACTCTCCAATATTTGCTGATGTTCATTGATCAGCTGTTTACTTATATCTAATTCTCGCATCGCCAAAAATCGAAAACGATCAAGATGGCCGCGCATCAAATAGACCACCCGTAATAAAGTCTGATTATTGGTTAATTGAAGCAGTTTTTGATGAAAAGCCTCGTCTGTCTCGAGAAACTGTTCCATATCTTGTTGTTCGGCAGCAAACTTCTGCTCATCCAAAATGGCTGTCAACTCTCTTTCTGCCCGTAAATATGCTGGCGTTTCTTCCCATTGTTCTGCTACTAAATAGAAAGCACTTCGCTCTAAGCTCATACGCACAAAGGCACTCTCCGTCACTCTTTTTTTAGAGATCAAGGTCACTTGTTTTGTCCGTTGTGGAAGCACCTCAATTAGCCCCTCTGCAATTAAGGCATGAACGGCATCGCGGATCGGAGTCCGGCTAATGTTCATTGATTGTGCCAAATCTACTTCATGAATGGTTTGTCCTGGTTCGAATTGAAAAGTTAAAATGGCATGCCGCAATATTTGATAAGCTTGATCTCCTAAATTTTTTCCATGTGTTAAATTGTATGACAAAGTCATTCCAACCATCACCACCCTATGTTATAATTATACATGTATACACGTACACAATCAATATAGAAATTAAGAAGGTGCGATATCTTGACAGTCATTGTCCATGAAAAGCAAACAAAGATACGTAAGTATTATCTGCTATTTTTACTGATTAGTATTCTAACTATAATTCTAGCTACAGGGCTCGGTCCTGTCTCGGTTCATCCGCTGACCGTTTTAAAGATTTTAGCCAGCAAAATACCTTTACTCACCACTTTGATTGACCCAAGCTGGCAGCCTGTAGAGGCAAATATTGTACTTGAATTGCGGCTTCCAAGAGTGCTGCTAGGGATGATTGTTGGTGCTTCCCTTTCCATTACAGGTGTTACCTTGCAAGCATTGGTGCGCAATCAGTTAGCAGATCCGTTTATTCTTGGCGTCTCTTCTGGTGCTTCTGCTGCAGCAACCTTAGGAATGTTATTTGGAGTTTTTTCTTTTTTGGGCGTCTATTCCTTATCGATCAGCGCATTTCTGGGATCGTTTATCGTTATTTCATTAGTATATATGCTCTCCAAAGTGAATGGACGGGTCAATATCACACAGTTGCTGTTATCTGGCGTCGCTATCAGTTTAATAATGGAGGCCATTACACGTTTTATTACACTCAGTGCGCCAAATGCACTTGGAATACATAATGCTACCTTTTGGATGGCAGGCAGTCTAGCTGGTGCTAAATGGGCCTATTTGACCTTGCCGCTACTTGTGATGATGGTTTGTATCATTATCTTATTAATCCATCACCGAGCTTTAAACAGTTTGTTACTGGGAGATGAGACTGCCGAAACTTTAGGTTTTCAAGTTCGATTTATCCAGAAGTTATTAATCATTATTGCCTCACTGTTAGCAGGGGTAACGATTGCGGTTAGCGGTGCCATTGGTTTTGTCGGTTTAATGGTACCTCATATTACACGACTGTTAGTAGGATCTGATCATAAAAAAGTGCTGCCAATCAGTGCCATTATCGGCGGGATTCTGGTCGTCTGGACAGATGTGGCTGCCCGCCTCATTATTGCGCCAGAAGAATTACCAATTGGCGTGTTAACCGCTCTTATCGGTGGACCATTTTTTATCTGGTTACTTAGACGGAAAAATCAAAACAGAATGGAATGAAGCAAGTGAAATTAAAAGCAGAACATATTCATTTTTCTTATCAAACTCAGAATATCTTGCACGACATTAACCTGCATGCCCATGAAGGCGAATTTGTCGGCATTATCGGGCCGAATGGCAGTGGTAAATCTACCTTGCTTAAAAACATTTATCGCAGCCTCCAGCCTAATTCTGGTGTCTTTTATTTAGATGGTGTCCATTATCAAGATATTAAAGTGAAAGAACTGGCTCAAAAATTAAGTGTGATTGGACAAGAAAATACACTTCCGTTTGACTTTTCAGTGAAAGAGATTGTTGCAATGGGTCGAAGTCCTCATAAGAAACTCTTTGAGTCAGATACCCAGCAAGATACAGATATTATTATCGAATCCTTACGCAAAGTAGAGATGGATGACAAACGAAATCGCAATTATTTACAGCTATCTGGCGGTGAGAAGCAACGTGTCTTATTGGCAAGGGTTCTGGCACAACAAACAGACTTTCTGATATTAGATGAACCAACGAATCATTTGGATATCTACCACCAAATGAAACTATTTGACTTAATCAAAGGCTTGAGGATTACGGTTCTTTCAGCTATCCATGACTTAAATATGGCTGCTCTTTACTGTGACCGTCTCTATGTGATGAATGATGGGGCAATCTATACCTCTGGTAAACCAGAGGACATATTAACTGAACAATTGCTTCAAGAGGTTTTCCACCTTCGGGCAGACGTTGCGACACATCCAGTCACAAATAAACAAATAATTACCTTTATACCAGAACATATTACTAACAAAGGAGCGAAATAAATGAAAAAAATAAGTCTGATCGGATTATTAGTCACCATCCTTTTAGCGACAGTTGCATGTTCCAACCAAGAACAGTCGAATGAAGCCACTCCAGCATCTGAGGCTTCCTTTACCCTCGATAATTATGACAGAGAAGTGACTATTACCGGCATACCTGAAAAGGTATTGACATTCGGCCCTAACACAACAGAATTAATGATTGGATTAGGTTTGCAAGACAAAGTAATTGGCAATACTCTCAACAACCACAGCCGTGGGGCTTTACCAGAGTATAAAGAAGCCTATGACAAAATTCCTGAACTGAATTATGGATCGGCCACACGCGAGGCTGTCTTAACCAGCGGTGCTGATTTTATTTACGGGATAGATTGGGAATTTGGCGAGGAAGCCATCGATTTAGAAGAATTAAATCAATATGAGATAACGGCTTATCTAAACAGTGCTACCACCTTAGAAGAAATCTATCAAGAAATCTCTGATATAGGAAAAATTTTTGCTGTAGAAGATCAAGCAGATGATTTTATCATCGATCAACAAACACGTATTGAAGCCATGGAAGAAAAATTGGCAGTAACAGAGCCAGTCAACGTACTGATTTACGATAGCGGCGGTGAAGGTGTCTTTACGGCTGGTGGAGATAATTTTGAAACAGTGTTAATCGAAGCTGCTGGTGGAAAGAATATCTTTGATGATATAACCGATAAACAATGGAGTACGGTTAGCTATGAAGAAGTTATTTCCCGTGATCCAGACGTAATTCTGATCCATGATTATGATGTTCCGTCTTTAGAAGAAAAAATAGCAGAAATCAAAAGCAACCCTGCTTTATCAGAACTGGAGAGTGTGAAGCAAGAACGCTTTGTAACCATTTCTTTGGAAAGCGTGCTTCCTGGTGCCAGAATGGCCTATGCCGTGGAAGAATTGGCAGCAGGGTTTCATCCTGAATTATTTGAATGAATTAAAAATGGAGAACTTCGCTAAAAGAAGCCTCCATTTTTTTACTATTAGTGCGTGTTCAAAAAGTTCGATAAAAAGGACCATCTTCGGTTAAGTTCGCAACATCATGTTGCAACACCGATACTAGTACATCCTGTACGTCGGCAGGCTAACGCCATGACGTCCTGTCATAACGCCTGCACTAGTACGTCCTGTACGTCGAAAGTTCAAGGCGGCGCAGCCTTTGAGCAGCTGGTCTTGCACGCAGGAAAAGTGATCTTCTTTTCTAAGGAACGGAGCGTATGCTTTTAATACGTGAGTAGCGGACTTGCACAGGATTGTGTTGACTTCTGCGTTGCCCACACGATGTGGGTGATCTTAGTAGAAGTTCCCCTGCCGCCAACGCTGAAATTCGCCGTGTCATTTTGATTGGACTTTTTGAACAACCTCTATTATCCTTTTACCCCGCCTGCAGTAATCCCTTCAACCAAATACTTTTGGAAAAACATGAAAATCAGCAATTGCGGAAGGATAGACGCTACAGACATCGCAAACATTGGCCCCCATGCCGATACAGAGGAAGGATCAGAGAACATTTGTAATCCAAGCGCAACGGTATACAGTTTGGTATCATTTAAATAAATTAATGGCGTCATAAAGTCATCCCATGTCCAATAGAAGGAAAAGATGGCTACTGTAGCCAATGCTGGTGTTGTGAGCGGCAAGATAACCCGCCAAAAGATGCCGAATGTACTGCATCCGTCCATATAAGCCGCCTCATCCAATTCATGCGGAATCCCTCTAATAAATTGAATCATCAAAAAGATAAAGAATGGTGTCCCGCCGATAAATGCAGGTACAATCAACGGCATATAAGTGTTTACCCAACCTAGATTATGAAACAAGATATACTGTGGTATTAACGTTACCTGTGATGGCAGCATTAACGTAATAATCATACAGACAAATAATGGTGTGCGAAAACGGAACTTTACCCTGGCAAATCCAAATGCTACTAATGCAGAAGAGAATAGTGTTCCGATTACTACCATTGTAGTCACAAAGCCAGAATTCAAAAAGAATGTACTAAATGACAAACCCCCAAAACCTTGCCAGCCTTGTGCATAGTTTTCCCATTTAAAAATAGAAGGAATTAAGGAAGCCGAATTACGGAAAATTTCATTTTCTGGTTTTAGTGAACTAGCAATCGTCCAAAAGATTGGATAGATCATCAATAAGCCAATAATCCAGATGGAACCATGGTAGATCACCGTTTTGATATTTTTTCTTCGCTTCATCCTTATTTCCCTCCTTCCGATTCATAATGTACCCAGCTGCCGGCCGAACGGAAAATAAAGGCTGTAAATATGGCACAAATGATTAACAATACCCATGCTAATGCCGAGGCATAACCCATATCAAAGTGACCAAATGCTTTTTCGTATAGGTAGACAGCGTAGAATAATGTTTTGTCCATTGGTCCACCTTGGGTTATCAAGAAACTCTGTGTAAAGGTCATAAACCCTTGAATCGTCTGCATCACTAAGTTAAAGAAGATAACAGACGATAACATCGGTAATGTTATTTTAAAGAACTGATGAAAAGGATTCGCTCCATCTACAGCAGCTGCTTCATATAATTCTGTTGGTATCGCTTTCAATCCTGCCAAGAAGATCAACATTGGGGAACCAAATTGCCATACTACTAAAAGAATTAAGGTAGAAAGAGCAAAATCAGGACTGGTTACCCAGCTGATGGATGGAATTCCAAATACACTAAGTATATCGTTAATCGCACCATCGCGGCCAAATAGCTGTTTCCATACAACAGCTATTGCCACACTGCCGCCTAGAATAGATGGTATATAATAAAGGGTACGGTAAATACCTACGCCCTTGCGTTTCGTATTAAAAAGCATGGCTACAAATAAGGCAAAAGCCAATTTCAAAGGCACACTTACAAATACAAAAATCAACGTAACTTTTAATGCTTGTATAAATCTCACATCATTAGTAAACATTTGTATATAGTTACCTAAGCCAATCCATGTTGGTTCTGTTAATAAATCATAGTTAGTGAACGAGAAATACAAAGATGCGATCATCGGACCGATAATAAAACATAAAAAACCAATTAACCATGGTGCAATAAATGCAAGACCGACTAGGTCTGTTTTCCATTGTTTATGAAGCTTTCCCTTACTCTGACCGGACACTTGAACTTGCTCTGCCACTTGATACACCTCCACTAATGAAAGGGAAAGTCATCTCTTCATTAAAGATGACTCCCCTATTCTATTGCTTATTTATTCTTAGATAAAATGTCGGTTGCCTTGGTTCTGAAATTCGCTGCTGCATCCTCTGGGGATATTTCTCCATAATAAATCGGATCTGCTACCTCATTTTGGAATAAGGTTTCAATTTCTGTAGAACCTTGTGCATCTGGAGGATCAATCTCACGGCTGTATTCTTCTGCCAATTCTACATATTCAAACATCTTTGTACCAGACTCATCTGCCTGTTCTTTTAAATGTTCCCGAACGGATGTAGCAATTGGCACACCACGTTCTGCATTTAAAATTTCATTGGCTTCGATATTATTAGTAAAGAAATCAAGGAACTTCGCCGCTTCTTCTTGTTGTTGTGAAGTTTCAGCTATCGAAAAGAATTGTCCCGGTTTAATATAATGCCCCAGCTCTCCTCCTTCTAATGAAGGCTGTAGCATTAAATCTATCTGTCGACCTGCTGCTGCTTCCATAGCAATGATTTGGTTACTATGAATATCTGCAAGAATTGCTGTATCTCCATTTACTATTGGAGATTGTTCGATGCTTGCCCCAGCTGCCATAAATACATCTGGCGGAGCCGCTGCTCCTGATTCCAACATATCCACTGTTATTTGTAAATAATCAATTAACAATTGATCATCGTCATAACCTAAATCTGTTCCTTCTTCATTGTATAACCATTGATTATGTTGCCTTAAATAATGCTTAAAGCCCATGATGCCGGCATGTGGGTGTATACCATATACATTATCATCTGTATTATCTGAAATTTCTTTCCCTATTTCTTGTAGATCTTCCCATGTATATCCTGGTTCTAACGGTTCTACACCAGCCTCCTCAAGTATTGCATTATCAACTGCTATGGCATGGGCATTAGCTCCAATATTCAGGGCATATAACTTACCGTCAATCTTCCCACCATCGATATATAAATCTTCCACATCACTAAGATCGAGTGAACCATTCTCTACATATGGGTTCATATCAGCTAATAGACCTCGGCCTACATATTCCGCTAAGTATTTATAATCCATTTGGATAATATCTGGAAGGTTCCCGCCAGCTGCTTGGGTAGCTATTTTCTCCCAATACCCATCCCATCCGGAAAATTCCGCTGAGATATTCACATGTGGATTTTCTTCCATATATAAATCAATAACTTCTAAAGTCCGATCATGACGTTCTTGTGACCCCCACCACATCATCCTTAAATTTACTTCGTCTGAATCCCCGCTGCTTTCACCAGCTGAATCCTTATTAGATCCACAAGCTGCTAATACCATTAACATAAACACGGCCATCATCAATAACCACTTTTTACTTCGTTTACTCATTGTCATGCTCTCCTTTTTTACTTTTTTATAAAATGAAATTTCTTCGCTATCATTGCTTTACAGTTTGCTGAGAGCTCATTCTCTGTTGTAACTCGCTCACATGTTCAATAGCTGTTTTTCCAAAGATCATCACGATAAAACTGACTAAGCTGATTCCAACGGTTAACAGCAATTGCGGAAAGACCAACATGATATATATGGTTCCTGCTAGAGAGATAGCCATCACTATCGTTTTAAACGGATGAAGCATGCCAATGATAAGGGCTTGTTTGAAACAACCAACTACTGAGAGCGAATAGTGAACATAAACCGGCAAGATATATAATACCGTTATCATGTACCAAACGGATAAGATATAGAAGAAAACGCTCACATAAAAACTCCAGCTACTAGCACTTGCCATAAAGAATTGTAAATCAAAATAAATAACTGCACCAATTACTACTAACATCCAGGCCAGTAAATTGGATTGCCGAAAGTGCTGTTTATACTCCTGCCAAAACACACCCCTAATCGATACAACCTGCTTTTCTTCTATTAAACGCTGCTGGATCCGATAGACGGCAACCGTTGCAGGTGCAGCACCAAATATCCCTAATCCTAACAATGTAAATACTAGCCATAATATTTGCAAATAAATGAAATGAAGAAAATATATACAAAATGTACGCACCATTTCGGTCAGCCTCTCTAAAAACATTGGATACCTCCTTGTTATTTTGTCGTTATTCTTTTAAAATAAAGTGAGTCTAACATCAGCAGATATCTTTCTACTGATGAAGAGCGAAACTTATCAAGATGTTAGCCTCCCCTGCTTCTTAGCACTGGAAGAAATGGCTGCTGAACACCGCGATAAATTGTATACTCAAAACTTATCTTTAGTATAGCGATTCGACATTGCGAAAAAAGGGCTTCCAATACTTATTTCCACTCATTATTAAAGCGTTTACATATAAAAGGTATCTTTTTTTAAGATAAATGAATAAAAGATACCTTTTTGCGATCGTAGAAAGGAGTATGTTTCATGTATAAAATTCTATTGGTGGATGATGAGAAGGAAATTCGTTATGGATTAAAAAACTATTTTCCATGGGGACAGTTGGGTTTTGAAGTTGTCCATCACTGCGAAAATGGGGAGTTGGCACTGGATTATCTGAAAAAACATGATGTGAATGTGGTCTTAACCGATATTCGCATGCCAGTAGTAGATGGCCTCCAGCTTGCCAAGCAACTGGATACCAAGTATGCGCATATTCACACGATTATTCTCAGCGGGTATAAAGATTTCCAATATGCCAAGGAGGCGATAAAATACGGGGTAAAGGATTACATCATTAAACCTGGCAAATACGAAGAAATGCATGAAGTATTCTCACAGCTAAAGAAAGAGTTAGATACCAGTTCCTTTTCTAACAAAGGAGACAATAGTTATACAGATAACATTATTCAGACCATTAAAAACTATGCCGAAGAAAATTATGCAGATATTTCTCTGGACGACCTGGCCGAGCTGTGTAAGATGTCTCCCAACTATATTAGTACCTTTTTCAAGGAAAAAACCGGCACCAATTTCTCTACTTATATTACGGACTTGCGCATGAGGAAAGCGATGGAAATGTTGGACGACTTTCACTATAAAACCTATGAGATTAGCAGCCTCGTCGGTTATAATAATCCGAAAAACTTTACTCGTATGTTTAAGAAGTATTATGGCATGACACCAAGAGATTACCGCAAACAGGAAATAACACATAAAGAACCATGATGAGTAAAATTCTATTAAAAAATATTATTTTGTTTTTATTTCCGGTTTTAATTCCTGTATTTATCCTTGGGTCATTTGCTATTTTTATTACAGACAAATATATGAAAGAATCGATCACTTCCAATAACCTGAATGTGCTTCAACAATTAGAACAACAAACGAGTTTAGTATTAAATGAAATGCACTTGCTTCATTTAGATTATAATTGGAATCCAGAAATTATTTTGTCCCTGCAGAATATGCTAGATTCCGAATTTTTAACTTTTCGTCAACGGAGTAATTTACAATATGGGGAAGGTACATTAAGACGAAAGGAAATCGCAACACCTTATATTGATTCGATCTATGTCTTTTATGCCAACAAGAATAATAATGTACTTACTTCCAATCTAGGTGTTACTTCACTTGACTCAATGTATGATGACGACTGGTTGGACGAGTTTAACAGTCAATCTACGAAACAGGATTTATGGATCAAGACGCGGAATCTGCAAAAATATTCTTTTGTCGAACCAGAACCTGTCATTACGGTGTATCAAAATATTTTCAAGACAAATTCCAAAACAGCAGAAGGTCTGATTGTTTTAAATATTAATCAAAGTTATTTCGAGAATCTTATCAATGAATTGTATCATTATTATGATCAGCGAATTTTTGTGCTGGATGAGAATAATCAATTGCTTTATCAAAATGATTCTAATCAAAAATTCGCACCCTCTGAGCTGCCGTTAGCCAAGACAGATGAAACCTACTCTTTTCGACATAATGGAGAAACATATATTATCAACCAAATTTTCTCAAATGATTATAATTTACGCTATGTGTCAATAACAGAAGATAATGTGATCTTCGGGATTCCTAATCAATTAAGGCTATCAACGTTTCTATTAGTGCTGTTGTCACTAATACTGGGGACAGCAACGATCTATTATTTATCGCAGAAAAATGCTAAACATGTCTCTCAAATTATGGCTACACTTAATACCAGTAACTCAGAATCACTCACAAAGAAATTATCCTTTAAAGATAATGAATACCAGGTGATTGTACAACAAATTTTAGAAAATTATGTAAAACAAAGCAATTTGGAACGAGAACTGAAGGACAAGCAATATCAGCTGCAGTCAGCGGAACTGCTTGCCTTACAAAATCAGGTCAACCCGCATTTTTTATCCAATACCTTAACAATTATTTATTGGCGCGCCATGTCTCTGACGGGACAGCCAAATAAAGTAACCAAGATGTTAGAAACATTAACCGATATTCTGAATTTCTCACTGCGTATTAAACAATCAACGGTCACATTAAGAGAAGAAATTCATCATACAAAAAATTACTTGGAGATTATCAAAATTCGCTCAGACGATCCATTTACCATTGACTGGGATTACGATGAAGAACTGCTGGAAAAACAAGTATTAAAATTTATGCTCCAGCCTATTATTGAAAATAGTCTAACTCATGGGATGGATCATTATAGTAACCAAGGGCTATCGATTAAAATCAAAATAAAGGCCAAAAACGATCAAATCCATGTAACCATTACCGATAATGGCAAAGGCATGTCCAAAGAAAAGCTTCGGTACTTACAATGGAAGGCACAAGCAGAGGATTTATCAACGGAACATATCGGTGTAGCCAATACTCATAAACGACTGCGGCTAATCTTTAACAATCAATACCGCTTTATCATTCGGAGCAAAAAAGGATGGGGAACTTCTATTACGATTGTTCATCCGTTAGAGGATATATAGCAAATGTTTAACGATGTTGAGGCAAGCTAGGGCTTGCCTCTGTATAATAACTATCTTATTTTAATAGTAGAATAAAAATTTTTTTATGTTCATCTATATTCCAAGCTTGTCATATCTATTTTCAAAATTGGATTGTTGATATGTAAAAGTAACAAGGCATTTTATCGCTGTAACATTACATATTCTATTTCACACTCCCACTAGTCAAACCTTGAAGGAAATATCTTTGAATAAATAAAAATACAATAATTAAAGGAAGACTGCCTAAGATAGATAAAGCCATTAATTGGTTCCATTCCGTAGTAAATTCTCCCATTAACATTCCAATGCCAACAGTCAAAGGTCTAGCATTATTATTTTGAGTTAGCACAATTGCGAATAGGTATTCGTTCCATGCAAGTATAAATGTATAGATAGCCATAGCTATTAATCCCGGCAAACTAGGAGGCAAAATCACACTAAAGAAAGTTCTATATAAACCACAACCATCTATCTTAGCAGCATCGTCTAATTCTCTCGGAATGCTATTCATGAAGTCTCTCATCATAAGAATAGCAAATGGCAACGCAAAAGAAGTGTAAGCAATGATTAAGGCAATATATGAATTATACAAACCTAAGCTTGAAATTACTAAGAAGTAAGGTATAGCTAATAACACCATTGGAAACATTTGAGTCAGCAAAGTATAAATCACTAAGTACTTTTTTCCTTTATATGAGAACCTGGATAAACCAAAGCCAGCAAGTGCTGCAAATAATACACATATACAAGTTACCGATAATGCAATGATGTAACTATTTATAAAAAGCTGAAACATATCAGAGTTATTAAAAATTTGAATATACGCCTGTATATTAGGCTCATCAGGTATAATTTGCAATGGTAACCTGAATACATCTACATTGTCCCTGATTGAAATTAAAAACATCCAAATAATCGGTGACAAGATTAATAATGTACCTAAAGTTAAACATACATATATCGAGAGAGGCTTTAGCTTCATATTAATCTTCCCTCCTTATTATTGCTCGCACATAGAAAACAGCAAATATCAGCATAAAAATTAACATATAAATTGAAATTGCTGAAGCGAAACCGAAGTCTAAATTTTGAAAAGCTTTAAAATATACATAAGTTGAAAGTATCTCTGTAGAATTTACTGGACCTCCACCTGTCATAATATAAATTAAATCGAATGTACGGAAAGTCCAAATTAATTCTAAGGTAGTTACGGTTAGTAAAATACCCTTAATCTGTGGTAATGAGATGAGAAAGAATCTTTTTAGTTGTGTTGCCCCGTCTACTTCAGCGGCCTCTAAAGTATCTTCAGGTATGGTTTGAAAAGCTGCTAGTATCATTAACATAGCAAAAGGAAAACCACGCCAAACATTCGCTAATATAACACCGAACAATGCAAATCGCTCATCACTTAACCACGGGATTCCGCTTTCTAAGATCCCACTATTTACAAGAATTACATTTACCAGACCAAATGGCGATAACAATAAAACCCAAATAGAACCAACTACCGCACTTGATAACAACCACGGAAACATAACGATTGACCTAAAAAAACTTCTAACTTTCTGATTAATCTTTTGATTCAACAGAATGGCAAAAATCATTCCCGTAATAATAACTAATGTCACAGAAAGAATAGTAAACAAAAGAGTATTTCTTAAAGCAATCCAAAAAATTGAATCTTTAAATACAAGAATATAATTTTCTATTCCAGAAAAAACAGGGTTACCATAATCTTGGAAGTCAAACAAGCTCATCTCTATTACCAAATATAAAGGGTATATAGTTAATAGAATTAAAACACTCATTGCTGGTAGTATAAAAGATATTTTTATAGCACGTTCTTTGAGAATACTTTTTTTCATCAGCAGTACCCCTCCAAGTAGGACGATTTCATATCGCTATAATCCGGAAAAATAGGTGCTTACCAAGAAACACCATTAGCTTCTTGAATAAGCACACCTATTTTATTTATTCATATTTCTCAAATATTTCATCCCATGCTTGTGCTGCATCATCCAATGCTTCCTGAGCAGTCTTATCCCCTTTTAAATAATTTTGAATTTCATTTATCATCGCTTTTCTCATCACTGTACTCTCAGGCATTTGTAAATCCGGATTGACCGGCTCTATTTCAATGCTTTGGTCAGCAAATACTTTCAATAAGGGATCACCTTGAATAAAATCTGCTTCCAATGCAATTTTGTTATGAGGAAGTTGATTAGTGACCTCTGCCCACTTTTCCTGTATATCCGGTTGCATCATATATTCAATAAATAACCATGCTTCCTCTTTGTTTGTACTAGTTGAAGAAATTCCTAGTGCTCCACCACCTGCAACTGTCCCTTTGGTGGCACCTTCAGGCATTGCAGTTACTCCAAAATCTAAATCTGGATTAGCCGATTGTTGAATACCAATTCCCCATGGACCATCAAACATAAATGCCGTCGTCTCTGCACTAAAGTTAGATCGCTTATCTTGCTCTGTACCAGATAATTCACCTGGGGTTGCAAGGCTATGTTCCTTGATCAAATCTCCATAGAATTCTAAAGCGCTTACACCTTCCTCTGTATTAAAACCTGCTCGACCATCTTTTATTAATTCTACACCTGCCTGTAACATAAATGGCCATACTTCTGTATTTACAGTTGATGGAGGCTCTGCTGCTATATTTCCGGTAAAAGCATATTGGTTTTTAGAAGGATCTGTTAATGCAATACTAGCTTCTAAATACTCCTCCCATGTAGCAGGCGGTTCAATCCCCGCCTCTTCTAACATCCGCTTATTATAAAATAATGCTGTATTGCCTGTCATCAATCCCATAACATAGTGTTGATCTTGCCAAGGGGTCCAATATGGTCCATTGTTACTTTCTTGAAATTCCTCAGATTGCTGCTCATAATATTCATCTAATGGATGGAGGATACCTGAAGCTGCAAACTCTGCTACCCATGGAGACGATAAAGCTATTACATCAGGTGCGATTTCACCGGCATGGGTGGTCAAGATTTTAGAATGCACTTCATTAAAAGGCATATCCTCTATTATTAAATCTATTTCAGGATATTTTTCTTCAAAGCCTGATTCAATCTCTTCAAAAAATTCTGTACCTTGTTCACCCTGTTCACCTCTCCACCATTGAAGCCATGTAATTTCTTTTTTTTCATTATCTGAAGCTGCATTTCCATTGGGCTCAGTCTCATTAGCAGATTCATTCTCATTATTTGTCATCTGCGCAGAACAACCGGAAGCTACAAGTAATAGTAACCATACAAACAACAGCAATTTACCAATATTAATTATTTTCATAATCCCATCTTCTCCTCATAGATAGATTTATAATCCTATAAGATAATTAAAAGATTTATCATCACTCCTTTCATACATAATTATTACCTAACCAAGCTAGTTCCAAATCTTCATGACCAATGATTGGATAGATATACTCTTTAAATGCAACAGTTGGCACCAATTTGTCAGCATTCCAAAATTCTTTATCTAAAGATCGTTCCACACCTGCAATTTGATGCAGTTCATGCCATCCTATTGTATATAAATAAGGATCGGAACTTACTCTATTAATGTTTACCATACCTCCTGAATAGCCTTGTAAACCATGCTGTATCGCTGCTTCACCAAGACTATATGCACAATTACAATCCAATGGTAAATGAACTCCTGGCGTAATTCTGAATAACATATTGGGCACAGTAATCTTTGACTCATATCCAAGATTTTCACTGATTAGCTTGGCAATAATAGCGCTTATCCCACCTTTATTGCTTCTAACTTCATCCTGAGATATGAAACTATTATCGGTAAGATTAGTTATCTGCATATGATCTGGTACAGTCACAATGATACTTCTATTAACATTTTTGTAAGCGCTGTCTATTTTTTGTAAAATTTCCTCCACACTGATTTGATGCGTTGGGAAAAAAGCCAGATCTGGAATTCCGGTATGTTCTTTATATAAGTTAGCGGATATAGACAGCCAAGACTGGTTTCCACCCATAATTTCAATTAGTTCCACTCTTTTATTTTGCTTCAATGATAGAATATCTTTTGCTATTAATGGAATTAAAGTACTCGTAAATTTTGCAGCACTAGGATAACCTGGTGAAAAGTCTGTTCCTAATAAATCATTGTCTATTGTTTTCGGGATATGAACAAATTTAATATCTATACTATGTGTCTCTGCATATTCATTAAATTTTAGTATGGTTCGAGAAGATCCATTTCCACCAATGTAACAAAATATTTTCACTTTTAGTTTTTGCAGGAATGTAAATATTTCGGCTAATTCCTCTTCTTTCAATGGATGCCTTGATGTACGCAATACTGCCCCAGGCTGTTGTGTAGATTGTTTAATTGCCGTATGGTTATGGTTTAAGACAGTGATATTATTTGATAGTAATCCTTCTATTCCATAATGTACGCCATATATTTTGTCAATTAGATCAGAATTCAGACTGGACTCAAGAAACCCTAATACGGAATGATTAATTACAGGAGTCGGCCCGCCTGACTGCCCTATCATAACATTTATTCTTTTCATCTATTCACATCCTTTAGAATTTATCCATTTCTTGGAGCTACAATTAAATGACATAGACTTTGTAAATTCTTTTTTGTTTCCATATCAATACCGTCATCTACTATTACTGTATGTGTCTTTGATAACGCTGCTATTTGAATGGTGCTTTCCTTATTTAGCTTAGACGAATCTACTAACCAAATTACTTCTTTGCCTGATTTCAACAACTGAGACTTTACTTCAGCCTCTAAAATATCGTTTCCTGAAAAGCCTCTATTTAAGGATAGAGCTGAAATACCTAAAAACACCTTATCCGCAACAACTTGCATTAAAATACCATTCATCAATGGGTTTAGTAATGTAGTAGTTCGCGACCTAAATACCCCTCCTGTAATAATTGTTTGTATACCACTTCTTCCTTCAAGCTCTTCAGCTATATTTATTGCTGTTACTATAGCAGTTACACCTTCAACATCCTTTATATTTTTTGCTAATTCCATTGCTGTAGAGCCTGCATCAATCACGATTGTTTCATTAGGCTTTATTAGTGAGGCTGCACACTTTCCGATTTCAGCCTTTCCTTTTTGGTTTGCTATAGACTGTCGATAATATCTCTCATTTAAAAAATTTGTATCCTTATGTGTCTGTGGATCTAGCCACTTAGCTCCTCCTCTAATACGAATGATTTGATTTTCTTTATCTAGTAATTCAAGATCACGCCTTATCGTAATCTCAGAAACATTTAATTTCTTTGCCAAATCACTTATAAATACTTTATTTTCTTTTTTTATAATCTCCAATAACTCATCTCTTCTTTCATTTACTTCCATATTGCTCACCCTTATTTATCAATGATATAATATGATAATATACATTTATTTTTATCATTTATTATCACGTTTTTTTATTTTCATTTTATTAAAATCAATAATAAAGCATTACATTTTGTTTGTAAAGAGCATATTGATTATTTTACAAAAATGCTTTATGATAAATAATGATAAAATTATCATAATTTATCACATTCTAATGGAGGTGTTTTTGATGAGTTTAGTATCTATGAAAGAACTACTAAAGGACGCAGACAAACATGGCTATGCAGTTGGACAATTTAATATTATGACCTTAGAGTTTGCTGAAACGATTGCCAAGGTTGCTGCAGAACAGAGATCACCATTAATATTTGGTGCTGGTGAACCAACTATTCAATATATTGGACTAAAAAGTTTAGTTAAACATGTAGAAATCATAGCTAGTAAACATGACATTCCGATTGCGCTCCATTTAGATCACGGGAGCAGTTTTGAAATCGCTGTCAAGGCGATGTATGCCGGTTTTAGTTCTATAATGTATGATGGATCTCAGTTACCGCTAAATAAAAATATTGAAATGACAAACAAAATCAAAGCTGTTGCTGATGTTCTAAATGTATCACTTGAAGGTGAGGTTGGTGTTATTGGAGGAATAGAAGAAGGCGTGAATAATTCCAATCAAGGATTAGCTAATATTGACGATGCCTTACTATACTGGAATGAAACGAATGTAGATGCATTGGCCTTAGCAGTTGGTACGGCTCATGGTATGTATACAGAAGCACCCAAAATTAACCTCGATTTAATTAGATCGGCTTCTCAACAAATAAATGGGTTCCTTGTATTACATGGTGGTTCGGGTGTACTACATAAAGACATAGAAAAGGCAATAAAAGCTGGCATTAGGAAAATTAATGTAAATACCGAAAATTGCGTCGCTTATACGAATGAAATACGAGACTATTTAATTCAACACCCTTCTCTAACTGACCCAAGGGCATTTCACATAAAAGGCAGAGAAGCTATTGAAAAAGTAGTTACTAGTAAAATTCAATTATTTGGGAGCAATAATAGGATTTAATAACAAAAAATATATAAGCCCCTTAATCTATTTGAACAGATAAGGGGCTCTATCATTAATTCGCCTTCTTCAACACCAATTCACTATGTTTCTCGTTTGCCGTGAATAGTCCGATAACGATCATCACCGCAAAGGAGGCTAGTGACGCAAAGAACATGGCTAAGTAGATGTTTTCGATGACATTAAACTGTGTAAATACAACATATAATGCGGAACCGGTAATAACAGCTGCAATCGCTCCATAATTGGTTGCCTTTTTCCAAAAGTATCCTAATGAAATAGGCGCCAAGATTCCAGATAAGATAGCAGAGAAGCTGAATTGAATCATAATCGACAATGAATCTGGCCGATCAAACGAAATATATAATGACCAAAGGCCGACAACTACTAATGCACCTTTAGCTACTTTCACTGCTTGCTGCTCTAATTGTTCAGGAGAGATCCCTTTCTTAAACAATGGTGCTAACACGCGGAAAAAGTCATTTCCAATACTTGTTGTAACCCCTAAATACAAGGCATCTGTACTGGAGAGAATCGCTGAGATAATACCAACAATCATAAATGCAGCAATGATTGTAGGGAAGGATTCGATAACATACGTTGGAATCGCTGCATCAGGACTGGACAAATTTGGATACAGCACACGTGCTGCCAAACCGCCAAGCACCATTAAAGTAGAGATAACAAATAATACCGCACCTGCTGACAATGTAAACGGTGCTAGGTCTTCTTCCTTCTCAATTGATAATATTTTATTCAATAAATGTGGCATTAAGATAAAGCTGAATAAAAGGAATTGAACTGCCAGAATAGCCATTACGCTATTATAAGGCCCGTTCTCACCAATAAACGAAATAAGGTCTGGATCAATCGCAGCCAATCTATCTGTTAATTCACCAAATACATTGAAGCCTCCACCGATTGTCCAAAAGAAGGAGACAACAATCAAGATTGATGTAATAGCCATCAACACCCCTTGCACACCGTCCGTAATCATCTGTGCAAAGGCACCGCCCAAGCCAATATAGACAATCGTAATGGTTACACCAATAATTGTACCCCAGAAGTAAGGAATACCAATAACCGTCTCAAATATGGTAGCAAGCCCGACATTTTGGCCAACAATATAATAGACATTAAATAAAATAAGTAAAGATACCAAAACCTGTAATGCTTTTGAGTTATAACGCCGGCCTAACCATTCCGGTACGGTCGATATCTTACCGAATTTCTTACCGTAACGCCAGAACATCTTGGCAAAAATCAACAGCCCTACCCATGATACCCCGAAGCAACCTAAGGTATACCATAACACAGATGTACCATATTCATAGGCAAGTCCCGGCACCCCAATAAACAAATTGGCACTGGAGTAGGTTGCTGCAAAACTGGCACCCACTAACAGAGGACTTACCTTGCCGCGAGCCGTTGCAAAGCCAACCATCGATTGACTATGAACTTTGCCTCTTTTTCCAATCCAAAAAATATAGCCAAAATAAATAATTAATATGCTTATAATAGTCCATTGCAGAAAACTAGAATCCACTAACATCCGGCTCTACCACCCTTAACTTTTTTTATAAAACTTTGCCCAAATAGCCAAACCTGATAACCAAAAAAATGCAATTAACAAAAAGTATGTGAGAATCATACCCTTACTCCTTTCTCTTGAAAAAACGGTAATAGGAAACCATTGATCGATTGAAAATTAATCTCAACAGGTAATTGATAATACAGATCCTGCTCATCGATTAACAGATGGGTCAATAGAGATGGCCCTTCTTCCAATTCGACAATTCCTACTACATATGGCGCCCGTTCCTGCCAGGCTGGGTGACCAGCACGATGCACGACACTCCATGTAGTTAATTTTCCGTTACCTGAAGCAGCTTGCCATTTCAAATCAGATCCAAAGCAATCCGGACAGTGAGCCCGTGGATAGAAGACCCACTTATGGCAATCCTGACAACATTGCAAGTAAAACTTCTTCTCTTGTATATAGTCCCAAAAGGGCTGACTAATTGGTGTTATCGTCGGCTGTGGAAGTGAAATATTCACGATGGCTCTCCTCCTAACACTAACGCAGTCGTCTCACTTAAAGTCGCACCATTCCCGGTGACTAGTGCATGCTTAGCTTCAGGTATTTGTCGCCCTTCCGCCTCACCGCGCAACTGGGTTACCGCTTCAACGATATGTGACATCCCCCCAGCCAAATCGGCCTGTCCAAAGCCTAGCTGACCACCATGTGTATTCAAAGGATAATCACCATCATGGCCAAAGGTATGCTCCCTCATCAAGGAGCCGAATTGGCCAGGCTGACAAATACCAATACTCTCTAACTGGACAGCTACAACACTGGTATAACAGTCATAAAGCGATAATAAGTCTAAATCTTGCCCGGTAATCCCTGCCTGCTTTAAGGCATGAGGGATGGAAAAGGCAAATGGATGCTGATCCACTGCCGGTGCTTGACTGACAGCCCGGTGTGTGATCTTCTCTCCTGCCCCTTTTATATAGACAGGCTTCTTCTTGGCCTGTCCCGCCTTTTCTTCCGTTGTTACAATCACCGCTGCACCACCGGCACACGGCATTACGATTTCCAACAGTCGGAGCGGGTCCGCAATTAGCGGAGACTGCAGAATATCTTCTAACTCCACTGGTTTATCATAAAAAATCGCCTTTGGATTGTTACAGGCATTTTTTCTTGCCCAATAGGCGATCCTTGCAAAATCTTCTTGTTTGGAACCATAGCTTTCCATATGCAGTCTCTTTAATAAAGCATAGGACGTATTGGCACCAGAAGCACCGAATGGTACGTCAAACTCACGAATTGGGTTACGATTGGGTGAACGAGGTATATTCCCCTTCTCATTTTTATTGGCCAGCACACAGATTACTGTTTCACACATCCCTGCTTCAATTGCAGCTGCTGCGCGCCAAACCATTCCAGCCCCTGTTGCCCCGCCTAAATCGACAGTATTAGACATAGTCGGAGCAATCCCTAAATATTCAGATACAGTTGCTGGCACATGCTGAGGCGTCTCTCCTACCTGAGGTCCGACCAGTAAACCATCAATATCCTCTTTATTTAAACCGGCATCCGCCAAAGCTAATTGGACAGATTCAGCAATTAAGCTTAATGTCGTTTTCCCCTCTGAATAGCGGACAGGCGGCAATTCGCCAATTCCTATAATTGCTCCTTTAGGACGCTTCACCATTTAGTAGCACTTCCTTTGCGTAATATCGGTAAAGTCTTGCAAGCATTCTGGATTGCGAATAGAGGCTTTATTTTTGACTTGTTTTCCAATCGCTTCAGTTTTGGCTGCACCTTCCACTTTTTTGCCGTTATTCGTATGCGGAATATCTGATACTTGATAAATACGACGCGGCACATGACGCGGAGAGGCCTTGAGACGGATTTCACGGCGAATCTGTTTCGCCAGCTCTTCCGTCAGCTGATCCACCACTACACAAAGTACGATTTCTTCATCATTGTCACAAGGAAGCCCGAAAACAATTGAGTCTTGCACCTCTGGTATTTGTTCTAGTACACTATAAATTTCTGCCGTTCCAATTCTGACTCCGCCAGGATTGAGAACCGTATCCGCACGGCCATAGATAATAAAAGCCTGATCCAATGTCTGCTCAGCAAAGTCACCATGTGTCCAAATACCAGGACGATCAGCAAAATAACTCTGGTGAAAACGCTCATCGCCGCCTTCGCCATAGAAAGTAATCGGCATACTTGGGAAAGGCTGTGTACAGACTAGATCCCCTTTTCGCTCATAAACCGCTACCCCGCGGCTATCCCATACATCTACTGCCATACCTAATGCCTTACAACTTATCTCACCACGCTTGACCGGGTGAATCGGTGACCCCATTACAAAACAGCCTATAATTTCGGTGCCGCCGGAGATAGAGGCTAAATAAAGATCCTCTTTCACGGTACGGTAAACCCAGTCAAATTGTTCAGCTGCCAGCGGGGAACCGCATGATAAAATACTCTTTAACCGTGATAACGAATAGCGATCCTTGAGAACAATATTTTCTTTCATTAAAGACTCTAAATATTTTGGACTCGTACCAAAATGGGTAACTCCTGTCTCTTCGGCAATCTCCCATAAATGATCTGGTTGATCAGGTAATACTGGTGAGCCATCATATAATAGAATAGTAGCTTGACTAGCCAGCCCAGATACAAGCCATGGATACATCATCCATGCCGTATTGGTATACCAAAACAAAACATCAGCCGGTTTGACATTACAGTGAATCTGGTGTTCCTTCACATGCTGAAGTAATGTACCTCCTACAGAATGAACAATAGCTTTCGGTAAACCCGTTGTACCTGAAGTATAAAGAATATATAACGGATCACGAAAACCTACTTGTTCAAAAACAGGTTCTTCCCTTTCCTGATCTATCAAAGACTCCCAAGTGATGCCGCCCTCTATCGTGCCAATCGTCGTAACAATGGCTGAAATGCTGTCCACTTGGCTGACAGTCTCTACTATTTTATCGGTAATATCAAAAGGTTTCTGTTTATATTGGTAGGTTAAATTGGCAATTAGCACCTTCGGCTGTACTTGGCCAATCCGATCGATAATTCCTTTTGCACCAAAGTCTGGTGAACAAGAAGTCCAAACGGCACCAAGTGAAGCAGTCGCAAGCAAGGCTACTAAGCCTTCAATATTATTGTTAGTAATACCCGCTACACGGTCTCCTTTTCTAACACCTAAACTTTGTAAACCTTGCTGAGCCTTTGCGACTTGTACACGCAATTCTTGATAGGTGATATGTCCCGTCACACCTGTCTCATCTGCCTCATAAGCCGCTATTTGATTCGCTGGTCCTTGCAGTAAATTCTCAGCAAAATTTAACTTAGCCTCAGGGAAAAAGACGGCATCTTGCATGGAATCACCCGGAATATATAGTGTATCGCCTTTCTCCCCAATTACCTCAGCAAAGTCCCATATAGCAGACCAAAATAGATCTACATTGGTAATTGACCAGCGGTGCAGTCGTTCATAAGGAAATAAAGGCTGTTGTACCGAATCAGCAAAACGCTTGATGTTCGAATCTGCGATATCACGCTCCGTTGGTTCCCATAATATGTGATTGTTTTGTGCTGTTAATTGAACACTCATGCTGTTGCCCCTTTCTTTGGTACTTCAATTAGAATCGCCATCCCTTGACCGCCGCCTCCACACAATGAGGCAATACCACGTCCGCCTCCACGGCGTTTTAATTCATAGGCTAATGTTAAAACAAGTCGGAAGCCGGTCCCTCCAAGCGGATGACCAATCGCAATCGCTCCGCCGTTCACATTTATCTTACTTTCATCAATCGCTAGCTCTTTCGCACTAGCAATCACTACACTGGCAAAGGCCTCGTTAATTTCAAATAAATCAATTTCATCTGTTGTCAGCTCTTGTTTGGCAAGTAGTTTTTTTATCGCATCTGATGGCTTGGTCTGCAGGCTGGTATCTGGGCCTGCTGTTTCAGCCCAATCTACTACGGTTGCTAATGGCTCTGCACCAATGGATTCTGCCTTTTCTAATGAAGTAACGATCCCAATACTAGCTCCGTCCGTCATTTGCGAAGCATTCCCCGCAGTGATTGTGCCATCCTTTTGAAAGGCTGGCCGCAGATTTGCCAATTTCTCCAAAGTAGTATTGGCGCGAATCCCCTCATCCTCTGTCAATATGTCTTCGTATGCAACAATTTCCTCCGCTAACCGTCCAGCCTGTTTCGCTTCCTGTGCCCTTTGTTGGGATAACAAAGCGAAGTAATCCTGTGCTTCTCGCTCCATCTGTAATTTTTTATTATATGTCTCTGTCAAAACACCCATCGATTGATCACTTAATGCACACCATAGTCCATCATGCAGCAAGGTATCTGTTAGCTGTTGATGTCCGAAACTCTTTCTGGAAGGCTTCCTCACAACATAAGGCGCATTGGACATGGAATCCATCCCGCCTACTACAAAGGTCTCGCCCTCCCCCAGCTTTATTCGCCGAGCAGCGTCTGCTATCGTTGCAATCCCGCCCAGACATACACTATTTAATGTAATCGCGGGTGTCTGACTATCTAAACCTGCCTGATAAGCTACTTGTCTAGCTGGGTTTTGTCCCTGTCCTGCTTGAATAACTTGTGCCAGAATAACCGCATCAATCACTCCCAATGCTGGGTATTTCTCTATTAAATAAGCTAACGGCCTGCTGGCCAACTCAACTGCACTATATGCAGCCAAAGCGCCATTCCATTTGCCAAAAGGTGTTCGTTTTCCGTCCAAGATAACAACCGTCATTACTCTCGCCTCGATTCATGATTAGAAAATAAAAAAAGCCCTCTTCTGATAAAAAGAGGACTCTTCCCGCTTCTTATCTTTCAGGATTACTCCTGATGGATGTAGCACCTTTTAAACCAATTTGTTTAAAGGTTGCCGGGTTTCATAGGGCCATTTCCCTCCACCGCTCTGGATAAGATGTTCTTATTTATTTTATGGTTGGAAAAACTCTCTATTTCGGCATAGAGAGTTTCATCATCTATTACTCTTGTAAGGTAACCGTTAGAATCTAATTCCAAGTAATATAGTATAATTTAGCACAGAGAGTTCTTAATTGTCAATCTTTATCGACAAAAAAACAGAACTTTCGCTCAGTTTTTTTGCTTATCTTTTACAAAAGCATTCTTACCATGTTATATTCCGGTACCATCGTTTATAGAACCTCCAATGAAGGCTGGCATGATTTATTTGGATAGATATGTTCTTGCAGACGATATCTTCCCGACACCGAAGCCTTTCTTTCCTATCACTGTCTGAACAATAAGAAATAATCCCCCAGTCGCCCAGTATAACGGCAGTGCAGCCGGTGCACCGAAGGATACTACACCAATCATTACCGGTGAAAGTAGACCAATTATCGCAATTTGCTTTTTCTGCCGGGGTTCCATTCCTATCTGCGATACCTTGAATTGGATAAAATAGACGATCATCGCAATCACAGCCATCCAAATATCCACATCGCCAAGATTAAACCATAAGAAAGAGTGGCTGGCGATCTCCGGTGTACTTCTAATCGCATAATAAAACCCGATCAAGATAGGAAATTGGATAATCATTGGCAAACAACCCAGCGATGAAAGCGGGTTAAACTGATGTTTTGTGATACAACTGCATCATTTCTTGCTGCATATTGCCATCATTGCCGCTATCCTTATATTTCTTCTGAATCTCTTCCATTTCCGGTTTGAGCTCTTTCATTTTTTCCTGCATCTCTCGACTGGACTTCATCTGCTTTAACATAAACGGCATCAGCAGGAGACGAATAATCAGAGTTAACACAATGATGGACCAGCCATAATTGTCGCCAAACAGCCATGCCAGCTGTTTAATTAGATAAGAAAACGGAGCAATCAAATAGTCTTGAAAGAAGCCAGATGATTCGCCATTAGCAGTACACCCTGTTAAAAATAAAGTAAACGTAATGATAATTAAGCTATATTTTCCGAAAAAAGTGAATACAGATTTTTGTTCCATTGTTGTCCTCCTCGTTTTTGTTTGCTTTGTAGTAACGAGAAGGAATGGTAGTCACTATCATCATCTGGTGCTTCAAGTCGTTTGATAGTATGTGTAAGCCAACCATGGATATCATGAGCAGTCTCATGTGTTTCGTATATCGGCAGCCGTTTCCATTCAAACGCATGGCATTCTTTGGTATATTCCTGATTGCGTGTCATTGTGTTGCGGACATGGATATGCAGCAACCGAAACGCAAACGCAACGGATAACACCATGGTCAGGTAGAAATACATTGGAGATATCCCCATTAACAAGTCATACAACAATTCAAACATCATCTGTATTCACCTCCTTCGCTTGTTTATTTACTGTATACGATGTGATAAGATATTTGGTTTCATCATTTGATCATGAAAAAGTAGCCTATCCTACATTTTATCACAGCTATTCATCCGTTGTCTTTATTTATTACCTATTGTTAATCCTTTCCACACTGTTTTGTTGAGAAAAGATATCCTGTTCCTGTCCAACCATCTTTCGTTACCTCTGTTGCCCGATAATTTTCAGCTGTAAATTCTCCAATTACCTCTCGCCAAAACTGATTAGCTGCGTGATTTTCAGGATGTACAAGCACTTCCCAATAACCCGTGAATCTTTTAAAGATCAACGAAGCCGCTTTAGAACCAATTCTGGCCTTTCTATATTTACGCATAATGAAAAACTCTGCTATGGAATGTGAGTTAGCTTCATTCAATACATAACAATGGTCACTAACTAATATAAATCCAGCAAGTGTATTATCCACTAAAATAAAAAACGGAAACCTGCCAGATTCAGTCCAATAATGATCCAAAAAGCGATAGCCATAAAATCCGTACTGATTTACATCTTCTCCATTAAATTCACTAAAATCATACGCATACAATTCCATTAGCTGTCGAAGGACGGATTTCTCATTTTCTTCAACTGATCTAACCAGAATTTCTCCAGCCATAACTATCCCCGCTTTCTATTTCCGTTTCCAAACCGGCGAATTTTGCAGCAAGCAATGTAAATGCGTGTTCAAAAAGTTCGGTGAAAGGTCCCTCATCGGTTAAGTTCGCAACATCGTGTTGCAACACCGTTACTAGCACATCCTGTACGTCGAAAGTCCAAGGCGGCGTGGTTTGAGCCACGGAACGTATGCTTTTAATACGTGAGTAGCGGACTTGCACAGGATGTGTTGACTTCTGCGTTACCCACACGATGTGGGTGAGCTTAGTAGAAGTACCCCTACCGCCAACGTAGAAATTCGCCGTGTCATTTTTTTCGGACTTTTTGAACATCCTCTTTAAGACATTGGCGTTAAACGATATTTTCTGCCTTTCACAGGTGTAAAACGATAATGCTCTTGTTCAGACAAATGACCGGCAACTTCCTCACCTGTCTTTTGGTCTTCAATATGCATCGCCTCCGCCAAATATACCGGTTGATCTGTCGCTACCGTCAGCATAACGAAGCTGACGCTGCCCTGTTTCCATACTATATCTACTTCCAATCCGCCTCTGGCCCGTAAACCTCGCACACTGCCGTTCTGCCAGTTTGTAGGCAAGGCCGGCAGAAATTCCAGAAAACCTTGATGAGATTGTAACAACATTTCAACAATTCCCGCTGTTACACCAAAATTACTATCAATCTGAAATGGTGGATGTGCGCCAAAAAGGTTGGCATAAACACCACCTTGATGATAATTAGCTGGATCAGCCTCATTGACTAATTGCAATGAATTTTGCAGCAATTCAAGAGCCTGATCCCCATCTTTAAAACGGGCCCATAAGCCAACTTTCCAGCCAAGACTCCAGCCGGTGCCGCCATTTCCTCTCCGTTCTAATGATTTTCGTGCTGCTTGATAAAATGCCGGTTCATGATGCGGTGTTAACTGTCGGCCAGGAAACACGCCAAACAGATGGGACACATGACGATGATAGATATCTTCATCTTCAAAATCGTCATACCATTCCTGTAATTGTTGGTACTTTCCAATTTTCATCGGATAGAGTCGATTTCTGATTTCTTTGATCTGCCCTTGTAAATCATCATCCTGTTGTAATTGATCGGTCGCTTCAATAAAATTACTAAACAGATCCCAAATCAAAGCCATATCCATTGTCGCCGAATGGCTGGTTGCATAGGTTCCATTCTGATAACGAAACTTATGCTCCGGCGAAGTGGACGGGCTGGTAATATAATAACCCTGCTCATTTTCTATCAGCCAGTCTTTATAAAAAAGCACAGCTTGTTTGATAATCGGGTATGCCTTTTCACGCAAATAATTGTCATCACCACTAAAGGCATAATGTTCCCACAAATGCTGGGCTAACCATGCCGCTCCCATCGGCCATAATGCCCAGACGGGATCGCCCTCACCAAAATCACCTACCGGAGCGGTTTGACACCAAATATCTGTATTGTGGTGCGCCACCCAGCCATTTGCACCATAATTTATTTTTGCGGTATCTCTTCCTTTTACAGCTAAATGTTCAATTAATTCCAAAAACGGCTGATGACACTCTGGCAAATTAGCTGTTTCTGCCGGCCAATAGTTCATCTCGGCATTAATATTTAAGGTATAGTTACTGCTCCATGGCGGCCTGGTGGAAGCATTCCATATTCCCTGTAAGTTAGCAGGCTGTGTGTCAGGACGAGAACTTGCGATCATCAAATAGCGTCCATATTGAAATAATAATTCCACCAATCCTGTGTCCCTTGCACCATACTGCTTAATTCGCTGGTCTGTCGGCAGATCCGGATCAACTGTGCCCTCATCTATCTTTAATTCCACACGATTAAACAGATGCTGATGATCCTCTATATGCCGCTGCCTTAATACCTGATAGGATTGTTCCAGTGCTGCTGATATATGTCTTTTTGTCTGCTTAGCTAATTCCAGATAACTAGTATCCGGCGTCTGATTGAATCCTCTAAAACTAGTTGCCGCAGCAAATAATATGGTTGCCGAATCAGCTCCATATAAATGGATACCGTCATGATCCACAGTCAGCTTCCCTTGCTCATGCATAATAGCTACTCTTCCAGAAAATTTGATCGCATTCCCTTCTCCATATACAATCGGTTGATCACGATTACAATAATTCGGAGCTACATGTTCAGGAGCGACCCCTTCGATCACAATCCCCTGCGCCTCTACTTTCGTTTGATAGCGCAGTGGACTGTCGATCTGCAGATGCAACGTTAAGCTATTTGATCTGTTGGCTTCTAAACGGAGCACCAGGACTTGATCAGGAGAAGAAACAAATCCCTCTCTTGTATAAGCAATATCACCAATACGATAATGGACATGGCTTATTCCTGTCTCCAAGTCTAAACTTCTTTTATAATGATCAGCGATGTCACCATGCTCTTGACGCAGCAGAAGATTGCCGAATGGCAGGTATGTTTGTGTATATGGCCCCATCATTTCTTTTCCTAATTGATCAGCCTTCCCAAAGTCCTGCTGGCGGACGGCCTCTCTGATAGCCGTTAATACCTTCTGTGCTTTTGGATTATTATCTTGTTTTGGCGGTCCTGACCATAAAGTATCTTCGTTCAAAGCAATCCGTTCCTGTTCAATTTTGCCAAACACCATAGCACCTATACGGCCATTTCCGATTGGCAATGCCTCTGTCCAACGTGCTGCTTCTTGACGGTATTGAAGTTTCATCATTATCTTGCTCCTTTCCCAGCGAAATCATTTATACACTTTCTGTTTAAAGTCTATCATAGATCAGCTTTTTTAGATTTTGTAAATAAAGAAAACAAGGTCAAGTGCTCCTTGTTTTCTTCCTTTAGCGATTAATCCAATTCTATTTTCAATACTACTGGTTTATCAGACTGCACTTGTTGAGTCTGCACTTCTAAGCCTGCAGCTGTACGCTTCCATTCCGGTTTCTCGTCTGTTCCCAAAATGGTAACATCCTTAATTAAACCATGAAAATGGGGGAGTTTGGAGGCATCTTGTTCTGCCAAAGATTTGATAGTGACTTCACCATTTGCAGGATAAGCAAGCACTGTCGCATATAAATAAGATCCATTCACTGTAAAACGAATATCTTCAGAAGTGTATTGTCTGACTTCCCCATCAGTAAACTGCCCTTCTTCAATACCTGTAGGCCCTTCACCAAATTTCCGCCAAACCTTACTGCCATAGATTGCTTCTCCATTCACTTTCAGCCATTCGCCAATCTCTAATAAGATTTGTCTATCTTGATCAGGAATGGTTCCATCTGCCTTTGGATCAATATTTAGGAGCAAGGTGCCGTTCTTGCTGACAATATCAACTAGATCACAGATCAAGCTATAGCTTGTTTTATAATGATTGTTTTCGGTGTAGCTCCAAGAGTTGGTAGCAACCGATGTACAGGTCTGCCAAAAGTATGGCTTCTGTTCTGCAAATTGACCACGTTCAATATCTAAGACAGCTGTATTAAACATAAAGGCATCATGCTTATAATTGATGGCTACCTCTATCCCCCATTCAGCCGCACGATTATAATAATAGGCAGCAAATTGTTTTAAATATGGCTTTGCAGCTGGGTGCTGTATCCACCAATCAAAATAGAAAACCTTTGGACGATAGCGATCCACAATCTCACAAGAACGAATCAGCCAGTCTTCTAAAAATTCTTGTGTAGGTGACGGACTATTCAAATCATGGGTTCCATATTCCTTCATTGCCGGCCAGTAAAAATCACCGCGTTGTAAAGGTTCTTTGATATCACTGTCAAATTCTTTTCCATGCCCCATAAAAAACCAATGTTCAATCCGATGAGATGATGCACCAAATGTAATCGATTTGTCTGAGACGGCTTCTTCCAACTCCCCGAGCACATCACGCTTTGGACCCATCTTACTGGCATTATATTCGGAAATATCACTGTGATACATCTGAAATCCGTCGTGATGCTCAGCTACAGGCATTACATAACGGGCACCCGCTTCTTTAAATAATTGTGCCCACTCCTCCGGATCAAAATTTTCCGCTTTGAACATAGGAATAAAATCTTTATAACCAAATTCCTTGTGTGGCCCATAGGTAGCTAGATGATGTTCAAATTCAGGTGATCCTTGTATATACATATTGCGTGAATACCATTCACTGCCAAAGGCAGGCACCGTATAGACACCCCAGTGAATAAAGATGCCGAATTTCGCATCGCGGTACCAATCGGGTACCTTCATCTGGAACAACGAATCCCAAGTCGCCTCAAATGGCCCCTTTTCAATTACTTTTGTGATTTCCTTCAAATAAGCTTGCATATCACTTGAATTTACGGTCATTTACTTATCTCTCCTTTTTCATTTATTACTATTTCTAGGTAAATAGTTTGAGGAAGCTTACTACCTAGAAACCGTTTACAAAAAGACGTTTCTTCATAGTTGTTATCGATAACATCATAACATACTTTGAGGCTTAGCAGTGAAAAACAACTATAAAGATAAGCTTTTTTTTTCACTGCCTGTTTATGCCTTGGTAAGCTGTTGCCTTAATTGATGCAGTGTTTCCGCATCCTTTAAAAATTGATCTTCATCATCAAATTTGACAAACTCCATTAACAAATAACGATCTTTCCCGTCTTGCATGATTTGCTGCAAATACTGCTGCCATTCCTGAAAACCATCGGCCAAGTTTAAACGGTCATCAAATGAATACCAGTAAAAAACATGCACATTAGTAATCCATGGCTTTACAAAATCAATACTCTGAAGTCTTTCTTCCACATCTACGTTATTAGAGGGCTGCCAGTAAGTAAATACGTTTGGGTGAGCGATCTCTTCCATTAACTTTCGAGCGCTTTCTTTGGTATCTGTCAGCGTATTGCCATGAAATTCTAAGTGCACCGTGATATTTTCTTTGGCAGCCAAGTCAGCAATATTGCGCGCATCTGCCGCTACCTCTGCCCGATAATCATCACTTGCCTTCTCACTGCCTGTTACCCCTGCCCAAACCCGAATGGCAGGAGCGCCCAGTTCCTTCGCTGTCTGCAGTACATCCGTAAATGAGTCACTGCTGACACCGTAATCCGCTAATCGATAATAAGAACCGTAAGAACTGACCTGCAATCCCTCTGCTCTTGTTAATTCCCCTACATCTTTCGCTGTTCTTAACTCACCAACAGGGACATGCACATCTGCCCCCCACTCAATAGCGTCTAGTTCTGCCTGTTTTACTAATGTAACAATCTCTTTCGGATCCTTATCACGAAAGGTTACCGAACATAGACCTAACTTCATCTTGCCACTCCTTTCCTATGCCATGTTCACAAACTGCTGCTGCGTTACTTCCCATTTCAGGGGCTCCCCTTGAAGGTATCGTTTCAGTTCCTCCAGCATATAGGCACCCATTCGAGCACATTCTGCTCCTTCACTTCCAGCCAAGTGCGGTGTAATCACGACATTTTTTAATTGATATAACAAAGAATCAGCCTCAGGCGGTTCAGGATCTGTTACATCCAGGACAGCCGTAATATCTGTTCTTTCTTCTAACACCTTGATCATCTCTTGCTCCCTTACAATGGCGCCTCTTGCAGTATTAATAAAACTTGCTCCCTGCTTCATCAATTGAAAATGTTCCTTTTTAATCATGCCGATGGTTTGCGGCAGCAATGGTGTATGTAAGGAAACAACATCTGCCTGGCGAAACAGCTCTTCTAAAGAACACAATGTAACTCCTAACTGCTGCGCCTCCTCCTTGGTCACAAACGGATCATATGTTAAGATCTCGATATCAAAAGGACGCAATAATTCTAACGTGCGCCGCCCCACTGTACTAAGTGATATCAAACCTACTTTACTTTTAAATGCTCCTTGAACCGCAAATGGTTTTGGCGGAAATTGTCTGCTTGATTCGATTTCTCGCACAAACTGCCAGCCATTTTTCAAACAAAACAGAATTTGTGACAACGTGAATTCTGCGACAGGCTGTCCATTCGCGACAACAGCTGTAGTAAAGCGAATCCCCTTTTCCCATGCTTCGTCCTTAGCAATGGCTTTAATCGAACCTGCACCATAAAGAATGAGCTGCAGCTGCGGGGCATGATCTAATAACGCTTGATCAATAGCAGGCGCTCCCCATCCCGTAATAATGATTTCAACATCCTGCAATATCGATAAGTCTTGTCTTAACTCTGCCTGAGTCATCGGTTCAGCTGCTATGTTTACTAGATTATTTATCTCTTCCCTAATAAAAGAGGGATAAACAAGTTCAAAGGTATCTTGATTCATTACAAAGATTGCTTTTTTCATTATGGTCTCCTTTTTATAAAAAAATTAAAAACAGGGAACTATATTTCGTGCTTCACGCTGGAGTCTATCAGCTGGGTTTTCAACCAATTATAGGCCTTTCTGCCGCTGATCTCATGAGCACCTGGAAAAATATCATAACTAAATTTCTCTGGACAGCTATGGTAATGTTCTTGTATTTCTTCGATCGCCTCTCGCGTATATTGACTCGGAAAAATCGGATCCTCCTCTCCTGATTCAATAAATAAACTTCTCGGCGCTATCAATGCAATCCACTCTGGTAATTCGGCGGAATTCAGCATGCCGGGTATATAGTTATCAATACAATGGTGCATAGCCATAATACTGCCTTTAAAGGTGTTCGTAAAACCAGTTAATACGGTAGCTTTTACTCTTTTGTCTAAAGCAGAGGTATAGGCAGAGATCAGGGCACCGCCTGAGAAGCCCATTATCGCCAGATTCTCTTTATCTACTTGATCTGCTTCCTCCATATAATCAAGTACTCGCTGTGCCTCCCAAATTCTTAACCCTGCTAGTGTTTTTCCTTCCAGTAAAAGATTGGTTGCCATCGCTTCACAAGAATTCACATTTCCGGCCTTGATATCTCTATCTAACCGCCGTTCACCAAATCCGATGACTTCAGGCACAAACACTTTAAAGCCTTGTTCAACTAATTGAACAGCAAATTGATGATGAATGGTCGATTCTTCTGCTTGCCCATCTTTCGTTAAACCTACCGCTTCATTCACTCCATAGCCATGACCATGAACAGCAAGGACAGATGGATAGACCGCTTTCTTTGTAGCTGGTGTCAGAATATACATCTTGATATCAATCAATTCTGTAATGGACAAAGTAACCAGCTCTCTTTGATATGTCTCAAATACTTTAGTATCAACAGAGGTTGTCTTAAACGGAATTCGTGTATCATCTAAGTAAGAGAAATCGCCCAACAGTTTGTGCAATGTGTTCGTTAATATCGTTCGGCGTTCTGCCGGACCGACTGCCTTGACAGTCTCTTCATATGCATGATCATAGAACTGGTCAAATAATTGATCGATTTTGTTCACCTATGCCACCTCTTCCAGAAATTTTGTTAAACTTTATGTTCAAAAAAAACCTCTTAAACTAGTTTACTGTGTATTTTATGGGAGATAGACATTAAAATGCAAGGATATCGCTTTCATTTGGTAAGTTTTCGTAAAAAAAGCAAAAGACATAATGTAACTTATTATAATTACAGGAAATTTAAGTTAAAGTAAAGGTATAGAAAGTTACCTGAAAACGTTCAATAATTGCAAAAAACCACCCTTCTACAAACAAAAACATCTTTTTTTAAAAAAATTTACCAACCGCCATTATAGTATCCGTTATTTCTAAATAATGTTGCAGCAGTGCTTTTAAATAAGGAATGACGATATACAAAAAGCGCCTATTTCAATTGTTTAATAGACGCTTTTTACTACGTATTGCTATTGCGATTCACTATGAACCGTCTTACTTTATTATTTCCCAGTTTTCTCATGATACTTCGACCAGAAAGTCGCTAGTATCGGTCCAGATACATTATGCCATATACTGAATATCGTACTTGGAACAGCAGCTATCGCGCTGGCAGGGAAAAATGCTAAAGAAAGCTGCGAAGCTAATGCTGAATTTTGCATACCTACTTCAATCGTAACCGTTTTTTGAGAAGCGAAATCAAGCTTACATGCCCTTGCTAATAGAAAACCTAATATTAATCCTAACAGATTATGAAGTATAACTACCACAAAAATTAGTAAACCAGAGGTTGCAATGGCCTCTGTATTGATCGCCACTACTCCTGCCGCTACAGCCACAATACCAATTACAGAGATAAGCGGTAAGACAGTAATACTCTTCTCCACCTGTTCACGAAACAACATCCGCACAATAAAGCCTGCAATAATTGGCACAAGTACAACCTTTACAATCGAAAGGAACATTTCCATAAAGGATACAGCCATCCATTCACTTGCAAACAATAAGGTTAATGCCGGAGTGATTATTGGTGCCAATAGAGTAGAAACAGTAGTTGCAGATACAGACAGTGCCGTATTCCCCTTTGCCAAATAAGCCATAACATTAGAGGCGGTACCTCCTGGACAGCACCCTACCAAAATCACACCAACCGCAATCTCTGGCGGCAGCTGAAAGATTTTCACTAATGCATAAGCTACTATAGGCATAATTGTATATTGAGCAATCACAGCAATAAATACACTTTTTGGTGACTTTAATATACCTTTAAAATCCTGCGGAGTAAGGGTTAAGCCCATCCCAAACATAATAATTCCTAATAAGATACTAATTTGTGGTGCAATCCAAGTAAATCCGCTCGGGAAGAAGAAACTAACAACACCAATTAAAACAACCCATATCGCAAATGTATTACCTGCGAATGTACTAATTCGTTCTAAGACTTTCAATCGAAATCCCCCATATCTTTCTTAACAGATGAAACTGTTCAAATATTCTAACAATTTATTCATACCGTTCCTTATCATATCAAAAAAGTATGCACCACGTCTAGATAGTTTGATTTTTATTGATCTCTTTTGTCACACCATCTAGCCATCGATGTTGGGGTATTAAAAATTGGTAAATACATCCAATAAAACAGATACAGATCAAACTTATTCACAAACCTTCTCTGTAGTATGTAGAATAAACCCGGCTAGAAAGCCGGATTTATTTTCTATTCAGCCATATAGTTATCATACGCTTCTTGATTAATTTCTATATATCTTTCTATTCCTAATGATTCCAGGCCTGCAACATAGTCATCCCAGTCATTTTCTAAACTTAGTTCACCTGTTATAAATCTAACGGAACTCTGTTCCACATTATCTAAAATATTTGTAGATAAAGTCGCGTATTCATCTTGTACCTCTTCTGGGTACCATATGGCCCAGAAAGGAAACGTTTCTTCCGGTTCTTTCCCTTCATATAAATATGTTGCTTCTTGCAGCCTTCGTTCGTATCCTTCATCGGTATATATATCTTCTGCTTGTACTTGCCCTTCTTTGAATTCTCTTGGTTCGTAATATTGAGCAATAGCTCCCCAGCCATTGTTTAGCGGCTCTTCAGACTCCAGCCTTTTTAGAATTGGCTCGACCTCTTCATTAAGTGCTATATCTCCTTCTTCAGGCTCAATCCAATCTTCTCCCTCAATTCCAAATTGGGCACGGATCATCCCATCAATCGTAAACATATAATCTAATAACTGGATAGCTTTGATTTGGACTTCTTCACTTGCTTTATTAGTAATAGCAAAAGTAGCTCCATTGGTCACTTGATAGTTGTACGTAGCATATTGCTGATTTGGCCCTTGTAAAGGCTCAATAGGATCAAAATCATATTGATTTTCGTTATCGATAAACTCTCTTGGATGCTGTGCTGCTGCAGCCTCTAAAATAACATCTTCTGCATTATTTCCAAGCTGAATTAATATAATGTATTTCTTTTCAGTTAACTCAATGGTATTAAACGATATGTTTTATCTTTCAAAGCCTGAAAAGAGTATGCCTCATTATTTGAAGCTGAACATGGAATTTGTTTACTAGATTCATACTCTTCTACCTGCATTTGCTTATTTATATATACCTTATTATCTACACAAGCACGCAGAGTAACGTTGCTTACTTTGGCATTTTCCCAAGTAATATCCACTTCTACTCCTCCTCTCGCTCGCAGCCCTGTTACACACCCTTTCGACCACTGCTTAGGCAGAGCAGGTAAAAATTCTAATACACCATCATGAGATTGCAAAAGCATTTCTGCGATTCCGGCCGTTACACCAAAGTTGCTATCAATTTGGAATGGTGGGTGCGCACCAAATAGGTTACTATACACGCCGCCTTTTTGATAATTTACAAGATCGACAGCATCAACTAATTGTAAGGAATTATCTATTAATTGCAAGGCTTGTTCTCCATCTTTAAAACGTGCCCATAATGCTACTTTCCATCCTAAACTCCATCCAGTACCACCATTGCCTCGTCGTTCTAATGACTTTCTCGCTGCTTGATAAAATTCCTCTGCATGATTTGATGTTAATTGTCTTCCAGGAAAAATTCCAAATAAATGTGATACATGACGATGATATCTATCTTCATCTTCAAAATCTTCATACCACTCTTGTAACTGCCCGTGTCTGCCTACCTTCATAGGGTAAAGATTATTTCTAATAGCATTTATTTCTTCTTTTAGATCTTCTTCCATCTTTAACCGCTCACTTGCTTCGATAAAATTGGTGAAGAGATCCCATATAATAGCCATATCCATCGTTGTTGAATGGCTAATGGCATAGGTGCCATTCCCATAACGAAATTTATGTTCCGGCGAAGTAGATGGTGATGTTATATAGTACCCCTCCTCGTCTTCTATTAACCAATCTCTACAAAAAAGTACTGCTTGTTTCATAATTGGGTATGCTTTATCGCGCAGATAATTGATATCTTGACCAAAGCTATAGTGTTCCCACAGATGCTGTGATAACCATGCTCCCCCCATAGGCCATATCGCCCATACTGGATCACCTTCTCCAAAATCACCTACTGGAGCGGTTTGACACCAAATATCTGTATTGTGATGGGCTACCCACCCTTCCAATCCATAGTTTGTTTTCGCAGTAGCATTCCCTTTGACAGACAATCGCTCAATATGTTCAAGTAAAGGTTGATGACATTCGGCTAAGTTGGTTATTTCCACTGGCCAATAGTTCATTTCTGCATTTATATTTAATGTATAATTACTACTCCATGGTGGTCTCGTAGAAGCATTCCATATCCCTTGTAAATTCGCCGGATGTGTCCCCGGACGTGAACTGGCAATCATTAGATATCTGCCATATTGAAAAAGTAATTCAACTAATCCTGTATCCTCCACACCATACTTTTTAATTCTTTGATCTGTAGACAATGAATGATAATTTTGTTCCTGTTCGATCTTTAAGCTTACTCGGTCAAACAGTCGCTGGTAATCTTCTACATGACGCTGTTTGATAGCTTCATATGAGTGATTTCGCAATGACAGAAGTACTGCTTTTGTTTGTTCTGCTAATTTTTGATAACCAATTGTTGCTGGTGACTGATCATAACCATTAAAACTAGTTGCCGCACTGAATAGTATAGTAGCCGAATTAGCTCCATCTAAATGAATACCATTTTGATTGGTTTTGATGACACCTTCGTCATGGGTGATCATTGTCCTTCCAGAAAATTTAATCGATTGTTGTTCTCCATATTCAATTGGATTATCTCGTTTGCAATAGTTAGGAGCGACATGTTCAGGCGCTATTCCTTCCAGTAATAAATCGTTCCCATCGATTTTGGTTTGATAACGAAGTGAACTATCCATATTAAGATGTAAACTCAAACTATTTGGTCTATTTGCCTGCAAATGAATAGCCATGATTTGATCAGGGTAAGAGACAAAAGCTTCTCTTGTATACGAGACATTTCCGATATCATATTGAACATAGCTTACTCCTGTTTCTAAATCTAGACCTCGTTCATAATTATGTGCCAGTTCCCCATGTTCCAATTGGAGATAAAGGTTGCCAAATGGCAGATAAGACTGTGTATAAGGGCCCATCATTTCCTTTCCTAATTGATCTGCCTTATCAAAATCCTGTTGCCGAATTGCTTCCCTTATTGCTGGTAATATTTCCTTTGCTTGTGGATTATTCTCTTGCTTTGGAAAACCAGACCACAAAGAATCTTCATTCAACTGGATTACTTCTTTTCCTATCCCGCCAAAAATCATTGCCCCAATTCGGCCATTGCCGATAGGCAATGCGTCTGTCCAGTGTATTGCTGCTTGGTTATAGTGTAATTTCATTAACATGGCTCCTCGTTTTTGTCTAGGATTAACTTTTTCATATTGTTTACGTTTACATTTTTAATAACCTTATTCTTATATTTCAGGTAACTTTATATTTTTTTGCACAAATGAATCTTAGAGATAGTTAGTCTATTGACTCTGTGTTAAAAATCCAACAAGATTGTTTCAAAACCTATTCTAGCTTTTTCTCGTCCTTTTCAATATTTTATTAAATTCATCTTTACTATATATTATTTGTTATCGACAAAGAAACTTGATCATATCAACATACTCCTTTTACCTCTCCACAATAACTCCTTTTTTCAAAATCATATTTGCATATAATGACTTTTCACTAGTTGTTACAATTGCATATGCTTTCTTACTCCTTTTATAGAAAGCAAAACGTTCTAACTGCTCTATATTAATATTTTCCTCTTCAGATTCTTCTAAAATTCTTCTATATGTATCCCATATTTCCGGAGTATAATTATCTCCAGTTGCGACTTCCATTAATACAACAGGACACTTTGTATACGTATCGAGTGTAAACAGTTCCAAGATGGCTTGCAGCAGTTCAGGAATCATTAAACCATTACAATGTACAAGTTGATTTGCATGGGAGGCTGCTGGAAAATTTCCGTCCGCTAATATGATCTCATCTCCATGTCCCATTTCCATCAATACCTTTACTAATTCTGGTGATAAAGATTGTGGTATTTTTTTCAACATATTATTACTTCCCCTCTGTAATAACTTAACAGTATCGTCATAAAATAATCATAGTTAGTATCCATATTTTATATTATTGTAGATAATAAATTTTCACACCTATTAAACTTCATATACTTCACTCATGGTAGTAACCTAGTCTCAACCTAATTGAACACATTTTATTTCCTTTTTTTAAATAACTGTGTTACACATAACTCACGTTCTCTTGATTTTGTATTATATAAGTTCAAGCTCTCTGTTTTTAATATTACAAAGCAATATATTTTCCATAGCTATGTAACTTGTTTGATTATGAGTGGTAAAAAATCAGCTGCTTTCTATAGCTATATATTCAATATCAACATAGCCTTTTTCCTCTTTATTATTGTAGTTAAAGAAACCTATATAGCTTCCCATATAATCATTTCCAATTAGTTTTATACCTTCCTCCAACTCTTTAAAATCCACACCATCTACACTATATGAAAAATTACATAAATATTGAAAATTCCAATCTGATTTAAACAAAATAATATTATCTTTTACGTTTATTTCACAAATACGATAGGTTTTTTTGTTGGAGAAAAATTTAATATATGTGCTATCGATATGCTTAGAGATACCTATACCACAATATAAACTACCAGCCATTTGAACCATCCCCGTATTTTGGCCATCTTCTAGTCCAGATAGGTCCATTTTAGCAATAGCAGTGTTTTTCTCATATCTATAGTTTCTTTGCAGTAATGTATTACCTGCTGTCTCAATTTTATCCTTAAAAAAAGGCTTAAACGCGTACAATCTGATAAACCCTGGTCTCTCCTCTAAAGACCACATGCTGTCTCTTGGTTGAAAGTTCCATAACCATTGAAAGGATAATTTATTAGATTGAAAGTTATCACTTCTATCAGGAACTTTTCTTAAAGTTTTAGAGAAAGGTTTTTTTAAATTATTCCAGATCATTCTTCCTTTTTCTTTGGCACTCTGAACTATTGGCCACCCATTTTCCCAATGAATAGGCAATAAACTACAAGGTCTTCCATCCGGTCCATTCTGACCATGATGCGTGAAAAAATACCATTTTACTCCTTTCTCTGTTATAGCATCCACAATATTCCCTTGACATGGCTCGCGATAACCTTCCACTATAGGATAAGATATGTGTTCATATTCACCTGGATTATCGTAAGTACCATAACTATTGTTATGATGCATACCATAAATTGAACTAGACTTCATCATCCAAGCCATTCGTACAGGTTGTTTATTCACAAAATAACAGCCATTATGCAAAAAATAGTAATCACCATTTCTTTTGAAAAGTTTATTTGCTTCCGGAAAATACTCTTGGACATCATACTTATCATTCGTACAATGTATCATAACCCCTTTATCTTGCAGAGTAATTCCATCATCTGATAATTTAAAAAGCCATGACTGATAATTATTACTAAAGTTCGTACCTAAAAAATAACCTTGCCCATCATCATCCCATAGAACTGTACAATCATCCCATCCAAACTGAAAATTACTTCCATCTATTTTCTCTACTTTTTTTATATTACTCCATTGTCCAAATGGATCTTTTGTCTTAACCATAAAAAATCCTTCATCCGGCGTTCCAAAATGAATATAATATGTTTGGTTTTTCTTATTATACGTGATACATGGAGCCCAAATACCTCTAGAGTAACCGTCCATTTTGTCCCAATTATATCGAGCATGAATTTGTGTTAAATCCCTTACCGCATGATTAATTATCGACCAATTTATTAAATCGTTTGAGTATAACACGGTTATTCCTGGTGACAATTGAAATGTAGAAGTAATTAAAAAATAGTCATGTCCAACTCTAATAATATCAGGATCTGAATAGTCACTTGGAAGAATTGGATTATTATATGTTCCATCTCCTAAGTCGCCCCAATTTCCATGATAATTTCCTTGATCAAAAATTTCAGTCGTAGAACTTTGCAACTTAATCATTTGTTAAATTGCCCTCCTCAGAATGAATAAATGAATTATTAACATCTGCTACTAATACAACCATTTATTTTTAATCACTCACCAATTTTATAAAACTCACATGCATTTCCACCAAATATTCCATCTTTCTCTAATTCATTTGGTAACGTATCTACTACCAATTGATATACCTCATCATAGCTAGCCGACAGTAAACATACCGGCCAATCACTGCCATACATAACTCGGTTCGCGCCAAAAACATCGATTATATGCTGCACATATGGCCTGAATTGTTCGGTCTCCCAATTCTTATGCTCTGCCTCTGTAACCATCCCTGATATTTTACAGTAAATATTCGGGTGACTTGCAATAGTTGTCATTTGATTTATCCATGGTTCTTGTTCTCCCTTTGCTATATTCGGTTTGGATATATGATCAATAACTCCGCGCAGCTTAACTTGATCCAAAACTTTAATTAAGGAAGTTAGTTGATCAGAGCGAACCAGTAAATCAACAGGTATATCTAACTTCTCCAAATAAGCAAAAGCTTCTAAATATGGTTCTGTTTCAATAATAGTTGCATCAGGCATATCTTGAATCATAACTCGGATTCCAATAAACTTAGGATGCTGTCTAAGCCTATCTAGTTGTTGTCTATAGTCTTCTTCTTCTAAATCTACCCATCCGACAACACCTGCTATTGTGCTGCTTTCTTCACTTAATTTTAATAAATATTCTGTTTCAGCTATGGTTGGTGCTGCTTGTACGGTGATAGTTTGGTCTATCTTATGTTTTTTCAGATGAGGAAGCAGATCTTCTTCTTGATAATCACGGTATAACTCGGTTATCTCCGGCGTAATCCATCCATAATCTCCGCGACCTATTCGCCAGTAATGTTGATGTGCATCTATTCGCATGTATACTCCCGCCTTTCGATATGATATTAGATGAATTAAAAGTTTTCCAAACAATAGTTCAAACATGCCAAAACACCTTCTGTTTTGGCATGTTGAAGTTAACACCATTTATAATAAATCATCTAACAATGGAAATTGTACTATAAAATATTCATGTATTGACTTATAGATCTATTATTCACTTAAATAATTATTATAAACTTCTTGGTTGAGTTCAATATACCTGTCTACACCAAGAGATTCCAGTCCTGCAATATAATCATCCCAGTCATTTTCTAAACTTAGTTCACCTGTTATAAATCGAACTGCACTCTGTTCCACATTATCTAAAATATTTGTAGATAAAGTAGCATATTCATCTTGAACTTCTTCTGGATACCATGCTGCCCAATAAGGAAACTGTTCTCTTGGTTCTTTACCTTCGTATAAATATGTGGCTTCTTGAAGGCGACGTTCATAGCCTTCATCCGTATATATGTCTTCAGCTTGTACCCATCCATCTCTATACTCTCTCGGCTGGAAAAATTGTGCACTTGCACCCCATGAGTTATTAGTGGGATCTTCTGGATGCAATTGATTTAAAATTGGTTCCACCTCTTCATTAATCGCCAGATCCCCATCTTCCGGTTTTACCCAATCTTCTCCTTCCACTCCAAAATGAGCACGAGTGGATCCTTCCTCTGTAAACATGTAATCTAATAATTGGATTGCTTTAATTTGCACATCTTCACTTGCTTTATTAGTAATCACAAATGTAGAATTATTAAATACAGGGTAAGTATATGCTGCATATTGATGATTTGGTCCCTGTAAAGGTGGAAGAGGATTAAAATCATATTCATTTTCATTATCTATAAAGGTCTTAGGATGCGGTGCAGCTCCCGCTCCCAAGATCACATCGTCAGCATTATTACCGAGTTGACGATACGCATCGTTATTTTGTGTAAAAGCACCCGAGTCAATCAAACCCTCAGCATATAAAGAATGAATATACTCCAGACCTTCTCGCCATCCTTCTGTTACAGGAGCAAAATCAACTTGACCATTATTTACCAGCAATCTAGATCGTGCATCATCATATACAAAACCATTCATTAAAAATGGAATAATCGATTCGTAAATAGTCGCTGCTGATCCACTTAATGGAATTTCATCTTGCTGTCCATTCCCATTGGGATCTTGTTCTTTAAAAGCAATCAACACATCCTTAAATTCTTCATGTGTAGTTGGCATATCTAACCCTAATTCCTCTAACCATTCCGTATTTATCCATATTTTATTTGACCATGTACAATGAAAGCATTCTTCAAATTGAGGAACACCATATATATTTCCATCAGGTGCTACGGCGATTCTTCTATATTCATCATTTTCCTCTAATAATTGAGATAAATTTGGTGCATGTTCTTCTATCAACTCATTCAATGGAATTAATACCCCTTGCTTTCCATACCTTAATACTTCACTTGCCTCAAAACTATCTACCCAATTGATTAAAAAGAACACATCTGGATAGTCCCCACTAGCTAATGAAATTTGTCTTCTTTCTTGAGCTGCCGCAGAATCATAAGATGTTGTTTGAAACGTAAAGTTGATACCAAATTCTTCTTCTGCAAATTTAGTAAATGAATTAGTTTCTAAATCCATGGTGTCACTCTTAGGCATAAACACTGACATATTTGTCACTCCATCACTATCTTGATCTGTTTCTTCTCCAGAGTCACATCCGCTTATAATAAGTAGGGCTACAAACATTACAATAAGAAATTTTATTCCTTTCATTCCCATTCACTCCCCTTTATTTAAAATAGACTTTAAACAAACTGTAGATTACTTCTTTGATCACCTCCTCAAATATCCGGATTTCATCAACCTTTAACAGAACCAAGTAACATTCCTTTGACAAAATACTTTTGAGCAAATGGATAAATAATCAAGACGGGTATACTAGATACCACAATTAAAGAATATTGCATTAAATTAGCCAATTGTTGTCTTCTCTGTTGTTCCGCAATATCTAGATTCCCTCCTGATTGGGTTTGAGTTATTAAAATCTCTCTTAATTCCAATTGTAAAGGGAATAGATCTTCTGTTCTTAAAAAGATCATGGCATCAAAATAACTGTTCCATTGAAAGACTGCATACATTAGAGCAAGCACTGCAATAATTGGCTTCGATAATGGTATAACAACATGCCAAAGAAATTTTATACTGCTGCAACCATCCATTTCACTAGCTTCTACTAATTCTTCTGGAATACTTGCTTGAAAAAATGTTCTGGCTATAATAACTTGCCAAACTGCAATCGCTTTTGGTATTAAGATTGCCCATGGTGTATCAAGCATTCCTAATCGTTGGACTACTAAATATTCAGGGATTAAACCTCCGTAAAATAACATAGTAAAAAGAATAAAAATCATTAGAATTTTTTTACCATAGAAATTCTTCCTGGATAATGGATATGCAAATATTATAGTGAGAAAAACAGCAATAAACGTATAACCGATTGTATAGAGAATGGAATTTCTAAATCCTCTCATAACACTTGAGTTATTCAAAACTTCTTTATAGCCTTCAAGTGAAAAATCGACTGGCCACAACCACACTTGTCCGGCTGTTACTGCTTCTGGACTACTTATCGAAGCGCTTACTATATAAACAAGTGGGTAGAGGACTACTAATGTAATAACGCTCAAGTAAAAATAGATCAGTATTAAAAGAATTCTATCATTATAAGATTCTCTAATAGTACTTTTTTTCTTTTTCATCAATCTAACCCCTTTCTACCATAGTCCATTACCTGAAATCTTTTTAGCTACTGAATTAACTATAACCAGCAAGATCAAATTAATGATGGAGTTAAATAACCCAACAGCAGTAGCAAAACTAAAATTAGCGTTAATAATCCCCATTTTATAAACATAAGTTTGTAAAATTTCAGAGGTGCTTAAATTTAAAGGATTCTGTAACAGATATACTTTCTCAAACCCTATTGCCATTAGATTACCTACACTTAAAATTAAGATAATAACAATTGTTGGCATAATCCCCGGGATATCAATATTCCATATCTTTTGTAACCTGGAAGCACCATCAATTTTGGCAGCTTCGTATTGTTGTCTATCAATACCAGCAAGTGCTGCCAAATAAATAATCGCTGAATAACCAGTAACCTGCCAAGCATCCGACCAAACAAAGATAGACCTAAACATATCAGCCTGTCCTAGAAAGTTAATGGCATCAATCCCTACCAATCCTAACAAGTCATTCACAATTCCAGTCCTTGGGGAAAGCATCAGAATTAGCATGGATACAATAATAACTGTAGAAATAAAGTAAGGTGCATATGTTAGCGTTTGTACTGAACGTTTAAAAATACCATCTTTTATTTCATTCAGCGATAATGCCAACAGTATTGGCAATGGAAAAGTTACTGCCAATTGAAAAACACTTAATAAAAAGGTATTTCTAATTAGATCCCATGCTACCGGGTTATTAAAGAAATTCTCAAAATGCTTCCAACCAACCCAAGGGCTTCCTATAATTCCTTGAACTACATTGTAGTCTTTAAAAGCAATGACTGCGCCAAACATTGGTATATACTTAAAAATGACAAAATACAATACTGGCAGCATCATAAGAAGATACAATTGCCAATGCCTCTGAAAACTTCTTTTTGCTAAATGCCTTTGTGTTACCTTTTTTATTTCTTTAGATTGATCAAGTGATTGCTCCATTTCATTTACCCCCTCTTCCATAAAGGAAACGCTTACAGAAAATTTAACATGGTTATAACTAACTGCAAACAGACAAGTTCATTAGCTAGGTACAATCTTAGAAATTTTCATATATTCAAAAAAGGTACATTTTCCGATCAAAGGTACCTTCTATGTTGCTTCTCCAAGCTACTAACAGTAAGGCGGTGTATAGCCTCTCCTGAATGGCAAGGACAATTTCTCCTCTTATTTTCGATACCATTCGGAAGAAATTATTACAGGGCAAAAGAAAAAATAAAGGTAATAACTATACAAAAAAAAGAATGAGTGCCATTTTGCTAACTCACTCATTCAAAAAATATTATTTTGATGCCTCCTATTTATTAATTAATGTTGTATAAACAGACAAGAACAGCACTCTGATTATTTACTTTTTATATTCTGCTATCGGTCTTATATGGATCAAATCATATTTAAATTTCTTTTCGCAAATTTTGCCTAATAAAAATCCATATCATTATTTTAATTCTGTTTAAAATTCTTTGGATCATTTACCGTTTTTCTAAATTGATTAGGAGTCATGTTATAAATTCGCTTAAAAGCTCTTCTAAAAGAATGCGCACTGCTATAGCCTGACTCTTCTGCTATAGCATTAATCGTTTTCGTGGTATTTGTTAATAAATATATTGCTTTTTCCATTCTTACTTTTTCTAAATATTCATATAAATACTCCCCTGTCTCTTCTTTAAAGATTTGTGAAATATACTTCTCTGTGCGCGATAGATGTTCGGCAATCATATAAATAGTTAATTCAGTCTCTTGATAGTGCTGATCAACATATCTTTTTATCTCATTAATAACAGTATTGTTCGTATCTTTACGATTTTTCTTAATGAATCCACAATAAAGATGAATAACATCGATAAATTGTTGCTCCATTTCATCTCTTCCTTCTTCTAGCTTTATGGTTCTTAACCTTTTTCGTATCGAATCAGTAACCTTATGCTGACGAAATATATATTGATCTAGTATTTTATAGAAAGTTCCTCTTACCTCATAAATAAATTGTTCATACATATCCATCGATAAGTTTCTATTCTCCATATTCTCTAATAGAAGTTCTTTAATAATTTCTTCCGCTTCTATAGCTTCTCCATCCTTTAAACATTTTAATAATCGGAATTCAAATTCCAGGGGATAATAAAATACAGTAGTCTCTTTCATCAAATCATCATACCAATATAAAGTTTGTTTGTCTGTAGAAAAATGTGCATAGTCTATTGCTTGTTTTGCCTCATTATAGGATCGGCTAATATCTGATATAGACTGAAACGATTGTCCAAGTCCAATTTTTAATAAAATTCTATATTCTGTTTGTAATGATTGAGTTAATTGTTTAAACATATCATCAATCTTTTTTTGCAATAATTCTTTATCCTCCCTCGTTAAAAAAATATATATTAATTTATCAGAATAAAAATTAGTCACATGAAACTTATCACATAATTTTAAAGACTCTTGCTGTATGACAACTCGAAGAGCATTTAATTCCTCATATATTTCCCTGCTTGTTAATTCTTCATAACCTTCTACTTTTACAATTGCGACATAACCATTGTCATAATCAATATCAACATTTGCTTGACTTGCATTGTCATGAAGATTACTATCTCTTTCATTTATTTCACCAGACAACAATTGTTTAATAAAGGCATCTTTTAATAAAGGCTTTTGTTCTCTTAATTGTTTTTGTAAAGTTGAATTTGTAGATATTAATTTTGTCACATTACCGTGCAAGAAATCGTATTCATTTTTAGTTTCAGGATCAGCATACTCTTTTAAAGTTTTGATTACGTTATTAATAGGATGACTATTTCTGTATGCAAATACTAAACATATTATAAGACCAATAATAAATGTAATACTGGTAATCGACCAAGTGATATACTTAATAGGAGCTGCCTCTTGAACTAGTACCTCTTTCGGAATACCAGCTACATATATCCAATCATTCTTTTCAGATTGAGAAGAAATCAACAAAATATCATTTTCCAAATAAGTTGAATCTTTCGATGTTACCACTGCTTCCCTAATGCTATTAATTTCCTCCATGTCAATTCCATTTGCGGTGATAAGTTGTTTATTCTCATCTAAAATAAACGCCCAACCATTAAATTGTTCGTTTATTCCTTTAATTACATTATTTAATAATTTGTTATCAATAGGTACTATAATGGAGCCATTCGTTCCTGTAAAATCATTCATAGGTAAAGGCTGTACGTATGTGATGATATTAGTCAAGGTTTCTCCTTTTATATAACGTTTGCTAGGAATAATTTTCCTTTCTGCTTTCAAAATATTTTCTTCCCAATCTGACATAGACATATTCTCATAATGTTTGCTTGCATAAAAGTGATGAGGACGATGAAATACAGAGCCTGGAGTTATAATCAATTCGGATTCTTTTGAATAAATATAAAAATCTTCTAAAAATTCGTTTGTACTGGCATAAGGGGAGATTTTACTATCTAACTGTCTAAGGATAGAAACCATACTTCTTTCGTCCGTTCCTGGCTTATTAAGTATCGTATTTAGGTCGTTGTCCAAGGATAGCTGTATAACAAACCGATCAATTTCCTCTAATTTTTGTTCCAATATTTCTCTACTCTTATTTAAAACTTGTTTACTATTCATGATTGAATATTTTTCTGCAGTATCCAATGAGACTTGATAAGATATAAGACCAGCTATTAAAGGTAGTATTAAAATTATAAGATAGGAAACCAAAAACCTTCTGAAAACCTTATTAGTTTTTTGTCGTTTCATTATTAATCTCCTTTAAGAACGGAATATTTTTTAATTGTATTATACCTTATTTAAAAAAAAAGAAATTTATATTCTTAGCCAACTTTACTTCACAAAGATAAGTATATACAGCTGTTTAATGATTAATAACAGAACTTCCTAACATACTATAGTGCTACCGTTCTTCAAGAAACAAAACCGAGATTCTTATCAACAAAGCTAGAAAAACTATAGAATATAAATTACTATTTCCAAGGAAATGTTTCTTGAAAAACTAAAGCCGAAATGTAATAATTTCGGCTTTAGTTCGTAGTATTCTAACTAATCGATATGAATTTTAAATACAACTGGTTTATCACTATTGATTTTATTGGTGGTAATTTCCATACCTTTTTCTGTTCTTTTCCATTTTGGTTTTTCTTCATATCCTAAAACTGATACATCCTTGATAATTCCATGAAAATGAGGTAATTTAGAAGCATCTTGTACAGCAAGAGATGTTATATTCACTTTACCATTTTGAGGATAACTTAATACAGTAGCATATAAATAAGAACCATTAACCGTAAATCGAATATCTTCAGATGTGAATTTTTTAGCCTTACTATCTGTAAATTGGCCTTCTTCCACTTTAGTTGGACCCTCACTAGATTTACGCCACACTGTACTTCCGTATATTGCCTCTCCATTTACCTTTAGCCATTTCCCAATTTCTAATAATATATGTTTATCTTCATCAGGTATGGTACCATCTGCTTTTGGACCAATATTCAAAAGCAAGGTTCCATTCTTACTTACGATATCTACCAGATCACATATTATTTCATTTGCTTGTTTATAGTCATTATTTTCGGTATAACACCATGAATTTTTTGCAACTGATGTATCAGTTTGCCAGAAATAAGGTTTTTGTTCAGCAAATTGACCTCTTTCTATATCAATTACAGCTGTACCAAACATAAAAGCATCATGCTTATAATTAATAGCTACTTCCATCCCCCATTCATCCGCTCGGTTATAATAGTAAGCAGCAAACTTTTTCAAATAAGGCTTTACAGCACTATGTTGAATCCACCAATCAAAATAAACAATTTTAGGTTTATATCGGTCAACAATTTCACACGTGCGAATTAACCAATCTTCTAAAAAGGCTACAGAAGGATCTGGACTGTATAAATCATGATGATGAGGTTCAGGCATAGCTGCCCAATAGAAATCTCCTGGTTCCAATGGTTCTTTAATATCACTATCAAACTCTTTGCCATGCCCCATAAAAAACCAATGTTCTATTCGATGAGAGGAGGCACATAAAGCAATATTTTGTTTTTCAAGTTCCGTACCTAGTGCTCCAAGTATATCTTGTTTTGGTCCCATATCATAAGCATTATACTTTGAAAGATCACTTTTATACATTTGAAATCCATCATGATGCTCTGCAACTGGCATCACATACTTAGCTCCCGACTCTTTGAATAATTGTGCCCATTCCTTAGGATCAAATTTTTCTGCTTTGAACATTGGAATAAAATCTTTATAACCAAAATCTTTATGATTACCATATGTCTCTATATGGTGTTCAAATTCTTTTGAACCTTGGATATACATATTTCTTGAATACCATTCATTACCAAAAGCAGGAACAGAATAAACTCCCCAATGAATAAAAATACCAAATTTAGAGTCTTTGTACCACTTAGCTAATTCATAACTCGATAGAGAATCCCAATTATCTTTAAATCTACCGTTTTCAATAACTTTATTGATTTTCATAAGATATGTTTGCTTATTAATCATTTCCGTCATTTACAAAGCACCTCCAAATGTTTGCGTTTTCAACAGTTTACAGCTTTCATGAATTAAAAAGTACTAAAACCTTTTAACACTATCCTTGCCACTCTGCCTCACCACTTGCCCATGTCTTGTTATGAATTGGTTTAAGAATCTCCAAAACTTTTGTTAACATTTCTTCGTTAATTGGTTCTTCTGTCCATTTAATATTTTTAATTATATTTTTTTCGCTAGCTGTACTCACTAATGTAGTTGGAATCCTTTTCTCTCTTGTTGCATACTGAATAGCTAATTTGGCAAGATCATAACCCTGTTCTTCACAAAATTCAGCAGCTTTTTTACACATTTGTTTAATTTCCTGATCAGCTGGATGCCACTCAGCAACTTCTGAGAAGCTTAGTAATCCCATTGATAATGGTGAGGCGTTGACTAAACCGACATTCTTTTTTTCTAATAAAGGAATAATAGATAATAACGACGTATCATTTAAGGAATAGTGACAATAAGAAAGAATCACATCTAAATCTTTCTTATCAAGTATTTTCTCAAAAATAGATAATGGCAGGCCTGACACTCCCATAAAACGAATCTTTCCCTGTTGTTTCAACTCCTCTAATGTAGGAATGCCTTCTTCGATCACTTGCTCATATGAACCAAATTCTATATCATGTAAAAATAAAATATCTACATAGTCTGTTCCCAATCGTTTAAAACTCTCTTCTAAGCTATTCATAATACTTTTTCTAGAAAAATTAAAACTATGTTCACCAAATCTGCCTGCCTTCGTAGAAAGAATATATTTATCACGTGGAACACTTTTCAAAGCCTTGCCTAATACCTTCTCTGCCTTAGTCAAACCATAATAAGGCGAAACATCAATCAGATTAATACCATGATCGATTGCTGCATGTACCGATCTAATACCTTTCTTTTCATTTATTTCTTTAAAAACTGATCCTAAGGAAGACGCCCCATAGCTAAGTACGGAAACTTCTAAACCAGTTTGAGCTAATTGTCTGTACTGCATTAAAACTCTCCTTCCTATCTCTTAAATTAATTATCAAATTGTGACAAAACATTCGATAAGAGCATCTTTTTTTAACGCTTACATAATATAATTGATTCAGCTAAATATAAATAATACATTAACATACATATTTTGAAATAAAAATTGTATTTTTTGCTTTATTTATACTATTTTATGATATACAATAAAGAACATGAGATAACCTATCTAATGAATTAATATATCTCATTAATTATTACAAGCCACACTTCAAACTAATTATTAATTCGTTTTTGAAAACGTTTTATTTTTTTTATTGACAAAGATCTATTAACTTACGCTATATATTTACTTACTAAAGATGAAAGGTGTCGATTTGTCATGAAAGTAACTAAACAACATGAAGATTCATTATTTCCTTTTTCGTTTGTTTATAAAGGTATGAAAACTCCTCAAGATGAATTACCAAATCACCTTCATGATTTCCATGAAATTATTTACGTTCATAGAGGTAGTGGAACAATATTTATTAATCATACTCTTTATGATATGCATAAAGGAACTATTTTTATCATACCGACCGACACGATTCACCATACTATACCTACCCAAGGTGATTTAGTTACTTCATCCGTTATTTTTTTTAGTCCTACTTTAATTCAAACACTATTTATTGAAGAAAACTTTTCTTATTTATCACTAATAGAATCTATTAGTAAACAAAAACATTATAAAATTGTACTTTCCATATCTGAACAAACTACTTTTGAAAAATATCTAAATCAAATTAAAACCGAATTAACAAATAAACATCTTGGATTTAAACATGCTACTATACAATATACACAGCTAATTTTACTTTATTTATCTCGTTTGTATTGTAATGAAACAGATCATTCGCTTCATGAAAATACTGCTAGTCGTTTCTGGATGAATGAAATTTTTTCATATATTGACCATAACCTTACAGACAATCTATCTTTGACTCACCTATCGAATAAAGCCCACGTCAGTCCTGCTCATTTTAGCAGGGTTTTCAAAGACATAACGGGAATTAGTCTCACCTTGTATTTAAATAAAAAAAGAACCGCTAGGGCAAAAGAGCTTTTATGGAAAACAAATGATCCTGTTTCTCAAATAGCTGAATTGAGTGGATTTGAGAGTACACCACATTTTTACCGTATATTCAAAAAATTCACAGGCATTACGCCAGCAAAATATCGTAAGAATACTAAACACTAATTATAGTGTAGTATGTAAAAATGAGAATGACTAACTCTAGAAAAGCTATATTTTCACTATAATTGCTTTTCCTGAAATTCCTTTGGCGCACATCCTACAGCTCGTTTAAATTGGCGTGAAAAATGACTGGCACTGGCAAAACCACAGCTTTGGGCTACATTTTGGATCACAGCTGCTTGGTTTACTAACATTTGCTTGGCTTTATTCATACGTGCATTTAACAAATCTGCTTTAGGAGAAATATTAAAGAAACGCTCATAGTATGTATAGAACTGACTTTTCTCCAGATGGACTGCTTGACATAACTGAGCAATCGTCCAATCTTTTTCACATTGCGTGAGCAAGGTGAAGCGAAGTTCTCGAAAGGACGCGTATAACACATTTGCCTCCTCTGTTTGATGAGCGGGTTCTAACTGCCGTGAGCTTTCGATCAACAGCTGCTGCAATAATATATTCATCATCTCCTGCTGGTAAGTAGCTGGTGATAGGAATTCCGCCTGTATCTTTTGAAATAATTGATCTATCTCTTCTAGATCTCTAGGATAAAAAATTTCATTTTTAGGCAACTTATAATCCAAATAGCTTCCTTCCTGCACGAGGAAGTGAACATAACTGTTTTGAAATTCCTGTATTGCACTATAATCTTGCGGGTACTCTGGGGTAAACAGGATACAAGCCCCCTCCTCGGAGAAAACAACGGAATCATTTAATACTAATCGCATCGGTTGATAAAAACGTAAGAACAGATAAAAACCTAAGCCATTCGGACGATAAATCCTATCATCATCACGATTATGGCAACTATAATCACAATAATCCAATATCAGCATACCATCCCCCCTTATTTTCCTTGAGTATACCAAGACTGGAAGAAGTGTCAAGAATAACGGAAAAAAGACTATTCTTTTTGGAAGGGTTTTCTTATATTCTTGTCATAACAGCACTAAGTGTCTGTTCAAAAAGTTCGATACAGTAGAAGTGCCTCGGCTGCTTTTCATACATAAGCCTTTCAAAAGCAAGTCAACCCGGAAATTCGGCACGCTATTTTGAATGAGACTTTTTGAACAACCTCTATAAGGAGGAAGGAAGCATGGGAGCATATTTATTTGTTCACTTTAAAGAGAAAAGAACGCCTGATGGCGAGCAAGTCTATTTCGGTATCAGCCGTGATGGCTTCCATTGGGAATCCGTTAATCAGGAGAATCCAGTACTCTGGAGTTACTATGGAGATAAAGGCGTCCGTGATCATACCATCACACGGACTAAGACTGGAGAATTTGTCATCTTGGCAACGGACTTAAGTTTATCCTATGGCATGTTAAATCAATACCAAGGGTCTTGGGAAACTATCTCACGCCATGGCAGCAAATCGTTAGCATTGTGGCGTTCTAACGACTTAATCGATTGGAAACCACAAGAAATGGTGCCGCTTGGAAATGAGGATTTTGGCTGTCTTTGGGCGCCAGACATTATCTATGATCAGCAGCAAGAGGATTATGTCGTGCATTGGTCTTCTTCCCATGCAGAGAATAATTTTGGGCCAAAAGCCATTTATTATGCACGAACCAAGGATTTCCGCAGTTTTTCAGAACCAGCTATCTTATACAAAAAAGCAGACAGCGGTGTAATTGATTCCGCTATGTATGAAGAGAATGGGCTGTACTACCTGTTTGTCAAGAGTGAGGGAAACCCCAGCAATATTATTCTATTACGTTCAGATACTATCACGGGGCCCTTTGAAAAAATCGAAATCTTTGATCACAGTATGGCTGAACTGGAAACTGGTCTGTACGAAGCCCCTACTGCTACCAGATTAGCAGATGGCCGCTGGGGTCTGTTCTTAGATTTCTATGGAACTGCTGATGCAGCGGGTCACGGCTATGTCCCATTCCTAGCCGATTCCCTAGCAAGCGGTCAGTTTGTCCGGGCAGATACTAGTTTTTCTTTTCCTTACGGTTTCAAGCATGGCACAATCCTTGCCATTACAGACGAGGAATTTGAGCGCTTAAAAAATTATCAAAAACAACCTTCTGAATATTAGAAAGGATGATTCAAATGAAAAAAGCAACTTTACATGTAAACAAACACTTTAAAATTGGTGATGTAGATGACCGAATCTACGGTTCTTTTATCGAACATCTAGGGCGTGCCGTATATGAAGGCATATACCAGCCAGAAAGCCCTTTTGCCGATGAACAAGGATTTAGAAAAGATGTCATCGATCTGGTCAAACAATTAAATGTACCAGTTGTGCGTTATCCGGGCGGAAACTTTGTTTCAGGATATCGTTGGGAAGACACGGTTGGACCAAAAGAAAAACGACCAGAGACTGTAGATTTAGCCTGGCAAGTCATTGAATCCAATCAATTCGGCTTAAATGAATTTGTCGACTGGACAAAGAAGAGCAAGACAGAAACGATGATGGCGGTCAATTTAGGTACCCGCGGAATCGAAGCAGCCAAAAATGTGCTTGAATATTGCAATTTAAAAGGCGGCAGCTACTATAGTAATCTGCGCCGGGAACATGGCTGGGAACAGCCGCATGATATTAAGTTATGGTGTTTAGGGAATGAAATGGATGGGCCATGGCAAGAAGGTCACAAAACGGCTTATGAATATGGCCGGCTCGCTGCCGAGACTGGACGTGCCATGAAAATGATGGATCCAACGATTGAAACCGTTGCTTGCGGCAGTTCGTCCCTGCAAATGCCGACATTTGGCGAATGGGAAGATACTGTGTTAATGGAATGTTATGATCAAGTCGATTACCTGTCTCTTCACCAATATTATGGCAATCGTGATAATGATTCGGCTGGATTTTTAGCCAATACCGTAGCCATGGATCAATTTATCAGCCAAGTTATCTCGATCTGTGATGCCGTAAAAGCGAAAAAGCGCGGCAAAAAAGATATCCATCTCTCGTTTGATGAATGGAATGTCTGGTATCATTCAAATGAACAAGACAAACAAATTGAACGTTGGACACAACACCCTCATCAACTGGAAGATGTCTATAACTTTGAAGACGCATTGTTGGTAGCAGGCATGATGATCACGATGTTACGTCATGCAGACCGGATTAAAATAGCCTGTCTTGCTCAGCTAGTTAATGTAATTGCACCAATTATGACATCTGATACTGGTGCTTGGAAACAAACGATCTATTATCCATTTGAACTCATTAGCAACTTAGGGCGAGGAACTGTTTTACAGACAGAAATAGATGTTCCTTTCTATGAGTCTGTTCATGGTGATGCTCCTTACTTGGATTCAGTCGCCATCATGAATGAAGAACAAGAAACGGTAACCATTTTTGCGGTCAACAAAGACCTCAACGATCAAATGGAGCTTGCTGTTGATCTGCGTCAATTCGAAGGATACCATGTTGACAAACACGTTGTATTAACCCACAGTGATTTAAAAGCTGAAAATACGGAAGCACAGCCAAATAATGTCGTACCAAAGGCAAACGGCAATGCCTCCATCGATGGAGGACGGCTGGGTGCTGTCTTACCAAGTCAAAGCTTTAATGTTATTACTATCAAAAAATAAATCATTCTATAGCACAGCGCAGCAAACTTTCGCTTGCCGCGCTGTTGTATTTGTATGAGGTCCAAACAGCCTGATCCTATTAGAACACAGGTATCAGGCTGTATATTTTTATTCTGCTATAATAGGCTGGTCTCGATAGCTTGCCAACACATTTCCTTGTTTATCTGTTGCAAACAATTGTGAACGTTCTTTTTCCAGCTTAAAACGATAAACCTTTCCGGAAGCAGGATCCCTGATTTCAATAGGCGTATCCATGGCATATTCGGAGACAAATGTATATAAACTGCCAGCCTTAAAGCTTAATTTCCGCCCATATATCCCAGGATATTGCCCACCTTGCAGCCACTCTATCTCATCTGATGTACCAGCAGCTTGCAAAGCCTTTTGATAAACGGCTATCAAGACATCAGAGCGTTGGTTTAACTCAATCGGTAACGGACACCAAATCAGCTTTCCTTTGCCCAAATTGATTTCTACCAAGTCCGTTTCATCTGTTTCTTCTTTAAATAGTTCTCCGATACGTCTGTCGCCGAATGAAACCGGATATTCCATTTCATCTATCGTCAATACTTCCTCTCGAAGGAGATTAGCCAAACGATAATCTCCTAACTCTTCTCGCAATGGCTGTTCATGATGCCAATATTCATTAAGCCCGATTGGACCTGTCCACAATAATACAGCTCCGCTCTCCATGACATACTCTACAAGCTGATTGCGGGCCTGATTACTGAAGTTATGCGCACTTGGCACTATAATGAGCCGAGGAGCTTGTACAGGAAGCGCCTCTAATTGATACTCTCCCATTGCTCGGAAGGGAATATTCATTTCATAGGCGAGCACTCTGGTAAGCTTTGTAGTGGCATCGAAGGCAAATTTTCGGTTAGAAAAATCATTCGAATAAGGGAAAATAGCCACTACCTCTTCTAACACTCTTTCTTCAAACAAATCACTGATTTGACCGATAAAGCTGCCAAAATCATAAGACACATCGGCCTCTGGTTTCTCTGATCCATCTGCCCTTAACGCACCAATATTTGATTCATTAATATTATTCATATAGAAATTGGTATTCCATAACCACTGTACGGCACCAGCTCCACCAGTGGAGAAAGCATAGCTGTACTTACGCTCTAATATGTTGCGCAGCTCATATTCGGAACGTTTTGCCTTATTATCTGGTGTTTCCACATACATAATGCCTGTTTCTTGAATCAGATTCGGTTTATTTGGTGTTTTGGTAAAAATACCGTCCCAAACCAATTGATCCATCATCCACCAGGAGTGGACAGTTGTATAGTCCACTGCCTGCTCATAAAAAAATGGTGTAGGCCTTTGACTAGTCAAAGCCTCATCCTGTCCTACAGTAACCAACTGTTTCGGATTCATTGCCCGAAGTGTTTCTGTGAGCTGCCGCGCCCAGCGGTTATGCATATCCATGGTAAACAAGGTGTAATCCAACCAAGGCAGTCCCCGTTTCAATTGACGCATATCCTGGATATCAAAATTCACCTGTTCTTGTTCAGGCATTTCCACCAATTCAAATGATGGCAGTTCTTCTGGTGTCATATCCCACCGTTCCTGAAGAGATTGAATCGTCTCATGACGCTCTTTCAACCAAGAAATAAAGGATTGATGCTCAAAACGGTCATTTGCCGTTCTAGGTCCTTGAAAAAAGCGTTGCGGATCAAACATAGATGGCTCATTGATCAGATCCCAGTTGATATTGGTCGTATATCGATGCCTGGCTGCTAAAGCAGCGATAAAACGTTTTTGTGCCTTGACACTCCTTGGATCCAAATATGGATTGACCCCTTCATAGGCTATTGGTGTAAAAGCAAAGAAGTTGAAGGTCACTTCTATTTGATATTTTTTGGCGGTAAGAATGAAGGCATCAATAGCACGCAGTACCTCTTCCGATGGATGACCATCTTCAAACATGACATGACGCCAGCCTGTCCAAAGTCCTGTTCGAATTAGATTGATCCCTGCTCTTTTCATATCTGCCATATCACGGTCCCAAACGGCTGGATTAGGTATAAAAATAAATTTACGTGCTACATCTGAGGTCATATAAGTTTGGCCTACAACCGGAAATGGCTTGCCATTCTTCCAAAAATAATCGCGCTTCACTTCCAAATACGTACCCTCTTGCAAAAATTCCTGATCATTTCCCCAAAAACCTTGTTCTAATGTCCGCTCTTCCCCATAGTCAGACGTTAACATACATTCAATCTGGTACTGCCCTTTTTCGACAACGCTATCCACAGGAATCTGGATGCGGTCCCATTCACCTGTTACCTGCAGTTCCCCTTCTGTAGACCAAACAACGTTCTCGTTGTAGATTAACTTGATCTGATACTGCCATATTTGCTGCGTATCTATCCTATCAAGTGCCTGAGTAATTTTTTCATACTGTAAGGTAATAGATGGCCGCTCACCTTGCTCATAGACAGCATAATTAGGGCTGAGCCAAAATTCTGTCACTCCATGACTTAAGACACCCGCCCATTCCTTTAATGCTGTCACTCCATCCGCTGTCCAAAATCTCGAGGTAAGAGGTTGATTAATAAATAACCACCTGCCCCCAGCAAATTGACCCTTTGTATTATCCAGTAACACGGCTGGAGCAGCCGTAAACCGTCCCTCCCGCGAGATTCCTTTCAATAAAGGCTGAATTTGAAGATCCATTGGTCCGCTGGATCCATTTTCCTCGGGCCGATCTCTTGATTTCGTTGCATGCAAGATAAAATTATTGACAGACTCTATGGTAAATAAATCTTCTTTGCCCTGAAAAAATGGCAGTTTATCATTTGCTTCTAAGCTAGCAAATGCCGCTGCATCCACTGACAATATTTCATGAATATTCAGCTGTCGGTGATAGGCTGTTTGGTCACGTTCTGTGATCCAGGCACCGTCCTCCCCTTCTATGACAGGTGTTCGAAAAGGGAAGCCTCCGATATGTAATAAGGCTTTTCCCTTTCCTAGGTAGGTTAGCAAGGTATTCCAGAGCCGTTTCGGGAAAAACCGACCATGCAAATATACCAAGCAGTCAATCTCTCCCTCCAGTAAAGCCTGTTCTAACCCCTTTACATCCACCACTTCGAATTGTTCTTGCATTAGCTTCAGACTGTCCGCTGAAGGACGTTCCCCTTCATATAGAAATTTCTCATCATAAAAAACAACTGTCATGATTATACCTCCAAGCTTTTATTCGAATTATCCTTTGACTGCACCTTGTGTCATCCCATTTACAATCTGTTTTTCCATTACCAAATAGAATAATATAGTTGGTATTAATACAATTGTCAGGCCTGCCATCTGGCCGGTATAATTGGTCGCATACTGACCGGCGAAATTCGCCAACCCTAACGGCAGTGTACTTAAGGCATCATCATTGATCAAAACCAAAGCAAAGGAAAATTCATTCCAATTATTGATAAAATTCAGAATAACCGCTGTCGCAATCGCAGGCCGGCTCATCGGCAAAATAATCGACCAAAAGATTCGAAATACACCACAGCCATCCATAATTGCCGACTCCTCTATTTCTTTAGGGAAACTTTGCATAAAGCTGGTTAACAAAAAGATCGTAATCGACAGATTAAAGGCAATATACGGGAAAATTAATGCCAAATGAGTATTCAGAAAACCAATTTTCTGCATTAAAATAAACATAGGCACTAGTGTGGCATGGATAGGGACCAATAAACCAACCACAAAGAAACCATACAGGAGATTTCTCCCCTTAAATTGGAACCTAGATAAAAAATAAGAAGCTAGCGCCCCCACAAAAATACAAATCACTAAAGCAACAATCCCAACCAATAAACTGTTAAAGAAATAGGTTCCGATATTGGCCGTAAACCATGCTTCCACATAGTTAGAAAAAATCCATTCTTTAGGTATGCCAAATGGATCAAAGGCAAACTCCTGGCCAGATTTGAAAGAGTTCATAATCATCCAAAAAATCGGATAGGCATTTACCACCGTAAATGCAATCAACACTAAATAAATCGTACTTTTTTTAAATATTTTACGCTTACGAGCTACTTTTGAATCATGTGCCACATTGACTTTATCCATATGCATTACCCCTCTTTCCGCTGCAGCAATTTAGTAGTGATTAAAATAATAGCAAGGCTGAAGACAAAGATCAGAACGGAAATAGCACTGCCGTATCCATAACGAAGTCCTTCAAATGTTTTGTTATACATATAAGTAGCCATTACCTCGGTTGAGTTAGCAGGACCGCCTGAAGTCATAACATAGATCAAGTCAAAAGTCTTCAAACTTCCACTAATACACAAAATAATGGAAATCAAAATAATATGACTAATCGACGGCAGGATAATATGGCGTGTCTTCTGCCACTCTGATGCTCCGTCCAAATCTGCTGCTTCTAATATTTCACCCGGAACGGTCTGCAAAGCAGATAAGAAGATAATGAAATACAATCCGACAAACTGCCAGATAATCGTTAGACAGACAGCCACCATCGCCCATGATGGATTCCCCAGCCAATTCTGCTGTAAAAACCCTAAACCAATACCTTCCAAGAAATTATTAAGTAAGCCATACTCTGAATTGTAGATCATTCGCCATGTAATCGATATAACGACTGTAGAAATAACGACAGGCATAAAACCAATTGTACGAAAGAATTTTGCACCTTTGATTTTTCGATTCAACAATAATGCTAGTACTAGTGCAATCGGGATTTGCCCAAAAACAGATGCCAGCACCACTAATATATTATTGCGGACAGATACCCAGAATACTTTATCTTGGAAGGCTTCTTGAAAATTGGCCAATCCAACAAACTGCATTTCAGAGAAGCCATTCCAAGACATAAATGAATAATAGAAAGATATAAAAATAGGCACAATACTGAAAATCAAATAAATGGCTAATGCAGGAATAACACCAGCTGCAATAATCCACGGATTTTTTAATAGATGCATGTAATCACTCCTTTTAATAAGAATCTGTACCTTATTATAAAAGGGCTTACATTTATCTGAAATCCTATAAAATTAATATAATATCTACTTTTTTATGGAATGGAGCTTGCGATACTGTGTTGGTGTAACATCCGTATGATTCTTGAACACCTGAACAAAATATTTATACTCTCGATAGCCTACATATTCTGCAATTTCAAATACCTTGTTGGAGGTATCTACTAGTAATTCCTTCGCCTTATCTATCCGGATCCGATTAAGATATTCTGAATAACTATAGCCGGTTTGCTGCCGGAATAGCATACTAAAATAATTAGGGGTAATATAGTGGTCTGCGGCCACTTCGGCAGCTTTAATGTCCTTTTGATAATTGCTATGCATATATTCCTGCACCTGCCGAATAATCCAGTGGTGCTGATTAGTAGTAGCCAGACACGCAATCAATTGTTTCAAATCCTCCAGAAACAATTCTTCTAACAACCTATCATTATTGTATATTCTTGTATCCAATTTCTGACTAAAAAACAATTCTGCTGCTGCAAACAGCTTAGCTTGTACCTTATTGATCATAGTGTCCTCGATATCTTTTAGTTCCGATACAATTTCATCCAGAGTCGATCCATTTGCTCTTAAAGCCCCCATCAGCTGATGTACTTCTCTCGCTAACCCCTGTGATTCCTGCCGCAAGACCATCTCAATGATCGAATGATTGACTTCTGTACTGTCGCTAGAAAAGTTTTCTTCTGCTTTAGACCAGCCTATTCGTGTGGTACCAGTACCCCGATGGCGTATCAAGCATTCGTTCATCGTCTGATAGAGTAAATGAATCTGCTTAACATCCTCTGATACAGGAGCTGCAACGGTCAGTATATTATGCCCATATGATTCAACTAATTCATCCATCAATAGCTCTAGCTCTGTTTGCTTTAATAATTGATTTTGGGTATAAAGAAATAAGATCAATTGATTTTCATGTATCTCCAGCCATAAAGCTGAAAAATCATGTCGGTTAATCAGCCTTTCTGCTTTATTAAGTTCTAAAGGATGCTTAGTCAGCTTTCCATCCACCAAGTTACTATAGTCTTTCTTTTCCACAGCAATCATACAATATTCAGACACTAAATCTGCTAACTGCTCCTCTGTAGTGCTCGGTGGCACTTGAAAAATTTGTTCAGATAAATACTGCTTAATGATCGATTGAGATTTACTTTCCTGCTCCACCTTGTGATTGACAATATCTTTTTTCACCTTTTTTACAAGATTCAATAATTCTTCAATATTAACAGGTTTCAATAAATAGTCCTGCACTCCTATCCGCATTGCCTCGCGTGCATATTCAAACTCATCATAACCACTGATCATAATAATTTGGGTCTCCGGGAAATCCTGTACTACTTTTTTCGATAAATCAATTCCATCCATTTCTGGCATATAAACATCTGTAATCAAAATATCTACTGCAGTACGGCTCAGCATCTCAAAGGCTTCTAGACCGTTCTGTGCTGTTCCTACAACTTCTACCTCCAGTTCCTCCCAAGGAAGTGTGTTAGCAAGCCCTTGAGTAATTAATGGTTCATCATCTGCTATTACTATTCTGCACACCATCGTAAGACTCCTCTCCTTTCCATACCTGCTGCCAAACTTGCTCATTGTCCATCCATGGAAGCACAATCCTAATCTGTGCTCCTTTTACAGGTTCATCGATTTCAATGCCATATCCTTGCCCAAAAGCATTCACTATTCGATCATGTACGTTCTTTAATGCAAAACTCTCTGTCTTTCCAGCTATTTTTTCTCCTTTTACTAAACGCTGGGCCTGTTTCACATCCAGCCCTACTCCATTATCCAGGACTTCTAACAGTAGACGGTCTGCTTGCCGATAGGCACGTATAATTATCACTTTCTTAACCTGTGTCGAAGAAAAGCCGTGCTTAAAGCTATTTTCTACAAGCGGTTCCACGATCAATTTCATGACAATACCGTCATCTATCCCTGCCTCTTTAAACAGATAGTATTGAAAACTTTCTCCCAGCCGTTTCCGCTGCAACTCCATATAACTTTGGACATATTTCAGTTCACTGCTTAGTGGTATCCAAACCTTTCCTTGGCTGAGCGTAATCCGAAACAAGTTGGCCAAATCTTCAATACTTTTACTTGTTTCCGGAGCTTTTTCGATTCGCGCTGTCCATCGTATCATATCAAGCGTATTATAGAGAAAATGTGGATTAATTTGACTTTGTAATGCTTTTAATTCTGAATGCTTGTTTTGCAGCTCTAATTTATACTTGGTATCGATTAGTAGCTGGATTCTTTCTACCATCGCATTAAAGCGAAAACCAAGTTGTCCGACTTCATCATTCGAACGTACAGGCACCCTAGCTTTAAAATCTCCTCGCTCTACCCGCTTCGTTTCTCTTGTAAGCTCTAACAAAGGTCTTACCACAAAGAAAATAAACCCTGCAAAAGTTAACAACCCCATCAAGATTGCAATCACTATCATATACCCAAAACTGGTGCGTATCCCGCCCATTTCAGACAAGATATATGCCTCACTGACCACAGATACAATATATAAATCGAGTGTATCTATATATCGAGATACTGCGTAATAATTTTCTTCATGTGAGGTGAATTGGAAGCTTTCTCCGTCATTCTTTATATTATCCATCAATTCTTCATATTCAAATAATTCACCATTCCTTGAACCAATCACATCACCTTTTTTCTCATGAATAAAAAAGGCTTGGTGCTGTTGATTGACGAAGCCCGTTGATACGTGTTGAAATAATGTCTCTTGGTCTAATCGGAATTTAACCAGTCCAATAGGATCTGTTATATCATATAGATGATTTATCGTACGATACAAAGTAATCACTGTTTCCTCTTCATTTTTTCGAATGTTGTACAGGGAATAGGGTTCACTCCAAAGTATATTACCTTTTAACTCAGAAGCATGTACCTCCCACGCCGATTCATCTGCATCAACAATTTCCCCTGCCGAGAGTACTTGATCATTCTGTCCCTTAATTTGAACAGAGTGAAAGTAATCCTTCTCTGATTGATGAAAAACGAAAAAACCATTCAAATTACTGCGTAAGCGATTTAACACTGTATAGTCACTACTGGTGATAGCTGGATGTGTCATAAAATCCCGAAATTCATTACTATATATAATATACCTTGAAATTTCTTCGACTTCTTCAATTACATCTGTTAACTTCGCTTCCATATTGTTTAGGTTCCACTGAGTCGTGTTCATTACCTGTTGTTTGACAATATTATTAGACTGGTAAATAACGATAGAACCAATCAAACTACTTGGAATGGTAACCAATAATAAGAAAATGATAATAGACTTCCATTTCAAACTATTCCGAATGAGTTGCATAGTAGTTCTACTCCTAATCTAAAACATAATAATAAATCGAGACGTCCCCATTGCAAATTAATGATTAGCGACACTTATCAGAGCGTTAGCGTCTATAAGCCCTTTCCGTTTTAAGATGCAAAATAACGGACAGTTACAGCGGGATAAATAAAGTGTAGCATACAAGCCCCTATCTTCATTCATTCGGAATAATAAAATAGAGCATCTTGAACAAGACACTCTACTTTTTCTATGCATACTATTTATTGTTCACTCTCTGCTACCCGCTGTATATTAGCGGCTGCTTCTTCTGGTGTAGAGCCTCCAACTGTAATAGATTGCAGCTCATTCTCCAACTGATCATTAACAGCCGGTGATAATGCTGCATCATATACTGGCGCTGGATCAGAGTCAGCAATTACTTGCAACATTTCTTCTGTGATTGGATTTATATCCGCCCCCTCTGGGAGTTCAAGATTGGCAATGATCGGACGACCAGCTTCCATTAAGTTTTGCCATAATTCTTCATTATAGACATATTGTAGGAAGGTATGTGCCGCCTCTAGTTCCTCTCCCTCTAATTCACTATTAATCGCATGACCTGTACCTGCTACAGTAGAAATGGTATTAGAATCATTTAAAGGAATGGAAGCTACTCCAATATTCTTATCTTCTGGCATATTTTCCAGAATCGAAGCAATTCCCCAGTTCCCATCAAACACCATCGCTGTCCTTCCCTGAAGAAAATAATCAATCATCTGAGTACTGTCAATCGTATTTAAGTCCTCATTGAATGCATTGTTAGTAATCAACTCTTCTATTATTTCCAATGATTGGACAAAATCATCATCTGTAAAAGCTCTTTCCCCATTGGCTACTCCTTCCAAAAAATCGTTTCCTGTAAAACGATCTGCAATCGTGGAAATATATACTGATTGCAATACCCAGCCATCCGCATTTCCTAATGCAATCGGTGTGATGTCATCTGCATTTAAATCATTCACTAAATTCAAAAACTCATCATAAGTCTGTGGGAATTCATCATAGCCTGCATCAGCTAGCATATCTTTGTCATAAAAAATCATATGGGTTGGATTGGTATTAGCTGGTACAGCATATACATGATCATCAACAGAGAAATCTTGAAAATCCTCTTCATCCAGTAGACCAGTTTCTTCTGTCCAATAGTTGGTTATATCATCGATCGGCTGCACAACGCCTCCCTCTACTAATGGCTCTAATTCAGCCCCTGGCCATACTTGAAAAATGTCAGGCAGCTGTCCACCAGCGGCTTGTGTATTTAGTCTTGTACGGTAATCAGCATGTGGCGTTGTATTCACCTGAAGATCGATCTCTGGATGCTCCTCATTAAATTTATCTACAACATCCATAAACACTTGAAAATCTGCTCGACCAATATCTTCTGCTCTCCAAAATTCTAGTGTGACAACATCATCACCTTGATCAGATGATCCACTTTCTTCACTGCCGCCATTAGAACAAGCAGCAAGTACTGCTAATAATCCGATCATGCCAAATAATACAAAATGATTCCATTTTTTCATTTTACCATCAACACCCCTTTAATTAATGTTATCGCTTTCAATACGGATTATCTCATAAGCATAACATCTTAAAAATACGACAAAATTAAAATAATATCCAAAAAATTAATTATATTGGGCGAGATGATATATTCATTCCATCAAGATTCGTATCAATGTGTGTTTAAAAAATAACAAAAGGGATGGTCAACTAAAATCACAATGTCTTGGAATGTGGTTACTATCCCCGTGCAATACATGCTGCAGCATTAGCAAATTATCTGTGTTGACATGTTCTGCAATAAAAATACCCTGCATCGCAAATGAATGCATGTGCAGGATATCTACTTAACCTTCCACTCTAACAAAGTTCTTTCCTTCTTCAATAGTTACGGTCTGATTACCGACAATTTCCACCTTGTATGTCCCTTTTACACCGTTTGTTTCTACTTGATAATGGTCACGGTTGTGGGTCACCGTAATCTTTCCTGTTTCTTTCCCTGTTTGATCATACAATACTCGCGAACTTTGCTGTCCTTCCGCTAAAGTATACACCTTAAATGTGATTTGTTCCATATAGTCATAAACTGGTTGTCTAGTTTCAGCTCCTAACGGTAAAATCGTCTGCTCTTTGACATAGAGCGGCAGGCTGAAATAATCGTAAGAGGCCTGCACCCATCTGCCGCCGGTCAGCTCTTCTCCGCTGAATAAATGTGTCCATCTGCCCGCTGGGAGATAAAAGGATCCCTGCCCGTCTTCTCGGAAGATCGGAGCGACCAATAAGGCGTCCCCCAGCATATACTGCCGATCCAACAGCTGACAAATCGGATCCTCTGGAAATTCCAACCACATCGACCGCATCACCGGCACACCAGTCTGACTGTTTTCCACTGCCTGGCCATACAAATAGGGCATCAGCTGGTTTTTCCATTCGGTAAAATGACGCGCTACCTCGACTGCTTCTTCATCGAACTGCCACGGCACCCGGTAGGAGGAACTGCCGTGGAAACGGCTGTGACTGGACAACAATCCAAAGGCCGTCCAGCGCTTAAATACATCCGGGGTGGCCGTATTTTCAAAACCGCCGATATCATGGCTCCAATAGCCAAAACCAGAAGTAGTTAACGATAA
>NZ_JAFBFA010000013.1 GCF_016909015.1 Gracilibacillus alcaliphilus
TGAAAATGACCGTTGTTTGCCTGGATTAAGCTTTATTTCCAGTGATTTTATGGAAATTGGGTCATTTTCACTCTTGAAATTCCGAGAGTCTATTTCATAATAGAGCCTCTTGTTATGCCATTTGTTTTGCTTTTTCAACGACTTCTTCAATGCGCCCAACCAAACGGAAAGCATCTTCTGGAAGATCATCATATTTACCATCTAGAATTTCACGGAAACCTTGAACGGTCTCTTGAACTGGCACATAGGAACCAGGCTGACCAGTAAACTGCTCTGCTACGTGGAAATTCTGTGATAAGAAGAACTGGATACGACGTGCACGAGATACTGTTAACTTATCTTCATCAGATAACTCATCCATACCTAAGATAGCAATAATATCCTGTAGTTCTTTATATTTTTGTAATGTTTGCTGTACTTCACGAGCTACATTGTAGTGATCGTCTCCAACAACTGCTGGGTCAAGGGCACGTGATGTGGAAGCAAGTGGATCCACGGCTGGGTAGATACCTTGCTCTGACAGCTTACGATCAAGGTTTGTAGTGGCATCTAAGTGAGCAAATGTTGTTGCAGGTGCCGGATCCGTATAATCATCGGCTGGTACATATACTGCTTGAATAGATGTAACAGAACCTTTGTTAGTAGATGTAATACGCTCTTGCAATTGTCCCATCTCTGTAGCAAGTGTCGGCTGGTAACCTACGGCAGAAGGCATACGGCCTAATAAGGCAGATACCTCAGAACCTGCTTGGGTAAAACGGAAGATGTTATCAATAAATAACAACACGTCCTGACCTTGTTCATCACGGAAGAATTCAGCCATTGTCAAGCCTGTTAATGCTACACGCATACGCGCTCCAGGCGGTTCGTTCATCTGACCGAATACCATCGCTGTTTTCGAGATTACGCCAGAGTCTTTCATTTCATAGTAAAGGTCATTACCTTCACGAGTACGCTCTCCAACACCTGCAAATACGGAAATACCACCGTGTTCTTGAGCAATGTTGTTGATTAATTCCTGGATAAGTACGGTTTTACCTACACCCGCACCTCCAAATAAACCGATCTTACCACCTTTAATATAAGGTGCTAATAAGTCTACTACTTTAATTCCTGTTTCAAGAATTTCCGTTTCTGTCGCTAATTCGTCAAACTTAGGTGCTGGACGGTGAATAGGGTCACGGCGTACCGTGGCACTCATCTCTTCATCCAAGTCGATTTTCTCACCTAATACATTGAAGACACGACCTAATGTTTCTTCACCTACTGGCACAGAGATTGGTGCTCCCAAGTCAATTGCTTCTGCACCACGTTTTACACCTTCAGTACCTGACATCGCAATGGTACGAACGGCATCATCACCTAAGTGAAGTGCTACTTCGACAATAAGCTCTTGTGCTTCGCCATTAACATCATACTGAATTTTCAACGCATTATAAATTTCAGGGAGTCTGCTGTCATCGAATTTAACGTCAACAACTGGCCCCATGATTTGAATAACGTGTCCTTTAGCCATCGATTTCCCTCCTAACTTAATCATTCGCTACCGATCAAAAATATTATTCTAATGCAGCGGCTCCACCAACAATTTCGGTAATTTCCTGTGTGATAGCAGCCTGTCTTGCACGGTTATACTGCAGGGAAAGATCCTCAATAAGATCATCTGCATTATCTGTCGCACTCTTCATAGCAGTCATACGTGAGGCATGCTCACTTGCCTTACTATCAAGCAATGCTCCGAAAATCAAGCTCTCTGCATACTGTGGCAATAATATATTTAAAATATCTTCTTGGTTTGGTTCATACTCATACGTACTGTGTACACCAGCTGCATCTTCTGCTAAATCAGTCAGTGGTAAAAGTCTCTTGTCTGTCACTTGTTGGGATATTGCACTAATAAAGTGATTGTAGAAAATTACTAACTCATCAATCTCCTCTTCGACAAACAACTGAACGGTATCAGAGGTTAACTCTTGGATTTCAGCAAAGCTTGGCTGATCTGATAAACCTGTCACCTCTTTTAGTATTGGCATATTGCGCTTCTTAAAGAAATCACGGCCAATACGTCCGACAGCAATAATTGCATACTCGTCTGGAGATTGATGGTGCTCTTGAATCCTGCGATATACGGCACGAAGAACTCCACTATTGAAGGCTCCAGCCAAACCACGGTCAGAGGTAATTACAAAGTATGCTGTTTTCTTGACCTCACGAGTCTGTAACATAGGATGTTCTACATCTTCTTCACTTCCAGCAGCAATACTGTTCACTACTTCCTTGATCTTATTACTATAAGGATCAAAAGCCTTCGCGAACTCTTCTGCCCGTGATAGTTTCGATGCCGATACCATATGCATAGCCTTAGTGATTTGCTTGGTCTTCTGTGTAGATGTTATTCGTGTTTTAATATCTCTTAACGATGCCACTTCGTTTCACCGCCCTTTCCTTAAAGGTTGACGCTAAGTGCTTGAAAAAATTTTTCTGCTCATTACTGCTTATTCAGATACAATGAAAGTCTTCTTGAAGCTTTCGATAGCTGCACGCATGTCATTATCATCCGCTAATGCACCTGTATCGCGTACAGTAGCTAACAGTTCCGGCTTGTTATTCTCTAACCAAGTTAGGAATTCTTCTTCAAAACGAGTAATGTCTTCTACTGGAATATCATCTAAGAAGCCTTTTGTCAGGGCATAGATGATCATTACTTGTTTCTCTACTACCAATGGCTTATGAAGACCTTGCTTTAATACTTCAACTGTACGTGCACCACGATTTAACTTCGCCTGTGTTGCCTTATCAAGGTCTGAACCGAACTGAGCAAATGCCTCTAATTCACGGAAAGAAGCCAAGTCAAGACGAAGTGTACCTGCTACTTTCTTCATCGCTTTAATCTGTGCGGAACCACCTACACGTGATACAGATAAACCTGGGTTAATCGCTGGTCGAACACCAGAGAAGAACAAGTCAGACTGTAAGAAGATTTGTCCGTCTGTGATTGAGATTACGTTGGTAGGGATATATGCAGAAATATCTCCTGCTTGTGTTTCAACAAATGGAAGTGCAGTTAAAGAACCTCCACCTTTGGCATCACTAAGCTTCGCTGCACGCTCTAATAAACGAGAGTGTAAGTAGAATACATCCCCAGGGAATGCCTCACGACCTGGCGGACGGCGTAATAATAAGGAAAGCTCACGATATGCGTTCGCTTGTTTTGTTAAGTCATCATATACAACTAGGACATGCTTTCCGTTGTACATGAATTCTTCACCCATGGATACACCCGCATATGGTGCCAAATATTGAAGCGGTGCCGGATCACTGGAACCAGCAGATACAACGATAGTATAATCTAATGCGCCATACTTACGTAATACTTCTACTGTCCCACGAACAGTAGAGTCTTTCTGACCAATAGCAACATAGATACAGATCATATTTTCAGTCTTTTGATTTAAGATCGTATCGATCGCTACAGTAGTCTTACCTGTTTGACGGTCACCAATGATTAACTCACGCTGACCACGACCAATCGGTACTAAGGCATCAATCGCCTTGATCCCTGTTTGTAATGGCTCATCTACTGATTTACGGTCCATTACACCAGGTGCTGGAGATTCTAATGGACGGGTTTTTGTTGTTTCCACTGGACCTTTACCATCAATTGGCTGGCCTAGCGGGTTCACCACGCGTCCGATAAGTTCCTCCCCTACTGGCACTTCCATAATACGGCCTGTACGGCGAACTTCATCCCCTTCACGAATTTCTGTATATGGTCCAAGGATTACAATCCCGACATTGGATTCTTCTAAGTTTTGTGCCATACCCATGACACCATTTGAAAATTCGACAAGCTCACCAGACATGACGTTATCTAACCCATGTGCACGTGCGATACCATCACCGATCTCGATAACCGTACCTACATCACTTACTTCAATATCTGAATCATAGCTTTCGATTTGCTGCTTAATCAGTGCACTGATTTCTTCAGCTTTAATGCTCATGCCATTTCACCCCTATCGTTCTTAATTTACTGCTGTTATTTGTCGCTCTAAGCGGTTCAACTTACCTTTAATTGATCCATCATACACAGTATTGCCAATACGGATACGGATACCGCCCAGTATAGAAGGATCTACTATATTGTTTATTTTTAAGGCACTTACGTTTAATTTCCTGGTAAATACACCTTGCAATGCTTGCTGTTCTTCCTGTGTCAACTCTCGCGCTGAATATACGGCAGCTTCTTCGATGCCTTTTACTTTATTATTAAACGTGATAAAATGATCGGCAACTTCGGGAACAATCTTTTCATTATGGCGGTCAACAAGCATAAAAAGAGTATGTAATACATCCTTTGAAAAGCCTGTGAACGCTGAAGTAAGAAGTTCTTTCTTTTTCTCTGCAGCTACTTTTGGATGCTGCAAAAATGCAAGTAACTCTGCATTAGTAATGAAAACTTCTTTTACAGTCGTTAATTCCGCTTCTAACACATCGGCAGTTCCTTTAGTTTGAGCTATTTCGAAAAGAGCTTCTGCATAACGTTTAGCTACAGTCGTATTACTCATCGCTCTTCTCCTACCTCTTTAATGTAGTCACTGATCAATTGCTCTTGATCTTCTGCATTAATTTCTTTCTCAATTACCTTCGTGGCAATTTGTACAGATAAGGTTGCCACTTGTGCCTGAAGTGCTTCAACTGCTTTTTCTTTTTCACGTGCAATATCTTCTTCAGCTGATTTCTTAATGCGAACGGCTGCTTCGTTAGCGGCCTCCATAATCGAACGTTCTTGGTCGATCGCTGCTTTCTTCGCATCTTCAATAATTCTCTGTGCTTCTTGGCGAGTTGATTTCAGCTGTTCATTAGCTTCTTGTGCAGCCTTCTCTGCTTCCACACGATTCTTCTCAGCCGTTTCAATCTCATTCGCAATATGATTCTCACGTTCTTCCATTTTGTTCATTAACGGACCCCATGCGAATTTCTTTAATAAAGCTAGTAAAATTAAAAAGCTGACGATAGAAAACACCATGTCGCCACCCTGCAATCCACCAATTGACGCCTGAATGACGAGTCCATCTGTTAACAGTTGCACAGTGCTCACTCCTTCCCACTCCGATAGTTGTATCTATTGAAAAATTCATTTTCATTGATTGTATATTACATGCCAGCTAGTGACATCCCCTTGTTACAAAGGAATGGCGAAGGTTGTCTGAGACGAACTTCGCCACTCTGCATTATTCAATAAGAAGATACACATGGAGCATAATTGCTCCACACGTCTTCTGCTATCTACGTTACATTACCATAAAGGCAATTACTACGGCGAAAATTGGAATCGCCTCTACTAACGCTACCCCGATAAACATAGTTGTTTGAAGTGGACCTCTTAATTCTGGCTGACGTGCGATCCCTTCTACTGTACGACTTACGATATTACTAACCCCAAAACCAGCACCAAGTGCCGCTAAACCAATTGCAATTGCAGCTGCTAAAGCTTCCATTACTTGTTTCCTCCTTTAAAATGTATAAATAATTAAGATAATATTATGTTAATGGTCTTCGCTCACTTTGTGAGAAATATAAACCATTGTTAACATGGTAAAAATAAATGCTTGAATAGCTCCTAAGAACATACCAAAACCTTGCCACGCCATCATCGGTATAATGGAAGCGACAGTTGTAAAAGGTACAGCTATCATTGCCATTTTCGTGATAAGAGATAGTAGTATTTCTTTTGCAAAGACGTTACCGAAAAGACGTAGACCTAGTGTCAAAGTATTTGTAAATTCCTCAATAATTTTGAAAGGCAATAAGAATGGTACTGGGCTGATAAACCCTTTGCAGTAGGCTTTGAACCCTCTTACCTTTATCCCATAATAGTGACTTAGAAGGACAACTAACCCTGCTAAGGATAATGTAACTGTTGCATCAGCTGTTGGTGATTTCCACCATAATGTATGTCCAACTACACCCATAAAGATGACCCCAAGCATATTACTTACGAAGACAAACACCAATAGAGTTAGTCCAAGCGGTAAAAATACTTTACCGGTTTTCCAGCCCATTGTATCTCCAATAATCCCTTTAACAAAATCAACAATCCATTCCATGAAGTTTTGAAAACCTGTAGGCTTCATTTGCAGTTTCCTTGCTCCCAGTGTACAAATAATAAACACAATTACAGAGGAAACAAATACCATCAACGTTGTTGACAGGTTAAAATCCAGCCAAGGAACACCGAACAGGTCTTCCAACATCGGTGATTCGTGATCCAATTCCTTCACCTCACTTCCCTTTTCTAGTCATAAACATAATAGATATTGCAAAATCTATCATAATAACAACATAGGTTGTCATTAATCCAAAAACAACGGCCATCAAATGGAAATGTTCTTCAAAACGCATAGCAATAACTATTGCTAATGCAGGTGCAGCTAGTCTAATAAATGTTCCAATCCCTTTCGTGCGGCCACTCTCGGCCACAGATTGTCCAAATTGATCGATTTTACGCTGCATGATCCATAAACTGTAGAAACTCAGTGCTGCTCCCAGCAGGAGTCCGAGGAAGATTCTTGTATATGGGGTAAAGCCCCAGCCAAGAACAAAAATGGCAAGAAGGAAGAACATCCATTTACGCTGACGGGTTACCATTTGACTAAATTGATCCATAATTACTCGTCCCCCGTGATTTCTCTTACGTAATGAATGGTTCCGTATATACCGGCTCCTATTCCTAGAAGAAGCCCTAATACTAAAAAAAGTGGTGAAGTTGATAAGTGGTTGTCTATATACCTGCCAATGAACAATCCCAGTAATGGACCGCCGACAAGTTGTGACAAAATCGCAGAATAAATGGCAAATCCGTAGTAACCTTTTTCTTTAGGTGGTGACATTTGCTCACCTCGGTTGCTCCATTGAGATTTCCACATAAGTATGGAATCTATTACTCACTGACGTGTGTAGTGGACAATAGATTATACACTGTTTACACGACGAATTTTTACCAGTAGAAAGATAGAATATTGCTCTTATGTATATGCATATGAAAACGATGACCTATCCAAAAATGTTGCCACTACCTTGAAACCCTTATCATCCATACTAGATTAGAATACAATAGAGCCCTTATAATGTCAATCCAAATTTAAGACAAAAAGCAAAAATAAACGGTCATATTTCAACATTTTTTATAAAAATCCTCATTTTCAAGCTATTATTTAGTTTCAGACGGTTTTTGAATAAAATGTGACAATTAGTTCGAGTTTCGAAGCACCTGTCTGCCATGGGAAAACAGGATGCAGCTAACCGCCCCATCCTGTTTGATATTGATATACTTCACCCGCTTTGGTTTCGATGGTAATATTTGCAATATACGGGCGTTCCAGCAATTCTTCCTCCTGAATTTCGCCTTCCCAGACACCTTGTGGGACGTCCTCTGCTTCATCCACTGTAGCGACAAAGGCAAATGTCTGTGGATCATACAGATCGATCGTTAACCGCTTGGCTTCCTCAACGAGATACAGCTTATAGTAATAATGATCATCCAATGGTGTCACACTCAGTTCTAACCCCATAACTTGAGGTACTTCTGCTTGATCAGTCACATACATATATGGTAATGGCCGATCATTTAAGTAAAGATAGCCTTGATTAATCCCTTCTGATTGGCTGTTGGTTCTAATTGTTGCTTGTATCGTCAGTTCCCTTTTTTCATTAGGCTCTAATTGAAAGCTTGGCGGTAATTGAAAGCGGATCTCTTGTTCTTGCGGCGGGAGAGAGAATTTGTATTGTTGTGTTTGCTGTGAAACATTTTCGACAACCAGCTTCGCCGATACTTGTTCGCTTAAGTCAGTTCGTTGGCCAAATGATAATAATGACTGGTAGATTAATGTATCTGTCTCAATAGCTGCCTGCGGATCTACTTTTCCTGCTCCTTGTTCTACTGGTTGATAGCCGTCTAATGGATGGGCTGTTGTCAGAAGAGCTGCTTTTAATTGTGCTGGAGTCCAATCAGGGTGTGCTTCTTTTATTAACGCCAAGATGCCAGCCACATGCGGGGCTGCCATACTTGTCCCGCTTAATGCTTGATATCCTTCAGGCACGGTGCTGACTATTTCTGCACCTGGTGCGACAATTTCCGGCTTGATTGCCCAGTTTACTGTTACAGGCCCTCTTGAACTAAAGTCGGTTATTGTATCTGATACAGGCTCATGCTCTAACAAGAGATACCCCGGATGATCGGTCAGCCAGTCTCCGTCCTCCTTGGAAATAGCTGCAACCGGGATCGATACATCGGCTTCTACTGCTCCTTGAAACAGCCCAGGTTCTTTATTGGCAATCAGCAAGGCTGCGGCACCTTGCTGCTCAGCTTCAATGGCCAACTGGGCAAATGGAATGTCACTTCTTTCTGTGATGAGAATTTTGTCATGTCCTTGGAGTTGCTGCAAGTCGGTCGTTACTTTTACATCCTTGGTAAAATCCCAAGGAACAGAACCTTCCATTGGAACTATTTCAATTCTTTTTTGTTGAAATCGGTCATAGAGATAGGGTTGTTGAAGTTCTGGTGTGGAGGCCCCCACCGATACGACTTGGCTTGCTGTGGCCGGAGATCCTACCGTCCACAGGTCTGGCCCTGTGTTTCCATTGGCTATTACGACAGTCACCCCAAATTCAGCTGCCCGATTAACGGCTACACTGGTCGGCCAATCCGGGCCATTGATCGAATTTCCCAAGGATAAATTAATAATATCCATTCCATCTTTCACAGCCCTTTCGATAGCTGCCATTACTTGAATAGAATTGCCTGCACCACCGGGTCCTAATGCCCTATAGGCATATAACTCCGCCTCAGGGGCAATTCCTGTCATTTTACCGTTTGCTGCAATAATACCAGCGACGTGTGTTCCATGTGTAGTGGGAATACCTTGCTCGACCTTTGTCTCCATTGGATCATCATCAAGATCGACAAGATCATAGCCGCCTTGATAACTTGCTTGCAGATCTGGATGTGTATAATCTATCCCGGTATCAATTACCCCTACCTTGACTCCCTTACCGGTATAAGGAAGCTGTTCCTGTAGTATAAAAGGAATGCTTTGATTGATATTACCTGTGTCTCGAAGTGCTTGATAGGTTTGAGCAGGGTATGTTTTTTTGATAAAAGGCTGTTTTCTTAACTTCTGAAGGTTTCGTTGGTCAGTTTGAATGGCAATCCCATTGAATATCGTGTCATATACTTCAAGAATATCTATTTGTGGATAATACGTTTCCAGCATTTCCACCGTTTCTTGCGGATCATCCTCTACCTCGATAATGAGCGAAAGATCTGGTGGAGAGAGGAATAACATAAGAGAAAACAAAATCGACATACATCGCACTCCTTTTTGGATAGGAGGTTGTTCAAAAAGTCACCAATCGATAAGCGGTAAATGTCTTCGTTGGCAAGTTTGTGAACACATACCATAGGGGTAGTATGAATCAGTTGCAATGAAGATATGTATAGAGAAAAAAAGAGGTCCCGAATGCTTAAGAAAGAGAGGTATAAGCACTCGGAACCCTTTTAGAATTGTTTATTTTGTTCCAAATAAACGGTCACCTGCATCGCCCAGACCTGGAACAATATAGCCTTTTTCATTTAATTTTTCATCTAATGCACCTAAATAAATATCCACATCAGGATGTTCTTCCTGTACCAGTTCTACTCCCTCAGGGGCCGCAATCAGGCACATTAATTTGATATTCACTGCACCACGCTTTTTCAAGGAATGAATCGCATCATTAGCCGAACCGCCTGTTGCAAGCATTGGATCTACTACAATCAGTTCGCGTTCTTGGATATCAGTTGGTAATTTAATGTAATACTCTACTGGTTTTAATGTCTCCGGATCACGATACAAACCGACATGGCCTACCTTTGCGGTTGGGATCAATTTAAGAATACCGTCTACCATCCCTAAACCGGCACGAAGAATCGGAATCACACCAATTTTCTTACCGCTGATGATTTGGGTAGTCGCCTCTGTTACTGGTGTCTGAATAGTTGTTTCTTCGAGAGGAAGATCTCTGGTAATTTCAAAAGCCATCAGGGCGGATACCTCGTCCACTAATGCACGAAACTCCTTAGTACCTGTACTTTTATCGCGAATATACGTTAATTTATGTTGAATTAATGGGTGATCAAAAACATATAACTTACTCATGCGAAAAACTCCTTTTTATATTAATTATGCTTCGATTCAAATTAATCATCCTTAAAATTGTACAGAAAAATCAGGCGGCTTGCAAGCACAATCAAGGAAATGGATTGGAGACACCGTCTCTCTGTGCTTATATGCTTTTAGTTTGAGTTAGTGAATAAGATTCCTCTATTCATCACTTTTCGTTTTGACGGACAACTTTCGGGATTTTCGCTTTTTTTGTCCCTCATCTGCGTTTTGATGGACAACTCTTCAGAAGTTTCGCTTTTTTTGTCCCTCATTTGCGTTATGACGGACAACTTTCGGGGATTCCACTTTTTTTTGTCCGTCATTTGCGTTATGACGGACAACTCTTCGGAAGTTTCACTTTTTCTGTCCGTCATTCCTTTTGTTACTAACGAAGAATCGCTCTCCACACTTTACTATTTATAACAGTGTACAATTCAGCTAAACTCAAAAAAGCAAATCTGCCCAAAGTAGGCTGATCTGCTTTAACGATTATTGATATAGAGGGAACTTAGCTGTTAACGCACTTACACGTTCACGTGCTTCTTTGATGGATGCTTCGTCTGTCGGGTTCTTTAATGTCAATGCGATAATCTTCGCCACTTCTTCCATCTCTGCTTCACCAAAACCGCGAGAGGTTACGGCTGCTGTACCGACTCGTACACCAGAGGTAACAAATGGGCTTTCTGGATCGAACGGAATAGTATTCTTATTTGTCGTAATACCTACTTCATCTAATGCCTCTTCCGCTGCTTTACCTGTTAGGTCTAATTCACGTACATCTAACAGCAATAAGTGGTTATCTGTACCGCCAGAAACGATACGAATACCTTCTGCTTGAAGTACCTCGCCAAATTTTTGTGCATTTTTGATAATATTTTTACCATATTCTTTGAAAGATGGCTCCAGAGCTTCTTTGAAGGCCACGGCTTTTGCTGCAATCACATGCATTAACGGCCCGCCTTGCATACCTGGGAATACAGTCTTATCAATCTGACGCCCATACTCCTCTTTACATAAAACCATTCCACCTCGTGGTCCGCGTAATGTCTTATGTGTTGTTGTTGTAACAAAATGGGCATGCGGCACTGGATCTGGATGTAAACCAGCAGCTACTAAACCAGCGATGTGTGCCATGTCTACCATTAAATAAGCGTCCACTTCATCCGCAATTTCACGGAATTTCTTAAAGTCAATTTCACGAGAATAAGCACTCGCACCAGCTACGATCATTTTTGGCTGTACTTCTTTCGCCTTTGCTAATACGGCTTCATAATCTAATCGTTCTGTATCTTTATCCACACCATAATCAACAAAATTGAAAAGCTTCCCGCTAAAGTTTACAGGGCTTCCATGTGTTAAGTGACCACCATGGCTTAAATTCATACCTAATACGGTATCTCCCGGCTCCAGCACAGTGAAATAAACGGCCATGTTGGCTTGAGCTCCCGAGTGCGGCTGCACATTGACATACTCTGCCCCGAAGATTTCTTTTGCACGATCACGAGCCAAGTCTTCTGCCACATCGACATGCTCACAGCCACCATAATAACGACGACCAGGATATCCTTCTGCATATTTATTCGTTAAGACTGATCCTTGCGCCTCCATTACTGCTTCGGATACAAAGTTTTCTGAGGCAATTAATTCAATCTTATCGTTTTGACGTTTTCGTTCATTCTCAATCGACTGATAAAGTTCTGGATCAAAATTTTTCAAGTGCTTCATGGATAGTTCCCCCTAAAAAAATAGATATTGTGTCTTAATCATTCGTCATTAACTCAATCTTATTCTAAAATAACATTATTTTCAAGATTATTCTAGTCCTTTTTACGAATAATAAAATAAAAATATGCACCTTCATTCGTAAAAATAAAAGTACATATCCTATTTACATAGATGATGGATAAACGGCTCGAGGACCGCCAATTAACTTCGGTCTTGTGCGTGCATGTGTTGTCCGGGCATGTCCTACATAGTTCTTCATCAGACGGATAGGTACAGCCACAGGTTTTAAATGCATCCCTATCATCGTCTCTCCAATATCCATCCCAGCATCGGCTTGGATCGTTTCTACCATCACGGCCTCCTGCATATGGCTGTATGCATAGGCTGCCATTGCCCCTCCAGCCTTGCGAACTGGCTGGGCAGACACTTGCTGCAAATGATGTGCACGCATGACTTGCTTCTCTACCACAAGGGCACGATTTAGATGTTCACAACATTGAAAGCATAAATGAACACCTGTCTGCTGGCGCAAGCGGTCTAATTCTTGAAACAAAACAGCAGCTATCTCTTCACTTCCTGCCGTTCCAATCTGTTCACCTGCTACTTCACTGGTAGAACAACCTATCACAAATAAATCGCCTTCAGCAAGAAAACCAAGCGACACCCATTCATCCACCATAGATCTGATATCTTGCTGCCATTGCTCCAGATGCATGAATCATCGCCTCTTCCTTTCCATGTTTGGGTTATTAGAGAACTACCACTGTTTATTTATTTTCGTATGCAGTTAATTTTGCTATTCGATTGGCATGACGCCCACCCTGAGCTTCGGTAGTAAGCCATGTCCGGGCAATTTCACGTGCAAGGCCTGCTCCGATCACACGCTCTCCCATTGTCAGCACATTGGAATCATTATGTTCACGTGTTGCCTTGGCACTAAATAAATCATGGACTAAAGCTGCACGAATGCCATTTACCTTATTAGCAGCAATGGCCATTCCAATACCTGTACCACAAATTAAAATGGCACGATCAAACTCTCCGCTTGCGACACGTTCGGCAGCAGGGATACCGTAATCAGGATAATCCACTGAATCAGCACAGTTACAACCAATATCCTCATACTCTATATTTAGCTCTTCCAACAACTCAGCTATCTCTTTTGACAAATGAATTCCGCCATGGTCTGATGCTAAAATGACTTTCATAGTAATGTTAGACGCTCCTTTTTGTAATTAATCTCTATTACTGTGCTTCTATCTTACCACATTTAGCATCAAAAAACTGCTTTTTAATTTAGCTTAAATTGACTAAGTTTAGCTTTCAAGCCTTGTGCTTGTCGATCCAAGGCAATTGCTAATCCCTCTAGGTGTTCCGCAAAATCCGCTTGTTCAGAAATGGTGGAATGGATTTCCTGCGCTCCGGCAGATGTCTCCTCTGCTATGGCCGCTACATTCTCCGATTTCACTTGTGTTGCCTCCATTTCTTGCAGCTGTGTATTCATCAGTTGAGAAATATCTTGAATCGAAGAGGCAACTTCATCTACAGACGCCGCCATATGATCTATGACCTCTGTGGTTTGTTCTCCTTTCTGTACCTCTGCATGCGTACCTTGAACATGAGTACGCATGGTTCCTACAACCAATTCAACATCTGTTTGCATCGATTTAATTAAATCAGAAATAGTCTGTACCGCTTCTGAACTCTGATCAGCCAGCTTGCGCACTTCTTCTGCGACAACAGCAAATCCTCTACCTTCCTCACCAGCACGTGAAGCCTCAATTGAAGCATTCAATGCTAACAAATTGGTTTGTTCACTAATATCCCCAACCATTGAAATAACATTCTCAACTTCTTGTGCCTTTTGTGATAAACGATTAACGTCTTGCAGTGCCAGCTCTTGATTGTCTGCTAATACCATAATTCCTGATACCAAACGGCTAATAACATCCTTTGATTCCTGAAGCTGGGCAACCATTTCATTTGACTTATTTTGTGAATCTTCTGCCCGTTCGTCAACTTGTGTTGCCAAACGCGTAGCATTATCCACTGCCTCAGCCGTCTGCTGGATTGCTTCAGAAGTCTCCTCAGCACCTGAAGAAATCTGACTAACCGTATCCTCCAATGCTTCCGTTTGTTCCTTTGTTAGGGATGTGGCTTGCTTCATCTGGCGTACTGATTCGGTTGTATCCTGCGCATGTTGATCAATTTCCTCCAAAACCGAACGCAGTTGGGATACCATTTTTTGAAAGGCTATCGTTAAAGCCCCGATTTCATCTTCTGTTGTTTTTGGTGAAGCAATGTTCTGCTTCAAATCCCCCTCTGCCACTTTGGAAGCAATCGTTTTTAACTCAATCAATGGTTTGGTAATCACTCCAGCAGCAATAAATGCCAGTATTCCTGACCAAATAATCCCTAATAATAAAGTAATTAATACAAAACTTACTTCTGAAACAGAGATAAATTCTCGAATATAGTCCTGTAATACATAAATAAAAAATGCACTCGTAGAATATGTAATAAGAGCTAATAATGTAGTGAACAATACCAATTTCAGTCTAAGTTTTAAACCTTTTCTCTGCTTCTCCATTAACCCATCCTCCTGAACCATGACTTTTTATCTATTCTTATTGTCCAACTTTTTTACCAATAATTCAAGATAATTATTGATTTCTTCATAAATTTGTTGATAAGTCATGATATCTCCACCAAAAGGATCGGCAATATCCACATTCTGAACAATCTGTTCCAACTCGTTAATCTTTTGCTGCATCGCCGGTCCAGCCTCAGGGTCAGCTGCTTTTAATTCTTCTAAACGCACATAGGCAGCCTTTAGCTGTTCCCAGGCTTGTTGAAACTGTGGATCGGCATATTCTTTCAATGTATATATTTTCCCTTCAAAAGAAGGATATTGTTGTTTCAGTACATCACGATGTCCTTGGGTCATGGTCAGCACCAAGTCTGACTCTTCTATCAGTGACGGAGTAACTGGCTGGGACTGGTGACTGCAAGCTATTCCATGATTAGCCAGAACGGTTTGTGTACCTTCAGATGACGGCTGACCAGCAGCTGCAAAAATGCCGGCAGATTGTACTTGGTGGTTTGTTCTATCCTGTAAAATGGCTTGTGCCATTGGACTGCGGCACGTATTTCCTGTACAAACAAATAATATCTTCATCATTACTGCCTCCATTTGTGATCCTTTATCACCTATCATATCTGTTCTTTATCTAATAATATCTTGTACTTGTTTAATTCGCAATATCAGCAGGATTTCCTTACCACCACATTTGTAAACCAAAAAAAATTAAAATAATCCCTCCAATCACCTCACTGTAAGTACCCAGTAAACGGTGCGCCCTGCGGCTAATCATCAGAGCGATCCAAGTAAACACCATGCTAAACAAGCCAAACAGCAGGATCGCAAATACTGTAGCTATACCTGAAAGCCCTAGTGATAACCCGATCGAAAAACTATCCAAACTTACACTAAAGGCAAATACTAATAAACCCAACCCTACTGGTGCTAAAACAGGGGTTTTTTTTTGGAGAAAAGTTTGTAAAATCATTTGCAGACCGATCGCACATAATAGTAATCCTGCTGCCAGCAGGGCAATTTCTTCTATTCTATCTGATAATAATGCCCCTAGTAACAAACCTGCAAACGGCATCAAAACATGGAATATGCCTACCACAAATCCTATAAAGGCAATCCGTTTCAAACGAATTTCTTGCATGCCAATCGCAAGACCTACCGAGAAGGCATCCATTGACAACGCAAAAGCCATACAACTAATAGAAAATAAAGCCACCACAAAAAGAACCCCCTAACCATAGTAGACAAAGAACGATTACTTCTTGTCCCATTTTTATGCAGGGAGTTGTTATTATATGTTTTTAATTCGGTCGGTGGCAGCTTTAGCTAACCTATTCATTATAGCTTCCCCTATTCCCTCTGCAGGAAAACTCTCAGATAAAATCAAATCGACTGATTTATGATTAAAATAGCGTAAGCCAAAATAAAGATTTGCCGCTACTTCCCGCAGATTGTCATGGTTGCCGCAATTATACTTCTCATTGGCATCCAGCTGTTCTATTAACGATGAACTAGCGAGCACACCTACTTTATGACCAGCTTGTTGATAACGTCTGATTTGCTGCTGGAAGAAAGCTTTGTCTCCCTCAATTAGATATAATGGAGCATCCGGCTCATAATGGTTATATTTCATTCCTGGGGACTTCGGTTGTGCTGTCTCTTTTAAAGGTTTTGGCAGTTTCACGGATCCAATCACTGATTCAATCTCTTGTTTAGTCACGCCTCCCGGCCGTAAAATCACCGGAATCTCTCCCGTTGCATCGACAACTGTCGATTCTAAGCCTACGCCTGTTGCTCCGCCATCTAATACACAAGCAATGCGCCCTTGCAGGTCATCATAAACATGGTCTGCCGTAGTAGGACTTGGTTTACCTGATACATTGGCGCTAGGAGCAGCTAATGGCAAGCCTGACTCTTTTAGTAAGGCTCGAGCGACCGGATGATCAGGCACGCGAATAGCTACTGTCGATAAGCCGGCTGTCACGGTCGGCGCCACTTGCCCATTACTTTTGAGGATGATTGTAAAAGGACCAGGCATAAAGTGATCGATTAGCTGTTGTGCCATCGGTGATATTTCTTCTGTGTAATATTTGATTTGATTGGAATCATGGACATGGACAATCAATGGGTTATCCGATGGCCGACCTTTTGCTTGAAAAATCTTGGCTACTGCCGCTTCGTTTGTCGCATCAGCTCCTAAGCCATATACCGTCTCAGTTGGAAAGGCAACGACCTCGTGGTTCTGTAAATATGCTGCTGCTTTGCGTAAAGCCTCTGTTGTCGCTTGTGTTCGTTCTGTTCTCATGTTATCCCTCGATATAGTATGTTTTGTAGTGAAAAGTCCGGTAACGTTAAGTATCCACAGAGAGGTATGTCCTCCCCGTGGATGAAAATTTTATTACAGCATTAACCTTCTGATAAGTCTCATCTTATTATAACTGCTGTGAAAAAATGTGCAAGTGGGATACACTATTCACATACTTATACACAAATTATTGGCTAAATGTGTATAATCCCCTATTTTATCCCCAACAATTAGGGAATAACTCTACCTTTTTGTACATGGGAGGTAATTTATGCACATGGTTATGCACAAATAAGACTATATCTGTGTATAAGTTCTTTTTTTACCCACATTTGCTAGGTTAGTTATCCACCACTTTGCTTCTAATGAACTGTCCAAGTCCTTTTCTGACGGCTGATAACCTAATTGTGTGAATAACTCATCTAACATGCCGCTAGTACTGTGGGTAACTAAATGTGTCGCTTTGTTATCAAACGCAATCTGTTCTGCTGATTGAATGATTGTCACTGGTAATAATATAGGGGCATGGCGCTTGATTATTAAGCTCCTTAACCAATACAGCTGCTCCTCAACTGCAATTAAGGAAAAAAATGCAATCGGGGTTTCGCCTTGATAAATAAAGTAGCCCCCCTCTTTTTGCTGTTCATACTCTGCTGCCGACATCGTCTGATCAAAAAATGCAATATACTCCTGTTGATCCAAGTATTTCGTTGCTTTTAATTCCATTTCGATTCACCTCTATCATTTTTCTATTACTATCAAGTTATGTGAGAAATGATAGAGATATGATTAACTAAACCATTTTAAAAAGAAAAAAGTATATTCAATTTCAGCATCATCATCTTCCTTACCGCTCTCCGCTTCCTCACTGTCTTCATCTATCTCTTCAGCTGACTCTTCCTCATCAACGGTAGTGCCAAACGAAAAATCAAGAAAACATAATGGTGGAAACACGACACACCACCAATTTGATCCTTCAGCTTCTCCTATTGAAATCAGAATCGCTTCATACTCACCAGCTGGATATAGATAACCATCATATAATTTTGTCGGAAAGGCGACATCTTTTCGATAACTAACTTGATAGGGCTGATCACCTACCGTTTCGGCTACAATCTTGTCAATATCATCGATCCGTGCCTCAATTAGTTCCCTTGCTTCATCAATATTACGAATATCTGCCACCCATTCTGTCACTTCTTCATTAACAGCATCACGGACTTGATGCTTTAATGCTTGATCTTTATCATCATCACTATTTGCCAGAATGCGCAAGCGGATTGCTTCATCTGGAATAACTTGTGGATTTATTTCTTGAGTTACTACTTTCTGTGGAAAAAAACCAATTACTAAAAAGATAAGGACACTAAATAAAATAAGTTTTCGCATGATTATCCTCCTATAGAACGTTTGTTAATCCTATTGTGGACAATCGAGAAAACTTTTAAACTTACAATCTATATATTTTCTCTCTTTAGCAGAAAAACAACTACAGAAGTGCTTGAACGATACGGTCTTTGCCATTAATATCTTGACAGATGCTTATCCTACTGGCAGGAAACTGCTTCTGAATAAGTGCTGTAACTGCTTCCGCCTGGGTATGGCCGATTTCAAAAAATAACATACCATCAGTGCACATCACTTGTCTGGCTTGGTGGATAATTTGTTGATAAGCATACAATCCATTATTGGCGGCGAACAATGCCAATTCTGGATCATGGTAACGAACGGTTTCTGATAACTGTTCCTTTTCCTGATAGGCAATATACGGCGGATTGGAGACAAGCACATCTAATTGGATTCCCTTCTCTATCAACGGCTGCAGGAAGTCCCCTTGATAAAATTGTACTGGTGCTTGTAACACTTCTGCATTTCGTCTGGCTATTTGCAAAGCTTTTTCAGAAATATCAACAGCCCTTACGACAGCTTGTTTGTCCCCCTGCCATTCTTTAGCTAGGGTAATAGCAATAATACCACTGCCAGTACCAATATCAGCACAATCAATGGATCTCTTGGTTACAGTAGTTAGGACTTGTTCCAGTAATTCTTCGGTTTCCGGCCTTGGAATAAGCACATCCGCATTCACCTGAAATTCACGTCCATAAAAAAATTCTTTCCCTGTTATATGCTGAACAGGAACCTTGGTCTCTGCGTGCTTGGCTACTTTGTGCATAAACTGTTGATAAGCTTGTTCTGGCATTGTTTCTCTCATACGTGTCATTAAATCTATTTTTGTCCACTGCAGCTGATCCAGCAGTAAGATCTCTGCTACCTTTGGCTCGCATTGATGTTCCATTAAAAAAGAAGAAGCCCAACCAAGGGCCTCATAAATGGTCTTTGTCATCGTTATTCACCGATTTCTTCCATCTTTTGTGCTTGTTCTTCAATAATCAAGGCATCAATTACTTCGTTCAGCTTACCTTCCAAGATTTGATCTAGCTTTTGGATAGTTAATCCGATTCGGTGGTCTGTGACACGATTTTGTGGAAAGTTATAGGTTCTAATTCGTTCCGAACGATCACCAGATCCGACCGCCGATTTTCGTGTTTGATCATACTCTGCTTGTGCCTCTTGCTGAAATTTATCATAAATCCGAGCACGCAATACCTTCATTGCCTTCTCTTTATTTTTAATTTGTGATTTCTCATCTTGAATCGATACTACAATTCCCGTCGGTTCGTGTGTTAAACGAACAGCTGACATGGTCGTGTTTACTGATTGTCCACCAGGTCCGCTGGAGGCAAACGTATCGACACGAATATCCTTTTCATGGATATCGATTTCTACTTCTTCTGCCTCGGGCATAACGGCTACGGTAGCTGTCGATGTATGAATCCGGCCGCCTGATTCTGTTTCTGGGACACGCTGTACACGGTGGGCGCCATTTTCAAATTTCAGCTTCGAGTAAGCACCTTTTCCATTGATCATAAAGATTACCTCTTTAAAACCACCTACTCCGGTTGTGTTTGAATCCATTATATCGATCTTCCAACCTTGTGATTCGGCATAACGGGAATACATTCGGAATAAATCACCGGCAAACAAGGCCGCCTCATCCCCACCGGCAGCTCCACGGATCTCCATAATAACGTTCTTGTCATCATTCGGATCTTTTGGTAATAGTAAGATCCTCATCTCTTCTTCTAACTCTTGCTGGCGCCCGGACAGCTCACTAATTTCCATTTTAGCCATTTCCCGCATTTCATCATCTAAGTCGTCTTCTAACATTTCTTTAGCGTCTGCCAACTGCTGAGTCACATCTTTATATTCACGATAAGCAGCTGTCACATCTTGCAAATCTGATTGTTCTTTGGAATATTCTCTTAATTTCTTAGAATCACTAATGATTTCCGGATCACTCAGTAATTCATTTAACTTTTCATAACGTGCCTCTAACGCTTCTAAACGATCTAACACGTTCTTCACCTCTTTCTCCGATTCACCTAAGTTATAGTATATAGAAAATACCGAATACCGGCAAAATTATCGATGGTGTGTCTTTAATTTCGCCTTTGGATGGTTAGGCACTTCATGGTGATGCCGGCATCTTGGTTCATATGCTTCCGTCGCCCCTAGCAAAAAGACCGGATCATGATAGGAAGCCGGTTGACCATCTATCAGGCGTTGAGTTCTGCTGGCTGGCGATCCGCAGATGGGGCAAACCGCATGCAGTTTTGTTACAAACTCACTAATGGCCAATAGTTGAGGCATTGGCCCAAACGGCTCGCCACGAAAATCGGTATCCAAACCGGCAAGCACAACCCGGTAACCGCGATTGGCCAGTTCGGAAACGACTGGTACGATATCCTCATCGAGAAATTGCACTTCATCAATGGCTATTAAATCAATACCTTCCTCTATATCAGTTAAAATATCCGGAGATTTTTGGATCGGTCTGGCCATAATCTCCATGCCGCTATGGGACACAATATATTCTTTACTGTAGCGACTTTCCCATTTGGGCTTATAAATAGCAACATTTAAGTTACCGTATGTAGCACGGCTGATCCTGCGAATTAATTCTTCTGATTTTCCCGAAAACATGCCGCCGCATATTAATTCGATCCAACCAGCTTCTTTCATCATATCCATACTTGCTGCTCCCTCCAACCTTCGTACTTCTCATTTTACCACGAATAATCATTTAATATGTAGGTTTTTTTTATCAGAAAGTCTTTGTTCTAATTTATAGTGCGTATTCAAACAGGCCTTTTTTCAGACAGAGCTTTTGCTTGTTCCATTGAAGCTTAGCTGAGGTTCTGTTGTACTTTTATTAAACCAAGCTTACCAAAGTTCATTACTATTCAGGATACAGGCTGACTGTAAAGAGAAGCTGAGGGGATAAGGAAGGAACACACTTTTATTTCGCCGAGAAAAGCTGGGGTTTTTCTGTTATTTTTATGACAGACCTAAAGATATTTTTTGGCTTTTAGTGTTTGTCATTTTTATTGTGACGGACAGTAGGATGACTTTCCTTGCTGTTTTGTCCGTCATTTCCAATCTCGTGTGAGTAGAATTAGCTGACAGTTAGCTGATTGTCTCGTCTGTCTGTTGACTTCCATCCATGTCAAGACATAAAAACAGGCAGAGGATAGCCCACCTGCCTGTTTCTTAACATTATATAGTTGCTTTTGAAAAAATACCGATTATTTAAGGTTATATTTTTTCTTGAATCGGTCAACTCGACCGCCGACTTTGTCAGCTCTTTGCTTACCAGTATAGAACGGGTGAGAAGCTGAGCTAGTTTCTACACGGATTAATGGGTAAGTGTTGCCATCTTCCCATTCAATTGTTTCATCAGATGATGTTGTTGATCCGGTTAGAAATTTGTAGTCAGAGCTTGTATCAAGAAACACGACTTTACGGTATTCTGGATGAATTCCTTCTTTCATGTCTATCCACTCCTTTTGCCCTGAATCCCTTGGAAACAGAGTTAAATTCACATGCGGTATCGCACATATGTCACACAGAAGAATTATAACAGTATGTACTAACCTTTGCAAGGGAATTTTAATGTTGTATTGGTTTTTTTGTACCTTTTCGTTTCATTTCTTCGTCCAATACGGCTAAAAATTCTTCATTGTTTTTGGTTGAACGTAGTTTTCTTAAGAAACGTTCTAGGAAATCAGGCGAGTCTTGCATGCTTTTACGAATAGCCCACATTTTTTCTAAATGGGATTTTGGTACAAGCAGTTCTTCCTTCCGAGTACTGGAACGCAGAATATCAATTGCAGGGAAAATACGGCGCTGTGCCAAATGACGGTCTAAGTGAAGCTCCATGTTACCTGTCCCTTTAAATTCTTCATAAATTACATCATCCATACGAGAGCCTGTTTCCACTAAGGCAGTTGCTAAAATCGTGAAGCTGCCGCCATCTTCAATATTCCTGGCTGCTCCAAAGAAACGTTTTGGCCGGTGGAATGCTGCTGGATCAATACCACCTGACAACGTTCTGCCGCTTGGCGGAATGACTAAGTTATAAGCCCGCGCCAACCGCGTAATACTATCCATCAGCACGACAACGTCTTTCTTGTGCTCTACTAAACGCATCGCACGCTCTAATACTAATTCTGCCACCTTAATATGGTTCTCAGGTACTTCGTCAAAAGTAGAGCTGACCACATCTACATTCTCATCCACTGAACGCTCGATATCCGTTACTTCTTCTGGACGCTCATCCACTAATAAAATAATTAGTTTTGTATGGGGATGGTTTTTCGTAATACTGTTAGCAATCTGTTTTAACAGCATCGTCTTACCTGCCTTTGGAGGCGCTACAATTAATCCACGCTGACCATATCCAACCGGTGTCAGTAAATCCATGATCCGGGTAGAAATTAATTTGGTGTCTGTTTCCAAATTCATTAAACGATCTGGATAAAGCGGTGTTAGCGCCGGAAAATGAACACGCTCCTTGGCAGCCTCTGGATCCTCGCCATTAACTGCGTCTACATGTAATAAGCCATAGTAACGCTCATTCTCTTTCGGCGGACGCACCTTACCAGATACCTTATCCCCATTTCTTAAGTCAAAACGGCGAATTTGTGATGCCGAAATATAAATATCTTCCGCACTTGGCGAATAATTAATGGGACGTAGAAAGCCAAAGCCTTCCGTAGGGATAATTTCCAGAATCCCATCCATAAAAAGATAACCGCTTTTCTCTGCTTGTGCCTTTAGAATAGCAAACACTAATTCTCTTTTTGTTAATTTGGCATAATAAGATACTTTAAATTCTTTTGCTTTTGCATACAGTTCTTTCAATGTCATTGATTCTAATTCTGAAATTGTTACTTCACTCACAAAATCACCACACCTATATTTAATTTATTACAGTACAAATCGTCCGCAAAATGTAAATAGCACATTATCTTAATTCCCTTGACAAACAAGCTTTACCTAAAAAATAATATCTATATAAAAGCTCTTTCAATAAAAAAGAAAACTAGGCTCCTTAGTGAAAGTCTACTAGTCCCCCCAATAAAAAGAGCACGAAATCAGCATAGGGTAAAACGCAACTATGCACCAGCTATCCCTATTGCGTAATTAATAAACCTCTATCTGTTATTTTGGAATGGTCTATGTAACGTTCAAGTAGTCTGAAAAACTTTATTGAAGCACCGAGATCATTTAAAACCTCAAGAAGAATAAAAGATGGAAGCAATACTCATCTATCAGAAGTTATTCAAAAAGCCCAATAAAAATGAAGCACCAAATTTCTGCGTTGGCGGTAGAGGAACTTCTACTAAGATCGTCCACATCATGCGGACAACGCAGAAGTCAACACTTCCTGTGCAGGTCCGTTACTCACGTATGAAAAGCATACGTTCCGTTACTCAAAGCGGCGCCGCCTTGAACTTCGACGTACAGGACGTACTAGTGCAGGCGTTATGACAGGACGTCATGGCTTTAGCCTGCCGACGTACACGATGTGCTAGTATCGGTGTTGCAACACGATGTTGCGAACTTAACCGATGACGGTCTTTTAAGCAATCTTTTTGAACACGCACTATCAATGAAAACAAGATGATTATACGAAGATCGTATATTGAGTTATTACTATTTCCTATAGTACAACCTAAACTCTAGATATTCAACTGTTTTTTCAAGAATTAAATAAAAATAATTACAAATTGCGCCCCTCCCCATTTTACCTTGGTCTGCCTTTGCAGAAAAATAAGGAGGGGGGAGGTTTTCTTCCATTCCGTCTCTTGCAGGGGCGGTTTCTCCATAAGGAAAACTGTGAGAAGCCCTTGACTCCCCACAGCTTGATTGCTATCGCTGATTATGAATTTTGGATTTGCTGCATTTCCTTTTCTGACATCTCTTCACGCCAAATCTTTGCACCCAGGCTTTTTAGTTTTTCTGTAATATTGGCATAGCCACGGTCAATATGGTCCAGTCCAGTAATCTCTGTTACACCGTTTGCTAGTAATCCTGCTACAATCAAAGAGGCACCGGCACGCAAATCACTCGCTTTCACCTTAGCACCTTCTAACGGTGTTGGTCCTTGGACAATGGCAGAGCTGCCTTCTACCTTGATTTGGGCGTTCATTCTTCTTAATTCATCGGTATGTTTAAAACGAGCCTGATAAATTGTGTCCGTAACGACACCAGTTCCTTTTGCCTGTGTTAAAAGAGCGGTAAAAGGTTGTTGAAGATCGGTTGGAAAACCTGGATGAACTAAGGTTTTGATGTCGACACTCTTCAATTCATCACCCCTGTGAACCACCAGATGTTCTTCTCCTTCTTCAATGTGTACGCCCATTTCCCGCAGCTTGGCAAGCAACGGCTCTAAGTGCTGAGGAATCACATTATCAATCACCACGTTCTTCCCGTTGGCTGCTGCCATAATTACATAAGTACCTGCCTCAATCCGATCTGGTATAATGGTATGCATACATCCAGTTAGTTTCTCCACACCATCAATACGAATCACATCAGTACCGGCCCCTTTTATCCTCGCACCCATACTTGTTAAAAGAGTGGCTACATCAATAATTTCTGGTTCTCTTGCCGCATTTTCAATTACGGTACGCCCTTCTGCCCGTACTGCTGCCAGCATGATATTAATCGTCGCACCTACGCTGACCACATCTAAATAAATTCGTGCGCCGGTTAATTTCTCTGCACGTAAATAGATCGCACCCTGTTCATTAGTAACAGTTGCACCTAGGGCCTCGAAGCCTTTAATATGCTGATCAATCGGTCTTGGCCCTAAATAACAACCACCTGGTAGACCAATCACCGCTTCTTTAAAACGTCCTAACATAGCTCCCATAAAATAATAAGAAGCCCTTAGTTTCTTTACCCGTCCATTCGGCAACGGCATTGCCGTCATATTGACTGGATTAATATGCATTACTTGGCCTTTACGCTCTACCGTTCCGCCAATCTCTTCCAACAGAAAACTTAATGTTTCTACATCTGATATATCTGGAAGACCCTCAATCATTACCTCCGACTCAGCCAAAATGGCTGCCGGCAGTAAAGCTACTGCGCTGTTTTTTGCACCGCTCACACGCACGTTTCCTGATAGTAAATGTCCACCTTCCACAAGCAGTTTCTGCATGATGTTATCCTCGCTTTCTGAGTTTCAATCCTATTACCTCTGCATCTATATTCTCAATCGAATTCTTCCATTATTCTTAGCTTGTACGATGATTACCAAATATATGTAACCTTTTTATCGGACTTTTTGAACAACCTCTTAAAATCAATCATATCTATTATAGCTTATTTAGGGAGGAATTCAAACAGTAGAAATGCCATTGCTTGAAATTAGGGAATTTGCTTCAGTTGCAGCGATATGCGGGCCAAATGTTTCCGTTTATTTGCCAGCAGTCATTACGGACTCCCTGACTTATACAGAAAAAAACAGAAAACAAACAGCGAAATGCAAGTGGTGATGGTCATTTGCTTTTTAAACACCGTCACGCGCCTCTAACCATCTCGCTCAAACAGGAAATAAGCCTCCGTTCAGTATTTAGTAACTTTTTGCATTCCAATTAAACCTGTTATCATTTACGAAGACTTCTGAAAATCTTCTGCTTCCAATGTAGTCAATTGTTCATAAGTAGGATCTTCCATCACACTCAGCCTAAACGACATATTTCGAGATGCTCGTTCAAACAGATTTCTTACATATCTCCCGTTGCCAGACTGTGTCCTGGATTGTTCCTGATTAAATAACTCTTTCACAATTGGTTCACAAGAAACAGCTAGTTGGAAACCATTCTTTTGTACCATTAACTGCAGCATAGTGTACATCTCATCGACTGTATAATCGCTGAAAGTAATCAGGATTCGGGATTGCAGACCTGGATTGGCCTGAATAAAAGTTTGCATTTCTTTCCTACTTCAATATTAGTTTTTGACACTTGTAGCCAGACAAGGAAAGCATAGTGGGAAGACATCGCAAGGAAAGGGCTCTTCTTTTCCGAAGAGAATGAGTACAATTTCATGAAACGCGGAGCCTATTTCTGGAGCGATTACACGCCTATTTTTTATGTTATAAAAAATACTCTCTATCCAAACTAACAGGAATAGAGAGTATTTCAGTATATGTTATCTTATGCTTTACCTGAAGAACCGAATTCACGCATTTTACCGATTACGGTATCTTTAATGGCGTCACGGCTTGGTCCTAAGTATTTACGTGGATCGATCATTTTAGGGTTTGCTTCTAATACTTCACGGACTACTTTTGTTTGTTGGATTTGGTTTTCTGTATTTACATTAATTTTGGATGTACCAAGAGAAATTGCCTTTTGGATATCTTTCAAAGGGATACCAGTTCCGCCATGCAGTACTAATGGTACACCTGCAATAGTATTGATTTCTTCCATCTCTTTAAAGCCTAAGTTTGGTTCGCCTTGGTAAGGACCGTGTACAGAACCTAATGCTGGTGCAAGACAGTCAATGCCAGTGCGCTCCACAAGTTCTTTACATTCGTCTGTATCTGCGTACATGATACCACCTTGTACACCATCTTCATCACCGCCAACTGTACCAAGTTCTGCTTCAACTGATACACCGTGGAAGTGTGCAAGTTCTACTACTTTAGAAGTAACAGCGATATTCTCTTCAAAAGGATCATGTGATGCATCAATCATAACAGAAGTAAATCCTGCATGGATTGCCTTCGCACATGATTCAAAGCTAGAACCATGATCTAAGTGAATAGCTACTGGTACGGTTGTTCCTTGTGCTTCCGCTGTAGCTTCTACCATTGCTACTACAACACCGAAACCACCCATATATTTTGCTGCACCTTCAGATACACCAAGGATTACTGGAGATTTTTCTTCTTCTGCCGCTTGAAGGATAGCTTGTACATATTCTAAATTGTTGATATTGAATTGACCTACTGCATACCCATTTTCGTTTGCTTTGATAAGCATTTCTTTCATTGATACTAATGGCATTATTGTTCCTCCTTTAATATATGTAAACACAATGATAAAACAATCGATCTTGTGAAAGATTGTACCCATTTATAGAATACCAATTTCATGGGCAAGGTGCAACAAAACATTTTCATTCAACCGCTTACTTTTCATTTTTTTTAACATTTATCCCTAAAAACAAGAAACCACCTCCCCTTCATAGGTTTTTTGACCCTATGCAGGAAGGTTATGACAATAATCGCTCTTTTATTTCATTGATATGCCAAATGACCTTTTCTTTGTCGATGGTCATTAACTGTCTGTTATTTAACAGTACTTGTCCGTCCACGATCGTATGGGTAATATCTGTTGATTTGACAGAATAAATAATATGAGAAATGATATTATTCTTTGGTGATAGGTGAGGCTGATCAAAGTCAATTAACGTGATATCGGCCTGTTTACCTGTCTCAATCGTACCTGTTATTTGATCGATACCTAAAGCACGTGCACCTTGACTGGTACCTAGTGCCAATGTTTGATAGGCAGATAAGGCTGTGGCATCTTCATTGGCAACCTTTTGCAGAAGACTGGCGAAGCGCATTTCTTCTATCATATCAAGTGCATTGTTGCTGGCTGATCCATCTGTACCAATCCCGACACGCACCCCTTGTTCTAATAGATGGGCAATTGGTGCAATCCCGCTGGCTAATTTCATATTACTTTTCGGATTATAAATCAGTCCAGCCTGATGCTGCTGCAAAATAGCTATATCTTGATCTGATAGATATACACCATGTGCCGCAATCACTGGACGAGAAAATAATCCTGTTTTTTCCATCAAAGTGATTGGACTTTCCTGATACTCGTTTGCAATAATCGTCATTTCCTGCCTTGTCTCTGCCAAGTGGGTGTGGATAGCACAATCTAAACGTTCAGCCTCTTGGACTATCTTTTCTATCATGTTTGGTGAACATGTATAAGGTGCATGTGGAGATAGTAACGGTGTAATCCGGCTATGGCCTACCTGTTTCCATTTTTCGACAAATGCTATTGTTGCTTGGAGACGTTCTTCTCCGTTTCCAGCTGTCTCCATAATCGCTTCACACAATAATGCACGTAAACCGGCTTGATCTACTGCCTGAGCAATTTCATCCAAGCCAAAGTACATATCTGAAAAAGTGGTTGTCCCTGACTCAATCATTTCGATCATGCTTAACATCGAAGCCCAATAAACATCATCTGCCGTCATTTTTCCTTCTATGACCCACATTTCTTGGAGCCAGTCCATTAATGGCAGATCATCACGATAACCACGCAGCAAACTCATCGGTGTATGGGTGTGGCCATTGATCAGGCCGGGAATTGCCACTCGATTGGTTCCATCAATCACTTGATCAGCTGTCAATGCAGCAGGACGTTCAGATCCAACCTCCTGAATCAAACCGTCTTTTATCAGAATATAGCCGTGTTCTATCATTTCTTGATCTTTGGTCATTGGTACGATGGTTACATTTTTAATTAATAAGCTTTCTTTAGTCTGCATCTGTTCACCTACCGTCTTCTAATAAAGTGAAACTTCATTACGTCATTTCTGATATAACTTTTTCCATAATATAAAGGCTTATTTCCTTTCGTATAATGGACTTGTTCTAAAACTTGCAGTGCTTCACCAGGCTCTATTCTTAATTTATCTGCTAACTCTGGAGTGGCTTTATCCGCAAAAATAGTACAATTGGAATAAATGAGCTGCTGATTCTGTTGTTGTTCTAAATAAGCAAAGAATGACTCCTGTTGTTGTATTTCTCTGTCATCATCACCAATAACAGCCTCTGGGACAACAACAATATCATAGGCGAACGGCAGCTTATCTGCTGTACGCACCCTCTCAAACGTAATAATCGGGGTTTCAGGCTCCAATTGGAGTAAATCAGTAATCGGTCCAGTGGCCTGTCCTTTTATTACCACAGTATTAATCGTACCTGGCGTTAACCCTTGCCATTTGATAAAATCTGTCATACTCTCCAATTTTTCTAAACCGGCATTCAATTGGGGAGAAGCAGAGATGACAAATGTACCTACACCATGCCTGCGATCAATATACCCATCTAGTTCTAAACGCTGAAGTGCTTCGCGCAAGGCCGTTCGGCTGACACGCAATTGTTTTGCTAATTCTTGTTCTGAAGGTAATTTATCACCCACAGGGTATTCTCCCTTTTGGATTAGTCCATGAATGGTCAGATATATTCGATCTGGCAGGGTGTCAGGTTTCTTTAATTCCATCTGTCTATCTCGCTCCTTCTTACGTTCGGCTGCATGTTCTTTTTATTTTTCTAAGTGTTCACGAATATTTCTAGCCGCAAATACCCCTTTATGTGTAACAATTGCATCTACAAAATTTGGTGATACAATATCAAAGGACGGATATAGCCCTTCAATTCCCTCAATCGCTGTCCGTACACCACGTGCATAGAAGACCTCATCTGCTTGACGAAATTCAATCTCAATTTGATCTGTGCTTGGCGAATTCTCATCAGGACCTTCATATCCTAATACATAGAACGGAATGTTGTGGTGCTGGGCGACTACTGCATATTGATAAGTCCCGATCTTATTACATATATGTCCTTCTAACGTGATCTTGTCGGCAGCTGTAACAAGTGCCGTAATCATGCCTTGCTCCATTAAAAATCCAGGCATATTGTCAGTTACAAGGGTAACCTTTGTCCCCGTTTCTTTAATCGAATGAGCCGTTAAACGAGCCCCCTGAAAATAAGGACGGGTTTCCGTGCAATACATTTCAATATGTTTCTTTTGTTTCTTCGCTTCTAACAGCATATGAATTAAAGCAGAATCGGCAAAACAATGTGTTAATACCCGATCACCATCTTTAAGTAAATTGGCCGTATATTTTCCACAGTCGATGGCAATTTGATCTGCTTCTGCTACTTCTTGATTCATAAAGGCAATTAATTGTTCCGCTACGTCATCCGCTTGTTTCCCTGCCTCAATAGCCGGCTTAATTTCAGTTAAACATTTATCTAAAATAACTTTTAAACGCTGACCGGTTGGCCGAGTTGCCAATAAACGCTGATAGACTTCCTCTGCATATTGTGCAAGTGTTTGACCTGACCATTCCGGATTTTGTTTCAAGGCCAGGGCAAAGCCATAGCCTGCCGCAATAGCAATAACAATTGCTCCTTGAATCGTCATATCTTCAATCGCTTCTGCTACCTGCTGGTAGTCTTCGCAAACGACATAGGTCGTTTCCTCTGGATACAGTCGGCGATTTAATAAAATCACCTGTTGATCTTCATATCTTACTGTGTTATGCAGATAGGCCAATAACGGTACATCTTGTGCTTGTGGTACGTTCATATCGTTTCTCCTCCCTTTTACTTGCTTACATAAAGAACATACCGGCAATCGCTGCACTTAACATAGAAGCTAAGGCACCGGCAAATACACTTTTTAGTGATAGTTTGGCAAATAAACTCTGGCGCTTCGGATCTAAACTAGTTAGTGTACTGGCTAATGTTGCCATTGACGAGAAATTGGCAAATCCACATAAGGCAAAGGTGATCACCATGATGGACTTGTCACTAAACTGTGCTGTATTATCCATTAAGTTGATATAAGCAATAAATTCAGTTAATACTAACTTCTCACCAATTAACGATCCTGCCATGACGGCTTCACTCCACGGAATACCGATCGCAAAAGCAAGTGGTGCTATAATAAAACCTAAAATTTGTTGTAAACTTGTTTCAAACCCAAATAAACCAGTGGCAAACCCAATAAAGCCATTCACCATGTAAATGAGGGCAACAAAGGCGATTAAGGTAGCCCCTACAATTAAGGCAATCTGCAGACCATTTCGAGCTCCTGTAGAAGCAGCCTCAATGACATTACTGGCGCCTTCTTCATCTGCCAGCTGCAGATCGGTATCTTCTTTTATATCTTCTGTTTCTGGGTAAAATATTTTGGCAATAATCAAACCCGATGGTGCTGCCATAAAACTAGCCACTAGCAGGTATTGTAATTCCACTCCCAAAAGGGCATAGGAAGCCAGCATCGTACCAGCAATAGAAGCCAGCCCGCATGTCATAACCGCAAAAATCTCTGAACCAGACATCTTCGGCAAGTGCGGCTTGACAACTAGCGGAGATTCGGTTTGACCAACAAAAATATTCGCTGCTGCTACAACCGATTCACGTTTGGTGGTTTTAAATAAGAAAGAAAATAAACCACCAACATATTTAAAGATAAATTTCATAATCTTCAAGTGATATAAGATCGCAATTAATGAGGCAAAGAAAATAATCATTGGCAGCACATTAAAAGCAACAATAAACTGGATACCAGACTCCTCTGTGTATAAACCGCCAAATACGAAATCGATTCCTTCATCTGCATAGCCGATAATAACATTGACAAAATCGGAAATGCCCATTAATATCGTCGAACCGATCTTTGTCGATAAAACAAACCAGGCAAATACGATCTCAAAGGCCAGAGCAATCAGCACAAGTCTCAGACTGACCTTTTTCTTATTATTAGAAAAAATAAAAGCAAGGCCACAAACAATTAAGATTCCAAACAGACCCCAAACAATATTAATAAAACTCATTTATTTCCCCTCTCTGGTATTCCCAGTAAGTTTCTTATTCATTTTTTAGACAATGTAGCCTCTTTATGAAGAAAGGTGAGTACCTTTCCCCATTTAGAACGTTACTATAGCCTCTAAGGCAATATAAATCTCATCTTCTACTGCTTTTTTGACATGATCTTGATGTGGATTATAGTAGTCCATATCTGCATAGGCATAACCATCTAGTGCGACAATACCTCCAGCAGAAATGCCACGTAATTGTGCAATAGTATATAATGCCGATAATTCCATTTCAGCACCTAGGGCACCAGCATCTTTATATAATTTATGCGGAAATTCAACCGGGCCGGCATAGAAGGCATCCAATGTAACAATCATCCCTGTTCCAAATGTGACATCTGTTGCTTCAGCCGCTTCATTTAACGCCTGTACCACACGGAAATCAGCTACAGCCGGTACTCCATCTGGAACCATTTGTTTGGTTAAACCATCTGTTCGAACAGCAGAGCTGGCAATAATCAAGCTGCCTGGCGGTAATTCCTTTGTATACGATCCAGCTGTTCCAACACGGATAATGACTTTCGCTCCGGCTTTAATTAATTCTTCAAAATGAACGGCTGCCCCGGGCGCTCCAATGCCGTGACTTGAAACCGTAACAGCTGTCCCTTTGTATTTCCCATTAAACGTACGATATTCCCTGGAATAAGCAATCTCTTCTGCGTCTTCCAATTTGCTGGCGATCAATTCTGCTCGAAATGGATCTCCACAAACAATAACTAGAGGAGAAATGCCATGAACCGGAATCTTCGTTGTTGGCATAACCTGTTGATTTTCGCTCATATAAACAAAACAACCCTTCTTTTTTTATTAAATTCCCTAGAGGTATGACCTCTATACAACTTCAACATTACCTTCCCGAAAAAAAGTTGTCAATATTTTTTTAATTTTGTCAAAAAGGATTGCGATATGTTTTGAGGGTATCTTCTTATACTGAATTACAATCTATGACAGCATACCAAAAGTCCTTATTATTAAATGACTGGTACTTTCTCTCAAAGAAAGGCCATGTCACAAAATAATAAAGACTTTTTGTGATAAAAAATAGGTATAGTTTTTGACTTCTTTACATTAAGGCATGAGCTATCAGACAATTTACAACTTAAACAAATAGATCATCCGTTAACATTATTTCTGTAAAACGGTAGCGACTAGTTCACGAATATCGTTTAGTTGAAACGGCTTTTCTATGACTTTATGGATCATACTTGAGTGCTGAACGTCTGCTTTTGCCTTCTCAGGCAGCCCACTCATCATAATAACAGGAATATGATAACCTTCTTTTTGAAGCATAGTGAGCAGTGTCGGTCCATCAATAATAGGCAGTTTATAATCTAACATAATTAAATCCGGCTGTTGCTGGGTGATTTTTTCAAATGCTTCTTTACCATTTACAGCAAGTTCTACCCGATAGCTCTCCTGGCTAATGACTTCTTCCAAAAGCAATCGTATTCCTACCTGATCGTCTACAACTAGAACCGTTTTTTCCATATGAATTAACCCCTTCTAACATTTTCTAGGATAGTTTGTTTATTTGGAACGACAAATAATCGCTAACGGCAGTTCTATATAGTTTAAATTCGCCATATCTTACGAAATTCCTGCAACATTTTACTATAAGAAATTATAAATTTCATTATAACATAGCAAACCGATAAGATTTAGTATTTTTTTGAAAGCGGTTACTGATTATTGAGCAATAAGCAATGAAACTTCTTTTTTGTGATTGCTGTCTGGTATAACTGACGTGCGGCTTTTAGTTGTATTTGCAGAATTCGTTATGATGAACAAATTTTCGAGGATTTTCGCTTTTTTGTCCGTCATTTTCGTTTTGACGGACAACTCATTGAGCTTTACTCTTTTTTTGTCCGTCATTTCTGCTATTGATGAATGGAGGGCGAATTCCCCGGCTATGTCCGCATACTATAGTTCCTTGCTGCTTTCCCAGATTACCGCCATCCTTTTCATATGAAAAAACACCCTACTTCAAAAAGTAGGATGTTTGCTTTCGCTTGTTTATTTATTAACCGCAGCACCGATGAAGCCATTAAATAATTGTTGTGGTCTGGTTGGTCTTGATTTGAATTCCGGGTGAAACTGAGAAGCGACGAACCATGGGTGATCCTCTAGTTCAATCGTCTCGACCAATTTATGATCTGGACTTGTACCAGAGAAGACAAATCCATGTGCTTCCATCTGTTCTCTATATTCGTTATTAAATTCAAAACGATGGCGGTGGCGTTCATAGATAACATCTTCATTCCCATAGGCCTCTTTTGTTTTTGTACCATCCTGCAGACGGCATGGGTAGATACCTAAACGTAAAGTACCGCCAAGGTCAGAGACATCTTTTTGCTCTGGCAACAGATCAATAATTGGATATGGAGTGTTTGGATCAATCTCAAAAGAGTTCGCTCCTTCTAATCCAACTACATTACGGGCAAATTCAACGGTCGCAAGTTGCATACCTAAACAAATGCCGAGGAATGGCAGTTTATTCTCACGAGCATAGCGGATTGCTTCCAGCTTACCCTCGATCCCTCTGTCGCCAAAACCGCCTGGAACTAATAATCCTTCTACATCTGATAAATGCTCGGCAACATTGCTGCTGGTAACCTCTTCCGCATTAATCCATTTGACTTCCACATCGGCGTCATGCGTATAACCTGCATGCTTTAAGGCTTCTACGACAGAAATATAGGCATCAGGCAGTTCCACATATTTACCTACTAAACCGATTGTTATTTTTTTCGATAGCTTCAATACACGCTCTACCAGCTGATTCCACTCGGTCATGTCTGCTTCGCCACAGTCCAAACCAAAATGATCACATGTAATCTGATCTAAGTTCTGTTTTTGTAAGTCAAGTGGTACGTGATATAGTGTATCTGCATCTCCAGCTTCAATTACAGATTTCTCGTTAATATCACAGAACAAAGCAATCTTTTCTTTCATTTCCTGACTGATTGCATGTTCGGTTCTTAATACAATCACATCCGGCTGAATCCCTAAAGAACGTAATTCTTTCACACTGTGCTGGGTAGGCTTGGTTTTCAGTTCTCCGGCTGCCTTGATATATGGTACTAGCGTACAATGGATATACATGACATTGTCTTTCCCAATGTCACTCTTAATTTGGCGAATCGCCTCAATGAACGGTAAGGATTCAATATCCCCTACAGTACCGCCAATTTCCGTGATGACAATGTCTGCATTAGTCTGTTTACCAGCTTGAAAGACTTTGTCCTTAATTTCATTAGTGATATGTGGAATCACTTGAACCGTGCCGCCTAAGTAATCACCATGGCGTTCTTTCTTAATAACAGTTGAATAAATCTTTCCCGTTGTAATATTGCTGTATTGATTAAGATTGATATCAATAAAGCGTTCATAATGACCTAAGTCAAGGTCTGTTTCTGCGCCATCATCTGTCACAAATACCTCGCCATGTTGATATGGACTCATGGTGCCTGGATCCACATTGATGTATGGGTCAAATTTCTGGATAGTTACCTTTAATCCTCTATTTTTCAAAAGTCGTCCCAATGAGGCAGCCGTAATCCCTTTTCCAATAGAAGAAACAACACCACCAGTTACAAATATATACTTGGTCACACTATATCCCTCTTTCTATTTGTATTATGATATCTATTATTTTTCGTGACAAATAAACAAGTTATGACACACGCTCTAAATAAGGTACGCACCATATGATATGCTTATCAAAAAATAAAAAGCGCCCCCCTAAGCAGGGAACGCTATATGCTTCTACTAATAATAGTGCCCAATAAGAATTTTACTCAGAAGCTTATCGAAAGTCAAGTATCTGTTTAAACTATTTTTCTATATCATCTTCATTAATGAACTCGTCATCAATCTCCTCATCGTCATCCTCAAAGTCAAAATCATCATCGATAATATCATCTGCCGCTAATTCATCATCATCGAAATCGTCTAGATCATCGTCTTCTGCAATGATCGTTTCATCCAAATCCTCTGTTTCATCAAGCACATCTTCTGCCTTGCTCTTCTTTGCTTTTTTCTTTTTCTTCTTTGGCACAACCGTAATATCCTCATCAATTTCCTCAACGGGATACCACTTCTTCAGCCCCCAAAGATTGGAACCTTTTGTCATAAAACGTCCATCAATGTTTAAATCTGTATAATATTGAGTAATCCAAGTATCCTTCTCAGACTCTGATAAACCCTTCAAATCGGCAATTCGATCAAATATTTCACGAAAGTCTAATGCTTTATTCTCTTCTTCTAAGATTAGCGTCGCAATCTCTATCATTGCCAACTCATCTATTTGTTGTTGCGTTAAGTCATGTAAACTCAAAGCTCAGCACCCCTTTTTCATCAATACTATATGTAAACTCCTGTATGCAATTGATATAGTCTATCATCATATTATATGATTTTGTTTATCGAAATGCAATACTCATTCTTTGATTGCTCTAACACCATCTGCACAAGCTGTTTACTGTTACACGTGATTCCTTGTCTGTCACCTGCTAAGCCTCCAAAAAACGTACCAGATTCGCAATTTTCTCTTCTGTTAATTCACCTGAGTTATCAAATATCTGAATATGGTCTTGCGGAATGTCCCAATTAATGGCTGGAATAAAGTCTACCCTTGTTTCATAGGAATCCCAATTATCCAGTTTCCACGTATCTCGAACTGTCCCACGTTCCTGAATACGCTGACGTTGTTGATTCATATCGTCCAATGTAACAACGACTACCTTCACATCAACGTCAGTCTTTGATTTACCGCTGGCGGCAATCACTTCATCGATCCAGTCTTTGTTCTTCAGCTCAGCCGTAAAGGGAGAAATCATAAATACATTCTGTCCAACACGCAGGTTCTCTATGCATATATCTTTGGTTGAATCATATTCTAAATCACGCAGATTCTCTTTATAAAATTGAGAATCACGGTCATTCGGGTCCATGTTGTTCATTTTTAAAATATGCTCAACGAAACGTCCGCCAATTGTATCACGATCAAGGAACGCACACGGAATCCGCGCAGCCGCCTTTTCCGCTACTGTTGTCTTCCCAGTACCTGCTACCCCTACAAAAAAAACTAACCTTTGCACAAGCTCACACCTCTTCTGTAATTATCTATTCTTTTGTATATGTTAACGCAAAATGAAGAAATACGCACCCCTAAGTTGGTGTATATTCCAATTTTTTTTGGCAACATTAAATAGATAAACACGGATCAATTAGCCGAATATCTTTTTTTAGCAAAAAGGGGGATCACCGATGATCTGGTTAGTATTAGTAGTTATTCTCATTTGCCTGGACTGGATCATTGGCAGATGGTTTCAATTCCAAAAGAATCAGAGTCAGAGCTGGATGACGACCATCCAAGAAAGTGATGTCTATATCGATGGTAATTCCTTATTTTCTGCTATTTACCAAGATATTGAACAAGCAACAAAGCGAATAGATATCCAATTCTTTATTATTCGCAATGATAAAGTAAGTAATCGCCTGTATGCTTTATTGGCACGCAAGCAATCTGAAGGTGTTCAAGTGCGGCTGCTGACAGATTGGATCGGCAGTATTCGTTTCCGCAGTAAATGGCTGAAACACAAAATGGCCTTTCGAAAGACAAACCCGCCAGCCTTTCCCTTTTTTTATCGCTTACAGCAGCGTAACCATCGCAAAATACTAATAATAGATGACAGCATAGCCTATGTTGGTGGGTTTAACCTTGGTGATGAATATTTAGGCAAAGATCTGCAATTAGGTGCATGGCGGGATTATCATGTTCGGGTAACTGGTGAAATCGTGAAAGTACTGCAAACAGCGTTTACGATCGATTGGGAACAGCAAATACAGGACACTATGCATGCAAACAATGGTGATGTGGAGGTGTTAACTACAGAAGGATACACCTTTGAAAAACGATTATTGCATTATATTCATCACTGTCAACATTCTATCGAGATTGGTTCTCCCTATTTTATTCCCAGTAGCAAGGTAAAAAAGGCACTGCTGGACGCCTTAAATCGCGGCGTAAGGGTTACCATCTTATATCCAGATAAAGCAGATCATCTCCTTACAAAGGCAGCCTCTCTTTCCGATTTAAAGCAGTTAAAAAGCCACCACGCAACTATCCGTCTCTATAAAAAAGGCTTCTTTCACGGCAAAGTGATTTTTATTGATGAAGACACCTGTATCTTTGGTACTGCAAACTTCGACCGTCGCAGCTGTGAGCTTAACCAAGAGCTGAATTTTATTTTCACTAGCCAGCAGCCTTTATATACCAAATTAAATCAAGCCTTTTGGCAGGATGTTTCCATCAGTAAGCCCCTTACAGACGGGTGGCTGGAACACCAGCCCGTACACTTGCGTTTGCTGTCACGGCTGACTATGCCGATTAGGCAATGGTTGTAAGGGATAACAGATGTTAGGATAGTGGCCAAACTTAACTATTATGGATGCATGGGGTAACTCAGGAGAGTGGACCATCATGTTGTTTCATTGATTGTAGTTATGAGTGAAAGGGACCTTGATAGCGGGACCTTGATAGTGAAGTTGTCCATTTCCTTTTATAGAATGCTTTCATAAGAAGTAAACAGATAAGCTATTCTAGGGAGCATACAGTCATGATGCTATTTCTTTGCATGAATGTAGAACTATTTTCCAGCGCAGGCTAACCACAAAGACTCCTATGGGTGTGGCGGGTAAAAACGTAACAACTGGACCGAAGCAACTGAGATAAAGGAATCACGGGGAGGAACGAACCGATGATGACTTATCGTAGGGCACTTTCGGGAAGTTATCTAGTTTTTGACACTTGTAGTCAGACAAGGGAACTGGACGAGCGGAAGATCCATCAAACAGAATCACCTAACATACAAAAGGCTGTTGCACAATGTAATATTTACATGTTGCAACAGCCTCTTCTTTTCCTCCGTATAGTCTAATTACATACTATCTGGTGCATGGACTCCTATTAGCTTCATACCGTTTGCCAAAGTAATACGCACTGCGTCCATTAATGCTAACTTTACTTTGGTTGCCTCCAATTCTGCTTCGTTAATGACCTTCTCGGCATTATAGAAGCTGTGCAGTAAGGCAGCCAGATCAAAAATATACTGTGTCACACGGTGTGGTGTACGGTTAGTTGCAGCATCTGCCACAACTTGGGTGAATTCGCCTAACTTCTTCAGTAAATCTTCAGCTTTCTCAGATTGCAGTAAGTTGGTGTCATAACTATCAAAGACAATCCCTTTCTCTTCTGCTTGTTTCAGCATCGTACAAATACGAGCATGTGCATATTGGACATAATATACCGGATTCTCGGTGGATTGGGATTTTGCCAAATCCATATCAAAATCCAAGTGAGAATCTGCTGAACGCATCACAAAGAAGTAGCGCATTGCATCAATCCCAACCTCTTCCATTAACTCACGTAATGTAACAGCTTTTCCGCTTCGCTTACTCATCTTAACCTTTTCACCATTCTCGAAGAGGTTCACCATTTGAATAATTTCAACCTCTAGCGTATCGGCGTCATAGCCTAATGCTTGAATGGCCGCTTTCATTCTCGGGATATAGCCGTGATGATCTGCTCCCCAAATATCAATCAGCTGATCAAATCCACGATCTAGTTTATTTTTATGGTAAGCAATATCAGGTGATAAATACGTGTAGGAACCATCTTGCTTAATTAATACACGGTCTTTATCATCGCCAAATACAGTCGTCCGGAACCAGGTAGCTCCATCTTGTTCATAGATATAGCCTTTTTCTCTTAAGGTTTCGATCGCTGGAATTACCTTGTCCTCTTCATATAATGATGTCTCGGAAAACCAATTATCAAAAGTAACACGGAATTGTTCCAAGTCGTTCGCTAATTTGTCCAATTCTACTTTTAAACCATAAGAGCGGAAAAAGGCAAGCTGCTCATCCTCTGATTTCTCCAATAATGCCTCTCCGTGTTCCGCAGCTAATTGTTCACCGATTTTAATAATATCTGCACCATGATAGCCGTCCTCTGGCATGGCAGCCTCTCTGCCTATCGCCTGCAAATAACGTGCCTGTACTGAAACAGCCAAGTTAAGAATTTGATTCCCGGCATCATTAATATAATATTCACGCTGCACTTTGTACCCAGCCTTATCCAGGATATTACAAAGCGAGTCACCGACAGATGCTCCGCGTGCATGACCCAAATGTAAATCACCTGTTGGGTTAGCTGATACAAACTCTACTTGTATCTTTTCCCCTTTCCCTGTATCAGATGAACCATATTCAGAACCTTGTTGCAAAATCGTTGGGATCAATTCTGTCAAATACTGATTATTCATCGAAAAGTTAATAAAACCTGGTCCAGCAATATCCACTTTTTCAATAAATACCTTTGCTGTATTTAATCGCGTGATTAATTCTTCAGCAATTTGGCGGGGCGGCTTCTTTGCCACCCGTGCAAGCTGCATAGCGATATTAGTCGCATAGTCCCCATGTGCCTTATCCTTCGGTTGTTCTAAAATAATCGCAGGCAGTTCTGTCTCAGAAGCCAACTCTGCTTTTAGGACAGCCTGCTTTATCTCTTCTTTTACCTTTTCCTGCAATTCCTGCATTACATTCATTTCTGTTACCTCCACTAAGTTCTATAATTCAACGAGATGGTGAGATTATGTTGTCTAGGCTCTTCACCATTTAAACTGGTTTGATAGTCAATGCTCAAGACACCTGCTTCTTGTTTCTGAGGCCGTCTAAAATAAATCTGATTTGTCTTTGTAGTCATATGCATTGTTCCATATGCATGGCGATATACATTCTCGGTCGGCTGGTCTGCGATAAAACGCTGCACCATGGATATGGATCCGGTTCGTTTAACAGTTACTTTATCCGCTTGGATCGTAATCATGGAATCAATAACCGTATCTTCTTCATGTTGTTCACTGAAGGTTAATACCGTCATATTGCCTCTTTCCATTAATTGTCCTCGTTCTTTCACTACAGAAATATCCTGTTGTCCTTGATCGATAATTTCCATTCTCATATTGACGGATACGTCAGATTTCTTCACATTACCATGCTTCCTTCTATTAATCCATTGTCTTTAATGCTTCCAACGGTAATTTGGCATAAAAATAATCATCCCGCTCATTAATAAAGCGTTGATAAGAGGTCCGAAGCAATTGCTTGTCCCGCTTGGCTTTACCTAAATAATACATTTGAAAAGGCGTTAGACTTTCAAATGATTCCAGAGTTTCTATACATAGATCCAACTGATTATTTGCCAATGCCAAGTGAGCTTGTTCTGCCTTGTCCTCGGTCTCAATACCCTCTGTTTTCCCATGGTAAGCCGAAATAAATACCAATGTATAGTTTTTCAAACCGTACACCGCTCGCGCATTGTTCATTTCCTTGGCTATTTCAATCGCAGTATTAACATGTGTGATGGCTTGGTCATAACTCTCATAAATATATCCTTGTGCCAAAATATTATGGATATCTATTTTTTTTCTTGGATTGTTAATCGATTGCAGCAACTGGTAGCCGTATTTGCGAGAAAGAATTAATTCATTTCGCTTCCAGTGATAAATAAATAATGTTTCCTGCAGGCGCAAATTTAATAGTTTGTATAACAGCGGATCCTTGACCTTGTGGATGTTTCGCTTAATATTCTCATTAAATGAACCGATCATACCATATTGATACATATCAAAGTAACAATAAATATGAATGAGGTCACTTAACAACATTATTAAGTAATCGTCCGGGTGAACCTTCATACGGCTTAATTTCTTTAAATATTTGGCTGGGCCATCTGGTTTTAGTTGTTTTTTGCGTAACACCTTTCGCTGGTACATCAATTCATAAAACTTGGCTGCTTTACTTACGAACTCACTGTCTGTATGCTTTACTTTATCCAATAGCTGCCTTAGTTCCTGATATAGCCCATTCGTGTATAAATACTCCATAGCGGTACATTGGTTTTTTTCCTGTTCACAGGCTAAACATATTCTACTCATATCACTTACTTCCGTTGGCTGATTCTCCAATTCTTGATATATCAGATACAACGGTTTTTCTTGTTCACTTAAGATAAATTTATCGACTATTGAATTACCTGCCATAGAATAATCTCCTAATCTTTATAAACTTAATTCCATTTTGTATTAGTAGTTGTCATACTATGTAAATAGCCTCACCAATTGTCTCGTAAGAATGTCTTAAGTTGAATAATTCATGTACTATACAACATTTTATCACATTCTGCAAAAGAGAGATATGGAAGCTTTCTTTTTTTATTGGACTTTTTGAACAACTGCTTATAGCTATATTTTAACTCTCTATTGTTATCTATCAAGATATAATGCTTTAATCCATCTCATATTTCTTATTTCCATAAAATACATGTTTAGTCTGTATGCCATTTAGACATACTGCTAATAATGTACAAAGTGGGGTGTGGAAATGAAACGTCTGCTTAAAATTGCTCTTTTTTTTATAATGATAGGCAGCTCTTGTCTGGCTGTATTGTTAGTGGCTTGCTTCTTTTTGGGTCCACCCTCTCTTGAGCGCCCGCAGAACACGGTTTACTTCAGTGATAAGGAAGAAGTAATTGGAGAAGCGTACGGATCTGAGAAACGGTATTGGGTGCCAGATGATGAAATAGATGACAAGGTAGAGTTAGCTACTGTTTGGACAGAGGATCAACACTTCTATCGGCATTTCGGCTTTGATTTTAAACGACTGCTAAGTGCTATTTGGAAGGATATTCGAACGATGTCCTTAAAGGAAGGTGCCAGTACGATCACCCAGCAATATGCACGAAATCTTTATTTAACACATGAAAAGACCTGGAAACGAAAACTATATGAAGCATTCTATACCATTCGTTTAGAAATGTTTTATGACAAAGAAGAATTGTTAGAAGGCTATCTAAACACAATCTATTATGGTCATGGAGCCTATGGTATTGAAGCAGCCAGTCAGCATTTCTTTGATAAGCCTGCGAAACAACTAAGCTGGGCAGAGGCAGCAATGCTTGCCGGTATACCAAAAGGTCCTTCACTCTACTCGCCTTTTCATGATGAGGAGAGGGCCAAGGCACGTCAAGAATGGATTTTGCAAAATCTATACGATAAACAAGTCATTGATCAAGCAACCTACCACTCTGCGATTCACGAAAAACTGGCTTTCGCTGACCCAGAAGAAGTGGTTACAGCAGGGGCAGCCCCCTACTTTCAAGATGCCGTTAATCAGGAATTACAAGCGTTATTGGATATTGATCTGGAAGATATTCGCTCAGGCGGTTATCAAGTCTATACGACACTTGATCTGAACCAACAACGATTACTAGAAGAAACCGTGGCAGAAGTCATTACTAATCCAGAAATACAGATTGGCGCTATGGCAATGGATCCGAACTCCGGGGCGATTACCTCCTTGTTGGGCGGACTGGACTATCAAGAATCTGCTTTTAACCGAGCTACCCAAGCACAGCGAATGCCAGGGTCTGCTTTTAAGCCTTTCCTTTACTATACAGCTTTAGAAAGCGGAATGACAGCAGCTACACCTTTAATGAGTCAGCCGACAGTGTTTGAGCTACAGGATGGCAACAGCTATCAGCCTAGTAATTATCATGATTATTACGCCAACAAGCCAATTACTTTGGCACAGGCTCTAGCTTTATCTGATAATATCTATGCTATTAAAACGAATCTATTTGTGACACCAGAGCGGTTTGCTAAGATCGCGGAGGACAAGTTCCAATTTACCAGCCCATTATCTGCCGTTGCCTCTTTGGCATTAGGAACGGAAGTAGTCACGGTACAGGAAATGGTAACTGGTTATAGTATCCTTGCCAATGGTGGCAAACGGGTAGAACCGCATACAATTGAAAAAGTAACGGACAGCTTTGATAACGTATTATACGAACGAGAAACAGATGATAAAGCGGAGAGTCAATTTTCTCTATTTAAAAAACAAGAAGACCAACAAGTGTTAAATCAAAGTTATACCTATATTCTTAATGATCTGATGAAAGGGATGTTCCATGAGGAATTAAATGGCTATATGCAAGTCACCGGTGCGTCCATTGCTGATCAATTATCCCGTGATTATGCCGGTAAATCTGGAACAACCAATGTCGATAATTGGATGGTCGGCTATTCGCCGGCACTCACTTCCGGCATCTGGGTAGGATATGACGATAATCGTGAAATTGTCTTATCAGAGGATCAGCAATATGCTAAGGAAGTTTGGGCGGAGTTTATGGAAAAGGCGCATCATACTTTACCAGAAGTACGCGTGATGAAGCCCGATAATGTCGTTGAAGCAATGATTGATCTGGATACAGGTTTATTAGCCGCAGAGGGCTGTGAACATACCTATCCCATGCTGTTTATTCGTGGAACAGAGCCGAAAGAATACTGCAGTACTCATTCTGAAGGAGGAACGGTGCCCGAAAACCATTTGTTAGAGAATTGGTGGGAATGGTTATGGATTGGTGAAGGAGAGGAAGGAGATCCTACGTAAAAAGGCTGGGCATATGCCCAGCCTTTTTACGATCCTAGTAACTATAAGAGTTACCTTGTTATCTATTTTATTAATATTGAACTGCAAGAACAAGTATAATCTTCGCTATTTTTGAAAGTTCACAAAATGTTCATGATTATTGAGGTAGGGCTTGCTTTAATTCGTCTGATGAATTCTCCCACATCTCTTGGTTAAACTCGCGCAAGAAATTACCCAATAATTGCTTTGATTTCTGATCCATATGATCGACAATCACATGCCCTTTCATCGATTTATCCATGTGATTAACATGCTCTGGCATTGACTTGTAGGCGCGTTTAATGGAGCGGTCTACAATAATTTCACAGCCAGTAACCCCATGATAATAAGGTCCCTTGTCTGATTGTTCTACCGTTACCCAAACAATCCAATAAAGCTTGCCATTTGGCACTTCGTCTTTATTTGGAATAAATTTAACCCGTCGTTCTACCTCACTTCTTGCATGCATTGCACCAATATCGACAAAGGCACGCTCTTCGTTCGGATCAACAATCACCGGTGAAATATTCTCTAAACTGACGGAGCCCACACCGTAGCCGCCATGGCCGTCGGTAGAGTCATCCTTCATAATCGTAAATTGGTTAGATTTCTTTTGCTTTTCCTCACTCATAAAAAAAGCCTCCTCGTTCTAATCTTCTCCTTCTTATTGTAGCATGGTTAATTTCTATTTTTCATCTTCTACAGCTTTTTATCCCGATGGATTTATTATTTTTCTCTCTGTATTCGTTTATTTTATAGTATACTACACTAGAACGATCAGGAAAAAAAGGAGTGGATGCATATGCCATATGTTACAGTACAAATGCTGGAAGGCCGTACAGATGAACAACGCAAGGCACTTATCGAGAAGGTAACCGATGCCGTTGTAGAAACAACTGGCGCCTCTCGTGAAAAGGTAGTTGTCTTTATCGAGGATATCGATAAACGCAATTATGGTATGGGTGGTAAACGGTTAATCGATTGATGATCTGATGTAACGATACAAAAAGCGACGATTAGGCAGTTCCACCATCGTCGCTTTTGTTATTCCTCCTAGTGTACCATTGTTTGTTTGATATACTTAATAAATGCTCGCGCCTCTTGCATATCTTGCTTGGTATAATTTGACTTCTTCTTTACTTCTTCTACCTTTTGTTCAATTTCATCTTCACTAAGCTGATCAAAATACAGCATTGTCGCTACCAATTCCAAGAAACGGGAACTCTTCTGTTTTATTTCTTGCAATGGTTCACTGATAGTGGAGAAGTCTGCAGGTGCATGCTGAAGGAAGGCCTTCCCTTGCTCTGTCACTTGGTAACGATACTGATAATAATTGCTTTTCTCCTCTTTGACCTCAGAGACAAAGTTTAGATTGGTCAGTTCTTCTATGCGCAAGCTTAACTCTTCCGAATACGGTCCATAAAAATAGAAGGTATATTTCTCCTCAAAGGGGAAGCCCAGTTTCTTCATGATATAGATGATTTTCTGCAATTTTTTGCGTCCCACGACACCGTCTGCTGCGGCAATTATGCCTACTAATCTCGCATGATTATCAAGCAATGAAAACACTCCCAGTTCTTAACGTTTGTTATCTGTATAGTATTCGTTTGATCTTCTCTTTCTCTGGTCGATCATCTGCTAATTGTTCAATCGCATCTCTTGGAAAATAGAGCTTATGGTCGGTTCGTTTCTTACCTGAAATCCCCTCAACAATATCCGATTGACGTGATAGTTCTTTCAACTCTTGATTAGGCATTAATAAATGAATCGGCAATCGCTCTTCTTCTTCACCTGGACGGTAAAAATCATATGGCAAATCAGAGGAAGAGTCAACCACTAAATAATATTCCGGATCAAGATCCACGTCACGGAAGAGCTGATACAGCTCCATCCAATCCTTCATCTGCAAATTCGGATTAAATTCTGTATATTTAAACAATCGGCGGTTAACAAATCGATCGGCTAAATCACGCAGAATCGGATCGGCTTCTTCCTCCCACATTTGAAAATAATACAGAACGACTCCCTCATCTAAGTGAATATAATCAGATAAGGAAACATCTTCTTCAAAGAAGGAAATAAATGGGACAGGCTGCACGCGGAAAGTGTAACCTTCATGATACAACTCTTTTACCCTGTGCAAAATTTTGGTCAAAATCACGTCTGCACTTCTTGTTACAGGATGGAAATAGACCTGCCAATACATTTGATAACGGCTCATAATATAATCTTCTACCGCATGCATGCCTGATTCTTTAATCACCACTTGATCTTCTAATGGGCGCATCACCCGCAGGATCCGTTCCATATCAAAATGGCCGTAGCTGACACCAGTAAAATAAGCATCCCGCTGTAAATAATCCATTCGATCGGCATCAATTTGACTAGAGATAAGGCTGACTACCAGCTTATCATGGTATGTCTTATTAATGACATCGGCTACCTTCTGCGGAAATTCCTTCCCCACTCTGGTTAAAATCTGATTGACCTGAGTATCACCAAGAATAATCGCCCTTGTAAATTCCTCATGATCCAGCTTAAACACCTTTTCAAATGTATGGGAAAAAGGGCCATGACCTAAATCATGCAGCAAACCTGCACAGAGGCAAAGCAGCCGTTCTTCACGATTCCATGTCGGACGATCTTCAAAGTTAACCAGAATCCGCCTGACAATTTCATAGACGCCCAAGGAATGACTGAACCGGCTGTGTTCTGCCCCATGAAAGGTTAAGTAGGTGGTGCCCAGCTGCTTAATGCGTCTTAATCTTTGGAATTCTCTCGTTCCAATTAAATCCCAGATCACACGGTCTCGCACATGAACATAGCGGTGAACAGGGTCTTTAAAGACTTTTTCTTCATTCAATTTCTCATCTTTATAAGCCATGGCAAATACCTTCCTCTTTTTTCTTATTATCTAGTATAATATAGTATAAAGTGATCTTCAAAATTTTTTGAATAACCTCTTTATAGAAGGCCGGATCGTGATAAGAGTTGGAGGATACGTATGTATGAAGGACTGGGAGCTTTTTTTTAAAGATAAACAAATACGAATCATTGATCACAGTGATCCTGATACACTAACCACTGCTATGGCCTCATTTGCCGTAGATGATACCTTATGTGAAGTTATCGGCGGATCGCTTGATCAAATCGCCTGCCGATTCTGGGTGCATCATTCAACCGTAGTACTTGGTATCATTGATACCAGACTGCCTGAAGTCGAACAAGCCGTAGCCCTTTTGCGGGCACAGGGCTATGATGTGGTTGTGCGTAATTCTGGCGGGCTTGCTGTAGCATTGGATCAAGATGTGCTGAATTTTTCTTTTATTGTGCCAGATTTGCCGGAGATGGGCATCCATTCTGGCTACCAATTGATGACAGCCTTTGTTCAAGATATGTATAGTGATTTGACAGATGAAATCGAAGCCTATGAAATAGCAGGCTCTTATTGTCCTGGTGATTATGACTTAAGCATTGGCGGAAAAAAATTCGCCGGCATCTCTCAGCGCCGGGTAAAGAAAGGAATAGCTGTACAGATTTATCTTTGCATGCGCGGCAGTGGTGCTCAGCGAGCCGCATTAATCCGTCAATTTTATCAAGCTGGCGGCGCCAAAGAGGATATGCGTTTTGACTATCCAGTTATAAAGCCTGATACTATGCGGTCATTGTCTGAATTGATTGGTGTTGAATTAACGGTTGCCGATGCGATAGATCGGGTAAAGCGGCTCTTTGGCGATACCTATGAAGCAGACTTAGCCGGTGAAGAACTAACCATATTTGAACAGCGGATGCAGCAAATGATTGACAGGAATCAAAAGGCACTCAGGTAATCGAGTAGAAGGGGAAATTAGTAACTTTTCCCTCTACTCGATTCCTCGCTTATTCTTTTTTTCTAGCATCTCTATCCATTGTTCTCCATAAGAAATGTTATCGATTGTATCCACCCTCTCATCGAATTTTACATAGCAATATATTATATATTTTACTATAACCTTCTCACCATGAGCAGTGGAGATTTGCATAATCATTTCGCATTACTTAAAAATAGATTGTTGTTGACAACCTTTCATACATTCTATTTTGTGATAAAATGACAACATATTAGGTAATCAATGACATCAAACAGAAGTGTTGTTCTAACAGTGGTACGGACTGTTGTATAGATATACGAAGAACAAAAAGGACAAAATTCAAATGGCGTCAGGTTTGCTTCTTGTTATAGTTTCTTTAATATATACCTATCAAATTTGTGAACTATATGTGGTAGAATTTATAATAAAATTAACGCAAAATTTTGGATGAGTTTAGCAGTAGTATCTGTATTAAAGACATCTCACTAAGCAAGGTTTTTTTGTTTTTCTCCTTTCACCACCTAGATAGTTGCCATGCCTGGTACACATAGAAAAGGGCGAATGAGACGTCCTTTTCCAGATATGATTAAATAGTAAACGGCGGAATATAGCGGCCGTCTATATCTGTAAATTGATACTCCTTCGCCAAATCGCCTACTCTGTATACATGTCCTGTCTTTTCCATAATATGAGGGTCTCCTGCCAGTGCAGCAACCCCACGCCCGACATAATGTGGTGTTTCTGTTTGCTGTAAATCAGCCGCCTCTTGCCAGTGTGCTTCATCTGATTGATGATGTTTTAACACAAGCTCTGTCCGCATAAAACCTGGTGAAACAGCCAGCACAGCAATGTTATCTTGTTGTAATTCTATAGAAAGGCCGAATGCCATTCGAATTATTGCTTGCTTGGCTAAATCATAATAAAACTGCCCTGTGTATTTGTTATCATTCCAAAAGGTGGTATGAATGATCAGAGCTTGTTCATTCTCTCGAAGCAACGGAATGGCGAAATGATTCGTTGCTAATTGGGCTCGTACACCTGCCGTAAACATAGTATCCCAATGTTGTAAAGGCAATTCCCAAAAAGGCTTCGCCTCTACCCCAAGATCATGTGCTCCCCACACATTGTTTACCAAAATATCTAATTTACCCTGTTCTTTTCGAATTCGGTTAATCACTGCCTCTGTTTCTGCATCATTGGTATGATCACAACGAATGGCAATACCTTTTCCTCCTGCCGCTTCTATTTGTGAGACTGTATCATCGATGGTTCCCGGCCAGTTATTTGTAGCGTGTTCTTTTGTACTGCGTCCTGTAATATAAACGGTTGCACCTGCTTTTCCTAATTCGACCGCAATCCCTTTCCCAGCTCCTCTGCTTCCTCCGGTTACTAGTGCGATTTTTTCTTTAAGTGGTTGCATTTTCTTAAATCCTTTCAACAGAAATTATCTTCATTATAAACAGTAATTCTTGACATCTATTGTCATATTTAATGAAATAATTTATAAAACGGGTTTATGGATGGTTGCGCCGGGATAAAAAGGAGAGAAGGTTGCTTACTAGTTATTTGTGAGAACCAGATAAACAATAGCAATGAATCGTAGCGTTTGAAGAATGACAAACAAAAGCAATGCAGGTTTGTGAGTCCATCAGACTATTGCTAAATGAAACAGCGGCGATACATATCATAGTCGATTGATAGCTTGATAAATCATCACAGGAAGGTGACGGAACAAACTGTATCATCCATTTGTTCCGTCAATTTGAATCAAGGCACTCTGACTGACTGGGTGGCAGTTCCACTTGATAGCCAATCCCCGGATGATCAGGCAGTTTGATTATCCCATGTTCCATTTCAATCTCTGGCTGGATAATGTCTTTTTGCCAATAACGGTTAGACGGACCTGGATCGGCAGGATAATAAAAATTCGGCAAAGTAGCTAATGCCAATGACTGCGCCCGTCCAATTCCCGCTTCCAGCATCCCCCCACACCAAACAGGAATCCCTTGTTCCTGACAATAATCATGGATTGTTATCGCTTGTCGGAACCCTCCTACCTTTGCCAGCTTTATACTGATTACTTGACAGCTTTTTAATGTTAAGGCGACTTTAACATCTTCTAAGGTATGAATACTCTCATCCAGACAAATCGGGGTTTTTATTTGTTGTTGGAGTACCGCGTGTTCCAGAAAATCGTCTGCTGCCAGCGGTTGTTCTATCATCAGCAAATTAAAATAATCAAACTGCTTAAGGTGGTCGATTTCTTGCAAGGTATAGGCAGAGTTTGCGTCAACCATCAGTGATAGATCGGGATAATCACGGCGAACTTGTTCCAGTATCTTAATATCGTATCCTGGTTTCACCTTTAATTTAATGCGCTGAAAACCTTTGTTAAGTGCTTGCTGGATCTTGTGGCTTAAGGTGGAATAATCTGGCTGAATACCAATTGCTGCTCCAACCGGTACCTGATTAGTTCTCCCACCGATCACTTGATAAAGCGGCTGGCGTTGTTTTTTGGCATATAAATCCCATACTGCTCCTTCTATTGCCGTTTTTGCCATATGATTGCGCCGAATGGGGGAAAGGTTCAGTTCATTAGGATGGGAGATTGTTTGTGTTTTGATCATTGGCCAGATGTGGTTTGCAATGATATGCTGAGCAGTTTCTATTGTTTCTTCTGTATACCATGGCGCATCGAAGGCCACACACTCCCCATACCCGCGAGTTCCTGCAGGATCAATTAATTCCACAATCAACACCTTTTTTTCAGTCACCGTTGTTGTGCTGTTTTGGAATGGGAATTTTAATGGCATTGTAAAACGGTGAAGACAAAGTTGTTCAAAAACTAACATCACGGCATATTCCTTTCTATGTTTCTACCATCCATTTAGAAAAATATCCTTATATTTGCACTTATTGAACTTGGAATGACAGACAAAGTTTTGGGATTTCGCACTTTTTTGTCCGTCATAGCCAAGATGACAGACAAAGTTTTAGGATTTCGCGCTTTTTTGTCCGTCATAGCCAAGATGACAAACAAAGTTTTGGGATTTCGCGCTTTTTTGTCCGTCATAACATTCTTATGGACTGAAGAATGGATTTCCCCTTTTTTCTGTCCATAAGACCTACCATACTAAATAGAGAAAAGGCACAGTAGGGATCTACTGTGCATTTAAAGATTGGGCGGCGGTGATTAGTGCTAATTTATAGGCATCTTCACTGCTGCACCCTCTTGATAAGTCATTTACTGGTTTATTTAAGCCTTGTAAGATCGGTCCGACTGCGTCGAAGCCGCCTAGGCGTTGGGCTATCTTGTATCCAATATTACCTGCCTCTAATCCAGGAAATACGAATACGTTGGCATCTCCTTTTAGGACAGATCCTGGCGCCTTCTTCTCCGCCACAGAAGGGACAAAGGCAGCATCAAATTGGAACTCTCCATCGATTGTCAGTTCAGGTGCTTTTTCTCTTGCAATAGCTGCAGCTTGTACCACTTTCTCGGTTTCTTCTGATTTGGCCGATCCTTTAGTAGAAAAGCTTAACATAGCTACACGTGGATCTATATCAAATAAGGCAGCTGTCTCCGCACTGGTGATTGCGATCTCTGCCAGATCTTGACTGTCTGGTGCAATGTTAATGGCACAATCAGCAAACACGTATTTCTCATCATCACGTACCATGACGAAAACACCAGAAGTCTTTTTAACACCTGGTTTGGTCTTGATGATTTGCAAAGCTGGCCTTACGGTATCGGCAGTAGAATGTGCGGCCCCGCTTACCAGTCCGTCTGCTTTTCCCATATAAACAAGCATGGTTCCAAAATAGTTTTCATCCAACAGCAATTTGCGTGCATCCTCTTCCGATGCCTTCCCTCTACGTCGTTCTACAAAAGAGGTAACCATTTCTTCAAATGCAGGATATGTACTAGGGTCGATAATTTCCACATCCTCCATAGAAATATTAATTTCTTTTGCCTTCTGTTCTATTTTTTCTTGCAATCCGATTAGTACAGGTTCTACTAATCCTTCCTTTTTCAGTTGGCTGGCAGCAGTAATAATTCGCTCATCCAATCCTTCTGGAAGCACAATTTTACTAGTTTTTCCGTACAATCTCTTCTTTACATCTTCAAATAAATCACTCATGATTCAACCCTCCAATTTATTATCTGTACTATATGATACGCCTTTTTGTGTAACAATGAAAGTAAAAGCTCAACAAAAAAAGTACTTTCTGAAAAAATCGGTGAGTCTCTGTACAGCTGGAGACACATTACTCATTATCTCCTTGTATTTTACACTTAATTCAAGGATATCAAAATCTATTTTAAAAAGCTATGTTTAATCCTAATCAATGCAGCACCGATATAACACAGCCCTTTCTCAAAAAAATTCCTGATTTGTTCATTTTTATGGAATTTTTTAGTTAATCCTTATAGCCGGTTCCTGATTAATCTTCTCTACTTATGGTATATTAAGATAAAGTGAAATTTATCGCAGTGTAACTGGCTGTAAAACCCCCACTTCAAGCACGTCTTTTGCTAAGTGGGAAGCTTAGGCCCGATCGGTTCAACTAACATTCAGTGGGATGGAAAAACCCCCCACTGAACGAAGTTTCACTTTATCAGCGTGTGAACACTCGCCTTGTTGGGATCTTTTTGAACCAAAAGCGGATGGTTAACACCATAATAAATAATTGTTATAAAAGGAGTGGAGTCTGATGCCAGAAGCAGTAGAAACAATGGATGGCTGGTATTGCTTACATGATCTGCGCAGGATAGATTGGACCAAATGGAAACAAGCCTCTGAGGCAGATCGTGCGGAAGCACAAACAGAATTACAAAACTTGTTACACAAATGGGAAGCTGTTGCCGAAGCACGGGATGGCAGCCATGCCTTCTATTCTATAATGGGACAAAAGGCAGATATTATTTTGATGATTTTACGTCCGACCATGCAGGAACTCAGTGAGATTGAATTAGCCTTTAACAAATCAAAATTTGCCGAGTATACCATACCTAGCTATTCCTATGTATCAGTCGTGGAACTATCCAAATATATGTCTAAAGACACAGATAATCCAGAAGATAACCCGGGAGTACGTGCCCGCTTAACACCAAAATTGCCGCAATGGGATCATATCTGTTTCTATCCAATGGACAAACGGCGTGAAGGAAATGATAATTGGTATATGCTTCCTTATGATGAGCGCCGTCAATTGATGTATGAGCACAGTCTGACAGGGAGAAAATATGCTGGTGAAATCAAACAGATTATTACAGGTTCGATGGGCTTTGATGATTGGGAATGGAGTGTTACCCTGTTTGCAAAAGATGTACTGCAAATTAAGAAAATTGTTTACGAAATGCGTTTTGATGTTGTCAGTGCTCGTTACGGGGAATTCGGCCCATTCTATGTAGGTAATATTCTTAAAACAGAGGATATACCTGCTTATCTAGTCATATAATCTATATCAAAAGCTGGTTTTTGATACCAGCTTTTTTTCAATTCATAGGAATGTTCCCCCCTTTTGTTACATATAGATAATGTAGCGGACAACAGCTCGACTATCGAAAGGGGTTTTTATCTATGAATCAGCAAGATAATCAAAATCAATTTCAGGCAATGCCTTATTATCCGCAAAATTATTACGGCACACAAAATTATCCGGTCCAAAACCAACCAAATACACCAATGATACCAAACATGCAGCAAGCGAACGCCACGCCAGGCATGCTTCCGATGGAGCAATCTTACATCGAAAATATCTTACGGCTCAACAGAGGAAAGCAAGCCACCGTTTATATGACTTTTGAAAATAACGATCGTTGGAATGCCAAGATATTCAAGGGGATTATTGAAGCAGCCGGCCGGGACCATATTATCTTAAGTGACACCGAAACAGGAAAAAGGTACATTTTATTGATGGTTTATTTGGATTACATTACCTTTGATGAAGAAATTGTTTATGACTATCCATATGCCAATGCACCACGCTAAAGGCATTTTGCCACAATGAAATCTCGTTCCGATCAGATTACCATCTATTGTTTTTACTTTACACTCATTTGCCTGATCCTCGCCTGGATCAATACATCATTTCTATTTACTATGCTTACATTGGCAAGTGTCAGTGTCGCCTTGTTTACGGATGCAGCCCAAGAATGGCGCAAAGGAAATCGTTTTTTCTTCTCTCAATCTCTTGTAAGGGGCTTTGGAGTAGTTGGCGGAATGATCCTGATCTATTATTTTCTCTAACCATCAGAAAAAAGGTTCCAACCTATTGGAACCTTTTTTTCTATACTGTTAGATATGTTTGATCACAGCGTATCCTAACAATACCCAGCCGATTAAGAATGCCACTCCGCCTATCGGAGTGATCATGGCAAAAGTCTTTATTTGTGTAGTTGAATAAATATAGAGACTGCCTGAAAACAGCAGGATTCCTGCAAAAAAGAACCAGCCTGCCGATACCATACTGCCGCTTGTTATCTTCTGCATGGCCAGTCCAGTAACCAGCAAGGCTACGGTATGGAACATTTGATATTGTACAGCTTTCTCCCAAGTAGCAAGCATTTTTTCAGATAGTTTTCCTTCTAATCCATGAGCGCCAAACGCACCAAGGGCAACGGCTAAGAAGCCATTTAGAATACCTAATAGTAAAAACAATTTCATTGCTGTGGACACCTCTCTATCAAAAGTCTAATAATGAATCACTCTGCGTCTCTTCACTTGCTGTTTGCTTCGCTTGTTTTTGGACCGGTTTTGGTGCAGGATGGCCGACCATCTTCTTCCACTCCAGCTCATTTATCGTTGGAGAGGCTGTTGGAACATCATATTCCAGTAATAAATCGGTTAATGCCTGTACCGCTTTTGCATGTTCACGCACTTTTTCCTCATTCTTTAAGGCCTGCTCACACTCAGCAATTATTTTTCTTAAAATTTGTTGATTCGTAATGGTCATGATTACTCATCCTCTCTCCTGATATTATACAATGGTTACAAGTGGATTCAAAATACAAACATCTAAAAGAGAATAGAACTGGGAGGATCACGTTATGGAACAAAGCTTAAGGAAAATAGGAGATCACACAGCGATTCAAACCGTTCAGCCTGTATCTGGCGGCGAAATTAGGCAAGCCTACTATGTAAAAACGGAACAGCAGGCATATTTTATCAAAACCAATCAAGGTGTAACGGGTAACTTCTTTAAAGTCGAGGCTGATGGCTTAGAGCGTATTCGTGCAACTGGAACGATTGCTGTCCCGGAAGTATACTATTATGATGAGACAATAGATAACCAAGAAATGGTGCTTATCCTGGAATGGATACAAGGGGAAACATCAGCAACTACTGCTCAACAATTAGGCAAACAGATAGCCGCCCTTCATCTTGCACCTGCTGCTCCACACTATGGGATGGAGCACCCTACCTTTGTTGGTGAATTAATTCAGCCAAACAAGTGGTACGATAACTGGATCAATTATTTCCATGAACAACGACTCCTGCCACAACTAGACCTTGCTATCCAACAGAAGCGAATGCCCCATGCCAGACGAGCCAAACTGGAAACATTGCTAAACCGGTTAGATCGCTATCTGCCAAGCCATCCAAGGGTTTCCTTACTGCATGGCGATTTATGGGGTGGTAATTGGCTTGCTGGTCCGCATGGGAAACCATATGTGATCGATCCATCCGTTGTTTATGGAGATCACTTATTTGAGTTGGCTTTTACGGAACTCTTTCACCGATTCCCTGACGACTTTTATTCCCATTACCAAACACTGCTGCCGATTGCTGACTATTACCAAGAAGTTAAACCTATTTACCAACTCTTCTATTTACTCGTTCACTTGAATATCTTTGGTGAAGGGTATGGAAGTAGTGTCGATCAAATACTAAAGAAATACGCCGGTTAAGTCTCAAACATACTGTTCTTCATAATCATCCCTTACTTGGGCCTGTCTATCTTCCACTTTCTTGCAATCTCAAAATCATAAACAAATGACTGCTGCCTTCTCTTTCGGCAGCAGTCATTTATGTCAAGATGATTCTTCTTTCATTTGATAAGCCTTCCGGCGCTGTCTGCGCCTAGACCAGCGTGCTTGTAATAAATCGATTTTCCCTTCTACAATCGGCTGTGTCAACGTTACTACCCATTTAGAAGAGAGTAACAACACAATGGAAGCTGCGATTACAGCAAGCCCTAAAGTATCAAGATTCTGATTCACCGCCAGTAAGTTCGCTTCGCGTACATACTGAATAATGACACCGTGTAACAGATACACATAGATCGTATATTGGCCCAGCTTTGAGAAGCTGAATTCTTTTCTCGGTATAAGCGTAAGCACGGCAAACACCATTAAAAGGGCAACCAAGTATAAACTGGCGCGGAATAATCCACCTGGTATAGGTGCCGCAAGCTGTTGATAAGGTTGTGAACCAAACAGCCATTGTACCGGTATGTCTGGTGCAAGATAAGTGATGACCAAGGCAACTGTTAATAAACCAGCTGCTGCCACCTTCTTGGGCAATGTCTGCCATTTATATAATTGATCAGTATGAAGCCAATAACCAATTAGGAAGAATGGAAAGAAGACAAATGTTCTCGACAAACTTAAGTCTGGTCCAATAAAAGGCAGATAACCAATGGCTGTTCCAATCAGAAAAGCAACTGGAATACCTAACATCGGCTTTAATTTCTTGAAACCAATTAATAATATATGCCAACTAAATAGACTTAGTAAAAACCACAATCCCCACTGTGGATCATATATTGCCTGATCCCAACTGCTCTTTCCAATCGTTAAGAAATAAAAGGAATAGAAGAGCTGGAACAGAAAGTAAGGAAGTAAGATTCGTTTAGCTAGTTTCATCAGATACCCTCGATCACTGGCTCCTTTCGCAAAGAAACCACTGACTAGAATAAAGACCGGCATATGAAATAAATATATCCACTGATATAATACGTTTATCACTTCAATGTTGTCTTTTAAAGGCTGGATTAAATGACCAAACACCACTAAAAAGATAAACAAGAGTTTAGCATTATCAAAGTAAACCTCTCGTTTCATGTCCCATTCTCCTCTTATATTTTAACTTTACATTATCCATAGTACCCTTTTTTGTTCTGAACAAAAAGCATTTTGAACGATTGTTACTACTTTGTAAATGTTATGTTAACAACTTGAAATTTTTCTTTATGATGAAGGCTTGTCCACAGGTTTTCTCCTCATGACCGCTATTGTGAGCAAGGTAGCCGCTAAGGCTGACCATTTGCTTCTACAAAATTTGGTAGAGGCTTAACCTGTTAGAACACACGCTGCTAGTTCATCGAAGAAAGGTAAGGCAAGAGGAATAATGAAGAACGGTTTTGACATGGTTAGCAAGGTATAGGTGTTTGTTTTTGTGTGCTAAAGTTGAATAATCAACAACAGAATTACGGTTAATAAGGATTGAATTTAATATATTACTACTTTATTATAAATAGAGGAACTTTTCCCAATTCTTAAAGTGACCATACTGGAGAGGAGTATGTGATGCAAGGAGATATTTCTATTTGGCTTACAATTGTAGGCCTTGTGATAATTTTTTCGATTGTAGGGCTGTTAATTTCTAACAAAGTCAGCCCGATTGTAGGGATGATCATTATCCCGATTATAGGTGCCCTGATAGCAGGTTTCGGTTTTCAAGAAATAGCAGTTTTTTTGGAAAAAGGCTCTGCGCAAGTAATGGGCGTCGTTATTATGTTTATTTTTGCTATTCTTTATTTTGGCATTATGCAAGATATCGGGTTATTTAATCCTTTTATTCGGTTTATGATTGTCATTACACGTGGTAATGTAGTCATTGTTGCCATTGCTACTGCGCTTATTGGGATGATTGCCCAATTAGATGGAGCTGGTGCTTCCACCTTCCTTCTATGTATTCCTGCGCTGCTACCCTTGTATAAAGAGTTACATATGAGTCGTTATTTATTGCTTTTACTCGTCGCACTCAGTGCTGGAGTAATTAATATGATCCCATGGGGCGGGCCAACTGCTCGTGCTGCAACCGTTATCGAAGCAGATTTAATCGAGTATTATCTGCCGTTGATCCCGGTTCAGGCGATTGGGGCAGGGTTAATTATTTTGTTAGCAGTTCTGCTTGGCTTTCGTGAAAAGCGCCGGATCGCCAAACGAGCAGCGGCTGGTGAGATTCAATTAAGTAACAATGTCAATATCCACGCAATTGCTGATCAATTTATGCTCAGACAAAATGAAGAACGAGCACAAGCTAAGGAACAGCCACGATCTTATAAAGGTTTGAGCTGGATGAACTTAATCCTGACGATTGCTGTTCTAAGTACGATGATGTCTGGACTGCTTGCACCGCAATATGCCTTTATGATTGGAGTTGCTATCGCTCTTCCTTTAAACTATAAAGGGGTAGACAGTCAAATGGAACGAGTAAAGGCACATGCACCAAATGCCTTAATGATGGCAGCGGTTATTCTAGCGGCTGGTGTCTTCCTTGGCGTACTGAATGAATCGGATATGCTAAAACAAATTGCCTTAGCTGCTATTGCGATTATGCCTGGTTTTGTTGTTCCATATGTACATATTATTGTCGGAATATTCGGTGTACCGATGGATCTATTAACAAGTACCGATGCTTATTACTTTGCCTTACTGCCAATTGTAGAACAAATTGCCACTACACAAGGGGTTGCGGCTACTTCTACAGCATATGCCATGATGATTGGTAATATTATCGGAACATTTGTCAGTCCTTTTTCTCCCGCTCTTTGGTTAGGTATTGGACTAGCTTCTGCCAACATGGGGAAACATATCAAATACTCTTTCTTTTGGCTATGGGGATTCAGTATTGTATTGTTAGGGTTTGCTATTTTAATTGGTGTTATTTAAAAGATTCCATCAACTAGATAAAATAAACTTACGAAAAAGCCTCGGAGAGCAGACCTATCAATAGGTCTGCTCCCGAGGCTTTTCCGCTAGAATCCAAAGTTAAAGGTTATTCTTCTATCTTCAGAAACAATTATTTTTTGAACATCCTCTATAATGCAATATCTTTATTGATCGTCTGTTTGTCATGATAAGCCTTCACATTTAATTTTTTCATAAATTTCGATGTTAAGGTACCTGATACAATCGAGCCATTTACATTTAATGCAGTACGTCCCATGTCGATTAACGGTTCAACAGTGATCAGCAAACCAGCTAAGGCAACAGGCAGATTCATGGACGATAAAACAATCAATGCTGCGAAAGTAGCACCGCCGCCAACACCGGCAACACCAAAGGAACTAATCCCAATAATAACGACAAGGGATAATAGGAACCCTGGCGATAATGGATCAATACCTTGGGTAGGTGCAATCATCACAGCTAACATCGCTGGATAAATACCAGCACAGCCGTTTTGACCAATTGTGGCACCGAATGAAGCCGCCATATTCGCTGTACCATTATGCACCCCTAAGCTGTCACGTTGTACTTGAATCGTTAATGGGATCGTTCCTGCACTGGAACGTGATGTAAAGGCAAAACTTAATACCGGTAATACCTTCTGTACAAAGATAAACGGGTTTAGTTTAAACACAGCCAATAACAGCAAATGAATGATAAACATAACAATTAACGCCACATAAGAGGCACCGACAAATTTACCGAGTTCCACAATACCCGCAATATTTGTTTGTGCCACCGTATTTGCCATTAAAGCCAGAATACCATATGGTGCAATGCGCAGGATTAAGGTCACCAAACGCATAATAACGGTATAAAACGTATTGACGATATCAATAAATTTCTCTGCTTGCTCTGGCTGCTTTCGCTTCACCCCCAGTACTGCGATACCGACTAGAATAGAGAACAGCACGACAGCGATAACCGATGTAGCCCGTTCACCTGTCATATCTAAGAAAATATTAGACGGAATAAATTCCAATATCTGCTGAGGCATACTCATATCTTCGACAGTGCCTAGTCTATCTTCTAAATCAAGGGCTCGCTGTTGCTCAGCCTCCCCCATTTCAATCTGATCGGCATTTAAGTTAAAGACCGTCGCACTGGTTACTCCAACCAAGGCCGACACCATGGCAGTCGCCACGAGGATACCAATAATCCATGCCGACATTTTCCCCAGTTCAGCAGATTTCTCCAAATTAATAATAGATTGAATAATTGACACCATTACTAATGGGATAACAATCATCATAAGTAAACGAATATACCCGCTTCCGGCAATACTGTACCAATCCGTGGTAGAACTTACCACTTCTGAATCAGCGGAATAGGCTATTTGGAGAAAGGCACCCAGCAAAATACCTAACCCTAACCCTGCAAACACACGTTTACTAAAAGATACATGTTTTCGTTGCATTACGATTAAAATCCCAATAAATATAAGCATAATTGCCACATTAATAATAATAAACAAAGTATCCATTATACTCCTCCTTTTATAAAAAGTATTGGTTTATCATGACGCAAATTGTCTGAATTTCTAGTTTTTAGAATATCAAGGAAATAAAATGGCTGGCACATGTTAATGTCTTGATAGATTTAAAACGCTGGGGAAAATATCTCGTAAACATGATTTTCCATAGAGCCATTTCTTATCCCAAAATACAAGTATGCACATGACAATCCCGATAAAATCACTATGATTTATAGTACTACTATTCCATCTTACTGTCAATTATATGATTTGGATATCAAAAAGATAACGGTCTAATCCAGAACAGGCTTGATTTGTTTTCTTCAGCCAACCATTACGAGTGATAACTTAACTTTAGAATAAATTAAAAAAGAGCATCTATACGTAATAGATACCCTTTTCCCTACATTTCATACATGTTTTTTTACGGTACTAAGTCAGAAGCTTTTTAGGCGTCCTCTTCCCTGGCAATAGAAAGGTTAGCTTCTAACTCAATGTTTACGTTTCCCCTTAACGCCCTTGAAATCATACATGAAGCCTCTGCTTGATTGATAATTTTCTCTAATTGTCGTAATTGTCTAGTGGTTGCCTCTTGTTTCAAAATAACGACTGGTTGATGAATAATACGCTTATAGGTGAAGACACCTTTTGTTACATCCACTTCGCCAATCGAACGTAAGGAAATATGCTGTAATGGCAGATCTGCTCTTTCTATCATAGCAGCAGCCGAAATTAAGTAACAGGTTGCCGCAGCTCCCAGTAACATTTCATCAGGATTTGTCCCAATACCAGGTCCATCCATTTCAGGAGGGATAGAAATTGCTGTTTGCAGATTACTTGCTGTGATCGTGCCAACTTCATTTCTGCCGCCGGGCCAATCGGCCTCTAATGTGAATTGATGCAATGCCATTATTATCATCCTTTCTGTTTCTAATTATAACGGCCGCACCAATCAAATTAAACTGGATTCTCTTGTTTCTTTTTTGTTTTTCCTGACAGGAACCAGCCTGCTACAGCGATACCTACCAGCACGATATAGAAAGTAAGTTTCCAAGGTAAGGAATGAACAAATCCATGAGAAATGATTTGCAGATCTTCATGTCCTAACACACTCATAACTAATTTGACCCCTACCCAACCAACAATAACAAAGGCCGCTACTTCCAAACCTGGACGATCATGCAGCAAATTCACAAATACATTGGCTGCAAATCGCATAATAATCAATCCAATCATTCCTCCAGCTAAAACGACGAGAAATTGTCCCGTGTCCAAACTTCCAATTGTCCCAATTCCTGTTGCCGGAAGTGCTACTGCTAAGGCAACGGCTGCTAGAATCGAATCCACCGCAAAGGCTAAGTCTGCTAGTTCTACTTTAAGAACGGTCATCCAGAAGCCGCTTCCTTGCTTCTCTTCCGCCTTTTTAGCAGCATCTTTCTGTTTCTTTTTACTAAAGGTATCATACAAGTGTTTGATCGAAATAAACAACAAGTACGCAGCTCCAATTGCCTGCACTTGCCAAACATCGACCAAGAAGGAAATCACAAACAAGGAAGCAAATCGTAAGACAAATGCCCCGGCCAGTCCATAGAACAATGCCCTCTTCCGCTTCTCTTCCGGCAAATGCTTTACCATAATCGCCAATACGAGCGCATTGTCAGCAGCCAAAATCCCCTCTAAACCAATTAAAACAAGTAATACCCAACCATACTCTAAGAGTAACTCCACTTTGTCCCATCTCCTTTTTTGAGAAAAAAAAATGATCTCCACCATCACTGGTAAAGATCACAAAAAACGAGACCTTTACCATCAACAGTGGTAAAGGTCTCGCTAACAACGTCGAGTTGCCAATAATGCCGGAGATGTCTCTCGAAATGACGACATTTATTGTACAGCTACTCCCCTTTATTTATGTTCTAAATATAGTCCCTTTTGTGCCAGTTGTCAACAAAAATTTTCAAAAAGGGCTTTCCTCTAACCACCATTTATTAATATTCCAGCTGTAAAATACCGTAGGACTAGCTATTTATAACTTTTTTCAAACTTTAAAAAAATAATTGCCGCTTTTCTGTTTTCAAAGAAGAAAGGATGACCCAGTCTTCTTGTGGTCATCCTTAGTTTGGCAAGATTTACTTTTTTTATTCTCTATCAGCTGTTATTTGGTCATACCACGCCAGGGCATCGCTCTTCATTTGTTCCGCTAGCTCTGGCTGCTGGGCTGCCAAATTGATTCGCTCACCCGGATCCTGTTCCAAATCACTTAAAAAGATCGTGTCTTCCGCTACCTCTTCAAAGTCGAGCTTTCCATTTAAAACAAGTTTCCATTTCCCTTGCCTGACGGCTAGCTGATCATTATACTCCCAAAAAACTTGTTCATGGGGGCTCTCCGCTTGAGGGTTTGTCACCAGCTCGACCACACTCTCACCATCTATTTGCTGATTCGCAGGCGTCATATCAGCCAATTCGATAAAGGTTGGCAAGATATCCATCATCACTCCGACTTGATCGGAAACTTGTCCGGCAGGAATCTTCGCAGGATAACTCAAAATAGCTGGCTCACGGATTCCTCCTTCAAAAAGACTTCCCTTATGCCCGGTAAAAATCCCCGCATCTCCTCCATAATACTTATCAGCCGTACCATCCAGCCAGTTTCTGACCTCCACAGATGGCCCATTATCACTGGAGAAGAAAATCACGGTGTCTTGGTATTGTTCCGTACGTTTTAAGGCATTGATAATCTCGCCTACTCCATCATCTACTGCCGAGATCATGGCTGCCATCACCTGGCGATCCCAAGGCAGATGGCTAAAACGCTCCATATATTTCGCTGGCGCATGCATAGGATAATGAGGTGCATTATACGGCACATATAAGAAAAATGGCTGGTCGTCATCTTGACCTTGCTTTTGAATAAATTGGACCGCTTTTTCCGTAATTAATTCGGTCATATATTTGCCATTATTCCAGACTTCTTCTTCATTTTCCCATAAATCGTGGACTGGAAGGCCTTCCCAATAAAAGATATGCGAGAAATAATCAATACAGCCTGCATGAAAGCCAAAGAATTCATCAAGACCATGTGCATTTGGCCTTGTTTCTGGTGTTGTCCCTAAATGCCATTTCCCGAACATAGCTGTCCGATAACCATTCTCTTTCGCAATGGATGGTAAACTCTGATGATCACTGGATAACCCAGCCGCTCCCCTTTGTCCGCTTAAGATTTGGTCAACCTCTGTCCGCATCGGATATTTTCCAGTCAGCAAGGCAGCTCTAGATGGAGAACAAACTGGAGAGTTAGAATACCAATTGGTAAACCTTACTCCATCTGAAGCCAATTGATCAATGTTCGGTGTCTTTATCTCATCAGAACCATAGCAACCTAAGTCACCATAACCAAGATCATCACAATAAAAAATAATAAAATTTGGTTTCGGCAAATCATCCACTCCCTTTTATATGCTATTGTTATGCATTTATGCGTAAATCTTGATATTGCTCTAATGCATTATCTTTATGCTTTTCCATCCATTCCGCCAATAATACACGCAATTCTGCCAATGTCTGCTGATAGTCTGGATTGTCTACTTCATTGCTTAATTCATACGGATCTTGGGCCAAATCATATAATTCATCCGTATCCCCGCAGTTAAAGATATATTTAAATTGGCCATGACGAATCATCCGTTGTGTATAGAGAATACCTGCCAAGCCGTTACCTTCTGTTACGGCATATTCCGGCCAGTCCTGCACTGGCTGCTGATTGACAAGCGGTACAAATGAGCGGCCATCTCCTGTAATTTCCTGTTCCGGTATTCCAGCCCAATGTAACAAACTGGCATAGATATCACAAGTTCCGACGAAATTTGATTCACGTCTAGAATTAGCTAGTTGGCTTTGTGGTTTAACAATCAATGGTATATGACAGGTTTCCTCATACATGAAGAAGTTCTTGTCACACAAACCGCCATGAATGCCTAAAGATTCTCCATGATCTGCTGAGAAAATAATAATGGTATTATCATATAAGTCATGCTCTTTTAAATAATCAAATAATCGTCCGATTTGCTCATCAATCAAGCTGGTACTTGCAAAGTAATGTTTTATATAAGGTTCGAAGGTCTCCCAGTCTTGATGTTCCGCACGTTTGACATCATGAATGGCAGGTTTATTAGTAGATGGATCAACGAAATTCTCCCATGGCTCTAGTTTTAAATCCCGATACAAATCTAAATGTTTGGTGGTCGCCACATATGGTTCATGAGGTCCCCAGAAGTTCAACTGGAAATAGAACGGATTGTCCGCTTGACGAAATGTATCGATATATTGAATCGCCTGTTCTGTCAAAAAGTACTCCACAGTTGTCTCTACTGGAGAAGTTACTTCTGCTGCGTAATGTCCCTTGTAATGACCACTGATCTTGTTGGCATACGTGACTTCCAAATTATTATCCTTTAAATATTGATGATATTGCTCATACCCATGTCCGCCAGCACCATGGCCTGGGAAATCATCTCCTTGATAGCCCACTTCCGTAGGTCCCCACCCCAGATGCCATTTACCGGTATAACCAATGTTGTACTGTTGCTCCTTCAGTCGGTTACTAAGTAGTGTGTCTTTGTTTGGCAAGGCATCATACTTACAGCCAGGTTCCGATGTATTATTTCGCATTTCATGGTTATGCGGAAACAGGCCTGTCTGTATCGAAGCCCTTGCCGGTGTACAGACCGGACAGCTAGCATAAGCATTATCAAAAACGACACTTTCTTCTGTCAACTGATCGATATGAGGCGTTTGGCAAACGATTCCGCCATAGGCCTTCAGTGTATCAATACGCTGTTGATCTGTTAAAATAAAAAGTATGTTTGGTTGTTTCGTTGACATTATGTATTCCCCCTATTATATATACACCAGGAACAGGGCAATCGCCTTGCCTGTTCCTTTGTGTTTACTAACTAATTGGCCGCCCAACGATCGTAAGCTGCTTGATGAACCTCTACATATTTCCCAATATTCATATTCTCAATCGTTTCTACATAAGCATCCCATTTTGATAATGGTTCCACTCCCGTAATAAATTTTGCTTCCATTTGTTCTACATAGGATTGTAAGTCCACTTCAATGGAATTAATCTCTGCTTGTTCCTCGTTAGATAAATAGACTAAAGGAAAAGGCACTTCTGCATATGGTTCTACTTTTTCTGCTGTTTCTGCTTTAATAAATTTGTCAAAATCTGAATCCTCTTTTCCTGTTATTGGAACAACTAGGCCGGGAGCAGAAATACCATAGTTTGGTGTCAATGTACCACGATAGTCCTCCGTTGTTTCGTATCCTTCTGGTGCCTCGAACCATGTCTTGGTACCTTCTTCCTCATTATCCCATTCCCAGAGATAGCCCTCTGGTCCCTGTGCTAGAAAATCAAATCCTTCCTGCGAGTAAAAATAATCTATCCAACGAATGGCAGCCTCTGGGTTAGGATTGTCCTTCGTAATAGAGAAGGTCCCTCTGCCTATTGTCGTGTTACGTGGAATAACTGGTTCATCCGTTAAATCACTTACCAGCGGTTGGAACATCGGGTTATTCATGGCCTCTGCTTCGGATTGACCAGTTGTAAAGAAAGAGAACCAAGCTTGAAATACACCGACTTGATTATTTTGACCTTTGGCAGTTTTTTGCTCATTCGTTTGTGCAAAAGTTTCTGGATCTAATAATCCCTCATCATATAACTTATGCATATAAGCAAGATATTCACGGTAATTTTCGGTAATTGGAGTATATCTTACAGTGCCGTCTACTTCTTCAATTCCCCATTCCTTCAATCCAAAGGCTCCCATTAACCATAGACGTGTATGACGTTCTTGGGTATCTATTAATGGAATTTCATCGGCTTCTCCATTGCCATTCGGATCTTCCTCTTTAAAACGCTTTAATAATTCATAAAATTCATCTGTCGTTTTTGGCAATTCTTTCACACCTAAGGCATCTAACCACTCTCCATTGTACCACATTGGTCCCAGTGCCCATGCTGCAGTTGGTCCTCTGGAAACCCGGGGCAAAGAATAAATATGGCCATCAAGAGTTGTCACAGATTTCTTCACATCAGGATCCTCTTCAAACAGTTTCTGAATATTTGGTGCATGCTCCTCAATTAAATCCTCTAAAGGAAGCAATATACCCTGCTCGCCATAATCGACTTCCATTCCAGGTGTCAGGTTATCAGAACCAGCACCATAGATCACATCCTTCACATCACCACTGGCAAATGCCAAATTCAATTTTGTTTGAAAATCACTTAAAGGCGGTGTGTCAAATGTAAAATGAATATTAGTCATTTCCTGATATTCCTGCAGCACAGCCATGTCAGCCCATTCTGCCAAACCTGTACCTGGTCCCATCATCGTCATATCTAATGGTTCATCTACAATTGGAAAACCTGTTTCATTAATCGCTATATCTGATTCATCAGCTGAACCGGCTGATTCTTGATTATCACTATCCGCATTACAAGCAGTTAAAAAAATGATTCCTATTAAAATGATCCACACACTTGTGCTGATCTTTCTCTTCATCTCAACCTCTCCCTTATGAACATTCTAAATGAAAGCGCTTTTCACTTAATCCTCATTTTAGGAATAAGTTTGCTTGTAAGCAATATGTAAAATTTAATATAGGGAGCTTGTTTCCTTAAACAATCTACTGTATTCCTTATTCTTTTCTTGTGATCAGCTATGTGATATTTAATCAAGATATGTAGATTTTTATAGAACAGCTGTATTATAAACAACCTGCCTGCAGCAGTACGTTTTCCATTTATTGTTTGTTCAACTTCACTCACTTACAAATAGCACCATGCTCCTTCCGCTATATTTCAAATCTGCCGTTTCCCCATCTCGTTTTTAGTATTCGATTTTCATATCTCTTGAGATGAGGGGTTATGAACAATTAGTACCAATTCCATAACAGACAGATGTCCATTTACGTGCGTGTTCAATAAGTTAGATAAAAAGGACCATCATCGGTTAAGTTCGCAACATCGTGTTGCAACACCGATACTAGCACATCCTGTACATTGAAAGTTCAAGGCGGCGTACTTTGAGCAGACGATCTTACACGCCAGAAAAGCGACCTTCTTTTCCAAGGAACGAAGCGTATGCTTTTCATACGTGAGTAACGGACTTGCACAGGACGTGTTGACTTCTGCGTTGTCCACATGATGTGGACGTTCTTAGTAGAAGTTCCTCTACCGCCAACGCAGACATTCGATGCATCATTTTTATTGTACTTTTTGAACAACCTCTTTACTTTGTTAATTTTCGATATTGACCAGGAGTTGTTTGCTCTATTTGTTTAAACCTTCTGGTGAAATTCGCAACATCTTTATAGCCAATTTGTTCGACCATCGCTTTAATTGGCTGATTTGTATCTCTTAACAGTTTCTTCGCCTCCTTCATTCGTAAGTTCAAGACATATTGTGTGAAGGTTTCCCTTGTCTGTTCTTTAATAAATTTACTAAGGTACGGTACTGACAAATGAAAATGATCTGCCAAACGTTCTAAACTTAGATCAAACTCCTTATAATGCTGATGGATAAAAGCCAAAATTTCTTTGCGTAAATGCTCGCTGCGACTCTCCTTTTTTTCCTCAACTCGATGGCACATTTTTAAAATAATAGGCTGGAGTGAGTTTTTGAGCGATCCTATCGAGTCAAATTCACCTATTTCTCGGAAAATATCCATGTTATTGGTAACACCTAATTCCATGGCTGTTTTTATTACACTATTAATAATATCAAAACAAATATATCGCAACGCTTGTACAGACAGGTCTAACTGCAAGAGATTATCCAAAATAGTATCTAATGTTTCCATCGCCACAATAGCGTCGCCTTCTTTGATACTTTGAGCTAGCTTCAGCTGATCTTCTTGGGGATAACCAGATGCTCCTTGATGTACAGAACCCAACTCTTCAAAATAAAGAAGACTGCCTGGCGATACGGTCATTTTATACTCTAAGGCTGTAAGTGCCTCAATAAAGGATCGATTAATATACCTTTTTTCCTCACAATAATTACCGATGGCCATTACTTTTAGCGGCATAGCCAGTTCTTCCATCAATTTATGCTTAACATGAACAGCTATATCTCTGCGCTGCTGCTGTCTGTCCCCCTCTTCTTCCAAACTGATAATAAGAGCAAACATATCCGGTTCTAGTAATTCTACTTCGTTTATCGTCACATTGGTAATAAAGAATCCAAAAGGGAAGACATCCATGGATCTCGATCAGGTACATCTGACATCCATTCTATAATCATCACAAAATGAGGCCCTTGGTGCATCGACATATGCAGTGCCGCTAACAATTCATCAATGGTATCTTCATTAGAAAAATTCCCTTTCAACATATTATGTAACAGTTGGCCTTTGGCATAAGGCTCTTGTAAATCAATCGTCTCTGATAACTGTTGACGGTCTTCCATCATGTCGGCTATCGTTTGATGAATCGTCTCGATTTCATTCCTGTCACTCCAGTTAGCAGCAGGCTGATTATTTTTGGTAAGTTTTGCTAACCGTTCAATTGGCCGGTATTGATTCTGAGCCATCAGCACGGCAACCGTCACACCAATAATCAGCAAGATCATACACAATACACCCCATAACGTTTCCTGCTGTATAACTCGATCGGTAAATTGATCGGTATCCATAATGGTCACAAAGGTCCAGCCGCTGACTTCTGAGGTAACAGATGATATGGAATATTCTTTGTTGTCTAATTGGAGTGTATGGACACCTTTTTGCTGTAATACATCTTGTGCTAAATGCTCCCAAGCTAACCCGTCTCCATTGACAGCGGATACAATCGGCTGCTGATTTTCGTCTAAGATGTATGTACTTCCTTGAAAATCATTTAAAATATTTTCAATCAGATTGGTGAGCAAAGATTCCTGCACAAAAAACATAACCGCCCCATAAGGGTTCGGATTTCCAGGGGCAATGGGATAAATAAATGCCATTACCTGCTCTTGTGTCCCATTTCTAAAAGTAACTTTATCGGGTAATAAGACATTAGGTATCTTCTCATGCAGGGACTTTTTTAACATTTCTGCTGTCAGTGTCTCAAATTGATAGCTGTGTTGTAACAAGCTTTGGAACGTATATGGACCATTTGAAGAATATAGAAATGGATCCTGATCATAATAATAAACAAATACCTCACCAATAATCGAACTATTCTCTTTAAATGTCCGAAGTTCTTTTGTTGCCTCGCCTCCATAGTAACCATGCTTAACCATATATGGAGACAATCCTGGCGTATAAGCAATGCTTGAGGCCATCTTTTCCAGTTCATTAATTCGTTCATTTGTGATTGTTTCTACTTGTTCCAGTTTATTAACATTGGACTGCTCAATTTCTTTCTGGAGACTTGAAGCTGATTGATAGTAGATAAACAGGCTTAGACAAATGAAAGGAATTAAGAATACAAAGATGTAAGAAATAATATAGCGATACACGAGACGTGATCGAAACAGTTTACCCAAAATCATATGACTCTTCCTTTCTTTCTATTTCACCCAGAAAACCAACCACTGCGAGGACCACAGCGGTTATACCTATAATAAGCGTGCTTATCAGCTGCTGAATATTTCTAGTTTACCATGCTTTTATCCATGTTGGTCAAAAGTTATTTGAGAACGTATAACGAAAAGCGCAAAGCGCCCTTTTAAAAACGTAGAGATTGGAGCGTCACAACGGAGATAAAGGAAACACAACAACAGAAGAAGCCAATGTTCACTTATGGTAGGTCGTAACGTGAAATCTATAAAGTTTGGCGCTTGGAGCTGGACATGGCTATTCTTGAATATGAATGAACTCATGAAAAATTATATCCTTTCTGATCTTATTAAAAAGGACAAAGCTCCCCATAGATGAGCTTTGCCCTGATATGCACAGAATAATGACTACTTGATAATGGCCTCTATCCTTGCAGTCACTTCTGCTTGAATTTGTTCTAACAGCTGATTGCTCGCTTCCCGGCTGTCTGTTTTCACGCCAAAATAACTCTTCATCTTCGGCTCTGTTCCCGACGGCCGGAAACATACCCAAGTATCCTGCTCCAGCAGAAATTTAACTACATTTGCTGTTGGTAAATCGATGTGCTCCTCTTCACCAGCAGCAATTAACTGACGCTTACCGCTTTGAAAATCTTCTATTGCCAAAACAGCCAATCCGCCTAACTGTTGAAAAGGATGCTCACGAATATCTTCCAGAATCTTAGTAATCTGCGCTGCGCCTTCTTTTCCTTTCAATGTCAGTGAATCTAACCGCTCCATATAAAACCCATGGCGTTGATATAACTTTTCCAGTACAGTTAACAGTGTTTCTCCTTTTCTTTTCCAGAAATTCGCCATTTCACAGACTGCTACAGCAATCTGAACGGCGTCCTTGTCACGAACAAAATCACCAATTAAATAACCATAGCTCTCTTCATAACCTAATAGAAAATGTCGTTTCTCAGTCTCAAATTGTTTGATTTTTTCTCCGATATACTTAAAACCTGTAAGTGTATTCATTGTTTCTACTCGATAATAATCGGCAATGGCTCTGCCCAATTCTGTTGTTACGATTGTTTTGATAAATACACCATCTTTTCGCTGATCTTCACTGATTTGAGACAACGTATAATCCAAGAGCAAAGCACCTAACTGGTTACCTGATAAGATAGAAAACGAACCATCAGCTTGTCTTACCGCTACTCCCAGACGGTCAGCATCTGGATCTGTTCCAATCAGAATATCGGCACCAATAGCTGTACCTTGTTCTATCGCCAGCTCAAATGCTTGATGCTCCTCTGGATTTGGCGATACAACTGTTGAGAAATCCGGGTCAGGCTCTGCTTGTTCCTTTACCACATGGACCTGATCTATCCCCAGCTGTGTTAATCCTGCCAGCACTAAATCATGTGCTGTCCCATGAAGTGGTGTAAAGACAACTTGAAGCTGGTTGTCTTGTACTTGCTTTCTAATAGTGGTTACTTCCTTTAGATACGCTTGATCTACTTCCTGACCAATCCATTCTAATAATCTTGCTTGTTCTGCCTGCTGCTGGCTTAGCACAGGTATGGCCAACTCATCTTTGACTAGACTGACCTCATGGACAAGAGCAGCAGCCTCCTCTGATAGCATTTGGCCTCCATCTGCATTATAAACCTTAAAACCATTATATTCAGGCGGATTATGACTTGCTGTAATCATAATACCTGCCGCAGTATGTAAATAACGAACAGCGAATGATAGTAATGGTGTAGGACGTAATGATTCGAAAATATAGGTTTTAATCTGATGTACACCAAGCACGCGTGCTGCCTCGATCGCAAATTCTTGGGACATATAACGAGAATCATAGGCAATAACCACTCCAGCCTTTTGAGCTTTTTCTCCTTTTTTCTTGATATGGTTAGCCAATCCCTCCACAGCCTTGCGAACAGTATAGATATTCATCCGATTGGTCCCCGGACCTAATACCCCGCGCATTCCTGCCGTTCCAAACGATAAATTTGTGTAAAACGCATCTTCCAAGGTTGCTTCCTTATCTGCCATTTGCGCAAGTTCTTGTTGTAATGCTGGCTCTAAATCAGCAAATGTGTTCCATCTCCTCCAATTATCTTGCCAATTCATGCTGTATCCTCCTTCAACTTATTTCACTGTTAATAGTAGCATACTCTTGCCACCCTAGGAAACATACTCTATGTTACAATGTGCATATACTATCAGAAAGGCTGTGATAAGGTGTTTCAAAACAAGTGGAATAGGATGATATTTTCTCTTATTTTAATCTTTGCGTTAATTTATTTGATGTACTTAACTAAATTTATCTTCGAACCGATTGTAGACTATGTTACTGCCATTGCCGTTCCTATTATCGGGGCCGGGATTATTTATTACATAACCAATCCCGTCGTAAACTGGCTTGAGAAAAAGAAGATCACACGAATAGGTGGCACAGTCATCGTCTTCCTTATTATTATTGGAGCGATCACGATTAGCTTCATATTCATTGCACCAACCGTCCAAGTACAGTTCTCCAATATGATTGACAATATTCCAAAAATGGTTGATAATGCCCAAGGATTATGGCAGGATAATCAAAATATTATTCCAGAACAGTTCGAGGATACTATTGAAAACATCACCAACAACTTAGGTTCTTATGCAGAAAGTATTGCGACAAGCATTATAAGCACGCTTGGAACTGTGTTTAGTTTTATTTTTTCCTTCTTCTTGATTCCATTCTTCTTGTTCTTTATGTTAAAAGACGGGCATAAGTTTGTACCTTTTATTACTCAATTTATGAACTCTCATCGTGCGAAAAGCTTCAACAAGCTGACCGCAAGTGTAAATGCCACATTGGCTTCCTTTATTCAAGGTCAATTTATCGTAAGTGTCTGTGTAGGTGCCATGCTCTATCTTGGTTACGTACTTATTGGCTTGGATTACTCCCTTTCCTTGGCATTGTTCGGTTTGGTGATGAATTTCATCCCGTTTATCGGCCCTTTTTTATCAGCGGTACCCGCTGTTGTTGTTGGTTTCTTTCAAGAACCGATCATGGCCATTTGGGCAACACTGGTTATGGTTATTGCACAGCAAATTGAGAGCAGTGTCATCTCCCCAAATATAATGGGTAAAAAATTATCTATGCACCCATTAACGATTATCACGTTGATTTTGGCCGCAGGGGCAGTAATTGGTTTTCTCGGTGTACTCTTTGTTATTCCTGCCTATGCTGTTGTCAAAACAATGATTGCGCATTTTTATCATGAATGGAAAATAAAACACCCGGAAGAGGATCCGGATTTATTATAGAATGTAGAAGGTAAGGCTACTATGGCTTTTCGCCACCAGTTGGCGAAAGCCTAAGTTACCTTATTTACTAAAAAAGGAGTAGTCGAAGCAGCAGGATAAAAGGAATCATTGGACTTATATCCGATGAACATTTATTCTCCAGCCTCGTTTCATTTATTTCTGTTTGAAAGAAGCGTTATTTTAATTCTTTCACCATTACATAATTAGTTTGCTCTTCATCCCCAATGTAAATAGAATATGTGCCCCTTGCTTCAAATCCCATTTTTTTGTGAAAATCAATCGCATTCTTGTTCTTGCGCCATATACCCAGCCAGATCTCGTTTTTGTCACGCTCTTTCGCTAGTTCAATTCCGGTTTCTAATAAGCCCTTTCCTAAGCCGCGTCCATGGAAAAGACTTCTGACATAAATCCGCTCCACTTCCATTGCGCCATCACCTACATTGTATGTCTGTGCATCGCCTTCGTTTAGTTTCAAATAACCGGCTAAGACATCATCCACATATTGGAATATGAACGTAGAAGATGGATTAGATAATTCTTTCGTAAGCTGCTCTATGTTGAAGGCTTGTTCTAAATATTCATTCATATTTTCTGGTGTATTTAAATGGCTATACGTTTCATTGTACGTTTCCGTTCCGATTTGTTGAAGCAATTGCAAATCATCTAACGTACATTTCCTAATCGTCGTCTTCACTGCATCATCTCCTCCAAAAAAAATGTGATACTTCCTTCATTTTAGTATATTAATAGAATAGTAATTAGTCAATGAAAACGAATTCAGCTGTTGTCAAAGCTGGCAATGTTCGTATCATCTAGTGCTATGATAGTTTTTAAGCTGAGGTTCAGCAACATTCTCTGCATACGCAAGATAATTACCAATTGCAGCTGTATTTAGAACCACAAAAATAATTAGCAGCGTAATACGCAGTAACACCCACTTTGAGATATCTGAAAAGTGGGTGTTACTACATTTATTCTCCGGCAATATCGGCAATTTCTTGCTGGAGCTTATCAAAGATTTCCGGGTCAATACCTGATACTTCCTCGCGATAATATTGGTGTACCGGTTCTGCAACCTCTGTAAATTCTGCAATTTGGTCATCTGTTAACTCAATAACCTCAATTGGGTTGCGGTCATCATTTTCCATTGCTTCCAGTGCCGCTTGATTCTGTGTCAGCTGTTCGTCAAATACCCAATCTTGCATCTCTTCTACCGTTTCATCCAGTACTGCTTTTACATTGTCATCAAGATCATTATACCAACTTGTATTAACAGTTGTCATTGCTACATAGTTGTTATGATTTGAAATAGTAATCGTATCTTGTACTTCGTTAAAGCTTGCAGACTCAATATAAAATAGTGGGTTCTCCTGTGCATCAACGGTTCCGCGGTCTAATGCCGTATAGAGTTCACCTTGACTCATCGATTGCACAGTAGCACCATATGCTGCATATGACTCACGCATTAACGGTGATTCCTGCACCCTCATATTTAGTCCATTCCAGTCAGAAGGGGACTCAATACCAATATTACTCGTCCATGCCATCGCACCTTCTGTCCAGAAAGAAAGTGGTGTAATATTATGCTCTTCATATTTGGCACGCATATCCTGATTCAGTGCTTCACTTTCTGTTAATACCTGTTGTACCAGCTCTTGATCTGAAGGGAAGAAATAGTGCAGTGAGAAAATTTGCCCATCTGATACCTGTCCGCCTGTAAAACCAGGAGACATAACTGCCAATTCCACACCACCTTGCTGTAACAATTGTGACTGGTCTACCTCACTGCCTAGCGCACCAAATTCAAGCGGCTCAATAGTGATTGCACCATCTGTTTTCTCACTTATACGGTCAGCAAATTCTGCGGCATACTCATACTGTACTTCTCCTTGAACCTCTTCTGTTATAAATTGCCATGATTCTTCTGGGAAACTGCCGTCTCCAGAATCTCCACCATTATCTGATTCTGCATTACCGCCGTTGTCTCCACCACAGGCAGCTAGAATCAATGTCAATACCATTACAGCAACAAACATCCAACCAAACTTTTTACTAATAATAATAAATCCCCCCTATTTTTTACTACGATGCTAATCGTCCGTAAGCCTCGCCTCAAAAGCAAAGACATGGAGAAGCTGACGGCTGTTAACACCTTGATAGTTTCGCTCTCCACCAGCATAAGACTCTAATTTCCTGGCGACAGAAGCTTTACTTTATATAAAATGACTGCTAAGTCATTTTATTTAATTGATTAGTACTAACGATAGCTGCGGGAAGAAAATCAACAATACCCCGATAACTAGTAAAATTAAAATATATGGCGGTGTACTTCGGATTACTTCTAAATACGGTTTGTTAAATACAGCACTAGCTGTAAATATATCGACCCCAAACGGCGGTGTCGCTGACCCTAATGCAACCTGGAAGGTAATAATAACCCCTAAATGAATCAGGTCAACTCCTGCTGCTTCTGCTGCCGGAGCAAAAATCGGCGTTAAAATCAGAATAACAACAATCGGATCGACAAAAGAGCAACCGATAAAAAAGAAAATACTTACGATAATCAATACATAAATTGCACTTGGATCTGTCCCTAGTACAGCATCTGAGATTTGCTGTGGAATCCTCGCATAACCAATGACCCATGAGAATAACTGCCCGCCAGCAACCAATACGAATACGGCAGATGTAACTAAACCAGTGGACAAGGCAATACTTGGTAGTTTTTTCCACGGAATAGATCTAAAGATAAACATTTCGAGGATTAATGCATATAAAACAGAGATACCCGAAGCTTCAACAGGTGTGAACCATCCTAGATAAATACCACCAATAATTAATACAGGAAAGCCTAATGGTAATAAAGCCTTACGGAAATATTTAAATCTATCAGCCCAGCCAACTCGCTCAGCTAATGGAATATTTTTCGCCTTGGCATAAATAACACTATAAATGGAAAATGCAACAAAAATCATTAATCCTGGGATAATCCCAGCAATAAAAAGGTCTCCGATCGATACACCTGATCCTGCTGCTAAACCATAAATGATCATCCCGATACTAGGCGGAATCATCATTGCGATATCACTCGAGTTAATAATTAAAGCAATGGCACTAGAATCTTTATAGCCTGCTTTTAACATTCGTTCCCTCATTGGACGCCCTACTGCTACAACCGTTGCTTGTGTGGAACCAGAAATAGAGCCGAACAAAGAACAAGCTGCCGCAGTTGTCACTCCATATCCTCCCCGAATGTGACCAACAAAGGAACCAACAAAGTCTAGCAATCTTTGTGATGTCTTACCTGATGTCATAATATCTGCTGCAAAAATAAACAAAGGCACACACAGTAATACTGGTGACTCAATTCCCGTAATCAGCTGTTTCATTAATAGGTCCATGCTTAAGTTGGGATTGAATACGAGCATGACTACTAATGGAGCTAATATTAAAGGAATCATCATTGGAAAATTTAACAGCAATAAAATAATCATGATGGACAATAACGTTACAATCATTGTTTTATCCTTTCCCTACATTTTTTATGATACGAATTGTTATATTTTCATATCCTCTAATTTAACTTCTGTCTTTTCCTTGTCGTTATAATCTACGGCATCAATACCTAAATATACCTTATCCCTTGCTTTAGCGGTGAAATTGATATACGTATTACGTAAGTATTGAATGCCTGCAGTAAGGAATCCCAATGGCAAGAATACAGCCATGATATACCTAGGCATTTCTAGCGAAGTCGTAATCGCCCCCGTGTTATACTCAAACAAAACAAAGTGATAGGAGTAATACGCCATAACAAATAGTACAACTGCCGTGGCAAAGTTAATCACGATCATCATTACTTTACGCACCTTAAAAGGAGCAAAGTCATAAAAAGCCGACATACTGATATGCCTTCCTTTTCTTGCTGCATACGCAATCCCCATAAAGGTAGCTATCACGATAGCAAATTGGCTCACTTCATAGGCAAAGTAAAACATACCTGAGTGAAAGATTTCTCTTGCAATAACATTTCCAATAATCATGATTGAGATGATAATAATGGCAGAGCATAAGATAAACTCTTCCAACTTCATAACAGCTTTATCAATCAAACGAAAAAATTTCAATCTATTTTTCCTCCTCTATAAGGACTTATCTTGCTAAGTCATAATAAACATATTACAGAAATGTGTCATTGCACTCAAATGGACTATGACTTGATTAACTATTAATAAAAGACATATAATCGCATATACCAAAAATGACTGGAAGAGACTGCTATATCATATAAAATCCTCACAAATAATCTAAAATCCTCGCGAATTGCTAAGACACTCTGAAAAATAAAATAGCAAAACAGCTTTTTTGTTACTTGCTAAAAAAATTAGTTTCTATTACGCTTATAGTAATGAAAAACCTCCACCCCATATAAAGAGGCTTTCCTTTTATAAACGGTGTGATTAATCTATTGGAGTGATGGATAATGAACCGACGCGAAATAGAGTTAGAAATAGAAGATTTGAAGGCAGATCATGCCAGGTTATCAGCTGATTTAGAAAAATTGGTCTATGTTGGAGCTGGTACAAAAGGCAATGAAGAGGAGTTAGAACGAATCGAAGAACAAATTAAGAAACTTCGGCAGCAATTGCAGTCTGAGAATAAATAAAGAGCCACTTTCGCACCTCGAAAAACGGCATAGTGTCCATAGACACAAGTATTTGTAGTTACTTCCATTGACTTCTTGACAAAGAAAGCAACGCATGTTTCGCTACCGTACTTCATGTTAAGTTGTTTTAACGTATGGCAGGTATCGAGAGCAAAGCAACCGCTGCGGCTGACCGTTTCGCTTTCCGACGTACAGGACGTACTAGTGCAGGTGTTGCGGCAGGACGCCGCGGTTTTAACCTGCCGAGGGGCATGCTCTTCAGCTAACTTTTGCCAAGAAGATCACTTGACAAAAGTGGATCTTCAGATCATGTGAATCCCTCCGGAGTCGAAACGGTCGGCCTCCGCTACGGTTTGCTTTTACAACGCTGGGAGTCTTAACATGTCAGTACACCCTCTGCCAGTTCATATAGAAATGATAAGTAGATAACAGATGTTTGAAAAGTGGCAGGATGTGGATGGGGCTGTCAAGAGGCTTATTCTTTTAGGAATAACTAGGGAGCGTTGATTATAAAGTTTCCTCATCATTGGGGGCATAAGGGTGAAAAGCAACTTGAGTGTGATGTTGTCCTATTTTCTTTCATAAGAAGTCATCAGGTAAGCTGTTCTAGGGATCATACAATCATGATGCTATTTCTTGCATGAATTGTAGAACTATTTCCTAGCGGAGGTCAACCACGCAGACTTCTGTGGGAACAGCACGGGTTGAAGATCCGCTTGAAAAAGTGTTCTTCTTTTCAAGTTAGCTGAGACCGTGCCCACGAAAAGCGAAGTGGTTGACCGGAGCGAGTTTTTACATGCTTATTCAGTCAAAATAATGATAAGAGAGAATAGGTTTACGCTAATGATAGTAAGGTGCGCGCCTGTTTATATGTGCGAAAGTTGAATTATAATGAAGAAGCGTGGATCAGTAGTTTTTTGTATAGAACTATCTCTATAGGCTGTTCAGTAGATACTGTAACGGCCTTTGTTTTATTTCCATTCATAAGAAGTCAATAAGGAGTGATTATATATGAACCCATTACAGCTGCTGCAAACATATTATGGTTATGATCAATTTCGTGATGGGCAGAAACAGATTGTCGAGAACCTGTTACATAACCAATCGACATTAGCCATTATGCCGACCGGCGGCGGAAAATCCATTTGTTATCAAATACCGGGACTGGCGAAAAAGGGAACAGCCATTGTTATCTCTCCATTGATCTCTTTAATGAAAGATCAAGTTGACGCTCTGCTGGCCATCGGTGTTGAAGCTACCTATATTAACAGTTCGTTGACGCCAGAAGAACAAGCAACTCGTTTGGCAGCTATTCGTCGTGGACGTTATACATTTGTCTATGTGGCACCAGAGCGATTTGACTCCCCTTCCTTTTTTCGCGTAATTAATCAAATCGACCTCTCCTTGATCGCCTTTGACGAGGCACATTGTATTTCTCAATGGGGGCACGACTTTCGGCCGAGTTATCGTACAGTAATCGAGGCTGTCCAGCAGCTAGATCATGTCCCTGTACTAGTTGGTTTAACGGCAACAGCAACTTCCGCTGTCATTGAGGATTTACAACAGCTCTTGTCTGTCCCATCCGAATATGTCGTTAACACCGGCTTTGCCAGAAAAAACCTGACCTTTGAAATTATTAAAGGACAAGACCGGGAACACTATATTACGGATTTCTTAAACGTTCATAAAGAGGAGACCGGGATTATTTATGCAATCACTCGTAAACAAGTGGATCAGCTTTACGACTTTTTGACGAAAAAGGGGTTTTCTGTTAGCAAGTATCATGCCGGGCTTTCAGAAGAAACACGCAAACAAGCACAAAATGACTTTATCCATGATAACACTAAAATAATGATTGCCACGAATGCTTTTGGCATGGGGATTGATAAATCCAATGTTCGTTACGTCATCCACTACGCCCTGCCAAAGAATCTGGAAGGCTATTATCAAGAAGCTGGACGTGCTGGAAGGGATGGGGAGCCAAGTCAATGTGTGTTACTGTTCTCTGGTCAGGATATCCAGCTGCAGAAATATTTGATTGAACAATCAGACATGGAGGAAGCGAAACAGAATGAGGAATACCATAAACTTCAAGCGATGATTAATTACTGTCATACCGAACAGTGTCTGCAGCAGTATATCTTGCACTATTTTGATGATCGCGTATCAGCAACAGGACCATGCGGCCGTTGCTCTAACTGCAAGCAAGATACAGAGAAAGTAGATCGAACGAAAGAGGCACAGATGGTCTTGTCCTGTGTCAAACGCATGGATCAACGGTTTGGTGCCAGTATTGTAGCTAAAGTGTTAAAAGGCTCCAATGACAAAAAAGTAAAACAATTCCGATTCGATTCGTTAACAACATACGGTTTATTGAGCAGCTGGACCGAAAAACAGGTGACGTCATTCATCCAATTCTTAGTGGCAGAGAATTTCTTAAGTTCCATAGGCGGAAAATATCCGATTCTTAAATTAAACCAACAGGCTGTATCAGTTTTAACCGGCGAACAGCAGGTATTTGTTTATGAGGCAAAAGTAAAATCAGCAGAACGACAGGACTATGACCTCAGCCTGTTTGAACAACTGCGGAAACTTCGTAAACAGCTGGCCGACCAGCAAGGTGTCCCTCCTTATGTGGTCTTTTCTGATAAAAGCCTGCGAGAAATGGCAGCCGTGCAGCCAGCTTCCAAGTCAGAAATGCTTCAAATTCACGGCGTCGGGGAACGGAAATTCGAACAATTTGGAGAACGCTTTTTGGCCGAAATTAATACTTGAAGCAAAAATCCGATCTTCAGCAGAAGATCGGATTTTTCCATATGTTATCCTTCAAATGAAATAGCCCATGCACCTTGGCGGAAAACAGGTTCCAGCTGACCGTCCTCTGTTTCGCCGTCAATGTCTAAATCGGCTGAACCGATCATAAAATCAACATGTATTAGGCTGTCATTGACACCGTGCTTGTCTAATGCCTCATCATCCATCTCAGAACCGCCTTCCAAATTGGTTGGATAAGCTTTTCCTAAGGCAACATGACAAGAAGCATTCTCATCAAATAAAGTGCTGTAGAAAATTAAGCCTGACTGTGAAATAGGAGAGGCATGTGGTACAAGTGCCAGCTCCCCTAATCTTACCGCACCTTCATCCGTATCTAACAAATGCTTCAAGGTTTCATAGCCTTGCTCTGCTTCAAAATCTATGACCTTCCCTTCTTTAAAGGTTAAATGAAAGCCATCAATCATGTTTCCTCCATAAACAAGTGGTTTGGTGGCCGTTACCTTTCCATCCACTTGATATTTATCTGGTACTGTAAAAACTTCCTCAGTTGGCATATTTGGATTGAAGTGATTACCGTCAGGTGTTTTGGCTCCGCCACCTTTCCAAATATGCCCCTTCGGCAAACCAAAACGGATGTTGGTACCTTCTGATTTAAACACTAACGCTTGATACGCTTTTTTGTTTAAGTATTCACACGCCTGATTCAACGTTTGATTATGTTTTTCCCATGCGGCAATTGGATCCTCTTGATCGACCCGTACTATTCGGAAAATTTGCTCCCATAACTCTTCTACTGCTTCATCGGCTTGCTTATCTTGGAAAACCTTCTCCGCCCATACCTGACTTGGTATCGAAATAATCGACCATGGAATACGATCGTTCATAATATATTTGCGAAATTCCTTCATTGCTTCTCCACTAGCCTTGTTCGCTTTAGCAATTCTCGCTGGATCGACATCTTTTAATAAATCTGGGTTGGCTGAGGTAATCGATAATAAGGCAGCCCCATCTTCAGCAAAATATAACTGTTTAGCAATTTGCCATTCTGGGATATTAGTTAAGACTTCTTCTGGAGCATGTTGAAACTTCAATAAAGTTAACTGATCATCAGACCAGTTAATATGGACATTTTTCGCCCCTAATTCCCATGCCTTACGCGCAACAATTCGCGTAAATGCTGCCCCTTCGATTGAGGAATTAATCATTAAAGCTTGGTTTTTCTGCAGGTTCACACCTGTTTTTAAAGCAAGTGTTGCATATTTCTCCAATAATTGTTGTTGTACCATTAGGACTCCTCCTTCATGTCTTCTATTAAAAGGGATAAGGTTTCCCATCTTTCCATCTTTTGTTCTAATTCGGTTTCGAGTTCGTTCTGTCTGTCATATAATGGCTGAATTTTGTCAATATCACTGCCAGCCTCTTCTATCTCACTGATTACCTGTTCTAGTTCTTGTTCCAGTGCACTGATGTCTTCTTCAATTGTTTCCCATTCTTTTTGTTCATTGTAAGAGAGTTTCTTCTTTACCCGTTTTGGTTTTGCATGCTGTGGTTTCTCCTTTTCCTGCTTGTGCACTTCTTCACGGTATGCTGCGCGAAATTCAGAATAATTACCGTAAAAAGTTGTCAGTGTCTCCTGACCAGTAAAAGCAATTAATTGTTCTACTGTTTTGTCTAAGAAATAACGATCATGAGATACAGTAATCACAACGCCAGGGAACTGTTCCAAATAATCTTCCAGTACGGTTAATGTCTCTGTATCCAAATCATTGGTTGGCTCGTCCAATAACAGCACATTCGGCTCCTGCATTAATACCGTCAGTAAATATAATCGCCGCCGCTCCCCGCCGGACAGCTTACGCACATAAGTCCACTGCTGTGATCGCGGAAATAGGAAGCGCTCTAACATTTGTTCGGCAGTAATCACTTGTCCATCTGCGGTTCGGACTACGTCAGCCACTTCCCGCACCAGATCAATCACCTTAACCGATTCATTTAAAGCTGGATGGTCTTGGGTATAATAACCAATGGCTACCGTTTCTCCAATCTCTATTGTACCACTATCAGGTTCAACAAAACCAGCTATCATATGCAGTAACGTTGTCTTACCGCTTCCGTTTGCACCAACAATACCGAGACGATCACCGGGTTTGATTAAATAATCAAAATTCTCCAATAAAGTCTTACCTTGATAAGATTTACTGACTCCCTTTATTTCGATGACTTTCTTCCCTAACCGTTTGGAGCCCACTTGAAAATCAAATGACTGTTTATTCGTATCAAAGGATTTCTCCTTCATCGATTCCACACGGTCGATTCTTGCCTTTTGTTTCGTACCTCGTGCCTTTACACCGGCTCTCAGCCAAGCAATCTCTTTCTTCAAGATATTCTTATGCTTCTGCTCCGCTTGTAATTCCTGTTCTTCACGCAAAGCTTTTTGTTCAAGAAAGGTTTGGTAATTGCCTTGATACTGATATAGGTTGCCCTTATCCAACTCAAACATGCGGTTGGTTATACGGTTGAGAAAATAACGGTCATGTGTCACAAGTAAAATAGCCCCTTTGTAGGTCGGCAGGTACTCCTCTAACCACTCAATCGTATCATTATCCAGATGATTGGTTGGTTCATCCAGGATTAACAAGTCAGCGGGCTGAATCAATGCCTTAGCAATGGCGACTCGTTTGCGCTGCCCGCCTGAAAGATTGGCGATTTGCTGATGAAAGGCAGGCACACCTAGTTTGGTGAGAATTGTCTTGGCGACGGTCATGGCTTCCCAGGCCTCCAACTGATCCATCCGCTCCTGTCTGTTTAACAGCTGCTTCTGCAGTGACAGATTTTCTGGATCGCTTGCCAATTCCAGTAATGTGGTTTCATACGCTCTTAAAGCGACCATGATATCTGCGTCTCCGTAATAAATCTGTTCTAATACGGTCTCTCCCTCTGCCAAATATGGATCTTGATCCAAATATTCAATCTGATAATCATTAGGGTAATCTATCATTCCTGTCTCTGCCTCATCTAATCCGGCAATTACTTTTAGCAGAGTCGACTTCCCTGTCCCATTCACACCAATCAATCCCACTCGATCTTGATCTGAAATGGCAAAAGAAATGGCATGAAATAACTCTTTGTCACCATATGTCTTTGTCAAATCCTCTATTTTTATTGTTCGCATTACCTATCTCCCTTTCCTTCCCCAATCGAAAATCACAGCATGAAACTACCATACAGTGGGCTTTTTCATCCTCACTTTTTCAAGTATTCATTACCCCTGTCTATTATCTTGATCCTTCAAAAATGGAACGAGTAATTTTTCTATAGGTGATACCCTAAGCCATTTTCTCTATAAGTACGTGTTCAAAAAGTTCGATAAAAAGGACCATCATCGGTTAAGTCCGCAACATCATGTTGCAACACCGATACTAGCACATCGTGTGTGTAGGCAGGCTACTGACATGACGTCCTGTCATAACACCTGCACTAGTACGTCCTGTACGCCGAAGTTCAAGGCACACAGCCTTTGAGCAGATGGTCTTGCACGCAGAAAAAGCGACCCTCTTTTTCAAGGAGATGGTCTTGCACGCAGAAAAAGTGACTTCTTTTCCAAGAATCGGAACGTATGCTTTTCATACGTGAGTAACGAACTTGCACAGGATGTGTTGACTTTTACGTTGTCCACACGATGTGGACGACCTTAGTATAAGTTCCCCTATTGCCAACGCAGAAATTCGCCGTGTCATCTTGATTGGACTTGTTGAACAACCTCTATAAAATAGGTGAAATCAGTCTTGCAATAGCCTCTTTAAAACGGATAATCCTTGGGCGCTGCTGATACATCTCATAGGTTAACACTGTCGCATAATCCATGTCTTTCTCGAATTCATCCACCAGCATTTCTGCCAATGTTTCATTATATAGAAAGGCATTGACTTCAAAATTCAGACTAAAGCTTCTTACATCAATATTTGCTGTGCCGACAGAAGCAATTTTGCTGTCGACGACAATCATTTTGGCATGTAAGAAACCACGTTGATAAATATATACAGTTGCACCTGATTGCAGGAGCTCACCAATATAAGAATAAGTTGCCCAATAGACGAATGGATGATCCGGTTTGTTCGGAATCATTATTCGTACATCCACCCCTGATAAACAAGCGATCTTGACGGCATCAAGCAAACTTTCATCTGGAATAAAATAAGGAGTTTGAATAAAAACGTAATCTTTTGCCGACATGATCATCTTTATATAACCGTGTTTAATCTGTTCCCATTCTGAATCTGGTCCGCTGGAGACAATCTGCATACCAATTTTACCAGCTGGTTTCGCAGCGTAATATCTCTCATTATATTCAATATCATTACGTGAAGCTTGATTCCAGTCTAGAATAAATCTCGTTTGCAAGTGGTTGACTGCACTGCCGGTAATGCGCAAATGTGTATCACGCCAATAGCCGAACTTCTCCACCTCGCCCAAATATTCATCGCCAATATTAAAACCGCCGATATAACCAATTTCACCGTCAATCACCACAATCTTTCGATGGTTTCGGTGATTAATCTTCAAATTGACTTTTGGTATTAACGGTGGGAAGAAGCCCTCGACTTCTGCACCAGCATGCCTCATTTTTCGGATCAGTTTCTTACTAAACCTTCGTGATCCTAAATCATCATATAAGAAACGAACCTCAACCCCTTCTTGTGCCTTGCGTGCTAAAGCATCCGTCAATCGTTTGCTGAGATTATCAGATCGTACTATGTAGTACTGTAAATGAATATGATCGGTCGCTTGATCAATATCTTTCAATAAAGAGTCAAATTTACGATTACCATCTGTAAAGATATCGACATCATTATCATAGGAAAAAATGGCGTCATTATTACGCAAATGTAAATAATATAAATCCTTGTAATCATTCAAACGTTCATCTTCCAGTACAAAGGTACCGTTCTCTATTTCACGCATTTGATGCTGTACTGCTGTTTTTACGCCCAGTTTACTTTTCGTATCCCATGTAAAGATAGGCTTATTACTAATCTTTCGTCCAAAAATAAGATATAGAATAAATCCCGCTAATGGCAGGAAAGTTAAAACCAAAATCCATGCCCAAGAAGCCCTTGCATCCTTGCGTTCCAGAAAGACGATTGCCAAAGACAAAACGATGTTAAACACAAGAATAGCTGTAATAATCCATTGTGTAATGGGCATCTGCACTGCCTCCTCTCTGAAGTTAATGGCTCTATGTATATGCCCCAAAAAAGACTATTCCAAACAGGTTGCTGAGGCAAGGCTGATTCCCTGTCATCTCTTGTTGCCCAACTTTGTTGAACCGTTTTGACTTCTTAACTATAGCACAAATGGTAACTAAGCTGATAGCAATTGCTTCAGCTTAATTAATCTCAATCGAGCGGCCTTCTATTTGGACTTTATCACCTGTAATTTCCAGTACTCCGTGTTCGAATCTGGCCTTAATCGAACGCTTATCGATCGGGTAAGGCAGCTCTACTACTTTTTCCTTGCGCTGCTGACGTCTTTCCTTTTGATAATAATGATAGTCTTCATGATACGTTTCCTTATCTTCTTGGTGAATCACAATAATAGTGAGTTTACTTCCCAGTATTTTAAGCTGGATTTGATCCTTAGTTATACCTGGTAAATCGACTTTCACTATCCATTTCTTATCAGTCTCTGCAATATCTATGGGGATTTGTTTTGGCAGTTTGGCCTGTTCAAAAAAACGATCGATCGTTTCCATCACATTCCGTTTTGGTTTATCATATAGTAAAGAGTCCAGCTTACGTATAAAATCCTCACCCCATTCTGGCATGCCTTTTCCTTGTACCATAGCTTTCCCTCCGCTATAAAGTAGTTCACTTTAGCATATGCATGGTGGTAGAAAAAGTGTGCATGCACAAATGGAACAGCAGCAGAAGACATGACATCAATCCAAAAGCATACTAGAATATAGAGAGGCTGATCTTAATGAGTTAGTGAAACTTATCAAAGGGTTAGCTTCCCCATTTAGACTCCTTTGCATTCCCCAAGCCGAAAAATATGCAGCGGAATAAAAGGAGACACAGCCAAGCACCACGATGACCTCGTCCATACTTGTTATCAGCAAAAAGACACAGGACGTTTATGACTTAGACATATAAGGAGAATGAACAATGGAGATAAATAATATCTTTCATACACTAAAAGGAAGAACCCCTTCTTTAATGGGGTACCAATATTTTAAACGCTCCTCTATCATGATTCCTTTAGTAGATAAAGATGGCGAAACACACGTGCTTTTCGAAGTGCGCTCCATGAACTTACGCAGTCAGCCTGGTGATGTGTGTTTTCCTGGAGGTCGAATCGATCCAAGTGACAAGGATCCGCTTCACACCGCCGTTCGTGAAACTAGAGAGGAGCTTGGACTAACTGCAGACGATATATCCGATTTGATTCCACTAGATTACATCATCAATGACCTAGGCAGGATAATTTATCCCTTTGTCGGCAGGTTGAAGAGCTTAGCCAATATTGCACCTAACCCTGATGAAGTAGATTCTATCTTTACTGTACCCCTGGCTTTCTTCTTGAAAACAGAACCAGAACGTTACAAGGTTCATATCGACATGCAGCCTGAAAAGGACTTCCCTTTTCATTTAATTGTTGGGGGTGAAGATTATCAATGGCGGCTGCGAGCGATGGAAGAACATTTTTATCAGTATAACGGCCAAACAATTTGGGGATTAACTGCTCGAATTCTCACTCATTTTATCGAGCTAATCAAACAAAAGGAGAACCGCTAAATGTATAATACCGTATAGCGGTCTTTCCTGCCTGATTAAAAGGCACGCGATAAGTCTTACATTACGAATTATCCACTCTACATACGAATCCATCTAACATTTTGTTTCAAAAAATACAGTAATCGATAAAGGATGATGTAAATGAGGAGAAAAATGCGGATTATCGTGTTAATTATTGAGGGCGGTATTTCAGGTTATATTTTCTACGCAAAAAATAAGCTAGAGAATGATGTAATAGAACATGTCATGACTGAAAAAAACATCCCAAAAGAGAACATAGTATCTAGTGAAGTCTTCCTCTAGCTAATTTACCCGGATCAAGAAACTATATGGTTAGTATAAAAATAGAAAACGATACAAATACGTATTTTTATTATAAAAATACAGATGACGAAATAATTTTAGAATCTTATACTAATGAAAACGGAGAAGAAAATATACTAAATTAAAAAAATGTCAACTAGAAAGTTTAATTCATAGTTGACGACTAGTAATTAATCCTTTATACTAATAACAATTCAATAAATTGTACATGCTCTTATTTAGAGTGGCTGAGGGAATAGGCCCTGTGAAGCCCGGCAACCGTCAACCCAGACATGGTGCTAAATCCTACAGGTTCCAACCTGAAAGATAAGAGAGGATATGCGTTTTATCACACACGTCCTTCTTACCTTTACTAAGGTTAGAAGAGACGTTTTTTATTTTTTTAAACCAATACGCTACAAACATCTTATTATTTACAGGAGGTATGTAATTCATGACAAACCCATTTCAATTTCCAGGCAGTGAAACTAATCTATTACATGCAGGACAACAGGTAGACCCAGCTACTAACGCCCGTGCCGTTCCTATTTATCAAACAACATCCTATGTATTTAATAACACGGAACACGCGCAAAACCTATTTGCCTTAGCGGAACCAGGTAATATTTATTCACGGATTATGAACCCAACAGTAGATGCCTTTGAGAATCGAATTGCTGTACTCGAAGATGGAGTAGCTGCTGTGGCAACTGCTTCCGGAATGTCTGCCATTACACTGGCGATTTTAAATCTTGCCAACTCAGGTGATGAAATTCTAGCTGATAGCAACCTCTACGGCGGAACCTATAATCTATTTAACAAAACATTGCCTAAATACGGGATTGATGTCATCTTTGTAGATGGAACTGATCCAGAGAACTTCCGTCAGGCAATCACACCTAAAACCAAGGCCATCTTCGGCGAGGTGATCACGAACCCAAGCTTAAATGTCTTCGATATTGAGGCAGTTGCTGATATCGCCCATGAAAACGGGATTCCACTGATCATCGATAATACATTCGCCACACCATACGTATGTAAACCAATCAGCTGGGGTGCGGATATTGTCGTGCACTCTGCAACTAAATGGATTGGCGGACATGGCACGACCATTGGCGGTATTGTTGTTGACGGCGGACGTTTTAATTGGAATAGCGACAAATTCCCTGGATTTACAGAACCAGATGAAACATATCATGGCATTCGCTTTGGAATTGATCTTGGCGCACCTGCCTTTGCCTTGAAATTACGTGTACAATTATTACGTGACATGGGGCCGGCATTAAGTCCACAAAATGCCTTCTATTTCCTGCAGGGATTAGAGACCTTGCATTTACGCGTAGCCCGGCACCATGAAAATACACAGGCTGTTGCTCAATATTTGAATAATCATCCACAAGTAGAATGGGTTGCTTATCCTGGTCTGGAGGAGCATCCTTCCCATGAACTGGCTCACAAATATTTACGCCATCATTATGGCTCTGTGATTACTTTTGGAATTAAAGGCGGACGTGAAGCTGGCAGACAGTTGATTGACCATATCACACTCTGGTCACATGTTGCCAATGTGGGAGACGCTAAATCATTAATCATTCACCCTGCCTCTACTACACATCAACAGTTAAGTGCAGAGGATTTAAAGAAATCTGGTACTACAGAGGAGCTTGTTCGGTTATCGATCGGCTTAGAAACGGCAGACGATATTATTGCAGATCTAGATCAAGCCATTGCCAAGGCTACCAACAGCGAGCCTACCATTCAGGCAGATCAAGCACAAGCCATCGCTTGGGCACTATCTTCTCCTTTTGCACGAGAAAATGGCGCCATTCGTCCAAAAGTTATTGCAGTGGCTGGTGATATCGAGGGTTCTGCAGCTCTAAACCAATTACAAAAACTAGGTTTCAGCATTTCCCCAGCAGGACAAGCTGATGGGGAAATAGATATATTATTTATTACTGAGCAAGGCCATGCACAAGCAGCATACAGCGATCAAGCGAAAATCATCTGGTTTGCAGAAGGTCAAACAGATGTGAGCGTCAAAGAGAAGGCAGAGGCGAACCACCAAATAGTGGTGACAGATAAATGCCCATTCCAAGAGGCAGACCGTCTTCGCCGTGGAGAATAAAAATTTATCAGGTTGACATGTTTCTTTCTATCTAACAAAGGGAAACATATACTATGATAAAGAATGCTCCATTGATTATTGTTATTTATCTCCCCAAGATAAATATATAGGAAAAGCCATGACAAATTGTCGTGGCTTTTTCATTGATTACATACTTTCGCCATGATAGTAACTGGCTGTAACCTTCCACTCATATAAATCTCTTTTGTAAGCACAGAAGCCAAATATACAAAAAGGGAGCTTTACAAGAAGTACAAATTCATCATCAAAAATTCAGACTGATTTGAGGATGGCTATCAGTGACAAGCGGAACATAGTTGAATAAGCAAAGATGGGGATAAATCATTCAACAATATGAAGGTAAGTTGTTTAGTCTTTCAAAAAATACCTGCAATGATTGAAAATAATTATCATAAAAACCATTCAAAAGCAGTTCTTTCTAATAACAGCAACTGGGTTACTTGCAGACATTCTTCCTTTAAAAACTCTAACATTCCTCGATATGTTTAGATATTGGTGCCAACTAGATCTTCTGCCTCTACCGTATTTCTATAGATAATTTCACGGTAATGTGTCCATTCTGTCTAATTTAGCAACTCTTCTTCGGAAATCCTCATTTTCACTAAAATCAGCTTTAATAAATGCCTTTATTAAATCTTCTGCTAACCATTCAGAAACAATCTTGCCGCCAATACACAACATATTCACATTATCATGTTCCACAGATTGATGGGCAGAGTAGGTATCATGACATACAGCAGCTCGAATACCTTTCATTTTATTTCCTGCAATAGCTGCTCCAACACCTGTGCCACAAAAAACAATAGCCCGCTCATATTTCCCACTGGTTATATACTGGCCAGCATTTTGGATAATATCTGGGAAATCTACCGGATCTTCCGAAAAACAACCAATATCTTTCCAGTCCCATCCATTAGCTTCGATAAAAGAGATCATGCTATTTTTCAGAACATATCCACAATGGTCGCTAGCAATTACCAACTTCATGATTAATCCTCCTCTAGAATAACTTAGTCCGTGTTACTAGAAGACTCTCGAATAACTAATTCTGGCTGAAAAATAATATTCTTCACGGAATTAGTATCTTTTGATTTAATTTGCTCAATGAGAAGCTTTGCTGATTCTTTGCCTAAATCATAGGCTGGCTGCTTAATAGTTGTTAACGGCGGATGAATATGTTTTGCCCATATAGTATCATCATAACCTACAATTCCAATATCCTCAGGCACATGAAGATTTAATTTTTTTAAGACATCTACTAATTCTAAAGTCAACATATTATTAGTAGAAAAAATTCCATCAATTTGAGGATCTTTATCCAAGGCTTGCTCAATTGTCTTAAATGCTTTTTTCAAATGTTCAATTTCTAATACACAAAAAGATTCTTTATTATAGCCATTTGCCTTCAGTGCTTCTTTATAGCCTTGAACCCTTTCTTGCCAAGTACTTATATTCTCATTCTTGTAAGTAAGTGCCATAATCTTGGAACGCCCTGTCTCTATCAGGTGGTTTACAGCCAGATAACCACCTTTTACATTATCTACTACTACATTATTAGCATGCAGATCCGGAACCTTTCTATTAATAACAACCATCGGAAACTTATTTTCCACTAATTCTTGGTATAAAGTCTGATTTTGTACAGTGGGATTAATCACAATACCATCCACCTGACGCATTTGAAATTCTCTTATATATTGTTCTTCCAAGGTTGGATCACCATCAGAGTTACAAATCATCAGATTATAGCCCTCAGCATTACACGTGTCTTCTACCCCCTCCAGCACATGAAACCAGAATTCATTTTTAAAATTAGATAGTACAATACCTATCACATTTGTTTTCATTGATTTTAGGCCTTTTGCTAAAGCATTAGGACGGTATTCCAATTCTTTTACAGCTTGCAGAACATTTTCAATCGTTTCTGGTGTGTTATGTCTGTAGTTTCCATTCAAAATCCGAGAAACAGTTGTTTTTGAAACTCCTGCTCTTTTTGCCACATCGGCTATTGTGACTTTCATTTCTATCACCATTTTCCATATCATATTAGTATTAGTTGTTATATCTGGGTTTGTAACTTCGAGAGGAAAATATTGAGCATAGTCCTATCTTATCATATTTTTATTTATTAGGATATTTACCCTTTAAGCCCACCAGTTGTAATTCCTTCTATTAAATACCTTTGGAAGAAAACAAATACGATAAACAATGGAATCAGGGATAGTGTTGACATGGCGAACATAGGCCCCCAAGCACTTTCACCAGCTGAATCCAAGAACATTCTCAAACCTAATGCTACGGTAAACAATTTGAGATCACTAATATAAAGTAATTGTCCAAAAAAATCATTCCATGTCCAAATAAAGGTAAAAATCATAGTGGTTACTAAAGCTGGAACAGATAAAGGCAAAATCAAATACCAGTATGTCTTTATTCGCCCGCATCCATCTATTTCGGCTGCTTCCACTAATTCATTGGGAATTCCTTTCATAAATTGTACCATCAAGAAAACAAAAAAACCTTCTGTTGCAAAAAACTTAGGCAATATTAAAGGATAATACGTGTTAATCCAGTCTAAATAGTTAAACATGATATATTGTGGAATAACAGTGACATGAAAAGGAAGCATTAACGTAAGTAACATGAGTGCAAACATAACAGATTTAAACTTAAATTCCAATTTAGCGAAGGCATACGCAGCCATTGAACAGGCTATGATATTTCCTATGATGGCTAAAGTTACAATAATTAATGTATTAACGAAAAAAGAATCAAAAGTATACCCCGAAACTCCTGCCCAACCCTGTACATAATTATCTATCGTCCACTTAGAAGGGTAAAACGAAACAGAACTAAAAATTTCTGATGGATTTTTAAACGAACTAGCTACCATCCATAGAAGCGGATAAAGCATAACTATACCAAATAAGATTACAAAACCATGGATAAATACTTTCGATATTTTTTGCCGTTTCTTGCTTACCCGAACAATATGATTGTGTTTTGTACTTATTTCCATTTCACACTCCTCCTATCCTTGGTAATACACCCATTTTTTTGATGTAGCAAAAATGATTGCTGTAGCTATTGCTATTGCAAGTAATAAGAACCAGGCCATCGCTGAGGCATACCCCATTGAAAATTGTGTAAATCCTTTTTGGTACAGATACAGAGTATAAAATAAAGTGGAATTTAAAGGGCCGCCTGTACCACCACTGACAATATAAGCAGGCGTAAATGCTTGAAAGGCTCCAATAATCCCCATGACAAGATTAAAGAATACTACTGGTGTAATTAAGGGCAAGGTTATTTTTGAAAATTGTTTCCACGGAGAGGCACCATCCATTTTTGCTGATTCATATAATTCAATCGGAACCTGCTTTAAACCAGCTAAAAATATAACCATTGAAGCTCCAAATTGCCAAATCATCAGAACAATCAGTGTATATAATGCTGTATTCGGATTAGAAATCCAATTAGTACCTTCTATGCCGATGTTAGAAAGCAGATTATTAATCAGACCATTACCTCCAAATATTTGCCGCCATAAGATGGCAATTGCCACACTTCCACCAAACAAGGAAGGTACATAATAGATAGCCCTATACAAACTCAGTCCACTAATTCCTTTATTCAATAAAGTTGCAATAAACAAAGCGAATGTTAACTGCAATGGTACACCGATTAATACATAAATTAATGTAACCCTTACACTTTCCAACCATTTTTCGTCTGAAAATAGCTGAGTATAATTATCTAACCCTATCCAAGTCGGTGCTGAAAACATATCATAGTTGGTAAATGAGAAATAAAGTGACGCCCCCATTGGAATGGCAGTCAAAGTAACTAAGCCAATCATCCACGGTGCTAAAAACAGATAACCGATCCAATTATCTTTCCAGAAAGATTTAAATTTCCCCATTATTATCACTCCTTATCCATTTATAAAACAACAAAGAAATAAACTTTTTTCTGTAAGCTAATCATATTTATTAGAATTTATATCAACAATCGATTATGATTGATATATTCGAACACTTTACATAAATCAGATTCAATTAAGAGATCAATCCTCCCTTATACCTTGCTCTTAATTGAATCTGAAAACTACTGGATCAAACAAAAATGTTATCTATTCTGGCCAGATGCTTTTTGCTTCATTCATAAAATCCTCAACTGCTTGTTCTACCGTTTTTTGTCCGAATGCTATAGCCTCAGCGTTATCTGCGTATAATGTCTCTATTTGATTGATCCCTTCCGGTGCATAAGGTGCTGGTTCAGATATTTCTACCGTTTCTTGAATAAACTCGACTGCTCGTTGTTCAGGCGGGGTTAATTCTTCAATTACTAAATTAGATGCCTCTGTACCAGCTGGTGGTCCTTGTTCTGTTTTAAAAATCTTTACTGCCTCTTCATTAGTAGTAAAAAATTCAATGAATTTTGCTGCTTCTTCCTTATGTTGAGAAGCTTCCGTAATACTTAAATAAGCTCCTTCAACATATTCCCCTGTGCCTCCATTTTCAATATGCGGATGGCGTACGGCATGAATTTCCCCCTCACCCATTTGTTCTTCGTATAAATACATTTGATTAACTGGCAACTTAAGTAACGCAACTTTCTTGGTAGCAAACATATTTGCTTCCAGAGGCAGGCCTTCATATTCATTACTTGTTGCAGCATCTGGAATAACATCATCCTGACGTAATTGATCCCACATCTCCCACCAATCTGTTAACACTTGAGCGTCAAAACCTAATTTTCCGTCTTCTGTAAATACATCTTGCCCATTTTGACGCGCATAATATCGAAGATCATTTATCTGTCCGCCACTCAAATCACCAATTGCCCAACCATCGTCACCCATTGCCTCCTTAAGTTCATTGGCTTTATCAATAAAATTATCCCAAGTCCAGTTAAAATCTGGATACTCGACTCCTAATTCATCAAATACGGCAGTGTTGTATACAAAACCAGGCATGGTAATTCCTTTAGCTACCATATAGATGTTATCGTCAATTTTGCCACTATCTATTGCTGATTCTGGGAAATCCGATAAATCAAGTTCTCCTGATTCAACAAATTCATTTAAATTATGCAATGCTCCACGCCTTGCATAATCAGAAACATAAAATTGATGCATACTAACTACATCAGGTGCATTCCCACCAGAAACTTGTGTTGTCAGGCGATCCCAATAGTCATCCCAACCGCCAAACTGTCTATCCACTTTTATGTTAGGGTTTTCTGCTTCAAATAAGTCAATGATTTCATTATATTTGTCATGGCGTCCTGTATCTCCCCACCACGAAAAACTAATTTGCACTTCGCCAGCTTCCCCTTCACCACTGCTATCTTTTGATCCATTCGATTCTTCATTACCACCACAAGCAACCAACAATATTAGAGAAAAAAACAACAGCATGGAAATATAATTTTTTTTCATTTTTTTGATCTCCCCTTTACAGTGCTCTTAGATAAACACACCCTCTAATCTAATGGTTTAATTTTTTCAAATCACCTCCTTTATCTATCTGACTGTTTGGTTATGTTTACCTAATAATAGATTTACTTATAGCGGCGAAATCTAGCTGACCACTTTCCTGCTGTGCTGCTTTGTACAGTTGTAATGCTAAGGAAGCAATTGGTAAAACAGAAGACTTACCCTCATCTACGGCAATTTGAATATCTTTCTTCATTAAATCCAATTTGAAACCTGGATTGAAATCTTCCTTCACAATGGCATCCGTTTTATTTAATAACATCCACGAGGCACCTGAACTATTTCCGATTACCTCTTTTATCATCGCCATATCGACATTCAGTTCTTTTGCTAAACTAATAGCTTCAGATGACGCTATCATATGGATCCCTGCTAACATTTGATTAATAGCTTTTATAGCATTCCCAGCACCTACATCCCCTACTAAATAAACATGACGCGCCATTGCATGGATAACATCCCTTACTTCTTCTAATAAATCTGCCTTACCCCCAACCATAACAGTTAATGTACCCTGTTCCGCTCCGATTGTTCCTCCACTCACCGGTGCATCTAGTATCCTAATTTGTCTAGATTGATAAATTTCAGCTAGTTTTTTTATCTTATCCGGTGAACCAGAGGTCATTTCGACTAATATGGCGTTGTCTTGGAAAGCATTGATAACATTATCTGAAAGTAAAACTGCTTCCACTTCTTTATCTGTAGGCAATATACTAATGACAACATCACTATGAGCAACTACTTCTTCCGCATTTGCATAAACGTTTGCTCCTGCTTTTTTCAGGGATTCGATTGGTAATGGGTTTTTATGCTTTGCTATACAAAGTTCAAACCCCGCCTCCAATATATTTCTCGCCATCGGAAGGCCCATAGCTCCTAACCCAATAAATCCTATTTTTTGTTTGACCATCGTTTATTTATCCCTCCTTAGCTAAAATAAAGTGAAACTTCGTTCAGTGGGGGCGACGGCACAGAATATGCTAGTGCAGACGTTGTCACGAACTTAACCAGCTTCCTCTCCCCCACTGAACGTTAGTTGAACCAATCGGACCCGCTACTGGCTGTTGGATTTCCCGCTTAGACATAACCTGTTCCCTTATTGCTTGAAGTGGGAGTCCTACAGCCAGTTACACCTCGATAAATGAACCGGCAAGTACCTAACTACTTGACAGTATCATCTAAATCCCAACCAAGTTTTTCATATAAACGTCTCCGCCCTTGCTTATCTTTTGACAATTCTTGATGAGCATATTTTGCAACTTCTTTTGCATATTTATTTGGAACAACTACTACCCCATCACCATCTGCAACAATTACATCATTTGGATAAATAGCTACCCCTCCAATAGCCACCGGAATATCTTTTTCATAGTATCGAATTCTTGTCTGATCCATTCCTTGAGAAACGAATTTCGACCAAACGGGTATTTTTTGCATAATAACTTCATCCGTATCCCGAATTCCGCCGCCATTCGTTAGGTAGCCTTTAACACCTTTGTGTAGATGATCCAATGTATTGTTAGATCCCAGAATTCCAACATCAACCCCTGCAATATCCATGCAAATAAAATCGCCTTCTTCGATATCATTTGCCCACTCATCAGTACAAACCTCGCTATAATACCACTTTGCCCATTTGGTATACTCATCACCAGTTACATTAGGAACTGGGCCTTCAAATGGCAAATAACGTGCCGTTCTAGCAATCCCTACTACTTGTGTACGGAATAATGGACGAATACTATGATGCACGGTACCGTATCCATGTAATCCTACCCAATCCATACCGTCTCTCACATCTGTTACACGTAAATCTTTATACAGCTCTAATATTTCCTCTCTGTTAAATTCACTCATTCTCAAATCTCTCCTTTTTATTTTTAGTTTGCTAAATCAACAAGGAAAACCCTTACATTTTATTTAGAATGTAATCACCACCTTTATTTTCTAAAGATACATCTTTTCATATAGTGCTAATCTTGGTGTTGTATCATTAAGTCATCTTGCTATCCAAATTAATGACTTAATAGCAGTAAAATGAGATGCTTATCCAACCCTGTTCCTCTTAATTGACAATAGTCTGTATAGTAAATTGTTTTGGAAATCGTTACACTAATCAGGGCTAGTCGAAGTAAAAACGTCTACTCACACAATTCTGTATGGAGGCTGTCTTTTCTCTAAAACGCAAATTAAGTTTTCAGCAGCTAATTCAGCCATTTTATGCCGAGTTTGCACACTCGCACTTCCAATATGCGGTAAAGCAACTACATTAGGTAATGACACAAGGGGATGGGAAGCATTAATCGGCTCTTGCGCAAAAACATCCAGACCTGCTCCAAATATGTTGTGTTCCTTGAGAACTTGGTATAAAGCATGCTCATCTACTACTCCGCCCCGAGAAGTATTGATTAAAATACTTGTTCGTTTCATCATCTTTAATTCTCTTTCTGCAATTAAGTGATGGGTATGTTTTGTATATGGAACCATTACACAGACAAAGTCAGCTTCTCTAAGTAAGGTCTCTAAACTTACATAGGCAGCATGTAAATCTTCAACTGATCGCAAGTTTTTATTTCTATTATGAAATATAATATTCATATTAAATCCCAATGCCCGGCGAGCAACCGCTGTCCCTATTCTTCCCATTCCAATAATGCCAAGGGTTGCACCATGTATATCTCTACCCGTTAACTGCATAGGTGACCAAGTTCTCCACTGATCATTTTTTATATAATCTACAGCTTCGGGAATTCGACGAGCAGTTGCCATTAACAAAGCAAAAGTTAAATCTGCAGTTGTTTCGGTTAAAACATCTGGAGTGTTGGTCACTATGATTCCATTTGCTTTAGCTGCTGTAATATCAATATTATTAAATCCGACAGCCATGTTACTAATTACTTTTAACTGCTGTGCACTCTCTATCATCTGTTCGTCTATTTCATCTGTTAACAAACAGTAGAGACCATCAACTTCGCGTATTTTTTCCTGCAAAATATGTCTAGGAACGGGAGTATCTTCACTATTCCACATCGCTAATTCACAATTTTCTTCTAACTTTTTCACGATGTTATTTGGTATTTTTCGTGTGATAAATATTTTAGGCTTCATTTTACAACTCCTTTCATCTGAAAATAACACACCATTACAGCTGATTCCCCACTATCCTTTCTATTTAACTAACACTGTTATAAGCCTATATTTTTGATGTATTAATAACCAACATAGACTGTTTTTAAGTCTGTAAAAAAATCTAAGTTGGAATGACCAATAGAAAATGCGCCGGTTCCAGAGTTTTTCGTTCCACCAAAAGGCAAGTGAGCTGCACTAGCTGTACCGTGATTAATATGAACCATGCCTGAGTCAATTTTCTCTACATATTTATAGGCAGTCGCTAAATCCCTAGTAAATATAACAGCTGCCAAACCATAGTCAACATTATTCGCTACCGCTAATGCTTCTTCTAATGTTTCCACTTCGGTAACGGTAATGACAGGGCCGAAAATTTCCTCCTGAGCAATTTGCATAGATGGGTGTACGTTATCAAATAAAGCCGGGGTCATATATGCCCCACTTTCAAATTTACCTCCTGTTAAGATTTCACCACCGTATAAAAGTGCTGCCCCTTCCCGCTTACCAATTTCAATATACTTTTGAACTGTTTTAAGATGGTTTTGATTTACTAAGGGACCAATAGTAGCTTCTTCCTCCCATGAAGGGCCAACTCTGATTTGTTTTATCTTTTTTAAAAGTGCTGCTAACAATTCCGCCTTTTTTTCTTTTATTACAATAACCCTGCTAATGGATGTACAACGCTGGCCGCTGCATGTACAGGCTGCTTCCACAATCTGATTAGCTACTTCCTTCACATTGTCGTAATCTATCACAACAGCTGGATTTTTTCCGCCTAATTCAAGTTGTGTTTTAGCAAGTTTTCGAGCAGCCATTTCATTTATTTTTATGCCTAACGCGGTAGAACCTGTAAAACTTATCCCCTTTACCGCTGGGTGTTGTACTAAACAATCGCCGACTTCTGAACCACTGCCAATAACTAAATTAACCACACCATCAGGCACCCCGGCTTCCGCTAACAGCCCCATAATTCTTGCTGAAGTCCATGGTGTTGCTGTTGCAGGTTTATACACGACGGTACAGCCATATGCTAAAGCAGGTGCAATTTTGCGCATTGGTGTCACCATCGGGAAATTCCATGGTGCAATGGCTGCAATAACTCCAATTGGCTCACGAACCGTGGAGTTCCAAACGTTCCCCCTTTCTGCCGGAAGTGTCTGTCCCTCCATTCGAAAGGCTTCCCCCGCGCTAAAACGGGTTTCCTTCGCTGCCCTCAGTACTTCACCAATTGATTCCTTCAAAATCTTTCCTTGCTCAGCCGAAACAATAAACGCCAATTCGTCTGCATTTGCTTCTAATAAATCAGCTATTTTATATAAAATAGCTCCTCTTTCAGGACCTGGTAATTGAGACCAACTCTTAAATGCTTTATTTGCTGCACTTACAGCCATCTCTACATCTTCTTTATTTGACCTAGGAAACTCCGCCAATGCTTGCGTTTGATTCGAAGCATTATAAACAGTGTACGTTTCACCGGCAGATCCTTCTTTCCATTTTCCATCAATAAAATTGCCATATTTCACACATGTTAGTTCTTTTAAAAAGTGCTGCATGTCCTTTGCTGTTGCCATCACATATTCCACTCCTTTATGCATTCATTAAAGACCGGCAAATATTTTTAAAATCTTCTATTGTTGGTTTAACAGGATTTATCGGGGTATTACCTGATTCCATGGCTTCTCTTGCAATCGCTTCCAGATGATCTTCTCTAACTCCAAAGTCTGATAAATTTTGTGTAATGCCTATATCCATTTTTAATTGTTCAATGGCTATCACTGCTCTTTTTGCTGCTTCCTTTTCAGATAGATGTACTATGTTTTCTCCAAATACACTCGCAATTTGGGCAAACTTTTTTGTATTTCCAATTAAATTAAAGCGCATAACTTCTGGTAGTAAAATTGCATTTACAACACCATGCGGAATGTTAAATCTTGCTCCCAATGGAATAGCTAATGAATGCGCTAATCCTAATCTAGTTGTGTTAAAAGCCATTGCTGCCATCGTACTAGCTAGCAGCATATCCTTTCTTGCCTCCATATTCTCTCCTTGAACTACTGCCAGCCTAAGACTTCTTGCTACCAGCTTCATAGCTTGTAAGGAAAGTGCCTCAGAGATTGGTTGTGTTACTTTATTAACATAAGATTCTAATGCGTGCGTTAAAGCATCCATTCCTGTTGAAGCTGTAATATGCGGTGGCAAAGTAATTGTTAATTCAGGATCGCATAATGCAATAGTTGGACAATTAAACATGCTTCCTACACTCAGTTTAGCTTTAGCTTGTTTATCCGAAAGCACTGAAAAACGGGTAATCTCACTCCCGGTTCCTGCTGTAGTTGGAATAGCTATCACAGGAAAACCGGGTGACTGAACCTTGTCAAGCCCGACATAATCACGAATATCCCCTCCATTTCCAAGTAACATCCCTACAGACTTTGCGGTATCAAGCGAACTGCCACCTCCAACCCCTATGATTACATTACAATTTTTTTCTTTTGCTATTTTATAGGCATGATCAACAGATTCAATGGTTGCTTCAGCTCCAATATCTGAAAAGATTTCATAGGGAACTTTTCCTTCTATTAGTGGTTTTTCTACTTTTTCTACTATACCTGCCTCAACAACACCTGGGTCACCGATAACTAATGCTTTGTTTCCTTTTACTTCTTCCACATATCGTTTTAATTGGTTAACATATCCTGCTCCAAATTCAATTTTGGTAGGTATTTCATATCGAAAATGACTGCTCACTAGCATGTTATACACCTTCACTTTCCTTTACATTTTGTATGGAGGCTTTACTTATATCTAAGTCATACTTGAGTCCTAGATTTCTTAGTTCTTCCTCAACTTTAAAAGGTAATTCAATACCTTCCTTTTTTCTCTTTTCAGACAACCTCTTCTCAATCTCTCCTGGAATTAATATTTCGTGAACTCCGTCTGCTCTAGGTTCTGATTTTATATCATCCATATACATATCCATGCGCTCTTTAAAAATTTGAATGTCCATAAAGCGATTGACATCTATCGTGATGAAAAAATGACCGACATTTTGTGGGAATTCCCAATCCTCATACATATTTCTTACATATTTTCCAAAACCTGCACCAGTTAAAACGCCTGATAAAATATCTATAAACATAGAAATTCCATAACCTTTAGCCCCGCCTAAAGGCAATACAGCCCCTTCCAGTGCTTCTTTTGCGCTAGTAGTTGGTTTCCCGTGTCGATCAACCGCCCAACCTAAAGGTATTTTTTCTTCTTTTTGATCGGCCACAATAATTTTCCCTCTTGCTACAACACTAGTCGCCATATCTAAGATAAATGGATCATATTTTCCACATGGTACACCTACAGCTAATGGATTGGTTCCAAGGAACGGTCTAACTCCTCCAGTAGGTGGCATAGTTTGTGATGCATTTGACATAACCAAGATAATCAACTCTTCTTTCACTGCACGCAAAGCATAATATGCGCCTGTCCCAAAGTGATTAGAGTGTTTCGCACCAACAATACCAATTCCAGTTGCCTTTGCTTTTTGCATAGATACTCTTAAAGCTTTATCACCAACCAGTGCTCCAAAGTTATTACCTCCATTTACAACAGCAATTGACTCCGCTTCATTCTCCACAGAGATCATTGCATTTGGATCAATCATCTTCTCTTCTATTCTCTTTAGATAAATACTTGTTCTAACTACGCCATGTGAATCTACTCCTCGTAAATCAGCCTCAACTAGTGATTGTGCTACTATTTTTGCTTTTTCTAAATGAACACCAGCTCGATTAAACATAGTTTCACAAAATTCTGCCAATTTTTTATAATGATATTTATTTGGAGATTTCATCAATCTCACATCCTTTAGTTTTCAACGTCTCATCTATCCATCTTCTATCAATTGTGCCGTTTTTTATTTCCTCAAATGTTTGATACTCTTTCTTCTCTTGCTCTTTAACCTTTATCAGCACTTGCTCTGCCTCATGAGCAGGAATAGCAACAACCCCGTCCTCATCCCCAATAATTAAATCCCCCGGTTCAATGATCATTCCGCCTATGGAAACAGGAACATTAATTTCCCCAGGGCCATCTTTATAGGGTCCTCGATGAGTAACACCTTTTGCATACATTGGAAAGTCACCTGATAAAAAAGCTGAAGAGTCACGAATGGCCCCATTCACTATACAGCCTCGAATCCCCTTTTTCTTTGATAACTCCAGCATTATTTCACCCATGATAGCATTCGTTGTCTCCCCTCCCGCATCTACCACTAATACATCGCCTGGTTCTGCCAAATCTATTGCTTTGTGGACCATTAAATTATCTCCTGGTCGTGTTCTGATCGTTAAAGCTACACCTATTAATTTCCCTTGTTTAAAGTAGGGTCTTAATTCAGAACCGGCAGAAAACATTCTATTCATGTTGTCACTTACATGGGGAGTGACAACATTTCTAAATTGATCAATCATTTGCCTGCTAATCTTTCTTTCTCTTTGTAAAATTCTAAAACCAATATCTTTCAAAATAATCACACCTTTGCATTTTATAGAAATCGATTTCCAAAACAAATAAATAAAAAAGGCTATAAATAATTTAATTACCCCGCTAATAATAAGAGGATTGAGACTGCAATTTTATAAACATGCACATAATTATAAACCGTTTTCCGAAAACCCTTACATTTTTAAGTTATAAATACTGATATTACAGTATTTTATACATAAAAACCACTAGGTTTTGCGTTTCAAGATTAGTGTAACGATTTCTAAAAAGAGAATAGCAAATTATTTAAAAAGCGTCAACTTATTTTTTTAGAAAAATAGACAAAACACCCATTAACCAATCTTGTAGAATATCCTCTGCCGCTTGATTGACTTGTGTTAGAGGTTATAAAAAAAAATCTGATAAATAATAATTTTTTTCATCCCTATCGCTAGTTGATAATTCTTTCAATATGATATTTACAGACATAAGGGCATAGCGAATCAGAATATTATGGTATATGTATAACACCATGTTAATATTGATAAAATGAAGGGTATAAAATAAATATGAAATATTGTATTGTAGGTGTATGTAGATGAGCAAAAAAAGATTCATCATGCTATTCTCTTTCATCATGGTGATTGGAGTAGCTGTCTTTCTTTTTTTACAACCAGATAAAGAGCAAACACAACCGGTGCCAAGTGATCCTTCTGAACAAGAAACGGAAGAAGAAGCGACAGTGGAAAAGCCGGAAGAAGAGGAATCACTGATTCAAACAGTTAGAGAAAGAATGGTTGGAGTCTTTACCTTTTTACAGAATGATACACACATTACCGCTATTGGTGATTCTTTAACACAAGGTGTCGGAGATGAATTCGATAACGGGGGATATGTTGGCATTCTGGAAGACCAGCTTGAAGCTGGTAATGTCCGTGTTACCATCGATAATTTTGGCGTGCGCGGGAATCGTACCGACCATTTATTAGAACGGTTAGAGGAAAAACCAGAAATTAATGAATCACTGGAAGAGGCTGACATTGTGTTAATAACAATTGGCGCCAATGATATTATGCAGATTACGAAGGACAATTTCATGAATCTAACCGAAGAACCATTTATCAATGAGCGTGAGCCATACAGCGAACGATTAACAAATATTTTGGAACATATGACTGAAATCCAGCCTGAGGCACGAATCTATCTATTAGGAATCTTTAACCCATTTGAAATGTATTTTGGTGAAATTGAAGAATTGGATCGAATTGTTACTCAATGGAATAACACCAGCCTTCAAGTCACTAATCAATTTGAACAAGCGCGATTCATTCCCATGCAAGATATATTTCAACATACAAATGGTGATGTATTCGCTGAGGATAACTTCCACCCTAATCATAGCGGCTATCAATTAATGGCCGACAGAGTGATTACTTATTTACAGAACGATATCCAAGAAGCCCAAAATTAAAGGATGACAACTATGAGAGAGAGAAAATTAACAGATTGGAAAAGACTTTTCCTTACTTTATTATCTATTAATGCGGTCATTTTTTTGGCTGTTCTGATATTTATTTTTTGGCCGGTACCAGGGGCTGAACCGCCAAATAAACAATTTATCGAAGATGAAGCTGGCGCTGAATTTACCATTCGCTCAAGTAAAGATAATTTGAACGAACTCGTCAACGCCTATATCGATAAATTGCCGAAACAAGAAAATATTCAATATGCCATTAAATTTGACCAGGAAGTCCATCTATTGGGGTCTATCGAGGTATTCTCCTCAGAAGTACCCGTGAATATTACTTTTGAACCGATCGTTCAAGAAAACGGTGATATTCTCTTGCAAGCAACCGGTATGTCACTTGGACTATTGAGACTCCCTGAAGACAGGATCTTGCAATATGTAAACAGCCGGATCAAAACTCCAGAGTGGATCACCATTAATCCAAAAGAGGAATCCATTTATATTGCCCTAACCCAAATGGAACTCAAAAGTAACTTTCACGTCAAGGCACAGCAAATTAATTTAGAGGATGATAACATCAGTTTTCGTATTAAGATACCGAATAAAACACTTGGCCTATAAATGCGTGTTCAAAAAGGTCGAGAAAAAGGACCAAGAAGTTCAAGGCAGTGCAGCTTTGAGTAGCGGAATGTATGCTATTAATACATGAGCAACGGAAAAGTAAGCTAACGAAGAAATTCGATGCGTCATTTTTGTTGGCCTTTTTGAACATCTTATAATGTTTAATCTTGCTGAATCAAATCATTCTGGTAAGCATAAACAGCTGCTTGAGTCCGGTCTTGCACCTCTAATTTGCTCAGGATATTGCTGACATGCACCTTCGTTGTCTTCAAGGCAATGAATAATTCGTCAGCGATCTCCTGATTGGTTTTGCCTTGGGCAATCAGCAAAAGAATCTCCATCTCACGTTTGGTAAGACTATCATGAAGTGATTCTTTATTCTTTCCAGAGAACTTCTGCATCACCTTAGCGGTCACTTCTTTTTCCAGCACTGTTTCACCATTATAGGTATTACGAATCGCATTGGCAATCACATCTGCCTTAGAAGTTTTCAATAAATAACTAGTTGCACCAGCTTCCAGCGCCGGATATACCTTATCATCATCAATAAAACTAGTGACAATCAACACCTTCGCTTCCGGCCAAGCCGTTGTAATATGGCGCGTTGCTTCAATGCCATCCATTTCATCCATGACTAAATCCATTAAAATAATATCCGGCTTTAACTCTAATGCTAAATCAACCGCTTTTTTTCCGTTATCTGCTTCAGCAATGACTTCAATATCTGGTTGTGTAGATAAGTATGCACTCACACCAATTCTTACCATTTCGTGATCGTCCACAAATAGAACTCGTATCATTCCTGCTCACCTCCATCACTAATTAACGGCACACGTACTTCCACTTTTGTTCCTTGATCTTTAATACTTACAATTTTCAAGTTGGCTCCAACTTCTGCTGCTCGTTCATACATATTTGTTAGACCATAGGAGCGGTCTTGCTTCTCTTGTACATTAAAACCAACACCATCATCGGTAATTCGTAAAATAATCAAATCTTCACGTTCCATCAGCAGGACAGAAACTTTACTTGCTTTGGCATGGCGCAAGGCGTTAGAAATAGTCTCCTGCAAAATTCGAAAGAGCTGGTCTTCTATCCCTTTATTGACGGTTATTTCTTCTAATTTCCATTCGATATCCATCGGCACTTTGGCAGCAAGCTCTGCCAGCAGCTGTTCAATACCTTCGTTTAATGTCTTATTCTTTAACTGCACAGGCCGCAAGTGCAACAGCAAGGCACGCATCTCCAATTGTGACTGCTGGATCATCGTCTCAATCTGTTGCAGTTGTTTCGTCAATGTTTCATTTTCATTATTATTAGCGGCAATGACCGCCGAAACTAACATCGATGCAGCAAATAATTCTTGGCTTACGGAGTCATGTAATTCTCTTGCCAAGCGATTACGTTCTTCAGAGATTACTTGGTTGATCGTCTCTTCCTGATCGCTGGCCCTTTCTTCAATCAATTTCTGTGCTCGTTTCGTCTGATCTTGGATATATTGCTGTACTTCTTTTAGTCGATCAAGCACATCCTGCATTTCTTCATAGGATACCGGATCAGAAAATGTTTGATTTTTCAGGATACTTGTAAGACTAGTCTCCATGTACTGAATCCGGCGCTGCCAAAAACTCGTCATGACCATCCCGACAACTGCCCCAAATAAGATCGTAATTGTCGGCAGGATTACAATAAAGGGTACTTCAAATACTTTTTTTGTCCATAAAACTGACCAATTATCGATTGGAAAGGCGATATAATAGATAGCTCCCATAATTAACAAAAGCAGAAAAGCTAGCAATGAGGTTAAGGAAATCATTCGTGTATATAGCTTCATCCTCTTTTCACCTCAAGCTTTCCGGCAATCATTTGCGTAAAAATCTTGACTCTTTGATCAGAGGCATAATAGTCTTTTGTCTGTAGTTGAATATGTCGATTAAAGGCATTGGCTTCACTGTGATCAAATACATGAATATCGCCAAACACGACGGTATGATCCAAAATGATTTCTACATCATACGGCACAATGATCGTCACCTTACCGGCCAATTGGCGGATGATGATTACAGCTTCTTCAGGTGGCAGCATCGTATCATTTAAATCAATTACTACATCCCCTACAGCCGATTGAAAATTCAAATCCTGCCAGATAAAGCCTTCATCTGTCGTATGATATTTACCAAACCATTTGTTTTGAATGACATGATCTTCATAAGGAACTTCATCTGCCGCATTAACATATTTCGGCTTTTGTTCTGTTTCCTGCTGTCGCTGTTGATACCAATGCCAAATAAGATATACTACTGCTGCACCAATTACAATACGTAAAATAAATGTATTTAAAACAGCGATAAAAATAAAGAATGCCCCACCCCAGAAGATCGTTTTACCTGTTATCGTGTGAAAGGACTTTCTGCCCAGATAGATTCCTACTGCCCCTAAGGCAATTAAAAAAAGGAGGCCTGGATCCATAAAAATAATTTCTAATAATAAAAACACAGCACCAATGATCAACAATAGCTGTAATAGATCATGGTTACCTTTTTTAAACATATAGATCGCCTCCTTTTTTCTATTTCTGTCTAATAACTGCACTTTTGCTATGTTGATATCTTGATCTAAAAAATTCAAAGACGTGCTGCCTGATCCATTTCTTAGCTGGCACAGGACGCTGAATTTGCTTTAGGGTTCAAAGAATGTGTCAAAATGTATATTTTATCTCTTCCAACCAGCCACAATGGTAACCACAATACTGCAAATGCTAATAATAGTCCCTATAATCCCCACCATACCTACGCTGACACCATCCTGAACAAAGAAGCCGATTGGTATAAGTCCTAGAAATGCTATCACGATAAACCCTTGGTATACAGCTGATATTATTTTGACCACCATATTATTAAAGAGCGATAAAAACAAAGGTGGCAAAAAGAGGACGACTATCATTCCAATTGACAGCCACAAACCTAATGGCTCGTCATAGGAAACTGTGTTCGGCCCTGTTGGATTTTTAGCCGCTAATAAAACAGCAACAATTGCTGTAATCAAAGTCAATAACACCATTAAAAACCTTTTGAACATAAAGAAACTCCTTTTTCGTACACTTCTTGAACAACCTCTAATGTAAAAGTATAGAAAAGGTGCAGAGCATATCCTGCACCCTCTTTGTATTTTTGTTTGTATATCACATACTATTTATTTGGTCATTAGTGAACTGCTCTGCTTCCTGATAAGTTTCGCTAACCATCAGTGGGAAGATCACCCACTGATGGAAGTCTCACTTTATCACGGCCGCTCTTTTTTTAATATGACTTATTCTTTTTTCTGATAATCACTAGTATTACGGAAGAGCGAGTCATCTGCTCTGCTTCCTGATAAGTTTCGCTAACCATCAGTGGGAAGATCACCCACTGATGGAAGTCTCACTTTATAGAATAACATGTTTTTAGTTAGATTTTGTAGCTTTTTTTTCTAACTCTTGAAAACGGGCATCTAGGGTATGCAGACGGTATTCGGAATGAACACGTTGTTCGATTCGCTCGATATAGCTTTCTAGTTCGGCAAATTTAGAAGCGCTCTTCGTCACAAGTTCTGCCTCTAATACCTTATTCATGCCTTGCTGCGTGCGGGCAACATTCTCACGGCTGCGCAGTTCTAGGCGTTTGACATACAGGTCTTTTAGCTTTTGTTTCATTTGGATATACTTAGTTTCCAGCGTTTCCAAGTCTTTGATTGCTTTATCAGACATCTCATTTAGATGAGCTACTCGTGCTTCATATTGTTCTAGTTCCGTTTTGGCTTCTTCTACTAATTCGATTTCCTGCATATCTTCTGCCAATTGAACCTGGCGCTTGCGTTTTTCCACCATCATTTTAGCTTGGTTGCGCTCGCGGTCAATATCATGCTTGATTTCATACTGCTTATCCATAAGATGCTTGATCTTCTTGACCTCTTGCTCACATTCACGGATATATTGGTTGACATGAGCAATCGGGTTCTTTTCTTCCTTTCGATCCATGGCTTCGTGTAAGTCGGCCATAATAGTATCTTTAATACGGGTAAATAGGTTTGACATAGTAATTCCTCCTTGATTTGATTAGATTAGATTAGATTTGATCCCAATCCAGGGTTTCTGTTGTTTCTTTTTCTTGTTGGTATTTTTTATAGGCGTAATACAGCACTACTAATGCAACTACACCGATCAGTGCGGGGATATTAGACAGTGACATCGATATACCGATCAAAATCACAATCGCCCAGCCGACTTTTCCGCCTGTTGTTTCCGCTAGGATGAAATGTTTTACTCCGAAATAGGCGATGACTAAGCTGATAGCTAACATAATCATCGGGCCTAAATTGGCCAATAGAACGATACCAGCGATGATCGCTAAACTGACGATCAAGAATGTTTTCATATGCTTCATCCTCCTTCCATACCTATATGATAGTGGTTTTCGTGCTTTATCAGAACGGGCTGGGGATATATTTTGGAGTAGGTCCTGAGGCGTAGAGGAACTAAGCCAAAGGAATTTTTCTATAAACTTTTATGCTTTTTAAAAATACAAAACGGCTTGCCGTGTTTGTTCTCACACAGCAAGCCGTTAAAATAACTTATATTATTATTGTCTCGCTTTTACTTCCTCTAATGTTGGGATGGAGTCATGTCCGCCTGTACGGGATACTTTAATACCGGAAGCAATACTGGCAAATTTCGCTGCGGCTACCAAATCATTTGTATTAAGAAACTCACAAGCAACTGCCCCAGCAAAACAATCACCCGCACCAATTGTATCTACTGCATTTACTTGCAATGCCTCTACAAATGTAGTCTCTCCTTCTTGATATACTAGACTGCCGTCTGCTCCCATCTTTACAATGACATTAGGTATGCCCAGCTCATGTATCTTTCCCGCTGCTTGTAAAGCCGTTGCTTGGTCTATTACCTTAACACCTGTAATACGCTCGGTCTCTTGATTATTTGGCAACACTAAATCGGCATAAGAAAAAGCCTCTTCGAAGATTCCATCAGCTGGAGCTGGATCAAGGATAACAAACATCCCTCTTTCTTTAGCGATCTTCATGGCTGCAAGAATTGATTCCCTACTCGTCTCCATTTGAACAAGTAAAATTTCCGCTTCAATATCAGAGAAAACTTTTTCAATATCTGCGGTAGTAATAGCATCATTTGCCCCTTTGGTCCCCATCATGGTGTTCTCACCTGTCTGGTCAATGGTTGCCACAAATGTACCCGTACCTTCCTGTTCAATTCTTAATACATGTTCTGTATCAACATGCTGTTTCTCAAGATTCTTAATTAATTGATCCCCCGCACTGTCCTGACCAACCGCACCAACCATGGCCACCTGTTTACCCAAACGCCCTACGGTAACTGCTTGATTAGCACCTTTGCCACCGGGAATCATTTTTATCGAATTACAAAATACAGTATCTCCATACTCTGGGTATTTTGGTACGTCTACTACCACATCCATATTAATACTTCCCAATAGTATTACATCATATTTCATTATTTAAACCTCCGCACCTTTATCAAATAGTTTTCTGGTATTTGCTACATTTTGCTGTAAAGTGTTATCACTACGGAATACAGCACTTGTACCCAAAACATACATATCGGCACCATTGTTCAAGCAGCCAGGTATCGTCTCCGCACCAATATTTCCGTCTACTTGAATTTCAATCGGTCGGCCATAGGCAGTAATCTTTTCCTTTAATTCCTTAATCTTATCGTACATAGACGGAATAAATTTCTGACCAGCAAAGCCAGGATTTACCGTCATTACTACCACATAATCTGTTACATCATATATATAATCTAAAAATTCTAACGAGGTTGCAGGATTAACTGCTACTCCCGCTTTTATTCCTTTATTCCTGATCAAATTTAACACCCGCTGCAGATTTTTCGTCGATTCTTGATGGACAGAAATCATATCGGCGCCTGCTTCAATAAACAGATCGATATAACGTTCTGGCTCTTCAATCATCAAGTGAACATCAAGCGGTGTAGATGTCAATCCTTTTACGGCACTCACAAAATCAGGGCCTAATGTAAAGTTAGGAACAAACTTTCCATCCATAATGTCAATATGATAAAAATCAACTTTTGCCTCTTCGAGCGCTCTTATATCTCGTTCCATATTTACTAAATCGGCACACATCAATGATGGTCCTAGTTTATACATGATAAAACTCCTTTTGCTATTTTTCGATTTATTATTTACTGTCTAAGAAGTTCTGCGGGGAATTAATACCGGTTTTAAACGGTATTGTTTCGGCTTCGCCTGTTCATCATTAAGTAAACGGATGAGCTCATCCACTGCTTTTGCTCCTATGTCTTGTTTATGTTGATCAACAGTAGATAAAGGCGGCTGTACAAAAGACGCCATTTGAATATTATCGTACCCCACAATGCTCACATCTTCTGGTATCTTCAGTCCATATTCATAACAGGCACGCATGGCGCCTATCGCCATTGCATCATTAGAACTAAAAATACTATCAAATGTTTCACTTTGTTTTAAAAGTCTTTTAATTGCTTCGTATCCGTCATCCACGCTAAAATCACTGTAAACAATCTTTGTTTCTGTCTTTTCCTCTAATTTTTCTAAAGCTGAATAAAACCCGGCCAATCGATCTTGAGAACTTTTTTCATGTTTTGGCCCGGAAATAAATACGATCTTTTTTCTATTTTTTTTATTCATTAAATGGGAAACAGCGATCTGCCCCCCAAATTGATGATCTACTATAATGTTAGAATAAGGATGTTCAAAGTTAGCACGATCTATTGTAATAGTTCTTATACCACGTTCTTCTAAAGAATCCAAATCTTTTTTCCCGACATGTAAAGAGTTGATGATAGCCCCACTCACATAGTGGTCAATCATAGAGTTCAGGTAATATTCAACCTTATCCCTATCATCATCACTATTGCATAAAAAAATGCGATAACCTTGTCTATTCGCTTCCATTTCTATCTCTCGAACTAATTCAGGAAAAAACGGGTTGCTTAAGGTAGGTACTAAAAGAGCAATCAAATTAGACTTTCTTTCCGAAAGACTTTTGGCAATCGCATTTGGTTTATAGTTCAATTCTTCTATTACTTGATTTACTCTAGCTATGGTTTCTGTCCCGGCTTTCCCCTTTCCATTCATAATCCTTGAAACGGTTGCAACAGAAACCCCTGCTTTTTTTGCGACATCTCTCATTGTGATCATGTTTTATCATCCTTTTAAAGTAACCGATTACCCCCATTTTAATTGCATATCACCTTTAAGTCAACTATATTTTTATGGTTGATTTTCTTTTTCTTATCTGATAAACTCAATTTTGTTGTCCTTTTCCGGTAACCGGTTACCTTATGTGATTAGGAGGATTAAACATGATAGATAAAATAAATGCTGTATTTAACTTTTTTATAGATTTAGGGGGACCAGCGATTATGTTGGTCGTTATCACACTGCTTTCTTTACTTGTCGGTGTATCTATTTCTAAATCGATTGAGGGCGGCTTAAGGATGGCGGTCGCCTTAACGGGGATGAGTGCAGTTATCTCCCTATTAACCAGTGCATTCGGCCCTGCCTTAGAAGCATTCGTAGAATCAACAGGGATTGCCCTTTCCGTTACTGATTTAGGTTGGGCACCACTTGCAGTTATTACATGGGGATCGGTCTATACCTTGTACTTTGCCTTGATTTCCTTTGTAGTCAATTTTATTATGATTATTACAAAGCAAACCAATACATTAAATGTTGATTTGTTCAACATTTGGAATTATTCTGTAATTGGCTTGTTATTAATGTATTATTCTAATGATAATCTATTATTAGCTTCATTGTTTATCGCAGTGCTTTATGCATTAATGTTGATTAATGCCGACTTAATGAAGCCGACTATTAATGAACTGTTAGACTATGATGAGAAAAATATTACAACTACCGCACACCCTTCTTTATTAATCACACCATTTGTTATGGTTATCAATAAATTAATTGATGTGGTACTCCCGTTTATTGATAAATTTGACTTTAATGCAGAGGTTTTAAATAAGAAAATCGGCTTCTGGGGAAGTAAATTTGCCATTGGTGCTTATTTAGGAGTATTTATTGGATTATTAGGGCAGCAATCTACTGCTGAAATCTTGACTCTTGCCTTTACAGGCGGAGTTGCACTTGAATTATTTGGTTTAGTCGGTGGATGGTTTGGACCTGCTATTGAACCATTATCCAGTGGAATTACCAATATTATGAGCAAACGATTCAAAGGCCGGAAACTCTTAATAGGAATTGACTGGCCAATTCTAGCGACTAGAGCAGAATTATGGGCAGTAGCCAATATTCTGGCACCTATTTTATTAGTTATTGCCATCTTCCTCCCTGGTAATGCTGTGTTACCGTTAGGCGGGATTATCTTAACAGTCTTAGCACCGGCATTGTTAATTGTTACAAGGGCGAAGGTATTGCGTATGACAATTATTGGTATTATACTAATTCCACTATTCTTATGGGGAGCAACCTTTATCGCTGAATTTGTAACAGAAACATCTATTGCGATGAATAATTTCCCGGCAGGTTTACCAGAGAATGCCCTGATTTCCTCCGTGGATTCCGATCCTATTGAGAAAATGCTGGCCATTCTCATTGGACAAGCTGCTACTACACTTAATTGGTTGTCTATTCTGTATGCTGTTGTAGCTTTTGCTGGGTATTTATTATTATTCTTCTGGTACTTCAAACAGATGAAAAAACAAAATAGTGTGATCGCTCAAGCCGCTAAAAAAGATAAAACGGCTTAATATAAAATCAGCCTAATCCTTATAATACGAGGGTTAGGCTGATCTATTTTAAATTTCTTGAATATTGAAAGAAACCACTCTGTCTGTGGTTGGATTGTAAATAACCGTACCACGGATGGTTAACTGCTCTTGAGCTCCTTGTAATACAAAGTCATATACTTCTTTTACCTGATTGGCGGCAGGCTGACTGCGTTCCACCAATGCATAATCAGTGACTCGGAGATGTGGATAAGCTACTTGGGTTACCTCCAGTAAATATTTTCCCCACTTTTCTTCTTCTAAATGTGGTGAAGGTTCGAATTGAATTGGAATAACTCCAACCGCTGGGTTTACCCCTAAAGCTTCAAAAGCCTTTCGATGTAAGTTGATTCTTGTTGCTGGTGCATTTGGAACAGCGTCCACCACCGTGACAATCACTTCCCTGCCATTCTGTGGATAAATCACCTTAATCAGCTGTCCACATTGATAAGGAGACTGACTGCTAACGGCCGCTGTCATATATTGATTATGTGACCACGGCAAATTACATTGTGTCGTCGCCCCGCCTTCTGTCCATGTTGCCTGCCCGTTTATCAAATTTTGCCGTATATCATACGTATAATCAGGATTTCCTGTATAATGATATGGATTATAATACATCATATACCACCTTTCCATAGATTCATTCATGGCATTATATGAAAGAATAGGCGAATGGTGCGGGGGTAAGGATTAAGCCTTAAGGAATTTCTCTCGGCGCCATCTAGATTTCCAGATCAAAAGAAATTTCAAGAAAGTTAAGCGGAGATAACGAATGCTAGCCCCGGTAAGTCTTCCTTGATTGATTCCCTTCTACTTCCTTTTCCAAAAATATGAATATCTTTTGCTAGTATACCAAAGTTTAGTGGCTTATTTGATTCTGACAGGCAAATGGACAAGCCCCCTCTCCTGCTCTGTCCGTCATTTTGGGTCTGACGGACAACACAAACTGTGCGTGCATCTGTCAAGTAGACAATCCTATTTGTCCGTCAATTTTTCTTTCTTGCCATGAGGATACCTATGCCGTTTATCCGCCATCCTTGTCAGCTATTTGGGTTTGTGGTGGTGAAAGAGGGCCGAATCGGGAAAAATAAAGCCTCTAAAGGGCTGCCGATTCGCGCACATAGCGTACCACAAACCATCTCTTCTAAGCTCTCGCTGGTCGGGGCCCGGGTCCCAACACAGCGAGTCGCTAAGAAGAGGCATAGCTGACAAGGACAAGCCGCTACGCTGTGGCTCTTATTGTTTCTCTTGTGCCTTGTTGCTTTTCCCATCGCTCGATAAAACGAATAGGGCTTGTTTGTAATTTGGTGTGGATTCGTTTATGATTATAGTAATGGATGTACTTGGTTATCGCGTATTGCACTTCGGAGGCTGTTTTCATAGCTTCAAAGAAACAGACCATTTCACATTTTGCGTGACTGAAGAAGTTCTCTATACAAGCGTTATCCCAGCAGTTGCCTCTGCGGGACATGGATGGGGTGAGGCCCATCTCTTTGACACGCTTGAGATAACCAGCGTTTGTGAATTGTGCGCCTTGATCACTATGTAAGAGGGCACCTTTCACAAACGTTTTTTCTTTTAAGCCCGCTAAGGCCTCATAAACCAACGCTAAGTCTTGCCGAGGTCCCACCGCATAAGCTACCAACTCATCGTGAAAGAGGTCTTTAATCGCACATAAATAGAGAAATTTATTCACCCCTTGTTGGACAGGTAAGTAAG
>NZ_JAFBFA010000014.1 GCF_016909015.1 Gracilibacillus alcaliphilus
CATGAAGCCCCCCTCAAGATGAGACTTCCCATCTATTCGATAGAGTAAGATCCCTCAGAGACGATGAGGTAGATAGGTTCGGGGTGGAAGCATGGTGACATGTGTAGCTGACGAATACTAATCGATCGAGGACTTATCTATACACCTTTTGTTTGACCTTGTCTTTCTTATCTAGTTTTTAGGGTATATATCCTATATATAGTCTGGTGGCAATAGCGAAGAGGTCACACCTGTTCCCATGCCGAACACAGCAGTTAAGCTCTTCAGCGCTCATGGTAGTTGGGTTTACCCCTGCGAGAGTAGGACGTTGCCAGGCACTTACAAAAACTCCTTAGTACATACACTAAGGAGTTTTTTGTGTTTAATCATTACGCCTTATCTGCTATCCTAATATGTAAGAAATAAGTAGATATGCATGTTATGTTATCCCGGCTAAGCATTACTAGCCATTGGCAGGGAGAAATTCTATTCTGACAAAAGGCAGACTTTATCGCCATATCGAGGAGGAAATAAACAATGGAAAAAATAAAACAATTAACGGAAGCAAATTATGAAGAAGTATTAGCACTAAATCAATACGCTTTCCAATATACATTAACAGAAGAAGAGAAAGCTCGTTACAAAAAGAAAATGACAAATCATACGATTTTGGGCTGGATGGAATTGGATGAACTAGCAGCCAAAGTACATATTATTCCTTTTCAAGTATATATTCATCGTGAGTTGATGGAAATGGGTGGAATAGCTGCAGTTGCGTCTTGGCCAGAACAACGCAGAGGAGGAAAAGTGAAACAGCTTTTACAAGAGGCCTTGCAAATTATGAAAAGGGAAGGAAAAACTTTATCTTATCTACATCCTTTCTCTGTGCCATTTTATCGTAAATATGGCTGGGAGCTTGCTTTTGACAACTTAGCTTCTTATATTCCAATTAAACATTTTCGAAAAGATTGGGGGAGCACAGGAACAGTTAGCCGATTGACTAAGAGCAGTGAAACGATAGCTTTACTGCAAGGGGTATACACTGCTTATGCCAAAACATTTAGCGGTACACTGAATAGAACAGAGCACTGGTGGGACATCATTTTAAATGACAAGGATCAAATAGCAGTCGCAAACCTGCAATCGCCAGAAGCTTACGTTATATATGAGATGAAAGGTAATGTTTTTCATGTAAAAGATGCCGCCTTTTCTACATTAAATGGACGAAAACAATTACTGGCGTTTATCGGTAACCATGATTCAATGGCAGAACATGTACAATGGCAGATGGCAGTTAATGATCCATTACCACTGCTTACAGAAGAACCACGATTTGAACAAAAACGAAGTCCTTATTTTATGGCACGAATCGTAGATGTGGAGGGGTTTTTACGTCAGTATCCATTTGCTGAAACCAGTTATGAGGCAGAACTTACAATAGCAGTGCAAGATGATTTTCTCCCTGAGAATACGGGACAATACCGATTAAGCATTAATCAGCGGCAAATAACAGTGACAACAGTAACGTCTGCTAAAACAGCAGATATAGTTATGGATGTTCAGCAACTCGTACAAATTCTTTTAGGGTATAAAAGACCTCAAGAATTATCAGCTGCAGATCTTATAAAAGGAGAGGCTCCCTCCATTGAGCTGTTGGAAGCAATCACTCCGAGAGCACAAACATTCCTCCCTGATTTCTTTTAAAGAGGATGTTCATGCACTTTAAGGTCGTAAATAACCTCTTAAAAGTAATGGACCACGGAGTAGTTATGCTTGATGCGAGGACTACGAAGAGTTCATTAATATAATACAAATAAACTTTTGCTTCCCGTCAATCTGTGTTTGACTGTCGAAAAGAAAGGTTATACTAAAAAGGGATTAAATTGTTTTCAATTAGAAGAAGTTACAGTATAATATAAGTATAGTCAAATATAGTCAAAGTCAGATTGGAGGAGGGAAAATGCGTAATATTTCAGATATTATAGAACAATATTTGAAAGAAATTATGTATGATAATCAACATCAAATTATTGAAATCAAACGAAGTGAAATTGCGAATCGATTTGAATGTGTGCCCTCTCAGATAAATTATGTCATCAATACGCGCTTTACGTTAGAGAAAGGTTATTTAGTGGAAAGTAAACGTGGAGGCGGCGGATATATTCGAATCAGCCGTATTACCAATAAGGACAAAGCGAAATTAATTGATGATATTATTGAGCTTATTTACCCTGCACTATCACAGCAGAAAGCCCATAATATTTTGGATCGCTTAGTGGAAGAAGAGCTGATTACAGTGAGGGAAGCGAAATTGATGAAGAGTGCAATTGACCGTGATACCTTAGTATTACAATTGCCATTACGCGATGAAATGCGCGCCAGAATACTCGCATCTATGCTTCATGCATTGAAATATCATTCTTAGGAGGTGTATGATGTGGAATGTCAAGAATGTCAGGAACGGCAAGCGACAGTTCATTTTACACAGGTAATTAACGGTGAGAAGATGGAAGTACATCTATGCCAACAGTGTGCGAAAGAGAAGGGCTATGTCTCTCAGGATGACGATCCGTACTCTTTACACCATTTGTTATCAGGACTTTTCCATCAAAAGGCAAACACATTGTCTCATTCCTCACAGCAAGCTCATTCATATCAGGAATTAGTTTGCGACAAATGCGGAATGACATATCCACAGTTTCTTAAAATTGGAAAATTCGGCTGTGCCCATTGTTATGACACATTTTCGGAACATCTGGATCCTTTGTTTCGCAAAGTTCATAGTGGTAATACGACACATGAAGGAAAGGTGCCAAAAAGAACCGGTTCAGATATACATCATCGAAAACAGCTGCGCCATTTAAAACTGTCCTTGCAGCAGGCTATAGCCGCTGAAGCATTTGAGGAGGCTGCTAGATTGCGAGATCAAATCAAAGCAATGGAGAAGCGTACTGAGGAGCAAGAGGAAGGTGATAAGCAATGAGCCTGGAACATTTTATGAGTGAGGCGGTCAGTCCATGGTTAAAAGAAGATGGTCCTGATAGTGATATTGTAATGAGCAGCCGTATTCGTTTAGCTCGAAATTTCTCTGCCTATCCTTTTCCATTAATTGCAGGCGATGAGCAAATGGAGCATATACTTCATATTATGCTAAATATCTTTGACCAACGTTCGTTTGCAGACTATAAAAAACTAGAGTTTGTCAAGATGTCAGACTTAAAAGCGATAGAAAAGCAAGTTCTTGTAGAGAAGCATTTGATTAGTCCGCATTTAGCAGATAAATCAGATTATGGGGCTGTGCTTATTTCAGAAAATGAGCAAGTCTCTATTATGATTAACGAAGAAGATCATATTAGGGCACAGTTATACTTCCCTGGATTCCAACTCGGGGGAGCGCTTGAGCAGGCATTTCAGCTGGATGATTGGTTAGAGGAGAAGGTTGATTATGCTTTTGATGAGGATAGAGGGTATTTAACATGCTGTCCTACTAATGTTGGCACAGGTTTGAGGGCTTCTGTGATGATGCATTTGCCAGCATTGGCTATTACTCGTAAAATTAACCGGTTGATTCCTGCTATTAATCAGTTAGGCTTGGCGGTCCGAGGTATATATGGAGAGGGCAGCGAAGCTTTAGGTAATATTTTTCAGATCTCTAATCAAATTACGTTAGGCCGGTCTGAAGAAGATATTATCGAAGATTTAAAAGGAGTGGTTGAGCAGCTGATTGAACATGAGCGACAAGCTAGAAGAGTCTTGGTAGAGCAATCTCCACTTGAACTGGAGAATCGCTTGTTCCGTTCACTGGGTGTTTTACAGCATAGCCGGATTATTGAGTCCAAAGAAACCGCCAAATGTCTGTCAGATGTGAGATTAGCTATTGACCTTGGATTTATTAATAATATATCGAAGTCAATTTTAAATGAACTGGTGGTGTTAACGCAGCCGGCTTTTCTGCAGCAATATGCGAAGCGGCGGTTATCGCCAAATGAACGAGATGTATTTAGGGCTTCTGTGATACGGGAGCGACTTAATATGGAACAGAAGGAGGAATTGTAACATGATGTTTGAACGTTTTACAGAACGGGCTCAGAAGGTATTGGCACTATCCCAAGAGGAAGCAGTGCGTTTAGGACATAATAATATAGGCACAGAACATATTCTCTTAGGCTTGGTAAGTGAAGGAGAGGGGATTGCTGCCAAAGCACTTCAGGCTATCGGCCTTGGTGCAGATAAGATTCGTAATGAAGTAGAAGCCCTTATCGGAAAAGGTAATCAAGTATCCCAGACTATTCACTACACTCCTCGTGCCAAAAAGGTGATTGAGTTATCCATGGATGAAGCTCGTAAATTGGGACATTCTTATGTAGGTACAGAGCATATCCTTCTGGGCCTTATTCGTGAAGGAGAAGGGGTAGCCGCCCGCGTCCTTAATAACTTGGGTGTAAGTCTTAATAAAGCCCGTCAACAGGTTTTACAGCTGCTGGGCAGTACAGAAACAAACTCACAGAACAGCCGCAATACGCAGAATAATAATGCCAGCACACCAACACTTGACTCCTTAGCTCGTGATCTGACAGCTATTGCAAAAGAAGGTAATATCGATCCGGTTATTGGCAGGGCCAAAGAAATTGAGCGTGTTATTCAAGTATTAAGCAGGCGTACGAAGAACAACCCTGTACTCATTGGTGAGCCTGGTGTAGGTAAGACAGCTGTGGCGGAAGGGCTGGCTCAGCAGATTGTCCAAAACGAGGTGCCAGAAACGTTACGGGAAAAGCGTGTCATGACATTAGATATGGGAACGGTTGTTGCTGGTACGAAATACCGCGGGGAATTTGAAGATCGTCTGAAAAAGGTAATGGAAGAAATTCGTCAAGCCAATAATGTGATTTTATTTATTGATGAGTTACACACTTTAATTGGTGCCGGCGGGGCGGAAGGTGCGATTGATGCTTCTAATATTCTGAAGCCATCATTAGCACGCGGAGAGCTGCAATGTATCGGCGCAACTACATTGGATGAGTATCGTAAATATATTGAGAAAGATGCCGCCTTAGAACGTCGTTTCCAGCCGATTCAAGTGGATGAGCCGACTGTGGAAGAAGCAGTACAAATACTTCGGGGATTAAGAGATCGCTATGAGGCACACCATCGTGTAACAATTACCGACGCAGCGATTGAAGCAGCCGCTAAATTCTCTGATCGTTATATTACAGACCGTTTCCTGCCAGATAAAGCAATAGACTTAATTGATGAGGCAGCATCGAAAGTTCGTTTGCGTTCTTATACGACTCCGCCTAACCTAAAAGAATTAGAGAATCAATTAGAAGAGGTGCGTAAAGAGAAGGATGCCGCTGTTCAAAGCCAGGAATTTGAGAAAGCTGCGGCACTTCGAGATACAGAACAACAATTGAAAAAGGAATTGGAACAGACAGAGGCCAAATGGAAGGAAAAACAAGGACAGGAGAACTCAGAAGTAACGGTTGAGGATATTGCCAGTGTAGTTTCCATTTGGACGGGAGTCCCGGTTTCGGCTTTAACAAAGGACGAAAGTGAGCGTCTATTAAATATGGAAGAGATCTTACATGACCGTTTGATTGGTCAAGAAGAGGCTGTTAAAGCGGTATCGAAGGCAATTCGCCGTGCTCGCGCTGGTCTGAAGGATCCGAAACGACCAATAGGTTCTTTCATTTTCTTAGGTCCAACTGGTGTCGGGAAAACAGAATTGGCACGTGCATTGGCAGAATCCATGTTTGGCGATGAGGATGCTATGATTCGGATTGATATGTCGGAATATATGGAGAAACATGCAACCTCCAGGTTAGTTGGTTCCCCTCCAGGTTATGTTGGATATGAAGAAGGCGGACAATTAACAGAAAAGGTTCGCAGAAAACCTTATTCCGTTGTTTTATTAGATGAAGTGGAGAAGGCTCATCCCGAGGTATTCAATATCTTGCTGCAAGTACTAGAAGATGGGCGCTTAACAGATTCGAAAGGTCGTACCGTAGATTTTCGGAATACGGTTCTGATTATGACATCCAATGTTGGAGCTAGTGAATTAAAACGTAATAAATATGTAGGCTTCAGCCTTGGTGAGGAAGAACAGAACTACAAAGATATGCGTTCCAAGGTTACTGCAGAATTGAAAAAGGCATTCCGTCCTGAATTCTTGAATCGAATTGATGAAACGATTGTCTTCCATTCTCTAGAGCGTAAACATATGAAAGATATTGTAGAATTAATGGTGAAAGAACTGCAGAAGCGACTAGTCGAACAGGGTATAGAATTCGAATTATCTGATCAAGCTGTTGAAAAAATCGCCAATGAAGGTTTTGATCCAGAGTATGGTGCAAGACCATTACGCCGGTCGATTCAAAAGAACGTTGAGGATCTGCTTTCTGAGGAGTTACTAAAAGGTAATATTAACAAAGGTCAGAAAGTCAAAATTGATATAGATAAATCGGAACAATTCGCCGTAAGCATTGTGGAAGATATAGGTGTATCATAAGAAAATCGGAAGGGTATTTATCCTTCCGATTTTTTACCACTATATATAGATACTCAACTTTCGCACCTAGAAAAACTGTATACTGTCCATAGACACAAGTATTTGTAGTTATTTCAGGGAAAAGAGCAAAATTATTGATAAATTCTACACTTTTTACATACACCTTTAACTAAATTGATAGATCTCTGTAACTTATGCGGGGGAAATTTCGTATATAATAGAGAGGGGAGATACCAATGGCTAAACGAAAATCCAAGTTTGTCTGTCAATCTTGTGGGTATGAATCACCAAAATGGATGGGAAAATGCCCTGGTTGTCATCAATGGAATACATTAGTAGAAGAAATAGAAGCAACGAAAAGTGCCAGAGGAAACTGGACTAAAGACAGCACGGCTGCACGGAAGCCAGAAAAGCTAGCCAACATACAATTACAAGATGAGCCGCGAATGAAAACACAAATGCAGGAATTAAATCGAGTATTAGGCGGAGGGATTGTGCCAGGCTCTTTGGTTTTAATTGGCGGTGATCCAGGTATCGGTAAGTCAACCCTCTTACTGCAGGTGTCACATCAATTAGCGTTAGACAAGTTAGACGTGTTGTATATCTCTGGAGAGGAATCGGCTAGACAGACGAAGCTAAGAGCAGATCGTTTAGGTATAGCTTCTGACAGCTTATATGTCCTGTCAGAAACTAATATGCTGGATATTGCCAATCAGATCGATCAGTTGAATCCTAGCTTTGTGGTCATTGATTCGATCCAAACTATTTTCAAAGAAGAGGTCACCAGTGCTCCAGGAAGTGTCTCGCAAGTACGTGAATGTACAAGTGAATTACTACGGATTGCAAAGCAGAAACATTTGCCGATTTTTATTGTTGGACATGTGACGAAAGAAGGATCTATCGCTGGGCCAAGGCTTTTAGAGCATATGGTAGACGCCGTTCTATACTTTGAAGGGGAACGACATCACACCTTCCGAATTTTACGAGGTGTCAAAAATCGGTTTGGCAGTACAAATGAAATGGGTATATTTGAAATGAAGGAAGAAGGTTTAGTAGAAGTACTTAATCCTTCTGAAGTTTTCTTAGAAGAAAGGTCTCAAGGGGCAGCAGGGTCGACGATTGTGGCTTCAATGGAAGGAACAAGACCTGTATTAGTCGAGATTCAATCTTTGATCTCACCGACAAGTTTCGGTAATCCAAGAAGGATGGCGACAGGGATTGATCATAACCGTGTACCATTATTAATGGCCGTATTAGAGAAACGGGTAGGTTTAATGCTTCAGAATCAGGATGCTTATGTGAAGGTAGCTGGCGGTGTCAAATTAGATGAGCCTGCGATTGATTTAGCAGTGGCCATCAGCATTGCTTCCAGCTTCCGCGATAAATCTCCTCAAACCGATGATGTATTAATTGGTGAGGTTGGCTTAACCGGAGAAATACGCCGGGTATCGCGTATCGAACAGCGAGTGCAAGAAGCGGCTAAATTAGGCTTTAAACGGGCGATTATTCCCGCCAAGAATATGGACGGCTGGACTGCTCCGAAACATATTGAGATTATTGGCGTTCAGTCAGTACAAGAGGCAATTAAAGTGACCTTGGGAGATTAGAGACAGGATGTTAACTTGATCGGCTGCTCAGGTATCTGTGCTGGACCCTGATAAGCTGGTCTCGGTTTTATCAGAAGTTATTTTCAGCAGTCCTATTTTTTGGACAAGCTTATAAAACTAGATTGTGTATAGGACTGCAGACAGCTATTACATCATTACAACAAGAAACTGGATAAGAAATTAAGTCTTGGATGTTTAAAATAAAGCTAGATGGAGAGAATACTAAATAGGAGGTGACCGTGGTGCTAAAACGTTTTGTACAAATTTTCTTTATTATTGCTGGTGGTACAGCAGGATATTTGTATATCCCGCTTTTACTAGAGTTAGTAGGTTTTGGTGAAGGAACATGGATTAGATCTGAATATGTAGCACCCTATGTTGGTTTAGTGGTTGGAGCAATCATATTATTTATTTTATCTCTATGGGTTTCAGATTACTTTATCCGGTTTTTTGGTTGGGTAGAAGAAATATTAATGAAAGCTCCAGTAGGCGATTTATTATTTGGTAGTTTAGGTATTATCATTGGTTTAATTATAGCTTACTTCTTGACTATTCCGATCCAAGCAATAGAAATTCGCATCATTTCGCAAATCGTACCTATCTTTTTGAGTTTGTTATTAGCCTATTTCGGTTTTCAGGTAGGTTTTAAGCGCAGGGATGAATTCCTGAATTTATTAACCTTGCCAAAGAAGGAAAAGAAAAAGGCACAGCCATCTGAAGAAATTAGTCAAGAGGTGCCGAAACCTAAAATTTTAGATACTAGTGTCATTATCGATGGGCGTATTGCGGACATTTGTCAAACGAGCTTCTTAGAAGGAACGATTATTATTCCTCAGTTTGTCTTAGAAGAACTGCAGCATATAGCTGATTCTTCTGATTCCTTGAAGCGTAATCGCGGACGCAGAGGATTAGATATTCTTAATCGAATCCAAAAAGATCTACCCATCAAAGTAGAGATTTATGAAGGGGACTTCGAAGAGATCAGCGAAGTTGACAGTAAACTGGTGAAACTGGCGAAGGTGATGAATGGTATTGTTGTAACGAATGATTTTAACTTAAATAAAGTTTGTGAATTTCAAAAAGTTCCCGTTTTAAACATCAATGACTTAGCTAATGCAGTGAAGCCAATTGTCTTGCCGGGTGAAGAATTAATGGTCCAAGTGATTAAAGATGGGAAAGAACAGAATCAAGGGGTGGCTTACTTGGATGACGGTACGATGATTGTTGTCGAGGAAGGAAAGAACTACATCGGACAGAATATCGGTGTTGTCATCACTAGTGTATTGCAGACATCAGCTGGCCGGATGATTTTTGCAAAACCAAAATTGCTTGAAAAAGCCTTGTAAAAAAGGTATAACTTATAAAGGGTATAAAAAAGTGATAACCTTGGTTATCACTTTTTTATATGGAAAGCGAATGTTAGAGTATAAGCAGCGGTTTACTTTTTCTAAATAATAAATAAATCAACGATCATCTTGTGTTTCATCCCACGTTATAGGGAGAATAGATGATATAATAGGTGTAAGCAGATTAGAAATAGATTGGGGTGGCCGCATGGAGAAATATACAGTGATTGTGCTGGCGGCGGGACAGGGAAAACGCATGAAGACAGGCAGGAATAAGCAATTTATTGAACTTTTGCATAAGCCTTTAATTATACATACTTTGGAGAAATTTGTCCGGGATAATTGGTGTGAACAAATCTATTTGGTGATTAACCCAGCAGATCAACAGGTAATGATGGAACTGATTTCAAGTTACCGTTGGCGGGGGCAAATCCAGTTTGTTCATGGGGGCAAGGAACGTCAGGAAAGTGGTTATAAGGGATTGTTAGCTGTCGAACCAGCACATCAAGAAAAAGTAGTGATGATCCATGATGGGGCAAGACCTTTTGTCGAAGAGCAGCATTTACATCATTTGGCTGTTGCTGCAAGAGCTAAAGGGGCGGCCTTATTGGCTGTGCCTGTGACAGATACGATTAAACGTAAAAATGGTGATCAGCTGGATACGTTGGACCGTTCTATCTTATGGGCAGCTCAAACACCACAAGCTTTCGATTACCAGCTTATTAAACGGGCGCATGAACATGCAGCTTCCGAACAGATTCTTGGAACAGATGATGTCTCTTTAGTAGAATTATTAGGGGCTCCAGTGGAAATTGTGCAAGGTTCCTATCAAAATGTAAAGCTAACAACACCGGAAGATATATTGCGGGCAGAAATGATTTTAAATAGCCAGGGCTAATCACTTCATAGTCCGATCTCTGAAAAAAAGAAGGCTGAATAGCTGATACTTTTAAGATAGATGTTGAACAACCTCTTGAACACTTTTTTACAAAAAATAAATAGGAGGACATACGATGTTTCGAATTGGACAAGGGTTTGACGTACACCAGTTAGTAGAAGGCAGGCCTTGTATTATTGGCGGGATAGAAATTCCTTATGCATTAGGTCTGTTAGGTCATTCAGATGCAGATGTGTTACTGCATACGATTACCGATGCTTGTTTGGGTGCTATTGGAGAAGGAGATATTGGCAAACATTTTCCAGACACTGATCCGGCTTTTAAAGATGCGGATTCTCAGAAACTCTTGCAAGAGGTATGGAAGCTGGTGCAAGAGCGCGGCTATCAATTAGGTAATCTCGATTGTACTGTCATTGCTCAAGCACCAAAAATGGCACCACATATTGACGCGATTCGTGATAATATTGCAAGGTTGTTGACATGTGATCCATCACGAATCAATGTGAAGGCTACAACGACCGAGCAATTAGGTTTCACCGGCAGGAAAGAGGGAATTGCTGCCCAGGCAGTTGTACTGTTAGAGTCGGGCACAAAATAAGCGGTAAGGTTGTCATCAGCGACCAGCCTGTTTGAGGATGTTACCAAATAATAATTACTCACGTATCTAAAATATATAGACCTTCTTGCAGCTGGAAGGTTTTTAAACATGCACTATTAGAGGATGTTCAAAAAGTCCAACAAAATGACGCATCGAATTTCTGCGTTGGCTTGCTTTTCCGTTACTCACGTATTTAAAAGTATACGCTCCGTTACTCAAAGCTACACCGCCTTGAACTTCTTGGTCCTTTTTATCGGACTTTTTGAACACGCACTATTAGATAAGATTTAGCATAAAACAATAACATTTTACAAAAGTTAATGATAAAATAGAGAATAAGGTTATACAGACGTAAATTCATACAAAGGAAACGTCATTTGACGGGATTTGAATCCCTAGGGAGTGACCGTTGAATCAATCGGAGTGTCAACATCTAGTATGCCACCTCCTGCAAACAAGCGGGCGGTTGATAGATATTGACTCCGGATAAATGGAGGGCATTGTATTATGGCAAATGAAGTACGTGTTCGTTATGCACCAAGTCCAACTGGGCACTTGCATATCGGAAACGCAAGAACTGCATTATTTAATTACTTGTATACGAAACACTTAGGTGGTAAGTTTATTATTCGTACGGAAGATACAGATGATAAGCGTAATGTCGAAGGTGGAGAGGAAAGCCAATTACGTTACTTAAAGTGGCTCGGTTTGGAATGGGATGAAGGTGCTGATATTGGCGGAGATTACGGCCCATATCGTCAGACAGAACGTTTAGATATTTACCAGCGCTATGTAGATGACTTATTAGAGCGCGGCCTGGCTTATAAATGCTACATGACAGAAGAGGAGTTAGAGGCAGAGCGTGAGGAACAGCGGGCAAATGGACAAGTTCCAAAATATTCAGGAGCACATCGTGATTTAACAGAAGAGCAGATGCAGCAATTTGAGGCGGAAGGCCGCAAGCCGAGTGTTCGCTTCCGAGTGCCTGAAGGAAAAACGTATGTATTCAATGATATAGTCCGTGGCAATATTACATTTGAATCTAGTGATTTTGGCGATTGGGTAATGGTCAAGAAAAACGGCATCCCTACGTACAACTTTGCGGTTGCGATTGACGACCATCATATGGAAATCAGTCATGTATTACGTGGAGAAGAGCATATTTCCAATACTCCAAAACAAATGATGATTTTTGAGGCTTTTGGCTGGAAGGCGCCAACTTACGGCCATATGACATTGATTTTGAATGAAAACCGCAAGAAATTAAGTAAACGTGATGAACATATTCTGCAGTTTATCGAGCAATATAAGAATCTGGGATATCTTCCGGAGGCAATCTTTAACTTTATTGCATTGCTAGGCTGGTCCCCAGTTGGAGAAGAAGAGTTATTCACCCAAGAAGAATTTATTCAAATGTTTGATCCAGAACGTTTGTCCACGTCTCCGGCAATCTTTGACCCGGCCAAGCTGAAATGGATGAATAATCAATATATTAAACAAATATCTTTAGATGAAGTCGTGGAATTAAGTTTGCCGCACCTTATCGAGGCAGGTAAATTACCGGAAGATCTGTCTGCCAAACAAAGGGAATGGGCCATCAATTTGATTGGCTTGTACCATGATCAATTATCATATGGTGCAGAGATTGTCGAGTTAACAGAACTTTTCTTCCAAACCAAAATCGATTATAATGAAGAGGCAATGGATGTATTGAAAGAAGAACAAGTACCAGAAGTGCTTGCCGGATTCCTTGAACAATTTAGTGCGATCGAGGAATTGACACCAGAAGCAGTGAAGGTGAGTATCAAGGCGACACAAAAACAAACAAAACAGAAAGGCAAGAAATTGTTTATGCCTATCCGTGTGGCAACAACAGGTCAAGTACATGGTCCAGAATTGCCAAACGCCATTCATTTGTTAGGAGCAGAAACAGTCAAGACAAGACTGGAGAATGCCCTTGCCTTAATAAAGTAACAAATTAAACGAGATGAACTATAATAGTGATAAAACGTGGATGAGGAGAAGTAAAAAAATAACCCTGCTTCACACAGAGAAAACCATCATTGGCTGAGAATGGTTCAAGCAGCTGTTTTTGAAATGCACCTCAGAGTTTTCTTTCTGAACTACAGTAAGAAAGAACGGTTAACCACCGTTACTTGGTGAAAGTGGAGGGGAGAGTCTGTCCCCTAAACAGAGTGGAACCGCGCGGGAAAGCGTCTCTGAGTATGATAACTTAGAGGCGTTTTTTTGTACTATAAGAAGTTGTTCAAAAAGTCCAATAAAAATGACACGGCGAATGTCGGAGTTGACGGTAGGGGAACTTCTACTAAGATCCCCCACATCGTGTGGGCAAAGCAGAAGTCAACACACCCTGTGCAAGTCCGTGGCTTAAAGCTGCGCCACCTTGAACTTCAACGTCTAGGGCGTCATGGGTTTAGCCTGCCGACGCACACGATGTGCTAGTATCGGTGCTGTAACAGGACGTTGCGAACTTAACTGATGATGGTCCTTTTTATCGAACTTTTTGAACACATATTAAAGGGAGCATAAAAGTCAGGCATAATTGCTTCAGAAACAATCTTGTTGAGAATAAACATAGGATGAAGATGAATAGATCAACTGTGTAACAAAGAGGGGGAATGATGTATGGGCTTCTTTAAGCAGTTAAAGGAAGATATGGATGTTGTCTTTGATCAAGATCCAGCGGCACGAACTTATTTTGAAGTTTGTTTGACGTATTCAGGGCTGCATGCCATTTGGGCGCACCGGGTAGCACATGCCTTTTATCGTAAGAAATTCTTTTTTATTGCACGGGCTGTCTCACAGATCAGCCGTTTCTTTACGGGGATCGAGATCCATCCCGGTGCTAAAATTGGGAAACGTTTTTTCATTGACCATGGTATGGGTGTTGTCATTGGGGAGACATGTGAAATCGGGGATAATGTAACTATTTTCCAAGGGGTTACCTTAGGTGGAACAGGAAAAGAAAAAGGCAAGCGCCATCCAACCATACATGATAATGCATTGATTGCTACAGGAGCCAAGGTATTAGGTTCGATTACAATTGGCGCCAACTCAAAAATCGGGGCAGGATCTGTTGTGTTGAAGGATGTGCCGGATCATTCGACAGTAGTTGGTATACCGGGTAAAGTAGTGGTGCAAAATGGAGAGAAGGTACGAAGAGATTTAGATCATCATAAGCTGCCCGATCCAGTGAGTGAAATCATGAAAGAGATGAGAGAGGAAATCCACCAGCTGCAAGGTGAGTTAAAGGAATTAAAAGAAGGAGTGAAGCAGTATGACGATTAAAATATATAATACTTTAACCCGTCAGAAAGAAGTGTTTGAGTCGATAGAGCCTAATCTTGTGAAGATGTATGTCTGCGGCCCGACAGTTTATAATTATATTCATATCGGTAATGCCCGGCCAGCTATTGTATTTGATACGGTTCGCCGCTATTTCGAATATAGAGGTTATCAAGTAGACTATGTGCTGAATTTCACCGATGTAGATGACAAATTAATTAAAGCGGCTAAAGAATTGGGAGAAGAAGTGCCAGTAATTGCTGACCGTTTTATTCAAGCCTATAAAGAAGATGTCAAGGCACTGGGTGTGAAAGAAGCAGCGGTTAATCCCCGTGTCACAGAATCAATGTCTGATATTATTGCGTTTATCGCAACACTGATTGACAAAGGCCATGCTTATGAGTCAGATGGAGATGTTTATTTCAAAACACGCTCATTTGACGGCTATGGAAAATTATCGCATCAATCGATTGACGAATTGAAGTCAGGTGCACGAATTCAAGTTGGAGAGAAAAAGGACGATCCACTTGATTTTGTTTTATGGAAGCAGGCGAAAGATGGGGAAATTTCTTGGGACTCACCATGGGGGAAAGGACGTCCCGGCTGGCATATTGAATGCTCTGCCATGGCGAAGAAATATCTTGGAGATACTATTGATATTCATGCCGGCGGTCAAGACTTAACCTTTCCGCATCATGAAAATGAAATTGCCCAATCGGAAGCATGCAATGGCAAGACTTTTGCTAATTACTGGATGCATAATGGATATATTAATATTGATAATGAAAAAATGTCGAAATCCTTAGGAAATTTTGTATTGGCACATGATCTCATTCAAAAACACGACCCAAAGGTAGTGCGTTTCTTCATGCTCAGCGTACATTATCGCAATCCGATTAATTTCAGTGATGCCTTACTGGAAAACGCAAAGAGCAGCTATGACCGGATGGAGAATGCGCTTATCAACTTAAATCATCGCAGACAAACCAGTATGGGTTTGACTAAGGATAATCAAGTATGGTTCGACAAAATCGAACAATATCAACAGCAATTCGAGCAAGAAATGGATGATGATTTTAATACAGCCAATGCGATTTCTGTTATTTTTGATGTAGTGAAGGAAGCAAACCTGTATTTACAATCCCAGCAGACGCATACAGCGGTAATTGATGCCTTTATCGAGACCCTTACGCAATTTCTGGAGGTGCTGGGCATTCCGCAGACTGGTGAAACAGAGTTACTAGATGATGAGATCGAGGCATTAATTGAAAAACGAATTGAAGCCAGAAAAAACAAAGATTTTCAGCTGGCTGATCAGATAAGAGACGATTTAGTGGAACGACACATCATCTTGGAGGATACACCGCAAGGTACAAGGTGGAAGCGAGGGTAATAATGGCAAATCAGAATCCAATAGAATTAAAAAGTTTGGCACTTGCTTATATGGGTGATGTCATTTATGAGAAATATATTCGGGAATATTTGATCACAGAGGGTATCGTCAAAGTACAGCAGCTTCATCAGCATGCGACTAAATTTGTCCGGGCGACAGCACAGGCAAAAGTGGTTCATTTCTGGATGAAACATGATATTTTAACAGATCAAGAACTCGCCATTGTCAAAAGGGGTCGAAATGCAAAATCTAGTTCGACTCCTAAAAACACGGGAGTGCAAGATTATCGGTATAGTACGGCATTTGAGGCTTTGATCGGTTTTTTATATTTAGATGGTCAGACCGAACGATTAGATACCTTAATTGCCCAAGCGATTGATATTACAGAGAAAGGGGATGTATAGCAATGAATGATGAATGGATAATGGGGAGAAATACAGTTATAGAAGCTCTCGAATCAGGCCGAACGGTGCAAAAGTTATGTGTATCAGATAGTTTAAACCCTGCCTTTTTGAGGAAATTACAAAAATTAGCCAAGGAACATGAGGCACCCTTACAGCGTGTCCCAAGGAAGAAGTTAGATCAGTTAGTGTCGGGAAACCATCAAGGTGTAGCTGCCCAAGTTGCGGCTTATGAATATGCGAGTCTGGAGGATTTGTTTGCAGCGGCAGATACGAAGGGAGAACCACCATTTTTTGTAGTATTGGACGGAATAGAAGACCCTCACAATTTAGGGTCTATTTTGCGTAGTGCCGATGCGACTGGCGTACATGGTGTGATTATTCCGAAACGTCGGGCGGTTGGTTTAACCTCCACCGTAGCCAAAACCTCCGTAGGGGCGATCGAGCATATTCCTGTTGCACGGGTGACTAATATTGTACAAGCGATTGAAGAATTGAAAGCCCGTCACGTCTGGGTAGTAGGGACGGAGGCAACAGCGACAGAAGACTACCGTCAATTGGATGGTAAGCTGCCAATCGCATTGGTTATGGGTAATGAAGGAAAAGGAATTAGTCGGTTAGTAAAAAAGAACTGCGACTGGACGATCAGTTTGCCTATGATCGGTTCTGTTTCCTCTCTAAATGCGTCTGTAGCGGCTAGCGTGTTGATGTATGAGGTGCTTCGTAAAAGAGATCAACAAGGTGAAGATTGATGGATGTATTGTTAGTCGATGGCTATAACATGATTGGGGCTTGGGAAGAATTAAAGGTATTAAAGGACACCGACTTGGAGCAGGCACGGCAGCTGTTGATTGAGAAACTAGCAGAATATCAGGCATATCGCAGCCGCAAAGTAATCGTTGTGTTTGATGCCTATGAGGTAAGGGGTTTAGAGAGCCGGGAAGAAAAATATAAGGTGGAAGTGATCTATACAAAAGAGAACGAAACCGCCGATCAATGTATTGAAAGGCTGGTTAAGGAATGGAAAGATGTGCGGACGAAAGTATTTGTCGCCACCTCTGATTATACGGAACAACGCACGATTTTTGCTCAAGGTGCTTTTCGGATGTCAGCAAGGGAGTTAGATATTGAAATCAAAAATATTCAAAGGGAAATTGAACTGGATATTCGTGAACATCAGGAGACAAAAATAAGAAGTAAGATCCCTTTAGATCAAGAAATGTTGAAAATTTTCGAAAAATGGCGACGTGGGAATAAATAACAAATCGGTTGTTGACGCCAAGTAAACGCTTCCTGTATAATGTGCTTAATATAGTCTTCAGTACCTAATTTTTCGGCTTTGAGGCCAGGAGGAGTCCTAGAAATCAGCATGCGAGTATATAATACAGACTTAAACTATCAGCATTTAGAGGATCAAGAATTAGTATTGTTAGTACAAGCCGGTGATACTCAGGCACTCGATTTTCTTATCAATAAGTATAAAATGTTTGTTCACGCCAAGACGAAAACTTATTTCCTTGTTGGTGCAGACCATGAAGATATCACACAAGAGGGAATGATCGGTCTATACAAAGCAATTCGGGATTTCCAAGTTGATAAGCCCTCTTCTTTTCGGGCATTCGCAGAATTATGTATTACAAGGCAAATAATTACGGCGATTAAAACGGCTACACGGCAGAAACATATGCCACTTAACTCTTACATATCATTAGACAAACCGATATATGAAGAAGGATCGGAACGAACGCTGATGGATGTCTTAGAGGCAACGATCGCGATGGATCCTCAGGAATTATTGGTTAACCGGGAGCGCTACGGGGATATGGAAAGTAAACTAGCTGAGGTTCTAAGCGGCTTAGAGAAAGAAGTACTGTTATTATATTTAGAAGGTAGGACGTATCAGGAGATATCTGTGGAATTGAATCGACACGTCAAATCAATTGATAATGCCTTACAACGGGTGAAAAAGAAGCTAGAGAAATACTTAGCAGAGAGCGGTATGGACATATCTTAAGGTAAGGTGCCTCGCATATTGAGGGATACCCAATAATATGCACAGCAATCAAGATCCCCCTGTCACCCATTTTATTGGATTCATGCGTAAACCCCAAGCAAGTACGGAGGTAGAATTTGCGTCATGATGTCATCATTTATCAAGTTTTTCAGCGACTTCTTCCTATAGATTGTCATGAGATAGCGTTGACAGCATGTAATAACCGTGCTACATTATAATAGGTGTAAACACCTATATTAAGATTGTTCAAAAAGTAAAATAATTTTATTTTAAGTAATATGCTGGTAAGTCTACCTTATAGAAATTGCTCAAAAAGCACGTTAAATTGTGTAATAACAAGTCTTGTTGATGAGACAAGTTATTTATAGACTCAGGACATGATAAATGTAACCGATGAAGGTCTTTTTTACCGCCTTTTTGAACAGATACTTATAGATGGACAAGTTCAGCTACTTCGCTCACCCTTTTTGAACACATAAATTGTAAGAGGTGGCCATAATGGGGAAGAAGATAGCACTTGCATGCGAGGTTTGCCATAGCCGAAATTATAGTACAGATAAGAACCTGTCGGATGCAAGACGAATGGAAAGAAAGAAATTTTGCAAGAATTGCAACCGACATACCATACATCGTGAGACGAAATGACTTGACGGTAGATTGAGAAAGTTTGGAGGTACTATCTGTGAAACCAGTTGCTTTTTTGAAGAATGTAAGTCGTGAAATGAAGAAGGTATCATGGCCCAAGGGGCGTGAATTGACTCGCTATACGATAACCGTAGTACTCACTGTTGCTTTTGTAACAGTTTTCTTCGCAGTTGTCGATTTGGGCATTACACAACTTCTTAATTTGTTATTTGAATAAATTGAAGTTATATATGTTATACTGTCATTAAATACAAAGAAAAAGAACCCGTCAGGCGGGTTTTTTAATTTCTTTAATTTTCTTAACGCGTGTCGTGAGAGAATGAGAATGTTTATCGCAGTGTAACTGGCTGTAAGACTCCTACTTCAAGAAATAAGGGAATATGTATGTCTAAGCGGGAGATCTAACAGCCAGTAACGGCCCGATTGGTTCAACTAACATTCCGTGGGGATGAAAAAACCACTGAACGAAGTTTCACTTTATGTAAAAGGGAGGGAAGGGCGAACGTTAGCCAAAGCAAAGATGGAAAAAAGATGGTATGTGGTGCATACTTATTCAGGTTATGAGAATAAAGTAAAGACAAACCTTGAGAAACGCTTGGAATCAATGGGAATGGAAGATAAGATATTTCGTGTACTTGTGCCTGAAGATGAAGAGACTGAAATCAAGAATGGAAAGAAAAAAGTTGCGAAGAAGAAAGTCTTCCCTGGTTATGTACTAGCCGAGATGATCATGACGGATGACTCTTGGTATGTGGTGCGTAATACGCCGGGTGTTACGGGATTTGTTGGTTCAGCAGGTTCCGGCTCGAAACCGACCCCATTGTTAGAAGAAGAAGTAGACATGATTCTAAAGCGAATGGGTTACGATCAGCCTGTTGTGGAAATTGACTTTGAATTAAAAGAAACAGTAGAAGTAACCGATGGTCCATTTAACGGTTTTTCTGGAAAAATTGAAAAAATCGACGCCGATAAACAAAAAGTAAAAGTGCATGTCGATATGTTTGGCCGTGAAACGCCAGTTGAGTTAGATTTTTCACAGGTAAGAAAACTATCTTAGAAAACTTTCCTATGAAATATTAAGAAACCTACTTGCATTTTACCCCAGATAATGCTAAAATTTTTATGTTCTTTATGCCTCGAGTATAAGAGTTATTTATGCATAATTTGAGTGGGAGGGTAAATATGTTGCCCTATTACCACATCACGGACTTAAGGAGGTGTGTCTCGTGGCTAAAAAAGTAAGTTCAATTGTAAAACTTCAAATCCCGGCAGGTAAAGCGAATCCAGCGCCGCCAGTTGGTCCTGCATTAGGTCAAGCAGGTATTAACATTATGGGATTTTGTAAAGAGTTTAACGCTCAAACACAAGATCAAGCTGGTATGATTATTCCAGTAGAAATTACGGTATATGAAGACCGTTCATATACATTCATTACTAAAACTCCACCAGCAGCAGTGTTGCTTAAGAAAGCAGCAGGTGTTGAATCTGGATCAGGCGAACCAAATCGTAACAAAGTGGCAACACTTAAACGTGATAAGGTAAAAGAAATCGCAGAATTAAAGATGCCAGATTTAAATGCTGCTGATGTTGAAGCTGCCATGCGAATGGTAGAAGGTACTGCGCGTAGCATGGGTATTGTTATCGAAGACTAATCTCACAGCGTTGTGCAAAGCAGAAGGTTGCGGTAGTGATGATAAAGCTAATTCATTACGCGCAACCTTTCATTTTGAATCATTCACATGCTATTCCGCTTGAATGAAGTGGGAGGTATAGCCGTTAAAACCACAAAGGAGGAAATGTAACAATGGCAAAGAAAACAAAAAAACAACAAGAAGCATTAAAGCTTGTTGACCGTACAAAAGTATATGGTGCAGAAGAGGCACTTGAATTAGTACAAAAGGCATCTACAGCAAATTTTGATGAAACAGTAGAAGTTGCTTTTCGTTTAGGCGTAGACCCTAAGAGAGCAGATCAGCAAATCCGTGGAGCAATGGTATTACCACACGGAACTGGTAAAACACAAACTGTATTAGTCTTTGCAAAAGGTGACAAAGCAAAAGAAGCAGAGGCAGCAGGTGCTGACTTTGTTGGAGATCAAGACTTAATCAATAAAATTAACCAAGGATGGTTTGAGTTTGATGTAGTAGTTGCGACTCCTGATATGATGGCGGAAGTTGGTAAATTAGGGCGCGTATTAGGACCTAAAGGACTTATGCCAAACCCTAAAACAGGAACAGTTACTTTTGAAGTAGAGAAAGCTATTCAAGAAATTAAAGCAGGTAAAGTAGAGTATCGTGTAGATAAGCAGTCAAACATCCACGTGCCAATCGGTAAAGTATCGTTTGATCATGTGAAGCTTGTTGAAAACTTTAATGCGCTAGCTGATACGATTGTAAAAGCAAAACCTCAAGCTGCAAAAGGTACTTACATCCGCAATGTAGCCGTTTCTTCTACTATGGGACCTGGTGTTCGCGTTGACGCAGCTGCTATTGCTAAATAATTTTCTTCTTGACTTTTGTCAGGAAGTTGGATATAATTCACAATGGTCAATCTGACTGAAATAAATAATAAAATACATTATACCGTAGACAGCAGGTGCTGCTTGCCAGCTTAATTTCCTGCCGAGGTGTGTCTGGATATATTACAGAGGCCCTTTTCTTGAGAAGGTCAGTCTGTTCAGCCATAATCCCTCATGTCTGCCTTAGATATGAGGGATTTTTGTTTGGGTGGATCGGGTATAATGATCGTGTTTTAGGAGGTGGAATCATGTCAAAGGTAATCGAACAGAAGAAACAAGTTGTTGCAGAAATCGCAGAGAAATTCCGTTCAAGCCAATCTACAATCCTTGTAGATTACCGTGGTTTGAATGTAGCAGAAGTGACAGAATTGCGTGCTCAGCTTCGTGAAGCGGGTGTAGAGTTCAAAGTATACAAGAATACCATGTCTCGCCGTGCTGTGGAAGAAGCGGAACTTAGTGAACTAAATGATCTATTAGTTGGCCCAACCGCTATTGCATTTAGTGAAGATGTTATTGCTCCTGCCAAAGTATTAAGCAACTTTGCAAAAGAGCACGAAGCATTAGAAATCAAAGGTGGCGTGGTTGAAGGGTCTGTGGCAACACTTGATCAAATCAAAGAACTTGCTAGCCTGCCAAACTACGAAGGTATGCTTTCTATGCTACTCAGCGTACTACAAGCACCAGTACGAAACTTTGCTTATGCAGCTAAGGCAATTGCTGAGCAAAAAGAAGAGCAAGGTGCATAATTATTATCGTGAATATGTTCAAAAGGAAGGGAAACTGAACCTTTTTGAACCATTATCTCGACAACAATGTTCGTAAAATAATATCATTAATTAGGAGGAAATGAACATGTCAAAAGATCAAATCATTGAAGCTATCAAAGAAATGTCTGTTCTTGAATTAAATGACTTAGTAAAAGCAATCGAAGAAGAATTTGGAGTAACTGCAGCAGCTCCTGTAGCAGTAGCAGGTGGAGCAGCAGGCGGCGAAGCAGCTGCTGAGCAAACTGAATTTGATGTAGTACTTACAAGTGCTGGATCTTCTAAAATCAAAGTGGTTAAAGCTGTTCGTGAAATCACTGGTCTTGGCCTTAAAGACGCAAAAGAACTTGTTGATAACGCACCAGGTGCTATCAAAGAAGGCGTAGAAAAAGAAGAAGCGGAAGAAATTAAATCTAAGCTTGAAGAAGCTGGAGCATCCGTAGAATTAAAATAGTAATTACTAAGCAGAAAAAGCTCGCTATAATATATGGCGGGCTTTTCTTTCACGTAAAGAGGTTGTTCAAAAAGTCTCACAATGGATCACTTTGTGAGATGTAGAGCTTTTTGAACGTACACATTAAAGAAAGTTGGTGAATGTGTTGGATCAATATTTCTCGAATTCTCCTGCAGCGAAGAGTGAGCCTAAGACATGGAGTTATACGTTAAAAGGAATTAGTTTTACATTTACAACTGATAATGGTGTATTCTCTAAAAATGAGGTTGACTTTGGTTCGAGCTTGCTGATTGAACAGTTTCAGCCTTCTAGTGTGACGGGGGCATTATTAGATTTGGGCTGTGGCTATGGCCCAATTGCAATTGCGTTAGCTGCTGTCTATCCGGAACGGTCTGTAATCGGTGTTGATGTCAACCAGCGGGCATTGCATTTGGCAGAACAGAATGCCCGTCAGAATCAGGTCGATAATGTGACCTTTATAGAGAGTAATATACTAGACAATCTCCCTGAACAATCTTTTGCGGCGATTCTCACTAACCCGCCTATTCGTGCAGGTAAAGAAATTGTTCACCAAATGTTTGAGCAAGCTGCTCATGCATTATTGCCAAACGGCGAACTGTGGGTAGTCATTCAAAAGAAACAAGGGGCGCCATCTGCCCAGAAGAAGCTGGCCGAATTGTTTGAGGAAGTGGAGGTCGTGAAGCGGTCAAAAGGCTATTTTATTTTGCGTGCAAAATAATTTGACTCTTTATTCTATTTGTGGTAGTATTGAAAAATGCCAATAGAACGAAAGGTATGTCAAGTAAAAATCTAAAATTATGTATAATTTTAAGCAAAACAGGCAATCCTGCTTGTTATGATGATTTTTCTGCTTGGCATATTTGTTGTTACTATCTCAGGTTATTAGCTAATAGACTTTTTCTACGTAAATCCTTTTTTATTTCTCCGTAACACTATTAGTCATTGCATCACATTTGCCTTTGCAAATGTTTATATAAAAGCTTGTGTTGATTGCATTCACAAGTGTGTTCGGTATGCTACCGAACAAGTATCGAACACTTACTAAATTTATACGATCTATAGCAAATTGTCAAATGTCTCATTCTATAGTGGAGTAAAAAAGTAAGTGTGATTTCATTTGTGCTATTTTCATAGCAATTATCTTTAATTTTGATTGAGGGGTGAATCAGTTGACAGGTCAACTAGTTCAATATGGACGACACCGCCAACGTAGAAGTTATGCGCGTATTAGTGAGGTATTAGAGTTACCAAATTTAATCGAGATTCAAACCGCATCCTATCAATGGTTCTTAGATGAAGGCCTAAGAGAAATGTTTCAAGATATTTCTCCTATCGAGGATTTCGCTGGTAATCTTTCATTAGAATTTGTAGATTACAGCCTTGGAGAGCCAAAGTATCCCGTCGACGAATCGAAGGAAAGAGATGTAACCTATAACGCTCCTCTTCGAGTAAAAGTTCGTTTGTTAAATAACGAAACCGGTGAAGTAAAAGAGCAAGAAGTATTTATGGGTGATTTCCCATTAATGACGGAAACAGGTACATTTATCATCAATGGAGCAGAGCGTGTTATTGTATCACAGCTTGTTCGTTCACCAAGTGTTTACTTCAATGAAAAGATTGACAAAAATGGTAAACGTGGTTATGGAGCTACCGTTATTCCAAACCGTGGTGCTTGGCTGGAATTTGAAACAGATGCCAAGGATGTTGTACATGTAAGAATAGACCGTACAAGAAAGTTACCAATTACTGTCTTGTTAAGAGCACTAGGATTTGGTGATGATCAAGAAATTATCGATCTATTAGGTGAAAATGAGTACTTAAGAAATACATTAGAGAAAGACAATACGGAAACCAGTGAAAAGGCATTGTTAGAAATTTATGAGCGCCTGCGTCCTGGTGAACCGCCAACTGTCGAGAACGCCAAGAGCTTATTGGTATCCAGATTCTTTGATCCAAAGCGATATGACTTGGCACATGTTGGTCGTTATAAAATCAACAAAAAATTACATTTAAAGAACCGTTTGTTTAATCAAATCTTAGCGGAGCCATTGGTGGATCCTGAAACAGGAGAAGTGATTGCCAACCGTGGAGACAAATTAGATAGACGTTTATTAGATAAGATCTTGCCGATTTTAGACTCTGATGAGAATCGTTTTGGTGAGAAAATATTAGAACCTCATGAAGGCGTGTTAGATGATCCTGTTAAGGTTCAATCAATCAAGATCATGGATCCAACTGATCCTGAAGGTGAAAGAACACTGACTGTTTTAGGTAACTGTAATGTAGATAGCAGCATTAAGCATATTACACAAGCAGATATCTTATCAGCTATCAGTTATTTCTTTAATATTTTACACCAAGTTGGTGACACAGACGATATTGACCATCTAGGAAACCGTCGTCTGCGCTCGGTTGGAGAATTGCTGCAAAATCAATTTAGAATTGGTTTATCCCGTATGGAGCGTGTTGTTCGTGAACGTATGTCTATTCAAGATACGTCCTCTATCACACCGCAGCAGTTAATCAACATTCGTCCGGTTATTGCTTCTATTAAAGAATTCTTTGGTAGTTCGCAATTGTCACAATTTATGGATCAAACCAATCCATTAGCCGAATTAACGCATAAAAGACGTTTATCTGCATTAGGTCCAGGCGGTCTTACCCGTGAACGTGCTGGCTTCGAAGTGCGTGACGTACACTATTCACACTATGGACGTATGTGTCCAATCGAAACGCCAGAGGGTCCAAACATCGGGTTAATTAACTCCTTGTCTTCTTATGCAAAAGTTAATAAATTCGGTTTTATTGAAACACCATATCGCCGTGTAGATCCTGAGACTGGTAAAGTCACATCGCAAATGGATTATTTAACGGCGGATGAAGAAGATAATTATGTGGTAGCGCAAGCGAACGCGAAGTTAACTGAAGATAATACATTTGCCGAGGAAGAAGTTATTGCTCGATTCCGTGGTGAGAACACGATTGTGAAACGTGAGAAGATTGACTATATGGATGTTTCACCTAAGCAAGTAGTATCTGCAGCGACTGCTTGTATCCCATTCTTGGAGAACGATGACTCTAACCGTGCCTTAATGGGTGCCAACATGCAGCGTCAAGCAGTGCCGTTAATGCGTCCGAAAGCTCCAATTGTTGGTACAGGTATGGAATATGTATCTGGTAAAGACTCGGGTGCCGCAGTTATCTGTAAACATGATGGTATCGTAGAGCGAGTAGAGGCGAAAGAAGTACTTGTGCGTCGTATTACTACAGTAGACGGTAAAGAAGTAGAAGGAAACTTAGATCGTTACCGCCTGCAGAAGTTTATCCGTTCTAACCAAGGAACTTGCTATAACCAGCGTCCAATTGTTGCTAAAGGAAATCGTGTGACGAAAGGAGAAATCCTTGCTGATGGCCCATCAATGGAACAAGGAGAACTTGCGCTAGGTCAAAACGTATTAGTAGGATTTATGACTTGGGAAGGTTATAACTACGAAGATGCGATTATCATGAGTGAGCGTCTAGTGAAGGACGACGTATATACGTCTATCCATATCGAGGAATATGAATCAGAGGCACGCGACACGAAATTAGGGCCAGAAGAAATCACAAGGGACATTCCGAATGTCGGAGAAGATGCATTGCGTGATCTGGACGAACGAGGAATCATCCGTGTCGGTGCAGAAGTAGCAGATGGTGACCTTCTTGTAGGTAAGGTTACACCGAAAGGAGTAACAGAGTTATCTGCAGAAGAGCGCTTATTACATGCTATTTTTGGTGAAAAAGCTCGAGAAGTGCGCGATACATCACTTCGTGTACCACACGGTGCTGGCGGAATTGTTTTAGACGTTAAAATCTTTAATCGTGCAGACGGAGACGAGTTACCACCAGGTGTAAACCAACTCGTTCGTGTCTATATCGTACAAAAGCGTAAAATTCATGAAGGAGATAAGATGGCTGGTCGTCACGGTAACAAAGGGGTTATCTCTAAGATTTTACCAGAAGAAGATATGCCATTCTTACCAGATGGCACTCCGATTGACATTATGCTTAACCCTTTAGGGGTACCGTCACGTATGAACATCGGACAAGTGCTTGAACTTCACCTAGGTATGGCAGCAAGACAACTGGGTATCCATGTTGCTTCCCCGGTATTTGACGGGGCTTCAGAAGATGATGTGTGGGAAACACTTGAAGAAGCAGGGCTTCCAAGAGATGCGAAGACAATCTTATATGATGGCCGGACAGGAGAACCATTTGATAATCGTGTATCGGTTGGTGTGATGTATATGATTAAACTAGCTCACATGGTAGACGATAAACTTCATGCTCGTTCAACTGGTCCATATTCATTAGTAACGCAGCAGCCATTAGGCGGTAAAGCACAATTTGGTGGACAGCGTTTTGGTGAGATGGAGGTATGGGCGTTAGAAGCATATGGTGCAGCTTATACATTACAGGAGATTCTAACGGTTAAATCAGATGATACTGTAGGACGTGTCAAAACATACGAAGCGATTGTGAAAGGGGAAAATGTACCAGAACCAGGTATTCCAGAGTCATTCAAGGTATTGATTAAGGAATTGCAAAGTCTTGGTATGGATGTCAAGATGTTGTCTGGAGACGAAGAGGAAATTGAACTTCGTGACGATGATGAAGATGACACACAATCAGCTGATAATTTCAATTTGGAAATTGAAGAAACGCCTAGTTAATTATACAGGAACTGAATCATGTATCACTTGAGCCCGGTTAGCTCTTGATCAAGGTGTGAACCGTTCGTGGAGGCCTCTGCACCAAGTCAAGCAGAGTTAATGAACGTTGCGCCTTGATAAGTTTCACTTTACTATCCGTAGAGGTAAAACCCCTACGGATAGAAGTCTCACTTGATAGATAACTAACTGGGTGTGAGTGACTCTTAATATAATGGAATGAAAACCCAAAGATGAAAAGGGAGGTTTACCCTTTGCTAGATGTAAATAATTTTGAATATATGAAAATTGGATTAGCCTCACCAAATAAAATCCGTTCTTGGTCATTTGGTGAAGTGAAAAAGCCTGAAACGATCAACTACCGTACGCTAAAACCAGAAAAAGATGGTTTATTCTGTGAGCGTATTTTTGGTCCGCAGAAAGACTGGGAATGTCATTGTGGTAAATATAAGCGAGTAAGATATAAAGGTGTTGTCTGTGATCGTTGTGGTGTGGAAGTAACGAAAGCCAAAGTACGCCGTGAGCGTATGGGCCACATTGAATTAGCTGCACCTGTTTCACATATTTGGTATTTCAAAGGAATCCCAAGCCGTATGGGACTTGTGTTAGATATGTCACCTCGTGCCTTGGAAGAGGTTATTTATTTTGCTGCTTATATAGTAACGGACCCAGGGGATACTGCCTTAGAGAAGAAACAATTACTTTCTGAGAAAGAATACCGTGCATACTATGAAAAATACGGCAGCTCCTTCAAAGCACAGATGGGTGCAGAAGCGATTAAGAAAATTTTGCAGGATATTGATTTAGAAAAAGAAGTTGAAATCTTGCGAGAAGAATTGAAATCAGCTCAAGGTCAACGCCGAACAAGAGCAATCAAGCGTTTAGAGGTGCTGGAGGCATTCCGTAACTCCGGTAATGAACCAAGCTGGATGATCATGGACGTACTACCAATCATCCCGCCAGAATTACGCCCGATGGTTCAATTAGATGGTGGACGTTTTGCAACATCTGACCTTAATGATTTATATCGTCGTGTGATTAACCGTAACAACCGTTTGAAACGACTTCTTGACCTAGGCGCACCAAGTATTATCGTACAGAACGAGAAACGTATGCTTCAAGAAGCAGTGGACGCCCTGATTGATAATGGCCGTCGCGGCCGACCAGTAACTGGACCAGGTAATCGTCCATTAAAATCCCTTTCTCATATGCTGAAAGGTAAACAAGGTCGTTTCCGTCAGAACCTGTTAGGTAAACGTGTGGATTATTCGGGCCGTTCCGTAATCGTAGTAGGCCCTCATTTGAAAATGTATCAGTGTGGTCTGCCAAAGGAAATGGCAGTAGAGTTGTTTAAGCCTTTTATCATGAAGGAATTGGTTGAACGTGGTTTGGCACACAACATAAAATCAGCAAAGCGTAAAATCGAAAGATTACGTGAAGAGATTTGGGATGTGCTCGAGGATGTTATTAAGGAACACCCAGTCTTACTAAACCGTGCTCCAACACTTCACCGATTGGGTATCCAGGCATTTGAACCGACATTAGTAGAAGGGCGTGCTATTCGTTTACACCCACTTGTGTGTACGGCATATAATGCTGACTTTGATGGTGACCAAATGGCAGTTCACGTACCATTATCAGCAGAAGCACAGGCAGAGGCACGTATCCTTATGCTTGCGGCTCAAAATATTTTGAATCCAAAAGATGGTAAACCAGTTGTTACACCATCTCAGGATATGGTATTAGGTAACTATTATTTAACACTAGAGCGCAAGGACGCTATCGGCGAAGGGATGATTTTCAAAGACTTGAACGAAGCCATTATTGCTTATCAGAATGGTTATGTACACCTTCATACCCGTGTAGCTATCCAGCCGTTATCGTTAAATAAAGAATCATTTACAGATGAGCAGAAGAACAAGCTGTTAATTACCACTGTTGGTAAATTAATCTTTAATAATATGTTGCCAGAATCATTCCCTTACATGAATGAACCGACTCAGCAAAACCTAGAGGTGGCAACACCAGATAAATATTTTGTGGAATCCAGTGTGAATGTGAAGGAAGAGATCGCTAGCCGTGACCTGCTTCCACCATTCAAGAAGGGCATTCTTGGGAACATCATTGCCGAAGTATTTAAGAAATTCAAAATTAGTGAAACATCTAAAATGTTGGACCGAATGAAAGATTTAGGTTTTGCCTATTCTACCAAAGCGGGAATTACCGTTGGTGTGTCTGATATTGTAGTATTAGCTGAAAAAGAAGATATCCTGGACGAAGCGCAGGCTAAAGTGGATAAAGTATTGCAACAGTTCCGCCGTGGTTTAATAACAGATGAAGAACGTTATGACCGTGTCATTTCGATCTGGTCACAAGCGAAAGATACCATTCAGGATAAACTAATGCAGTCATTAGATCCTCGGAACCCGATTTTTATGATGAGTGATTCCGGAGCCCGTGGTAATGCCTCTAACTTTACCCAGCTTGCTGGTATGCGTGGTTTGATGGCTAACCCGGCTGGCCGAATTATCGAATTACCAATCAAATCAAGCTTCCGTGAAGGTTTAACGGTATTGGAATACTTTATTTCTACACACGGTGCTCGTAAAGGTCTTGCCGATACAGCGCTGAAAACAGCTGACTCAGGTTACTTGACTCGACGTCTTGTAGATGTGGCACAGGATGTTATTATTCGAGAAGACGATTGTGGCACAGATCGCGGATTAACTGTTTCTGCTATTACAGAAGGAACAGAAATGATTGAGCCGTTAATCGACCGTCTAATCGGAAGAACTTCTTTCCAGAAAGTTACACATCCTGAGACTGGTGTAGTGCTTGTTGATAAAAACGAAGTGATTTCTGAAGATACCGCTAAAGCAATTGAAGAAGCGGGTATCGAAGAAGTAACTATTCGCAGCGTCTTTACATGTAACACTAAACACGGTGCTTGTAAGAAATGTTATGGCCGTAACTTGGCGACAGGCGAAGAGGTAGAAGTTGGTGAAGCAGTCGGTATTATTGCCGCTCAATCTATCGGTGAGCCAGGTACCCAGTTAACCATGCGTACCTTCCACACAGGCGGGGTTGCCGGAAGCGATATTACCCAAGGTTTACCGCGTATCCAAGAGATCTTTGAAGCGCGAAATCCGAAAGGTCAGGCTGTTATCAGTGAAATCGAAGGTGTTGTCAAAGACGTCACCGAAGTGAAAGACAAACAAGAAGTTGTGGTGCAAGGGGCAGTAGAAACGAAAACATATACCGCTCCATACGGCTCAAGACTGAAAGTTTCCATTGGAGACGAGGTTGTAGCTGGAGAGGCGCTGACAGAAGGTTCTATCGATCCAAAAGAACTGTTAAAGGTTCAAGGCATTGATGGTGTTCAATCTTACTTGTTGAAAGAAGTACAGAAGGTATACCGTATGCAAGGGGTAGAAATCGGAGATAAGCACGTCGAGGTAATGGTAAGACAAATGCTTCGCAAAGTGCGTATTGCTGATTCTGGAGATACAGAAGTATTACCTGGTTCACTGCTTGAAATCCATCAGTTTAACGAAGCGAATAAACAGTCGCTTCTTACAGGAGGCCAACCAGCAGTTGGACGCCCAGTCCTGTTAGGTATTACCAAGGCGTCACTTGAGACAGATTCATTCTTGTCTGCTGCATCTTTCCAAGAAACAACACGAGTCTTAACAGATGCTGCAATTAAAGGAAAACGGGATGAATTATTGGGTCTTAAAGAGAATGTTATCATTGGTAAACTAGTTCCTGCTGGTACAGGGATGCAGCGCTATCGCCGTATTAAAAGCAAATTAGCCGTCGATCCTGCTCAAGTAGAAGAAACAGACTCTGAAGAAATTACCCAACCTTAATAGGAGAGAAGATTACCCAGTACTGGGTAATCTCCCTCTACTATGGTTTGAATGAATACAAGGCATAGATGGGAACACCTTATAAGGTGATTCAAAAAGACGGTATTACAGCTGGGGAAACAGACACGACGCTCTCGTCCGGTACTTTTTGAATCTACATATAAATAATTATCTATTTTCGCAAATAAAAGTTGACATTAATTTTTGGTGATGGTAGTATATTTAAGGTGCTTCTGTTATCCTTGTTACTTTGGAGGATATAAAGAATGTCTTATGAAAAAGTGACACAGGCAGAAACAAACACGATTATTGGAACAAAACAAGTGCTGAAAGCCATCAAGAATGGCCATGCAAAAGAAGTGATTATTGCTAGTGATGCAGATTTGTATATCACAAGTAAGGTATCACAGCTGGCAGCTGAACATAATGTTCCTTGCGCCTATGTAGATTCCATGAAGAAACTAGGCAAGGCTTGTGGCATTGATGTAGGAGCTGCAACCGTAGCGATCAAACAATAAAGTTTTGGCAGATATATGCGAAGACTTTGTTTTTTGCTCTATTATGAACCACCTGGATGTGTGGTATTACATTTTAGTAGAAGAAGGGAGGAAATAAACATGCCAACTATTAATCAGTTAGTACGTAAAGGCCGAGTATCTAAGACAAAAAAATCTGACTCTCCAGCTTTAAACAGAGGTTATAACAGTCATAAAAAGGTTGCAACTAACCAAAATTCTCCACAAAAACGTGGTGTTTGTACTCGTGTAGGTACACTAACTCCAAAGAAACCGAACTCTGCACTTCGTAAATATGCGCGTGTGCGTTTGTCTAACCAAATCGAGGTAACAGCTTATATTCCTGGAATTGGCCACAACTTACAAGAGCACAGTGTTGTATTAATCCGTGGAGGTCGTGTAAAGGACTTACCAGGGGTACGTTATCACATTGTTCGTGGTGCACTTGATACATCAGGTGTTGACGGCCGTATGCAAGGTCGTTCAAAATATGGTGCGAAGAGACCTAAAAAATAATTTGTTATGATACATTCATAAATAGGAAGGAGGGAAAGATATGCCACGTAAAGGACCAGTACCAAAGCGTGATGTCTTACCAGATCCGTTATACAATTCTAAACTTGTTACACGTCTAATCAACCAAATCATGGTGGATGGAAAAAGAGGAAAGGCTCAAAAAATTCTATATCGTTCATTTGAACTTGTGCAAGAGCGCAGTGGTCAAAATGCAATGGAAGTATTTGAGCAAGCAATGAAAAACGTTATGCCAGTACTTGAAGTTCGTGCCCGCCGTGTGGGTGGTTCTAACTACCAAGTACCAGTTGAGGTTCGCCCTGAACGTCGTCAAGCACTTGGATTACGCTATATCGTAAATTATTCTCGCTTACGCGGTGAGAAAACAATGGAAGAACGCCTAGCTAATGAAATCCTTGACGCTTCTAATAACACAGGTGCTTCTGTGAAACGACGCGAAGATATGCATAAAATGGCCGAAGCTAACAAAGCTTTCGCCCATTACCGCTGGTAAGAAAACAAACTATATTCGTCATAGGAAGGAGAAAGATTCATGCCTAGAGAGTTCTCCTTGGAGAATACACGTAACATCGGTATCATGGCTCACATCGATGCCGGTAAAACAACATGTACTGAACGTATTTTATTCTACACAGGACGTATCCACAAAATTGGAGAAACGCACGAAGGTGCTTCTCAAATGGACTGGATGGAACAAGAACAAGAGCGTGGTATTACCATTACATCTGCTGCTACAACGGCTCAATGGAAAGGCCACCGTATCAACATCATTGATACACCAGGACACGTAGACTTTACAGTCGAAGTAGAACGTTCCTTGCGTGTACTTGATGGTGCAGTTACGGTTCTTGATGCACAATCAGGTGTAGAACCACAAACAGAAACCGTATGGCGCCAAGCAACAACTTATGGTGTTCCGCGTGTTGTTTTTGTTAATAAAATGGATAAAACGGGTGCAGATTTCCTTTATTCTGTAGGGACATTAGGAGATCGCTTAGGAGCGAATGCTCACCCAGTACAACTTCCAATTGGTGCAGAAGATGAGTTCGAAGGAATTATCGACCTTATCACTATGCAAGCATACTATTATCTTGATGATGAAGGTACAAAATCAGAAGCGAAAGAAATTCCTGATGAGTACAAAGATCAAGCAGAAGAGTATCATACCAATTTAATTGAAGCTGTTGCTGAATTCGACGAAGATCTTATGGAACGCTACCTTGAAGGTGAAGAGATCTCACAAGCAGAATTAAAAGCTGCCGTTCGTAATGCAACATTAAAAGTAGAATTTTACCCAGTATTCTGCGGTTCAGCCTTCAAAAACAAAGGGGTTCAATTATTAATCGACGGTGTGGTTGATTACTTACCATCACCAGTGGATATCCCGCCAATTGAAGGTGTTCTTGCTGGAACAGAGGAGAAAGTTACTCGTAAAGCTGACGATAATGGTCCTTTCGCTGCCTTAGCATTTAAAGTAGCAACTGACCCATTTGTTGGTAAACTTACATTCTTCCGTGTATACTCTGGTACATTGAAATCAGGTTCTTACGTGAAGAACTCAACGAAGGATAAACGTGAACGTGTAGGTCGTATCCTGCAAATGCACGCTAACTCTCGTGAAGAAATAAGTGAAGTATACGCAGGTGATATTGCTGGTGCGGTAGGCTTGAAAGATACTGGAACTGGTGATACATTGTGTGAAGAAAAAGATACAGTAATCTTGGAATCAATGGAATTCCCAGAACCAGTTATTGATGTTGCAATTGAACCTAAATCAAAAGCTGACCAAGATAAAATGTCTGTTGCTTTAGGTAAACTTGCAGAAGAGGATCCAACCTTTAGAACCGAAACAAACCCTGAGACTGGCCAAACTATTATTGCAGGTATGGGTGAATTACACCTTGATATCATTGTTGATCGCTTGAAACGTGAATTTAAAGTGGAAGCCAATGTTGGTGCTCCACAAGTATCTTATCGTGAAACATTCCGTGGTTCTGCGGAAGTAGAAGGTAAGTTTGTTCGCCAATCCGGTGGTCGTGGTCAATATGGTCACGTATGGGTGAAATTCGAGCCAAATGAAGAAGGTGCCGGATTTGAATTCGTTAATAACATTGTCGGTGGTGTTGTACCTCGTGAATACATCCCATCTGTTGAAGCTGGTATTAGAGATGCAATGGAAAATGGTGTATTAGCTGGTTACCCATTAATTGATGTAAAAGCTACATTATATGATGGAAGCTACCATGATGTTGACTCCAACGAAACAGCCTTTAGAGTAGCTGCTTCAATGGCGCTTAAAGCTGCGAAAAACAAATGTAACCCTGTTATTCTTGAACCAATGATGAGGGTGGAAGTTGTTATCCCTGAAGAATACATGGGTGATATCATGGGAGATATTACATCTCGTCGTGGACGTGTAGAAGGAATGGAAGCTAGAGGTACTGCTCAAGTAGTTAAAGCATTTGTTCCCCTTGCAGAGATGTTCGGCTATGCCACAGCTCTACGTTCTAATACACAGGGGCGAGGCGTCTATACAATGCACTTTGATCACTATGAAGAAGTTCCTAAGAGCGTTTCAGAAGAAATTATCAAGAAAAACGCTGGTGAATAATTGATTTTTTTCGCAATCTAACGTATAACTTGTATTAGGGTTTAGGTAAAAAAAACTGAGCCTAAAATACATGAAAATAAATTCTATTTTACTTAATTAAAAGGAGGAAATACACATGGCTAAAGAAAAGTTTGACCGTTCCAAAGACCACGTTAATATTGGTACAATTGGACACGTTGACCATGGTAAAACAACTTTAACAGCAGCAATTACTAACGTTCTTTTCAACAAAAATGGTAGCGGGGAAGCTCGTGCGTACGATCAAATCGATGGTGCTCCAGAAGAAAAAGAACGTGGAATCACTATCTCAACTGCACACGTTGAGTACGAAACTGATACTCGTCACTATGCACACGTTGACTGTCCAGGTCACGCTGACTATGTTAAAAACATGATCACTGGTGCTGCGCAAATGGACGGAGCTATCCTTGTAGTATCTGCAGCGGATGGTCCAATGCCACAAACTCGTGAGCACATCCTACTTTCTAGAAACGTAGGTGTACCTGCGATCGTTGTATTCCTAAACAAATGTGACATGGTAGATGACGAAGAACTTCTTGAATTAGTAGAGATGGAAGTACGTGATCTATTAAGCGAATATGATTTCCCTGGTGATGATGTACCAGTAATCAAAGGTTCAGCTCTTAAAGCACTTGAAGGTGACGAAGAGTATGTAAATGCTATCCTTGAGTTAATGGATGCAGTTGACGACTATATCCCTCGTCCAGACCGTGATACTGAAAAACCATTCATGATGCCAGTTGAGGATGTATTCTCAATCACTGGTCGTGGTACTGTTGCAACAGGACGTGTTGAGCGTGGTGTTGTAAAAGTTGGTGATGAAGTAGAAATCATCGGTCTTGCTGAAGAAGCAGCTAAAACAACTGTAACTGGTGTTGAAATGTTCCGTAAGCTTCTTGACTATGCAGAAGCTGGTGACAACATTGGTGCATTACTTCGTGGGGTTGCTCGTGAAGATATCAACCGTGGACAAGTATTGGCTAAACCAGGTTCAATCACTCCACACACTGAATTCAAATCAGAAGTTTATGTACTTTCTAAAGACGAAGGTGGACGTCATACTCCATTCTTCTCTAACTACCGTCCGCAGTTCTATTTCCGTACTACTGACGTAACTGGAGTTATCGAACTTCCAGAAGGTACTGAAATGGTAATGCCTGGTGACAATACTGAAATGACAGTTAAACTTATCTCTCCAATCGCGATTGAAGACGGAACTCGTTTCTCAATCCGTGAAGGTGGACGTACTGTAGGTTCTGGTGTTGTATCAACAATTATCAAGTAATAACTTATAATATAAAAAATAGAGCAGCTTTAGCTGCTCTATTTTTTATGGTGTTTTTTTAAGAGTAACACCAAAATCGTTTCTAGCCCCAAACCTTTTTGACCAATTTTGATGAGTGAGGGAGATCCTCTTGTAGTTATATGTCGCTGAAGGCAGAAAGAAGTCAATCGCAGATAGAAGGAGAGCGTGAAGTAGCTGCTCTCCTTTTCTTTAATTATTCAATCTCAATCGCACCATTGGCTGTTCGTACGGTTATTTTATTTTCTCCATCACCATACACGCTTTCCCAGTCTTTTGTACCAAAGGCTCTGATTCTGCCATTGCTTGTTCGCAGATCTAATATGGCATTGGTTGGCTGCTGTTGTGAGATAATATGCACCCGACCGTTGTCTGTGCGCAAGTTCATTGGATAATCAAAACCTTTTATTTGTAAGTTGATCGAGCCATTATCTGTCTCAGCCGTTATTTCACCAGTTATATCATTTCCTGTGATTTTGCCATTGTTGGTTCTGGCGTTGGTATTAGCAGTTATCGAAGTAAGTGAGATTTTACCATTGTTGGAACGAGCGGAAAAGGTACTTCCAGCCATTCCTGTTGCTTCAACCGTGCCATTATTGGTAGAGAGGGCGAGTACGTCACCTTCTAACTGTTGAACTGTTAATTTCCCATTTGCTGTATGTGCTTGCACAGATTCGTAAGTTTCTACGGGTAAATACACGGTCAAGTTGGAAGAGCGCGGAAAGAAATCAAAACTAAACCACGAAAAGCGTTCTTTTACTTTTACAACTAAGGTATTGCCATCTAACTCGGTATCGAATTGATATTTATTGCTTCTGCTACCTTTGGCTTCAAATTCCACCCGTGCTTCCTGTTCGTCTGTTGATTGTAAGAATATGCGGGTATTATCTGTGTTGATGTCTACCCGGTCAAAACTCCAATCTTGAATCGATACAGTTTCTTCCATTGTTTGTTGTGCTCCTTCCTTATAGCTAGAAAAAGTAATAAGCATACCAATAATACCAATGATAATAAAGGCGAGGGCTGTGTAAATTATTTGTCGAGCTGGTTTCACCACTAAGATTCCCCCTTTACAATGCGAATATTAAATGCTAGGTATCTCACAAACCATCGCAGTGTATATATTGTGACAAAATACATCCCAAGAGCCAGCAGTATACCAATTCCTGCTATTGTAATAGAAGCAAATAAATGAAAGAGATAAAAATCATCTGCACCCACAATCAGCTGTATTACTGGTCCAGCCAATTGAATAATAAAGGAGAAAGCAGCTATCCATAATGCGAGTATGGCTGCTGCTATTGCGATAAAGGGGCCTAGTACTAGGATAAGATTTAGAAATCCTAATCCAATTACTGCCCATATGGCTCGAAATACATTTCCCGTCGATGTATGGGCCTGTGCTTGTTCTACATGGTAATTGGCTTGTAAGTCTTTAGCTAACTGCTGTGGAGAACCTAATGCAGCAACAATCTCCTCTTCTGTTTTCCCTTCCGTTAATCCCATATCAAAGTATTCCTGGAAATCACGCAGAATATCATCTTTTTCTGCCTCTGTCAGTCGCACTAAGCTGCTGCGAAGCTCTTGCATAAACCTATCTCTATTCAACTTCTTTTTCCTCCTCCATTAAGGCATTTACGCCATAAGTAAATGCTCGATATTCTGCTTTTAATTCGTGCAGGTGGGCCTTTCCTTCTGCCGTTAATTGATAATACTTTCGGCTAGGCCCCTCTGTAGACTCTTGAAGGTAGCTGGTGCATAGACCTTGCTTTAGGATGCGGCGAAGGATAGGATAGATGGAGCCTTCGGAAATTTCAATTTTTTCGGTAATCCGCTTAATTAGTTCATAGCCATATAAGTCTTGTTTTTCTAATAACACTAAGACACACAGCTCCAAGACACCTTTTTTGAATTGACTATTCAACAAGACACCTTCTTTGTTGTTTGATAATGTAACTATAACACCCACTACTATTCTATGCAAGGTACTAGATAATAAACATTAAAAATTAGTTTATAGATATAACGGAAAACACTGTAGGCATCAATTATGGAAGCAAAATAAAAAAACGAAAAAAATTTCATATAAATGTTGCAATGGCTTGTAAATTTCTATATAATAAAGAATGTTGGTCATAAAACAGGCGATGATGCGGAAGGTTGTTGGAACACCCGGCCCCTTTGCCATGGCTAGTGTACCAAGAAATTTTCGCGGAGAATGTCTATTATTTAAATGGGCGAAAAGGAGGGAAAATAATGGCAAAAGAAAAAATTAGAATTCGTTTAAAAGCGTATGATCACCGTATTTTAGATCAATCTGCAGATAAAATTGTGGATACTGCAAAAAGATCTGGTGCAGGAGTATCTGGTCCGATTCCACTTCCAACAGAAAAATCGGTATACACTGTCTTGCGTGCAACGCACAAGTACAAGGATTCTCGTGAGCAGTTCGAAATGCGTACTCACAAACGTCTAATTGACATCGTAAGTCCAACACCAAAGACGGTAGACTCATTAATGCGTCTTGATTTACCATCTGGTGTAGACATTGAAATCAAATTATAATATACAATTTACAATATAGGAGGTGTGACGGATGACGAAAGGAATCTTAGGTCGTAAAATCGGTATGACACAGCTTTTTTCAGAACAAGGAGAGGTAATTCCTGTAACTGTAGTAGAAGCTGAACCAAATGTTGTATTACAAAAACGCACAAACGAAAATGATGGCTACGAAGCTATTCAGCTAGGATTTGCTGATCAGAAAGCAAATCGTGCAAACAAACCTGCTAAAGGACATGCAGAGAAAGCTAATACAGCCCCTAAGCGCTTCGTTCGTGAAATCCGTGACGTGAATCTTGACGAGTTTGAATTAGGTCAAGAGATAAACGTAGAGATTTTTGAAGCTGGAGATATTATTGATGTAACAGGTACTTCTAAAGGGAAAGGTTTCCAAGGTTCGATTAAACGCCATAACCAATCACGTGGACCAATGTCTCATGGTTCTCACTATCACAGAGGCCCTGGTGCAATGGGAGTAATTGACCCTATGCGCGTATTTAAAGGTAAGAAATTACCTGGACAAATGGGTGGCGAGCAAATCACTATCCAAAATCTAGAAGTAGTTAAAGTAGATGCCGAACGCAACCTGCTTTTAATCAAAGGGAACGTTCCTGGTGCAAAAAAATCATTCGTGAAAATTACGAGTGCAATAAAGGCTAACTAATTAATCATCGAAGGGAGGATATGTCATGCCTAAAGTAGCACTATATAATCAAAGTGGATCACAAGTTGGTGATGTAGAAATCAACGATGCGGTATTCGGAATTGAACCGAACGAACATGTACTGCACGACGCAGTGTTAATGCAGCGCGCTTCATTACGTCAAGGTACACATGCAGTGAAGAACCGTTCTGAAGTACGCGGTGGAGGTCGTAAACCATGGCGTCAAAAAGGAACAGGCCGTGCACGTCAAGGTTCTATCCGTTCACCACAATGGGTTGGCGGTGGAACAGTATTTGGTCCTACGCCAAGAAGCTATAGCTACAAACTTCCTAAAAAAGTTAGAAGATTAGCACTTAAATCTGCTCTTTCTTCTAAAGTAAAAGAGGACAGCTTAGTAGTATTAGAAGGAATTGCTATCGACACTCCAAAAACAAAAGAAGTAGTTTCTATGTTAACTTCTTTAAATGCGGATAAGAAAGCATTGATCATAACAGCAGAGAAAGATGAAGTATTAGCAAAATCAGCTAACAACCTTCAACATGTCAAGGTATTAACAGTAAGTGAAGTAAATGTACTAGACTTGCTTACGCATGACAAGCTGATCTTAACAAAAGAGGCAGCTGAAAAAGCAGGGGAGGTGCTTGCATAATGGCAGATGCACGCGATATTATTAAGCGCCCAATTATTACAGAACATTCTGCAGATCTAATGGCAGACAAGAAATACACATTCGAAGTGGAGAAAAAAGCTACTAAAACACAAATCAAAGCAGCAGTTGAAGAAGTCTTTGGTGTAAAGGTAGTCAACGTGAACACTTTAAATAAAAAAGGTAAATTCAAGCGTATGGGACGTTACGGCGGCTACCGCCCTGACCGCAAGAAAGCAATTGTTCAATTGTCTGAGGACAGTAAAGAACTAGATTTCTTTGAAACGCTATAATCTGACTTATAAAGGAGGGAAAACAGATGGCGATTAAAAAGTATAAACCAACTTCTAATGGTCGTAGAGGTATGACAACATTAGACTTCGCTGAGATTACTACTAATCAACCAGAAAAGTCTCTACTTGCACCATTAAGCAAGCGTGGTGGACGTAATAATCAAGGTAAATTAACCGTTCGTCATCAAGGCGGTGGACACAAACGTAAGTATCGTATTATCGATTTCAAACGCGACAAAGATGGAGTACCAGGCAAAGTTGCTACAATCGAGTATGATCCAAACCGCTCAGCAAACATCGCATTAGTTAACTATGCAGATGGAGAAAAACGATATATTCTTGCACCAAAAGGTATCAAAGTAGGTCAGCCGATCGAATCAGGATCTAATGCAGACATTAAACCAGGTAATGCATTACCATTAATTGATATCCCAGTTGGTACAGTGATTCATAACATCGAATTAAAGCCAGGACGTGGAGGTCAATTAGTACGCTCTGCTGGTGCACAAGCACAAATCCTTGGTCGTGAAGGTAAATATGTATTAGTTCGTTTATCTTCTGGTGAAGTTCGCTTAATCCTAGCAACTTGCCGTGCAACAGTTGGTCAAGTTGGTAACATTGAGCATGAATTAATTAACGTTGGTAAGGCTGGACGTTCTCGCTGGTTAGGCAAGCGCCCAACGGTTCGTGGTTCTGTAATGAACCCTAATGATCACCCGCATGGTGGTGGTGAAGGACGCGCACCAATCGGACGTAAATCACCAATGTCACCTTGGGGTAAACCAACGCTTGGCTACAAAACGCGTAAACGCAACAAGCCATCAGATAAATTTATTGTACGTAAACGTAAAAAATAACGGGATTGTACGACGGGGAATTTCACCCGTCTGGCAATCGCGAAGGGAGGCTTATCCATGGGTCGCAGCTTAAAAAAAGGACCTTTCGCAGATGACCATTTATTGAAAAAAATTGATAAATTAAATGAAGATGACAAGAAAACTGTAGTAAAGACTTGGTCTCGTCGTTCTACTATTTTCCCAAGCTTCATCGGTCATACGATTGCGGTATATGATGGTCGCAAACATGTACCAGTATATGTAACAGAAGATATGGTTGGACATAAATTAGGCGAATTTGCTCCAACACGTACGTATAGAGGGCATGCCGGAGATGACAAGAAAACAAAACGTTAATTGAGAGGAGGTACTCCTAATGCAAGCAAAAGCTGTTGCAAAATCAGTTCGTATTGCTCCTCGTAAAGTTCGCTTAGTGATCGATTTAATTCGCGGCAAAGCGGTAGGAGAAGCAATTGCTATTTTAAAACATACACAACGTGGTGCTTCACCAGTTGTTGAAAAATTATTAAACTCTGCGATCGCAAATGCAGAGCACAACTATGAAATGAACCCTGATAATTTAGTAGTGTCAGAAGCGTTTGTCAATGAAGGTACTACATTGAAACGTTTCCGCCCACGTGCACAAGGACGTGCATCACAAATCAACAAACGAACTAGCCACATTACAGTGGTTTTATCTGAGAAAAAGGAGGGATAATCTGTGGGTCAAAAAGTAAATCCAACGGGTCTTCGTGTCGGTATTATCCGTGATTGGGAATCTAAGTGGTATGCAGGAAAAGACTATGCAGACCTTTTACATGAAGATATTAAGATTCGCGAATATATTGAAGAACGCTTAAAAGATGGTGCTGTATCTAAAGTTGAAATTGAAAGAGCAGCCAATCGTGTAAACATCTCTATTTCTACAGCTAAGCCAGGTATGGTAATCGGTAAAGGTGGTTCCGAAGTAGAAGCACTTCGTAAATCATTAAACAGCCTAACTGGTAAAAGAGTTCACATTAACATCGTAGAAGTGAAAAAAGCAGATTTAGATGCGAAATTAGTAGCGGAAAACATTGCTCGTCAATTAGAAAACCGTGTATCTTTCCGTCGTGCTCAAAAACAGACTATCCAACGTGCTATGCGTGCTGGAGCGAAAGGTATTCGTACGCAAGTTTCTGGTCGTCTTGGTGGAGCAGATATGGCAAGAGCAGAGAGCTACAGTGAAGGAACAGTTCCACTTCATACTTTACGTGCAGATATTGATTATGGTACTGCAGAAGCAGATACAACATATGGTAAATTGGGTGTTAAAGTATGGATCTATCGTGGAGAAGTCCTTCCAACTAAAAACAATAAATAAGGAAGGGGGCAACTTATTATGTTAATGCCTAAACGTGTAAAACATCGTAAGCAACATCGTACAAGTTTGAAAGGTAAAGCAAAAGGCGGTACGGAAGTAGCATTTGGAGAATTTGGTCTTCAAGCAATTGAACCAGCATGGATTACCAGCCGTCAGATCGAAGCAGCTCGTATAGCGATGACTCGTTATATGAAGCGTGGTGGTAAAGTTTGGATCAAGATTTTTCCAGATAAGCCTTATACAGCTAAGCCGTTAGAGGTTCGTATGGGTTCTGGTAAAGGTGCTCCTGAAGGATGGGTAGCCGTAGTTAAACCTGGTAAGATTATGTTTGAAATTGCTGGTGTATCGGAAGAAGTAGCTCGTGAAGCACTTCGTCTTGCAGCTCATAAATTACCGATCAAAACGAAATTTGTAAAACGAGAAGAAATTGGTGGTGAAATCAATGAAGGCTAAAGAAATTAGAGAACTAACCACTGCCGAAATTGAACAAAAGATCAAATCATTAAAAGAAGAGCTTTTCAATTTGCGTTTCCAATTAGCCACTGGTCAATTGGAAAACACAGCACGTCTGCGTGAAGTGCGCAAGTCAATTGCACGCATGAAGACGGTTGTCCGCCAAAGAGAGCTAAACGTAAATAACGGATAATAAAGGAGGTTAGCCTCGATATGAGTGAACGTAATAATCGTAAGGTATACACTGGACGTGTTGTATCTGACAAAATGGATAAAACAATCACTGTCGTAGTTGAAACATATAAATTCCATAACTTATATGGAAAACGTGTAAAATACTCAAAGAAATTCAAGGCTCATGATGAAAACAATACTGCTAAAATCGGCGACATTGTACGAATCATGGAAACAAGACCACAATCTAAAACAAAACGTTTCCGTTTGTTAGAAGTTGTGGAAGAAGCAGTTATTATTTAATTAAAGTTCGCTCGGAGTAATTCCGAAGGGAGGGTACTTAAAGATGATCCAACAGGAATCTCGATTAAAAGTTGCAGATAACTCAGGAGCACGTGAAGTACTAACTATTAAAGTACTAGGCGGTTCCGGAAGAAAAACAGCGAACATTGGTGATGTGATTGTTTGCACGGTGAAACAAGCAACACCAGGGGGCGTTGTTAAAAAAGGTGAAGTAGTAAAAGCTGTAATCGTACGTACGAAGAGTGGAGTAAGACGTAAAGACGGTTCTTATATTCGATTTGATGAAAACGCAGCGGTTATCATTCGTGATGACCAAAGTCCAAGAGGTACTCGTATTTTTGGGCCAGTTGCACGTGAATTACGTGACGCGAAATTCATGAAAATCGTATCTCTAGCTCCAGAAGTATTATAAGCAGATTACGACATATCGTGTAAGGAGGTGCGGATAGCATGCACGTAAAAAAAGGTGATAAAGTACAAGTGATTTCAGGTAAGGACAAAGGCAAGCAAGGAGAAATCTTAGCTGCTTTCCCTAAGAAAAACCGTGTACTTGTTGAAGGTGTTAACATCGTGAAGAAACACGCAAAACCTTCTCAAGAGAATCCACAAGGCGGTATCTTAAATCAAGAAGCAGCCATTCATGTATCTAATGTTATGCCATTAGATCCGAAATCAGGTGAGCCGACTCGTGTTGGTTATAAAGTAAGTTATGAAGAAAGAAAAGACGGAACGAAAAAACGTGTTAGTCAGCGTATCGCTAAAAAATCTGGTGAGCTATTAGATAAATAGTCGTAGCGGTGAAAGGAGGTTTACGTGATGAACACTTTAAAAGAAAAATACAACAACGAAATTGTATCTTCATTAGTGGAGAAGTTTAATTATAAATCTGTAATGGAAGTACCAAAAGTAGAAAAAATCGTGATCAACATGGGTGTTGGTGATGCAGTACAAAACTCTAAAGCTCTAGATTCAGCTGTCGAAGAGTTAAGTCTAATCACTGGACAGAAACCAGTTGTAACAAAAGCGAAAAAATCAATTGCAGGCTTCCGTTTGCGTGAAGGAATGCCAATCGGTGCCAAAGTAACATTACGTGGAGAGCGTATGTACGACTTTCTTCAAAAGCTTATCGATGTATCACTTCCACGTGTACGTGACTTCCGTGGTATTTCTAATAAAGCATTTGACGGCCGTGGTAATTACACATTAGGTGTAAAAGAACAATTAATTTTCCCAGAAATTAATTATGACCGAGTAAGTAAAGTTAGAGGTATGGACGTTGTTATCGTAACGACTGCTAATTCTGATGAAGAAGCTTCTGAACTATTAACTCAACTTGGCATGCCTTTCCAAAAATAAGTGAAAAGCTAATATAAGGAGGGAAAAGAGTGGCTAAAAAATCAATGATCGCTAAGCAAAAACGCCCAGCAAAATTTAAAGTGCAAGAATATACTCGCTGTGAACGTTGCGGACGTCCACATTCCGTAATTCGCAAATTTAAACTTTGCCGTATTTGTTTCCGTGAACTTGCATATAAAGGTCAAATTCCTGGTGTTAAAAAAGCAAGCTGGTAAATCCCCGAAGAGGGAAGGAGGTAAAAATAATGGTTATGACAGATCCAATTGCAGATATGCTTACTCGTATTCGTAACGCTAACATGGTTCGCCATGAGAAATTGGAATGCCCAGCGTCGAATCTTAAAAAAGAAGTTGCAGATATTCTTAAACGTGAAGGATTTATCCGTGACTATGAATTAGTAGAGGACAACAAACAAGGAATCCTTCGTATCTTTTTGAAGTATGGAAAGAACGATGAGCGTGTAATCACTGGTTTGAAACGTATTAGTAAACCTGGTTTACGTGTTTATGCAAAAGCTGACGAACTACCTAAAGTATTAAACGGCTTAGGAATCGCAATCGTTTCTACTTCTAAAGGTGTATTATCTGATAAAGAAGCACGTTCACAAGCTATCGGCGGCGAAGTGCTAGCATATATTTGGTAAGATTATTTTCTAGATGACAGGAGGTGCCAGAGCATGTCTCGTATAGGTTTAAAACAAATCGAAATACCACAAGGCGTAGAAGTAAAAGTTGATGGTAATCACGTTTCTGTTAAAGGACCAAAAGGTGAATTAAGCCGTACTATTAACAGCGACATGAAAGTTAATATTGAAGAAAATGTACTATCTGTTGAACGTCCAACTGATAGCAAAGAACATAAAGCATTACATGGTACAACCAGAAGCCTGATCGCAAACATGGTAGAAGGAGTACACAAAGGATTCGAGAAAGCACTTGAAATCCAAGGTGTAGGTTACCGTGCACAAAAGCAAGGAAACAAGCTAGTTGTCAATGCTGGTTATTCTCACCCAGTAGAAATCGATGCCGTAGAAGGTATCGAAGTCGAAGTACCTGCTAACACAAGAGTAGTGGTAAAAGGTATTGATAAACAATTAGTTGGTGCTATTGCAGCGAATATCCGCGCAATCCGCCCGCCTGAACCATACAAAGGTAAAGGTATCCGTTATGAAAATGAATATGTACGTCGTAAAGAAGGTAAAACAGCTAAGTAAGGTTAGGTAGGGAACAGAAAGGAGTGACCTAGATGATCACAAAGCCTGATAAAAACAGTGTACGTAAAAAGAGACATCAGCGTATCCGCAAGAACCTATTCGGTACTCAGGAACGCCCGCGTCTAAACGTATTTCGTTCAAATAAACACATCTACGCACAGTTAATCGATGACGTAAACAACGTTACATTAGCAAGTGCATCAACTGTAGATAAAGAATTAAACCTTGAAGCAACTGGTAATGTTGAGGCAGCACAGCAAGTTGGCGAATTAATCGCTAAGCGTGCTATCGATAAAGGTTTTAAGAATGTTATCTTTGATCGTGGTGGATATTTATATCATGGTCGAGTTAAATCTCTAGCAGATGCTGCTCGCGAAGCAGGTCTTGAATTTTAATCAAAAAAGGAGGGACATATGTTGCGTACTAACATCGACCCAAACAAATTAGATTTAGAAGAACGCGTAGTAACAATTAACCGTGTAGCAAAAGTGGTAAAAGGTGGACGTCGCTTTCGTTTTGCTGCATTGGTAGTAGTCGGAGATAAAAATGGTCACGTTGGATTTGGTACTGGTAAAGCGCAAGAGGTACCAGATGCGATTAGAAAAGCAATCGATGATGCGAAGAAAAACTTAATTGAAGTACCGATCGTTGGTACTACTATTCCACACGAAATCCACGGCCAATTCGGAGCTGGTAACATTTTAATGAAGCCTGCTGTAGAAGGTACTGGAGTCATCGCTGGCGGACCTGTACGTGCCGTATTAGAACTTGCTGGTGTAGGAGATATCCTTTCTAAATCATTAGGATCTAACACACCAATCAACATGGTTCGTGCAACAGTAAGTGGTTTAAGTGAATTAAAACGTGCGGAAGAAGTAGCATCACTTCGCGGAAAATCTGTAGAAGAATTGTTAGGATAAGGAGGGATATCGAATGTCTAAATTAGAAATTACCCTCAAACGCAGTGTCATCGGTAGATCAGAAGGACAAAAGGCTACTGTTCAAACACTAGGTCTTAAAAAGATTCATCAATCAGTAGTCCGTGAAGATACTCCTGTCGTGCGAGGCATGATTAACAAAGTATCACATTTAGTTGACGTAAAAGAAGTTTAATTAATTCAGTTATAAGAGGAGGTGCTCAGATGAAGCTTCATGAATTAAAACCAGCACAAGCGAAAAAACAACGCAACCGCGTTGGTCGTGGTATGGCTTCAGGTAACGGTAAAACATCTGGCCGTGGTCATGGTGGTCAAAATTCTCGTTCAGGCGGGGGTGTACGTCCAGGTTTTGAAGGTGGTCAAATGCCACTTTTCCAACGTCTGCCGAAACGTGGTTTTACAAACATCAACCGCAAAGAGTTTGCCATTGTAAATCTTGAAACATTGAACAACTTTGATGAAGGTACAGAAGTAACACCTGAGCTTTTACTTGAATCTGGTACCATCAGCAAGGTAAAGTCTGGCGTTAAGATTCTTGGTAATGGTAAATTAGAGAAGAAATTAACAGTAAAAGCTCATAAGTTTTCTGCTTCAGCGAAAGCAGCTATCGAAGCAGCGGGCGGTCAAACTGAGGTGATCTAATGTTCCGTACAATTTCCAATTTTGTGCGTGTGGCTGATATAAGACAGAAAATCATTTTTACACTTCTGATGTTAATAGTATTTCGGATCGGAACTTTTATTCCGGTTCCTTTTACCGATCGTACAGCTATTGACTTCATGAATGAGCAGAATGTATTTGGTTTACTGAATACATTCGGCGGCGGGGCTTTGCAAAACTTCTCCATCCTGGCGATGGGAATTATGCCTTATATCACGGCTTCGATTATTATGCAATTATTGCAAATGGATGTCGTTCAGAAGTTCTCTGAATGGAAGAAGCAAGGTGAGATGGGCCGTAAGAAGCTGGCGCAAGTCACCCGTTACGCAACAATCGTGTTGGCCTTCATTCAGGCATGTGCCATGTCTGTAGGTTTTAATGCTATGTCAGGTGGGATGTTAATTACTGACCCTGGTATAGGGAAATTTCTAGTCATTGCCATTGTATTAACCGGTGGAACTGCATTTTTGATGTGGTTAGGTGAACAAATAACAGCACACGGTGTCGGTAATGGTATTTCGATCATTATCTTTGGCGGTATCGCAGCTGGTATTCCAAATGGCATTAATCAAATCTACGCACAATACTTTGGATCTGGTGCTGGAGATGAGCTATTCATAAATATTGTTATTGTTGCGTTGATTGCCTTGATTATCCTTGCTGTTATAGTAGGTGTTATTTACATTCAACAGGCATTGCGTAAGATTCCAGTACAATATGCGAAACGAGTAGTGAATCGTTCACCAGTAGGAGGACACAGTACGCATTTACCATTGAAAGTAAATGCAGCCGGGGTTATTCCGGTAATCTTTGCAGTTTCGTTTATTATTGCACCTCGAACGATTGCAGGATTCTTTGAAGATAATCAATTTGCAGCAACAATTTCAAGAATTTTTGACTATACAAACGTAACTGGTATGATTATCTACGTGGTGCTAATCATCGCATTTACGTATTTCTATACATTTGTTCAAGTGAATCCAGAACAAATGGCTGACAATTTGAAAAAGCAAGGTGGTTACATCCCAGGTATTCGCCCGGGTAAGACAACGGAGACTTATTTAACACGTGTTATGTATCGACTAACATTTGTTGGAGCACTTTTCTTAGCTGCGGTAGCTGTTTTACCTCTAGTATTAGGGGATATAGCGAACTTACCACAAACAGTTCAGATTGGTGGAACAGGGCTTCTAATTGTTGTTGGTGTTGCACTGCAAACCATGAAGCAACTAGAAGGACAGCTAGTAAAACGTAACTATAAAGGTTTCATTCAATAAAACGTTGATATGTCGCAAATGACAGAGAGCGAGGGGAAAACCTTGAATTTAATCCTTATGGGGCTTCCTGGTGCAGGGAAAGGTACCCAGGCAGAAAAGATTGTAGAGAAATATAATATTCCTCATATCTCAACTGGGGATATGTTTCGTTTAGCTATCAAAGAAGGAACAGAGCTTGGACAGAAAGCGAAAAGCTATATGGATGAAGGTGCTCTGGTTCCTGATGAGGTTACTATCGGTATAGTAGAAGAGAGGCTTAGCAAGGAAGATTGCCAAGATGGTTTTTTACTAGATGGTTTTCCACGCACATTGGCACAGGCTGAGGCGTTAGATCAATTGCTGTCTAATTTAGGACGTCAAATTGATTATGTGCTGCATGTGGATGTTGATCAGGAAGAGCTGGTAGAAAGACTAACTGGCCGCTGGATTTGTCCCGAGTGTGGAACAGCCTATCATGTACGTTTCAACCCTCCAAAGGTAGAGGGGAAATGTGATAAAGATGGTGCAACACTGATTCAGCGCAAAGATGATCAGCCAGCCACTGTGAAGAATCGTCTAGAGGTAAACATCCAGCAAACACAGCCAATGTTAGACTTCTATTCTGCAAAAGGCGATTTAGTAGCGATTAATGGCGCTCAAGATATCAATCAAGTATTTGCTGATATTGATGAGAAATTACAAGCAATTTCTTCATGATATGTGATTAACTTGGTATAATAATATCAGGTTTGAACATGATGAATAAGGTATAACGTAAACCTAATTGAAGGTGAAGATGATTGAGTCAATCAGATAATTATCCGGAGTTGGGTCAGGTTGTTCAAATCCTACAAGGACGCGAAGCAGGTCAGTTTGCAATTGTAATTAAACAATTAGACAGCCGTTTTGTGTTGTTGGCTGATGGAGATAAGCGTAAGTATAACAATCCTAAGAAGAAGAACTTGCAGCATATTGCATATACACGATATATATCTCCTGAAGTACAAAGAAGCCTTCTCGAAACAGGGCGCGTAACCAATGGCAAGTTACGTTATGCTATAAATAAATTTGTCGAAGAATACGAGAGACAGATTTGAAGAAGGGAGATCAACTCGATGGCGAAAGACGATGCAATTGAAGTAGAAGGTACTGTAGTTGATACACTGCCTAATGCGATGTTTAAAGTAGAACTTGAGAACGGTCATACCGTATTGGCTCATGTGTCTGGTAAAATTAGAATGCACTTTATTCGTATTTTACCAGGAGACAAGGTTACGGTTGAACTTTCTCCATATGATTTAACAAGAGGTCGAATAACGTACCGTTATAAATAAAATGCTCCGATACAAGAGGAGGTATGGAAGATGAAGGTAAGACCATCTGTAAAACCAATTTGTGAAAAATGCAAGGTTATTCGTCGTAAAGGAAAAGTAATGGTAATTTGCGAAAATCCTAAGCATAAACAAAAACAAGGATAAGAGGAGGTGTAAGTAATCTATGGCACGTATTGCTGGTGTAGATGTTCCGCGTGATAAACGCGTTGTAATTGCTTTAACTTACATTTATGGTATTGGTAAAACAACTGCAAAGAAAGTATTGGAACAAGCTGGTGTCAATGAAGACACTCGTGTTCGCGATTTAACAGAAGAAGAATTAAGCCAAATTCGTCAAAATATTGACAACTTTACTGTAGAAGGTGATCTTCGCCGTGAAGTATCCCTAAACATTAAGCGTCTGATTGAGATTGGCTCTTATCGTGGTGTTCGTCATCGCCGTGGTTTACCAGTTCGAGGACAAAAAACGAAAAACAACTCACGTACTCGTAAAGGTCCTAGAAAGACAATGGCTAACAAAAAGAAATAACATATAAAGGAGGTTTACTTATCTATGGCACGTAAAACAAATACACGTAAACGTCGTGTGAAAAAGAATATAGATACGGGTATTGCACATATCCGCTCTACTTTCAATAATACGATTGTAACGATTACAGATGTGCAGGGAAATGCAATCAGCTGGAGCAGTGCAGGTGCACTAGGATTCAAAGGCTCTAAGAAATCCACTCCATTTGCAGCTCAAATGGCTGCAGAATCTGCTGCAAAAGCGGCACAAGATCATGGATTAAAAACTTTAGAAGTTACTGTGAAAGGACCTGGTGCTGGACGTGAAGCAGCAATCCGTTCCCTTCAAGCAGCAGGTTTAGAAGTAACTGCCATTGTTGATGTTACACCAGTTCCTCACAATGGTTGTCGCCCGCCAAAACGTCGTCGAGTTTAATTAGTATATTATTTGTTAATCTGTCTATAATGGTTTATGATAGCTTAATAAAGTTTTAATGGTATATCACTGCCCTTTTTTTAGAGGGTGCGTGGATTGAAATAACTTTTGAGTCACACACACCATTGCATCGATAGAAGACAAAGTCACAATTGCATAGTGCAGAAACGGGAACTGCCTACCTGGGGAATTTCGGTTAGACTTGGGGTCTAACCGGGGTTTCGACGTTTTAAAGGAGGGTTTAATGAATGATCGAAATTGAAAAACCAAAAATTGAAGCAGTAGAGATCAGCGATGACGCTACTTACGGTAAATTCGTTGTAGAACCACTTGAACGTGGATACGGTACTACACTTGGTAACTCCTTGCGTCGTATTCTACTATCTTCACTGCCAGGCGCTGCTGTCACATCTGTTCAAATAGATGGAGCTTTACACGAGTTTTCCACAGTAGAAGGCGTAGTAGAAGATGTAACAACTATTATTCTCAACTTAAAGAAACTTGCGTTAAAGATCTATTCTGATGAAGAGAAGACATTAGAGATAGATGTACAAGGAGAAGGTAAAGTTACGGCTGCGGATATTATTTTTGATAGTGATGTTGAAATTCTAAATCCAGATCTTCACATCGCTACTGTGGCTAGCAATGGCCATTTAAAGATGAGAATCTCCGCACAAAGCGGCCGAGGATATCGTCCAGATGATTCTAATAACCATGAAGATCGTCCAATTGGAGTGATTCCAGTGGATTCTATCTTCACTCCAGTTTCTAAAGTAACTTATCAAGTTGAAAATACTCGTGTTGGTCAAGACGCCAATTATGATAAATTAACATTTGATGTGTTAACAGATGGAAGTATCCGTCCGGAAGAAGCAATTTCTTTAGGGGCTAAGATCTTCACCGAACATATGGATATTTTTGTGAGTTTAACCGATGAGGCGAAGAACGCTGAAATCATGATTGAAAAAGAAGAAGATCAGAAAGAGAAAGTTCTAGAAATGACGATTGAAGAACTTGATCTATCTGTCAGATCTTATAACTGTTTAAAACGTGCAGGAATCAATACTGTACAAGAGCTGGCTTATAAATCGGAAGAAGATATGATGAAAGTACGAAACTTAGGTCGTAAATCACTGGAAGAAGTGAAACATAAGTTAGAAGATCTAGGTTTAGGCTTGCGCAAAGAAGATTAATAAAGTCATCTGAGATATCGAACGAAGGAGGGATATTCCATGGCTAGAAAATTAGGTCGTACATCAGATCAACGCTTAGCTTTACTTCGCGGATTAGCTACAGATTTAATTATCCATGAACGTATCGAAACAACAGAAGCGAAAGCGAAAGAACTACGCTCAGTAGTAGACAAAATGATCACACTTGGTAAACGTGGTGACCTTCATGCACGTCGTCAGGCTGCTGCATACTTATATAAAGCAGAGGCGAACGAAAATGAAGACGCGGTTCAAAAGCTTTTCAATGACGTTGCAAAGCGCTATGAAGATCGTCAAGGTGGATATACGAGAGTGCTAAAATTAGGACCTCGTCGTGGTGACGGTGCAAATATGGCAATCATTGAATTGGTATAAACAATTCCATATCATCAATGTTAAGGGGCAGGACTTAATCTCGTTTAGAGGTCAATCCAGGCCCTTTTTTGCTTGGAATCTGTAAAATGAAAAAGGAAAATAACCAGCAGTAATTTTAAATAACCACTTATAATATAGCATGGCCATGTGAAAGGAAATATGTATAATACTGATTATGTATAGCGACATACTTAGTCCCAACTTAACAGAGGATAGGTGCAAGGCCACGCTTCAGCCAACCACTCTGCTTTTCGTGGGCGCGGCCTCAGCTAACTTGAAAAAGAAGCACACTTTTTCAAGTGGATCTTCAACCCGTGATGTTCCCGCAAAAGTCTACGTGGTTGGCTTACGCTAGAATAAAGTTCTATTATTAATGCATGCAATAGCATAGAGCTTGATAGTTTTAAAATATTTATCGGATTTCTTTTCTATGTTTATAAGTTAATCATCGAACCTAGAGTACTTGATTTTGGCAGTTGTAATCGCTGAAGCACTTCCATCTAGCGTAGGAAATATGCGAAGACTCCTGCGGGGATAGCGCAGTGCGAAGACCCCGCAGGAAAAGTGTTTTGCTTTTCTGAGGTTGCTGAAGCAAGCCCGCGGAAAGCGAAGCATATTTCCGAAGCGATGCCAAGCAGAATAAAACTTTCTTAATCCAAACATAGAAAATAGTTCCTATACATAATCTGTATTATTTATCTTTAGTTTTTCGACAAATTCTTATAGTATTCTCCATCGATAACCTGATAGAATATAGTTATTACCTGGGAAATAATGATGTAAGGAGCAAATAATAATGGTTGCTATTGAATTTCGTGATGTGTATTTCCGCTATAACGAAGATACTCCATGGGTACTGAAGAACTTCAACTTGAAGATAGAGAGCAAGGAGACCGTTGCTATCCTAGGGCACAATGGTTCAGGTAAATCCACTATTGCCAAATTGGCAAATGGTTTGTTAATGCCGCAAGCAGGAGAGATCTTTATTGATGATCGAAAAATAACGCCGACAAATGTTTGGGAAATACGACAAAAAATCGGGATGGTATTTCAAAATCCAGAAAATCAATTTGTGGGTACAACCGTACGTGATGATGTAGCATTTGGTTTGGAGAATAGAGCAATTGCCCGTGAAGAAATGCTGCGCCGCATTCAGGAGAGCCTGCAGCAGGTAGGGATGGAAGCCTATGAGAATCATGAACCCCACCATTTATCCGGAGGACAAAAGCAGCGTGTAGCAATTGCCAGTGTGATGGCCATACATCCGCAAGTATTATTGTTAGACGAGGCAACTGCCATGTTAGACCCAAGAGGAAAGAAAGAGATTCTTGCTACTGTGTTGTCATTAAAAGAACAGTTGGCCATTACAACCGTTATGATTACCCATGATTTACAAGAGATATCAATTGCTGATCGCGTCATTGTGATGAATAAAGGAGCAATCTTCAAGGATACGACGACCGATAAGTTGTTCAATAGCCATCAAGAATTGCAATCTATTGGCCTAACCATTCCATTATCTGTACAATTAGCTATAGAATTGGAGCAATATGGCTACCCATTTTCTACGTATCCATTGAAGCAGGAGGAGCTTATAGAAACATTATGGAAATCACATTTAAAGATGTAAGTTATACCTACCAGCCAAATACGCCGTTTAGCCATCAAGCACTGACCAATATGAACCTCACCATCCGAGATCAAGAATTTGTGGCAGTAGTAGGTCATACTGGTTCTGGTAAATCGACATTGCTTCAGCATATCAATGGGCTTTTAATTCCCTCTAGCGGAGAAGTACAGATTGGTTCATTTGTCCTGTCTAAAGGTCAGAAAAAACAAGACTTGAAAAAATTAAGAGAAAAAGTAGGGGTCGTTTTTCAATATCCTGAGCATCAATTATTTGAGGAAACAGTAGAGCGAGATATTCGTTTTGCAATGGAGAATTTCCATATACCTAAGGAAGACATCCAACCGCGTATTATGGAAGCATTGGCACAAGTGAACCTGGAAGAAGAGGTGCTTGCCAAATCTCCGTTTGAATTAAGCGGGGGGCAAATGCGCCGAGTAGCCATTGCGGGGGTATTAGCTATGAAACCAGAGGTATTAATTCTAGACGAGCCAACTGCCGGTCTGGATCCGCAAGGGCAACAAGCAATCATGGATTTGTTTTATCGAATTCACAAAGAAAGAGGTACCACTACGATTTTGGTAACCCACCAAATGGCGGATGCTCTAGCCTATGCAGACAGAATAATCGTTCTGGCAAAAGGGAGTATGCTAATGGAAGGAACACCAGAGCAAGTCTTTGCTAATCCAGATTTGCTTGCTGAGGCGAATTTGGATATGCCAGAGGTGCTAACTTTGCTGAATCACTTTGAGGAACGATTTGGTATCCATATCGCTTATCAACGGCAATCAGCGCACGACTTAGCCAAAGAGATGATAGAAAAGTTAAGGGAGACTTAGTGATGAAGTCTTATATGATTATAGGGCAATATGTGCCAGGGCATTCGTTTATCCATCGACTGGATCCGAGAACCAAGTTAATGATTATTTTTACCTTTGTCTTTATTGTTTTTTTTGCTAATAACTTGGTTAGTTACAGTTGGTTAACTCTCTTTGCCTTTGCGGCTGTCCTGCTGACTCAGCTGCGTCTTGGATATATTATCAAAGGGATCACCCCTGTATGGTTTTTGATTGTGTTTACGCTACTTCTACATATAATTGTGACAAAGGAAGGGCCGATTTTGTTGGAGATAGGCAGCTTTGCTATCCACCAAGGCGGTATCGAGCGCGGGCTGATGATTTCATGGCGCTTTATGTTGTTGGTTTTGGTTACATCTTTGCTGACGTTGACGACCGCGCCAATGGAGATTACCGATGCCTTAGAGATGCTGTTAGGTCCTTTCAAGAAGCTGCGCATACCTGTCCACGAGCTGGCTTTGATGATGTCGATATCCCTGCGCTTTATCCCGACTTTATTAGATGAGACAGAGAAGATATCTAAAGCACAAGCATCAAGGGGTGTCGATTTCCGTACAGGTTCGATGAAGAGCCGTATTTATGCGATTGTTCCGTTGCTAGTTCCTTTATTTATCAGCGCCTTTAAGCGGGCGGAAGACCTGGCGATGGCAATGGAAGCCAGAGGTTATCGCGGAAGTGAAGGAAGAACCAAGCTGCGTCAGCTGCAGTTTAAGCGGATAGACTATATAACGGCGATTGTCTATCTTGCTGTTATGATAATGTTCCTATTCTTACGTCAATAAGGAGTTAAACAGATGAGATGGAAAGCAAAGATTCGATATGATGGTACACAATTCTCCGGTTATCAAATTCAGCCTAACACGCGGACGATTCAGGGGGAACTGGAAGCTGTCTTAAGCAAAATGCATAAAGGAAGATCGATACGTGTAACTGCTTCTGGGCGTACTGATCAAGGCGTACATGCGATTGGACAGGTGATTCACTTCGACACTGATTTAAATATCCCTGCTCCAAATTGGGTAAAGGCATTAAACACCATGCTTCCCGATGATATAGAAGTTGCTGATATGATGCAGGTTTCAGAGAGCTTCCATGCTCGTTTTGATGTAGCAGAGAAGGAGTATCATTATGTGATCGGTACGGGTGAATATAACTTATTTCAGCGTCATTACCGCCATTTTATCGAAGATCGATTAGATGTTAAGGCTATGCAGACTGCCAGCCAGTTTTTGTTGGGAACCCACGATTTCAGTTCGTTCTGTGCAGCCAATCATACATTAAAAGGGGATAAGGTGCGCACGATTACGGCGGTGAAGGTAGAACCACAAGCAGATCAGTTAATTATAGCTGTCCGCGGGACCGGTTTTTTATATAATATGGTGCGGATTATTGCTGGTACCTTAATTGAAGTGGGTTTGGGCCAGCGTGAGCCAGAACAGCTGCAGAAAATTATTGCAGCAGAGAACCGATCCGCAGCAGGAAAGACTGCCCCGGCTCAAGGTCTTTATTTATGGGCGGTTAAATATAAAAACTAAATGAAGTAAACTATTGACATTTAGGACAACTTGTTATATTATGGTCTATGGCATTTTATTTTCTAAACCACGAATAGCCCCGGAAACTACTCGTGTTAGAATATAAATCGGACTATAATGAACAATGGAATCATGAACTAGGAGGTAAGATCATGCGTACAACTTTCATGGCGAATGAAAATAATATCGAACGTAAATGGTTTGTTGTCGACGCAGAAGGAAAAACGTTAGGTCGTTTAGCAAGTGAAGTTGCTTCTATCCTTCGCGGAAAACATAAACCAACATATACACCGCATGCTGATACTGGTGATTATGTAATCATTATCAACGCGGAAAAAATCGAACTTACAGGTAAGAAATTGAGTGACAAACTATACTATCGTCATTCTAACCACCCAGGTGGATTAAAATCACGTACTGCTGGTGAAATGCGTGAAAAATATCCAGAACAAATGTTAGAGCTTACTATTAAAGGTATGTTACCAAAAGGTAAATTAGGCCGTAAAATGGGTAAAAAATTACATGTCTATCGTGGCGCTGACCATAAACATGAGGCACAAAAACCAGAAGTTTACGAACTTCGCGGATAATTAAAAGGAGGTTACCATAGTGGCACAAGTACAATATTACGGTACCGGACGCCGTAAAAGTTCAACTGCTCGTGTACGTTTAGTTCCAGGTACTGGACGTATTCTTGTTAATAAACGTGACGCGGAGAGCTATTTCCCTTACGAAACTCTTCGTACAATTATCAAACAACCATTAGTAGCTACAGAAACAGAAGGCAGCTATGATGTATTAGTAAACGTAGATGGCGGAGGTTTCACTGGTCAAGCTGGTGCAATCCGTCACGGAGTTGCTCGTGCATTATTAGAAGCTGATCCTGAATACCGCGCTACATTGAAGCGTGCAGGATTCTTAACACGTGACGCACGTGAGAAAGAACGTAAGAAGCCAGGTCTTAAGAAAGCCCGTCGTGCTCCTCAGTTCTCAAAACGTTAATAAACCAACGTTCAAAGGCTCTTTTCACTTATGTGGAAAGGGTCTTTTTTTGGGGTAATTAAGTATTAAATATGTTTTGTAGAATTGATGTGAAAGGCTTATTTGTTTTGCTATACTTACTATAAGTGTAATAGGGCTTTCATGGGTGTGGTTCGCCTCTTTTTGAGAGGGGGTGACACTATGTAAGTATTCGAAACATTAATGTTTATCTATACTATAATATTGAGTAGGTAATAACGTATTCCACGTTATTATTTACTCTTTTTTTATATCTACATACTTCTATTAACTGTACTTTTAATATATAGTATTTATAGTTTACATAGATAATAAGCGTTAAGGGAGTGATAGATTGAAGGTTCAAGAAATATACGTAGATGGAAGTACAAGATACATGCTGCTTGATTCAGAAGGATCACCTGTAATTGTGGTTACTAAGTATTTAAAGTGTTTGGATCAGATAGGTAAAGCAGGAAACACTCTTAAATCTTACTCTTATCATTTAAAATTATACTTTCAGTTTTTAAGGGAAAATCAAATTGATTACAAAAATGTAGCCCTTAATATATTGGCCAATTTTATTGGATGGTTAAGGAGCCCATATCAATCCACAAAAATATTGACTTTGAAAAGCGCTAAAGCAAGACGCTCAGAAAGATTAGTAAACACTACTTTAACTTGTATACTAAGCTTTTACGATTTTTTATCAAGGTTAGATCAGGACAAGAAATGATGTATATCTAAAGTTTGATTATATTATTTTAAATCCTCATATTAAGAGAGAAATTAGATATTCTATTGCTTATCGGTTAACAGATGTATTTTGCAAGGGAAATGTACACAAAATTGCAATGAAAATATACATAAGCTTGCCAGCCTAATTTAGTCAGTTATTTCTCGATAATGCATGGGTGATTCTAAAACTATCACCAGTGAAATTCTGAAAGAAGAGTTCAGCACCCTCGGTGGTAAAAAGGACGTATCCCATTTCATCCAAAATGATGAGATCAACATTTCTGAATTTGCTTTGGAAAGCCCCCAGCTTATCCTCTTTCCAAGCTTTCTCCAAGTTCCCCACCAGATCAAATACACTGTAAAACCTTATTTCCACTCCTATCTTGCAGTGCCTCATAGCCGATGGCAGTCGCTAAATGTGTTTTTCCTGTACCTGGCGATCCCGTTAAAATTAGATTTTCTTTTACTTGAATAAAATGTAGCCTCTCCAGCTCTTTCGCATCCATTCGAGGAGGAAAGTGAATTTGGTCGTGCCATTGAAAAGAAGAAAGAGGCTTTTCTTGAAGAAAGTGAGCCTTCTTAATTAATCTTTCTACTTTTGCTTCTACACGTAGCTCCAATTCCTTCGCTAGTATAGACTCCAAATACTGGCGTGGATTCTCAAAAGGGATACTTTCATACCCGTATAGGCGAGGCGAAGAGATTTACAGATAGCTTTCAATTCACTCATCTTGCTTCACCTGCCAAACCAGTTAACTTTTGAAGCTAATCATATTTGGACCAATCAATGTCATAAGGGTGGTGAGCCGGCTCCTTAAGAGCTGAAGGTTGCATACTTACCAACTCATAAAACTGTTCATTGATCTCTGTTATCTCATAAATGGCAAGTAATGAAATTAACCACTTCATTCTTTCTTTTCTGATGTCGTGGTTCTATTCAGCGATACGGCCAGGCAAATAAGTAGCGTGAGCTGCATTATTATGTACTTTTATTTTGCCAAATACATCATGAACCTTTTTTTATTCATTTTTCGACATAAAACACCCCTTTAGACAATTATATCCAAAGGGGTAAAACGGTACGATTTTATTTAAAACGATACATCTTTTTTATAAACGGTGCAACTTTATTTCAAATCCACATCAGTTGGATTCTTTTTTTGTTAGGTAATACCGTACTTATCTAAACTAACATACCCATTTCCATCCAAGTGGTGATATAATACCATCGAGGGAAGACATTAACGTTACAAAGAGATTAGTCGAAGCCGGAAAGTTATTAGGCATCGAAGTACTTGATCACTTAGTGGTAAACAGTGATAACAGTTTTACTAGCTTAAAAGAAAGAGGTTATATTTAAAGGGAGAAACAACTCCCTTTTTTCATCAAGATATATGTTAATATGTTAAATAGAATGTGCATTCCTTAAATATTGAGTTATTTTATTCAATATAATTTTTCTTCAACTAACAGGTTAGTTTATTAAGAATTGATACGGAAGGCGGTTGTATTGAAGGGAATATAATTTTTAAATTATTTGGAGGGAATTATGAAAATGACACAAATTCATGACCGTTTAAAAATTAACATCACGCCAAAGGAATCAAAAACAAATGAACCCATTTCTTTTCAAATCTATACCAATGAACCATCAAGTCAAATCGTTATTAAAGCTTCAACTAAAGACGACCGCCAAGAGAGATTTGTTTCTGAAGCAACATTTATATCCGATGAAAACGGTATTATTGATTTAAATTTACATTCACCGATAGAAGGTGACTACGAAGGCATCGATGTATTTGGGTTATTTTGGTCGATGGAGTCTAAGAAAGATCGAATGTTTATCAAACACAGTTCAGATCCGTTAGTGATTAATATAGAAGTTTATCATAATGGAGCATTATTGGCTTCGGAACAAATTATTCGAACTTTTTATCAAAAAAACATTATTAAAAAAGAATTGAATGATGATTCTATGATTGGGACATTATTCTATCCTGAAAATGGTGATTCATTGCCTGCTGTTGTTATTATTGGTGGCTCAGATGCGGAAGTACACGAATCCTCTGCTGCACTCGTCGCGAGTGAGGGATACGTAGTATTAGCTCTAGCTTATTTCGGACGAAAAGGGTTGCCAAAAGGGATTGTAGAAATACCTCTTGAGTATATTGACCATGCGTTTCAATATTTAATGAACTTAAGACAAGTTGATCAAAAACGACTTGGCATCATCGGTTTTTCACGTGGTTCTGAACTAGCGTTATTATATGCAAGTCATTTTCCTAACATAAAATCAGTAATAGCTGTCGCCCCAAGTGCAATAATTTTTTCAGGGCTTGTTAATATGCAGCCAGTGGAAAAGTCAGCTTGGGCATATAAAAATGTACCACTTCCTTATTTTCGGGCACAACGCACAAAACAAGATACATTTTCCTTCTTCAAACATTGGATTCTGGGAAAACCTTATTCGGGTTTGGATGTTATGAACCGTATTATACAGGATGAGCAACAATTGGAGGAAACAGCAATTCCAATTGAAAATATTAAAACCCCAATGATGTTTTTTGCCGGAGAGGATGACCATATCCAACCTGCCGTATTTTTTACCAAACGGATAGAAAGTCTTCTACAAAATCACGAGTATAAAAAACAGAATGAGTTTATTTATTATGAAAATGTTGGGCATTTTGCCACATTTCCTGGTAGCGCTCCGAACCTCCCTCAAATCACAGGAAACATGCAATATAATATGAGGATGATTTTTGGGGGAACAAAAAAAGATAATGCAAGGGCGGCAAGTAATTCATGGGAGAAAACGGTGAAATTTTTAAACGAGACATTGAAGGGTTTAACTGAATAGGATTAATTTACACAGCCACCACTTACCATCTAATTAGCAAGTGGCTAATACATAGTTGGTGGATCTCGGTCTTTTGAAGGAGTGTTACGCTAACCAGTAACGTTAGTTTAATAAAGAACGCGACTGTCTAGGTTTGTGTGCCTGGTCAGTGACTGCTTTTTTTTGCGAGTCCGTTTAATTTATTTTGCTTAGGTGAGGATGTCGTTTGAGCATAAAGTAAAGAGAAACGCCAAGTCGAACATGATTCAGGGCTAAGGGTATACTTTCGTTAAAATGTTGGGGGTCCCACTCTCGTAATTACATGTTAAAATCAAAGTTACCCAACAAACAGGCGCTATCCTTGAATAAGGATAAGCGCTTATTTTTCATTGTAGGGCCTGAATAAGAGAAGGCATTATTCTAAGTAAAGCTATGTTATAAGTAAGATGAACTGAGGAAAATATATTCACCATCTTGACAGTTAGCGATATATCGGTTATTCTAAAATAACGATATATCGCTATTTTAGAATAACATCAACATGATGTTGTTAATATGTACAAAAGATCTGATATACCCCAATATCCTTTTTTAAAAGCACAGGGTCATTTTTATCATCAAGGTGTTGTACATTGGGTTTACACGGTAGGTATATTGGAGAAAAGATTAATTCCAGTCGTCCTTTTATCAGTTAAGAAGGGGCTCCTTGTACTTTCATGATAGAATGATGAAATTGTCCCATCATCGAGGCAGGTCGTTGCTGTGTTCAAAATAAAGGTACGTACGGTTATCAGGGGTGCGCATACAGAGAAGCCGACTCCTGTCAGAAAGGCGACTTCTTGTAGCATACATCCAACTCGTCAGGAACGATCATGTAAATGTTCCTCTAGATTTTTTTAATGCTAATAATGTCCAATATGTCTTACTAGTAAAGTTAGAGACTGGAGCGGTTTCGCTTAGCGAGCACCACCGCCGCCACCTCCACCAGCTCCGCCACCACCACCAGCGCCTGTAGCACCACCGCTGCCGCCGGAAGAAGTTGGAGTTGCAGTGATGGACTGAAATCCGCCGCTGGACAATCCTGTGGACCAGCATGTACGAGTATAGTAAGTCCCATACCAATAATGATGGTAGATCCAGTCATCATTATATTTGTTATCAGGGACTAAACCGTCTAATTTTTTAGACAATTTTTCACTTTTACCAAGTAAAACATTCCATATCATGATATCTTTAAAAGATAATTGCTTGGAATCACTCGTAAATTCCTCTATATCAACTTTATTTAAATAATTATCAAATTGAACCAAATGATCAGCTAGTTGATCGCCCTCTTTACTTGGCACGATGATAGGCTGTTTCATTCCGAATATTTTTATTTCTTCAAAGGAGAACCATCCTTTTTGGGCCAAATATTCTTCAGAGTAGTCTTTTAGATAGTCAGCAAACGTACTGACTTTATCCGCATGCTCTTTACTCCATTTTTGTATGCTGTCATCTGTAACTACTCCATTTGTATTCGCAACTTCCAAGAGCATCGTCCATAAACCAGTTTCATACGTTTCGTTATATTCTTTGGCTTCTATTTGGTTAATCATTTCATCAAAAGTTGTTGGATAATTAGCTAGTTCATGTTCAAAATTATTGATGGTAAGGGTAATGCGATGTTTTTTTCCAAAAAACTTACTTTCTTCTTCGGTTTCAATCGTAATCTTTTCCTCCACTGACCATTTCAATAGATAAGCTTGGAAGATGTCTTCAAAATAACTAAACATTTGAGTTAAAAGGGCGCTTAAACCTGCATAATCTTCACCAGAATATGGGATGGACTCGTATGTTCTATCTTTATTTTCTATTATCCGTTTATAGAGAGGCTTCATAGCGCCAGCTTCTCTTTTCACTTGATTAGTTTTGCGAATAATTAGGAAAGTTCCTACTCCAATCAACAGACAAAGGCCAACAACTGCGCTAACGATGACAAGAACAAAAGTGGTATTGTCACTTGTGTTATAGGTAGATCCCTCCATTGCTTGTTCTTGTTGTTCGGATAATGTAATGTCCTCTGTTTGTTGTGCTTGAAAAACACCTGGCGGGAATTGTGTGAGAACAATCACATCCCCATCTGCTTCACCGTTTGATTCCCATACAATTCGATCACCGACAAGCTGCATATCTCCGTCAAAACCAAATCCCCAGAAATTCACGGTTTCTTGAGTGAATGGTTGAAAACTAGAAATTTCAACCGTTAAGTTTTGAGCGGGAATATCGGAAAAGGTGTCAAAGTTCCATAACATCGCTTGTCCATCTTCTAAATTTCGAACAAGATTAGATAGTGTGTAGGTTAAGGTATACGTATTTTCACCGTAGTCACCAATTCCCCAAACTAATTCAAATCCGTCATTTGTAGATAATGTTCCATATTTTCCTGCCTTTTCTTCCCGTGAATCATCGGAGTCCCAATTGGGCTCCTCTATAAAACCATCGACTGAAAAATCCAATAGCTCTGATCCATCAAGATTGTCCATATTTATGAAAAGTTCCGTACCTTCATCCATATTCATTTGACGATGTTCTGTAATGACTCCTGATCCATCTTCTTGCAGCACTATTTCAATATGTAGATCACTCATCTTATTTTCAGCAAAGACAGTTAGTGTGAGTCCTGTGTTCAACATGATTACTATAGTAAAAGCAACAAGAATCTTTATCCATTTATTATTCATTGTGTCACTCCCTTTCGTCATTACTATCTTTATACGGTTCAACTTATCTATTAGTTTCAGTTTTTAAAGCATATTGCCGCCTGTAGTTACATTATAGCAGATAGTCACTTCGGTACAGAATGAAGTTTCAAAGACATGAGCAGTGTTTTCATACCTATAGGTTACGGATAGAACGATAAATTGCTGCTACTCTGATAATGGCTGAATAGTATCTATTATCAAACAATAGACATCGGTAACATATCACATACGTTTCATTGAGTTTTTCTTGACTGGAAGCAGGTCAATCAACCTTTTATTCTATTTGTGTGTTTCACTATAAATATTTCTAGCTTCATTTTTAAAAAAGGATTTACAATAGGGAATCAAATTGTCGTCTCACTTTTTGCAGTATAGGTTCGTTTGTTACCTTCTTTTTTGTCTTTTTATGCGACTAGAACAAAATAAAAGGGCATTTTGCTGAAAAAGGGCCAAAATACTTAGAAACTTTTAATGATTTAAGGAAGCCAGAGACATCATCATCGATGATTGTGCAAGGTGTCTTAACCCAAACTATTTCTAGAGGAAAACGTCGGTAAATCCTTACTACAAGGATTTGTGATTTCAACGAAGGCGAAGTGGAGTATAATGGACGCTAACACCTTTTTTTTGCTGTATACTAAATAGGGTATATCCCAATATCTACAGGTGAAGGAGAAAAATAAATGAAGCATATTAGTATTATTTTATTGGTAATGATAATGTTAACGGGCTGTTCCTTATTAGAGGAATATGTGGGTGAAGAAGATCAAGGTGAGCTAGAAACAGCATTTAAACAAGATACAGGAGAAGGAGTTCTTGAATTGGTCACACCAACCATTACTACTGCAGATGAGATAGTTGAAATTAAAGTGAGTGGTATAGATGAGGATAAGATCACTTTTATTTCGGTAGCAAACGAATCCGTTTTTGAAGGAACAATGGAGAATGATAAAGTATACAAATTGGATATCAGTGGTATTGAAGGGGCATTTCCAACCGATTACAAACCAAAATTACAACTGCTTCAAACGAGTGATGACAAAGAATCAGGGGATATTATTACTTTTAAACAAGTAAGATACACTGTGGAACAAAAATAAATGGTGCTTGTTTATATAGCTGGCTGGGCAGTACTTTAAGCACATAAAGGAGTTATTTATGAAAAAAATACATGCGAATGTGATCCAATTTCGCGGCAATCATTATGATTTTGGTTATTATCAGGGCCAACTATTACAAAATCACATTTTATTAGAAAATCGTGAGAGGCAATGGAAGGTGAGAAGACCGCTTTTTGATATTAAAGCAGAGGAAACCAAAGCTATTTTCCAAGAAGTGGCGCCTGCCATTTGGGAAGAGATAATCGGTCTTCAAGATGCACTCGAATGGCCGATCGATCGAGTCTTACTTGAATTCGGCGGGTACCGCAGTACATTAACTCCATCAGGGTGTTCGATCTTAAGTGGAAAAGACTTTCTTGTTCGTAACTATGATTATCATCCGAAAACATATGATGGCTGTTACACCGTCTATCAGCCAACAGATAAGGGCAATGCAGTGATTGGGGTTACTCAGAAAGTGACAGGCAGGTCAGATGGTATGAATGATAAGGGATTAGCAATGGGCTATACATTTGCTCATCGTAAAAGACCGGGAGATGGTTTTGTGTGTAATATGATCGGCAGGTTGATTTTAGAGACTTGTACAGATATAGCTGAAGCCGTTTCTTTATTAAAAAATATCCCGCATCGCGGGTCATTTAATTATGTGTTATTTGATAAGAGGCATGAAGAGTCCACAATTGTTGAAACGTCTCCGAGAAAAGTAGCGGTGCGTAACGGATCGGCATGTACAAACCACTTCCAGTTATTAACGGAAGAGAATAGATATTATCTGGAGGATTCCAAACGCCGCTTGGAATCAATCGCAGAGCGGCAAGTAAGCCCATTAAGCGGAGAAGAAGCCTTTCAATTACTAAACGGAACAGAGCACGGGGTATTCTCCAAATTGTATGGACAATGGGCAGGTACGATTCATACTTCTGCTTATTTTCCAACGAAATTAGAAACATGGTTTGCACTTGGCGGTGACCGAACCCCAGTCAGTTTTGATTTTTCTGCTTGGTTAAAGGGCTCCGATTTCTCTGTCACTAAGGTGCTGGGTGAGGTAGATACAGATATTCCATTTGTACATATGGAAAAGGTAGATTGGTATAAATCACTATAAGGCGAGATGTCATGGGATAACATCCAGAACCCCCGGCAATCGCTTTATTTACAAAATGTGATAAAATCTTTCCATTGTCAGGTTATCTTTACGGATAAATTCTATCTTTTTCGCCTTGACTAAACTCTCTAAAAAGATACAAACATGTCCAAATATCCTATATTTCCCTGTCGAAAATCGGTCGGCAGGGGCGTCATATTCTTGTACCAGAAATTCGCACACATCTTCTGCAGCAAAATCTGACTCAGGCCAAGTATAGATAAAATGAATAACACCTATTTCTAATTCTTCGTCTAAAGGGGAAGACCGTTTGATTGGAGACAGGCTGTTGTATTCTTGAATACTCCTGTTCTTTGTTTGTGATAATCGGTTCTGCTTTTCTCGTTCTAGAGCTTCTTTCTTGCGTTGCTGTTCCTGCTCCATCTTCACTTGGATTAGTTTTTTTAAACGGGAAATTTGCCTGTCTAATAACGGTATCTCATAGTCTAAATGAGCCTGAATATCATTTGGCAAGCCTGCAGGAATCTGGCCAATGCCTTCGTCTGCCAGTGTCCATCCGTCATTTATTTTTAACAGTATTTCATCTAGTTCATAATCAATTTCCGTGATCCCTTTTATAATTTGATTAGCCAGTCGAGGTGGTATGCCGGTATGTTCCCGGAAGTGATCTCTGCCAAATCGGACAATATCATTCGTTTTTCTATTCTGAACCACGTATTGATATCTTAACTTTCTGCCACACATACAATAAAGTGAGGAGTTGTTTTGCCAATTTGGTCCAGCATCTAAGTAGTCCAGCAGCTCCCAGTCATAGGTTGCCGATCCAGCCCCATCCACTGCCTTTTCTTTTGCGAGGATATTAGCAAATATCGTCCTTCTCCCGCGTTTCAGCATGTCTTCCAGGAATTCCTTTTGATTTGCAGATAAGCTGCTTGTAATAATTTGTCTTTTTTTGTCATTAAGATGGAGCGTCATATCAGCCAACCTCCCTTTTTATTATTATAGAGGATGTTAAAAAAGTTACCAAATGATAGAACAAGCTTGTTGTCAACAGGGGTTTACGGATGATTATACGGAGATGAAAAAGTCACCAGCAAAACAATAGCAATTTGAAAGAAATCTATTCATTATTTGCTTGGTATACTATAGACATTAAGGAAGGTATAGGAGGAGTATGACGATGATTACACAGGCTGTTCAACTATCTGTTTTAGTGAAAGATATGGAGGAAGCAAAACAGTTTTATACGGATGTATTAGGGTTCGTCATTCGGGACGAAATAGAGTTTACACCAGAATGGAGGTACCTGACAGTTTCGCCAAGTGCCTCTAATGAAACCAAATTAGAATTAGTCGAAGCCAAGACATCAGAACAAAGAGAAATGATTGGCAGACAAGCAGCAGATCAAGTAGTAATTATGTTTTTAAGTAATGATATAGAACAAGACTATCATGAAATGAAAGCACGTGGTGTGGTGTTTCATGGGGAGCCCAAGTCGGTTCCCGGAGGAATCGGGGTAGGCTTTGAAGATTTGTATGGCAATATTTTCGACCTGTATCAACCGACAACAGAGAATGAAAATGAGATTAGTCATTATCAGCCAAGGTTAAAGGCGGGGAATAATATTGCCCTAAAAATCCCCAAATATAAATATGAAGAGACACTGCATTTTTATCAAGAGATCGTGAGGCTTCCTTATTTGGGTTATCTGTCTGGTTCGCATGCATTTCAATTTGGGGAGATGACCTTATGGTTAGACTGTATGGAAAATTATGCACAACAAGATGTCTGGTTAGAGATAACAGCAGCTCATCTCGAAGCGGCAGCTGATTATTTGGCAGAGCACAGCGTAAATAGAAGGGACGAAGTAGAAATTCATGAAAATGCCAATGGCTATTGGATTTCTGATCCCGCTGGAACGATTTTAAGGGTAAATCCAAGAAAATAAGAGGATGTGAGCAACACTTGTCAGAAATGGCAGGTGTTGTTGCAATTGCAATGGAAGCAAAGTGAAGAAGCTGTACGAGAATTGATATGATGGGATTTATGGGAGCTCCCAGAGGGAATATGATTTATACTATAGTAAAATGAAAATCCACTTAATTCTTCCTCAAGAAACAGGAAGAGGCTGGAACAGAAAGCGAAAGAAGGGAATAAGAATGCGAAGACGGCTCTTTACTTAGCGGAAAACTCCAGCGAATTATTATCCACGATCCAAATTGGGATTACGTTAATCGGTATTATTTCTGGTACGTACTTTAAACGATTTTATGCAGGTTATTGTTAGAGAAATCCAGAGTGAAGGGAGCAGAATTAGGGCCTCCATTACTAAGCGGGATGAACAGTCTTGGCTGGCAGATGGCCAAGTTCCATTTGATACATTCCTGCGCTATTTTGACCTAGAAGATAAAGTAGATATCGATATGATAAAAGACACCTCATTTCAGACACTTGGAGGCTATCTGACGAATGAGCTGGGAAGTGTTCCAGAAGAGGGGGATTATAATTATCTAGAGGAGTTGAAATTAGAGATAGTTGATATGGATCAAGTGCTTGTTGATAAACTATTGATCACGAAACAGTCAGAAATAGAGGTGTAAAACATCTCATCCAATTTTTGTGAAATATTGAACGAAAATTCCGTGTATTGCCAAGTCAAAATAAGATAGTCAGCTGTTTTTTCTATTAAAATGTTTGTAATTTCTACATGAAAGTGTCATACAATATATGGGCAAGGAGATTGTTTCCTTTCTGCGTTACAAGTGTGATTAGACATAGAGCGGTAAAAATAATGAAGTCCCTCAGCCTGTTATAACTGAGGGACTGTATTATTTTTTATACTAAAGGAGAGCATAAAGTTTATGGGTTATAGTATAAGTAAAGCTAAGCCTTTCACCATAAAGACTTGGTGATAAGCCAAACTTTTTTAATGAAACTTTTGGTAACATTGAAACAGACATATCCATTGCTCATAAGAAATCGGAGCAGCAGGTTCTAATGGCGGGAGATTGGCTAATTTTAAAGCCGTCGAAATCTGTTTTTTTGATAATAATTTACGCTTGCCATACAATCCCCATTGAAAAGAATAGCGGAGAAATTTTTCAAAAGCTTGCAGCTCATGGAAGCCTATATCAGGGGATTCTTTTTGAGATAAATAGATCAGTACGGAGTCGACCGATGGCTTCGGGTGAAAGTCGTCTCTTTTAAAATGATAAACAATTTTAATATCCCAAAAGGGTTGGAGCAGCAACGATTTAATACTTTCATTAGGCTGCCCTAGAAAACGTTTAGCTGCTCCCTTTTCCATTGTAAGCCACATGTCGGTTGGCGGATTATGGCTTGTTGTTAATTTTTTGATAATCTTTGTGGTCAAAGAATAGGGTATATTTGCAAAAACTTTATATTGTTGTGCCGCTGGCAGCGAATATTTTAGGAAATCAGCATGTATGCAACGAATATTATAGAATGGTTTAAGCCTTTGTTTGGCCTTTCTGTACAGGACAGGGTCAATTTCAACAGAGTAGACGAGCTTACTTCTGCGTGCTAACTCTGCTGTAATATGCCCCTTCCCAGTGCCAATCTCAAGCACTGTATCCTCAGACTGAATCGTACTTCGTGCCACGATTCGCTTAATGATAGCTTTACTGGTAATAAAATTTTGTGAAATCGAAAATGAATTCTTTTTCATAAGTATCCTCCTGTTTTTTATTGCTTGAAAAATAAAAAGGCAATAAAAAACAGGAGTGTCTATCATAATTGGACAGACTAATCCTGTTACGCATTCTTAGGGAATACAGTGAAACTTCGTTCAATGGGTGGATTCCATCCCCCGCTGAACGTTAGCTGAACCGATCAGGCCGTTACACTGCGATAAACTAATACCCATGATATTAGCAATGCAAACCTTCACTAAGAAAGAGCATGACAAAAAAAGCCTACCTAAAAATGATAGTTAACAAACTGCTTTTTATTGCCATACTGTTCTTAAACGAATCGATTGCATTTGAAATTCCTCCCTATGTATTCTATGTTTATAGTATAAAAGATTGAAGATTTTTGCAAATAGCATCCGGTAATTTAATTATGCTTCAAACAGCAGATGAAGAGAAGTACTGATGTGTTGAAGAGGCAATGAAATGGATTGTTGTGCATGGGCTGGATAAAACAAACATGGTAATGATCACAAAAAAGCAGGTATTACCAAACCGCCAATCTACTATTATATTTTACTGGTCGTTATAGTCCCATGGTTGGCTCAGATTGTTTTTAGTAATTGGTGATAAAATTCCGAGATTCGTTGCGTTCTTTTTATTGGGCTTTTTGAACAACCTTCTTGAACTGCATGTATATGCCTTTAATCAAAATTTTGGTAAACTAATATGTGTAATAAACGAAAAAAAGGAGGCACCGCTCTATGGCTATAACCATCAGACCCTATAAAGAAAGTGACCTAACACAAATGATAGAAATATGGAATGAGATTGTGGAAACTGGTGATGCTTTTCCGCAGGAGCAGCCTTTAACACGTGAGGAAGCAGAATCCTTCTTTAAAGAACAATCATATACAGGTATTGCGGAAGAAAATAGTGAGATTTTAGGCCTTTATATCTTACATCCTAATAATGTGGGGCGCTGCGGCCATATTGCCAATGCCTCGTATGCTGTCAAATCAGGACAAAGAGGTAAGCGTATTGGTGAAAAGTTAGTGGTAGACTCGATACATGTGGCAGAAGACCTGTCCTTTCGAATTTTGCAATTTAATGCCGTTGTTGTTTCGAACAAGGGAGCGATTCATTTATACAAAAAATTAGGATTTACTCCATTAGGTGTCATCCCTGGTGGCTTTAAACAAAAAGACGGGAGTTATGTGGATATTTTACCTTTTTATATCGACATTGCTTCCTATAAAGATAAGCAATAGGTTATGCTTAATTCCGAGAAGCGGGGACAAACAATCTCCGTTATCGATTCATTAGATTTAACAGAAGGAGTAAGAAGGAATAATGACTGTAGAAATAAGAAAATGCAATCCAAACGATGTACAAGAACTGCAGGAGATAAGCAAGGAAACATTCTATGACAGCTTTAAGGACGATAATCCACCAGAGATAATGGAACCTTATTTAGAAAGTGCTTATCATATAGAAAAACTGCAAAGGGAGTTAAGTAATCCTTGTTCAACGTTCTTTTTTATCTATTTTAAAGAAAACTTGGCTGGATATTTGAAGATAAATATCGGTGAGGCCCAAACAGAGCAAATGGGATCCGAATCGCTGGAAATAGAGCGCATCTATCTAAGGCGTTCATTTCAGAAAAAGGGACTTGGAAAAAAATTGATCAACAAAGCAATAGACATTGCTATTCAATCACACAAAAAACAGGTTTGGTTAGGTGTGTGGGAAAAAAATGAGAACGGCCTTGCCTTTTATCGGAAAATGGGTTTTGTTCGAACGGGAGAACATTGGTTTAATGTGGGCGGTGATGAGCAAATGGACTATATCATGACCAAAACATTAACAGGGGTCACAATGCAGCAATAAGTAAGCTGAATCTATAGGAGACCGGATACGATCGAATGATTGTCTTTCCAGTCTTTCCGCTTTTTGATCAACAGATGAAGCATTTCCAATTTGGTCGTATTTCTACAGAAGGTAAGGATTCCAGATGATCTGCCAATTCCAGACACTGATGGCTGCACTGGCTGTTAACTTTGCAACATCAGTCACTAGAATCTCTCGCTCATCTTATCCGATACAGTTCCATCGCATCAAAAAGGGAAATATAATAAAAGTCCGCTTTGACTTGGATAGTTCGTTTATACCTATTTTCTTCAGGGTATACGAGAAAGAAGATATAAAGTTGGAAAGAGGTGTTTGGAATGGTTCAGCTGCTTGATAAGGCCAGATTCCCTATTGGAATGGGGACATGGCATATGGGAGATAGCCCGGCTAAATGGAAACAGGAAATAGAGGCACTTAGATATGGACTGGAACATGGTATAGAGGTGATCGATACTGCGGAAATGTATGGAGAGGGCAATGCCGAGTGTTTGATTGGCGAGGCGATTCAGGGGATAAATAGGGAAGATATTTTGCTGATTTCAAAGTTCTATCCTAATCATGCAGCAGAACCGGACTTAGGCCATGCTCTAAAGCAATCTTTGAAACGGCTGGGTACGGATTATTTAGATATGTATCTGTTACATTGGCGAGGCAGTATCCCACTTCAACAGACAATATCCGACCTTGAAAAATATGTCGAACAGGGCATTATTCGTTCATGGGGTGTTTCTAACTTTGATATGGCAGATATCCAGGAAATGTGGAAGTTAGAAGGTGGAAAACATGGTGCAGCCAATCAAGTGTTATATAATATCGCCAGCAGAGGGATTGAATATGATTTGCTTCCGCTGCAAAGAAGCAGGTCGCTGCCTACCATTGCCTATTCTCCAATTGCCCAAGGGGATACACGCGGGGATGCGGTTACAGAGAATCCAGTTGTGCAGGAAATCGCAGAGCGTCATGGAGCGACAGTATTTCAAATCATGCTGGCATGGACGATTCGCCAGGGTGATGTCGTGTCGATCCCGCAGTCCAGTAATGTGAAACATATCCAAGAAAATATAGAAGCAGCGTCTATTTCGTTTTCTGAGGAAGATATACGACTGCTGGATCAAGTGTTCCCTGCACCGATTCGCAAAATGCCATTAGATATTATTTGATAAGGTTACCGACCAGTATGATTCTGCCAGCATCGAGCATAATAGTAAGGATAATTTAACACATTATAGAAGGCAGTGGTATGTTTCTTTTGGAAGTCAGGTATAAAAGTATGACTCTATTTTTGGAGAATAAGGAAAATAACCACTATGAAAAATCAAAGGGATGGTTACTATGATCTCCGTTCAATCCACATTCAATCTAAAAGGATTAGGAATGCTGATGCGGCTGGTGGCTGTATTTTTTTCAAGTGTAGCAGCGATTCTCTCCACACTCCTGCCCTTAATTTTCCATTATACTATTCCTGGGGCAACTTTAGTGGGGATAACCTCTGTGTTACTTATCGGTGCGCTGTTGATCCATGGACTATTAACCCATGTATTAAATGATATAGCAGATTATCGGTCAGGGACGGATCAATACAGCCCTGGTATACTTTCTGGCGGGAGCAGAGTGCTCCAAACCAATACGATGACGATTACCATGCTGGAACGGATCGGGCTGCTGCTTTGTGCTTTTCTCGTGTTGATGGCATGTTTATTTTGGCTATTGGGATATTTTGAGCTGGCTGTCTTAACTTTGGTTGGTATATGGAGTGCTGTCTCCTATTCTTTGAGACCGTTTCAATTGGCCTATGTGCCGTTTGCGGGCGAGTGGCTCAGCCTATTTCCTGCTATGTTATTGCTTGGTATCGCAGCGCCATGGCTTACCCTTTCGGCTGTGCCAGTTTGGGCATGGCAAAACGCCCTTATAAATGCCATTTGGTGTATGGGATGGGTGATGTTTCATCATATTCCTGACCGGCACGCCGATCAGAAGGCCACACCGGTTAAACGCACATCAGTCGTATGGGCGTTAGAAAAATGGGGGATCAAGGGAGTTAAATATCCAGTCTTTCTGTATTTCATACTAGCAGGGCTTTTGTTTGGCTGGATCGCTGTTACTCGCCCAGTTGCGGCACTGGGTGGGATCATCATATTAGTGTACGCTATTTTTATTACGATAAGAGTGAACATGGATGATGTTGAAGATTTAACCAATAGTGAGAAAAAATTGTTGATTCTTGCCTTTGTGACGGCAGTTTGGCTAGGGGTTTTTGTTTGATGGAGAAGTCAAATTGTTTGTAAGCTTCCTATTTCCGGAATTGGAGAAATTGCCAAGAACTCGAGATGATGGTTGGACATTCCGCCTCCTATCAGCGGGGGAGAAAAGCTCCCCTGATAGATAGTACCTTCCTATAACATAAGGATTTTATGAGATTAAGTATTTCTCCCTTGCCACAATTTCTTCAAGATTATCATTATGCCCAAAATCATAACTAGGATTAAAGTAATCGTAGCTCCTGGGGGAGTGCCATATTCATAGGATGTAACCAGTCCGCTCAGCATGCCGGCTAACGCAATAGGAAAGCCAATTAGAATGGTGCCGTTAAAGCTTTTGCTTATACGCATCGAAATGGCTGCCGGCAGAATCAGGACGGCAGAGACAAGCAATGCACCGACAATCGGCATAATAATAGCGATGGTGACACCAGTTAATACATTAAACAAGATCGACATGACTTTGGTTGGCAAGCCGGCGGTAAAAGCTGTATCTTCGTCAAACGTTAATACATACATCGCTTTGTGAAAAGTGACATACAGCACAATAATGAGAATGGTCAGTATCAACAGCATCCAAACCTGCTCTGTACTAATCGTGACGATGGAGCCGAATAGAAATTGGGTGATATTGAGTGTTGTCCCGCCTTGATTCAAACTCATAAGAAACAATGCTAATGCCATTCCTGCCGACATGAGGATGGCAATCGACACCTCTGAATAACTTCGGTAAAGCATACGTAAGTATTCGAGCAGAATCGCAATGGCTACTACCATTAAGATATTGGTCCATGTTGGATTAATGCTAATTAATAGCCCCAGTGCAACCCCTGCTAAAGAAACATGGGATAAAGTGTCTGCCATAAGGGACTGCCTGCGCAGTATTAAGAGCAGCCCTAACATAGGCGCAATTAATGAGATGAGAAGTGAGGCTTGGAAAGCTCTTTGCATGAATCCATAGAGAAACATCTCCAAGGCAATCCCTCCTTTCGTACGAGTTCGATATGTTTATTACAATAGTTTCGGAGTTCTTCATGATCGTGTGAGACCATCAAAATACCCTTTCCATGCTTTTCGCTGTTATGTCGTAATAATTTATAAAATTCCTCACGTGAATGTACATCCATACCTGTAGTAGGTTCATCTAATACAAATAAATCTGGATCTGTAGCAAATACACGTGCAATAGAAATACGCTGTTTTTGTCCGCCTGATAGTTCACCAATCTTCTTATAACGCATATCCCACATCCCAACCGCGTCGAGGGAGCGCCTGATTTGTTCTTTATCTGCTTTATCTAATTTTTTCAGCCATTTTCCTCGTTGATAACGTCCCGATTGAACAAGTTCTAATACAGTACTTGGAAAACCGACATTAAATGAGGCGACTTGTTGAGGTACATAGCCAACAACTAGTTTTTGCCCGGAACGGTTTTTTACAGCCAATTTGACCTGCCCTGTGGTGGGTTTGAGCAGGCCTAAAATATTGCGTAATAACGTGGTTTTGGCGGCTCCGTTCTCGCCAGTCAGCATGACAAAATCTCCTGGGTTTACTTCGAAGGAAATATTGGTTAATACAGGTTCCTTTTCATAGTGAAAAGCGAGATCATCTACTTTAATGTAGTACATGATTAAATCTACCTTTCTATTACTGTTCTACATGGAAAAAAGGAAGCGAGGCTCTATAAAATTTTTATTTATAGAGCCTGTTCCTTTTGACTGCTACTGGATACTGAGGCGTAATGCTTCTAGGTTACTGCGCATAGCCTCCAAATACCCTAAATCTTCTTCCATTATTTCTTCAGACTGTACTTCTAAATCATATAATACAGCTGTTTCTGTTCCGGTTTCTGTAGCAACTGTTTGAGCAATTGCTGAGCTTGCACCTTGTTGATAATAGATAACTGGTACATCATATTCCTGAACCAATTCGCCAATCTCTGCCATACGGGACGGGCTTGGTTCGACTTCGGTGGACAGCCCACCAATGGCGACCTGTTCTAAGTTATAACGATCTGCAAGGTAGCCAAATGCCTGGTGCTGTACGACAAAAACGCGATTTTCCGCATCTTCAAATGCGGCTTGATATTCTTCATCTAATGTTTGAAGTTCTTCATTAAAGGCTTCTGCATTAGCTTCGTAGATGTCTTTTCCATCAGGGTCTGCCTCTATCAAGGCATCACGGATGGCAAGAACTTGATCTTGTGCTAAAACTGGATCAAGCCAAATATGCGGGTCTTGCTCTTCATGGTCATCTATGAGCACGGAAACAGGTTCTGATTCTGCGTAGACATTGTGATCATTATCATAAAGTACAGCCTTTACTTCAAAGCTTTCTCCCGTTGTTTGGTATTCAAAATGATCCGTCATTTGTTCAGGTACGGCTTCCCAGTCTTGATCCGCATCTTCTCTCATAAACCAATGCCAGTGATCATAATCTGCTGCTTCACTTAATTCAGCAATAAGTGTCACCACATCGCCTGTATGATAATGGTCTGCTAGTCCAACAATTTCAACGGTTCCTGCACCTTCTGCAGATTCTGATTCTGCATGGTCGCCATGGTCATGATCTTCATGCCCTTCGTGCTCTTCGTGCTCATGATCAGCTTCGCCACCATGCTCATGATCTCCATCATGGTTATCAATGTGAATGGCTATCGGTTCTGACTCTCCATAGACATTATGGTCATTATCATAAATAACAGCTTGAACCTCAAAACTTTCTTCTGGTGCTTCAAGGGTAAATGTTTCGGTACTTTGTCCGGAAATAGCTTCCCATTCTTCGTCAGCGTTTGTCCTTTGGTACCAATGCCAGTGATTATAATCAATATCTTCTGATAATGCAGCAGTTAATACAATTTCATCACCTGTATGATAGTGATCAGCAGCACCTTCAACTTGTACATTTCCTGTATCGCTAGGCTCTGCTTCATGATCATGCTGATGGGCTTCCTCAAGACCATCGGCCGCACGTGCTACGACTAATTTATCATTTTCTACGGTATTTAGTAAGCTTTCTACCCAAAATTCCATTTCTTCACTGCTGTATACAAAGACATCTGCTTCATTGACAGATGCAACATCTTGTGCACTTGGTTCAAAATGGTGGGCATCTTGCCCTTCAGAGACCATCAACTGTACATCTGCTCGATCTCCAGCCACCTGTTTGGTGAATTCATAGATAGGTAAAAATGAGGCAACGATAGAGATTTCGGTCTCTTCATTATCTGAACTGTCCTGTGATTGACAACCAAAAAGGACAACAGCTGCAATAAGGCAAAGCAATAGGGCTTGGGCCCATTTTCTATACATAAATTAATTCTCCTTTGTTAAAAAATAAATAAAGTGATATGTGTCCATTGTTCTATATCTAACATGTTGGGGAGTAGATGAACAAATGCACCGAGATAAATGAAAAAGCGGAGAGAAGCAAGCCGTTCATAGGCTTGCCTTCTCCTCGATTGTGGTTTGCATTGCTAAGAAAGAATATTTCTTAATGTGCCAGCATATCGCGAACTAAACCATCTGCGTCTAAATCAGAAGGGTAGTAAGTTGGCCAATTGGTTACCTCTTCTAATAACTCCTCACGATTATCGCCCCAATATAAATGGTAATGATGGGAATCGATAGGGAAAATATTGTGATCACTAAATTGAATATATTCTGGCATATCCTCTGATCCATCAACTAACTTATACACAAAACGAACGCCGCGATTACCTGCTTCATATTCTAGAATTTCATATCCATCACTTGCATATTCCCCGGATATTTCCTGATCGTCCGTAAAGAAGGTAACCATACCATCTTCAATCGTAATTCGATCTACATCTGTCTCATAACCGACGGTATAATATTCTTTGTATTCTTCGGCCGTCATATCTCCTTCTTCTGCTTTATGTTCAAATACTTCGTCCAATTCTCCGTCTAAAAGGTATGGATACACAGATTGCCAATCTCCATCCCAATCCGATAATTCACGATCTTCTACTTGTTCATCTTCAAAGTATCCTTCATAGATCTGTTGGCTTTCTTCATCATGTCCATGGTGATCGTCAATTACAACGGTAACAGGATCAGATTCAGCGTAAACCTCATGGTCTTCGTCATATAAGGTAGCTTTGATTTCTAAACCGTCAGTAGTTGCTTCACCTGTGAATGTATCCGTTTCTTGTCCATCTGCTGCTTCCCATTCGGTTTGGTCACTTTCTTTAGTAAACCAATGCCAGTGGTTATAATCGACATCTTCACTAAGTACGGCGGTCAGTTCGATAGCATCTCCTGTATGATAGTGGTCGGCGACACCTTCTATTTCTATCTCTCCTGCTGTATGTACCTCTGTTTCTGTCTCTCCCTCTTCAGTTGAGGCATCATTTGTAGCTGCATCTTCTTCTGTATTCTGGCAAGCTGCTAGAAAAATGCTTAAAGCCAATAAACTAAATAAGAATAGATATGATTTCTTCAAGTACGTTCTTCCTTTCTTTTTTTGGTTGTAAATCGTAATAGTTACGTTTTATAGATTACATGGACTTGAATAGGATGTCAAGTAGATTGTTTTTGGAACTTTCCATGAAAAAGATGTGCAGACTGCCACATTTGGTGTTACGATTAGTGTAATGAAATAACTAAAGGAGCAAGGCCAATGAAGCAAAGTCAACAAAAGAAATGGAAGTCTGCTATTGGACAATTTTTCTTAACAGGTTTTGTCTTAATAGCTGTTTTTCTGCTTCTTTCTTGGTTAGTCAGTTATGTAGGCGATTATCCGGATGAAGTACAGAATCGCCAGGGGTATAGTGAACAATACCCGGCATTAAGTGAGCAGATTTGGGAGTATAGGCCATTGGTAGAAAAGTATGCCGAACAATATGGTGTGGCTGAGCATGTCAGTACGATTTTGGCTATGATGATGCAGGAATCAGGCGGACGAGGGAACGATCCGATGCAGTCTTCTGAAAGCCTCTGCGGCGAGATTGGCTGTATTGATGATCCAGAACGCTCCATTGAACAAGGAGTTTCTTTTTTTGCCTTATCCATCGAAAATGCAGAGGGTGATGTAGAGTTGGCCGTTCAGGCATATAACTTTGGCCAAGGCTTTATTCAATATATAGAAGAAGAGCAAGAGGGCTATTCAGAAGAAGCCGCCATTGCTTTTTCACAGAAGATGTATCAAGAGGCAGGAAAAGAGGAGTCGATTTATTCCTGCCGACGGGCAGAAGCAGAGGAGTTAGAGGCTTGTTACGGTGATATCTACTATGTTCCTTCTGTCATGTCTTATAAACAAGCCATTGAAGCGGAATTAGAGAAAGGCTAGCGGTCTTTTCTGAATGGTAAGCTTTTTGACGTGTGGATAGGAGGGTTTTTAGGATAAGTCACTGCTTTAAGATCCTAAAAGCAAAGATTAGTCTGTTATTTGTTTAAAAGTCACAGCCTTAAGACCCAAACAATAAGAATAAACGTGCAATGCGATGAAAAGAGATTTTTGGAACCAATAAAAACAAATCATAGAAAAAGTAAGCAGGGACTGTTGCAACATGCGAATGATACGATTTGCACAGCCTCTGCTTATTTTTTGCTCCACAAACAAGTACCTGTGTGAGGCAGCTCTTTTATTTAATCTTTGTTGAGATTTTTTATTCCGGTGCCACAGTTCGTAAGGCCTTTACTTCAAGGTTTTGTGAGATGTAAAGGAAGTTGAAGTGGGGGACGGACACTAATACTTTATTCTCGTTATCCCATATAAACACTGTCACATGTTCCAGGCGCTGGTTCATAAAAACAATGTTGTTTAAATTGACCAGAGAAGGGTTGGTCATACCATGTTGGCGGACACGGAGCATATGGATTAAAGTACCAGAGAGCATATTTCGCTGGGTGTTCTCTCCAATGTTCCAAATTTTGCCTTGCTAATCTTCTCTCAGAGTCTCTTGCTCTTTGATAAAATACATTCCCTTTTTGAACGGCTTCAAATGAATAATTTCCTCCTTGTACGTGAAAAATGACTTGTTCAATTGTTCTTAAATCATTAAAATCACTACAATCTGCTACAGCACGATTAACAATTACATTACCGACATATAGCATCCCCTGTTTTCCCTCTCCCACAGCCTCTGCTCTCATCATCCTTGCCATTAAATCAACGTCTGCACTTCGGTAAGCTACTCTTGGCATTTTTTCACCTCCAAAATATAATATGAAGGAAAGCCTGTATTCATGCCCTTATTGGTTATACCTTATTTAAAGGTAAAGGATATATTGGTTTTTGAACATGCATTAATAAGAACGAATTGAAATATAAGCCAAACATTTACTAACCCACAGCAAGGATACGATACAGTCGATTGCTAAACAAGTTGGCTATACGAACGAAAACAGTTTTACGCGCTCTTTTAAGACAGCAGAAGGCATCACACCGAGAATGTATAGGAAGTTGCATGGTACTAAGGGCAATGATACATAACATGTCAGCCTAACGAGCCCAGAATCAAGTGAGGCTGATTTATTCATCTAAATTCCTTTGCCATATCAAGGGCTAGAAGTTAGGATCTTGCAAATGGAATAACGCGAAATTTAGGGAATTTGAAACCTTTTCGTTGAAAAAACGTATGATAGTAATGAGGGGGATAAAGTGGGAATACATATCCATTATACAGAGAAAGTGTCTTGCATAAATAAAACGGTTATTGAGGTGATTAGATGGACAAAGACAATTATCAGCAGACAGTGAATGAGGAGACAACGGACAGGAAAGAGCAAACAGAGAAGAATACTGCTGGGCAGGAAGGGCAGCAGGCTGACGGGCAAGAGAAAAAGAAAATAGGTAATTTTGATTTTGCTGAAAGTATGAAGGAAGCCCAGGGTATTGCTTTAGATGCTGTTCTAAGGCCACATAAAGTAGTAGCTTCCAATCGATCGATAAAAATAGAAACAAGTGGAATTATTTTGGCTGTATTAGCTTTATTAATCAGTATTAGTAGTTTTCTTTTTTATAAGTACGGTTTTGATGGATTGTTAAGCTATTTTGAAGATGTTGGTTTTACCTTTGCATTAAAAACCTTTTTCGCTTGGATCATTACCTTTGCGGTTGGCTATTTTTCTATTTATTTACTTTTGAAACACTTTGGGAATCGAGACATGGCTCACAAAGAGCTGCTGACCAAATATGCAATTGTCAGTATTCCCTTTGCTCTAGTTTTTTGTTTAGTGATTTTGTTTTTTGGTTTTGTAATGGTCGACCTTTTCGTCATTACTTATGTATTTGCCTTAATGTTGTATGGGTTAATGCACATTTATTTATTCCTAGTCCATATGCGAAAATCGAAATTTGATTTGTATTGGACGATGATGGGGTATTTATTATTTTTAATTGTGGTGACTTATCTATTAAACGGAATGGATTTTTCGTCATTTTAAGAGCATGGCAAGAACAAAAGCAGTTATAGGAACACTGCTTTTGTTTTTTAACCGTTAAAAAGAATAAGGAGAATTAAGTTATGACAAAGAAATATCTTGTTTTATCTCACTCAGTGTTTCCAACACCAAATATAGAACAAACAGCAGCGTATTATGAAAATGTAATGAGTTTTCGAGCAGTATCATATATGAATGCAAAAGAACCACATATTTGTTTATATCGAGATAATACAGAAATCATTTTAACAATAGCAAATACTGAAAAAGTATATCCAAATAGAGAACTTTACGGTTATGGATATGATGCATATTTTATTACCGATAATCAAGAAAAATTACAAGATGAATTTCTAGAAAAAGGAGCTAAGATTGTTAAGTCACTTCAGAAAACAGATTATCAGAATTGGGAATTTGTTGTTGAAGATATAGATGATCGCTGGATTGCTTTTGGTATTAAAGAGAGTTAGGTTAAGTTTTGGTAAATACAAAGTTGAAAAGCAGGTAGAATGCAATAATACTTTGTTCTAAATTGAATAAGTAAAAGATAGACAGTTCATACTACTTGGTTTTTCTTAACTCAGAAAGGGCTCAGGTTCTTTATCTAAACGTCTGAAAAGATGGCGATGAAATAGTATTAAATCGGTATTTATAATTTATCAGAGGACCTCCTTGCTACTGTTTCCATGTGTCTCTGTCAGATATCAGACAGAGACCACATTTATATCCATTCTTTTATTTTGTGCACCCATGAGAAGAGAGCGGAGGTAACTTAAATCATTTCTATTCCCGAAGTTTATCTTTTGAAAATAGATCTGGCCGTAGATGTTTCAATTCTGCGACAAAGGTTCTGTTTTAAGGATTGGATTCGGCAAATGGATAGCATAAGTTTCTCTTGAGTTCATTAGTAAATAAGTTCCAGGGTCATTTAATGCCTCCTCTTCCTCTTTTGTGGGACGAGGAGGCTTTGTATAAACATAAGCATTATGTGGGTATAAGCTGGTTCCTGGTGTTTTACCAAATACACTTTGTTTGGTATGAAAATAAAGAGCCGTATATTCGCCAGAATCGACATGGGCCAGTCCGCGAGGTAAGATAACGAGATCTCCAGCCTTAAATTCATATCTTTCCACTGCACATGTTTCATCTCCTAGACCAATGGTTACAGCGCCAGATCCATTCAGGATATATTTATATTCTTCAATATCTGGGTGTGCATGTGAGTCGAATGGCCGGTCAATATCTGAAGCTGCATTCTTTTCTGCGAGATTACAAATAGCAATGTCGTCATTCCAAGGACCTTGCTGATATGATTTATGCTTTATCAAATATTTTCAGAAGTAATTTGAATGACGGTAAAGAATACAATCTATTAGAAAAAGAAATGACATTTATTGAAAACTATCTTATCTTGCAAAAGTTATCTAAATCGTTTGACTATGAAATTCATTTGGATGACACAATCAAGCAAATGAGGATTCCTAAGCTGATTATTCAACCTATTGTGGAAAATGCCATCATGCATGGTCTTAAGACACTTAAAGATCAAGGGCTATTACAGGTGAAGGCTTTCTGTGAGAATGATAAGATTACTATACAAATAACAGATAATGGAGTAGGTATTCCTTCTGTGAAATTAAAGAAAATTCAGCAGAGTATGGATGAAATAAGCCAAGATGAAGAGTCGCTGTTTGAAAATGACGTTGGTTATGCCTTGAGCAATATAGCGGCACGGCTGAAATTAACATACGGTCCGGGTATGGCTTCATTGACTATTAATAGTACGGAGGGGATGGGCACAAGAGTAATCATACAAATCCCTAAGGAAATGGAGGGTTTTCAAGTTGTGTAAACTATTTATAGTTGAAGATGAACAGGAGACATTAGAAGGGATTAAATCTGTAATCAATTGGAAATCATATGGAATTGAGATCTGTGGTCAAGCTACAAATGGCTTGGAAGCATACGCACTCATGGGTAAATCCCAACCTGATATTATTCTTAGTGATATAAGAATGCCTGACATGGATGGTCTGCAATTTATTTAACAGTCGAGAAAAGCTGGCTTGACTTTTGAAGCGATACTATTAACAGGATATGAGGAATTTGAGTATGCCCAAAAGGCTTTACAGCTGGATATTCGGGACTATATTTTAAAACCAGCCCAGCCAACACGGATTTTGGAAGCGGTTTTACAGGCCAAACATATGATAGAAGAAAAACAAGAACAGGATACCTATGTACAGCAATTAGAGACAAGCTATAAGAAAAACCTTTCAACTATAAAAAAAGAAACATTAAGCCAATGGATAAAGGAAACACCCTCTGATTCTATAGAAAAACGAAAGCAGGTGCTGCAAGATTTAGGTTTGAACATTCATTCTGGACGTGTGCATGCAGGAGTCATTCGCTTATTTACACATGAACGAGAGCCATCGCCAATAATGGGACATACCCAGCTTCTCTATACGGCACTTTTCAATATTACATTAGAGACCATCTCTTCTGTTTTTCAAGATCAAATTGAAATGTTCCAAGAAAATGAAGATATTATCTGGGTGGCAAATATTCCAAGCTCATTAAATAAAGATCGAATAAAAAAGGCTCTCGTACATTTAAAAAACAATCTCGAAACATATTTGAATATTTCAATTGGGATTGGGGTAGGTACAGTAAAAGAGGCTATAAATGAACTGGAAACATCCTATGCAGAGGCATGTCTAGCCATTAAAAGGCGTTATTACAGAAAGGATAATGGCATTCTGTTTTTCGATGAAGTGTCATGTGAGCAAGAAACGCAAAAAATTATCATTAATACGCAATTGCTGCAATTAGAGTCAGAAATTCTCACCTACATGGCAAATCATATGTTTGATGCAGCTTTTGGGAAACTTGAGCAATGGATTGATTATATCAATCTTCACCCGTTATTTGATAACCAAGACGTTAATACACAGGCATTTTCATTAGTTGGGCAAATACAGCGTCTGCTTCATGAAAAGGAATGTACATCGATAGAAGAGAAAGAAGAGGTCATCTATTGGATTGAACAAATACCATATATTGAAAGCTTCACTGATTTGTCATCTCTAATCAAAAAAGTATTCCAGGAAATGATAAATATTATGTGCGCTAATAAGCCTATCCATCGCACGATACGATTAGTGCAAGCCATTATCCATAAAAACTATCACCAAAACTTAACATTAGATAGAATGGCAAAAGAGGTCTATGTTTCTTCTGCTTATTTAAGTGCTTTATTTAAAAAGGAGTTAGGAATCAATTATTTAGATTATTTGCATCAATATAGAATAGAGCAATCTAAGCCTCTATTAAAGAAAAATCTAAAAATATATACCGTTGCTAAAATGACAGGTTATAATGACGAAAAAAATTTTAGCCAGACTTTCAAAAAATGGACTGGCATGACTCCTTCTCAATTTCAAAAAGGGAAATAATCAGCCATTAGGAGCACTGGCTTCAAATTGGAGTGGGCTATACACCAATATACCTTTTTTATTTGGTACCATCATTGTTATCCGGCTTGTATACTCTGACTTAGTGCTTACCCTTGATTCATTGACACATAGTTGTTAGGCGGCGAGATATTTAAATTAACCCGCGTACTTTTATCCTTGACTAAACTTCACATATGTGTATAATCTAAGGTAATTGTATAGGTTACATGTTTTCTAGGGTTCCGCAACAAACTGTTGGTCTGGTCCGAGAGAAAACTCACAGCTATGCTGTGCCACGGAGGGACAAAAGCCTGGGAGATACTGTTTTTACAGTGTTCTCTTAGGCTTTTTTAATTTTTGGGCATACTAACAATTTGGAGGTGTTTTATAAATGAATACAGATTGGATGAAAGTGTTTATTGCTGCTTTCTTTGAAGTCTTTTGGGTTATTGGTTTAAAACATGCATATGACTTTTGGACGTGGGCTGGAACAGTCATTGCTATTGTTGTAAGTTTCTATTTAATGATTATGGCAGGACGAAAGCTGCCGGTCGGAACGGTATATGCAGTCTTTGTTGGATTAGGTACCGTGGGAACTGTTTTCTCTGAAATTGTATTTTTTGATGAACCATTCAGAATAGAAAAAGTAATCTTGATTCTAGTCTTATTAGCTGGTGTCATTGGTTTGAAATTAGTTACACCAGATCAATCACAAGAGGAGGGAGATTCCTAATGGCTTGGATTTCATTAATTTTAGCTGGTTTGTGTGAAATGTTTGGAGTTGTTATGATCAATAAACTGCACCATGATCGGGATTGGAAAGCATTCTTATTATTGGTTCTTGGGTTCGGGGCAAGTTTTATATTCCTTGCCTATTCAATGGAGACACTGCCAATGGGGACCGCTTATGCGATTTGGACAGGAATTGGTGCTTCGGGTGGAGCTATTTTAGGAATGATTATTTATGGGGAGTCAAAAGATTGGAAACGGCTTGTTTTCATAGGCATGGTACTAGGTGCAGCGGTAGGATTAAAACTGGTCTCATAAGCAATGCTTTCCCTCTTTTTTATAGAGTCTCTTTCCTATGTTTACCAATAACTCTCTTGTGGTATTACTAAAAATGTAGGGTATACTAACTCTAGAATCTTTAAGCGTTTGTTCAGATTTATCAGTCTATTTGAACACGCAATTTAAAAAGGAGTGTTTTTGGAAATGGCTAAGATCGCAACAGTTATTACCGATTTATTTGAAGATGTGGAGTATACAGATCCTGCAAAGGCGTTTCACGACGCTGGACATGAAGTTATCACGATCGAAAATGAAGCAGGTAAGGAAGTGACCGGTAAGCAGGGTGAAGTATCTGTCGCTATTGATAAAGGAATTGATGAAGTATCGCCAGATGATTTCGATGCCTTATTTATTCCTGGAGGTTTTTCACCAGACCAGTTAAGAGCTGACGATCGCTTTGTGGATTTTGTTAAGCACTTTATGGATGAGAAGAAACCGGTATTTGCTATTTGTCATGGTCCACAGCTGCTCATTACGGCAAAAACATTAGACGGCCGTGATGCGACCGGCTTTAAGTCGATTCAAGTCGATTTAGAGAATGCTGGTGCAAAGTTTCACGATAAAGAAGTTGTCGTATGTCAGAAGCAATTGGTGACAAGTCGTACACCAGATGACTTACCGGCATTTAATAGAGAAGCTGTCAACCTATTGGCATAAGGAAAAAAGAGGCTGTTGCGCAACAGCCTCTTTTTATTTAGGGCTAGTATCACACGTCAGCATGGACTGCCTCTGTGTTAAAATAAAGTCAGAATATCTAAAACGGTGTTGCGGCATGATATGAATAAAAGGAGGAATAGGCTATGTTAGCTGTTTTAGAAAAAACAAAGGAAAGTTACACAGCTGTTTATCAGCGCCCATTAGCAGCTTCTGTACAAGCGGTGTGGTCTGTTTTAACAGAGAATGATCAACTTCAACATTGGATGCCAAATTTAGAGGTGGCAGATCTGCGGAAGGGTGGAACAATAAAGTTCCATATGAACGATGGGACAGGAGAGGCGTTCGATATTGCCATTTTAGATTTCAAGGAGTTTGTTTATCTGCAGTTTGAATGGGGAGAAGGATCGGTGCGATTCGAATTAACACCTCAAGCTGAAGGTTGCCTGTTGCGGTTGACAGAGTACCTCCCTTTTCTTAATGATCATACCCCTAAAGATTTAGCTGGATGGCATGTATGTCTGGATATGTTTCAATCTGTTTTGAAAGGCGAGCATATGGACTTCCCGGAAAAGGAATGGGCCATATGGTATGAGAAATATATGCAGGTATTACAACATTATAGGTAGTGTGAAGACCGGATCGTAATTTTTTTGCAACCCACCAAGGTATTCTTTCGTATTAGCAGTATATAGATTGTCGTAATGATCTATGCAGTAGCGAAAGTTAGACGTCTGGATACCTGTTGGTGAGTCTGTCAGTGCTCTTTCATCTTCGCTGATAAATAGTGCACCTTATCTAAATTCTTTGATCTTCTTGAAGTTTTAGGTGAGGGAATTACGGCGGTTAACTCTATGAAAAAATCTATAAAACTTGTTATCTTTCTTCTTTTTATCTTATAGTGCGTGTTCAAAAAGTCCAGTGAAAAGGAACAAGAAGTTCAAGGCGGCGCAGCCTTTGAGCCACGGAACGTATGCTTTTAATACGTGAGTAGCGGAAAAGCAAGCCAACGCAGAAATTCACCGTGTCATTTTTATTGGACTTTTTGAACAACCTCTTATAGCCTATAGTCATAAAAGCTTCTATACAGTGGAATATAAAGAGAGACTAACATACTAGTTTTGGCAGGGATAAACTGAAACACAGAGGAGTAATTCATCATGAGTCAGTATGTAAAAATAATTGGTGTGGGAAAATATATGCCGCGTCGGGTAGTAACGTCTGAGGAATTGGATCAGAAATTAAGGGTGAAGCCAGGCTGGGTTGAAAGGAAAACCGATGTTCGTTCTCGGCATTATGCAGAAACAGAAACAGCTTCCGAGATGGGGGCGTATGCCATTCAAGAGGCATTAGAGGCGGCGCAGCTTTCATTTGAAGACATTGATTGTATAGTGGCTGTCAGTGGGACGGCTGAGCAGGAGATTCCTTGTACAGCTTCCCTGATTCAAAAGGCATTAGGACAAGAACATTCAGGTGTGCCTGCTTTTGATATTAATTCCACTTGTTTAAGCTTTCTTGTTGGGTTAGATATGATGTCTTATGTGATCGAGGCAGGGCGGTATCAGCGAGTAGTATTTGTCTCCTCCGAAATTGCCTCAATTGGTTTAAATTGGGAGCATAAAGAGAGTGCCGCCTTGTTTGGTGACGGTGCGGCCGCCGTTATTGTCGAACGGGGCGATCAACAGGCAGTTTCACGAATTTTGTCGTCCAAAATGGAAACCTATAGTGCTGGAGCGGAGTTTTCTCAAATCCGTGGGGGAGGCACGAAGCTTCATCCACGCATCACGCAAGAACTGGAGCCCTTTTTATTTGAGATGAATGGCAAGGCCATCTACAAAATGGCGGCAAAGCTGCTCCCGGATTTTGTCGATACATTATTGAAGGAAGCCAACTGTACGATGGCAGATATAGATGTGGTGATACCGCATCAAGGCAGTGCGATGGCGATGCGGCTAATTACAAAGAAACTGGGTATTTCTGAGCAACAGTTAATGTATATTACCCCGACACATGGTAATACCATTGCAGCTTCTCTGCCAATGGGATTATATGAAGCCCTTCATCAGGGGCGCCTGAAGCGGGGAGATCGTATTCTTCTGTTGGGAACATCGGCAGGACTTTCTCTAGGAGGGATGGTACTTGTCTACTAAGGCATCTTGCCGTATTCTGCTAACTGGCGGTCGTGCACCTGTCGCATTGGAACTCGCTCGCCATTTGAGTGCGGCAGGCCATTATATTGTGATCGCTGAAAGTTGTTCGGCACCTCTGAGTGGTGTGTCTCATGCCGTAGCGGCTGTATACCGTATTCCGGCACCTCGTTTAGCTACAGCGGCCTTTGTCGAGGAATTGATTGATGTTATAAAAAGGGAACAGATCGATATAGTAATCCCCACTTGTGAAGAGATTTTTTATATTGCTGCAGCTGCTGAACAGCTGCAGCCTCATTGTCAGCTGTTTATGGATGACTATGATAAGCTGATCGCCTTGCATAATAAAGGCCGGTTTGTTGAAATGAGTCAGGACTGTCACTTAGCAGTTCCCGAAACTTTCGTATTGAACAGCAGACAGGATTGGGAGGATATGATTAGTCAACCTGGGAAATGGGTATTAAAACCGGTATACTCTCGTTTTTCTACCAACGTACAAATTATTAATGTTCAGACAGATGGAATCATTTATGAGGCGGAAACGAATACCCCATTAGCAGCAAAAAAGCTTTTGGAGAGATATTTAACAACACCGGGCAGCTGGATTGCCCAATCCTATATTGAAGGTCAGGCCTATTGCAGTTATAGTATCGTACAACACGGTCAAATTGCTGCTCATGCAGTTTATCCCGTGGAATTTACTGCTGGGTCTGGTTCGTGTATTAGCTTTCGTATGGTGGAAAGGCCAGATATAACAGCATGGATTCAGCAATTTGTGACATCTTATCAGCTCCATGGTCAAGTTGCATTTGATTTTATTGTAGAGGCGAGAACAGGTCAGGTCTATGCCATTGAATGCAACCCCCGTGCAACAAGTGGTGTTCATCTATTTCAGCCAATGGATCGACTAGCAGCAGCATTTTTCCCAGGAACAGTAAGCATCGAACCGCGCTCTGATGCTTGTGCAATGATTGCCATGGCCATGTGGTCGTTCGGTATCACTTCGTTAAGGTCGTGGAGGGATGTGCATAAGTGGTGGCGGTTCATCTGGCAGGGCCGGGATGTTGTCTTTCGCTGGCGGGATCCGTTCCCTTTTTTGCAGCAAATTCGTTACCTGTGGTTCGTGTATCATCTAAGTAAACAACAGCAGATCTCTTTAATGGAAGCAACAACATTCGACATAGAATGGAATGGTGATAGCAGATGAAGAAAATCGTGGTGACAGGAGCGACAGGATTCCTTGGAAAACAATTAGTACTGCAATTATACGAGAATGGCTATGAGGTGACAGCAACCGGAAGAAATGAAAAGGTTGGTCAGCAGTTAAAGGCGCTTGGTATTCCTTTTCGTCGAGTTGATTTATTGGAGAAAGAACAGATTAAGCGTTTATGTAAGGGGCAGGAAACGGTTATACATTGTGCAGCATTGTCCAGCAGCTGGGGCAAATATCAAGACTTCTATCAGCATAATGTGCTCGCTACCCGCCATGTGGTAGAGACGTGTGCAGCAGAACAGATAGAGCGGTTGATATATGTATCAACCCCAAGTGTATACAGCAATGGGCAAGATCAATTGCTTATTACAGAAGATAGGGAACTGCCTGCGGCATACAACAATCACTATGCAGCGACTAAACGATTAGCAGAACAAGAGGTGGAACAAGGATTTGCACAGGGATTGGCAACGATTATCCTGCGCCCGCGAGCTATTTTTGGGCCTCAAGATCCGAATATCTTACCCCGAATTATGGAGGCCAATCGTCAAGGAAGGCTACCTTTTATTGATGGCGGCCAAGCTCAAATTGATTTAACCTATATAGATAATGTGATTCAAGCATTGATGCAGGCAATCCACGTTTCTAAGTCTAGTGTTGGAAAGATCTATAATATATCGAATGGGGAACCGATGGCCCTTCACGATTTAGTCACTCTCTTTTTCCAAAAGTTAGGTCAGCAAATGCGTCCTAAGCATGTATCTTATCAGACAGCCTATAGGTTGGCGGCAGCGTTGGAGTGGAAAGCGCGTATTTTCCATCCCCGCAAAGAACCGATGTTAACTCGAACGACGGTAGAAATGCTGGGGAAGAGTTTAACATTGGATATTTCGGCAGCACAGCAGGAACTTCATTATCAGCCTATGGTTACTGTGGAGGAGGGAATCGATCGTTATGTGGAATGGTATCAGTCACAATCCCTCCCTTAAGGCAGTAGATATGGTGGAAGTAATTACTACGGGCACTTGTATACAGAAAGAGAAGCTTACTTGTCGAACAAAACGGTGGCGGAATGTATCGATCCCGGCACATTGTGTGATCATCCATCATCCAATCCATGGTATTATCCTATTTGACACTGGATATGCGGAGCATTTCTATCAGGCTAGTCAAACGTTCCCATACAGCCTCTATCGATATGCAACCCCGATTCAATTTCAAGCACAGGATAGTGCCAGTGCTCAGCTGTTGGCTCGTGGTGTGGATCCGAAAGCTGTGCGTTATGTGATCCTGTCTCACTTTCATGCCGATCATATATCAGGCATACGTGATTTTCCTAACGCCAAGTTTATTGCTTGTCAGTTTGCCTATCAGGAGTTGATATCATTACCCGCTTGGAGGCAAGTGAAGGCTGGCTTTTTGCCAGAGTTATTGCCGGAAGATTTTACGGAGCGTTTGCTGCCAATTGAGAGCTTGCCAGAGATATCTTTATCTGGACTGGACCCTTTTCAGACAGGTTATGACCTGTTGGGAGATCAAACATTGGTTGCTATTAATTTACCGGGTCATGCGATCGGACAATTTGGTTTATGGTGTCAAACCCTACAACAGTCCTATTTCTTGTGCGCTGATGCAGCCTGGTCGAAAGAAGCAGTAGAAATACAATCTTTGCCGCATTGGTTAACTTATCTGATTATAGACGACCGCTCGGCCTTGGTTGACAGTTTTCAACAATTGGGAGAATTTCAGAAACAGCATCCAGCCTGTCAGTTGATTGCCTCGCATTGTCCAGCGGTTTGGAAACAGAAGGTAAGGGGGGATGAGGATGCATGATTCATTACGTATTTTAGGGCAATACATACGAAGAAATTACCGCTTTTTGCCCAAAGATCGGCAAAGCTTAGAACGTTGGCAGGAAAAACAAATTGTCGACCATATCTCATTTGTCAGGGCACATTCCAAGTTTTATCGTGATTGGTGGCAGGGTTATCAAGATAGTCAATGGCGTCATTTTCCTGTCATAGATAAAGCGGTGATGATGGCACATTTTGATCAGTTAAATACAGTCGAAATTACCAAGGAAGCAGCATTGTCTGTTGCATTGCAAGCAGAGGAGAGTCGAGACTTTTCTCCAGCGATTGGCTCGGTTACCGTAGGCTTATCATCAGGGACATCAGGCCACCGCGGAATATTCTTGGTCAGTCAGAAAGAGCGAACTCGTTGGGCTGGTGCGATCCTTGCTCGTGCGTTACCACGGCCGATTTGGCATAAACAGCGGATTGCCTTTTTTCTGAGGGCAAACAGTAATTTATATCAGAGTGTAGGCAGCCGCCATTTACAATTTCAATTTTATGACTTGCTTTCACCTTTTTCTGTCCATCGGGAAGCATTGCAGAAACAACAGCCAACGATTTTGGTGGCACCGCCTTCCATGTTACGTATGATTGCAGACTCTGTTCGACTTGGTGAACTGGTGATTCAACCCAGCAAGATTATTTCAGTGGCCGAGGTACTAGATCCGTTGGATGAACAGATTATCGAACAGCAGTTTAATCAGCCTGTTCATCAGATCTATCAATGTACGGAAGGCTTTTTGGCGCATACTTGTACAGAGGGGACACTCCATTTAAATGAGGATATCGTGAAGATAGAGAAGCAGTATTTAGATCGGAAGTCAGGTAAGTTTATGCCGATTATTACTGATTTTTCCCGGAAAGCTCAGCCCATTATCCGTTATCGGCTTAATGATATTTTGACAGAACAACAAACGATTTGCCGCTGTGGTTCTCCTTTTACAGCGATTGCCTCTATTGAAGGCAGGACAGATGATATTTTTTATTTTTATCATACGGAACAAGCACGACTGGAGCCATTCTTTCCTGACTTTATTCGTCGTGCGATACTGCAAGTTACAGCACCTATTCTGGAGTATAAAGTAATTCAGCATCAGCCAGATCGGGTGGAGGTTGCCCTTTGCCTAGAGAATAAGCCAACTGAAGAAACAAAGCTTTTGATTTATCAGCAGATTGAGCAACGGCTGCAGGATCTTTGCCGGCAAACCGCTTGCCGCTGCCCTGTTCTTGCCTTTACGGACTGGCAGGATCACCGGTCGCCTGCAACAAAGCTCAAGCGAGTAGAGAGGAAGTTTGCCATTGAATAATCCAACCAGAATTGCTTTATATGATAAAACAATGAGTGGACGCATTCCTTGGCCAGATACAGAAGACGGCCGTTATGCTCAGGCATTTCTGGAACCAATGCTCACCGAATCAACGCAACATTTTATCGATAATGCCCGAACCGATCTCTATATATTAAGAGTGGATGATTTGGTGCTGCCGCTTACTGTGAATGAAACGGAATATGACAACACCTATGTTTGCTCTCCTTATACCCATTATTACTCTTATGCAGAGGAAGAGCTTTATCTTATTGACCAGACATGGCTGCGAAATACCTTCTCTACATTGCTGAAAGGGCTAAGCTGGGTCTATAAGCGAAGTCAGATCAACCGTGTGGTGCATGTGAATAATTGGCTGGTATCAACTAATCTATATCCTGCCATCTCAGAAGAACAATTAGAACTGATCCTGGCTCTATTGAGAGAGAGGTTTCCTAACCATGCTTACATATTCCGATCCTTGCATCGAAGGAAGCATGCTGTTTTGCTGAAGTCCTTTGCTGAGCAAGGAGCTAAATCTGTAGGGTCGAGACAGATTTATGTGATGGATCCAGCCGGTGACTCCCTTCGAGCAAAAGCACGTAAGCAGCTGCGGCGTGATTTGCGGTTGGCAGAACAGCAAGGATACCAGTGGATAGATGCTAGTCAATTAGAGTCCAAGGATATTCCACGAATAGCATATTTATATCGAGAACTCTATATTCAAAAATATTCTCCTTGTAATCCACAATTTAATGAACGTTTTATTCAATTAGCCTTAGAGAAAAAACTGCTCCATTTCCATGTTTTGCGTAAAGATGGCAGAATTGACGGGGTACTCGGTTATTTTAGCCGAAACGGCCAGATGACTACGCCATTATTAGGTTATGATCTGAACCAGCCTTTGACAACAGGCTTATATCGAATGCTGGTAGCACAATTATTTGTGTTTGCTCGCGAGCAAGGATTGTTTTTAAACCGCAGTTCCGGAGCTGCCGCCTTTAAGCGCTATCGTGGGGCGCAAGCGGAAATAGAATATTCCTGTGTAGTGGATCGCCACTTACCTTGGCGCCGACGGGTGATTTGGACTGTACTAGAAAAGGTGATTCGTAAAGTTGGTATTCCATTATTACAGAAGTACAAACTGTAAAGGGAGGGTACAATGTGGTGGAAAGACAAGTAGCATTAGTGACAGGAGCTTCCAGTGGCTTCGGTTTATTGACGGTTATCGAACTGGCAAAGGCAGGCTATCAGGTGATTGCGACTATGCGTAACCTTGATAAGCAAGGACCGCTGCTAGAACAAGCGGAAAAAGAACAAGTCAGAAATCAAATAGTCGTGTGGCCGTTAGATGTCACCGATCGAGCGCACATAATAAGGATTCCTCAAAAAATTAGTGAGACGTTTCAACGCTTGGATGTACTAGTGAACAATGCAGGGGTGTCGATGGGGGGCTTTAGTGAAGAGATCTCTGAGCAAGATTGGCGTACAAGCATGGAGACAAACTTTTTTGGGGTTGTGTTTTTAACACAAGCCTGCCTGCCGATCATGCGACAGCAACAGCGTGGCAAAATTATTAATATAAGCAGTGTCGGGGGCGTGGTCGCCTTTCCGGGTTACAGTCCATATTCTGCTTCGAAATTTGCCTTAGAGGGTTTTAGTGAATCCCTCCGATTAGAGGTGGCGGTATATGGGATTGATGTAGTGTTAGTGGAGCCGGGAGCCTATCGGACAGAGATTTGGTCTAAAGGTTTTTCTCATATTGAGCACACAAGTCAAGCGGATTCTCCTTTCCGACAGCCTATGCAAGCAGTTGTATCATTCGGTAAACTGTTGACAAGGCAGGCGGATCAGCCAATCGCCGTGGCCAAGAAAATTGTGCTTATTACTCAAAAACGTAAGCCGCGGCTGCGCTATGCTATGGGCAAGGGAGCCGCACTTGCGATTGCACTGAAATCATTGCTACCATGGAAGATTTTTGAGGCAGTCATTATTAAGCAAATACATAAGAAGTAAGTAACGGATTGTTTAACAATATAAGCTTAATATGGTAAGTTATATAGAGGTTAAATTATAGAGGGGGACATAGCATGAAAAGTACAGGAATTGTGAGAAAAGTAGACGGATTGGGAAGAATGGTTATTCCTAAAGAGCTACGAAATATACTGGATATCCAAATCAAGGATCCAATTGAAATTTTTGTCGATGGAGAAAAGATTGTGCTGCAAAAATATGTTCCGGCAACAGCATGTTTGATAACAGGAGAGGTACGTCCAGATAACATCACGCTTGCAGACGGTAAGATTACACTTAGTAAAGAGATGGCTGAGGAAATTGTAGAACAGCTTAAGACCAAGTAGCGCTGGCAGGGTTGTAGTAATGATGTGTATTACTTCTATTACAAGAGAAAGAAAATGTACATAACATATGACTTATCAAGGTGCATAGCTATTTCCGTCTAGACACGTCTGCATTAGTAATATCGTATCTGAGAATGGAAATTACCGCTACTGCACTTTGGCAGCATTGCCAATTAAGATACATCAGATGTCATTTATCTGATTAAGTAGAAAAACGCCTTCGAGCTTTCGGGCATGGGAGTGAATGTTTAGAGAACAGATTAGCAATCTATCGTTATTCTTCAAGCTATTATAACCATTATTTAAGTTAATTCCACTATGTGGTTGTTGTCCTTCCATATCGAAAAATCCCTTTGAAAAGATTTCTCAAGAACCAAATAACATGACGTGGCGAATTTCCCTGTGTTAATAGAAGGCAAGGTTAAGAAAACAATTAAGTCGAAGCTCAAACAAACATACATGGTTTTTGCAATCGGTATTATGTTTGTCTTTCTGGCTGCATGTTCAGCTAATCCGGAGAAAACGATTGAAAAGTTTTCCGGTACGGTAGAAAACAGGGATCCCGATTCCCTTTTTGAACTCGTGGTAGTAGACGAGGATACATATTGGACAGTGCAACAGGCAAATGATGTCATTGGTTATTTCCATGATGATCGTGAAGCCTATCAGGAACAATTAACTTTACTTCACCAACAAGCTCAGGCGCTGGATAATGATACAATGTTATCCAATGAAGAAGGTCTTCTTTACTTTAATGAAGACGGTGATTTAAAGGTAAGAAAATATGAAATCACTGCTTCGAGTGATTCGGCAGCTGCTGCACCCGATCATATTTCTGTCACGTATTGATGAAAGTGATGCGATCGAAATCGACAGTTTAGATGATAGCGCATTAGGTTTGTATGGTCCAGGGGAGTATGAATTTCAGGCCGAAGCTGAATATGCCTATGCTGCTGTAAACAATAGCGATAGTTTTTCTTTAACAAGCTTAAGTTCCTTTACGAAATCTATTAATCTTGGCTTAACGGGAGAGTATATTAGGGTTACTTCATCTATTCCAGATACGAACCTTAAGGTTAATGGAGAAGAAGTAGATTTTAGTATGGACTCAGATAGTGAAACTCCTAGATTTGGTCCAGTTTCTGCTGATATCACGATCCAAGGAACAGCTCCGTTGCCATGGGGAGAGGCAGTCAAGAATTAATTATGGTGCGGTGTCATACGAACAAGGTTCTGGCGGAAAGCATTATGTCAGTTTACCGGTAGAATTTCATGAAGAATTTATAACCATTCGCAAACATCATATTGGTGATGACGAACCAAAAGAGGAGTATCGTGATCAAACAGTTAAATTAGAGTATCTAGAAGAAGAAGATAAATGGATTGTTCATAGTGTAGACTCTAATTGGGGCAGCGATATGACAGGTGATGATATTGTAAAAACAGTTTTTAAAAAGTTATGCAACAAGAAATAGATAGCGGCCTTCCCACCGAAAATTAGAGGGAAGGCCGCTATTCTATGATTTAGTATATTACAGATAAACATGCACAAGGTTGGAGCCGTCAGCTTTTAGTATTTCTGCTAAATCTGCCTTATCTAATCGGAATCCACCTTTGCGGTAAGGGTTCTCTAAATTTGTTGTTTGTATATCCTGACCATTTACTATCACCTTGCGTTGTGAGGCTCCTGTATGATATACAAAGGTTACTGGTTTGTTTAAGCACTGGAATTCAAATTGAAGTCCGTCTAAATCTGTTTCGATGACAGGGTCGATTATCACATAGTCTGGCATTTCCCGAATTCCTAAAGCATTCGAGATAAGTTGATTCAGGTAGATTCCCGGGCCGCTGGAATAAATACGCCAGCCGCCTTTTACAGTAACATCCCCTGTACGCAGTTTATCAAACGCTTCTGCTGCTTGATAACGGGTGGCAAAATTACCGTCAGAACTGCTGAAATAAGCATTGCTTTGCCGCAGCTCTGCATTAGCTACTACCTCTTGAATACCAATCGGATTAATTACTGCTAAGCCGCGCCAAACTTCTTCTGGTTTCCCTAACTTGGCCATTGCCTCAATAAACCGAATGTGAGCATGTACATACTGTAAGCCAATCTCACGGCCAAAGTTACTTGCTTGTTCGGCACGTTTGAAATGTGTGCTGACGCCGCCGTTATAAGGAGCAGGCTGACTCATCAGCCGCACACCGTCAGGGAAATACAGCTTATTTCTGATCAGCTGATAATGACTCTCTGCCTGTTCTTTGGTGAATAACTCACTAATAATTCCGCGTTGCATTGGTAACAGCCGATATTGGATACCTGTGCGCTGGTCTGATGGATGGAGGATTTTCTCTGGGTGAGCCGTATCTTCCATATAAATAAACCCAGGCATTACCTCGTCATCTAACATATAGGTCTGCACATCCTGTTTGATGACTTGAGCCAACTCATTCCACTGTGCAGCTTGCTGATAGCCGTGTTGTGCTCCAATTGTGGCAAGTTTGGTTAGTGATTGATAAAGCAGTGCCGTTGTCCAGGAGCTGACCATGTTGGTTTTGAATGCAGGATTGGCTGGTTGTAAGGTGTCATCCCAATCTCCATCATCATAAGCAGGTAAGTGTGTACCATGTAAAAAGTTTTGTTTCACATATTCCATTTGTTTCTCAAGGTGATGCCATAGGGAATATGTCTGCTTAGTGAAATGTTTACTATGTCGGTCAACATAAGGGAGTTTCTCCTCTAATAGCGATGTATCCCCAGTGGCTTCTAAGTAATCCCCGATAACTTTTAATGGCCAAACAATAATGTCTCCATGGCTTTCTTCCTGTTGGATCGAAGTATATTGATCAAACATAAACCATTGCGGCCAATTCCCTTTGTCGTGATACTGGTGGGCATACACGGATTTGATAATCTCTTTCACTGTTTGGTAGTTGCCGGTTGCCATGAAATACTCAAGCGGTCCTTGATTGACATCCCTCGTGCCCCAGGCGGCTCCGCCATATTGCTCTAAACCATGTGGATTAGAGAAGTGAACAAGCATATTGTGGGTATACCACCAGGCAAGGGTGTTCAGTTTCTCGATCGCTGTTTGCTTGGTTCCTTCTATTTTAAGCTGGAATCCACGTAACAATTGCTGATAAAAGGCGCGGTAGCGTTCTGCTTCCTGCTCGAAATCGGCAATATCTAACGATGGCATCGGTTTTCTCACATCCCCTTGCAAGACAACGGTGAATTGTTTAGTTGCGGTTAATTCAGCAACTAATAGGGAGGCTTCCCCAGACTGGGCATTGGAAACAAGCCTGCCCTCATCATGAAACATTACCTCGCTGCCGGTAATCGTCATTTGATAATGCAGCTCTGGGTATATTTCCTGCTCCGCTTGCTCCTTAGCAAAATATAGCTTTTCTCCCTCTATTTTTGCAGTGGAGAAGAAAGACTCTGTTAGCTGTTGTGTTAAGAGATAAGGATAAGCCTGTCCGGATTTAGATTCTACCCGTAGCTGCACTTGCTGCTGATCGACCATGGTAAAGTTGGTAACGATAATCGTATCGGTATTGGTTTTATAGTACCAGCGCACATAGTTAAAACCTATTTCAAACAAAGATGGCATAGTCAGCAGCTGATAATGATCATCTAGTTTGATGTAGATTCGCTGGCCGCTTGTTTTGAAACGATTCAATGAATTGCGAGAATTAGTCATCCATTTATTGAGTTCCACATTACCTGCTGATACTTGTGAATTAAAGATTCCATAAATATACGAGGTGGAGGTAAAGACATCATCGCGGACTTTCTCATTATTGCCGCTTAATAAGATATGCCCATGAGGGCGTTCTAATAATTGTTCTTTCTCCTTGAGCACAATATGTTCATGTGTATCTGTGAAAAAGGATAACAATTGATCTTCTTGATATTCCTCTAGTTTTCGGTTCGGAAAATAACTGGTGATCTCGTCTATAGTCATTGGATCGGTTTGAAGCGGTTCGGCAAATTCCTCTAACCATGTCATAGTAGGCTTTGTTTCATACGTTGTCTGCTGCTTGCTGACTGTTAGCCATGCCTGTTGAATGGTCTCAGTAAATGCTAGCTCTGTTACAGCGTCTGGATGATCTGCTTGAAAGTGTCCATAAAAAACAAATTGCTGCTCGCCGTCTAATGTGAATCGTTCAGACTGCAAAGCTGTATAAGCAAATTCATACTGATAAATGCAGTTGGCTAATTGTTTATTTGCCAATGCCTCTGGTTGATTAGTTGTTTTATAAGATAAGCCAAAAAATTGGAATCCATCGGTCGAATAGCTGGTTGTTTTGCCTAAGGCTCCTTGCTGCAGGTAAGGATGCTGCCCGTCTTGCGACTGATTTTGTCTTGCACATACGACATATCCTTGTTGTTTGTCTTCAAAAACTTGATAATCGATGTATTGCGAAACATATGATTCATTTGACTGAACCGCTCCTTGGCTAGCCAGTCCTACATCTTGGCCATAGATAAGATCTGCTTGTTGATTGGCACCATTTAGATTAACCTCCCAGAACCAAGTAGAGGAATGAAGGTGAAAAATCACTTCATAATCTACACCAGCAAACCTCCCTGTCCATTTGGCCTTGTTATTACCTAATAAGAAGGTGCTGTTGGATTGTACCCCTAATAAAGGAGCAATAACTGGAGTGTCATCTGCTTGGAATACACGTAAATATATATTCTGTAAAGATCCATCTAGACTGTTTGATAAAACTTGGTTGATTAGCGTCTCTTGGTGTTTGATGTGATAGATATCACCGCTAGATAAAACAGAGACGGCTAATGAATCAGAAGTAATAGTCTGTATAGGTTGTACTGTCACTGTTTTCACTTCCTTTCAGGATATTAAACGAGTGTGAATAATTGACTTGCTGTTTCTTGACTGTTTGGTCCCACCAATACCTTAAAGCTGCCTGGATCACTGCTGTAACTCATATCTGCATGGAAATAACGGAGTTGCGCTTCCGTTAATGTGAATTGTACTTCTTTTTCTTCTCCTGGCTGTAAGCTGACTTTTTCGAAAGCTTTTAATTCCTTGACAGGCCGTACTACCTCACCGACTAAGTCCTGAACGTACAGCTGAACGGTTTCTTTACCTGATGTATGACCTGTGTTTTTAACCTTGACCGTGATAGTTAATGTCTCATCTTTTGTTAATTGATGAGTGGAAAGGACAGGTTCTTGATAGGAAAAGGTGGTATAGCTCAAGCCATAACCAAATGGAAATAATGGTCCATTTGGACTGTCAAGGTATTGTGATACATATCTTACTTGTGCATCAGCTGCATCTTTTGGTCTGCCGGTATTGTAGTGGTTATAGTAAACAGGGATTTGGCCGACACGGTTTGGAAACGACATGGTCAACTTTCCTGAAAAGTTCTGCTCACCGTACAGTAGGTCTGCTAAAGCATTTCCGCCTTCGGTACCAGGGAACCAAGCTTCCACTACGGCATCAGAATGCTCTATGACACCATGTAAGTCAAGTGGTCTGCCGTTAAAAATAACTGTTACAATCGGCTTATTTAATGTTGCTAAATTTTCTAATAACGTTAGCTGTGCTTCAGGTAATTGAATGTCTGTTAGCGAGCCTGCTTCACCGCTCATTGTGGCGTCTTCGCCAAGGGCAACAACTAACACATCTGCCTGTTCACCGATTATTAGTGCTTCTTCTACAAAAGCTGCAGTTATTGCTTCGATTTCGCTTCCTTTAGCAACAAATGGTTCTTGCTGTAATTGATTAGCAAATCCTTGACGGAGTGTAACGGCGTCTTCTTTTGAGCCTTGCCATGACCACTGTCCAAGAATATCTCCACTGTCTGCGAATGGACCGATCAGTGCTACTTTTTGTGTTTTTGTTAAAGGCAATACTTGCTCATTTTTTAGTAATACACAGCTTTCTAATGCAACCTGCTTTGCTACCTTTCTATGTTGCTCTGATAACACTATCTGTTTTTCTAGTTCTGGATCTGCTCCGCGATATGGATTTTCAAATAAACCTAGATCATCCTTTAACTGCAAAATGCGTAAGACAGACTGATCAATTAAGCTTTCTTCGATAACACCGGTTTCTACCAATTCTTGAAGGTGGCTGGTATAACAGTCGGTCATCATTTCAATATCTGTTCCGGCACGTAATGCCTTGGCAGCGGCTTCTGCTTTATCTGCTGCCACACCATGTGGAATGAGCTCTTTTACAGCGCCCCAGTCAGAAATCATTACACCATCAAAACCCCATTCCTGACGAAGAATTCCGTTCATTAAATGTTGATTTGCGGTAGCAGGGATGCCATCTACCGTGTTAAAAGAAGACATGACCATTCTACAGTCTTCATCAATTGCAGCCTTATAAGCAGGTAAATACATTTCTTGCAGCTGACGATCAGACATATTTACGGTGTTATAATCACGTCCGCCTTCTGCTGCCCCATAAGCCGCAAAATGTTTTACACAGGCTGCTACATGTTCTTTGCTTTCTTTTAATTGGTCACCTTGAAATCCGCGAACTTGGGCTTTGGCAAATTCACCGTTTAAGTAAGGATCTTCACCAGTGGATTCCATTACACGCCCCCATCTAGGGTCCCTCACCAGATCTACCATAGGTGCAAAGGTAACATGAATCCCGGAAACGGCAGATTCCTTGGCTGCGATCCGGGCGCTTTCCTCAGCAAGATCAGTATTCCATGAACAGCCGATAGCCAAAGGAATCGGAAAAATGGTCTTATACCCATGCACTACATCTGACATAAATAACAATGGAATGTTGAGTCGATTTTCTTCCAAATGTTTTGCTTGGATAGCCCGAATATTTGCCGCTCCAGATGCACCAAGCACAGAACCAGCATTTTGAATGTTTCCTTCTTTTATGTTCATAGATAACATAGGTCCGGTTATTTCTCCTGCATCTTTTGCGCCCTTAAAGAAGGGGGTTGCTAATTGAACTAATTGATCGATTTTTTCTTGCAGTGTCATCTGATCCAGTAAAGGTTGTAATTTGGACATATAGCATTCCTCCTGAAGTAAAGTATTATACACGATTTGTAGAAACGTTTCATCAAAGATAAGAATGACTCCCTTTTTGAAAAAACGAATGTAACTATTTAGTGTATATGATTCAAAAGTCTAACACAATGAATTAAAAAAATCCTTGCACACGGTTACAAGATTTATTATAATGAATTTGTCGAAACGTTTCAATGATTTTTAACAAAAACATGAAAGAAATGATCCAAATGATTTGATGAAATGGAGCCGACATACAAACCATAATAAATAACCTATTTAGGAGGGAAAGACATTGACACTTAAGAGAAAGATGGTAGGATTGTTTCTATTTGGCGTTATCATGATAGCTTTGGCAGCTTGTTCTTCAGATGACGAAAATACGGATGAGAACACCATTCAAGTTTGGACCATGTCAGATGGGTTGGGTGATTTTGTAACAGAATATGAAGAAGAAACCGGAATGAACGTAGAGGTGCAAGCCATACCTTGGGACAATGCACATGATAAATTAGTGACGGCAGTTGCTTCCGGAAAAGGGCCTGATGTCTTACAAATAGGTACAACTTGGATAGCGGAATTTGCAGAAGCGGGTACTTTTCTGGATTTAACGGATTATGTAGATGATTATGAGAATCTAGGTGCGGAACACTTCTTCGACAGTGCTGTGGCCTCGACAAAGTTTGAAGGTCAGACAATTGGTATACCGTGGTATGTTGATACGAGGGCATTGTTTTATCGGACGGATGTGTTGGCAGAGGTAGGCTATCCAGAAGGACCATCTACATGGGATGAAATGATTGAGGCCTCGGAAAAATTAGCGGCACGGGGAGAAGGACAATATGCTATTGATTTACCAGATGATGATCCACAATTCCCTTTTATTTTGGCGTGGCAGCAAGGCTGGGATTATGAGATGGACAAACAGGCCGCTAACTTTGAAAAGTCAAGCCTTCGTGATGCAGTAGCATTACATCACTTGTTTTACGACAAAGGGTATTCCCAATTAGGAGAAGGGAAGGAATTCTTTCAGGCATTTAGTGATGGATCGAAACCGATGTTTTTCAGTGGGCCATGGGATATAAGAACGATTCAAGAACGGGCGCCTGAGATTGAAGGGGACTGGAGCATACGTGTGATGCCGTCTGCTGAGAATAATCATTCCATGATGGGTGGTGCTCATTTAACGGTCTTCCATAACTCCCAAAAGAAAGAACAAGCACTTGATTTTATTAACTGGATGGCTGATCCGGACACACAAATAAAATGGTATGAGTTCTTTAGTGAATTGCCAGCAAATGAGGAGGCGTGGGAGGATCCCGTCCTTGCCGATAATGAAATGGTGATGACATTTGGTGAACAGCTAGAGGCGACACAACCATTACCTCTTATTCCGCAGTATGAACGAATTGGCGGTGAGCTCTTGGATACACTGGAGAAAATAAATCGTGGTGGCGAAGATATTGACGAGGCGCTGGAAGAGTTTATTAGTCAAGCGGATAGTATTTTAAACAGATAAGCAGGATGCACAACATTCGCATCTACCTGAAAAGGGAGTGAGAAAAGAAGATGAATAACTTCAAAACAAAAATGACACCATTTTTATTTATTGGCCCGGCCGTTGCTATTTTATTGCTGTTCGCCTTTTTACCTATTATTGTAGCTTTGGTGATCAGCTTTACAGATACCAATTTAGTTGGTTTGGCGAATTACTCCGAAATTAATTTTATTGGTATCCGTAACTATATTAATTTGCTGAGTGACGGCAACTTTCTTCAATCTATAGGGAATACCTTTTTCTATGTGATTATCGGTGTGCCGTTGTCCGTTGGATCTTCCTTCCTGATTGCGGTACTCCTTCACTTAGTAGGCAGCTGGTTAGCCTCGACCTTCCGAGTGATTTACTATGTACCATCTGTTACGAATATTGTAGCGATTGCGGTTGTGTGGGGCTTCTTATATAACCAGGAATATGGTCTGTTCAACTATTTATTATCTCTAGTTGATATAGGAAGAATACCTTGGTTAGAAGATCCGTTTGTAGCTAAATTGTCTTTGATTCTGTTAGCTGTTTGGAAAAGTAATGGAGTAAGTATGTTGATCTTCTTGGCAGCCTTACAATCGATTCCGCGTTCCTATTATGAAGCAGCAGATATTGACGGAGCAAATAGATGGCAAAAGCTAAGATATATAACGATTCCATCGATGAGTTTTGCCACCTTCTTTGTGACGATTACTACTTTAATCGGCTGGATGCAGTTTTTCGAAGAACCATTTGTTATGACAGACGGCGGACCGTTAAATGGTACGAATTCCATTGCCTTGTTTATTTATCAGGAAGGTTTCCAATATAGTGAGTTCGGTTATGGTGCAGCGGCGTCGTTTATCTTGTTTGCGTTTATTATTATTGCGACATTGATTCAGTTCAAATTCCGAAATAAAGATCAATCATTGTGAGGTGAATGAGGATGTACTTACGAACAAGATTAGAGAAAACCATTGTTATAGTGATGTTAACGATTGGCGGTATTTTAGTTTCCCTTCCGTTTGTTTGGATGATCTTAAGTTCTTTTAAGAATGACCAAGAAGTATTGAGTATTCCGCCGACATTGTTTCCTCAAGATCCAACGTTAGAGCATTATATTAATTTGTTTCAGAATCTAAATTTTGACGTTTATTTAGTAAATACGTTGATTATTGTCTTCTGTTCCATGATTGGCTTGTTATTCAATACGATGGCTGGTTATGGATTTGGTAAGTTTCAATTTAAAGGAAAAGAAGCCTGGTTTGTGGTCGTTTTATTAACGATGATGCTGCCAGCTCAAGTTACCATGGTGCCTACGTATTTAATTTTAAATGAAATGGGCTTAACAAATACAATGAGCGGGATTGTGCTCCCTGGTTTGGTAGCAGCCTTTAATATTTTCTTGATTAGGCAGTTTATGGTGACGATCCCGGATGCATTAATAGAAGCAGCACGATTAGATGGCGCAGGAGAGTTTTATATTTTCTTCCGCTTGGTGCTCCCGTTATCAATGCCAGTGGTAGCTGTACAGATTATTCTGACCTTTATTGCCGCATGGAATAGCTTCTTATGGCCATTGATTGTAGCTAATGATCAATCGCTGTATACACTATCTGTTGGTCTGGCATTGTTACAGGATCAGCATGTGACCAATTATGGTTTGCAAATGGCAGGTTCCGCCTTTATGGTTGTGCCGATTATCATTATTTTTATTATTTTCCAGAAATATATTATGGAAGGCTTTAACATTTCGGGCATTAAATAAACCGACAGGAAATGTTATAATGAAAGAAAAACGCAGTGTAGTAGTAAGGGGGAAGATGCAGTGGCAACTATTAAAGATGTAGCAAAATTGGCCGGTGTGGCGGTGTCGACTGCTTCTTATGCCTTGAATAACAATGGCCGGATCAGTCAGGAGACCAAAGAGAAAGTGTTAGAAGCGGCCAGGGTATTGCATTATCGAAAAAACGGCATGGCATCGGATCTGAAGCGGACAAGAACGAATACGATTGCCCTCATATTGAGCGATTTATCTGGGCCCTTTTACTCCGAATTAATCAAAGGTGTGCAGGATATTGCGACAGCGAATGGCTTTGATTTAATTGCATGCAGCTCGATAGGCGGCACGCAGTCGACAGCAGTAAAGTTTTTGATGGAAAAGCGTGTCGATGGTGCGATTATTTTGGCGAATAATATTAGTGATACTGTTACTCTACAAGCATCACAAGGCGGGCTCCCGCTTGTGGTGCTTGATCGGAAGGTGCAAGGCGAACATGTTTATCATGTGGAAGTAGATAATGAAGATGGCAGCTTTAAGGCGGTTGAGTATCTGATTCAACAAGGGCATCGCCATATTGCCTTTATAGGCGGACCTAGTGATTCTTACGATAATAAAAAGCGTTTGAAGGGATATCAAAAGGCGCTTGTTAAACATCAAATTGCTGAGCAATCGAAATGGAATCTAAAGGGAGATTTCACCAAACAAGGCGGCTATAAAGCAACAAGGCTCCTTATTGCTCAGGGGGAATTACCGTCTGCTATTTTCTATGGCAATGATGAAATGGCTATAGGGGGTTTACAAGCGTTTAAAGAAAGTCGGATTCGTGTGCCGGAGGATATATCAATTATCGGTTTCGATGATATCCAGCTTTCTGAGTATGTCTCCCCAACATTAACCACGGTGAAACAGCCGAAGTATGAAGTAGGCGCATTGGCGGTGCACCTTATTTTACAGCTGTTAGAGGGGAAACAGATTAATGAACAGTACAAATTATCAACAGAGTTAGTTATCAGAGACTCAGTACTTGCAAGAAAAGGGTAATCCATAGGAGGTAATGATCAAATGTTAATCAAAAAGAAATATGTACAAGCAGACCATGAACTGCCTTACTTGTTTCACGCACCAAAACAGGCAGGACATGAAACAGCAGGTTGGCCCCTCGTTCTATTTTTACATGGAGCTGGTGAACGGGGAACGGATTTAACTAAGGTGACAGACCACGGATTTGCAATGAAGATGACAGAACCAGATTATCAAGAGGCGCCATTTATTTTTGTGGCGCCGCAATGTGCAGAGGATTCTTATTGGACGGAAGAACTGCAAATTGTAAGCGATTTATTAGAGGAGATCATGGTGTCCTATCCGGTAGACGAACGGCGTATCTATTTGACTGGTTTAAGTATGGGGGCTATTGGTTCATGGCATCTCGCTTTAAAATATCCGAATCGGTTTGCGGCCATGGTGCCTGTTTGCGGCTCAATCACATTACCTGCTCATCGTCTGGAAGAGTTTCCGCAAATTTTGGCTAAAGATGACATATGGAAGCAACTCCATGTTTTGAAGGATCTGCCGATATGGGCCTTTCATGGAGAGGCTGACGATGTGGTGCCAGTAGACGAAACGGCAGAAATAATCGATTTTCTAAAGCAGTTCAATGACCATGTGCAATTAACGATTTACCCTGAGGTTGGCCATGATTCCTGGGTACCTGCCTTTGAAGATCCGCGTTTATATGCTTGGCTGTTTAAACAAGGCAGGTAAAGACTGTATGTTGATAAAACTTGTTAAATACATAGGAGGCTAAATAATGCGAGTGTTATTATTAGATTTAGATTCGACTAGACCTGATCATATGGGATGTTACGGCTACCATCGCAATACTACTCCAAACATTGACAAAATTGCGAAAGAAGGTGTCCGTTTTACTAATTATTATACAACAGATGCGCCGTGTGCCCCTTCGCGAAATGCACTGATGACGGGCAGGTTCGGTATCCACACCGGTAATATCGGGCATGGCGGAACAGCCGGTGATATGCGATTAGAGGGAGAGGATCGTGAGTTTTTTGATACATTGAAGACCGATAGTCTGCCGACGATCTTTCGACAGGAAGGGATGAAGACAGCATTAATTAGTCCGTTTGCGGAACGGCATTCTTCCTGGCAGTTTTATGCAGGTTTTAATGAAATGTATAATACCGGTAAAACGGGCGGTGAATCAGCAGAAGAGGTGACCCCGACCGTTTTAGACTGGTTAGATTGCCATCAAGGACAAGATGATTGGTTTCTATATGTCAATTATTGGGATCCGCATACACCTTATAGAGTGCCAGAATCATTTGGTGATCCCTTTAAGGACGATCCTTTACCAGAGTGGATCACAGACGATGTGCTAGCAACCCATTTAGAAAGTATCGGCCCGCACTCAGCACGGGAAATTAATATGTATGACAATAGAGAGCAGCCTGATTTTCCGCGGCAGCCGGGTGAGATTACGGATAAAGCAGGGCTAAGGCGTGTGATCGATGGCTATGACACAGGTTTGCATTACCTAGACCAACATTTAGGTAAGGTATTTGCCAAACTAGAAGAGCAAGGTGTATTAGAAGAAACAGTTATTATTATAACAGCTGATCACGGAGAAAATTTGGGTGAACTTGGTATTTACGCCGAGCATGGTACGGCGGATCAAATGACGTGCCGTCTGCCAATGATTATTCGCTGGCCGGGGCTGCAGTCAGGCCATGTGGATGAAGATTTGCATTACCATTTAGATCTGGGTCCAACCTTAGCTGACTTACTGCAGCAGAAACCGCGTGATTCTTGGGATGGACAAAGTTATGCGGCTGTATTGAAGGAGCGCGAACGTGCTGGCAGGGATTATGTCGTGTTCTCACAAAATGCACATGTTTGTCAACGCAGTGTACGATTTGATGACTGGTTATATATTCGTACCTATCATGATGGTTTTCATTTGTTTGAAAAGGAAATGCTTTTTCATTTGGCTGATGATCCTCATGAACAGCACAATTTGGCTGCCCAAAGAAAGGATATCTGTAAAGAAGCCGTTTACCTATTAAATGAATGGCATGATGAGATGATGTTCTCGATGAAATATGATGTCGATCCTATGTGGACGGTTATTAAAGAAGGCGGTCCATACCATGCAAAACCGGCAGATCTCAAACGATATCTAAAGCATCTCAGAAACACAGGGCGTGAAGCAGGTGCAGATCAACTGGAAGAGAAATATGCCGAACAATTAAAATAAGTATGTGGAACTGCTTATAGAATTTTAGGAAGATTCAATAAAATATTTATACAGCATCATGTTAAGTAGTTGTATATAGTGTAAAAGAAAAAGATAGATGAACGGGACAAGACCTGTATGCATCTATCTTTTTGTATAACAATATTTTATTCGGGGGTTTAATTAACGCACCAAATCGTATGCTAGGTTTATTGTTTATAGGTTTTATTTGAAGTGATCCATTCCATAAATTGTTCATACGGATAATATACTTTTCCGTTTAATTCAATCTTGGGTACAGCTGGGTATTCATTTAAGCATCTGTCCGTTTGTATGCTGATTTTCAGCGATGAAACACATTGGTTTAAAACAAATAAAGGCTTGTCCTATTGTTGAAAACAAGGCGATCTCCAACTCGTTTAGCTTCATCTGTCTTTCTTTTTATGTAAGAAGATATTTACTAGCTGATTATAGGTATAATCGCGTCGCTTGTCCCATATATTATGTAGCATAATATCTGTTTTGGCGGGTACTCATGCCAGTCAGATTGTCGGAAAGGGGAAAAGCACATGCCTAAGCCACTTGGCGTCATTGCTTGGTTATTCGGTCTTTTTTTGTTAATTATTCTTATTCAATATCCCATGCAGGAAACGATGGATTCATCGCAGACCTGGTCGCTGCCATTAGCCGGCAAAACGATTGTGATAGATCCAGGACATGGTGGAGCAGATGGCGGTGCCAAGGGGTCGGATCAAACAGAAGAAAAGGAGATAGCGTTAATCGTGAGCCAACATATTCGTGATTATTTACAACAAGCAGGTGCTATTGTTTATTTAACCAGAGAGGGAGATTATGATTTAGCCGAGGCTGAAACACAAGGGTTGTCGCGCAGAAAAACCGAAGATATCCATAACCGTGTGGCCTTTATTAAGGACAAAGAAGCAGACCTGTTTTTAAGTATTCATTTAAATGCCTTGCCAGATAAACAATGGAGAGGGGCGCAGACTTTTTATCATCCAAGGCAAGAAACGAATAAGCAATTAGCCGTGGCAATTCAATCGGAAATCAAACGGAATTTAGAAAACACGACCCGAGAGGCCTTGGCCATTGAGCAGATTTATTTGTTGAAACATTCCGAAACAACAGGTGCCTTAGTTGAAATTGGATTCCTGTCTAATGAGGAAGAGCGCAAATTATTACAATCAGCTGACTATCAGCGGCAAATGGCTGCTAGTATATATGAAGGCATCCTGCAATATGTCACTTCTGAGTAGATAATATGGACGGGCTGGATGGGCAGCTGTTGCCATAAAGGAACCTGCACCATCTCCCGCTAAATAAAAAGCGCCTCTGCTGATGGGAACTGCACTTTTATGTTATACTAACAATAAGCTATAGTATACAAATGAGGTGACCAATAATGGTAACAGAACAACAAGTCATGGAACTTCTGCATAAGATGAAAGATCCATTTTTACATAAGACTTTTAAAGAAACAGATGGAATTGAAGAGGTAACAATTAAGCCAGAGAAAAACCATGTTAGTGTGAAATTGGCGATTGCTAAGATAAATACGGCAGAGCAAATGCAACTTCAGCAAGAACTGGTAGGGGCACTGAAACAGATTGGAGCGGTGACAGTTGGTCTTCGTTTCAGTCAGCTGCCAGATGAGGTAATTGCAAAATTTCAACCGACACAGGAAGAAGATACCTCTTTGTTAGGGAAGAACTCCAAGACGAAGTTTCTGGCTATTGCTAGTGGAAAAGGCGGCGTAGGTAAGTCTACGGTCACCGTTAATACGGCAGTTGCTTTGGCTCGTCTTGGAAAAAAAGTAGGGATTATTGACGCCGATATCTATGGTTTTAGTGTTCCAGATATGATGGGGGTAGAGGAACGTCCAAAACTGAAAGGTAATAAAATAATTCCGGTAGAACGCTTCGGTGTGAAGGTTATGTCGATGGGATTTTTTGTAGAAGATAACTCGCCGGTAATTTGGCGCGGTCCTCGTCTAGGTAAGATGTTGACCAGCTTCTTTAAAGAAGTAGAATGGGGTGAATTAGACTTCTTACTGCTGGATTTACCTCCTGGTACAGGAGATGTGGCATTAGATGTCCACAACATGATTCCGTCATCAAAAGAATTGATTGTGACGACACCACATCCGACGGCAGCTTTTGTAGCTGCTCGGGCAGGGCAAATGGCTATAAACACGGATCATGAAATACTTGGTGTAATTGAGAATATGGCTTATTTCCAAAGCAAGGTAACTGGTGAGAAAGAATATGTCTTTGGGAAAGGCGGAGGGGATAAATTAGCAGAAACCTTAGATACAAAGGTCATTGGCCGTTTATCCTTACAACAGCCTTATCAAGAAAAAGATGTCTTTGCCCCGTCTGTATATCAGGAAGACCACCCGAATGGCAAGGAATATATTGAAGTGGCTAAGCAGATCATTAAGCAGTTCTAACTTTTAGGGTTAAGTAAATCCGCATGAAATCTTATAGGTCTGTGTTGAGGTGCAGCACCTACTTGATATCATGTGGTTTTTGTTTTCATGTGCGAGAGTTACCAATCGTTTGAGTATCCTCTGAAGTCATGTGTAAGATATAACAGACCAATTTAGGATTCAAATTCTTATTATTGGTTCTCTTCTTCTTTACCAGCTACTCCCTTGTCGTTTCCTGGTGCGGGTGAACTCTGATTGCCGCCACCGCCGCTATTGGAGAGCATCTCTGCTATTTTGGCTTGAAACATAGGGGAATTTATCGTCTCTTCTATAACCGTCCCCAAATGTTCGCGAAATTGTTGACTTGTCAATAGGGTTAAGGTTTGCTTTTCCATTTCAGGGTCACTCAGAATTTCCATCATTTTCTTTTGGTATTCAGGATCGCTCATAAGTTTCTTCGAGACTTCAGTTTGCTGATCCTGTAATGTAGTGGCAAAAGGCTCAACAAACGTAGGATCCTGGAACATTTTTGTCCAAAATTCCTTCCCCTGATCAGAAGAGAGCGATTCGGTTACCGCTTGTTTGACGACGCCTGTATCAATGACGTAGGTCTGCTGCATGTCATCACTAGCCAAGACTTCTGTAATCGCCCTTTTGCCATCATCTGTTTTTAGTATATCTGCTACCATTTTCTTGGTGTTCTCGTAATCGGTGTTCTCTTTTGCCTCTGATTGAGTATTATTGCATCCTGTTAATAAGCATAAACCTAACAATACTATATAAATAAATCGGTACACTATTACCGCTACCTTTCTGTAAAAAAATAAGCTGTATTTATAATATGGAGTCATTTATAATTAAATATGTATGATGAAAGAAAAAAAACAAAAGACGTGTTAAAATACGTGATAAGGACGTACATAAAAGTGAGACTTTCATCAGTGAAGGCTGATCCTTTTATTGATGACGAGGTACTGTAGGAGGATATTATTTTGAAAAGTCGTGATGTAGTAAGGTTGTTCTTTTCTACTTTAACGGTTGGTGGGGTATCTACACTAATCGCAAGTTTTTTTGTGAAATCGAGTGTGTATGCAGAATTTATAAGCCCATTCGATTGGTTTGAAATATTGGGTTTACTGATCTTTTTTCTTGCACTGGGCTTTGTATTTAGCTTGGTTAGTCAGATGGGTTTCTTTGCCTATTTAACGGTTAATCAATTTGCTTTAGGAATATTTCGCAGTTATTGGCCGATTGTTCAAATTGGCATTATTGCTTTTGCTTTGTTTGATCTCGTTTACTTTCGCTACCGGGGTGTAGAAACAGGCAGTTTAACTATGTTTATCATAACAGCAATTGCCTTGTTTATTTATGGTTTGATTATTGCTTGGTTAAAAGCGAAGGAAACACATAAAAAGGCATTTATTCCTGCCTTGTTTTTCATGGTCGTGATTACATCGATTGAATGGGTTCCGGGTTTGCGTACAAATGATGGAGATTATGCCTGGTTAATGATTGTCCCATTAGTACTATGTAATACATATCAATTACTTATATTACATCGTTTAACACACAAGGAACAGACTGCATAAGGTCTGTTCCTTGTGTGATTATAGAAGTTAACACAGTTATCAGTATTCGGTTGGAGATAGGCTGAGCGGTTTATTTTACACTGTAGTGCCAAGTTGTTCACCCTTTTATTCCAACAGCTCTTGTTGGGTGTCTGTTTGACTGATCAATTCGGAAATTGTAACAAAATCCCGAGATTCTTTAATGGCAGGCAAGACGATTTCCAAGGCCTTTTCTGTTTGCTTTACTGTATCGGAGGCATGCAAAAGTATAATATCTCCATTTTGAACATTGGTAAGAATGTCCTCAGCTATTTTTTTAGTTCCTGGATTTTTCCAATCGTTAGGATTTAAACTCCAATGTATGACAGATAATCCTTGTTGTTCGGCTAGGGATACGACTTCCTTATTTAAATGTCCATTTGGTGCGCGCAGCAGATAGATATCTTCATAACCCAATTTGTAAAAGGTATCCCGTGCCTTATTCAAATCTTTGCTTACTTCTTCAGGTTCTTGCTCGGTGTAAGATATATATTGATAACCCAGCATGCCAATTTCATGCTGTTCTTCGGCAATCTTTTCTAACAAATCAGGATGACGTTCTGCCCATTCACCGCTAACAAAAAATGTCGCAATCACTTCTTCCTTTTTTAAGCGCTCTAGAATGGGGAGGAGCTGTTCACTCCCGTGGCTGATATTAAAAGTAAGGGCAACAGTATTGGCTTGTTCATTCCCTGCTTGTAATGCCCTGGGATTATCCTTGGTGGAGAATACGGTTGTTGTGTAGTTAGATTCGAGGAATAAAAAAAGGGCGATAAAAAAGGAAATAGGCAGGATCAACAACAAGGCTTTTCGTATACTAATAATATATAAACGTCTCAATTCATATCTCCTCCAATGGCTTATGCTTGTCTTAAGTGTATGTGGCGAATGAGGGAATTATGTTTGAATTCTCAATAAAACAGGAATAGAAATAATAGTGCTGGGGAAGTTAGTATCAAAGGAATGTTTAGGAGTGAAAGCCATGTTAGGTTTATTAATTACAGAAAATGAACAGCAGGAATTACAATACATTATTAAGCGTGAGTTGGAAGAATTATTGTTAGATTTAGAAGATCAACGTATTGATAAGCTTGTTAAGCAGGCGATGAAGGAACGTTATAAAACCATTTTTCATCTATATACAAGAGTAGCCAGTGAAGAAGAAATAAAGAAATATATACCTCATAAATTGATCATGGAATAATGTTTGCCTGAACTATATCTTTTTCGTATGATATAAGATATAGTTTTTTATTGGCTAAAAAGGGGGATCAGACGGGGAGGCAGGCCGTCTTTTAACAATATTTCATATTTTATAAAAAAATGAAAAAAAGCTATTGCTCTATAAAGATCGATGTGGTATATTATTTCTTGTCGTCAATTTGAGAATGAAATATTTCAAAGCTGTTAAAAAAAGATTAAAAATAGTATTGACTTACTATTATCAACATGATATATTATATTTCGTCGCAAAATGACATCATAACATTGATCATTGAAAACTGAACAAAACAACCAGTATGTAAAAGAAGAAAAAAGCAATATGCTAGCTTGTCAAAAGCGAGCACAAGACAACTATAT